>CBDAVP010000006.1:0-63859 GCA_965201075.1 Isosphaeraceae bacterium | reverse complement strand
CGCATGGAAGGTCGCTTCGTCGAGACAAGCGGCAAGGCCGGCGACTCTCCCACCCGCGCGGGTCGTCGCGAGGCCCAATTCTACGGAGGCGTGGAAGTCCTCCGCGGCCGGTGCCGAACCTGGACGCGACCCTCGACTCCGACAAGGCCCCCCTGCCCGACCGCATGGACCTGACCGCCCGCAACCCCGACCCGAGCCGTCCCTCGCTGATCGTCGAGTCGCAAGCCCCGCCGGTCGGCTCGAAGGCCAAGGCCCGCTCCTTGCTGGACGCTGAGGGGGACGCCACTGTCCGCCACCAAGGGAGTATCATCTACGGCGACTACGTCCGCTACGATTCCCAATCCGACCTGGCCTTCGCCCTCTGCCGGCCTGGCAACCGCGTCGCCTTCAGCCAGCAGAAGACCATAGGCGATACCCGGACCGCCAACGCCGGCGACCGCCTACCGCTATAACCTGCGCACCGGAGAGGGGCAGATCATCACCCCGACCAGATGCAACTGGTCAGCGCCAAGGAAGGTCTCCGCCCCCAGTACCAGGGCCCTTCGGAACGACTCAAGGCCATCAAGCCCAAGCGCCTCAAGCCTCGTCTGCCGATGAAGAGCGACAAGGATCGTCGGAGCTTCACGGGTCATTGATCCCGCCTCTCCCGCCCGACTCCTGGGATTCTCCGGGTGGGAGAGGTCGATCTTGAAAATGGGTCGCGCTGCCCGTCCACGCTTTTCAAAGCCTCACCGTCCGGGTAAGGTCAGGAGGCACCTCCTGGCTCAAAGGGGGTGTTCACTTCTCCGCGGTTCGGCGATTTCAGGAGTCCTCCCCATGAGACCACGCGTCCGTCGCGGTTTCACGCTCATTGAGTTGCTGGTCGTCATCGCCATCATCGGGGTGCTGATTGGTCTGTTGCTGCCCGCGGTGCAGGCGGCCCGCGAGGCGGCTCGACGTGCTCAGTGCATCAACAACCTCAAGCAGTTGGGCCTGGCCCTGCACAACTATCACGACACCGCCGGAAGCCTGCCGCCGGGGGTGATCGACATGGTCTACGGCTGGCAGCAGTGGTCGGCCCTCAGCATGATGCTGCCCTACATGGAGCAGCGTCAGGTTTACGACACCCTGAATTTCGCCATCACCGGCGATTCCTGCGACCCCAACGGCGTCAACTCCACCGGGATTCGCACCACGGTCAACGCCTTCCTTTGCCCCAGCGACATCGACCCGCGTCACCAACGCCCAGGGACACGTCAACTACGCGGTCAACTGGGGCACCAAACCGTTTCGCTACTCCTACACCAGCAACGGGCCCTTCAACTGCATCGGCCACTCGAAAATCACTGGGCTGCGCGACTTCATCGACGGCACCAGCCAGACCGCGGCCATCAGCGAACGGGTCAAAGGGCATCGGCAATGGGAGCCTTCCCGACATCCCCACCGGCGCCGACCCCCTGACCCCCTCGTCCAACCTGCTCCAGTTGGCGCAGACCGACCGACTCGGACGTCGGCCCCGTGCTTTACAACGCGGCCTGCAAGGCCCTGCTGCCCACCTCGACGATGTCCACGGCCTCGGTGCCCGGGGGGCCTGTGGAACCCAGGTCATGCTGGGGTGGGTCCACTTGCTACAATCACGTCATGCCGCCCAACAGCCAGAGTTGCGTCTACGGCACTCTGGACAACACCAAATACCGACAATCACCACCCCCAGGGAGCCTTGCCGCCGACCAGCCGCCACCCCGGCGGGGTCAACGTGCTGTTCGCCGACGGCTCGACTCGTGTGATCAAAAAGCTCGGTCAACCTTCAAGTGTGGTGGGGGCTGGGCACCATCGCCAATGGCGAGGTCGTCTCGCCAAAGCGATTATTAATCAAGGCAGGACGACGGGGACGGTCGCCCCCGCCCACGACGGCGACCGGACCCCTGTTCAACCCGAGCGACTCAGGACTCCAACAATGACGGTTTCACGACAACGGCGCTTCGCGGCGGCGGTCGCGACGGCGCTTTTGGCCTGGGGTTGCGCCCCGGACGGCTCGGTCCCCGTTTCCGGCTCAAGCTCGGAGGCGACCTTCAAGGGCAGCGTGACCCTTAACGGCAAGCCGGCCACCGGCGGCGAACTCGTCTTCGACCCATCCAACGTCAAGCGGCCCGATGCGCCGCCGAGACGGGCCACGATCGCTCCCGACGGCACCTACACCGCGACGACGCTGATCGGCGAGAACACGGTCACGATCGAGGGAGCCGAGGCCAAGGCGGCCAAACTCGGCATGCGCAACCGTAAGCCGGTCGACGTGTCCACCGGCTCGGCCGACGTTCCCCTGACGTTCCCCTGACTCAGTGCCCAACGGCCGAGCCTTGCCCGTTCCCCGCTGACCCTCTGATGGGTCGGCGGGAGCGGGACGACCGACCGAACGCCACGTTCTCAGTAGACTTCGCCAGCCCGGACAACGTGGCCGCCCGCACCACCCGCGGCCTTGGCCCAGGGGGCGTAGCGGGCGTGCCAGCCCTCGGCGGCGCGGACCGTCGTTGAGGTCCTCGGGCGACAGGCCGTATTTGGCGAACCAGGGGGTGCCGTGGGCGGCGACCAGTTTGCCCACCTCGGTCACCGCGCTTCAGCCCCTCGGTCGCGGCGAACTCGGTGCGGGCCGCGGCGCCATCCTTCAGGAAATACTCCTTCCAGAAGGCCCGGCCGCCCAGCACCCCCGAGCAGCCGCATTCCATCGCCAGGCGGACCTGCTTGTAATAGTCGTCGTAGTCGACGCCGGCCGACAAGAGGACCCAGGGCCGGACGCTCGCCTCGGACAGCGCGTGCAGGTTGTCGCGAAGCTGGTCCTCGGAGTCGACGCCGAGGGTGCCGGGGAACTCGGCCTTGTAGATGTCGCAATACTCGCTGAGCTGCCGGGCGCTCTCGATGACCGTTTCGGCCTTGCGGGCGACGTATTCGGCGTCGGTCTTCTTTTCGTTGCCGAAGGGGAAGGCGACCGGCTCCAGCAGGAACAGGATGTCGTTCTTCTTGCACTCCTCATAGACGTGCTGGATCAGGGCGAACTGGTGCTCGGCCGAAAGGAGTTCGCCCGGCTCGAAGGGGGCCAGCAGCTTGACGGCGTCGGCGCCGATGAGCTTGATCTTCTCCACCGACCAGCCGGCCTCGATCTCGCCCATCGGGCCGCCGACCTTGTTCTTGGGGCTGCCCGACTTCTCGACGCGGACGAGTAACCCTTTGTGAGGCCCGATGGCGCCGGTGGCCACGGCGGGCAGGACGCCATAGTACGAATCGATCAGGACCGCCGAGGCGGCCGGCGACATCGCGCGGGCCATGTCGACCTTGGCCTCGACGATCTCCTCATAGGTCGGCTCGCGGTCCTGCCCTTTGCCCTTGAGGGCTTTCTGGGCCATGTCGATCATCGAGCTATTCTGGTCCAGGGCCAGCATCGTCAGCGTGCCGTCGGCGTTGCTGATCCGCTGAAGCCCCCGGAGCTTGCCGGGCGTCAGCCCTCGGCCGAACAGGGCGGTGGCGCCCATGTACTTCGTCGGGGTCATCGTGGCGGTGTCGGTGGCCATCGGTTCGCCTCTCCCTCAACGGGATGGGGGTCGTTCTTGGGTCTCGGTCGGGGAGGGAACTCCGACCCGCTGCCAAGATCCGCGACGGGATCTTCCCCGCGCGGCTCCTGAGCGTCGAAGGCCGCGATTATAAGGGCCCCCGCCGCCCCTTGCCAAGCGGCCCTCGCCTCGCCGGGGCCTCGACGGCCCTGAGCGTCCGTCCTTAAGATGGAACGGGGAAATCTGGGAATGCTTTCGACCGACATAATGCCTCGGAGGCCAATTTTATGGGGACCGAACTGATGGGCCAGGTGTTGGTGACGGCGAAAGTCGAGAATCTCGAAGACCTTCACGTCGCCAGGCGGGGGCAATCCCAGGTCGAGAAGGTCCGGGCGATCGTGGTCGATGACGCCCTTGCCGATACCGGCGCGACGGGTCTCGGACTCCCCGGACGTATGATTCAGGATTTAGGTTTGGAACCGCTGCGAACGAGAAGGGCACGCACGTCCGCCGGCCCGGTGATGCTGCGGGTCTTCGGCGCGGTCCGGCTGACCATCCAGGGACGCGAGTGCTTCAGCGATGTTTCGGAGTTGCCCGACGATTGTCCGGTCTTGATCGGCCAAATTCCTCTGGAGGCGCTCGACTTCGTGGTGGACCCCAAGAACTGGCGACTCATCGGCAATCCCGAGCACGACGGCGAACACATTCTGGAGTTTTATTGAACCGGGGGAGAAGGGGCTCCCCCAGTCCGTCGAGGAGAGGGGTCAACGACCGGCCGGCGCCTCGGAGTCGGAAACGCGGACGACCAGTTCAGTCACCTCGGCGGTGCCGTTGGCCACTGACAGGCCCAGCGACCCCGAGAGCAAGTTGTATGCCCGGGTGCTGAAGGCGTGGGAGCCGTCGACGAAGCACTCGATGACGCTGCCCTGCACGAACGCCTCAATGGCGATTTCCCGGCTGGCGTCCAGGTTCACGGGGCGGGGGTAGTCGAACCCCGGGCCGGACATCGTGACCTCGTGCTTCGAGGGTCGCAACTCCAGTCGGTAATGCTCGGCGTCGGCCGCTTGCTGACGCAGGTCGAGGGCGAAGGTGGCCTCGGGGGTCAGCTTCACCTTCATCGACAGTTGATAGTTGGCTGGCGCGTCGAACCGGGCGAGGGCGGGGCTGCCGGCGGCCTGGGCGACAAGGTGTCCGTCCCGGTAATGCCACGTGGCCTCGCCGACGGCTCGGGGTTCGGGCTTGGCGGCCAGGTCCAGCACCGCCTTGCGGAACGGCTCGCGGACCTCGGGCACCGGCCGAGAAAGCAGTTGGCCGTCGGGCCCGGCGAACATCTCCCGGGGCAGCGACTGCACCCCTCCCCAGAGCCGCTTGCCGCCATCCTTGCCCCCCTCCAGGTCGCGCAACCAGCCGGTCAGGACATGCCGCTTGCCGTCGAACTGGCGCTTGGCGGCGTACAAAATCGGCGTGTCGATGGCCGAGGCCGCCGTCACCGGCGAGTACGACCCCTGGAGCGTCGGCGACGAGCGGGCGACCACGACATCGGTGCTGGGGGAGGTGACGATGAACCAGCGGTCGCCGATCGGGAACACGTCGGGGCACTCGGCCGAGGCCGGGTAGTCGACGGCCAGCGGGGGCTCGGCCTTCCAGTGGACCAGGTCGGTCGAACTGTACAGCCCCGTCACGGGCTTCTTGCCGCCCTTGGTCCGGGCGCAAAGGGCCATCAGCCAGCGATTGCCGGCGTCATCCCGGAAGACGAACGGGTCGCGGAAGTCGGCGTCCTTGTCATTGTTATAGACGACGCCGTCGGGCCCGAAGATGTCGCCGGGGATCTTGGTCCAGGTGATCGCGTCGGGGCTGGTGGCGTGCATCACGAACTCTAGCCCCTTGGGGTTGCGGGAGTTGTGACCGGTGTAATAGGCGTGATAGGTGCCGTCATGCTCCATGACGCAGCCGGTGAACATCACCTCGCCATCGGGACTGTCCGGAGCGCCGTCGGGCTTCAGGGCGGTGGGCAGTTGTTTCCAGTCGCGGAGGTTGCGGGAGACGATGTGCTCCCAGTTGACCCGTCCGTAACCGCCGATCAGGTAGAAGACGTGGTAATCGTCGCCGTGGTGGAAGGGGATCGGGTCGCCAAAGTCGCCTTTTTCGGGGCGGAAGTGGATCGGCCCGGGGGGCGCGGTGCCGGCGCGAGGATCGGCGGCGCGGGCCGGGACCAGGAGCAGCGGCAGGATCAGGAGCAGGCCGAGGCCGGCCACGGGGCGGATCGTCATGGGAGAATCTCGGAGGCGAGGAAGAGGGGATGGGGGCGGCCCGGTCCACCCGGTGCCGGCCCCGAGATTGGCAAAACGGAGGACCCATCGCCAGCCTCCAGTCGAGGACGTGGCGAGTCAACCGCCCCGCCAGGGTCTGGCAATCGGCAAGGTCGCGGGGTATCACTCCGGGGCGGAGAGCCGCCGGGGGACGGCGGCCGATTGGGGAGCGGGGGAGGAATGCGCATGAAGGCGACCGAGGCGATCAAGGCCACTCTGGATTCGAACACGCACCTGCTGGAGTGGTTCGTCAGCGACTTCTCCGACGCCGACCTGCTGGTCCGTCCGGTGCCGGGGGCCAACCACGCGGCCTGGCAGATTGGCAACGTCATCGGCGGCGACCTGTATTTGATCCAGTCGCAACTGCCCGAAACCCCCTACCCCGAACTGCCCCCGGGGTTCCTCGAACGGCACGGCAAGGAAGGCGCCTCGCAGGAGGGCCCCGAAGGGTTCTTGACCAGTGCCGGGTACCTCGAACTCTTCGGCAAGGTCCGCGGGGTGACCCTCGAGGCGCTGGCGAAACTCAGTGACGAGGACCTGGACCAGCCGACGATTGGAGCCCCGGCGGCCTACGTACCGAACCTGGGCGGGGCGTTTCTGATGGCCGCCAACCACACCCTGATGCACGCCGGTCAGTTCTCGGTCATCCGCCGCAAACTGGGCAAGCCCCACCTCATGTGAGGCTGTGAGGCTCCCTCGCTTGACAGTCCCGGTGGCCGGGGCCAATGATGAGCGAGCTTGATGGCTTCCGCCCTCGCCTTGCGTGCCCCGGCCTCCGCGTCCGAATCCGCCAACCCACGCTCCCCCGGCGTGGACGGTCCGGACCTCGGCCCCGGTCGGCCACCCCCGCCGAGGGACATTCTCCACAATGTCGCGACCCCGGGACGAAACGACCGCCGCCGTCGTCACTCCCACGGTGGACCTGACCAACTGCGACCGCGAGCCGATCCACATCCCCGGCCACATTCAGCCCCACGGCGTCCTGCTGGCGTTGGGCGGCCCGGGTCTGGAGATCCTCCGCGTCAGCGACAACGCCGAGGACCACCTGGGAGTCGCCCCGGCGGACCTGCTGGGCCGGGGGCTGGAAGGGCTGATCGACCCGGCCCGTTGGCCAGCTCTGCGAGCGACCCTGACCGGTGAAGACCTGAAGGAGGCCAACCCCCTGGTCATCGCCGCGGGCGTGGCCGGTCGCCGTCGCCCCTTCGACGGCATCGCCCACCGCAACGTCGACGGCGCCCTGATCCTGGAACTGGAGCCCGGCCCTCCCGAGGAGGATGGCAAGCCCGAGGACCATACCCGAGAGATCCGCCGGGCGATGGGTCGCCTCCAGGCCGCCACCGACCTGCGTGAGTTCTGCAAGGTCGCCGCGAACGAGGTCCGCGTCCTGACCGGCTTCGACCGCGTCACGACCTACCGCTTCGACACTCACTGGAACGGCGAGGTCTACGCCGAGGACGTCAAGGCGGGCCTCGACCCCCTGATGGGCTTGCACTTCCCGGCCTCGGACATCCCCGAGCAGGCCCGACGCCTCTACGAACTGAACCCTCTGCGCTTGATCGCCGATGTTGGCTACCGCCCCTCGCCAATCCTGGCCGGGCCCGGCACTGACGGCGGACGACCGCTGGACCTCAGCTATGCCACCCTACGCAGCGTCTCGCCGGTCCACATCCAGTACCTGAAGAACATGGGCGCGACGGCCTCGATGTCGATCTCCCTGATGAGGGACGGACGTCTCTGGGGCCTGATCTCGTGCATGAACTACGGCCGGCCCGGCTTCGTCCCCTATCGGGTCCGCGCCGCCTGCGAGTTCCTGGGCACGCTGGTCTCGGTCCAGCTTGGAGTCAAGGAGGAGAACCAGGACGCCGAGTATCGCGCGGGGCTGCGAACCATCCGCGAGCAGTTGATGAGACGGATCGCCGAGGCGCCCGATCTGGTCGAGGGGCTGACCGGCCACGAACCCAACCTCCTGGCCCTGACCGCCGCTCAGGGGGCGGCCATCGTCTTCGACGGCGATTGCACCACCCTGGGCGCCGCCCCCGACCGCGACACGGTCCTCAACCTGGTCCGCTGGCTGAAAGTGCACGCCGACGGCGAGGTTTTCCACACCGACAGCCTCTCGCGGCTCTACCCCCAGGCCGAAGCCTACAAGGACGTGGTCAGCGGCCTCATCTCGATCTCCACGTCCAAGGCCCAGGGGCATTACGTCCTGTGGTTCCGTCCCGAGGTCATTCGCACGGTCGACTGGGGGGGGGACCCCAACAAGGCCGTCACGGTCTCCGGCGACGGGGCGAGGCTGTCCCCCCGCACCAGTTTCGAGAAGTGGAAAGAGGTCGTCCACCGCCGCAGCCTCCCCTGGCTCGACTGCGAGGTCGAGGCCGCCCGGGGTTTGCGAGACGCCATCATCGCCGTGGTCGTCCGCCGCGCCGAGGAACTCACCCGGCTGAACCAGGAACTTGAACGCAGCAACACCGACCTCGACGCCTTCGCCTACGTCGCCTCTCACGACCTGAAGGAACCCCTGCGTGGCATCCACAACTACGCCACGTTCCTGGTCGAGGACTACGGCGAGCAACTCGACGCCGAGGCCGTGCTCAAACTCCAGACGATGGTCCGGCTGACCCGCCGGATGGAAGACCTCATCGAGTCGCTCCTGCGCTACTCGCAACTGGGCCGGGTCGGCCTGTCCTTTCGCGAGGTCGACCTCAACGAGCTCGTTGGCGAGGTCCTGGAAGGGCTTCGCCCCCGTTTGGAGGAGACTGGCGCCAAGATCCAGGTCCCCCGCCCCCTGCCAACGGTGCGTTGCGACCGCGTGCAGGTCGGCGAGATTTACGCCAACCTGATCGCCAACGCCATCAAATACAATAACAAGCCCGAGATGCGGGTCGAGATCGGCTATGCCGACCCCGTCGTCCTACCAGGCGCGGACGCCGAGGCACTCCCGAATACTTCGGTGCTGTACGTCCGCGACAACGGTATAGGCATCCCCGAGAAGCACCGCCACGCCATCTTCCGCCTGTTCAAGCGTCTGCACGGCCGAGAGGTCTTCGGCGGCGGCACCGGCGCGGGGCTGACCATCTCCAAGAAGATCGTCGAGCGGCACGGCGGCAGCATATGGATTGAGTCCGACGTCGGCGCGGGCTCGACGTTCTATTTCACTCTGGGGTCTTGAGGGGGAGTGGAGGCATGGACGCGGGTGGATCGATTCTGGTGGTCGAGGACAGCGACGAGGACTTCGAGGCGATGCGCAGGGCTTTTCGGAAGGCCGAGATGACCTGGCCGGTCCGCCGCTGCGTCGACGGAGACGATGCGCTGGCGTACCTCCAGCGAAAAGGCATCTACGCCGAGGCCGAGCGAGCCCCCCGGCCGTCCTTGATCGTGCTCGACCTGAACCTGCCGGGGACCGACGGCCGCGAGGTGCTGGAGCAGATCAAGGGGGATGACGCGACCCGGACGACTCCGGTGGTGGTCCTGACGACCTCCTCCAGCCCCCGAGACATTGACGCCTGCTACCGGAGCGGCGCCAGCAGCTACGTCATCAAGCCGGTCGATTTCGACAAATTCCTCGCGGCGATCCGAGCCTTGAAGGATTACTGGCTGTCGACCGTGACCTTGCCGGGCGTGGGAGTTTGAATTGATGGCGGCCGATCGGCTGATCCTGATCGTCGACGATAGTCCCGAGGACCGCGCCGCGGTCCGCCGCCACCTGTCCCAGGACGCCGGGGCCGACTATCGCTTCATTGAGGCCGGCGACGGGCCCTCGGGCCTGGACGCCTGCCGAGCCGAGCCGCCGGCCTGTCTGGTGCTGGACTTCGACATGCCCGGGGTCGACGGCCTGGACTTCCTCGACGCGTTGGCCGAGTTCGCCGGTCGCGGGACGATCGCGGTGGTCATGATTACCGGCCGCGGCAACGAAGTGACCGCCGTGGGCTCGCTGAAGCGCGGGGCCCAGGACTACCTGGTCAAGGGGCACTACACCCCGGGCACCCTCCGGCAGACAGTGGCCGACGCCATCGAGAAGGTCGACAACCAGCGAGAGATGGCCACCCAGCACGCCGAACTCGACCGCCTCTACCGGGAGGCCCGTGAGTCGGACCGCCGCAAGGACGAGTTCCTGGCGATGCTGGCCCACGAGCTGCGCAACCCCCTGGCGCCGATCCGCAACGCCTCAAAGGTCTTGCGTCTGAACCCCGACCCGGAAATCCAGCGCCAGATGGGCGAGGTGATCGACCGCCAGATCGGCCACATGGGCCGCCTGCTCGACGACCTGCTGGATGTTTCGCGGATCTCTCGCGGACGCATCACCTTGCGTCGCGAGGGGGTCGATCTGGACGAGGCCGTGAATCGCGCCGTCGAGACGGTCCGTCCCCCGGCCGACCACCTCGGCCCCACGCTGACCGTCACGCCGGCGGCCCAGCCGATCACCCTGACCGCCGACCCGACGCGGTTCGAACAGGTGCTGATCAACCTCCTGACCAACGCCCTGAAGTACACCGACCCTGGTGGCGAGGTCCGCGTGTCCGTCGAGGCCGCCCCGGGCGAGGCGATCGTGCGGGTGAGCGACACCGGCGTCGGCATCGCCCCGGAAATGCTTTCAAGGGTCTTCGACCTCTTCGCCCAGGCCGACCGATCCCTCGACCGAAGCCAGGGGGGCCTGGGGATCGGCCTGACCCTGGTCCGCCTTCTGGTGGAGCTGCACGGCGGAACCGTCTCGGCCTCCAGCCCTGGGCTGGGCCGGGGCAGCGAGTTCGTCGTCCGCCTCCCCACGGCGTTTGAGGAGACTTCCCCGAGTTCCGTGGCCGTTGGCCTGGCTGGGGCCGACGGCGTGGCTGGGGCCGACGGCGGGGCTGGGGCTGTTGACGTTGTCCGGCGACGAATCCTCATCCTCGACGACAACGCCCCGGCCGCCGAGAGCCTGGCCATGCTGGTGGACCTTTCCGGCCACGAGGCCCGCGTCGCCCACAACGGCGAGGTCGCGCTGGCCCTGGCCCCCAAGTTCCGCCCCGACGTCGTGCTCCTGGACATCGGCCTGCCGGGAATGGACGGCTACGAGGTCGCCCGCCGTCTCCGCGGCCTACCCGACGCCGTTCCGACGCTCCGGCTCATCGCCGTCACCGGCTACGGTCGCGACGACGACCGCCGTCGCGGCCTCGACGCCGGCATCGACCACCACCTGGTCAAGCCCGTCGACTACCAGATCCTGGAACGCCTCATCAACGAGCCCTGAATCGGGCCCCCCACGGAACCTATCGGCTACCGCTCCGGGCCCTCCGCCTCGGCAGCGTGTGGGCCTTGAACACGCGGAGCATCACGGCGATCGACGGGAAAAGGACCAGCGACCCGGCCGCCAGCGCGACCACGAGGAACCGCAGCGTCGAGGCCGGAGCGGCCGAGTTGGCGATGGTCAGGTCGGGCGGGACCAGATACGGCCGCTGCCCCAGCACCAGGCCCCAGAGGATCAGCACGACCTGAACGATCGCCGAGCCCCGGGCCACGTGGTAATGCCGGGTCCACAGTCCTCCCAACGCCAGCAACGCGCAGGTCCCCGTCGCCAACCGCAAAGGCAATCCCCAGGCCGAGCCATCCAGTCCGTGGAAGACCCGAGGGGCGTCGCGGCGGGCCAGCAGGAACACCCCATAAGCCAGCACCCCCACCAACACCCCGGCCCCCAGCGCCCGTCGGCGGAAGTCCTCGCGAAGGAGGAGGTCATCAGCCTCCAGCGTCAGGTAGGTGGCGGCCAGGAAGGCGAACAACGCCAGCGTGAAGAGGCCAACGCCGATCGGGAACGGGGCCAGCCACGTCTCGAACAGTTGCGAGGTCCGCTCGAGCCGCCGGGGCAGCCCGCCCGAGGCGATCGCCCCCAGAATCGCCCCCAGCAGCACCGGCGTCGCCACGCTCGGGACCGAGAACGCGCGGTTCCAGCGACGACGGCCCACCTCGGAGTTGTCGTAACTACGGAAGGTGAAGGCCGAGCCCCGCAGAACGATCCCCACCAGCATCAACGAGACCGGCACGTGGAGGTCGGTCATGATCCGGCCGAACGCCAACGGGAACGCGGTGAACAGCAGCACGACCACCAGGATCAGCCAGACGTGATTCGCCTCCCAGACGGGCCCGATCGCATGGGCGATCGTCTCCCGCTGGGCGGCAGCGCGAGGACCCCGGGCCAGCAGGTCCCAGACCCCCGCCCCGAAATCGGCCCCGCCCAGCAGGACATACGCCGTCAACGCCAGCAACATGGCCAGCGCGACGAGCCCCTCCGGAGTCGCTCCCATCGGCATCATCAGGAGTCGTCCCCATCAACCAGGGCCGCCGCGTCCGGGCTCGACCGGAACTGATAGGCCAGCAACAGGGACACAATCACCCCCAGGAACACGTACAGCGTCGCGTAGGAGATCAGGGAGATCCAGATGCCCGGCACCGGCGTGACGGCCTCGGACGTGCGCATCACCCGGTGGATGATCCAGGGCTGGCGGCCCACCTCGGTGACGATCCACCCGGCCTCCACCGCGATCATCCCCAACGGCGCCGCCCAGCTCAACGCCAGCAGGAACCAAGGGCCATCGGGCACCCGGCGGAACCGGTTCGAGGTTAGCGCGCCCCAGACGGCCAGCCCCATCATCGCCATGCCGCAGCCGACCATCGTCTGGAAGGCGAAGTGAATGATCGGCACCGGGGGTCGATCGGCCTTCGGGAACGAGTCGATCCCCGCCACCTCGGCGTTGAAGTCGCCATAGGCCAGAAAGCTCAGGCCGCCGGGGATCTCCAGGGCATAACGAGTCACCCCGGCCTTGGTGTCGGGGATGCCGCCGATCCTCAGAGGGGCGTGACGCTCGGTGCGGAACTGCCCCTCCATCGCCGCGAGCTTCACCTTCTGCGTCTTCGCCACGATCTTGGCCGCGTAGTCGCCGCTCAACGGCTGCAAAAAGGCCGCGACCCCGCCCACCGACAAGGCGATTGCCAGGGCCCGACGGTTGAAGGGGTTGGCGTGATCGCCCCGCCTCAGCAGGATCGCGTGAATCCCCGCCACCAGGAAGCCCGTGGCCGCGTAAGAGGCCAGCGTCATGTGGATCGCCTCGGCCGCGAACGCCGGGTTCAGCAACGCGGCCACCGAGTCGACCCCCTGGGCCCGCCCCTCGCTGACGGAAAACCCCGCCGGTGTGTTCATCCACGAGTTGACCGACACCACCAAAACCCCCGACAACGCGCCGCTGAAGGCCACCACCACCCCGGCCAGCCAGTGGGCTCCTGGGCGGATCTTGTCCCAGCCGTACAGATAAATCCCCAAAAAGATCGCCTCGGTGAAGAAGGCGAACCCTTCCAGCGCGAACCCCGGCCCAATAATTGGCCCGGCGAACTCCATGAAGCGCGGCCAGAGCAAACCCAGCTCAAACGAAAGCACCGTCCCCGAGACCGCTCCCACGGCGAACAAAATCGCCGCCCCTCGCGCCCAGCGACGGGCCAAAACCCGATACACCGGCTCTCCGGTGCGGAGCCAGAGGGCCTCGGCCACCACCATCAACAGCGGCAACGCCACGCCAGCGACGGCGAACAGGATATGGAAGCCCAGCGAGAGGGCCATCTGGAGCCGGGCGGCGAGCAGGTTGGACATCGACGTCGGTCGCCTCAATCAATCGGGCCAGGGCGTCGGCCCCCGGGATTGTAGGTCATTGGGCTCTGGGCCGGATAGACCCGCGCGGAGCCGAGTTGCCCGGAGGCCGCCTCTCGGCCATGATGAAGGGGTGATGATGAGGCGCGGCCGTACGGCCAACGGCCTCCGCCACCCGGGAGTCTCCCCCTTTGGCCCGATCGCCCCGCCGACTCGCCCTGCTCCTCCGGTCCCTGGCCCTGCTAATGGCCTGCACCGGCCCCGCCGTCGCCTTCGCCGGGGAAGGAGAATCCGCCGTAAGGTTCCGCAAGCCCGTCGCCCTGAGCTTCGGTCGGGACGGCAGCCGGCTGTTTGCGGCCAACGCCTGCGGGACCGTCTCGGTCATCGACCCCAACGCCGGCCGAGTCGTGGCCGAGTCCCAGGTCGGGCGATCCCTGGCCGACCTCACCCCCCTGCCCGGCGGCCATCACTTGCTGGCCGTCGATCGCGGAGGCGCGGCCCTACTGATTCTGGAAGCGGGGCTCGACTCCCCCCGGGTCGTCGGCCGCATCGACCTGCCGGCCGACCCCGTCGCCGTGGCGGTCAGTCCCGAAGCCAATGTGTGCGCCGTAACCTCGACCGCATCGCGTCGCCTGACCCTTTTGACTCGGGCCGCCAACGACTCCGGAGTTCTCGCGTTCGGATCGCCAAGGATTGTCGACCTCCCGTTCCGCCCCCGAGAACTGGCCTGGGTCAAGGCCCCCAACGACCGCCGGGCCCTGGTGGTCGCCGACGCGTTCGGTGGCAAGCTCGCCACGATTGACCCCGAGGCGGGCCAGATCGTCACAATCCGGACGTTGCACGCCCACAACATTCGCGGCTTGATTGCGTCTGATGATGGCCATACGCTCACGTTGGCCCATCAGACGCTCGGACCGCGAGCCGAGGCAAGCTTCCAGGACGTCCACTGGGGGAATCTGATTGGGAATCACCTCCAGATCCTGGAAGTAGACGCCCTGTTCGCTCCCGAGGACGAGACCAACCCCGGACGCGGCCGTCGTCAGATCACCGTGGGGAACTCGGGGACCGCGGCCGGAGACCCCTCGGCCCTGGCCTTCCGCCCCGATGGCTCGATCGTTCTGGCGCTGTCGGGGGTCGACGAGATCGCCCTGGCGACCGGACCGACTCGCCCTCTGCGACGGGTCGACGTCGGACGACGCCCGACCGCCCTGGCCCTGTCTCCCGACGCCCACTCCGTGTATGTCGCCGATGAGCTGGACGACACGATCACGGTCGTCGACGCCGTCGCCGGCCTCTGGCTAAAGACAATTCCCCTGGGCCCCCGCCCCGAGCTCACCGCCGTCGACCGGGGCGAACGGCTGTTCTCCGACGCCAGGGTGTCGCTGGACGGCTGGATGAGTTGCCAAAGCTGCCACACCGACGGCCAATCCAACGGCCTGCGGGCCGACACCCTGGGAGACGGCTCTTACGGAGCCCCCAAGCAGGTCCCCTCGCTGCTGGGCGTCGGCGACACGGCCCCCTGGGCCTGGTCGGGCGTGGCCGAGCGGCTGGAGGATCAGGTCCGCAAGTCGGTGACGTTGACGATGCGCGGCCATGCCCCCTCGCCCGAGGCCCTGGCCGAACTGACGGCCTACCTCCGCTCACTCAACCCGCCCCCGCCCGCGACGCCCGCGACGCCCGAACTCCGGGCCTCGGCCGATCGCGGCCACGCCGTCTTCGCCGCCCGCAAGTGCGCCTCCTGCCATGCTGGGCCAGCCCTCACCACCGCCGAAACCTACGACGTCGGCCTCGTCGACGACCTCGGCCAAAGAGACTTCAACCCCCCGTCCCTGAGAGGGCTCGCGGGCCGCCAACCCTTGCTGCACGACGGCCGCGCCCCGACGCTCGAATCCGTCTTCGGCGAACACCGCCACCCCCAAGGTTCGGCCTTCACCCCGGCCGAGGCCGCCGACCTCGCCAATTACCTTCGCTCTCTCTAATTCCGAGGCACTTGACCCCGGGACCCCCCACCATGAGCCACCCCTTGAACCGCCGAACGTTCCTGAAGACCACCGCCGCGCTCGCCGGCGCCGCCACGGTCACGGGAGGCCGCCCGGCCCTCGCCCGGGTCGGGCCGAACGAGAAGCTCAACCTCGCCATCATCGGCGTGGCCAACCGGGGAGCGGCCAACCTCGAAGGGGTCGAGGGGGAAAACATCGTCGCCCTCTGCGACGTCGACGCGCGCTTCCTGGGCAAAGCGGCCGAACGATTCCCGAAGGCCAAAACCTTCCGCGACTTCCGCAAGATGCTGGAGATGGGAGGCATCGACGCGGTGGTCGTCAGCACCCCCGACCACACCCACGCCCCGGCCGCCGCCCTGGCCTTGCGGGCGGGCAAGCCGGTTTACTGCGAAAAGCCCCTGGCCCACACCGTTCACGAGGCCCGCGTCCTGGCCGAACTCGCCAACAAGGCCGGGGTCGCCACCCAGATGGGGACGCAGATCCACGCCGGGTCCAACTACCGAAGGGCCGTCGAGATCGTCCGCGCCGGGACGATCGGCTCGGTCGCCGAGGTCCACGTCTGGCTCGGCAACAAGACGTGGTCGGGCGGGGCGCGTCCAACCGACACCCAGCCGGTACCCTCCTACCTGGACTGGGACCTGTGGCTGGGGCCCTCACCGACGAGACCCTACCACGACGGCTACCACCCCTTCGACTGGCGACGCTGGTGGGATTTCGGCGAGGGCACCCTCGGCGACATGGGCTGCCACTACCTCGACCTACCGTTCTGGGCCCTCGACCTGCGCCACCCCACCACGATCTCGGCCGAGGGCTCGCCCGTGAATCCCGAGACCGGGCCCGAGCACCTGGTCGTCCGCTACGCCTTCCCTGCCCGGGGCGACCGCCCGCCAGTGGCCCTGACCTGGTACGACGGCGGTCCTCGGCCCCCCAAGCTTGCCGAGATGGGCATCTCCGGCTGGGAGAGCGGCATCCTGTTCGTGGGCGAGAAGGGCCACCTCCTGGTCGACTACGAGCGCCGGAAGCTGCTGCCGGAGGATCAGTTCCGCGACTTCATCGCCCCGGCCCAGACGATTCCCGACTCCATCGGCCATCACGCCGAATGGATCAACGCGTGCAAGACCGGCTCGGCCACCACCTGCCCCTTCGACTACGGCGGGGCGCTGACCGAAACCGTCCTGCTGGGCAACGTCGCCTACCGAACCGGCCAATCCCTCGACTGGGATGCCCCGGCCTTGAAGGCCCGCAACTGCCCCGAGGCCGACGCGTTCCTGCGCCGGGAGTTCCGCAAGGGCTGGACCCTGTGACCCTTCCAAGGGACGATGCCCCGATGCCCGAGCCCGTCACCGGCACGAACTCCGAGAAGATCGACGCCCTGGCCCAGCAGGTCGCGGGGATGAACGCTCTCCTGGGCCGCCTGGCCGAGACGGTTGGGCAGGTCCCGGACCTGCGCAGGGAGGTCGGCGGAATCGCGTCCACCCTGGCCGTGTGGAACCGGGTCTGGTCGGTCGGGGTGCCCCTGCTGGCCACTCTGCTGGCGTTCCTGGTCGTTCAAGGGTTCACCACGGCCTCCCGCGTGGACCTGCTGGGTTCCAAGGTCGACGCCCTGGCAGGGCAGGTGTCCGAACTCAGGGCGACCGCGGCCGAGTTGGCGGCCCTGCGCGACGGGGTCGCGCGGCTGGAGGAGCGGCTGCGGGCGACGGCCCCGGGTTCGCGATGATGGCCGGCGTGCTGTACGACCCCTCCGATCCCGCCCTGGTCGCCGGACGCCTGAGGGCCCGCCGGCTCACCCGCCGGTTCAACGCCACCAGCGAGGACGACCCCGAGGGCCGACGGACGATTCTCGCCGAGTTGCTCGGTCGGGTCGGGCCTCGGGCGACCATCGAGCCGACATTTCGCTGCGACTACGGCGTGAACATCTTCCTGGGTGATAACTTCTACGCCAACTTCGATTGCATCATTCTGGATTGCGCCCGGGTGACGATCGGCCGGGACGTCCAGTTCGCCCCCCGGGTCCAGGTCCTGACGGCTCACCACCCGCTCGACCCGGAGGAGCGGGCCTCGGGGCCGGAACTCGCCTCGCCAATCACCATCGGCGACGGCGTGTGGGTCGGCGCCGGGGCGATTTTGATGCCGGGCGTGACCATCGGCGCCGGTAGCACCATCGGGGCCGGCAGCGTCGTGACCCGAGACATTCCCCCCCGGGTCATCGCCGCCGGGGTCCCCTGCCGGGTGCTGCGCCCTCTGGAACCCACTCGGCCCGAGAACCAAGCCTGATGCGCCCTTCGACGACGGTCCTGTCCTTGATCCTGATGGCCGGACTGCCAGGCCCCTCGCAAGCCGCCGAACCGCTCCCAAGGCTGGAAGCCCGCGACGAGGGCCGGATCTTCCGCCACGGCGAGGGGCCCGCCCTCTGCGACGCGAACGGAGCGCGCGAGGCGAGCGTCTTCGCCTTTGAGGGAACCTATTACCTGCACTACGACGGTTGTGGGCCGAAAGGGTGGCTGGCCTGCCTGGCCACCAGCCCCGACCTGAAGACCTGGACCCGCCGAGGCCCGGTGCTGGACTTCGGAGCCCCCGGCGAGGGCGACTCCGGCACGGCCACCTCGCCCTGGGTCATCCGCGACGGGCCCAACTGGCACATGTTCTACGTCGCCGCGCCCAACACCACGCCCGCCCCCGACTTCATCCCGGCGCCTCCCTACCTGACGATGAAGGCCCGCGCCCCCTCGCCGTCTGGCCCCTGGACCAAGCAAAAGGACGTGACCCCGTTCCGCCCCGCCGACCTCGGCCCGGGTTACGGCCCGAAAATGGTCGTGGCCTCACCGGGCATGGTGGTCCGCGACGGCGACGAGTTCCTGATGTTCTTCTCCTGGGGAGGCTATCACCCCCGAGACGGAGTCAGCCCCTTCGGCAACGTCGGCCTCGTCACCACCCGGGACCTCAACGGCCGCTGGACCCCAACCCCCGAACCCATCCTCCCCGGCGACGACGTCTGCGAAAACAGCAGCGTCTACTTCGAGCCGGCAAACCGAACCTGGTTCCTGTTCACCAACCACGTCAACACCCAGCTCGGAGCCACCGACGCCATCTGGGTCTACTGGAGCCGCGACCTCCGCCACTGGGACGCCGCGCACAAAGCGGTGGTCCTCGACGGCCGCAACTGCACCTGGTCGAGCCGCTGCATCGGCATGCCAACGGTCCTGCCGGTCGGCAACCGCCTGGCCCTGCTCTACGACGCTCCCGGGGGCGACAGCATTTCGCACATGGGCCGAGACCTCGGCCTCGCCTGGCTCAACCTGCCGCTGGTCCCGCCCGACGCCGACGCGCGGCCCCCAGGGCATCCCTGATCCGGGTCGTCGCCGATGGAGGCTTCGCCGACCGCCCTCGCGGCCCTCTCGGCGAGTCCCCCCGGCGGGATTCGAACCCGCGACGATCCGCTTATAAGACACGCCAAGCCGACCCCGTCGGATTGCCAAAGCTCCCGACCGGGTGAGAGTTACGGCAAGACAATGGGAATTGCAAGGGCTTGCGTGGAGGGATGAAAATCGCCGTATTTTCGCGGTATTCCGTAGGCGACTCCGCTAGTAATCCGGTAGTCGAATCGACGATGACCGTTGCTTCCCCCGCCGCGTCGAGATAGCTACGCCTTTGAGTTTGCGGGGAAAATTGTGGAGCCTTTGCGTTGCCAGTCGGCGAAATTGCTTGCATGGGATTCGGTTATGAATTCACGACGAGATTGTTCCAATCGCTTGTCGAATGATGCCGATTAATCCGATTGGGTGATCTATTGGCGATTGGGCTTAGTTGGCACGGAAGGTCTGATAGGGCTAAGATTGCAGCGGTAGCGGGGGGAATTTTCGCTGCGGGCTTACTCGATCCCTGAATGGGAGGAACTCCTATGCCTCCCGAAAGATCGCTGCCGATCGCCTTGACCAGTTTGTCGATCCGCAATTTTCGCGGGATCAAGGAACTTGACCTGGATTTCAAGGGACCTGACGGCCTGCCCAACCGCTTGGTTGTCCTAGCTGGCCCGAATGGCAGCGGCAAAACTGCAGTCCTGGAAGCCGCATTGATCGCGGTAGGCGGGTACAAGTTGGCGGTCGGCCCATCCGGCGAATCTGCCATTTTTCGGGGTGCTGGCGACTATGAAATACAGGCCGGATTGAGGAATAGCGAAAGTTTTTTCGGCGAAGATGAAATGTTGGTGGACACGGCAAAAGTCCCTGTTCGCGAGACTAACCCGCGTGTTCCATTCTGGTATTTCTCATCGTGGAGAGCCCCCAAGCTCGTCGGGCCGGTGAACGTCACGGTAGGCAAACCTGGTCGTCGGCCTGCCAAGAATGACTCAAATCGCCTTCTGAACGTCAAGCAGATGTTGGTCAATGCGGCGGCGGCTGAGCGGTTCGATGAGGACGAACCGTTTTGGTCGGACATTTATTCGCGGTCGATCAAGCGGGTCAACACCATTTGGGAGAAGTTCTATCCCAATCAGGGCGCGAGGTTTTCAGTCGGGCTTGCTCGTGGTGACAGGCCGGATGCACCCGGATTTGAGGTTTTCTATCATCGCCTTGATTCGCCGCGTCTTTCAGTGGATGAACTCAGTGCCGGCCAGTTGGAGTTGTTCCTGTTCCTCGCGGCATTGGTGTTGAATGACGACAGCGAAGGGATCGTATTCATCGACGAGCCGGAATTGCACCTGGATCCGCAGTGGCACGGTCCCATCCTCCGGGCCTTGATGTCGCTCCAGCCCCGCGCGCAATTCCTCATCGCCACGCACTCGCCCGCCATCTATGCCGCCGCCGCCTCGTACGAGCGACATTTCCTGATACCGGACGACGATCCTCGAGCCGAAATCTGGGGCATGGCGCGAGCCCAAGGATGAGCTGCCATGCCCATAAGTCTTTCCATCTCGACGACCACGCCCCTTATGGTAGTCGTCGAAGACATCCTGACTCGGGACTATCTGCGGGCGCTCTGGGGCAGCCCGATCGACGCCGATTTCCACGTCGGGGGCGGCAATGAGGGCGTCAAGTCGATCGTTGATCTCTGCCACAAAGAAGGATATCCCAACGTCGTCGGCGTCTTGGATCGAGACTATTCCCCGACGAGCGTCCCAGGATGGTTTGACCAGTCCAAGACCTTCCGCACGTTCGTCCTGCCAGTCCACGAGATCGAAAATTACCTGCTCGATCCTTGGGCTTTGGCCGCTAGCCGTTATCACAATCGCGGCCTCGATGTCACGGAAATCGAGGCGAGGATGGCGACCAAGGCGGCCGATTTGTGCTGGTGGACCGCATGTCGCGAGACGGTCGCCGAGTTGAAGCGGCGTTTCCGGGAGCCGTTCATTCCCGACCCTTCCCAGTCCATCGTCGATGAAATAACTGCACGAGAGTACATTTGCGAGTCGGTCTGGTTCAAGAAACTCGGCGGCGAGGCGGCCCGCTCCACGGAATCGGACGTTCACACCCTTCTGGCAGCCGACCATGCCGTCGCGGTTGGCCGACTGGCCGACGGCACGTGGCGGCGTGAATTCACGGGCAAGGAACTTTATCACGATGTCGCTGGGTGGATGTGTGACATGAATCGGATTAGCGGGCAGCAGCCCTCCAGGGCCGATTTCTTTGCCGATGTGGCCAAGGGCGTCGCAGCCTGGCAGGAGTCCAACGACGCCATACCGCTCGATCTTTGGAAACTTTCCATCGCACTGCGGGTTCGGATCGGTTTGATTTCTCTCCCGTAGAGCCCGCCTATCCCCGGCCTGGACGATACCGCATGAGCCTCGGGCGAGGGGTGAAGACGGCACTCGACAATTATTTGCGGCCAAGATCAAACCACCCCCTTTGATCACCAAAGGGTTGACGGGGGCCCTAGCAATCGCCGCATCCACGCCTTGTTGACGTTGCAATGAGAGTTGATGCCGCATAAGTCCACTCATTCGGCAATAGACAAACGGCCGTAGCGGGCCCGGGTAGGCGCCGCCGCGGCCATCTTGGGTTTTTGCGGTTTGCCGGCTCGTCAGCGGCAGGACAGGCAGGACGGGACGGCCACCGGGACCATCGTGCATTGCTGGGTCACCACCGGGCGGGCGACCACTCGGGCGACGCAACGGTTGATCGTCACCGGCACCTGCTCGGGAACGCAGACTGGCACCTGCCTCGTGGCGGTCTCGGCCACCATCGAGCAGGTCGTCACGGGGATCATCTCGGTTCGCGTCTCGCTGACCATCCGGGTCGTCTGCACCGGCACGTTCTCCACCTTCTCTTCCTGGACCATCCGGCAGGTCGTCACCTCGTAGGGCTGCACGACCTCCTGGGGGACCATCTGACAGGTGGTGACCGGCACGTTCTCGACCTTCTCCTCGCAGACCATCCGGCAGGTGGTGACCTCGTAGGGCTGGACGACCTGCTCGGAGACCATCTGGCAGGTGGTCACGGGGACGTTCTCGACCTTTTCCTCGCAGACCATCTGGCAGGTGGTGACCTCGTAGGGCTGGACGACCTCCTGCTGGACGTACTGGCAAGTCGTGACCGGGACGTTCTCCACCTTGGTCTCGGCTACCATGGTGCAGGTCTGCACGGGAACCTGCCTCGTGGCGGTCTCGGCGACGTAGCGGGTCTCGGCGACGGTCCGTTGCTGGGGGACATACACCCGCCGGCAAACCGTCCGCGACGGGCACTGCACGGCCACCGTCTGGTAGCAGGTCGGCTTGTGGCGGAACAGCCCGCGGCCTCCGCTTCCGCAGCCGCAGGGGTCGCGGACCGGGACCTGACGCTCGACCACGGGGCCGGGGATGACCTCGGCCTGGGTCTGGTAGTAGCCGCATTCCTCAACCCGCGTCGTCACCACCGGTCGGCAGACGGTGTAGGGCTGCTCGACCATCGTCGTCTGCGTCACCGGGCGCATCACCGTGTACTGTCGCTGCTGATAGGCAGTTTGGTACACCGGCTTGCAAACGGTGTAGCGACGCTCCATCTTCTGCGTCTGGTAAACGGGTCGGCTGACGGTGTAGCGTCGCTGCTGGTAGGCGGTCTGATAGACCGGCTTGCAGACGGTGTAGCGCCGCTCCATCTTCTGCGTCTCATACACCGGGCGGCTGACGTTGTAACGCCGCTGGCAGTACGAGGTCTGATACACCGGCTTGCAGACGGTGTAGCGTCGCTCCATCTTCTGCGTCTCGTAAACCGGCCGGCAGACGGCGTAGCGCTTCTGGACGTAAGAGGTTTCGCAGACGGGACGGCAGACGGTGTAATTCCGGGCGACCTGGGTGGTCTGGTAGGTGGGCCGCATGACCGTGAAGTTCTCGGCCCGGTAGCCGGTCCGGTAGCGAGTGGTCATGACGGTAACCGGTTGGTTCTCATAGACGGTCTCGCAAACCGTCTGCGTCACCGGCTGGCACTGGGGGGCCAGCGCCACGACGTTGCACTGGGCCTGGACGATCGGCGCCGGGACGGCCCGATACGACGCACAACCGCAGTAGGTGGCCCGGCCCGTCCCGGCCAGGCCCAGCACCAGGCAGGCCGCCGCGAGCGCTGGGAAACTCCTTCGACAGGCAGACATGAGTGTCTCGCTCCTGGGCAGAAATTCGGTCGTCCCTGGTGCGATCGCCGTGGGTGTCAAGCCGACCGGAGGCGGGCCAAGCCTCATCCCTGAGGAGCGTCCCCTCGCAACCTCGGTCCCGCGAGCCCGGCGCCGCCGGACCCGCCAAATTGCTTCGTCCCCTACAGTATAACATAGGCAGTTTGGGAAAATCACGGGATTTCGCGATTTCCTCAACGCCAGGCAATTCGCCAGCCGATACAGGTCCGTTTCCGACTCGCCGTTCCGCGGTTTCGACCCAAACGGGCACGGCAGCAAACGCCGTTCCGATCTCCGGAACGGAGGGACGTGACGCACATCCAACCGGAGGATTGGCGGCGACTTGAGTCAAGTTTAGGAGATTTTTCGGTGACGTGGGAGGTGGGGCGATACTTGCAAAACCTTCCCACAGCCAGGGAATGGGCGGTGCGGATTTGGCGGAGTCCATCTCGCGGGGACGAGGCGGAATCGGTGGGGAACGGAAGTCGGGGATCGGCCCGACTCTTCCTTGGCGATTCCGATCCAAGGGGGATTGGCCCGAGCCATTCCAGTCTCGGGCGCCGCAGAATTCAGGGTGGCGTGGAGGTCGACGGGTCAGGGCGTGTCGCGGAAGCCGGTCTCCTCGGCGGGCCGGGGCGGCGGGGGCGGGGTGTCGCGGTCGATTGGGGCGAGGTCGGCGGGGGGCAACTCCTCGGCCGGCGGTTCGAGGGCCGGCGGAGCCGACTGAACCCCGGCCACGGCGCCCCCGGTCGGGGCGGCCGGCGCGGGAGTCGTCGTGGTCACCTGCGGCAGCCGCTGGTAGGCAAGACCCGCGGCGTCGCGGACTTCCTGACGCTTGTCGTACAGGGTGGCGTGTTCGAGGTAGGAGGCGGCGCGGGGGTCGCCGATCTCCCCCAGGGACCAGGCGCAGGCGGCCCGGACCGTCTTGTCCGAGTCGTTCTTGAGCCGCTCCATGATCGAGGGGACGGCACGAGGGTCATTCAGGCGACCCAGAGCCAAAGCGGCCTCGCGGCGGTTGGACACCCAGAACCCCTGAAGCTGCCCCAAAGCCTCGGCGACCGGGTCGATCGTCGGCGCCGCGACCTGCACGGGCGGGGCGGGGGCGACGATGACCGGCGGGGGCGTCACAAACACCGGAGGCGGCGCGATCAGCGCCGGGGCTCCCAGTGAGAGACCGAACAGCGGCCCGCCGACGGCAAGGAACCCGAACGGGCGAGGCGGGGGCGGTGGAGGGGCGAAGATGACGTCGCGCTCGATGATCACTCCGGGCCGAGGCCCCCACGGACGCGGACCCCAGCCCCCTCCTCCGCCACCGGCGAAGGCGGGCCCGCCGCGGGGGTGGCCGCCGCCGGGCGGGCCGGTCAGGACCCGGGTGTCTCGACGGATCTCGCCTCCGGGCCGGCGGATGTCGATCTGGCGATCAATGTAGCCCGAGCCTCGCTGGACCCGCACATCGCGCTCGATCGTCCGGCCTCGAGGACCAGTCACCTCGGTCTTCCGCTCGATGACCTGCCCCTGGCCCCGAGCGTCCAGTCCCGAGGCTCCCAGCAGCGCCGCGGCCAGCGCGAGCCCCGCCCCAATTCCTCGACGCATCGCGCGGCCTCCCTGCCGATGTAAGTCGCCTCCAGGCGCGAGCGACCCAACCTCGGCGGCCGGGACGACGGGCGGGAATTGTGCCGCCTTCCCCCCAATCGGGGAAGGTCAGTTCCCCAACCCCGCCGAACCCCGTCCCCGGAGGATGCCGATTCGGATTGGCGTGCCTATCATAGCCGTCACGGCATCCAGAGGTCGCACCGCCCGCGACCTGGGGAAGTGAACATGGGTCTAGAAGGACAGGCCAGAACCGCAGTGACCTTGACCTTGACCCTGACCCGGCGCCCCCCTGCCGCCGACTCGGCGGGGGAGTTGGCGACAATCCCCTGCCAGGGCTGCGGAGGGTTTCTGGAGGTCTCCCATCCCGACATGGAAGAACCGGAATTGCTGTTGGGGGTTTGCGAGACCTGTCACCACTGGTTCGCCCTGGGCGTCGAGTTCGACTCCGGCGAAATCCTGATCTGCCGCCTTCTCGGAGCCGAGTTTGTCCGGGCCTCCCTCGGCCCCCCAGGCTGCGATCTCCGGGACGAGACGCCCGTGGCCATCGACGAATAGGCCGATCAGGAAGAACAGGGCCACGGCCACGGCCAGCCCCTTCCTCAAGGCTTCCGCTTGCGAGACTTTTTGGCCCGGGCCTTGGGCTTGGTCTTGCCCCGAGGCTCGGGCCGTGCCGGCCGGGATCGCTCGGCCCGTCCCTTGGGTCGAGAGGTCGAAGGGCGAGCGTCGGCCGATCGCGATCGCGGGGGCGGCTGGACCAATGGGCCGTCGTGGTCGGCCAGCACCAGGTCCAGTTCCCTGCGGTCGACGTCGACCCGAGCCACCCGAACTTCCAACTGGTCCCCCAGCCGGAACCGCCTTCCCGAACGCCGCCCGACCAGGCTGTGCGTCCCTTCCTCTAAATAGTAGTAGTCGTCCCCCAGGGCCGTGATGTGCAACAAGCCCTCCACGGGGAACTCGACCAGTTGGCAGAAGACGCCAAAATCTTCCACGCCGATCAGGACCGCGTGGAAGGGAGTTCCAATCTTGTCTTCCAGGTATGTCAGGAGTTTGACCTTGATGAGTTCCCGCTCGGCCGCCTCGGCTCGTCGCTCGGTGCGGTTGCAGTGTTCGGCCAGACTTTCGAGCTCCTCGGGGTCGGCCTTCGGCGGCCGGTTGGCCAGCAGGGCGCCGAGTTGTCGGTGGACCTGAAGGTCGGGGTAGCGGCGGATCGGCGAGGTGAAGTGGCAATAGTCGTCGCTGGCCAGGGCGTAATGCCCCTCGGCCTCGGGGGTATAGGTCGCCTGCTTCAGACTGCGCAGGAGGGCGTAGTGAATGGCGTGCCGTTCGGGGGCCTCGGCCGTCTCCTTCAGGATGCGCTGAAGCTCGAAACGGCTCTGGGGCGAGTCCACCGACAGGCCCAGGCTGCGGGCGAACTCGCCGAACTGGCGGAGCTTGCTCGGCTCGGGGTCGGGGTGGGCCCTTCGCAGGTAGCCGACATGCTTCTCGATGAGCAGTTCGGCCACGGCCTCGTTGGCCGACAGCATGAACTCCTCGATGACCTGGTGGCTCTCGTCGTCAAGGTTCAGGTGGGCGCCGACGACCTCGCCCTGGGCCCCCAGGTCGACCTCGACCTCGGGCATGTTCAGTTCCAACGCCCCCCGCTTGGACCGGCGTTTTCGCAGGATCATCGCCAGGACAAGCATCCGCTCCAGCAGTTCGCGGACCTCCGGCGACACATCCATCGCCTGCCCTTCGGGCGTCCCCTTCATGACGGCGAAGGCTTGCTCATAAGAAAACCGTCGGTCGACCCGGATGGCCGTCCGGGCGAAGCGGCGGTCGGTGCGAACGCCCTCCTCGTTGAACTCCAGAAGCGCCGTCATCGTGAACCGGGTCTGCCCCTGCTGGAGGCTGGCCAGGCTGTTGGAAAGCACCTCCGGAAGCATCGGGATGACCCGGTCCGGCAAATAGACGCTGGTCCCCCGGGTCCTTGCGGTGCGGTCCAGGGCCGAACCAGGCCGGACGAAGTGCGACACGTCGGCGATGTGGACGCCCAGGCTCCAGTACCCCCGCTCGTCCCGGCTCAGGCTGATCGCGTCGTCAAAGTCGCGGGCGTTGGCCGGGTCGATGGTGATGGTCAAGGTCTCTCGCAGGTCGACCCGGTCGTCCAACTTCTCCTCATCGAAGGCGCGGGCCTGCTCTCGGGCGTCCTCCAGGGTTTCGTCATCGAAGGTATCGGGGATGCCAAACGCCCGGATAATCGTCAGGGTATCGACACCCGGCTGCCCGCGCTCGCCGAGAATCTCGACAATCACCCCTTCCCCCTCGGCCTCGGGGCGGGGGTAGCGGACCATCTCCACGGCGACCTTGTCCCCCGGCCTGGCCCCCTTGGCCCCCGGGTCGCCCACCGAGATCGGCGCATGGAAGGTCGTTCCATCGACCTTGACGTACCCCTCGCCCCCCTCCTCGAAATACGACCCCACGAACAACCCCGAGGCCCGGGCCACCACCTTCACCACCTCGCCCTGGACATTCATCCCGGGCGAATGCGGTTTCTTGGTGACGCGGACGGCCACCTCATCGCCGGTCGAGGCATCCTTCCCGCGGTCGGCCGGGATGTAGATGTCGCCGGAGCGGTCCCCCGCCTTGTTCCCCTTGGGACGGACGAACCCAAACCCCTTCGACGTCCGGCGAAAGGTCCCCAGCACCAGCCCCTTGGTCTCGACCGGGGCATCGGCCTTGCCCAGCGTCTTGGCCCGGCCGACCCCAAGTGTCCCATCGCGCACCATCTTTTTGACGGTGGCCCGAAACTCGGCGTAATCCTCCTCGGAGATCGCCAGGCGTCGCGACATGGCCTTGAGCGTCGAGGGGGAATAATCGTCCCTCGCGACCAACTCCATCACCATCTTCACGAAATCGGCCATCGTCGCGCCTCCGCCGCGGGGTGATGGGCGTCCCTACCAGTCTACCCCGCTCGGCGGCTTCGGGCGCAGTGACGACTCATGCCCGCTGGACAAGGGGCTCGGACGGCGGGAAGTTCGGCAAACTCGGGGTCGATAAGGGAAGGGAAGGCTTGCTGTGCAGTTGCATCGAGATCAACCGGCCTTCCTCGTCGTAGCGGTTCAACTTTTGTGCGGCGTGGATCAAGGGCTCATTCGGATTGGCGGCTTGGGCCTGATCCAAGGCCCGGCGAGCGTCGGGCAATCGATCGAGCCGCAGGAGCGTTATACCCCGGTTGAAATAGAGCTGAGCCGCGATCGCGGGGCGAACTCGCGTCCGTCCTGGCGCCCTCTCGAATTGGTCGCACCACCGGAGAATCTGAGACCCGATTCTGGCGAAGGCGTCATCGTGGAACTGGTCGGCTTCGGAAGCGAAGATATCGATGCAGCCGGCCAAAACGGATGCGGGGATGTCGGCGGTTTGGAGCAGGTCGGTCGCCTCCTGGACGGCACGGATTGGATCGGCCCGCCTCAGAAACTCCAGGTAAAAATACTCCAGATCGGCATCGTTGGGTCGAGCTTGCCTGGCGGCTTCCATTTCAATCAGGGCCAGTTCGGGCTCTTTCATGAACTGCAACGCCATGGCACGGCGTAGAGGGAAAATCCCGGGGGCCAGCCGACTCACGACCAAAGGCCCCAACCTCCGCTCGTAAACCGTCATCAGTCGGAAGATTTGAAATTCCGTGTCGTGATCGTGTTTTGTGTCCGGTATCAAACGATTCAATTGGTCGCGGATCGCGAGTGGATTCTCAACGTCGGGATCATCGAACCGCACCAGAGTGTCCCAACGAAGCTGGCCGACCATCCCCCAACGCGCATCCCGCTCAAGCCTTGCCCCGAACAGAACTTCACCGTCGGAGAGCCAGGCCCAGTCGCTCGGTTTGAGGCCCATTTGCTTGAGATCATCGCGCGAGGCGCGGCAAGTCAGGCGGATGTCCCCGTCCTCCGTCAAGGCATTGAAATCGGCGGATACAGTTTTCATCGACGACTCCACCGCAAGGCCACGGGGACAGGGTTGAGATGTTTCTGAAATATGGCACCAAGCTCCAGCGCTGCGGACAGTGGCCAATTCACCGGGACAACGACCGTTGCATGGCGGCGTGGTCCGGGAGTGACGACGACATCGTATCCCGCGGCGCGGATCTGCCCGACTGTCAGCACGCCAATCTGGTTGTTCGGGCAGGCCCTAGCCAACTCCTCGAAGGGAACATCTGCGGTGCATTGGACCGAGAAACCGTAGACCTCCCCATTCTCATCACATTTCCCGTCGAGCGATTCGGGAGGCAAGTAAGGAGGCTGCCCGCAACGTACGACCCATGCGGTGTCGGGCAGTCGCCTCGGATGGGTCATGGAGGAGTTGATCCCCGCGTGGATGCCTACCCGGAAACGAGACGGTTCCTCAGCCTTCCGCTACGGTTCCAGTATATCGTCCCAACGGAATACTGGGCAATGTACGCGGGTCGTCCCGGCCGCTTGATGGATGCGGTGGCAAAGGGGATTCCCTCGCGGGGGCTTAGGTGGCGGCGGGTAAAACTCCTCGCCCTGAGCGAATTTCCTCGACACTGCTGGCCTTGGGCGTGCGGCGTCCGCCGAACGTGACCTAGGGCTTGCCTGACCCCGCCGAACACGATTATCCCCAAGTAAGGAAGCGAGCGGGGTGCGCGCCTCGTCCAATGGAATCAGGAATGCCCCACATGGTCCGCCGATTCCGGAGGACCGGTGTCGTCGCCGGCCTGGCCCTCCTGTCCGCAACCGCGACCGCCGCCGAGCCGTGCCGCGGACCGTTGCCGGCTTCCCAGCCGCGGTTCCCCGACTTCGGCTTCCTCCCCGCGGGGTATGCCGGCCGCGTCTTCAAGCTCAGCCAGGATTACCCCAAGGCCGCGCCCGACCCCACGAAACTCCCCGCGTTCTTCGGGTCTGAACCCGCCGAGAACTACGTCGAAGGCTACCTCCGCGCCGGCTGGAAGGACTACATGAAGGCGCTGCGGACGTACTGCTTCGAAGGGAACATCGAGGCCGACTGGCGCGTCGAGGAGAACCCCGTCCGACGCTGGTATCATATACCCTGGCAGCATTATGGCTCGATCGGTCGCGAGGGGATTCGCGGCATGACCAAGGAGGCCGAGGTCAAGAAGTTCCAACTGGCCCCCGACCAGACTTACGTCGACGGCCAAACCTACGCCGTGGCCTACTACAACGACTTCGCCGGAGCCACCATCGGCAAGGTCTGGAACGACCACGACCACCCCGACATGCGCCAGGCGAAGTTCGCCAATGGCTCGATCATCCGCAAGCTCCTGTTCGTCGACGTCCCGACCGAGCAGGTCTCCAGTCTGGTCGACCCGGTCCTCTGGCAAGGCTCTATCTGCGACAACTTCGGCTCCGACAACCACTCGGTCCGGCCCGTCGCTTTGATCCAGTTGGACGTCATGGTCCCCGACGACCGCACCCGCCACCGGCTGGCGGATTGGGACGTTCCAGTACAACGGCATGGTCAAGAGCAAACGCCGCTGTCCGTCTCCCCAGACTGACCCCGACGTGGACCCCGAGGACCCGCGGCCCCCGAGCCCCCAGAATTGACAACGCTCAGGGGTGCCAGTCGATCACCAGGTCCCCCGCCAGCAAACGGCCCCCGTCCCGCCGAATGGGAGCGTCCGAGGGGACCACGACCAGGACGACGGCGCCTTCGGCGGGGACCCTGAATCGGGCTCGACCCACGGCGCCCTGAGCGAGCCATCGCTTGGTCACCGTGTCGTAAAGGTCCTGGGACTTCGGGCCGACCTCGGCCGTGACCAGGCGGTCCTCAGGGTCTCCGTTATAGTAAAGGTAGGAAGGGAGCCCCGGGCCGGCGGCGAAGTCGGTGGCCCGCAGGTCGAATCGCAGGACGTGCTCGCGGTCGGTTCGCTCCACCAGCGCGGCCAGATAGCCAACGAACGCCCCGCCATAGACCCCGAAATCGGTCGGGGCCCCCCAGGCGAAAAAGAGCGGGTCGCCCGTGGCGTAGGGGGTCTCGCCCGCGGCGAACTCGCAGCGGAGGTCGCGGACCGTCAGCGGCGGGGCCGACTCCCCGGCCCTTGCCGACTCGACCCGGACGGCGAACCGGGCCCCGTCACGCACCGAGCCCAGGGCCAGGCCCACCGGCGACGGCTCTCCAGGGCGGTCGCCGTCTCGGGGAAAGCTCCCGGCCGGCGTCCACGGGGCCGACTCCGAGGGGCGGACCGACAGGCGGAAGGCGCCGACCTTGGCCCCGGATTCGAGGCGCAGCCAGCAGCCCGCGGCGGTGATGCCGGTCGGGGCCCGGAACTCCCAGACGTGATCGAGCCCACCGTCGTTTTCGTCAGGGGTCAGTACCTCGGCGCGACGGCTGGGCCTACGCTCCCTCAGGTCGCCCGAGGCCGTCCCCTTGGCCGTCGTTTCCCCCAGCCATTCCCCACGGTGTCGCCCCTTCTCCCGCAGCCCTTCATAGGGAATGACTGGCGGCTCCCCCTCGGGCCAGCGAGGCGGCGATTGTTGGTCCGCCGGCAGTCCGTCGGGGTAGAAAAGCCGGGCGTTGTTGGCCACGTTCATCAGCCATTTGCCCAGGGCCTGGGCATACCGTTCGTCGTACCGGACCAAAGGCGCGAGGCAGCCGGCGGCGTGGAACGTGTTCATCGCGAAGACGTAGCGGTCGCCCGGGTGGGTCTGACCCACCAACCCGTGGGCCTCCACCGCCCCAAACCGCGATGCGACAACCCCCCAGCCCGGACGGGTCGCGCGGGGACCCTGGTTCTCGCTCAGGCACCAGTTCAGCAACTTCTCGACGTCGTAATCGGTCCCATGCTCGGCGTTGAACCGAGCGGCCAGGGCTGGAGCGTAATCAAGCAAGACCTCATAGAGCGGGTTGCCCCGGTCGGCGGGTCGGCGGTCGAGGGCGTCGAGGCACCAGCGGGCGGCCTCCAGGTGGCGGGGGTCGTGCCAGGTCTGGTAGGCCAGGTGCTCGATAAACGCGATCCCGGCGGCGGCGTCGGGCTCTCGCCAGCGGCCGTTGTCGATCGGCCGATCCCGGGCGAAGTCGTAGCCAGTCTGCTCGAAATCCGCCGACGGCCCGCCCCTCGCCTCGACCAGCGCTCGATAGCGGTCGGCCATCGCCCGGAACGACTCGCGCATCCCGGGGACCTCGGGGTAACGCGTCGCCAGTTGAGCGAACAGAGCCCCCGGCAAAAGGTCATACCAGTAACTCCCCGACCCGCCCGAGCCCGGGTTGTTCCCCACGATGCGGACTCGGGGGTCGGGGTTGAACCACTCTCGGCCCATTGCGACCCAGTTCCGCCCCCCTTCCCGGCTCCGGTCCACCCCCATCAAGGTGCCGTTCATCAAGGCCGCCAGGGCGCAAATCCCCTCGCCGTGGTCCCGGTCGTCGCCGAGGTACGACGGCAGGGCAAACCCCGGCGGCGCCACCACCCTCGGCTCGGGGACCAGGCGGACCACCGGCAGGTAAGGGCCCGTGCGACCCTCGTCGAAGACCAGCCGGTCGAAACCCAACGCCCGGACCTTCCAGTCGACAATGCGGAACGGCTCGGGCCGGGCGGGCATCCGATCCACCAACGGAATCGCCTTTCGCGGACGCTCCTGTCCCAAACTGGGCGAGGCCGCGACCACCAGCCCCAGCGCCATCCACGCGAATCGGCCGGATCTCATGATGGGACCTCGGGGTTCACGGCGAGGGTAGAGCCGGAGCCGGGGCCGAGGCGACCGAACCGTCCCCGCCCACCGACAGGCGGACACTAAGGGCGAAGTGGTCGGAAAACCCCCGGGCCTTTCGTTCGTTGGGCCCGCCAAACCGCCAGGGACGATCGGCGCGGCCGTCTCGCAAAGTGGGGCCGTCCTCGACCCGCAACGTCGCCGGCAGGACCAGCCAACCCTTCGGGTCAAGCAATCCCGGAGAAGCGACGATGTGATCGAAAAGCTGCCGGTGCCCTCGGTAAGCAATCGTCCCCGAGCGAGCCGGGTCCAGCGAGGCGGTCAGGTCCAGCAGCCGCAACGGCCCGTCGGCGTGGCTCACCACCGAGGCGTCGGCGATCGCGTGCAGGTGGTCGCGGACCGACGGGTCGGACGGCTCGTCGTTGAAATCCCCGCAGATCAGCAAGTCGGCCGAGCCCCCCAGGTTGCGGGCGGCGCGATACAGGGCATCACCGTAACGGTTTCGCTTGGTGCCATCGTGGTCGGTCAGGCGGCTGGTCCAGTGGCTCACCAGGACCGTCAAAGGCGCCCCGTTCACTTCCAGACGCACCGGCAAGATCCGCAGGGTCGCCTGGAACTGAAGGCCCTCGTCGACCGCCCCCGGCAACCTCGACACCACCGCCGGCGCGAAGTGTCGCCCCGTCCGGTTTTCCCGGAAGAAGGTGTAGCGGTATTGCAGGGGCTCCGGCAGCCGACGGTTCAGAGCGGCCCGGATCATCTCGGCGGCCCGAAGGTTTTCCACCTCCACCATCGCGACGAGGTCCGGCCCCCGCCCCTTGCCCTGCATCAACAAGGCCTCGCACAGACGGTCGACCTTCTGGCGGACCAGTTCGGGGTTTCGGCCAAACCAGTCCTCATCCTCGTCGTGGATGTCCGGGTCGTCGCGATCGTCGTAGAAGTTCTCGACATTCCAGACGCACGCCAGATATCCCCCCTCCGCCGCTTCGGGAGGTGGCGGGGGACGATGACCGCTCCGCCAGATCCAGGCCGCGGCGCCAAGTAAGGCGACAATCAGGAGGACCTGGGCAAGCTGTTCCCCCGAAAGGCGCCGCAAACCGCGCAGCAGGGCCGCCGCCGCGGGCAGGGCCACGTCTCGAAGGAGCGGTTCGAGGTTCCGTCTCGGCCGTCGTCGTTGGGGCAAGGGCAAGGGCCTCCGGCCGGGGCGGCCCGGGGAAGCTCGCCGCCGGCCTTACAAAACGCCCCCGACGAGGTACCGTTCCCCCTCGCCGCAGAGGAGCCAGTAGGGGTGGGCGCCGGTGATCTCCATGAACCGCAGGATCACCTGAGCCGGAATCGTGCAGCCCCCCTCATAATTCATCCAGGTTCGGAACGGTAGACGCAACTTCTCGGCCAGCAACGGCCCCCCGTGCTGCCCATAGAGTTCCTCGCGGATCTCCCGGACGCGGTAGGCCAGGTCGGACTTGAGCGTCTGCCAGTCCGATTGACGGGTCTCGGATTCCATGGGATTGGTGGGCCCAACTCGTCGCTAGTGGGGCAGCCAGGGCCGGAGACCGTTCCGGCGGCCTGCTCCGTTTCGGCCGGTGGGGGTCCGGCCTTTGGTTGGCGAGGAGTCGAGATTTTAAGCGGTGCTCCCGCCAAAGTCCAGAGCGTGCCTCGCCATCAACGACGGCCCCGACGGCCCCGGCAGCCCGCCGAGAAGAATTTTCCTCTCAAACGGAAAAAGTCTGTCGCGGCGACGCGCCGATCTCGGTGCCGGTCCTAGGAGGGAAGAGAGTCCCGAGTCGCACCTTCGCGCGACGGTGCGCGAGGCGTGCCGAGCTTGTCTCGTCCCGAGCCAGCCGACGAGGTCTTCATGGTCCCGATCCGCAGCGCGACCCAGGAACTGGCAGATCGGATCGAGCGATCCTACCGGCGGAGCCGTCCCCGCTGGCGCCTGGATACCTCGAATCCGGGCGTTTGGGCCCATGTCGCCTCGACGTTGCTGGGGCTCCACGACCAGGACCCCGACGTCCCGGTGGACCCGGAACTCTTCGTCGCCTCGCAGCCGCCGGCCTCGCCGCTGGACGACCCCTGGATGGTGCTGGCCCAGGACGCGTCGGCGGGGCGTTACCTTACACAGGTCCGGCGGATCTTGCGCGGCCTGCGCCGGGAACTGCGCGGCGAGGTCCGTCGGGCCGAGGCCCGGGCCTCGCTGGGCGTGCCTCTTGAGGCCATCCTCCGCGCGGGGGCCACCCGGATCTCACCGCTGGGGCGGATCATCTTGGCCCATCGCGCCGGCCGATCCGACCTGGCCCAGCCCTGGCACGCCGCGGCGACTCGCCAGCACCAGTCCTGCCCCCTCTACCGCCAGGCCTGCCGCGGAATCCTCCACGACGACGACTATCCCGCCATCAACGACCAACTTCCATCGGTCATCCTTGGGGGCGGTCTCCGTCTCGGCAACGCCCCTCAGTTTAGCATGAACTGAAACCCACCCGTCCCCCCTGCCCACGGAGTGACTCCGGCGGCAGCCAGCCAACCCTTGTGTTGCATTTTATCAACGTAGGACATGTGCGAACGGTCAGACCTTTCAGCCACTTTTCTTCGGTTTACCACGCGAGTAGTTCCGCTCCACGGTCGTTCGAGTTGCGAATTGTACGAATTTGATTTCATTGTTCTCGTTTGACCCTGTGCGAGCGGCGGAGGGCCTGCTTTGGGTCGACCGAATCTCGCGAAGTCGGTTCCCGGGCCGATCATTCCACGCTAGAATGATTGACGGGTTCCGGGACCCGACAGGTGTCTTGACGACAGCCGCCCCCCGCCTCAAATCGACCGCCTCTCCCGGACACCCACTGGAGAGGGACATCTTGATGAACGCGCCGCCGGACTCGCCGCCATCCGACGCTGACGCCCTTTTCCAACGGGCCCAGGCCGGGGATCCGGCTGCCTGGAATGAATTATTTCGCACCTGTCACCCGAAGCTTCTCAGGGCCGTCCGTCGCCGGCTGGAGGCCCCGATGCGGACCTTGTACGACTCGACGGACATCGCCGGTGACGTCTGGAAAAGCCTTATCGCCAAGGCGGATCGCTTTGATTTTCCGACGCTAGACCACTTCCTCGGTTTCCTGGCCAAGGCGGCTGAACAGAAGATCGTCGACGAATATCGGCGGATGCACGCCCAAAAAAACGACGTCGATCGTGAGCGTCGCCTCGACGCCGACGCCGACGGCGAGGCGTCTCCCCAATCGCTGGCCTCGCATGACCCGACCCCCAGCGCCGTGGTCTCGGCCAATGAAGGGCTGGAACTGTTCCGGGGCCGTTGCACCCCGCAAGAACTCCAGGTTGTCGACCTGAGATTGGCCCACCTGGAGAATGCCGAGATTGCCCCGAGGCTCGGCATGAACCTGCGGGCGTTGCAGAGGATTTTGAAGCGGTTGGGTGACTCCTGGACCACCACCGCCACGGGGCGAACCGGATGAGCTTCGCGGCCGGGGCCATCGAGCGGGCGGCCCTCGCCATCGAGGCGGCCTGGCGACGAGGCGAGGTCCCCAACCTCGACGCCTACTGGAACGGCCTCGGCCGAAACCCCGAGGCCCTCCCCATCCTGGTCAAGGCCGACCTCCGCGGGCGGTTCACCATCGGCCAGCGTCCCGAGGTGAGCGAGTACCTTGAGAGGTTCCCGTTCCTTCGCGATTGGCGAGACCGGGTCGTCAGCCTCGTCTACGAGGAATACTGCCTGCGGGAGGACCGAGGCGAGGCCCCCGACGACGACCAGTTCTGCCAGCACTACGAGCCGTGGCGGGACTCGTTGGAATCGCAGTTGCGAGTTCACCGACTTTTGAGCCAGGCCGCGGGCGTCAAACCCAGAAGGCCCCGGTTCCCCGAGTTGGGCGGCCGGTTCGTCCACTTCCGCCTCGACGCGATCCTGGGTCGGGGCGGCGAGGGACAGGTCTATCTGGCTCGCGAGGAGGGCCTGGGCGACCGCCTCGTGGCGCTGAAAATCACCCTGGACCGCGGCCGAGAGCCGGCCGTCATGGGGCGATTGGAACACCCCCGGATCGTCTCGATCCTGTCGAGAACCCTTGACGAACCCACCGGCCTGCGGGGGCTGTGCATGCCCTACCGACCGGCTCGTCCACTGCACGAGGTCATCGAACGGGCCCAACCGTCGGCCCGGCCCGCCTCGGCCCAGGCCCTCTGGGACGCGGCGACGCCCGAGGCGCCCCACGACCCGGGCGACCGACCCGGATGGGCCGGATTTCCCCTGCGCGGAACCTACGCGGAAGGGGCGGCCTGGGTCGTCATGACCCTGGCCCACGCCCTGGCCTACGCCCACGCACGCGGGGTGCTTCACCGCGACGTCAAGCCAGCCAACGTCCTGCTGACGGCCCGCGACGGCCCGCAACTGCTGGACTTCAACCTGGCCCACGACCCCCAGGCCGCCGCCGAAGACGCCCTCGCCGCCCGGGACGGGGGCACACTGCCCTACATGGCCCCAGAGCAACTCGACGCCTTCCTCGACCCGACCCGCCACGGCGATGTCCGAGAGCCGGCCGACCTGTACGCCCTGGGACTGGTCCTGGTGGAACTTCTGACGGGTCAACGTCCCGAGGGGCCCGATCCCCACCTCCTCTTGCCCCGGGCCATCGCGGAGTTGCGCGACCGACGGGCCTTGGGGACTTCCCCCGCGATCCGCCCGACCAACCCGACGGTCCCCCACGCGCTGGAGGCGATCGCCTCGCGATGCCTGGCCCCTCGCCCCTCGGACCGTTACGCCTCGGCCCAGGAGTTGGCCGAGGACCTCACGCTGTTCCTGAACCGAAAGACCCCGCGACGGGCGGGCAACCCCTCGCCTCGCGAACGCCTGAACAACCGCCTCCGGCGCAACCGTGGCATGCTGGTCGGTTCGGCCCTGGCCGCCACCCTGGCGCTGGGCGTCGGAGGCCGGTCCGCCTTCCTCACGCCAACCGAACAGAAATCCCCAGCCCGGACCGATCGGGTCGCCTCGACCCTGATCCGTGAGGCACTTGAGGCCGAGGCGCGAGGCGACCCTCGGGCCGCTCACGATGCCTTCTCCCGGGCCGACGCCGACCGGTTGGCCCTGTCCGCCTATCGTCAGGCCGCCGAAGAGCATCCCCATTCGGCCTCGGTCCAGGCCGGGCTGGGCCTGGCGTTGCTCCGCTTCCCCAGCTTCTCCGAGGACGCCCCAAAGGCTTTCCAAAAGGCGTTGACGGCGTCCGAACCGGGCAGCGGCGAGGGGGCGATCCTCGCCCACTTCGGCCTGGGACTGCGCCACGAATCCGGTGGGCACTTCGAGGAAGCCGAGGCCCAATACGATCGCGGCATGCAGGCTCTGCGCCTCCTGGGAGATCCCATCGCCGCCGATGGCATCATCCAGCGGGTGGCCGAGGTCCACGGGGTGGCCGATGGGGCCCTCCGTTTCCAGAACCGACTCGGGTCAGCGCGGATGATTCGCCGCGACTTGAACCGGGCACGCGAAGCCTTATCCCAAACGCAACGACTGGAGTTCTCAGCGGGGTACTATCCCCTGCACCAGAACCTGGCCGGTCTCGCCTGCATCGAGAGCAATTACGAGGAAGCCAACCGCGAGATGACGCGAGCGATCGAAATCGCCGAGGTCTTGCGGCCCGACCTGTCCAAAAGCTCCCTCGCCGGCCTCCACCTGGGGCGAGCGGATTACCGCGTCCACTGGGCCGAAACGCTGAAGGACGTCAGAACCGCGACGACCGAAAACTACCGTCGCTCGGTGGGGATTTACCAGGACGCCCTGGAAGATTTCAAGGCGGCCCAAACGCTTGGCGGAGAACAATCTGGACGCGCCGGCGAGTCTTGGTCGGCAATCTCCGCTCTCAAGGCGCGGGCCGAGGACGGTCTCCGGGACGCACGGCAACGGCTTGAAGCGCTCGCCGCTCAGCCGAGCCGGACAGATGTCCCCGGCCCGGCCCATTGATCAACCCCCTCGCCCACTCCGCCTTTGCCTGGGTCGGTCGCCCCGACCCTCCTGGCGAGACTCAGTAGATGTAGGGGTTGGCCGGCTCCGGCTCCTCGGCCGGGATGATCAGGACCGCGGGGGCAATCCTCGGGGGCAGCGCGTCAAGGTTCAAGTTGAACTGCCGACGGGTGCGACGGGTCGTCGCCTCGACCCGCCGAGCCTGAGCCCCCTCGAAGATCCGGCCCAGGTTCCACCGCTCGGCGACGATTTGAATCGCGTTCATCGTTTCACTCCTTCGAGAGTTAGTGAGCCACAAGGGTCTTCAACGTCAGTGGGGCTGGAACGATCCGCTCGTTTCATTTCGTCCTGGAACGCACGGATTGCCCAGGTTCGGACGACCCACCGACCGTTCAAAATTCGGTTCAGGATGCGGCCGCGTTGCCAACCCTGTTCATGGAAAGGCACCGAGAATCTCATCGGTCCGCGACAAAAAAACTCGGGAATCTCGCGAGATTTTTCAATACCCACAAAACAAAGGCCCCCATTAGCGATGCCATGCGGAATTGCATGATTCTGCAAACCCTTGTGCCGCGTGGGCCTGTGAATAAACCCAGGTTCCGCATGCGGGTGTCGGTGTTCCTGAGCCGTCGCGACCCCCCGGCTCAGTCGCGGGCTCGCAGGGCGACGGCGGTCAGGCCCAGGACGATCAGCGCGTGAGCGGACCAGCCGGCCAGTCGGACGAGGTTCGTCAGGACCAGGGCCCGGTGTGTCCGGCGGTCGAAGCCGGAGGCCAGTCGCCGATGGCTCGGGACCGATAGGACGACGGTGCTCGCCCAGCAGACCACCGAGGCGGCCAGCCCCGCCCAGGTCCAACCGGGGGTCGAGCCGAATGGCGGGTGAACCACCAACGCCAGGCTGCTGCCCAACTCCAGCAACATCGGTAGCGCCACCACGGGGGTCGTCCGCCGTGTGTGGCTGGCATGATATCTCCGAAACACGTCCGGCCCGACCTGGTCGAAGAGCGGGTAGTGGACGACCTGCACGAACCAGATGACGCCCATCATGTACAGGGTCGAGGCCAGGCAGGTCAGCAAGGCCAGGTTGCTCTCCATCGAGCCCCCCCATTTCCGCGAGCGAAACCATGGACCATCGCCCACTTATCCTAGGCCCGCGTCAAGCCACGGGGTCTTCGGGAGAGGGTCGTCGCGGATCTGGTTTTGGAGACGATTGCGCGGGGGGGGATGGGGGGTCGCGACGGACGCGGGGGTGGAAGTCTCGGTGGACCGCCAGCAGGCGACTCATCTCCACCCGGGTGTAGACCTGGGTGGTGGCGATCGAGGCGTGGCCCAGCATCTCCTGGACGACGCGGAGGTCCGCGCCTCCGGCTAGCAAGTGGGTGGCGAAACTGTGGCGGAGGGTGTGGGGGCTGACCGATTCGGGCAGGCCCGAGGCGCGCGCGGCCTCCTTGACGATCCTCCAAAGGCTGACGCGGGTCAACGGCCGCCCAGTCCGGGCCACGAAGACCTCGACCGTCTCGGGCCGGCGCGAAACCAGCCTCGGCCGGTCTCGTCGCAGATACTCACTGATCGCCTCGCGAGCCCGAGAGCCCAGCGGCACCAGGCGTTCCTTGTCCCCCTTCCCCACGCAGCGAGCCGTTCCGCCGGCCAGGTCGAGGTCTCCCGGGCGCAGACCAACCACCTCCGAGGCCCGGCAGCCCGTGGCGTACAGGGTCTCCAGCAACGCCCGGTCCCGCCGGCCCAGGGCGGTATCCACCGAAGGAGACTCCAGCAAGCGGCCCACGGCCGACGGGCTCAATACCGTGGGTAGGCGGTCCCAGAGCGCCGGGGCGGTTAGCAGCTTCGCCACGTTTTCCCCGAGCCGGCCGTCATAGACCAGGAACCGGAAGAACGTTGAGAGGCTAGCGATGTGGCGGGCGACGCTGACCGGCGCCAGGCCTCGATCGTTCAGGGACTCGACGTAACGAGACAGGGTCGCCAGTCGGATCTCGGCCAGAGGGCCCGGCGCATGCTCCTTGCGCCAGCGAACGAACCGGGCGGTGTCGGCGCGATAGGCCCCCAAGGTGTGGGGCGAGGCGCCGCACTCGGCCATCAAGTAGTGAAGAAACGGCCCGAGGGGGTCGCGATTCGGGTCCGGACGCAAGGCGTGGGCGGGCATTGGGCAAGGTCGCCAGGGCTCGGGGGCCGCATCGCCCCCGTTCTGGCGCATCATCGGTCATCCGGTTCCCCGACTTGACCCGTTCAACCCTCGGACATCAGCAGGTGGGCCGGGTCTTCCGCGGCCACGGCGCGGAGCTTCTGAAGGGCGCGGTCCTGGATCTGGCGGACCCGTTCCTTGGAGACGGCCAGCACCTTGCCGACCTGGCTCAAGGACAGGCGGGCCTGACCTCCCAGACCGAAACGCAGGGCCAGAACCTCTTGTTCGCGGGGGCGGAGGGTTTCCAACAGCCGGCCAATGGTCTCGTCCATGTCCACCTCGCCGGTGCGATCCCCCTCGGGGTCGGACATGGTCTGGAGCAGGCTGAAGTTCGACTCGCGGTCGAGGTTGGCGTCCAGCGAGATGGTCGGTCGGGTGGCGGCGTGGATGCGCCGGATCATCTCCGGGGAGGCCGGGGCCGTGACCACTTTCGCCGGAGCCGCGAGTTGGCCGGGGACTTCCAGCGTGTCCTGGTTCTGGGCGAGCTGACGAAGGTGGCGGGGGCTGAGCCGCACCGGGTAGGCGCCGGCGGCCACGGCCCGTTGCATCGCCTGGCGAATCCACCAGGTTGCGTAGGTCGCCAGCTTCGTGCCGTGGGACAGGTCAAACCGGTCGATCGCCTCCAGTAGCCCGCAAAATCCTTCCTGCATCAGGTCGGAATAGGCGATCCCCCGATCCCGAAACCGCTTCGCCACATGGGCCACAAGGCGAAGGTTGGCCAGGGCCAGCCGGCCACGCAGCTCGGAATAGCGTCGAAAGACAACGCCCAGATGAACCTCGGCCGGTCCGTTGCGCTGGCCGGCGTAGAAGGCCGCGACATACTCGCCCAGGGTATGAGGGTCATCAGCCCCCTCAATGGGCTCGGCCTGGGGAATCGCCGCGAGAGCGCCAGCCAGGGTCTCCTTGCATTTGGCCAGCGAGCGAAGCAAATCCTTTTCTTCCTGCGCCCCCAGAAGACGGGTCTCAGCATCATCCAGGGCCGTGAAACCGTCCGCGTCACCAATCTGTCGGGCTGAACGCATGGGTGCTCCTCTGAGTTCGGGCGGGACTGTCGGTGGATCGCGGCATATGGTCAGACCCGCCTTCTCCATCGCCTTGGCCGGGTGCAATCGTCACGCCGAGAGTAGGTGTTCCCGCCCCTCAACCTCGCAATTCGGTAATCAGTGGAAAAACGCCGCAAGATCAATCGTGCCTTGGTGTTACTCTACAGATTCGTGTCCCCGTGATTGCCCTTTGACTTTGGTAACCCAGAGAACCGCACCAAAAGACTCCCCTTAACCGAGAAGTTTGGGAACTTTTAACTTCTTGACTCAGTCAAGGGTTGGAATGATTCATCCTAGGATGTTGGGATTTCGTTTGCCAGGGATTGCGTTGGCAATCGGAATGAGGCCCTCTGAGCCGTCGGGTCCGACAAACTCTTGGGGTTCGAGGGGTTCGGAGGCTCCGGGCGGGTGGCGGCGGTGGCGCGTATCTGCTAGCGTGACCGACCGGTGTGGCCGGGACGGACGAGAGGAGAGCCTGACGCGATGGGACCGGGATTCGATCGGGGGCGGCTGATCGCCCTGCTCCAGCGCGACGCCTTGCGGACGGGGACGTTCACCCTGGCCAGCGGGCGGACCTCACATTACTACGTCGACGGGCGCAAGGTCACGCTCTCGGCCGAGGGGGCGACGGTCATCGGCGCGGGGGTGCTGGACCAACTGGCGGATTTGCCTCAGGTCCACGCTGTCGGCGGTTTGACGATGGGGGCCGACCCGATCGTGGGGGCGACCCTCGCCGTCGCGGGCGCCGGCAAGCGGCCGGGTCTGCGGGGATTCCTGGTCCGCAAGGAGGCCAAGGGCCACGGCACCGGGCAGTTGGTCGAGGGGCCGCTGGAGCCGGGAATGGTCGTGGCGATCGTCGACGACGTGGCGACCACCGGCGGCTCGTCGATCAAGGCGGTCGAGGCGGCCGAGGCGTTTGGCTGCACCGTGGCCCGGGTTGTCGTGGTCCTGGACCGGCTCGAGGGGGCGGCCTTCGCCTTCGCCGCTCGGGGGGTCGACTACCGGGCCTTGACGACGATCCGGGACCTCGGCGTGGAGCCCCTGCCCTCGGCCGGGCCCGAGGTCGAGGAACTGCCGCCGCTGCAAGGTCCCTGACTTTGGGACAAATCGAGGGGACGAGGGGCCTGACCCGTTGGAATCAACGCTGCATCGCCAGCTCAAGGCTCGCTATGGGCCCGACCGCGGTGGCCGTTGCGAGGTGGTGGTCGCCGGCTTCCGCGTCGACGCGATCGAGCCCGACGGGACGCTCGTCGAGGTGCAGTCGGCGGCGTTGGGACCGCTGCGGGGAAAGTTGTCCAGGCTCCTGCCGACGCATCGGGTCCGGGTCGTCAAGCCGATGGTCGTGGCCCGGCGAATCGTCCGCCGGGCGCGGCCGGGAGGCCCCGACCTGGGGGCCCGGCTGAGTCCCTGCCGAGGCGCGATCCTCGACGTTTTCGACGACCTGGTCGGCCTGGCCACGGTCTTCCCCCACCCGAACCTGCGGGTCGACGTGCTTGGTGTGGCCATCGACGAGGTACGCATCCCCCGTGGGCGGCGTCCCGGATACGGCGTGGTGGACCGCCGGCTGCGGGAGGTCGTCCAAACGGCGGAGTTGCGGGTGGCTGTCGACCTGTGGGACTTGCTGCCCGAGGAGCCGGCCGGGACGTTCACGACGCGAGACCTCGCCGAGATCGCCGGTCGGTCCGAGGCGTTCGCCCAGCGAGTGGCGTATGGTCTGAGGCTCTCGGGCGCCGCCGAGGTTGTGGGCAAGCGGGGCAACCGGCTGGTCTACCAACGCCTCGAGGTGGCCGCCGGGTCAGACGCCCCGCCGAGCCCGGGAAGGACCGCCGGGGATCGGGGATCGTCCTGAGGGCCGGGCCGCCGAGGGGGCCAGCTTCCCCGACGAACCCCGCGCCTTGCGATAGACCCGAACCCCGTGAGCCACGGCGACCGCCACCATGCCAAACCCAAGGTGGCCGCCAACGCACGCTTCCTCCACTTCGGGTTGCTCCTCGGAGGCGACCGCGTCGTTGACCCAACTCTCGGGAGAATTTGGGGTTGCGGCGCCAGGGCCGTCCGACGGAGCCCCGGCCTCGTTCCGCCCGTCTCGACGGTTGGGCAGCAGCGAGGCGAGGGCTTCCCGGAGCGAACCGAGCCAGGTCGGGGGCGTGGTCCCGGCGGTCAGAGGGACGTCGGCGGACGGGACGGCGGGATCGTTGGCGGCGAGCCGGATCGCGCCGTCGGTCGATGGGGTATCCGACGGCCGAGGGGCCCGGCGACCTTGAGTCAACGGAGAGGAACCGGCCGGGGCGAGGTCGCATTCGGTCGAGTTCAGCGATTGTCCGGCGGTGGCCAGCGCGACGGGGCCTTCCCGTTCCTGAGCCATCGTGACCGAAGACTCCTCAACCGCCGACGGCCATCCGACAACTCCGCCGCCGGGGGTCAGGTAGAGCCCCACCGACCCCACCATCCCGGCCCGTTCCGTGACCGGACCCCCGATCATTGAGACCGGGCCGCCGGAAGCCCTGACCGGCTCGGTCGCGGTCGCCTCGCTCGGCGCGGAGGGCACCTCGGGTACCGGGAACGGACGCGAGGGGGGGGCGGTCGGGAGGGTGGAACTTGGGGGGGCGGCCGGAACCGACGGACTGGTCGTCGTCGGGGTTGGGGTTGTCGGTGCGTCGAGGATCGGGCTTGTCGGTGGAGTCTGGCTGGACGTCGAGATGGTCGTTGTCGTTGTCGTCGTCGTTGTCGTCGGGTTGGACGCTGGGGTCGATGCCACCAGGGTTTCCGAGGTTGCCGGTGCGGAAGGCTCCTGGGGGGCGGTTGGGGTCGTCGTGGTCGGGAGGGACGGGGAGGACCCAGTGACGGTTGGGCCGCTCGTGGGGGCGGTCGGGAGGGTGGGGGCGATCAGCCGGAGGTTGAGGGCGGGCCCCTGCCCGACCCCGTTGAGGAACAAAGTGTCGCTCGAGGAACCCGAGAACGGCCAGGAAAACGTGATCTGGCCGTGGGCCCCCGAGTCTCCGGCGGTCAGGTTCAGGAAGTAAACGCCGGGCTGGAGCGCCCAGAGCCCGGCCTTGCTCTCCGTGACGGGCAAGCCGTCGGGGCCGACCGGGGTGATGGTCAGCGGGCCGTTGGTCGCGTTAGCGATCTCGTAAAGACCGGCGAATTCGAGGACGAGGCGGATCGACACCGAGCCGTTCGGGGCGAGGTCGACGTCGTGGCTGATCCCCGCGAGGGAGGCGTTCGCGGTGATCGAGCCGAGGTCGTTGGGATCGTCCGCGTTGGGGGGCGTCGCGACGTCGAAGGTGGCCAGCACCCCGGCGGCTTGCCCGGCGGCCACCGGGGCGTTGCCGGCGAGGTCCGCCAGCAAGCCGTTGGGGTCGAGGCGGACGACGTAGTGGCCCGCTGGCAGGCGGTCGCGGAACAGGAACGAGAAGGAGGCCCCTCCGTCGCCCAGGCTGGCGGTCGCCAGGGGCCAAACCTTGCCCGAGTCATCCACGACGTCGAGGCCCATTTCCACCGGCCCGACCGTCTGGCCGTCAGCGCTGTCCAACCTCATGGCGCCCGAGAACAGGAGGTCCAGGCCCGTGGGGGTCGCCGGGGCGAGGGGGTCGGCGTAACTCAGGTGGGCCGAGAGGAGGCTCGTGGGGGCGGAGACGGGGTCGGCCACGACCAGCAGACGGTATGCGCCGCCGGACTGGGAAACGTCGGCTGCCCCCAGGGTGCCGGCGACCGGGTCGTAGCCCCCGGGCTGGCCGGGGAGGTCGCTTGCACCCGAGATTCCGAGGTAATACGTCCCCGGAGCCAACCCCTGAAACAGGAAAGGGTCGCCCGGGGCGTCGGACAGGCCGTGCTCGGCGGTGGCGATCACCCGCCCCTGGTCGTCCAGCAGGGCCAGGGCCGAGTCCAACTGGCTGCCGATCCGCTGGGCGTCGACCTCGACTCCCAGCCTCCAGTTCGAGCCGGCCGGCAGCGTGATCTTGTAAAGGTTCGCCAGGCCGGGGGAGGTCGACAGGTCGAGCGAGCCAACAACGGACAGGGGCGTCGAGTTTGGGACGCCCAGGTCGGTCGCCCCGGAGAGCGTGGGCCCGGCCACCGGCGCCGCCACGTAGAAGTCGCTCAGGGGCTCCGAGCCGGAGAACGGGATCGAGCCATCGACGCCCGCCAGCAGCGTCAGGAAGCTAAGGTTCAGCGCGTAGTGACCGGGGGCGAGCGCCCCGGCCGGCAGCGTCGCGATCAACTCGGTGCCCGTCTCGTCCAGCGACTCCTGGATCGACACCGACAGGGGCGTCAGGCCCCCCTGGTCGTCGATCGCGTCGACCTCGATGTCGTCGGTCAGGGAGTTCGGGTCGATGGGGGTGTCGAAGGTCAGGACCAAAGTGGTTGGGGAGGCGGTGAAGACCTGGCCGGGGGCCGGGTTGGTCGCCACGACGTTGAGCGACCCATCGGCCGAGCAGACAATCCGCCCTTCCAGGCCCTCCAGGAGGGGGCGGGCGGCGCGACGGCGGCGGCGGCGTTGGCGATCGAAGCGAGCCATGGCGGAACCCTTTCCCCCCGTCAGGACCGGCGACGGCCGGCGGGCGTGGATCGGCGACGGCTCCGGGGTTGGCCGTCGCGAATGACCCCGAGGCCGCCTCCCGACGGCCTCGGAGTGGGGCCTTCGCGATCGAACGGCCCCTGTTTCGAGAATAGTTCGCCGTCGGGGGTTGTCCCGAAAAACCAGGCGCGAGCCGTCGTCGTTGACTTCGGGAATCAATTCCGGGGCGGATTGGGAACGCCAGGAAGCCCCGGGGCCGTCGAGAAGCGTGGGGAAAGGTGAGGCGGGGGACCAGGCACGTTTGAGGTCGGGAGCCGACCCGGCCGTTGCGAATCTGGAGCGAGTGTGGACCCCAACGAAACGAAGGCGGCCTCCGGAATGACCGGAGGCCGCCTTCGTATCCGGTCAGCCGAAGCCGCCGGTTGGCCGTCACGACCGGGACAGGGTCCCGGTCTCGGGCATTACATCTGGGGGGACGTCTTGGCCGGAGCCATGGGTGCCGCCTGAGGAGCCGGGATCACCTTGGCCGGAGCCTGGGGAGCCGGGGCGATCTTGGCCGGAGCCTGAGGAGCCGGGGCAACCTTGGCCGGAGCCTGGGGAGCCGGGGCAACCTTGGCCGGAGCCTGGGGAGCCGGGGCGATCTTGGCCGGAGCCTGAGGAGCCGGGGCAACCTTGGCCGGAGCCTGAGGAGCCGGGGCAACCTTGGCCGGAGCCTGAGGAGCCGGGGCAACCTTGGCCGGAGCCTGGGGAGCCGGGGCAACCTTGGCCGGAGCCTGGGGAGCCGGGGCAACCTTGGCCGGAGCCTGGGGAGCCGGGGCGATCTTGGCCGGAGCCTGGGGAGCCGGGGCAACCTTGGCCGGAGCCTGGGGAGCCGGGGCGATCTTGGCCGGAGCCTGGGGAGCCGGGGCAACCTTGGAAGGAACCGGCAGGACCTTGGAAGGAGCCTGCATGCTGGGGTACGCCTCGCCCTGGTGATGGCCCAGGCCCAGGCTGCCGAGGGCGAGCATGACGGTCGCCGCCGCGTTGATCATCGCGTGGTCCTCATATAGTTTAGAGAGGGGTCAGTCGGTCGAGGTCTCAGTCCAGCCAGTCAGCAAACAATCCCTCAAGGCTTGGCAGGGCCGATGCACGGACAACGCCCGCTCGCCAACGCCGCCGCTCCGGAGAGAGGATCAGCACGCGGAACCTCGAAAGATCCCGCCTCGCCGATCAGGGCCCCCGACCCGCGACGGGGGCAACTCCCTTTGGCCTGGAGCTAGCGAGGGAGGTCCCGCTCCGCCATCATGGCGGTTTGGACCTCCACCCCTCGGGTGGCCACGCTAATCATCGGCAAGCCCCTGCCCCGCGCTCAGCCGTCTCCGGAAATTCGAGGAGATACCGTCTCGGCGGTCTCTAGGGGGTTTGACGAGTTTTAAGAGGATGGGGGAGAAGAGGGGCGAGTTTTCTTCGACGAGCCCGGCCCCCCTGGCCGAATTGATGTCCTTGTGATCGCTCGGAGCTCATCACGTCGGGCCGGCGTCCGGACGGATGGGACGCAACCCTAGGTCGGCTCTCAATCGGGAATCGGAGGCAGCATGCGTATCGGCAGCAGGCTCGTCGGTGCGGTGGGCTGGGCGGTCGTCGCCACCTCGGTGGCGGTCGCCTCTGGGGCGGCTGATGTCGAGCGGGTCCGGACGGTCCCCCTGGGCGGCAATCTCGCCGACCAGTCGGGCGATCACGGCTACGGGGTTTACGTCCCGACCCGGTTTGGCGGCAACCTCACCATCAAGGCCACCGAAGGCGCCACCGTCGAGGGGCTGACCGGACCCGACGGCAAGTCCCGCACGAATGGCGGCGAGGTCGGCGACAACCAGCAGGGTTGGTACACCTTCCGCGTCACCGGCGGCAAGGACCATTACGGGGTGGAGAGCCAATTCGTCCAGGTCGGCCAGGCCGCCCGGATGCCCTGGAACTTCTATTACTGGCCGACCAAGAGCGATGCCATCCACGAGCCCTGGGCCAACGGCAACGCTCGCGTCGACACGATGCGAGCCTTTGGTGATGACATCCTGGTCGCCACGCCGGGCGGCTACATCGCCCCGGGTCAGGACATTGTCCTGGCCGGACCCAACGGGATTCTGGAGACACCGGTGCCGGCCGGCGATACCTCCACGTGGTTCCCCAACGAGTATGACGACACCACCTTCCGGGGCTCCGACGGCACGCTCTACCAGACCCCCAGCCCGATGCTCAAGTACGACCAGCTTTTCAACTCCTCGGCTCGGAGCTGGGAAGCGGCCAACAGCCAGAATAAGGACATTCAGCGCTGGCCGGGCCATTGCCTGGGCGGGGCGGTCTCGTCCATCCTGCTGAACGAGCCCCAGCCGGCGCCCGGTTCGGGCCTGACCCAGGACGAGTTAAAGGCGTTGTGGGCGGAACTGGGCGAGAACCACTACAACCACCGGATCGGCGACTACGCCACCGACATCCCCGCCGGCCCGCCGCACCCCGGCTTCGACGGGACTGATAGCCACGTCGCCCGCTTCCACGCGATGCTGGAGACGCACATCCGCGGCAAGAAGCAGGCCCTGCTGGCCAACCTCCGCGGCTTCCCCCCCACCGGCACCGCCACCGAGGTTTGGAACCACGGCGTCGGCAAGTACACCGCGACCTACCACGCGGTCCCCGGCAAGGGGGAGCGGACCGTCCGGCTGGAGGTGACGCTGCTGGGCAACTCCGGGTCGAACCTGAATAATGGCGACCCCAACCCCCGGACCAACAAGTACGAATACATCCTGACCTACGCCCTCAATGGCCAGGTTGACGAGTCCAACCCCTACGGGACGGACTGGTTGTCTGTTGGTGGCGACGCGATGTTCGCGCCTTTGAACCTGATGGAGGTGGTCGAGACCCGCTGGGCCGGTCATAACCCCTACGTCACCGAGGCCAACGTCCGGGCGATCGACAACGCCAACTCGGGCAACGCGCTGGGTGGCCTGTTCGCTCGGCGGTTCAATGGACCGGCTCCGACTTTCCGTCCCGTGGTGAGCTATGAGGCGGGCCGGGCCCCGGCCTTCGCCCTGGGGAACACCGGCGGCAACGACCCCAACGGCCTGTCGGCGCCGAGCCCCAGACGGAGCGGTGGGTTCTTCCGGATCTTTGGCCGAGGCCGCTGATCGCTCCCCCCCTTCCCGACTGACGTCGCCCACGGACCGCGTCGGCACCCTTGCCCGGGGTGCTCGACGCGGTCCTTGCGTTGTAGGAAAGATAGGGGAAAAGTGAGGGCGGCCCGCGACGTTTGCCCGATGCGCATTCTCGTCAAGGTCGTTCAAGTTTACCGGGGCGACGGACGATTCATTAGGTAGGGCGCGAAGCCTCCCGGGTCTCGCTGATCGGCAAAAGCCGCGCGACCCGCAAACCCGCGATGACGCGAACCTCTCCTTGATGACGACGGGACCTTCCCGATGAATACCCCCAACGGAATCTCGACCGGATTGGCAACAGCCCGTCGCTCTGTGAGCCCAGCGGTGCCCACCTTGATTCGCGTCCCCGCCCTGGCCACGCCGAGCGCGGGTCATCGGTCGTGGCCGAGTCGACCCCAGGGCCGTCGCCGGCTCCGCCGGGAAGTTCGCCAGGCCGCGGTGGCTTTGACGATTGGGGTGGTTGTGTCGTTGGGAATCCTGCCGACGCTGGCTGGGCGGACGGCGAGCCGGGGTTCGGCGGCCGAGCCGCGGTCGGCGGCCTCGGCCGACTTCGAGCCGATTGTCAGCCTGTCGGCGGCGATCGAGCCGGCTGGCCCCCGCGACCTGGGCCACCATGTCGTGTTGCCCGGATTCATCGAGCCGGATGATGGGGCCGAGGAGGCGAGTCATGGGCGCCATTGATCGGGCGCTGGCCCGAGCCTACGCCCTCCGTCCGGCCAAGGCCGCAACACCCACTCGCGACCACCTTCCGGCCGAGCCTCCGGCGCCCCACTTCCCCGTCACGGCTGCTCCGATGGCCCTCGCGGAGGTGGAATTCGCCCCGAACTCGGGTGCCGAGGTGGCTTTGCGCTGGCCGGAAACGGTCCGGGCCCTGGAGCGAGGTCACGGCGAGCGGTTCGAACAACTGGCCGACGCGCTGATTGAGGCACGCAACCGCCATCGCCAGAAGGTGTTGCTGTTCACCAGTTGTCATCGGGCCGAGGGACGGACCACCCTGGTTCTGACGCTGGCGCGTGCCCTGGCCCGCCGACCGGGGCGGACCTTGCTGGTCGACGGCGACCTGGGCGGGCCGATGCTGGGGCGTCAGTTGGGCTTCCGTCCGCGAGCGGGGCTGGACGATGTGGTGGGGGCCGACCTGCCGCTCGACGAGGCACTGGTCGAGGCGCCCGACGACCATCTGACGATTCTGCCGCTACGGGCGCCGGTGGCTCGACCCCGAGACTTCCTGGCCTCGCCGGGATGGGCCTGCCTGATGGCCCGCGTGCGACGGGAGTTCGACACGGTCCTGATCGACGGTAGCCCCCTGTTTGCCGGCCTGAGCGCGGCGGTCCTTCACCGTTCGGTCGACGCCGCCATCCTCGTCCACAACCGCGCCCTGACCGGCGAACGCGCCCTGCTGCGGGCTCGGGAGATTCTGGAGGCCGGGGGCGTGCCGTTGCTGGGCCTGGCCGAAACGTTTGTTTGAAGGCGCGGGCGCCGAGACGTTCCGCGGGGCGTCCAGAGGGGCGGGAATGTACGAATCGCATTTCGGCGTCGGGACGCGACCGTTCGGGGAGTCGGGGGGGGTGGTCCCGCTGGGGAGTCGAGAATCAACCCTGAGGCGGCTGCGTTACGGCCTGGAGCATGGCCAGGGGCCAGCCTTGCTGTATGGGCCGCCCGGATCGGGGAAAACCCACCTGGCCCGGACGCTGGCCGCCGAGATGGGCGCGAGGTTCGTTCATTTGACGTTTCCGGCGATGCCGGCGGCGGACCTCCTGGCCTATCTTGCCGATGAGGTGGCCCCTGGCGTTGGCGAGGCTGGAGGAACCCCGAGTCTGAGCCGGTCGGTCCGTCGGCTGCGCGAGGCGTTCGCCTCGGCCGTGGCTCGCGGGGAGCGGCCGTTGTTGATTGTTGATGAAGCGCACCTGATCGACGATCCGGGGACCTTCGAGGCTCTACGCTTGCTGTTGAACTTCGCCAGCGCGGGACCTCCCGACCTGTCCCTTTTGCTGGTGGGCGGCCCCGAGGTTCTGTTTCACCTGCCCCCGGGGCTGGTCGACCGCCTGACGGCCCGCTGCCTGCTCGGCCCGTTGACGGAACCCGAATCGGCCGCCTACGTCCTGGGACGCCTGAGCCTGGCCGGCGCCGGGGCCGACCTGTTCGATCCCCCTGCCCTCCAGGCGCTGCATCTTGCCGCCGAGGGGCTGCCCCGACGGTTGAACCGCCTGGCCGACCTGGCCCTGTTGATCGCTTATGCCGAGGGTCGCGAGCGCCCCGATGTCCAGGCCGTGGAACTGGCCGCCCGGGAAGCCGACCCCGAGCACCTCGCCGCCTGAGCCCTCGCGCCTACCATAACCGTCTCACGAGGCGGCGTTGGTGTCGCCCTGTTGGTTCGTCGACGGTGTGATGGGGGCCTTTCTTGATGGATCTGGGCATCAGTGGGCGGGTCGCGGTGGTCACCGGCGGCGACTCGGGGATGGGCTGGAAGTCGGCCGAATTTCTGCTGAGCGAGGGCGTGCGCATCGCTCTTTCGGATGTTGATCCCGACAAGCTGGAGGAAGCCGCGCGAGCCCTCAATGGGCTGGGCGAGGTCGTCGCGATCCCCGCCGACCTGACGAAGCCCGAGGACGTGGCGAAGCTGGCCGGGGAGGTCCGGTCGAGACTGGGGCCGCCGACGATTTTGGTCCACGCCGCCGGCATCACCGGGCCGACCGGCGACTTTCTGAGCCTCACCGATGACGACTGGCACAAGGCCCTCTCCACCGACTTCCTGGCCGCCGTGCGCGTCTGTCGGGCCTTTCTCCCCTCGATGAGGGCGGAGAAGTGGGGACGGGTAGTGCTGTTCGGGTCCGAGGACGGCGAGCAGCCCTATGCCGATGAGTTGCCCTATTGCGCCTGCAAGGCCGCGATCCTGAACTTCGCCAAGGGGTTGTCCAAGGCGTATGCCCTCGAGGGCGTGCTGGTCAATGTCGTTTCCCCGGCGTTCGTCGCCACGCCGATGACCGACGCGATGATGGAAAAACGCGCCAGCAAGAACGGCACCAGCTTCGACGAGGCCGTGCGGTCGTTCCTCGAGGAAGAGCGGCCGACGCTGGAGTTGCGGCGTCGTGGGCGTCCCGAGGAAGTCGCCGCCGCGGTGGCGTTCCTTTGTTCGGAGCACGCTAGCTTCATCACCGGCGCCAACCTTCGGGTGGATGGCGGATCGGTCGCGGCGATCTGAGATTCCATCCTTGCAGTTGACGCGCCCGGCGGACCGGCGATAATAACAGGTGGCGGCAACGTATCCCAATCCCTTGAACCCAGGGGAATGTTGCGATGGTCGGACTTCGGCGGACACCCTCGCGACGCTGGACGGCCCTCCTGGCCGTGGTCGCGGTGTTGTGCGCCTCCGACGCCCGCCTGACCCTCGGCGCGGGTGATCCGTCCGCGACGAGGACGGCCGAGGGCTTGACGCCTCGCTGCCTTGACGAGGGGGGCGATTGCTGCTCCCCGGGTGAGGGTGAGGCACCGGCGGCGCCTTGCGGGTGCTGCACTCGCGTGCCGGATGTTCCTCGGGACTCGGGCGACTCTCGGCCGTTGTCGCAACCACCGGTGGTCAAGGTGGGTGTGGATCTGGGAGGGGTCGCGGCCTCGTTCCTGTTCGACCTCCCGCTGGCCACGTCGTTCGCGACGTTGCCCGTCGCGCTGCCGGCGACCCCGCCGCCGCTGGTCCTCCTGTCGAACCACCTTCGCTGCTGAGCCAGCCCCACGCCCTCGCCTCCCTTCCGGGATGCGCGGGTGTTGCCGTGCGCGGTCTGAACGCCGGGTCTTTCCGGCTCGGGCTCCTCGCGCCCTGATTTTCGCATCAACTGCTGACCAACCTTCCGGGTCGTCAGCGGCGTGACGAGTGTTCGTCCCGTCGCGGCGAATGCCCGGAACCCGACGGCCTGCGTGGCGGGTTCGTCGCGGGTTCATGCTCGTTCGTTGGTTGAGAACATCCTTTTTCGGAGAAACGCTCATGTCTCGACGATACGGATTCCTTGCGTTCGCCGTGGCCGTGCTGTCCGCCGCGACCGTCTCGGCCCACCCGGGATTGGCCAGCCGCGCGGCTCAGAAGTCTAGTTGCACTCTGGTCGCCACGGCCGACTGCTGCGCAACCGGCGCCGAGTGCTGCCTCGACGGTGGCTCGGCCTGCTGCGCCGCCGTCGCCGAGACCAAGCCGACCGTGACCAAGACGGCCGCCAAGGCCGCCGACTGCTGCGACACCGACGCGGCCTGCTGCCCGGGCGCCTGCTGCGAGGAAAAGGCCGCGGCCAAGGTCGCGAAGGTCGCTGACTGCTGCGATGGCGGCGAGTGCTGCCAGGACGGCGGTTCGGCCTGCTGCACCGAGGCCCACGCCGGCTGATGGAAATCGTCTCGACCCGGCCGGAGGTGAACCCTCCGGCCGGGGTCGGCCGAGGGACCGCGACATGGCCCTGCCGCTCAAGATCGCGAGCGATGGCGGTCGTGAACGGTTACGACCAATCATCCACTGTTGGCTTCAACACCAGTTCGGGCACATGGGCGCGAGGGTGCAACGTGGCCAGGAACGCGACGGCCGCGGCGACGTCCTCCGGCTGGAGAATCGCGGCGCGACGGTCCGCCGGCACCGGCACCGGCCGTTCATCAAGAATCGGCGTGTTGACCTCACCGGGGTAGATCACCGACGAGCGAATGCCCCACTCGCGGGCCTCTCTCGCCAGCCCCAACCCCAGCGCCGCCTGGCCGAACTTCGAGGCCGAGTAGCCCGTCCCGCCCAGCGTGCTGACCCTCGCCCCGGCGATCGAACAGACCTGAACCACCAGCCCCCGCCCCTGTTCCTTCATCAAGGGCAACGCGGCGTGGACCAGGTTGAACGCCCCGGTCAGGTTGGTGGCGATCATCCGGTCCCAGTCGGCCGGGTCAAGCTCCTCGATCTTGCGGCGGCGGACGTTCATCCCCGCGTTGCAGACCAGCACGTCCAGCGCCCCGAACCCTTCCCGCACCCGCCCGACCATCGCCGAGACCTCGTCGCGGTTGGCCACATCGCACGGCTCAACCATCGCCGTCGCCGCCGCGTCGCCTCCGAGCTTGTCGCGGGTGGCTTCAAGCTTCGCCCGGTCTCGACCGACCAGGGCGACTTTCATCCCCATCGAGGCGAGAGACTGGGCCACGGCCTGGCCGATCCCGCTGCCGGCCCCGGTGATCAACGCGGTTTGATACAAGGTGCCCAAGGCGCGAACTCCCGGAAAAAACGAGCCGGGCCGCCACGTCGATTCGCGACGGCCCGGTCCGGGATTTTACCGCGTCCGGCCGGTCCGTCTCAACGGGCGACGTGGGCTGAGAGACGCAGCCGGTGCGCCAGGTGGGCCTGGGGATGGGTGTGGACTCTGGCGAGCTTCCCAACCGCGTGGGTCTTCGTCGGGCTCGACGTCCAGACTTGCACCTGGTTGAAGTTGACGTGCGACGTCCGGGAGGTGATGAAACGCCCCCAGATGGTGCTGGTGTCGCCCGATTTGATTGCCCCTTGAGACTTGCCGTCGACGATCAGTTGAGTCGTCGGCGTCGGCGTCGGCGTCGGCGTCGGCGTCGGCGTCGGCGTCGGCGTCGGCGTCGGCGTCGGCGTCGGCGTGGTCGGGGCGGTTGGGGTGGTCGTCGAAGGAGTCGTGGGCTTCGGCGCCGCGGGGATCAAGGCGGCGGCTTTCTTGAGGTTCAGGGCCCCCACGCCAATCCCGGAAGCGGGGACGGGGTCGGAGCCGGTTTGCAGCCATCCCTTGAGGTCGGCGACGGTGGGCAGGTGGCCGAATCGCGACTGGTAGATTTGCTGGAGCAAGAGGACCGACCCGGTGACTTCCGCCGTGGCGAAGCTGGAGCCGCTGGCCGACATGAAGGTGTTGCCGCCGGCCGGGGCCAGCAGGCCCTCCCCGGGCGCCGCGATTGTGGTGGACGACACCCCGCCGAGCTTCGCCCCCAGCCGCTGGGCGTCGCCGGCCAGTTTGCCGTCGGTCCCCAGCGCCGCCACGTTGATCGCCGCCGAGTCGATCGCCGGAAAGCCCAGCCCCTGCTTGCCCGCGTAGCTGTTGCCGTCGGCCACCACCACGGGGATGTTCAGGTCCGAAAGCTGCTGGATCAGGCCGGTGATCCGCTGGCCGACCCCACCGTCGTTGGCGAACACGTTGCTGGTGTAGTTGCCACCGTCGGCGACCGACAGGTTCACGACGGTGATGTGATCCTTGGCGTGGTTGTCGACCACGTATTGGAGGGCGTTGGCGATCCGGTCGAAGCTTCCCGCGCCGTTATCGCCGAAGACCCGCAGGGCGACGACGTTGGCGCCCGGGGCGACTCCCGGGTTGACCGGGTCGGATGAGGCGATCAGCCCGGCCACGGCGGTGCCGTGCTGCGAGGCCGTGGCCAACGGCGTGGCGTGGCCGTCGGCGAAGTCGACCCCGTCGCCGACCTTGAACCCGGCGCCGTAGCCGCCGCCCAGGGCCTCGTGGTTGTAGTTGACGCCGGTGTCGATCACGGCGGCGGCCTCGCCCTTGCCGTCCACGCCGAAGGTGGAGCGTGTCGAGGCGGCCCCGATCGTGTCAACGGCCAGGAGTTGGCGGCTCTCCAGCGCTTCCAGGCGGAGGGAGCGGCGGGTCTTGCGGGCGTGGTCCATCGGGCGAAGTCTCCGGGGACGGCCGCCATACCATCGGCTTGGCCGCCCCGTGGCTCGGTGGAGACGCCCCTCCGTCCTTGGCGCATCGGGCCTTCGCGAGCAACAAGGCCCACGGGGCGCGACGCGGCGGCGTGAGCCCGCGTCATCGTGGGCCCGCCCCGCTCGGGGCGCGATCGATCGGGGTCTGGGTCGGAGGCCGGGGAGGAAACCCGGCGAGGAACCCTGCGAGAAACCGCCGGTCGATCGGGGGGGATCGACCGACCCCGGCATTTCCGAGCAACCGCGCCACGACGTGGCGGGGGCGGAACCGGGGCGAGGACGGCGGTCGAGGCGAGCCGCCGTCGCCGAATCGGCCCACCTTGGCGGTCGGGGCCGGCTCGGCTATGGTGGCGGCGTCGCCGGTCGCGGGGGCCGTCTCGCGGTACCCTGGGTATCGGCCCCTCGCGGGAAAGGAGTCCCTCCAATCATGCCCATTCTCGCGGTGGTCCCCGCCCGATTCGCTTCGACCCGCCTGCCCGGCAAACCCCTCAAGGCCGACACGGGCAAGCCCCTGATCCAGCACGTCGTCGAGGCCGCCCAGCGCGCCCGAAGGCTCGACCGCATCGTCGTGGCGACCGACGACGACCGAATCCTCCAGGCCGTCCGCGCGTTTGGGGGAGAGGCCGTCCTGACCCGAGCCGACCACCCCAGCGGCACCGATCGGGTCGCCGAGGTCGCCGCCGCCATGCCCGACTCGCCCATCGTCGTGAACCTTCAAGGAGACGAGCCGGAGATTTCCCCCGAGGCCCTCGACCTGGTCGTCTCGCTGCTGGAGGACGACCCCACCCTGCCGATGGCCACCCTGGCCACCCCGATCCGCGACCCCGCCACCTTCGCCGACCCCTCCTGCGTCAAGGTCGTCCGCGACGCCCACGGCCACGCCCTGTACTTCTCCCGCGGCCCGATCCCCCACCACCGAGACGGCCCCCCCGCCGACGGCGTTCTTGGCCTGCTGCACCTGGGCCTTTATGCTTACCGCCGCGACTTCCTCCTGAAGCTGGCCACCCTCCCCCCCTCGCCCCTGGAAGGGGCCGAGAAGCTCGAACAACTGCGGGTGCTGGAAGCCGGCGCGACGATCGCCGTCGGGGTCGTCGACGAGTCCAGCGTCGGCATCGACACCCCCGACGACTACCGACGCTTCGTCGAGCGCCAGCGCGCCCGGACCACCCCTTGACCGGCCGCGACCGCCGCCGAGAGGCGCTGACGCTCGCCGGCCGGCTGGTTCTGGCCTTTGGTCTGCTGGCCCTGGCGATCTACCTGAACCGGGGTCAACTGCGAGCGGTCCTGGCCCGCCCCGCCGACCCCTCCCGCTTCGCCGCCGCGTTTGGGTTCTACCTCGCCGGCCTGCTGCTGGCCTTCTTCCGCTGGTGGACCCTGATGAGGGCCCTGGGCCTGGCCGTCAGCCTGCCGGCCACTCTGCGCCTGGGGTTCATCGGGCTGCTGTTCAACCTGGTGATCCCCGGCGCCATTGGCGGAGACGTGGTCAAGGCGGCGCTTTTGTTCCGCCTGGGCGTGAACCGGACGCAGGCGGTCGCCTCGATCGTGGTCGACCGCATCCTGGGCCTGCTGGGGCTGTTCGGCCTGGCCGCCGGGGTTGGCCTGGCCGCGTGGCCCCGCCTCGACCCGGCCGCCCGCCGCTTGGTCATCGTCGCCACGGTCTTGCTGGGCGCCTTTGCCCTGGCGCTGACGCTGGCCATCCGGACCCGAGACCGCCAGGACCGCCCGCTGGCCAGCGAGCGCCGGGCGCCGCCGTCGCGCCGACCTCGCCAGCGCCGCCGCGGCCTACCGGGGACGGCCCGGACTGTTCGCGATCGCGATCGGGCTGGCTTTGGCCACGCATTTCCTCAACGTCGTGGCCTTTCGAGAGGCGGCACACGCCCTTTACCCAGCCGTGCCGACCCTGGCCGAACACGCGGTCCTGGTCCCCTTGATCCTGTTCTCCACGGCGATCCCCCTGCCCCTGGCCGCCCTGGGACTGACCGAGGAGGTCGCCGCCCAGCTCTTCCGCCTGGTCGCGTTCCCCGGAGGCGCCGTGGCGATGATGGCCTTCCGCCTCCTCCAGTATGCCGGAGCCGCCATCGGCGCGGCGCTGTACCTGCCGGACCGTCGCCAGACCCGTGCCGCCCTCGACATCGCCGAGGCGGGGGATCGGACGGGCGATCCGCCGGGTCTCGACGGGCCGGTCCCGGATCGGTGGGTTTGACCGCGGACGGGGCGTCCCGGGCCGCCGTCGCGATCGGGTTGCGGTACAATGCCTGAGACCTGTCCGGGAAGTTGACCAAAGGGAAAGGCAACCGCTCCCATGTTCGATCCCAGGAAGCCACCCCGTTCCCGTTCCGGGCCCTGGCTATGGCTTGTCCTGGCCGGGGCCTTGATGGTGGTGGCGGCGGGTTGCGCTGGGGGCGAACCGCCCCCCGATCCCGACGCCGCCGCTTCGGCCCCTGGGCCTGGAGACGTGGGACCGGCCAGGCGAATTGAGACGCATTGATCGGTTTTGTCACGAAGGCGAAGGAACCAACCAACCAACGAAGGAAGGAGGGGGACGTGCCCGCTGCGGAGGAGAGGCCCCTGGTGGCCTTGACGATGGGGGACGTGGCCGGGGTGGGACCCGAAATCCTGGCCCGGGCCTGGGATGAGGGCGGGGTGCAAACGCTGGCCCGGCCGTTCGTCGTGGGCAGTCGTGCCGTGCTGGAGCGGGCCATCGCCCTGGTCAAGACCGAGGCCCGAGTCCAGACGATCGGTGGACCCGAGGAAGCCCGACCGGCTCGCGGAGTCATTCCCTGCCTGGAGGGCGCGACGCTCGACCTCGCCGAGGTCCCCCCGGCGCGCGTCGACGCCCGAGCCGGCCGCGCCGCGGTCGATTTCCTCAACACGGCCATCGACCTCGCCCTGGCCGGGCGGGTCGATGCCGTCACGACCCTCCCGATTAACAAGGAAGGGCTGCACGCCGCCGGGGTCGCCCACCCGGGCCACACCGAAATCCTGGCCGAGCGCTGCGGCGCCCCCGACCACGCGATGATGCTCTACGTCGGCCCCCCTTCGGTCCCCGGCGAGGCGGGCCTGGGCGTCGTCCACGCCACGCTTCACGTCTCGCTGCGTAGGGCCATCGACCTGCTGACCGAGGACGCCGTGGTCGCGGCCATCGTCCTGGCCGACCAGGGATTGCGTCCTTTGACCAACGGCGTGGCCCCCCGGATCGCCGTGGCGGGCCTCAACCCTCACGCTGGCGAGGGGGGCCTGTTCGGCGACGAGGAGATCCGCATCATCGGACCCGCCGTCGAACGGGCCCGCGCCGAGGGATTTCGGGTCGAGGGACCGATCGCCGCCGACACGCTCTTCGCTCGGGCCTTGCGCGGCGAGTTCGACGCGGTGGTGGCGATGTACCACGACCAGGGGCACGTCGCCCTGAAAACGATCGGTTTCGACCGCGCCGTCAACGTCACCCTCGGCCTGCCGATCGTCCGCACCAGCGTCGCTCACGGCACCGCGTATGACATCGCCTGGAAGGGCAAGGCGACGACGTCGAGCCTCAACGAGGCCGTGGCCGTCGCCGGGCGTCTGGTGAGGGGTCGTCGCGCCCTGGCGAAGGCAGGGGCTCCCGCTCGATGACCCGCCTCTATCTTCTGCGTCACGGCGCGACCGCCTGGAACCGTCTGGACCCCCCGCGCATCCAGGGGCGGCATTCCGACCCGTCCCTGGACGACGCCGGAAACGACCAGGCCCGTCGCGCCGGCGAGGCCCTGAGCCACGTCCGGCTGGCGGCGGTTTACACGAGTCCCCTGGCCCGCGCCCGCGAGACGGCCCGTCGGATCGCCGAGCCTCAGGGGCTGGACCTGATCGTCGCCCCGTCGCTGATCGAGGCCGATGTCGGCCGCTGGGAGGGCCTGACCTGGGACGAGGCCCGCGCCCTCGACCCCATCCCCTGCGCACGGTTCCTGGCCAGCCCCCGGCGAGGTTCCCTATCCCGGAGGGGAATCGTTCCTGGACGTCCAGCGACGCGCGGTTCCGGCGCTGGCCGCCCTGGCCGCGGCCCATCCCGGCGGGCGCATCGCGGTGGTGGCGCACAACGTGGTCAATCGCGTCTGCCTGGCGGCCTACCTCGGCGTGCCGATCAACCGGGCCCGCGCCCTTCGCCAGTCGAACGGCGGAATCAACGTCCTGGATTTCGAGGGGGACACCGTCCGTGTCCAGACCCTCAACGCCACGACCCACCTGGGCGAAGACTGAACCGGCCCGCGCGCCGCCGGGGTTCATCCGGACACGCGGGCTGGGCAGGGAAGCTCGGTTCAAACGTTCAGAGACTCAGGGTTTCGGACAGCGACGGCTGGCCGAGGGTGGGTCCGTCGGTCTCCTGGTGGCGGGGGCGCTCGGAGTCGCGACCGCGTCGGTGGTCACGGTCACGGTCACGGTCGCCGTCGTGATGGCGTGGGCCGTGGTCGGCCTGGGCGTGTTCGCGGTCATGCTCGCGACCCCGGGAGTGGTGAGGGGGCCCGCCCTCGCCGTGGGGGCCTCGGTGATGGTCGCCGTCGTGCAGGCCGAGTTCGCGGGCGTGCTCGTGGACCCAGCGGCGGAACAGGTGGACCAGGGCTTCCTCGGGACCGCCGCGATGGTATCCTTCGCGACCCTCGGGCCGGGACGTCGATGGTCTCGGTCCCCCTCGTGGCGAGGCCCGCCGTCCCGGCCGCCCTCCTCACGGTGGCGGCTCATGCGTTCGGGCCCTCGGGGACGCTCGCGGCGGTCGTCGCGGTCGCGGTCGCGGTCGCGCCCCTCGGCCCTGGGCCCACGGTCACGGACATCGTCCCGGCGGTGCATGGGGGGGCGATCCCGGTCCCCGTCGCGGTCGCGGTCGTTGTCGCGGCGGCTCATGGGGCCTCGCTCACGGTCACGATCGCCGTCGCCGTCTCGGCGGTGCATTGGGGGGCGATCGCGGTCGCGGTCGCCTTCCTCGTCGGCGTGGGCGCGGGTGATGCCGCCCAGGAGGGTCAGGCCCCCCAGGATCGCGGCGAGTGTGCCTTGCGTGCGCATGGTTGTCCCTCGGCTCGGAGCCGGTTCGCGAAGGGTCATGGCTGTCTGAAAGGTCACCCCTCCTCGCAAGGGGCCTACCATTCAGTAGCGTCGAACCGGCCACGACATGACCCACTTCGTCCGATTTCCCACGACCTGGCACGAGGCGCCGCCCGTCGGGGGTGGGCCACGCCGCGACGGGCGGGTATTCTGGCGAGATTGAGCCTCGACCCCACTGACTGGGCCTCCTTCCATGAGCGAGCACCGAGGGATCTTCGATGGCGTAACGGGCGACTGGCGCGAGACCTTGGCGATCATCGACGAAACGATGCGCGACATGAGTTTGCAGACCGACCCCCAGGCGATGGTCCGCGCCTACGTTTCACGCCTCCGCCAACTGATGCCGGCCGACCGCTACCTGTCCCTCAGCCGCCGCGACCTAGAACCCCCCTATTACCGCATCACCCGCTCCAGTCTCTGGGACCGCGAGGTCGACCCCTGGAAGGAGCGAGACCGTTTACCGCTGCTCAGGGGCGGACTGCTCGGCGAGTTGATCTACGGCGACGGCCCCCGCTTGATCGACGATATCGAACCCCTGCTGGCGCCCGACGACCCCGGCGCTGAGTACCTGCGGGGGATGCGGTCGCTCATGGCCGTCCCCCACTACGACCGGGGCGTCGGCCTGAACATGGTGCTTTCGATGCGGGCCGAGCCGGCCGCGTTCGACAAGGACCGCTTCCCCGAGTGGGTCTGGATCAGCACCCTGTTTGGCCGGGCGACCCAGAACCTTGTCCTGTCCCAGCAGTTGCAGGCCGCCTACGCCACCGTCGACAAGGAACTGAAGCTGGTCGCCGACATCCAGCGGGCTCGCTGCTGCCCAAGGCACTTGCCGAAGCTGCCTACCCTGGACCTGGCGGCGCACTACCAGACCTCCCGATGGGCCGGCGGCGACTACTACGACGCCTTCCCGATGCCCTGCGGACGTTGCGGAATCTTGATGGCCGACGTCAGCGGTCACGGTGTTCCCGCCGCCGTCCTGATGGCCATCACCCACAGCATCGCCCACGCCCATCCCGGCGACCCCGAGCCCCCCGGACGGTTGCTCACCCACCTGAACCAGCACCTCTCCGAGCGCTACACCGCCGACGGCGAGACGTTCGTCACGGCGTTCTACGGCATTTACGACCCCAAGGGCCCTCGCCTCCGCTACGCCTGCGCCGGCCACAACCCGCCCCGCCTGATGCGCTGCTCCACCGGCGAGACCTTCGCCCTGGATGGCGTCAGCAGCCTGCCCCTGGGCATTGACGGCAACGTGACCTACGAAGAGCACACCCAGGAACTTCAGCCCGGCGATCAGCTCCTGTTCTATACCGACGGGATCACCGAGGCCGAAGGGCCCGACGGCTCCCCCTTCGGCACGGAGCGGCTCGACCGGGTTCTGACCCGCTGCACCCTCGACGCCACCGACCTCCTCCACGCGGTCATCGAGGCCGTCGACGAATTCACCGCCGGCCTGCCCGCCGCCGACGACCGGACCCTGCTGGTCGCCAAGGTTTCCTGATATTTACCGCAAGACCGACTCGAACCGTTCGGGAACGTCCATCATCGCCTCATCGACATAGCACCACAACCAGCGCTCGCCCGGCTCGAACGAGGCCATCACGGGATGCCCCTCGCCGTGGAAATGCCCCGTGGCATGTTGACCCGGCGACGAGTCGCAGCAGCCAACATGCCCGCAAGACAGGCAGAGACGCAGGTGGACCCACTCGGTCCCCGCCTTGAGGCACTCCTGGCACCCCTCGGCCTTGGCGGGAACGGGTTGGAGCGCGGCTTCATGCGAACAACTCATGGCAAACCCCTTGCGATCGACGACCAGGGACGTCACGAACGATTCAGGCAATACGCGTGCAAGCGATGCGCCACGGTGACGTCTGGGCCTCAGCGGCGGACGACCCTCACGGCGACCCACTCGGTGACGATCGGTCCCGGCCAGATCGACCGGACCTCCGGGTCGGCCCAGCCGAGGTGAGGGTCCGGGGTCAGGATCGCCCGCATTCGCGCGTCTCCAGCGTGTTCCAACCCAGAACCGTCGGGGGGTTGGATCGGGCCGATCGCGAAGGGGCGTATCTCCTCGGCCCGCTCCGGCCCAGTGACCACGATCGCACCGGCGGGAAATCGTCCGGCCACCCCCTCGAACTCGACGGCCAATGAGTGAGCCAGGTCCCCGGGCAACGGGACGCTCACGACGATTCGGGGCGGGTCTCGCAGGGCGAAGCGTTCATCGACCGGCAGAAAGGTCGGCCCCTCGTCGCCCGGTTTTCCCATTTCCAGCCGGACCGACCGGGCGAACGTGGCGGCTCGGGCGTCGTCGGCCTGACCGAGCAGGGCCTCGACGGCGAGGTGCGGGTCGAACTCGAAGGTGAACGGGACGTGCGGTGGCGCCGCTTCCCAGGAACTCGTGAGACCCAGCGGGCGGGCCTTCGCCTCCAGGACCAGCCGATGCGGCCCTTGGGCGGCGAAATCCCTCGGGTCGAGGTCGAATGCCAGAACCCCCGGGCCGGGTCGCCAGTCGCTGGGAGTTTCCAGGCTGGCCCGTTCCGACCCGGCGACCCGGTGCGACCATTCCAGGTTCCCTGGGGCGACACCCCCGTCGTCATCTCGGAGGAACGGAATGCCGAAGGTCGCCGAGATGGGAATCGGCCCTCGCAGGCCCCTCGGGTACTTGCGGCGGGCTCGCCAATGGGCCGAGAAGCCTCGCGTGACGATGGCCCTTTCCTCCTCGGCGATTAACTCATCGCGCTTCCAGAGCCGGGCCAGGGCGCGGCCGGCGGCGTCCCGGTTCGCGGGGACCGGGGAGGTCACCAGCAAGCCGAACAGGTCGAAGAGACCGCCTCGGCCGTGGTCGGCCGCCGCCAGAATCTCCTCGGGCGTCACATACGGTTCGGCCAATCGCGCCACGGCCCGCCGCGCCCGACGGCCCTGGAGCCAACGACGGCCCCCGCCGCCGACCAGCACGGCCACCAGCGCCAGCCA
>CBDAVP010000005.1:0-235974 GCA_965201075.1 Isosphaeraceae bacterium | reverse complement strand
GGAATTGCCAGCGGACCTGGAAGACGTGGGTCAACGGGGAGTTGGGGCGAGAGGAGTCGGCCAGGATACGTGCGTTGTAGAGGTGGGCGGGGCCGTCCTGGGTCGCGAACCAACGGACCGAGCCCACTGCGGCCAGCGCCGGCAGGAGCGACAGCGTCAGTGCCAATAGTCCCCATCGGCGACGGGGCGAAACGCCCGAGTCCGTTGGGGGGTCCAAGGCAGTCCCCTCCTTGGGGCGTCGACGCGGGGCGGAGAAATCCAGCCCGATCCCGCCGGACGGTTAGGACGCCGAGCGGGATCGGGTCGGGTGCGTAACAACCGGACAGACGACCGTAAGACTTGCCGGGTCGCTGCCGCCTAGGTGTGCGGCAAGGTCCTAAATCACGCGGGGGACGACCGACACCGGGAACGGGCCCGGCCTGGGGTTGGTGTAAGTATACCGCATGCGTCACGGCCGACCACGCGGAATCGGTCCCAAGGCGAAACCTACGAGTTCATCCGGCGGCTTTTCCTTGATTCCCCCCAATCACTTGGGGAGGTTTCTGGCTGTGACGCCGGGCCGGGGACTGAGCCCGGCTACCGCCGACCGGATCGTCATGGCCTTCGGGCTGCGGCCGGTGGTAGTCGAGTGGCCAGCCGGCGGAGACGACGCCCGAGCCCGAAGGCCAGGTAGGCCGTCACGCGAAGGGTAGTTCATTTGACTTAGTTCGTCGCGTCTCGCGACCCAGCAGGATTGCACGACCCCGTCCCGTACGTATATCCCACGGTAACGACGTAAACGACTAGGCCGAAACGTCGTGCTCCTCCAGGTAGCGGGGGGGACGCCGGATCGCTCTTCCAGGGTGATCGACTCGAGGTCGAGCAGCAATTTGGAGGTGGCCAGGCCGACGACGAAGACGCCGAAGCCGATGGCGCGGGTGCCACCGCCGCGGGACACTGGGACGGCGATGCCAAAGAAGCCCGGGACCCAGAAGACGAGGTAGCTGAGGGCCACGTCGCCGGTGGCGGCGGTCAGTCGTGGGGTGACGCGGATCAGGAAGAGGGTGCTGGAGGTCAGCACCACGGCCGGCTGGGGGGGCCTACCTAGCGGCACCCGAGCGGCCGATCAGTGCAGAGAGGGTGCAGAGGAATACGCCCGTAAGGGCCGCGTAGCCACAAGGCTGGGGGCGGCGGGTCGGAGGCCGTCGACGGGACGGGCGGATGACCTTGCCGGACAGGAAGATTCGGGGCGGGTGCACCAGCGATGATGTGACTGAGGCCGGCCTCTTAGGCCATCGTCCGGGCCGGCAGGGCATTGCCGGCATGGGGGGAACTCGGATGATTCGGTCAAACGGCATCGCGTGGGTCTAGGGGCCGGGTCGAGCCGGATGGGCGTTTGCAGCGGAGTTGACACGGAAGATCTTGTACGAGAATCGCCAAGGCCGGAAATTGCGGGTGCAATCGAATTTGCGGGAGAGTTGTTCGACTCGATTTCGATTCGACTAAGGTCGGGATTTCGTCCTTGAGAAGGCCCGTGGGGATGGTCGTGGTGAGAAGTGAAGTTCTCGCACGTCGGGGATGTTTCTGAACAGATATGGAGGAGATCGAGCGTGGGATGACTTCGAAGCGGATCTGGTTGGTTGCTGGCGGGGGCCTTGGGGGGCGGAGCCGATTGTGATGGGAGCACGGCGGGCCGGCCCGCACGATGGACAAGACCAAGGTGACCGTGACGGTCAAGGGCAACGGCAAGCTGGTGACCGGAGGGAAGGTGGCCTTCGACGGGGCGAACGTCGAACGGCGGATGGCGCCGGCGTGCCTCGCCGACCTCGGCAAGGACCGTACCTACAAGATTGAGGCCTTGCTTGGGGGGGGGAACCTCGTGCGGGTCGTCGACGTGCCACAGTTCGATCCGGAGATGGACATCATGGCCGAGCAGATCCCCGTGGATGTCAAGGAGGGGATGTCACCATTGGAGTTGTGCTATCCCTACAAGCCCTAGTGGCCGCTAAGGCAGTAGGTGCCGCGGGCCGGGGTCCCCGGCCCGCGGCTCGCGGATCAATAATCGCTCTGGGAGACAACCTCGCCATTGTGGATGGTGCTGAGGGCCCAGTAGGTAGGAAGGCCGATGCTGTTCTTGATGTAGCGGACCGAGCCATCGCAGAAGAGCACATTGACTCCGCCGGGGTGGCGACTGGACGGGCCAGTGGTGGCACCGCCGCCGTTGCTGCCTTCGATGTCGCAGTTTACGGAGTTCGGCGGCATCACGAAGGCGATCCGGGCGTTCAGGTTCCAACCGCTGAACCAGAAGCTACCCAGGGGTTGGTGACGGGTTCCCAGGGGCGCGGTGGGGGAGGGCGTCACGCCCTTGCACAATGCATAGTCGCCTGAGGGATTAATGGTCTGAGTCGTCGAGACCAGGTACACGGCCGAACTGGGTGTCAGGTTGTCGTAGGCCATCGCCTGACCGATCCCCTTGACAACCTCGGAGAACCCGATCGACTGGCTCAGGCCGTCGGTGATGTCGCGAAAGCCCGTGGCCTTCTGGTAACGGCCCAAGAAGGTGCTCCAGCCCGTGAACGCGTCCGGGGCGTTGCTGGCCTCATAGTACATGGCGTTGTTGGTCGCGCCGGCGTCGCTGACATAGTTACAGGGCGCGTCGGCAAAGGTCAGGCGATTCAGGTCCGAGGGGCAAAGGAAGGCGTTGATGACTGAGCGAGTCACCGTGGAATTGGTGAAGCCGCCAGGCTGGAAGTTGTCGCCATTGGCGTTTTGGATGAAGTTGATGTTGTTGTACAAGGTGCCCTGCTCCATGTAGGGCAACAGGTAGACCTGCGCGGAGGACTGCAACCCCCAGGATCCGGTGCCAAACCAGCCGAATCCCCAAGGCAGCGAGCTGGTGGTGTCGTGGTAGTTGTGCATGGACAGGCCGATTTGCTTGAGATTGTTGACGCACTGGGCGCGGCGGGCCGCCTCGCGGGCGGCTTGGACGGCGGGGAGCAGCAGGCCGATCAGCACTCCGATGATGGCGATGACCACCAACAACTCGATCAGGGTGAATGCGCGACGAGCTCGTCCAGTCATAGGACGGATCTCCTGGGAAAGAAAGTGCAATATGGCCTGGGAACTAACAATGGGAAGCGACGCATACGCCTCCCACCGGAGCGGGGGCGTCTTCACGCGGCTTTCGCAGAAGTGTTCGTGAAGCTTCGTCTTTCCAAGGGGGGCGAACCATAATTATACTGCCAAATTTTAGGATCATTTCGCCAATTTGCCGTTTTAAGGGTCGACGGGAGAAAGTCCCAAAATGCACCCCACGTTTGCAACAATCCTTCGCATCAGGCCGCCGAGGGTGGAGACTTCGACTTCCTCCACCCTCGACGAATTCCAGAGAGTCGAGTCGCGAGTTCCGAACATGACACGGCACATCGAGTTGTGAAGGGCGATGTCGGAGAAAAATCCGAGACTCGAATATGCTTGATCGGACGATCTCGCCAAATTTCTCGTGGGGCCTGATCATGGTGAGAACTCTGCGTCAGGAGGAGTGGTTCCACGCTGACGGGTATCCCATCGCCGTGCTGCGGCGTGATCCTCAGGAACCGTTTGGGCTGCATTGCCATGACTTCACGGAAATCGTGGTCGTGACGGGAGGGACGGCGCGGCATGTGATTGGCCAGGATTCTTGGACCTTGGCGGCCGGGGACGTATTCGTGATTGGAGGGGAGCGGCCTCACGATTACCAGGAGATGCGTCGACTTTCCTTGATCAATATTCTCTACGATCCGGCCCGGCTGAGGATGGACTTGCAGGACCTGCCGTCGGTTGCCGGTTATCATGCCCTGTTTACCCTTGAGCCGGCGTGGCGTAAGCGCCATCAATTCCGGAGTCGGTTGCGGTTGGACGCACGAGAGTTGGGGACGTTGGTGGGGTGCATCGAGGATTTGGAGACGGAATTGGCGGGGCGGGCCGCTGGCTTCGAATTCCTGGCCCTGGCCCAGTTCATGAGGCTGATTGGAACCCTTGCCCGAAGCTATGTCGGCACTAAAGGGACGGACACCCATGCGATCTTGCGAATTGCCGAGGCGATCTCTCACCTGGAGGCACGGTTTGCCGAGACGATCCGGCTGGAAGATCTGGCGACGATCGCCCACATGTCGGAGCGGAGTTTCGCACGGGCGTTTCAAGCGGCGATGGGTAGTTCGCCAATCGCTTACCTGGTCCAACTTCGCATCAACAAGGCCGCCGACTTGCTGAGGCATGGCGACGCCAGCATCACCGACGTGGCCTTCCGGGTCGGGTTCAGCGACGGCAACTACTTTTCGCGGCAGTTTCACAGGCTGATGGGGATGACGCCTCGCGAGTATCGCAAGCATCATGCACCGCAAAAGTTGTGTCGTTGAGACGGTGAGACAAGTTCAAGAACGAAACGCGGGGTCGTCGGCGGAGGGTAGGGGGGGGCGGTCGGGGCGGAAGGGCTGCCAGTCGAACCGGGGCGGCCTGCCGAGGATGAGGTCGGCGAGGAGTTCGGCCGTGGAGGGGGAGAGTTGGAGGCCGGCGCGTCGGTGGCCGGTGGCGATGAAGAGGTTGGGGAGATTGGGGGCGGGGCCAAGGTAGGGACGGCCATCGGCGCTTCCGGGTCTCAGGCCGGCCCAGGTGCGGACGACCTCGGCCTCGGCCAGGATGGGGCAGAGGGTGAGGGCCTCGGTCAGTAAGGCCTGGGCGTCGGAGTCGCGGGGTTGGTCGTCGAAGCCGGCGGCTTCCTCGGTCGCGCCAAGGAGAATTCGGCCGTCGTCTCGGGGGACGAGGTAACTTTTGCCGTACTCGACGATCCGTTTGAGCAGAGGGCGGGGGGATTCCAGGAGGACGAGCTGGCCCTTGATGGGTGGGGTGGGCAAAGGGACACCGGCGGTGGCGAGCAAGGTTTCGGACCAGGGGCCGGCGGCGACCACCGCGGCGTCGCAGGCGATGCAACCTTCGGAGGTCTCGACGGCCTGGACGCGGCCGTTGACGACTCGGAAGCCGGTGGCCGCGACCCCGGGCCGGAGGTTTCCACGATGACCCTCGATCGCCTGGATCAGCGCCCGGACGTGACGGGGGTTGCGGACTTGCGCGCGGTCGGGCAGGAAGTAGGCGTCGGCGAGGTTGAGGTCGGGGGCGAGGGCCGGCTCGACTCGGCGGATGTCGGGGGGGGCCAGACGCTCGAAGGTGATTCCCTCGCGTCTCCAGCGGCCGGCGGCGGCTCGAAGGGTGTTGTCCTCGGCAGGGGTTCGGGCGATGTCGATGCCGCCGCAGACTCGGTAGCCATTGTCGATGCCCGTCTCGGAGAGCAGAGCCGCCGACCAAAGCGGATAAAGTTCCGAGGATCGGGCACGCAGAGCGCCCCAGGGATCGGTGGGGGGTCGGGTCGATGTCGGAGCGAGGATTCCGGCGCCGGCCCATGAGGCGGCTCGTCCCAGGGGGCCGCGGTCCAGGACCGTGGGGGTCAACCCTTCTCGGGCCAGGGCGTAGGCGATCGACAGGCCGATGACTCCGCCCCCGGCGATCACCACGTCGGTCGACGTCATGGGGCGTGTGGGGTTGTGGGGTTGATCCCGAAGACGTCTCGCGACTCGTCGACCAAAATCAGATTTGGACCGTCCCAGGCGATTCCCTCCACCTGCTTGGCCGGAAAGTGGGTCTCTCCCAGGAGTTTCCAGGCGTCGCCGGCTCGTTGGTAGACGCGGGCGTCGCGGGTCCCGCAGACGGCCAGTCGGGAGCCGTCGGCGGAGAGGTCGGCGCCGGTGGCGGGTTCGTTGAAGCCGGGGAGAGTCCCGAGCAATTTGGGGTGAATCGGGCGGAACAGGGGGGCTGGGACGTTCAGCGGCAGAGCGAAGAGTTCGGCGGGTCGGCCGTCCCGGTTCTTGGCGATCAGGAGGGCGCGGTCGTTGTCGATGACTAGGGATTCCGCGTCGAAGGGGGTGCGGCCGGGGAGGAAATCATAGTGGAAACTGGCTTTGACGCGGAGGGGAGCGGTGTCGGGGGAGGCGGGGTTGGGCTCGTCGAGGCGGTGGATCACCCGGACGGGAAGAACGGTTTTATTGTTGCCGATATCGCCAAGGTAGAGGCGCCCCTGGTCGTCGAGAGCGATATCTTCCCAGTCGATATTGGGAGCGGCGACGGCGAATTCTCGAACAAGGGAACCGTCCCGGTGGACGGCGAAGAGAGCGGGGGGGTTGCCCGAATCGTTGTGAACCCAGAAAATGCCGGGGTGCCGGCGGCTGGCGACGATCCCCGAGGCCTCCTTGAGGTCCGGAGCCTCCAGGCGGCCCTGCTTTGCGAAGTTCCCCAGTCCGGCGGGTGCGTGGCCTGCCGATTTTGGGGCTGGTGTTAGGGCCAGGGCCAGCCAGGCGAGGACGATCATCGGGCAGGCACTCCTTGCGTGTGGGGCGGATCCCGAGCGATCGTAGCAAAGACCGAGCGCCGATCGCCACCGAGGAAGGAGTTCGCCGACGATGCCGCTTGCCGCGCCGCTGTTGGTCCTGGCCTGGTCCCTGGTCGCCCTGGCACCCCCGGGGGATGATCAGGCCGAGGTGGTCGAGATTCAACAGCTTTTGGACCGTCAGGTGGAGGACTGGAACAAGGAGGATCTGGACGCCTTCCTGGGGGCTTACTGGAACTCGCCTAAACTGGTCTTTCAGTCCAATGACACCAAGGCCGAGGGGCTTGATGGAGTTCGCGAGCGGTATCGCAAACGGTATCGAGACGGAGGCAAGGCGATGGGCCGGTTGGCCTTCGAGGGACTGGAGATCGAACCCTTGGGCCGGGAGGCTGCTTTCGCCCGAGGCCGCTTTCGCCTGATGATGCCCGACGGCAAAGCCCCAACCGGGCAATTCACCCTGGTCCTGCGCAAGTTCCCCGAGGGGTGGCGGATTGTCCACGACCATACTTCCACCGCGGCTCCCTGAAGGGTATCGAGCGTGAACTTTTATCAGAATCGAGCGAGCCGATGGAACTTCCGCAACTCCGCCCTGGAGCGTTCGAGGTGGGGTCGAACCACGCCAGCCTGTTCGCGTTTTTCCCCGATGCGGCGATGGGGAATTCCGCCATTCAATGGCTCATTGGCCTGGGAGTTCCAGGGGAACGGATCGGAGTGACGCCCTCGGAGCGGATCGAGGGAGGGCAGGGGATGTTGCTGGCGATCGGCTGCCCCGACGGCCGTCTCATCCCCCGGGTGGAGGACGTTTGCCGGCGGCTGGGCGGGTCGGTCCATCGTCAGGTTCGCGGGTCTTCGGGCGAGTGAAGCAGGCACCCCTTGGACGGGCCCTCGGTGGAGGGCTTAGAATAGGTACTTAGGTCGTCCTGGATGAGACCGGCGGAGGCGTTTGATGATGATGCGATTCGTCGGATGGGCGGCGCTGGGGTTGGTCGCCCTGGGCTTGGACGCCCGTGGATCGGGAGTACCGCCGGGGGCCGAGACTCCCGCGGTTCGCAAGGGGCTGGCTTACCTGGAGGGGCAGTCGGGGGGCTCCGTTGGCGAACAGGCCCTGGCCGCGCTGGCGATGACCAAGTGCGGCAGGCCGGCCAGCGACGCAAGATTGGCGGTCTGCCTCAAGGCGCTTCTGGCGCGGTTCACCAGCGATGGGTATTCTCCGGGGGGAGCCTCCGACCAGGACCTGTACGAGGCCAGTTGCACGGCGATGGCGCTGGCAAACATCGACCCCAAGGCTTACAAGTCGCAACTCCAGTTCGTGGCGACCTATATCGCCAACCGGCAAAGCTCCAACGGTTGCTTCGACTACCCGAGTCGGTCGGAATTGGGGGATACCTCGGTCACTCAGTATTCGCTGCTGGGGCTCTGGGAGGCCGTTGAGCAGGGGGAGGCGGTAATCTCTCCGGCGGTCTGGGATAAGTGTGCGCGTTGGCTCATCTCATCGCAGCAGGGGGATGGGTCGCACGTGTATCGGCCCGAAACTCCGATGCACCAGGGGGGGCCGACGCTTTCGATGACAAGCGCGGCGGCCGGCGGATTACTGATCTGCCGGAGCGAACTCGTGCCGTACTTCCGGACAACGGCGGTGATCGTCAACCCGTTGTTGACGCCAATCGAGACCGAGACACGCAAGTACCTGGCGACGGTCACTCCCGGGGCGATCGACTCGGCCGTGACCAAGGCTAACTCGTGGATGGCCAGCCACTTCAGCGCGACGGCCAACCACACGATGGGCGAAACCCCGTATTATGGCCTTTATGGGATCGAGCGGGTCGGGGCGTTATCGGGTTTGAAGAAGCTGGGGAGTCATGATTGGTTCGAGGAGGGGAGGAAGTTCGTCGAGTCGAATCAGGGGGCGGACGGTAGCTGGAACTCGAAATATGGCCAGGTTCCGAATACCTCGTGGGCAATTTTGTTCCTGATCCGGGCCAATGCGCTGACGGTCAAGAAAATACAGGCCAAGCTGGCGGCCGGAACCTTGCTGGGTGGTCGAGGACTGCCCAAGAACCTGGCGGATTTGACGGTGGCCGGGGGACGGATCGTGGTCCGGCCGATGAACGGTGCCGTGGATGGGATGCTCAAGGTGCTGGAAGACCCCAAGGCCGAAGATGCCGACGCGGCGCTGGCTGGGCTGCTCAACGAGTACGAGAAGGGCGGGGCTCGGGTACTCAAGCCGCTGAAGGATCGGTTCCGCAAGATGTTGGGAGACAAGGACCAGGGGCTCCGCAGGGTGGCCGCATGGGCCCTGGCGAGGACGGGGGACCTGGATGTGGTGCCGTCGTTGATCCAGGTGTTGGGGGACTCGGACCCCGAGGTGATGGTCGAGGCCCGGAATGGACTCCAGTTGTTGTTTCGTCGGGTGGATTCGCCCGGTCCTGCGGTGGGGGCGACCCCGGATCAGATAAAAGTGGCGATGGCGAAGTGGCGAGAGTGGTACAACGCGATTCGCCCGGCCGACCAGGCCGCCGCCGTGGAAAACGGGCCGGCCGCCGCGGCTCCAGCCGCCCCAGCGCCGGCCTCGTCGTCGGCTTCGGCGACTCGCTGAACCAGGTTTGGCCGAGGGAGGACGATTTCGATGAGCGTTGCCGCCACCACCGCCGCCCAGGCCCCGCCCGCTCCGGAGGTCACTCCGTCGTGGGCCGAGCCCCGGGTGCGCGGGGAGTCGCTCTATGACAGAGTGACCTCGGCATTGTATGCCTCAGTGGGAGGGGCGGCGCTGGTCTTCGGCTGGCTGTCCTTGATCTGGATTACTCAGCAGGCGTACGCCTCTCGCGAGGCGGCGCCCCTGGAGATCGTCGAGGTGGTCGGCGGCGAGGCGGGGGGTGACGGCTCGATGGGTGGCAGCGAGGCCGTGGACATGGGGGCCGATACCGCCGACCAGGCGTCCAATGCCGAGCCCGATGCCCCGGAGTTCGAGGAGCCGGTGGTGATGGAGACCCCCGACATGACCATTGACGAGGTGGCCGCCGATAGCGCCGACGCGATGGAGGAGATGGACTTCGACGTGCCGACGATGGGCAGCAAGGTCGCCACGGGCAAACGAGCCTCGAAACTGGGCAAGGGCTCGGGATTCGGCTCGGGAACCGGTACCGGAGACGGAGGCGTCCGCCGGGAGGATCGGTGGTCGGTGATCTATCCGGCTGGCCAGACGATCGACGAGTATGCCCGGCAACTGGACTTCCTGAGGGTCGAACTGGGGACGACCGCCGGAAACATCCTGCAAATCGCCTCGAACTTCTCAACCTCGTCGAACAAGCGGGTGGTTCCGTCTTCCAGCGAGTCTCGGCTGTTCTTCATGTGGCAGGGGGGATCGCGCAAGGGCAACGACGTGGAGTTGTTGCGCAAGGCGGGGATCAACGTCGGCGAGGCCCCGGTTTTTCAGTTTTACCCCAAGGACGTGGAGGACAAGTTGGCGCAGCTGGAGGTGCGGTACAAAGGGCGCCAACCGATTGAGATTCGGTCGACGAAGTTCGCGGTGGTGCCGGCCGGTGGGGGGAAGTTTGGCTTCAAGGTGCTCTCGCAGGAAGCCCTGCGCTAACCGGGGCGTAGGTGGAATGGCGGGGACGGGTCGGCTAATCTAGGGTTGCCGACAGGGCGGCGGGGCCGGGGCTGGTCCTTCGCATCGCGGTGCAACACACCACAAACCGAGGTGGCCACGTCGCATGGGGATGCTCGAAGTCCACGATGGCCGGGGCCGGGTCAGCTATGTTCCGATCACGCCCGACCGCCCCGTCATCTTTGGCAACGATGCGTCGTGCGACATCGTCTTGCACGGCGAGGGGGTTCTGCCGGTTCACGGCCGGTTCCGCTGGAAGGAGACGCGGTACAAGGTTGACGCGGCTCCGGAGTCGAAGTACGTCGAGGTCAACGGCCGGAAGGCGGCGTCGGCCTCGGTGAGGCAGGGGGACGAGGTTCGGATTGGCCCTTGCATCATCTACCTGACACAGTCGGACGACCCCCCCGCCGTGCCGACGACGGCCGAGCCCGTCGGCGCGGCCCCGGCGATGGCGGGAACGGGTGGGGTCGTCGGCGCGCGGATGCTGCCCGAGGAGCCGCCGACAGCCGCAGCCACCAGTCCGGCCGGCACCGCGTTCGCCAACCGCGGCTTGAAAGCCCGGTTTGACGCCTTCTTCAAGGAACTGCTGGCCGGTGACCAGCGACCCGGGCAGGAACGGTTGGTTTCGCCTCTGGTGGTGCTGCTGAGCGGCTTACTGGTCGTGACCCTGAGCCTCAGCTTTGTGTTGTATCGAGTCATTCACCGGGCCCAGGTGGAAGGGCAGTACACCGCGGGCATGGAGTCGTACGAGAACGCCGACTATCGCAATGCGATCACCGACTTCGACGCGTTCCTGAAGGGGAACCCCGAAGACCCTCGGGTCAACAAGGTCAAGGTGTTTCAGGCCTCGGCCAAGGTTCGTCAGTTTGGCACGGGGGCGCAACCGAACTGGTCGAACACGGTCTCCGAGGCCGAGACGATGGTCAGCACCGTCGGCCGTTTGCCCGAGTATCGGGACGAGGCAGCGTATCTGGCCGAACTCGTGTTGAAAGCGGCGGAGGGGTTGGCCGACCGGGCCAAGACATCGACCGACCCGAAGGTTTTGGCCGAGGCCGAGGCCGCTGGGAAGCTGCATACGAGGATCGCCGGCAAACCTGCCAAGGACTTGCAAGGTCGGTCGCACTATCCCGAAAAGCTTTCGGTGGCCCGGGCCGCGGTGGAGAAGGCCCAGACGCGGACGGCCGACCTCGCCGCGATGGACAAGGCCCAGGCGGCCAAGGACCCGGCGGGGATCTACGCGGCTCGTGACCGGTTGATCTTGAAATATCCCGACCTCGGCAAGGACAAGCTGGTCGTCCAGAAGTTGACGGCCGCGAATGACCTGTTGAAGATACTGGCCAAATACGACGGGCAGGGGCATCCGGCCGAAGTGGGGGGCCGGGCCGAGCCGCTGGGCCCGCCGACCTCATTAGCGCTTCGGCTGACACCGGATGCGGCGGTGGCGGGGGGGAAGCCCTCGTCGGTGGTGTATGCCCTGGCTCAGGGGATGGCCGTGGGACTGGATGCCGGCGGGGGCAAGCCGCTCTGGCAAGTTCCCGTGGGGCTGTCGTCGCCGTTCCCGCCGTTGGCGGTGCGTGGCGAGGAGCCCTCGGCGCTAGCCTTTGATGCCAACCATCTGGAGTTGCTGAGGTTGGATGGGCGGTCGGGACGGGTGCTCTGGAGGTTGGCGCTGGGGGAGCGGATTACCTCCGCGCCGCTGGTGGCGGGGTTGGAACTGGCGATACCCACCCACTCGGGCCGGCTGATCCTGGTCAACCTGGCCGACGGGGCGATGAAAGGGTCGATCGCGCTGGGCAGACCGCTGGGGGTGACTCCGGCGACGGATGAGAACGGCCTCTACTACTATGTGGTGGGAGAGTCGGCGGTTTTGTATGTCGTGTCGAGAGAGACTCACGAGTGCGTCGAGGTGGCGTACCTGGGGCACAACGCGGACTCGGTGCCTTGTGGGCCGGCGAGGGTGGGTCGATTCCTGGTCGTCCCCGAGAATCACGCCAAGGACGAATGCCGATGGAACGTCCTGGTGCTAGAGGAGGGGGGGAAGAAGCCCCGCCCGTTGCAGCAGATCACCTTGCCCGGTTGGATCTGGGACACCCCGGCGGCGTCTCAAGCGGTGATGTGGGCGACGGGGGATCGGTCGGGGGTCGCGGCGTATGCCCTGGGTCCGCCCGACCAGGCCGCTCCGGTGAAGTTGATCGCGAGGCAGGCGTCGGAGGCGGCGTCCACCGGGCCGGCGTTCGGATATGTCAAGAGCGATCGGGAGTTGTGGCTGTCCTCGGGGCTTTCGGCCCGGTACAACCTCGACATTGAGCGGGGAGAGATGCGGGCGGCATGGACCCTACGCGAGGCGGGGCCGGCCCTGGCACCGATCCAGCCGGGGGACAAGCTGGCGGTTTTGACACATCAATACTCCGAGGGGCCGGGCGTGGCCCTTTGGGGTGTCGACCCGAATAGCGGCAAGGTGGCCTGGCGCACGGTACTGGGGGTTCCCTGGCCATCGGAGCCGATCCCCTCGGGGGATGGTCGGAGCCTGGCGGCGCTGGCGGGAACCGGGGCGGCAATCTCCCTGCCAAAGGAACGCCTGACGCAAGGCGGGTTCGTCGAGGAGCCATTACCCAAGCCCGGGGTGTTCACGCTGCCCTCGGGACCGTTGAGACGCCTGGAACTGGGCGGCCTGGATATCCTCGTGCCGGGGGGTGAGGCGTCTTACTTGCTGGTCCGCGAGGGGGCCAGTGGCGAGTTCCGTCGCGTGGACCTTCCCGCCCCGTTGGCGGCGGCGCCGTTCCCTCTGGGCCAGGACCTGTTGCTGCCAGCGACGGGGGGGCGGGTGTTCCTGGTCGACCCAAGGACCGGCGCTCCCAAGGCCGAGCCATTCCTGGCGGTGTTCGACCAGGCCCGGCCGACCCGCTGGAAGACCCCGGCCGCGTTGCCTGATGGCACGGTGTTGCTGGCCGATGACTCGGGCAAGCTGCGGAGGGTTTCTCGACAGGAGTCGGGGGCCGAGGGGACTGGTCCGAGGCTGGTCGCCGCCGACGAGGTGGGGATTGGTGGCCCGGTGACGTCCGACCCAGCGGTGGCGGGGGAGGTGGCCTTGATCGCCGGCGCGGACCAGAAGCTCCACTTCCGGTCGGCCCGAGACCTTTCGCCGGTCAGTCAAACTCCGCTGGTGGCCCCGCTGGTGATGGGTCCGCTGGTAGCCGGGGGAAAGCTGTTCGTGGGAGACGCCGCGGGGCAGGTGCTGGCGTTCGATCCCGATGGCCAGAAGCTCTGGGAGTCGGACCTGGGGACCAGCCCGCCGGCCGGCCCGCCGATCCTGCACGGGGACTCGGCCCTGGTGCTGGACCGCGACGGCAAGCTGCACCGGCTGGCCGTGGCCGACGGCAAGCCGCTGGCCGCCCCGCAAGATCTGGACGTGCGGCCGTCGGGCCCACCCCTGGTCATCGGCGACGACGTGTTGATCCCGGTTGGTCCGGGCGCGCTGCGAAGGCTTGACCTGACCGCCCCGGCACTCTCGGTTCCCGCCACTGCTTCGGCCGCCCCTTGAACCTGTTTGAGAGTGTGAGCGATGCCCGTCGAAACGCAATCTCCCCCGAAGCCTTTGGCCGAATCACGGGTCGAACCTACGTTGGATGGGCCGATTGGCGAGTCTCGTGTCGTGCTTCGGGATGTCGGGTGGGAGGGATATGAAGCGGTCCGGAATCTCGTCGGGGATCGGCCCGTTCCTCGGCTGGCGTACCTGCTGGGAGAGTTGGAACTTATGTCGCCGGGCTATCTGCACGAGACGCTTGCGGAACGGTTCGGATTGATCCTTCATGAGATTCTGCTCGGGCTTGGAATTCCCCATCAGGTCACGCGCCATGTGACGCTTCATCGGCGGGATTTGGACCGCGCTGTCGAGGGGGACAAGTCCTATTATTTCACCAATCTAGATCGCTTTAAGGGGAAGACGGAGATCGATTTGAACGTCGATCCCCCCCCCGATTTGGTCATCGAGGTGGAGATCAGCCGCGCGATCGCCGACCGACTGACCATTTACGCTGGGCTGGGTGTTGCCGAGGTCTGGACCCTGAGCCAGCGAGAAGGGCTGAAATTCCTGCACCTCTCGACCGACGAAAAATACGTTGAGTCGGCAACGAGCCGGGCGTTGCCGTTCCTTCGTCCTGAGGACCTCATTCCCTGGCTGGAAGACTCGGCCGGAAGTCTCAGCGTGGAGTGGGGCCAGGCGCTCCGGGCGTGGGTTCGCGATGTTCTGAGCGTCCGAGATCGACGGGGGCCCGTCCAGGATCTGGGGTGATGTTCGGCGTAATCCTCGTATCAGGCCCCAAGCGAGGTCTTCAAATGATGGTCGCGACTCAACATCCTCGGAAGTGCTTGACCCTCGCCCTGACGACGTCGCTGGTGCTGCTCCTGGCATGGTCGGGTCGGGGGCAGGCGCCTGCTCCTCCCACGGGAGCGACTGGCGATGACGCGGACCTTTTGAAGTCGCCGCCGTTCGACCGAATCACCCTGCTGGACAACACGGTCTGGGACATTGAGCCGGTCTCCCCCCGCCCCCTTCCGCCGCCGGTGAAGCGGAAGGGGGACGAAGAGCCCGAGAAGAAGACCCGCAAGGCGAAGGTTGACCAAGCGATCGGCATCCCGGGCGAGGAGACAACCCAGTCCAAGACCGCCGTGATTGAGGAAGACGATCCGGCCAACATCCTGACGATCCACCTCGTCCGAGGCGACCAGCGCGACTTCAAGGTCGCGCGGCGGAGCATCAAGAAGGTTGAGTATTTCGAGGACCTGTTGCTGGCCAAGGGGGAACGGCTGCTGAGGCTTCAGGACTTCGGCCGGGCGTTTGAGCATTACCTTGCATCCAAGAACCGCAACCCCACATGGCCTGGCATTGATGAGCACGTCAACAAGCTTCTGTTCACCGAAGGCCAGGCGGCGTTGAACGAATCGGACCCGGACCGTGGATTGCGGCTGCTACGAGAACTGGCCGCGCGCAATCGCGAATACCCAAAACTCAAGGAGTTGTTGGCGTCGGTCTACTCAGCTCAGATTTCCCGGGCGTTCGACGCGGGGGCGTTCGCGGCGGCTCGCCGTTTCTTGCACGATATGGAGACCTTCTCGCCCGATGCCCCAGAACTGCCCGACGCCCGGACCCGGTTCGTGGCGGCGGCCCGAGACCTGGCTGAAAAGTCCAAAAGCACGACGGAACCCGGCGAGCGACTGGACCTGCTGGGCTCGGCCTTGAAGATCTGGCCCACGCTGGAAGGGGGGGCGTCGGCGTTCGAGCAGGCGTTCCGGACGCTTCCCACCTTGGACGTGGCGGTTTCGGACCTGCCCAGAGCGTCGGTGGACCGGAGTCGGGGCTCAACCAAGATGGTCTACGGCGTTGTGGGTCCGTGGACGCGCTCACCGACGATGGAACGGGTGGGACGCTTACTGTACTTGCCGATCCTGGCGGGGGTGGATGAGGAGGCGTTCGCCGGGACGGTTCCCGGCCAGTTGGCCGCTGAGGTGGCCTTTCGAGAGATGGGCCAGCGGCTTTTGATTCAGACGAGGACCGGCGTACCGTGGTCGGACGGCTCTCGGCCGGCGGCGGCGATCGACGTGGTCCGGGCGTTGCGGGACCGGGCCGACCCGACGTCTCCGGCGTACAACGCTCGCTGGGCCAACCTGCTGGCGAGTGTTTCCTCGGTGGACGCCACTCATGCCGAGGTTCGCCTGACTCGTCAGCCGCTGAGGGCCGGGGCGTGGCTCATGACCCCGGTGGGGCCGGCTCATGCGGCCTGGGATGGCTGGGCGTCGGCCTCGGCCGGTGTTGGCAAGCGTGAGCCGGTGGGCAATGGCCCGTTTCGCTGGGATGGGGCGGATGAGCGAGTGGCCCGGTTCCTCGCCGCGGGCGCCGAATCGCCTAGCCCGGGGACCGGGCGGGTGCGGCGGGTCCGCGAGCACTTCATGCCGACCCCCGCCGCGGCCTTGACGGCGTTCCTCAATGGCGAGGTCAGCCTGATCGAGCATGTCCCGGCCGACCGCGTCGCCTCGTTGCGCGGCGACCCCGAAGTCCACCTTGGGCATGGCTCTCGGCCGTCCTTGCACAGTATTGCCCTGGACGGCCGCAACCCGTTACTGAGGAACCGGACGCTGAGACGGGGACTTTCCTACGCGATCGACCGCCGAACCTTGCTGGAGGAAAACGTCCTGAAGGCTCCGGCGGGCGAGGCGGGGGAGGTGGCGGATGGCCCGTTCCCCAAAGGTAGCGCCGCCGATGCCCCTGGGGTCAAGCCGCTGGAGTATGACCCGTTGCTGGCCCGAATGCTGGTGGTGGCCGCTCGGAAGGAGATGGGCGGGGTGGCAATCAAGCTGACCCTGGAGTATCCCGACACCGCCGAGGCCCAGGCCGCGACGCCGAAAATTGTCGCGGCGTTGAAAGCCAGTGGGTTGGAGGTCAAGGCGGTGCAGCGCCCCTCGGCCGAGCTGGAGGAAGGGTTACGGCTGGGGCAGCGGTTCGACCTGGCCTATCGGGCAGTTCGAGTGGACGATTTGGCCTTCGGGGCGGGCCCGGCGCTTTGCCCGGGTTATGACGCGCCCCCCGCCGCCGATGGGCTCGCTTCGGTGACGAGCCCCCGGATTTTGCAACTGCTGCTTCAATTGGAACAGGCGGCCGATCCGGTCACGTCGCGGTTGATCCTGCTTCAGCTCGACGCCGAGACGCGCGACGAGCTGCCAATTCTGCCCCTGTGGCACCTGGAAGATCATTTTGCCTGGAGGTCCCGCCTGGCCGGCCCCTCGCCGACCGCCGACCACCTTTATCAAGGGATCGAGTCATGGGAGATCGCCCCCTGGTACGCCAAGGACCCGTGGTGATGCGCTGGGCTCTGGGGCTAGTCGTGGGTGCGTGGGCTGTTTCGGTGGGCGAGTCGGTACGCGCCGCCGATCCGCCAGCTCCGGCTCCGGCTGACGCCCCGGCGCCAGCTCCGGAAACCCCTAAGGGTATTGTCACAACGCCGACGCCGGCCGTCACGACCTCCCCAACTAATCCAGTGGCGGTTGCGGCTGGGCCGGTGGTGGACGCGGGACATCGACCTTATGCGATTCAGGTCTGGGTGGTGGTCGATCCCCGGGCCCGACTGGATGAACGGGGGCGGGAGGTGTTGCTGGACTCGTGGCGGGGTCTGGTCCAGCGGTTCGTGGGTCCCCCCTGGCAGTTGGAGGTGGTCGAGGGGCCTGGTCCGCTGATCGGAGGAAACCTGGAAGCCGTCTCGGCCGATACGGTCGCCGCCGCGACTTCAGGTAAGGATAAGGGATGGTTGATCCGGGTCGCGTCCGACGAGGCCGATGGGTTCGTCCTGACCGGTCGGGAGTTTGATGCGGAGACCTTGCGGCTGGGGGAGGTCGTTCGTCGCCGGGTGGCGTTTCCCTGCGATGTGGCCAGGGGCCTACTGGACCTTTCGCTGTCGATGTTCAGCCCCGTGGCCGAGGTCGGCGACAAGGAAGATGGGCTGGTGAAGGTTGTCGTCCGCGGGGGCGCGTTGCCGGCGGCGTCCTTGGCTGGGCGCGTCGTGGCTCCGGGGACGACGTTCCGCCTGATCCGGTTGAACTACACCGACGCGGCCCGCAAGGTCATCGCCCGGTCGGTAAAAACGAATGAACCTCTCATTAAAGACGTCCCTCACTCGTTCCTGAGGGTTGAGACGGTGGATGGGCCGGCGGCGATGTGCTCGGTGGTCAGCGGCGTGCGCGACCCGTTGACCAAGAAGGCGGTGCGGTCAAGAGTGGTGGCATTGGGAATCAAGCCGACGTCGGTGGCCAGCCGCTACTGGTTCGTGATCCCCCCGGAACGCTCCAAGGATCCCGCGATCAAGCGAGAGACAGCGCCGCCTCGCCCGGCCCCCGGCTATGTCCTGACCTTCCGGGATGTGCCCAACGGGACGCCCCGGCCACTGGGGATCACCGACCGCGAAGGGCGGATCACCCTCCCCTCGGAGTACTCAAACCAGTTGGTGATCCTGCGCCTTCAGGCCGGCGGAAGCGAGCCGGTGGTGGAGTTCCCCGCGATGCCGGGTGAGAGTGACCGGGAGCAGATGATCCCGATCCAGTCCAAGCCGGAGGCGGTGGCGTTGCAGACCCATGTCAACGCGATCCGCGACGAACTGGTGGATCTTGTCGGCATCCGCGCTCGGCTGGAGGCGCGAATCAAGCCGAGAATCGAGGGGGAGCGTTGGGACGAAGCCCGCGAGCTGATCGCCCAGTTCCACAAGTTGCCCGACCGCAAGGTGTTCGAGACACGGTTGAAGGCCCTCACGGACAAGGCCACGTTGGATCAGAGGGAGTTGAAACGCCCCATCCTGACCCGCACCGCTCAGGCGTTGCTGGCCGATGCCCAGGCGCTGGTGGACCGCTACCTGGTTGACGCGACGGTGGAGGGGTATGAGGAGTCGCTCAAGGAGCACGACAATCCACCAAAGCCTGGAGGGCAGGCCGCGGCTCCGGCTCCAGTGGCAACGGCCTCCGCGGCTCCGGCGGTTCCGGCGGCGGGAGGGAACACGCCGTTTGGAAATCCGTTCTCGGATGCGATTGCCGGCAGCGCTCCGGTGGATTACGCCCCTCCGGACGGAATGTTCCACGTCACCATGCCCGCCCCGACCAAGCCCATCAATCTTGACCAATCCTTCAATGGGGTCGCGACGCGGTTGCGGATCTATCCCGCTCAGGGATTGAACAAGAGCCTCTACCTTGTGATGGTCTCGGACCAGCCCGTCGCGCTGGACGCCGCCGGTCAGGACGCCTTCATCAAGGGTTACCTGGCCACGTTGACGCAGCAGGGTGGGCAAGCTCAGGTCTCGGGTAACCGAGCCGTTTCGGCGGGAAATCTGTCCGGTCGGGAGATGGACGTCACGTTCGCCGCCAACCCGAAGTTTCCCAAGGGGGGGGCCGGCCGCGTCCGCATCCTGTTTCGCGATCGCACGGTCTTCGTCCTGACGATCCTGGCCGGGACGGAACAATTGCCGCCTCTGATCGATCCGTTCTTCAGTTCCTTCCGTCTCACGGGGTTCTGAACCGTCGCAAACCCATCGACCGAGGGTTTGCCTTCCCATTCCGACGGATGTAGGATGAATTGTGGAAATGGTCGGACCAACGGATCAGGCCGGGGGGGCAACGCATGGCGTCGCGACGTCTGCCCGGAAGCGGCCTGTTGCTGGCGTGGACGGTCTGCGGGTTGGCCTGCGACCGGCGGGAGCCGACGGCGGTCCGGCCAATCGCCGCGAAGCCGGAAGTGGGTTCGCCGACGACGATCGAGCACCCCCCCGCGTTTCGAATCGCGCCCGGCCCGATCCGCCTGAATCGAGACGACCCCGGTTGGCAACTGCTGGTCGAGGGGGTCGACGAGGCCGGCGGCCGGAAAGACTGGACCGGTTCGGTGGCCTGGGAGGTTGAGCCGTCGGGGATTGTCGAGATCGGCGCCGACGGCTATGCCCGACCGCTCGCTCCCGGCAAGGCGGAGGTGCGCGCGGTTTTTGGCGCGGATCGGTCGGTGGTGCCGTTGGAAGTGGTCGCCGCCGAGTCGCCCCGTTCCTGGGACTTCGCCGCCGACGTGGCTCCGCTGCTGACTCGCCACGGCTGCAACGGCGGTGGCTGTCATGGACGGGCGGCGGGTCGGGGTGGTCTCAAACTGTCATTCCTGGGCTATGACCCCGCGGCCGACTACCAGGCCATTGTTCGCGATCGTGGAGGGGCACGAATCGACCCCGCGGATGCCGAGTCGAGCCTCCTTCTCCAAAAGGCGACCGAAACCGTTCCTCATGGGGGGAAACTTCGGTTCGATGACACCTCGACCGCTTACGAAACGTTGAGGGCGTGGATCGCCGCCGGAGCCCCGGAGCGGTTGGGGAAAACGCATGGAGCCCTGGCCGAGGTGAAGGTCGATCCGGCCGGGGCGATTTTAGGTTCACCGGGGACACAACAGTTCCGGGTGATGGCGCGATACGCCGATGGGACGCTTCGCGACGTGACTCGCCTCGCGTCGTTTCGCGCCACGGACGACTCGGCGGTGGCGGTCAATACCGAGGGGTTGGCGACCTTGAAGGCTCGGGCCGAGGCCGACGTGGTGGTGCGTTATGGGTCGACGGTGCTGGCGGCGAGATTGGGAACTCCCTTAAACTCCGCCCAGGCGTTCGACTTCGCCGGGCTGCCGAGACGCAACGTCATCGACCGCGAACTGTTCCGAAGGCTGGAGGCGATGAAGGTGCCGCCCAGCCCTCGGGCCACCGATACCGCGTTTCTCCGCAGGGTATGCCTGGACCTGGTCGGCCATCAGCCCACGCCCGATCAGGTTCGCCGGTTCCTGAACGATGCCGACCCCGAGAAGCGAGCGAGATGGGTGGATCGGCTGCTGGAGGATCGCGACTTCGTTCGATTCTGGAAGATCAAGCTGGGGGATTTGTTCCAGGTCGGGAACTCGCGGTTCGGGATGGGAACGAATCGGTTTCTGGAGTGGATCGACGAAGCCCTGACGCGCAACCGGCCCTGGGACGACGCGGTGCGGACGCTGTTGACGGCGGTGGGCGACCCCACTCAGCCGGAAGGCGCCGCGGCGAATTACGCGCTCGATGGCGAGGACGCCCCGACTCGCGCCGAGGGAGCGGCCCGTCGATTCCTGGGTCTGCGAATCCGCTGCGCCCGTTGCCACGACCACCCCTTCGACGTCTGGACCCAGGACGATTATTACGGCCTGGCCGCGTTCTTCGCCAAGGTTCGACGAGAGGGCGGCCCCGGACGGATGGGTCGTTCCAACGTGGTGGTCGACCCCAAAGGCATTGTCACGCACCTGCGCACGGGAAAGCCCGCCGAGCCTCGGTTGCCCGGCGGCGAGACCTTGTCGATCGCCGAGGGGTCAGACCCCCGGGCGGCTCTGGCGGCGTGGATCACCGGGCCCGAGAATCCGTATTTCGCCAGGGCCGTGGCCAACTGGGCCTGGGCGCAGTTCTTCGGCAAGGGGATCGCCGATCCTCCCGACGACCTGAGCCGGGCCAATCCACCGGTTCATCCCGAATTGCTCGACGCCTTGGCAAAGCACTTCATCGAGCACAAGTACGACCTGCGCGACCTTCTACGGCTGATCGCCACGTCGGAAGCGTACGGATTGTCATCGGCGACGGTGCCGGGAAATGCGGCGGACTCTCGGATGTTCTCGCACCAACGGCCCCGCCCTTTGACGGCCCAGCAGATGGCCGACGCGCTGGCCCAGGTCACGGATGTCCCCAACGTCTATGCCGGCCGTCGCGATCGACGTGCCCTGGACCTGAATGACGCGACGACCCCAAGCACGCTGCTGGATGCGTTCGGCCGTTGTCCCCGGGTCGATGCGTGCTCCCCGGTCTCGGCACCGACGCCCAGCCTGAGGCAGGCGCTTTTGGTCGTGGGGCCAGAGGCGATCGAGGCGAAGGTGCAGGACCCTCGGGGATATCTGACGAGTCTGATGGAACTTGAGCCTTTGCCCCCGGAAGTTGTGGAAAACCTGTACCTGCGGGCCCTCTGCCGCCATCCCAGCGAGGCCGAGGCGGCTCATTGGTCCAAGGCGTTCGCAACGGCATCGTCACCCCGCGAGGCGGCCGAGGATTTGCTCTGGAGTTTGCTGAACTCCCGGGAATTCGCGTTCAATCATTGAGATGCGTGGCCCTCGGTCTCGTCCCGGATTGGAGTCGCATGATGGGTGCCAATCGTCGAAGTCTCGGTCCGTCGCGACGGGATCTGTTGAAGGTCGGACTCCTGGGGGCCTGGGGCCTGGGGCTTGGGGACCTTTTGCGGCTGCGATCGGCGGCCGAGGGGAGCGCCTCGGCGCTGAAGCCACGGGCCAAGGGGTGTATCCTGATCTGGCTGGCGGGCGGGGCGTCGCATCTGGACACGTTTGATCCCAAGCCCGAGGCCCCAGCGGATGTGCGAGGCGAGTTCGGGTCGATCGGGACGGCGCTTCCCGGTGTGGCGTTCAGCGAGGTCTTGCCCGAGCTCGCGAAGCAGTTGAACCGCTTCACGCTGGTCCGCAGCCTGACCACGCCCGAGGCCGACCACGACCGGGCGACCCAGCATGTCCTGACCGGGTATCGGCCCAACCCGGCAATGGGGTATCCGTGCGTTGGCAGTGTGGTCGCCAAGGTGAGGGGGATGTCCGGCGGGGTGCTGCCGCCGTTCGTGGCGTTGCCCGATGCGCCGACGCCGGCGTCGTCCGGGTATCTGACTCCGGCGTTCGACCCGTTTGCGATCCCTGGAGACCCGAGCCGCCCCGACTTCCGCGTGCGAGACCTGACGCCGCCGGACCGCGTCACGCTGGACCGTTTGCGGAGGCGGCGGGCGATGGTTCGCGACCTCGATGGGTTCGCCAACGATGTGCCCGAAACCCCGCTGACGGCCGCTCGCGACCAGTTCGCGACCCAGGCGTTTGACCTGCTGACCTCACGCAAGGCGCAAGGAGCATTTCGGCTGAACGAGGAGCCGGCGGCTGTCCGCGACCGCTACGGGCGAGATTCGCTGGGGCAGTCGTGCCTGCTGGCCCGCCGGTTGATCGAGGCCGGTGTGGGATTCGTCACCGTGAATGATCGGGGGACCGGGCCGCTGGGGTGGGACACGCACGTTCAGGGGTTTCAGGCCATCCGGCAAACCCTCGCCCCGCCGCTGGATCGTGCGGCCTCGGCGCTGATTGGCGACCTGGCCGATCGGGGAATGCTGGGCGAGACGATGGTGCTGGTGATGGGGGAATTCGGTCGGACCCCCAAGATCAATGGCAACGCGGGGCGCGATCATCATGGGCGGGCCAATAGCCTGATTCTGGCCGGTGGCGGGATGCCAGCGGGGCTCGTCCTGGGCAAGACCGATGCCAGTGGCGACGCCCCCGCCGAGCGACCCGTCTCCCCCGCCGACCTGGCCGCAACCGTGTACTCGGCCCTGGGGATCGACCCATCGCGGCATTTCACGACTCCCGATGGTCAGCCGATCCTTCTGGTGGACGGGGGCACGCCGATCCGCGAGTTGCTTTGAGGATCGCGACGTTCCCTACCGGGGTTTGGGGTCGGGGAACAAGGGTTTGCGGGCGGCGTCCTGGACTGGGGTGGAGTGATCGGCCATTCGGTCGCCACGAATTTCCCAGAAAAAAACCCCACGCAGTCCATGTTCGGTGGCCCACCGGGCCTTGATCGTGGCGGATTCAGCGTCGTCGTAGCCGATCACCGAGGAGTGGTTGTCGGCGATTAGCCAGGGAGTCTGGGTTTGGTCGTCCCACTGGCGAGTCCACCCCTTGCCGATCAAGGGGGCCAGGCGTCGGTACTGGGCCTCGGGGATCTTGGCCTTGGGGGCGTTTCTGGTTGAAGCGTAGGGCTCGGCGACCGCGAAGCCGCGCCCGTAGAGGGGGATGCCCAGGACGAGGCGGTCGGCGGGAATTTTCCGTTGGTTCAGGAGGTAGTCCATCGTCGTGACGCAGGACCAGGGAGTTCCCTTGGGCTGACGGGTGGAAGGGTACAGCGGGGCGTTGTGACCGGCATAGTTGGTCCAGGGGCCGGCGTAGTCGTAGGTCATGACGTGGGTCCAGTCGAGCGTTCGCCGGAGGACGTCGTCGCTCAGCCACTTCAGCGTCGAGGGGTCGGCCGAGGCGGCCATCGTGAGGAACTTTGGGCGACCGCGGGTCGTTCCTTGATGGTCAAGCTCCATTCGGAACGCCTGGGCCATCCGGGCGAAGGTGGCGGCCTCGGCCTCGTTGTCGGGGTATTCCCAGTCAAAGTCGATGCCGTCGTAGTCGAAGTCGCGGACGAGTTTGAGGATTTCTCGGACGTAACGGTCCTCGGCCTCGCGGTTCCGGGTCATCGCGAGGAACGGTTTCTCGGCGTCGCCACCTCCCAGGGAGAGGAGGATTTGGGACTTCGCATCATGGACCCGCCTGGCCAGGTCGTGGTTGGGGACACCGTGGTCGGGTTTGGGGTTTCCCTCGTTGTCGGCCCCGAGGAAGGCGTGGCATACGTGAGTGTATGGGTGAAAATCGATCCCCTCGGAATCACCGAAGAGGTATCCGACGAACACCCGATCGGCGGCCGGGGCATTGGGAGCGAGACCAACCAGCACGGTCGCGGCGAGGAGCAATCGCTTCATGCTTGGCACTCACCAGGATAGGAGGAAGGGATCAGGGGGACGCCGTGACCCGGCCGAGGCCGAACTGGTCGCCGGTGTAAGTGGGGTGCCCGTCCGGATCAAAGCCGATTTCCACCATCTTCTCGCTCTGGATTGGCTGGCCCGCCTCGTCCTTGAGTTGGGTCAGGATCTCGCGGGTCTTGGGGTCGATCACCTCGCCGGTCGAGGGATAGGCGAATCGTCCGTCGGTGGTGAACGTGACCCAGCCAGGCTCGTCTCGAAGCTGGATGCTGGCAACCTGGCGGGGGGGCATTTGCGTGGCGTCGAAGAGGTGGAGGCGCTGGTTGGCGGCGTCGCAGAGCCAGATTTCGCCCTCGTCGGGCGTCAGGCCGATCCCGTGGCTGGGGCAGCCGTGCCGTTTGATTGGTCCCTGTTGAAAGCCTTGAACCTCGACGCGGTGCAGCATCTTCCCGGTGGGGATGTCACCAACCTCAAAGCCAAGCAGCCCGTTAACGTTGACAAACGCCAGGGTCTGGCGGCCATTGATCGTGAACGGGCGCACCGGCGCGGAGAATGGTCCCACGGTGCGATCGACCGTGTGCCCTTCGGTCGCGGCGATGGTCAGTAATGGCGAGCGGAGGCCCGCCAGGTAGACGCGACGACCATCAAGCCCATAGACCGTGTTATGAGAGCCGGAATGCGGCGACACCTTGGTGATGACATGGCCGTCATGGGCGTCAACGACGTTCCAGTGGTCCCCCTCAAGCGACGGGACGTACAGGTTCGACCCGTCGGGAGCCAGGGCCATGCGGTCGCAACCGCCGTCGTAAGCATGTTCCCAAAGGATCGCATCGTCCTCGAGACTCAGGCAAGTGAGGGTGCGGATCGTGCTGACGTACAGGCGGCGGGTCCGAGCGTTGGCGCAGACCCCTTTGACGTTCTCAGGTTTGCCGGTGGTGGGGTTGAGACCTTTGGACTTGATCCGACGGACGAAGGCATGGCCGGCGTCGATGTCGAAGACGAGCAGGCCGTGACCGCCGTATTCGAGATAATCGCGGATGCCCGGCTCGGCCACGTAGAGGTAGCGATGGGGACCCCCCGCGGCGGCCGTGCCCGACGCCATTGTGGAAAGCCCGGCCGCCAGGACCCAGGCTCCGAACCATCCGCGTTTGATTCCCACCCGAGTCCTCATGGGGCCGCCCTTTCCCGACCGGTTGGATTGTCTGGCCGGATTCTCGGCCGCCTCGCAGCCTACCATCCCCGGCCAACCGATCCCACCGTGGAGCCGCGACGCCTGGGAAAGACTGGCTTCCCGGCAACTCGGTTGGTTCGGGTAGGATGAGGCTTTGGTTCTTCCCCAGCGGGTTTCGGATGCCGACCCATGGTCAACGCCTCGTGGCTGGTCTCCTGCGGCCTGATCCTTTGTGCCCAGTCGCCGGAGCGCGTGGCCCCGCTGATTCTGGAGAATGATCAGGTTCGGCTCGAATTCGAGGGTCGCTCCGGCGGTTGGACGGGATTGGTCGACCGTCGAGATGGGACGTCACTGGTGGCCGGCGGTTCCTCGTCGCTCGTTCCGCCTCGTCGGCGGACTTTGGCCTCGAAGCGACAAACGCCGCCCCACGGCTCTGTTCCCAGGGTCGAACTGGCGGGGGAGTGGCTTTATACGCCGAACCCGCCGGGTCCCAGGGTTGAAGCGGACTTCCGCGCTGGGCGTTTCGAGGGGGCGACCTGGGTGGCGACGCCGATTCCCAGTGTCGGCGGTCGGGGGGATGATCGCCTGCGGGGCCGCCAGGGGGAGTTTTGGTATCGCCGCGCGTTCCCCACACCGCCGGAGGCCCTTGCCGAGGGTGGTGAACTTGCCTTGCTGATTGGCGCGGTCGACGACTTCGACGTCTCGTATGTCAATGGTACGCCGATCGGCCGCACCGGGCAGGACACGCCGCACTTCTGGGAGTCGCCCCGGCTTTATCGCGTTCCCGCTCGCCTGCTGAGGACCGATGGCCCCAATGTCTTGCTGTTGAAAGTGACCAACGGATCGGGCGAGGGCGGCCTTTCCGGCCCGATTTTGCTGGGTCCGGAGAAATCGCTGGCCAGGTGGGTGGTTGATGGCGAAGAGCCCGGGGCAGTCCGCGTCGAGCGAGTTCGCGAGGGAGACCTTGAGACACTTTCGCTGTCCGCGACCGCCGATGGCTTGGAATTTCGAGCCGACTGGGAACTCAAAACCGGGTCTCCCCGGTTCCAACGCCGCCTCACCGTGACCAATCGGTCCGATCGTGAACAGATTTTCCAGAACGGTACTTACCAGACGCCCCCGTTGTCCCTGGGGACCGGCGCGGCGGTTTTCTTCCCGGGCTCGCTGCCGATCGGCGACCAGCCCCTGGCGAAGCTTGAGCAAGGAGAAACCTTGCGTCCCCGGAGTGAGGAGCCCCTGGTTGTGCTCTGGGACGCCGCCAGCGGGCGGGGCCTGGGGTCTTGGTTCTTCGAGGAGGACGAATTCAGCCCGGTGAGCGTGACCCGGGTGGCGGATGGGGTCACCATTCGTCACGCCCAGCAGGTGATTGCCAGGCTCAAGCCGGGGGCGTCCGTCAGTCTGGGGACCGAGCATTTCTGGTTGTCCCACGGCTCAAGGGATCAGGCGATTGCCGGGGTCCAGGACGTTTATCGGGAGATCGGCCTTCGTGCCCCGGACCAGGGGCTCGCCGGTTTGCGGTCGATGGTCCTGTACTGCGGCCATCCCGGCGGCCCTCCCGAGTTGAATTACCGAACCTATGGCGGCTTCCGGGCCGTCGAGGCTTATCTTTCCACGCTCGAATCCATGGGCGTCGACCTGCTCTGGTTTCTGCCGATCTGGGAGCACGGCGATGGGTCGAGGTGGAACCTGTATGCCCCGTTCGACCACTTTCGGGTGAGTGCCCTGTACGGGACCAACGATGAGTTGCGACACCTTTCCGCCGACGCGGCGAGGCGGAAAATTCGCTTGATGTTCGACCTCGTCCCTCATGGACCGCCTGAGTTCACAAAGCTCGCGAAGGAACATCCCGAGTACATCTCGCGAACTCCCGACGGCAAGCCCGCCCAGGCCTGGGAGCAACTGGCCTTCGACAACGCCCATCCCGGCTGGCAGGACTATTTCCGCCGCGCGGCCGAGCACGACGCCCAATGGTACGGGGCCATCGGCGCGCGGGTGGACTGCGCCGCCGGTGGACCCTTGAACTGGAACCCGGAGGTGGGGAATCGGCCGTCGCGGTCGTCGCTGGCGGCGGGTTTGGGGATGACCCGGGCGATTCGTGAGGGGTTTCTTCGCGTCGGCCAAGAGACGGTCATCATCCCCGAGGAGTACACCGGTGCGTACCTTTACCAGCGCGTCGCCGACCTGACCTACGACGCCCAACTCTACTTCGCCATGACCGACCTGCTGGACCGTGAGTCGACGCCCGAGGATTGGGCCACGACCCTCCAGCGGTTCCTGCACGACCAGCAAAACGCCATGCCTCCAGGCGGGTTGAAAATGCGTTGGATCAGCAACCACGACACCGTTTCCTGGACCTTCCAAAAGAAACGGCCGCTGGAGGCGTATGGGGTCGACCGGATGCGAGCTCTGCTGTCGCTTTGTGCCCTGGTTGAGGGGGTGCCGATGCTCTACCAGGGGGACGAGGATCCGGCCGTTTATGGTGGGAAGGGGCCGTCGAGCGTCGACTTCTTGCGGCGGATTTATGCGTTGAGGAAAACGCTGCCCGCGCTGCGAGAAGGGCGGGCCGATTACGATTCGGTCCGGGCCACCGGCGGAGTGTTCGCCTGCCTGCGAGGTTCGGGAGAGGGGGCGGCCTTGGTGCTCATCAGCTTCCGTCCGGAGGAGGCCGCGACGTCGCTCAAATCGCAAGGGGCGCCGCTCCTCGCCGGTTCGTGGCGAGATGTGTTGAGCGGCGAGGCTTTGGCCGAGGGATTGGGTGTACCCGTCAAGATGGCCCCCCATCAGGTCCGCGTGCTCGTGCCCGCTTCCCATTGAGCCTGCCCGGGTCGGGCCGGTCCAGGATTGGCTATATCCCAGGTCAGGGAGTCGTGACCGTCGCTTTCGCCAGGCGTTCCAGCGCGTCGACGTTCTCGGGGGTGTCCCACTGCGACGATCCTACGAGCGAGGCTCGGATGGTCCCGTCGGGGGCGATCCAGAACGTGGCGGGGATGCCCACGGTGCGGAACTCCGCCGGCAGTGAGGTGGAGCGGGCCACGGGCAGTTTCAGGCCCGTGCGAGTTACAAATTGGCGAAGCGCCTCGGGGTCTTCGTCGACCGAGGCACACAGGAAAGCGACGTCCTTGAGCCGGGGATTGGCGGCGAGGGCGACGATCGAGGGCAACTCGTCTCGGCAGGGACCGCACCACGTCGCCCAGATGTTCAGAAACACGGCGCGACCCTTCAACTTCTTCAGCGGGTAGGGCTGGCCGTCGAGCCCTTCGAGGGTCCAGGAGAAATCGGCCTGACTCGCGCCCGTGGCAGGCTCGATGGTGGCCGAGGCGAGGTCCGGGTTCCGGCGGGGCAGGACCACCGTGAGCACGACCGCCCAGGCGATGGTCAAGCCCAGCGCGACCATCCAGCCGAGGCGTCGGCCCCGTTTCGGCGGAGGGGAATGGGTCACGCGTGGTCCTCAATCATCCTGGGCTCGGGTCGCCGCCACGGGGGCAAGCAGATTTTCGACCGGAGCGTAGTCGTCGGTCAACTCGATGCCTCGGGAACGGAGGTCCAGCGCCTGGAGGTCCGCCTCGGGAAAAGGTTCCCGGGCGAAAAGGTCTCCGCCCGGGAAGAATTTGGGGTCGCCCCGCTCGCCCCCCAGGTTGGTCAGATCGAGCGGCCGTTTGGCGGCGATGACCACGAAGGTTTCCCGAGTCCCATACCCAGGGTAGGAGTGCGTGCCAAAAACGTAAAGGTGGGGAAAGCTGTGGCGGGCCGTTTTCAACCAGGCTCCCAGGAACGCGCCCGTGGAGCGGGCCTCGGCGATCGTTTCGTCTCGGATGCGTGTCCTGGCTTCGTCGGTCAGACCCGTTCCGGCCTGAGCCCTCTCCCTGGTCGCGATGAGTTGTTCGGCTCGGCTCTCGGCCTCGGCGTCGGACTCGTACAGGTCGATGATGTTGATCATGTAAAGGCCGTCGGGGGCGAGCAAATTGGCGATCTGGTCGTTGAACTCCCGGGTGGTCAGGTGCCAGGGGATCGAGAAGTCATTGAAGGCATCGCCAAAGATCAGGTCGTACCGGACCTTCCCCTGCCGCTTCTGGACGAACTGGCGGGCGTCTCCCCAGGTGGTGCGGATGGGTGTGTCGCGGGACAAGCCGAGGGCGATGTGGTTGGCCCGGGTGACGGCCGGGTCAATCTCGGAGACGTCGGCGGTCGTGCCCGGGTAAAGCTTCTGGAGGTAGCGGGGGAAGGTGTACGAGCCGCCACCCAGGAACATCGTGCGAGGGGGGGAGTGATCGCCCCCCGAGGACCGGGCCCTCAGGAAGCGGTCGGTGGCGTCGGCGTAGAGGAACTCGTAGTCGTATTCGAGGTCCTCGGGGTGACCGATCCGGTCGTGCCCGTGGATCAAAGCATCCAGGATCAGCGTCCGCAGTCGGCCGGGCGGGGTCTGGGGTTTGTCGAGATGATCTTCCCGGTGGTTGTCAACGCGGATGTAATAGTAATTGCTCTCGTCGGAATAGGCGGGGACGTCGTTCTCCTCGGTGTTGGGTTGGTTCAAAGGCTCGATCAGACCATAGTTGACGGCGCGGGTGGTCAGAAACGGGACGGGGACGAAGGCGACCAGGCAGAGGCCCAGCGGTATTCCGGCAAACGCGGCGTGGCCGGCGTGTCCCAGCCAGGCCGCGGCGACTCCCAGGGTCGCGGCCAGGGTCAGTAAAACACCCTTGGTCCCCAGGTGGTCAATCAGCAAGAAACCGACCAGAAACGTCCCCAGGAGGCTGCCGACCATTCCCCAGGCATACACGGCGCCGATGGTCGCGCCGGTGCGCCCCGCGCCGTGGACCCGGTCGACGGCCAGCTTGGCGACCACCGGGCCGACGGTCCCCATCGCCACGGCCGCCGGCAGGTAAGCCGCCGAGACCACCAGCAATACCCGAGACCACCAGGGCAAAGCAGTCATCCCGCTGGCCCAGCCGAGAATCGAGCCCCGAGACTGAGCGCTATGGAACAGCCACGCCGGGGCCGATCGGGCGTGTTCTGTGACCAGGTCGCGGGACGGGTCGAAGTGGTCCCACGCCGAGAGCACGCCCGAAGGAATCCAGTGGGGCGAAATCTCGGTGAACAGGACCAGCAAGGTCAGCGCCGAGGCGACCAGGAACAGGTGGCTGGCCTGCCCTTCCTTACGGATGCGGTCGGCGATCGAGCCTCCCAGCAGGTTCCCCAGGCTCAGGCCACCCAGCAACACGCCGATGACACTGGTCCAACCGAAGAGGCTGGAACCCAGGTGTCGTGCCACCAACCGGCCGGCGACCATCTCCAGGCTCATGAACCCCAGGCTCCCCACGAAGGCCAGCATCGAGAGGTCCGCAAGGCGGACGCGGCGTTCGGCAATGGGGGCGGATTCAGTGGTGTGGTCGACCGCTGGATCACCCGCACGCAGGGCTCGCCAAAGCTCGAAGGCGGCGAGCATGGCTGTAACGGTGATCAACAAATGGCCCAGGTGCGTCGGCAGGTTGGCGCGAATGGCGGGGAAGATGAGGCCGTGGAAGGTGGGGGTGTGTGAGGCCCAGCGAGTCGCCCCGAAGCCCAGGCCCATCGCGCCGGCCAGGGCGAAGCCCCGGGCCAGATTCGGCCCCAGGACCGCGACCAACAGGGCCAGTCCGGCAGCGACGAGGTTGAGGATCGTCGAGGTTGGCGAGGCATAGATCAGCACGAAGCCGGTCAGGAAGGTGCCCACGATCGAACCGACCGCTCCCCAGAAGGAAACATCCCCCAGGGCGCTGCCGGACTTCTCGGCCTGTGTGACGGCCATCTTGGCGACCACCGGGCCGATCATCCCCAGCATCGTGCCCGGCGCGAGGAACTCCAGGGCGACGACCACCAAGGTCCGCAGGTCCCAGGGCAATCTATCCAAACCCGGCAGGTGGCCGACGTAAGCGTTGATCCAAAGGCAGGCCACGCAGAGCAGGGCGCTCAGGGCATAGAAGGGACCGACCAGGCGGCGGGGCTCGGCGCGGTCGGCCAGGCGTCCGCCCAGGACGTTTCCCAGGCAGATGCCGCCGAGCATGATCCCGATGACACTGGTCCAGACCACCAACGACGCCCCGACGTGGCGGGCCACCAGCCGCCCGGCCACCAGCTCCAGCGTCATGATGCAAACGCTGCCGAAGAACGCCAGGGCATAGGGGAGCGGTCGGGGGACAGCTCGATTCATCAACGGGGCGCTCCAGAGCGGCGGCGTCGGGCGGGTCGCGTCCGGCCCAACTTAGCGAACTCGGCCCGCCCCCACAACCGCCCGATTCGCTCAATGAGGCGTCGCCAGCCCCTTCACGATCGCCCGCTTCAGGGCCAGCGGGTCGAAGGGCCCGGTCGCCTTGTACAGCACCTTGCCGTCTCCCGAGACCAGCAACGTGTAGGGCAGGGTCCCGTTCCACGAGGGGTCCAGGGCCTCCATCATCTTGTACTTGTCCTTGTCGCCGAACAGCAGGTTGCGGCCCGAGGCGTGCTTGGCCTTGAGGAGGTCAAGAACCTCGGCCTTCTCGTCGGGGAAATTCGCCGCTACGGTCACGGTCTCGAACGGTCGCTGGCGGTACCAGCGGTTGATGGCGACAAGGTCGGGCATCTCGGCCACGCAGGGACCGCACCAGGTTGCCCAGACGTTGATGAGACGGAGGTTCTTCCCGTCGCCTTTACGGAGGGATTTCAGGGTCTCGGCGTCGGCCTCGGTCACGCTGACGGGCTCGGCGTCGAGCTTGGCGAGGTGGTCACGGGCCAGTTGCTCCTTGTCGGACCACTTCGTCGAGCAACCAAAAGCGCGGGCCTGCGTCACGGCGGGGACTTCCTTGCCGGCGAGTAGGGCGTCAAGGGCGTCGCGGACGTCGTGAACCTTCACCAATGACTCCCGCTCGCTGTCGTCGATCCGGCCGACGTAGCGCAAGGCCCGGTCCCGGTCGAACACAAAGGCGACGGGGGTGGCGTTGGGACCGTAAGCCCGGGCAACGCCGTGCTTGTCGCCATCGAAGAGATACGGAAAGTTGAACTGGGCGTCTCGGGCGCGAATCTTCATGTCGTCGAGGCTGTCGGTCAGGTCGGTATAGCCCAATTCGTCCAGCCGGACGGCGTCGGGGTCGTTCGGAGAGATCGCGACCATGGCCACGCCCTTGGACTGATAGTCCGCGGCGATCGCCTTGAGGCGCGACTCGTAAGCCTGGGCGGTCGGACAGTGGTTGCAGGTGAAGACGACCAGCAGGGCGCGGGCCGCGGCGTAATCCTTGAGCGCGTGGTGCTTGCCGTCGACGCCTTCCAGGTCGAAGTCGGGCGCCTGGGCCCCGATCGGCAGCATTGGGACGTTGACTTCCAGATCCGCCGCGATGGCCAGGGGCGTGGCCAGGGTGGAAAGGAGGATCGCGGCAACGGCGGCGAAACGGTTCATCGAGGGGCACCCCGGCCGGGGAGAAAAGCATCCGGCGTCCCGACCGATCGGGCGCGTCTCCGGGCCTCTCAGGCTAACTCGCCCCCCGACCCGTCGCAATCCTCGGCGATGTCGCGGCGAGCCGGCCGCGGCGAGGGCCGACTGTTGCTCCTTGGCAACACGCATGGGTTTCCCGCGAGGTCTCCCCAGCCGTGACCTAGGTTTCTCAAGGGCCGACCGACGAGCGATCCGGCCTGGGACCTCATCTAGGATTCGCGGCCACGACGGAGGTGAGCGATGGACGGGACCACTCGGCGGGGACGGGACGGATCGTGGGACGCCGGGATGGCGGTCGTCGCGGGGATGGTCGCGGCCCTGGGAGTCGTGGCGTCATGGCCCTTGACGGGGGTGGCCGTGGCCGTGGCGGCGGTGCCGGTGCTCGGGTTCCTGCTGGCAGGACGGATGCCGGGGCGCGGGGCGGCCGTCGGTTGCGTGGCGATGGCCCTGGGAGTGACTTTGATTCGTCCCGGAATGGACGTCTCCCCCGGAATTTCGCTCGCGATGCTGGCCGGAATCGGGCTCGCCGCATGGTTCGGTGGCGCTCAGGCCGACCGCATGGCCGAGTCGCGGGGACTGGTCGTCGCGCCCACCGGCGGGCGTTGGGCGTCGATCATCGTGGAATGCGACGGACCGGCGGGCGGTTCGATGCGGGTGGCACGGCCTCGGCTCTCCCCCCACCCGGCCCCGGAGCGTCGCTCAACGGCGCGCCTGGCCTCGGAGCGCCGTCGAGGGCGGCGGCCGGCCCGTTCGTCTCTGGTCTGAAGTCGGTTCCAGCTTGGGTTTGACGCTTCGGGCGACCTGGATTAGCATCCGCCCGCGACCGCCCGGAGGCTGGCCTCCGGGCGTCTCCGCGCATTCGACCAAACTGGCCAGGGACGGCCCGACCCGTGACCCCCGAATACGCCCGTCGCTACCGAACCCTGCACGACGGCCATTGGTGGTGGCGGTCCAGGGAAGCGCTCGTGCTGGCCGAGGTCGGCCGATTGCACCGCAAGACCCCCCGACGCCGCATTCTCGACGTCGGTTGCGGAGATGGCCTGCTGTTCGGCCCGTTGGGCGCGTTCGGCGAGGTCGAAGGGCTGGAACCCGACGCCTCGCTGGTGCAAGACTCTCGCTGGCGTTCGCGGATCATGGTCCGACCGCTGAGCGTCGACTTCCGGCCGTCGCGTCCCTTCGACCTGGTCCTGATGCTGGACGTGCTGGAACACATCGCCGACGACGCCTCGGCCTTGAGAGCCGTTCACGGAGCCCTGCGGCCGGGAGGGCATCTCCTGCTGACGGTTCCGGCGCTGAACGCATTGTGGAGTCGCCACGACGAGGCGAACGCCCATCACCGTCGCTACGAACGAGCGGACCTGACCCGGGCGCTGGAGGCGGCGGGGTTTGTCGTCGAAACTCTGCGGTTCGCCTTCGCCTGGGCGGTCGCGCCACTGCTGGCCCGGCGGCTTCTGTCTCCGGCCAAGGGCCCGACCGAGGGAACGGGCAACTACGCCGTGAGCATTCCACCTCGGCCGATCAACCAGGGGCTTCAGGCCCTCAGCCGGGTCGACCACGCCGTGGGACGTCATCTGCGATGGCCGATCGGCTCATCACTGCTGGCCGTTGCCCGACGCTCGGAGGCCGCATGACGCCCGTGGCCAGCAATCGCCTGCCCGTGCTGTCGGTCGTCATCCCCCTGTTCGAGGAAGCGACGACCGTCCCGGTGTTGGTCGACCGGTTGGCCAGGGTGCTGGATGACCTGGGGGTGGCGGCCGAGGTGATCTTGGTCGACGACGGCTCGGGGGATGAAACTCTGGCCGAGATCGAGCGGGCCCACGAAGCCGATGGGCGATTTCTGGGTCTGGCGCTTTCGAGAAATTTTGGCCATCAGGTCGCGATCACCGCCGGGCTCCGCCACGCCCGGGGAGCGGCGGTCGTGGTGATGGACGGCGACTTGCAGGATCCCCCCGAGGCGATCCCGGCGCTTTGGGATCGCTGGAACGACGGGTTCGATGTCGTCTACGCGGTCCGCGCGAGCCGACCCGAAGCCGCCTGGAAGCGCCTGGCCTACGCGGGGTTCTATCGCTTGCTGGGCCGTGCCTCGGCGATCGCGATCCCGCTGGACTCGGGCGATTTCGGCATCATGTCCAGGAGAGTCGTCGACCTCCTCAATGCGATGCCCGAGCGAAGGCGGTTCGTCCGGGGCCTGCGAGCCTGGGTGGGCTTTCGGCAGGTGGGACTGGCGATCGACCGCGGCGAGCGACACGCGGGAGCTCCCAAATTCACCGTCGGAAAGCTCGTTGGGCTGGCCATTGACGGCCTGATCGGGTTTGGTGAGGCCCCGTTGCGAGCGGTGGGTGGGTTAGGGTTCGTCTCGATGTTGGCGTCAGTCGTTGGAGTCGTTCTGGGTACTGTTGGCGGGGCGACGGGGTGGTGTCCCCTCCCGGGCTGGGGCTGGGCGGTTTGTGCCGCCGGTTTTTTCGGCGGAGCGCAACTGGTCTGTGGAGCGATCCTGGGGGAATACCTGGGGAGGATCGCTCAACAGGTCAACGGGCGGCCGTTGTATGTGGTGCGCAGGCGGGTGGGATTGGGCAAACCGGCCGCGAAGGGCGGGGTCCGGCTGCAAGGTTCGACCGGGCGGCGGGTGGCCTGAGCCTCCATCGTCGGGCAGAATGGGGCCGACCCGCCCGGCGATTCGCCAGGGTGGTAACCGTCCCGAAGGCCGAGCCGCGCCATGATCCTTTGCGTCACCCTGAACCCCTGCCTCGACCGGACGTTGGAAGTCCCTAGCTGGACGGTTGGCGACAACGTCCGGGGGCATTCGGTTCGCGACGTGGTGGGAGGCAAGGGGAACAACGTCGCCCGCGCCTTGCGACGATTGGGCCGCGAGGCGAGGCCGGTGACGTTCCTGGGAGGGCCGATCGGGGCCTTTTGCACGATCCTGCTCCGTCGAGACGACGGTTTGGACCCGCTGGTCGTCCCCTCGGCCGCTCCCACCCGGACGATTTTGACGGTCCGATCCGACGGGGGCGACCCGCCCGACACCGCCTTTTTCGACCCCGACCCAGCCATCACCGCCGAGGAGGCCTCCGACCTGTGCGTGGCCGTCGAGGAGGCGTTGAAGGAAGGAGGCGTCGAGGCGCTCACGCTCTCGGGGTCGAGTCCGTCAACGGCCACCCACGAGGTATACCCCGAACTCGTCCGGATCGCCCGAGCGGCCCAGGTGCCGACGTTTCTCGACACCTACGGTCCGGCTCTGGCCGCGTTCGACGGAAGCTGGCCTCAGGTGATGCAACTCAACCGCAAGGAGGCCGCCACCCACCTGCGGGTTGCCGAGCCCTCCGACGCTGACCTCTGGGCGCTGCTGGGCCACTGGGGTTCGCAGGGGGTGCGGCTCGCGGTGCTGACCGACGGGCCCCGTCCCGTGAGGGCGTGGGCCGACGGGGCACGCCTGGTCGCCACGCCGCCGACCATTGAGCCGGTCAACCCGATCGGCTCGGGTGATTCGTTACTGGCGGGGTTGGTCTCCGGCGCCCTGGAGGAGTTGAGTTTCGAGCGGACTTTGCGGCGGGGAGTCGCCTGCGCGGTCGCCAATGCCCTGGTTTGGAATGCGGGCGGCGTGGACCCAGCCAGGGTCGCCGAACTTGAGCCGATGGTGAGAGTCGAAAGCACTTCCGCCGAAGGATGATTCGGAAAGCCGATGGGGAGATCTGGGGATATTCCTGTCAATTCGGGGGGATGGGCGGGTCGTGAGGGGGTTGGGTCGTTGTTGAGCGGAGTCGTGGTCGAGTAATCTGGACCCAGGCTGCCGAGAGGTCGATTCTTCCCGGCGGGCCGGTCGAGCGAGCCGTGAGGAGGATGCGCCGTTGTCCATCACGCTGGGGATCGACGTCGGGACGTCCGGCACCAAGGCGGTCGCGATTGACGAGACCGGCAAGGTCGTGGCCCACGCCTCGGTCGAGTACCCTTGCGACCATCCCCGTCCGGGCTGGGCCGAGCAGGCCCCGTCCCTGTGGTGGGACGCCACCCGGCGTACCGTGGCGGCGGTGTTGGACCGTGGCGGGTTAAAGCCGGCCGATGTCTCCGGAGTCGGCCTCAGCGGGCAGATGCACGGCTCGGTCTTCCTCGACGCCCGGGGCGAGGTTATCCGACCCGCGTTGCTCTGGAATGATCAGAGGACCGGGGCCGAGTGCGCGGAAATTGAAGAGCGGGCCGGGGGTCGCGAGGCCCTGGTCCGAATGGTCGCCAACCGGGCCCTGACCGGCTTCACCGCACCGAAAATGCTTTGGACCCGGCGCCACGAGCCGGCTCACTGGGATCGGGTTCGGCAGGTCCTTCTTCCCAAGGATTACGTCCGCTACCGCCTGACGGGGGAATACGCGACGGAGGTGAGTGACGCGTCGGGAACCTTGCTCCTGGACGTGGCCAACCGCCGCTGGAGTCGCGAGTTGCTGGGGAAGCTCGACCTGGACCCCTCGCTGATGCCCCAATGTTTCGAGAGCGTCGAGATCTCGGGGCGATTGAGCAAGCTTGGAGCCGAGGCGACGGGTCTGGCCGAGGGGACGCCGGTGGTCGGCGGCGGCGGAGACCAGCCGGCGGGGGCGGTCGGCAACGGAATTGTCCGGCCGGGAGCACTTTCGGCCACGATGGGGACTTCCGGCGTCGTCTTCGCCCACACCGATCAGGCGGGGTTCGATCCGCTGGGCCGACTTCAAAGAGGCTGCCACGCGGTCCCCGGCGCCTGGTGCGCGATGGGTGTGGTGCTGGCCGCCGGGGGGAGCCTGCAATGGTTCCGCAACCGTCTGGCCGAAGCGAATGTCGCGGAGGCCAGGGAGCAGGGCGTCGATCCTTATGAAGGGCTGGTCGATGAAGCGGCGACCGTTGACCCCGGCGCCGAGGGGTTGCTCTTCCTGCCATACCTGACCGGCGAGCGGTCGCCCCACTTCGACCCGGAGGCCCGCGGCGGCTGGATCGGCCTGACCGTCAGACACGGTCGAGGGCATCTCATCCGCGCGGTGATGGAGGGGGCGGTCTTCGCGATGCGCGACAGCCTGGAGTTGATCCGGGAAATGGGTGTGACCCCCACGGAGATCAGACTTTCCGGCGGCGGCGCTCGTAATGCCTTGTGGCGGCGGTTGCAGGCTGATATCTACGGCCACGAATGCCGGACCGTCAATGCTGCGGAAGGGCCAGCCTTCGGCGTCGCCTTGCTCGCTCAGGTTGGCACCGGTGCGTTCTCGACGGTTCCCGAGGCATGCGACGCCACGATTCGAGTCGTCGAGACCATCGCCGCCGAGACTTCCGCCCGAGTGTTTTACGATCGGGCCTATGCCGTCTACCGAGGGCTCTACCCGGCCCTGCGGGAAACCTTCCACGAACTGAGCGAACTTGCCGCCGCCCCCTGATCGCGGAGCCCAGTGATGGACCGGCCCGAAGCCGCCCCTCCCGAAACGATCCGCTACATCGTCGTGCAGCACCCCCCCCGCGGCGGGTTCCGTTTCCTGCCGCCCCTCTTAATTCTCGCCGTCGCCGCGGTCCTGATCGTCCACCGCGCACTCAGCCCCGACTGGCACTGGGACCCAACCGCCGCGGCGACGGTTCAGACCGCGACCACGACCCCGGCCCAAATCCCACCGGCCAGGGTGGAACCTGCCCCGGCCGATCCCGCAGCGAAGACCGAGCCCGCCCCGGAATCGCCGTCGCTGGCGGAGGCGGTCCCTGCCGAACCCTTGCCGGCGCTGGAAGCCCCGACCGACCTCTTGCCCTTGCCCGCACCCGCGCCGTCGATCGTGGCCGCCGAGCCGACTCCGCCGATCAATCCGCCCAAAGCCGAACCCAAGGGCGAGGTTCTGGCTCATGCGGCGCTGGATGACATCCAGAAGGAAGCCCAGCGGCGAAGGGCCGAGCGACAGGAGGCCGAACGGGTTCAGGAGCAGGAGGAGCGCCGTCAGGAAGAACTGGCTCAACGGGAAGATCAGCGAAACGCCGCTCGCTTCCAGTTCCACGCACCCCTGGACGCTCAGCGAGCCGAGCATCTGCGGCGGTTCGATGAGTTGATCCGTGAGCAACAGCGTGAGCAGCAAGCCCAGATCCGCGAGTTGGTCCGTCGTCAGCAGGCGTTCTTGAAAGAGGTTCAGCGAGCCGCCAGGGCCGGAGTCGCCCCGTCATTTCCCGGCGTCCCGGTTCCCGACTTCTCGTTCGCGGCGCCTCCTGGCCGGATTGTTCGCTACCAGTTCCGCTGGGGCCAAAATCCCGAGGCCCCCTGAGTCAAACGTGGGCCGCGATCTTGGCTGAGGCGCTATGGGGCGTGCGGCCGAGGGCTTTCCCCGCGCCCGCGATGGCCTCGGTTAGCAAGAACGGGGCGAGCCCTCGGTGAACCGTCTGCGTCAGATGGCCGAAACCAGCATTGCCGAAGAGGTCGCGAATCCGTTTCGACGAGCAGTGGTGAACCGCGCCTTCCACCGAGGCGACGCAAACGTCATAAATCATCCAGCCCCAGGGTCGGTCTCGATAGCCGTCGATGAGCATCATCCGGCCCCCGGGACGAAGGACTCGGTGCATCTCGGCGACGGCGCGGTCCTGGTTGGGGTAATGGTGGAAGCTGTTGGCGCAGGTCACGACGTCGAACGATCCCGCGGCGAAGGGGAGCCGCTCGCTATCCCCCTGCACCGGCTGGACTGAACCAGAATGCCGGGCCCAGCGATCCGCACCTCCGGCCAGCATCCCGGCGACCAGGTCGACCCCCCACACGCTGGCGTTCGGGTGAGCCGAACGAATCCGCTCGGCGAAAACCCCAGTGCCGCAGCCGACGTCCAGAATTCGCAAGGGGCGGTCGCCATAAGAGGCGCGGACCCGTCGCAGGATTGCCCGATGCGAGGGGGCAAACAACAGGCGCTGAAGGATGCAGCGGTCGTAGCTCTCGCTCCACTGCGTGAATTCGTGGGTCGCCTGGCGCTTGTCGTAGGACATCGGGTGCGTTCCTCCATGACGCCTGCGAGCCGGTTCCTTCCGTCGCGGGGCCGTCAAGATGACCGAACACGGAACTTAGGGCAAGGCCGGTGCCAAACTTCCATGAATCCATAGACTAAACTGGGCAATCTACGAAGGCCATAGGGTTGCTCGGTCGATCGCCTGAATGCGACATGATGGCATTGGATTTGTTAAGATCGCGAGCCACCTTGGCATGATTTGAGGTTTAGTATGGGGGTTGCGATGAGCGAGGGTCGGTCTGGGCGGGTACCGGTGGGTGCCGAGGTGGCGAAATCCGGCGGAGTGTGGTTTCGGGTCTGGGCGCCGGACCGTCGTCGGGTGGAGGTTATGATTGAGCGGGGGCGTGCGGATGGAGAATCCCTGGCGGTCGAACTGGAAGCGGAAGGGAATGGCTATTTCTCGGGGAAAGTGGGCGAAGCGGGGGCGGGGACCTTGTATCGCTACCGACTCGATGGGGGCGACGCTTTCCCCGACCCTGTGTCGAGATTCCAACCCGAGGGGCCTCATGGGCCTTCCCAAGTCGTTGACCCTGAGGCTTTCCGCTGGACGGACGACGACTGGAAGGGCCTGATTCTCAAGGGGCAGGTTCTCTACGAGATGCACATCGGCACGTTCACCCCCGAGGGGACCTGGGAGGCCGCGTCCCGAGAGTTGGTCGAACTGAAAGAGTTGGGGATCACGGCCGTCGAGGTCATGCCGGTGGCCGACTTTCCCGGCGAATTCGGCTGGGGATATGACGGTGTGGACCTGTACGCCCCAACCCGGCTGTACGGCCAGCCCGACGACTTTCGCCGGTTCGTCGACCGGGCTCATGCGGTGGGGCTCGGGGTGATCCTGGACGTCGTGTACAATCACATCGGGCCCGATGGCGCCTATCACCGGCAGTTCGCCAGGGCTTACTACTCGGAGCGGCACAAGACCGAGTGGGGCGACTCGCTGAACTTCGACGGGAAAGACTCCGCGCCGGTGCGGGAGTTCTTCGTCGAGAACGCCGGCTACTGGATCGACGAATACCACCTTGATGGCCTGCGGTTGGACGCGACCCAGGCGATTGTGGACGACTCGCCCGATCACGTCCTGGCCGAGATCGGACGCAAGGCCCGGTCCAAGGCCGGCGGGCGGACGATTCTGATTTATGCCGAGAACGACTTTCAAAACTCCCGGATCGCGTGGCCGATTGAGAAAGGTGGGTATGGGCTCGACGGGCTCTGGAATAATGACTTCCACCATAGCGCGGTCGTGGCGCTGACGGGACGCTCGGAAGCCTATTATTCGGACTTCATGGGCTCGGCGCAGGAACTCGCCTCAGCGTTGAAGTGGGGTTACCTGTTTCAGGGGCAGTATTCGCGGTTCCTGAGGAAGCGAGTGGGGATGTCGACGTTCGGGATGGAGTCGGCCCGGTTCGTCACCTACCTGGAGAACCACGACCAAGTTTCCAACTCGGCCAGGGGCGACAGGCTCCAACTGCTGACCAGCCCCGGGCGGTACAAGGCCCTGAGCGCGGCCTTTCTTCTAGGCCCCGGCACGCCAATGTTCTTCCAGGGGCAGGAGTATGCCGCGACGACTCCATTCCGCTACTTCGCCGATCACGGCCCCGAACTGTCGAAGCTGGTCAACAAGGGTAGGGTCGAGTCGCTGGGAATCTTCGGCAGCCTGACGAGGCCGGACATCAAGGTCCTCCTGCCGGACCCGGGGTCGGTGGAGACCTTTCTGGCGTCGAAACTGGACCTCTCGGAGCGGGTAAAGAACGCCGAGTCGTATCGAATGACGCGAGACCTGTTGAAGATCCGGCGAGACGACCCGACCCTCTCTCAGCAGGATGGGTCGAGGCTGCATGGCGCGGTGATCGGCCCCGAGGCATTCGTGATCCGCTTTTGCGGCGACCAGGGCGACGACCGCCTCCTGGTGGTCAACCTGGGCCGCGACCTGCACTCGACGCCCCTGGGAGAACCCCTTCTGGCGCCGCCGGCCGGTCATGCGAGCTGGAAGCTGATCTGGTATAGCGAGGATCCGCGTTACGGCGGGTGCGGGGCTCCCCCGGTGGACACCGCGGAGCTTTGGAACATCGCCGGGCATACCGCTCTGTTGCTGGCGCCGGGCGAAGAGTGAGCGACTCGGCGGCGGTAATCGGTTATCTTCGGGCCCCCTCGCCATCGAGGGGGCTTTTGTGTCGTTGAGGGTTGACCGATGCCGCTGGTGCCGTCGCACGTCCTGGGGATTTATGGCCGGGGCCTGCTGGGGCTGGCCGTGGTGGGCGGGGGCGTCTTGGGAATGGCCCACTGGGCAACCCGCAGGCGGGTGGAGGAGTGGGTCGAGACGGTGGACGTCCCGGTCCGAAAAGAAGTCGTCCGCGACGCGCTGGGGGTGGCCGAGGTCGTCACGGTCGAGACCCGACGGATCACGCATCGCCTGAAGCGACGCGCGCCGATTGGCTGGAACGTCGAGACGGCCGAATTGGTGGGGGCCCTGTCGCTGCTGGCGCTGGCGGCGGGCGGTGGGCGCCGGCTCGCTCTTTCCCGGCGCGACCATGAGAAGGAAGAGCCGCCGGACTGGAGTGATGGCGAGATCCGCCGGATCGCCCGCCCCGACGGCTCGACCCTCCACGCCGAGTTATTCGGCCCGCCCGACGCACAGCCGATCGTGTTCCTCCACGGCTGGGGGTCGGACTCCACCGAGTGGAAGTATGCTCGACGAGAACTGGGCGAGCGTTACCGGCTGATTCTCTGGGACCTGCCCGGCCTGGGCCGTTCAACCTCGCCGCACAACGACGATTTCAGCGTCGACCGGATGGCGGCGGATCTCGACGCCGTGCTCGACCTGGCCGGCGGTCGCCCGGCGCTGCTGATCGGCCATAGCATCGGTGGAATGATCCTGCTCACCTATTGCCGGATGTTCCCTGAATCGTTGCGAACCAGGGTCGCCGGGCTGGTGCTAGCCCACACGACCTACACCAACCCGATGCGGACGATCAAGAACCGGCGGTTCCTGACCGCGATTGAGAAGCCTGTTCTGAAGCCCATGTGCCAAGCGATGGCGGCGTTCGCCCCTTTGTTCTGGGTACTGAACTGGTTCACTTACTTCAACGGGTCGATGCAACGGTCCAACAGCCACCGGACGTTTTGTGGCCACGAGACCCGCGAGCAACTGGACTGGGTCAGCCGTTTTCTGCCAAAGGCGTGGCCGTCGGTGGTGGCGAAGGGGATGCTGGGGATGTTCCGGTTCGACGAGGAGGCGACCTTGACAACGGTGCCGGTGCCCACCCTGGTGCTGATGGGCGACCTTGACGAGACGACCCAACCCGACGCCAGCCGCCTGATGGCTCAGCGAATCCCCGGCGCCGAACTGGCGGCGATCGCGCCGGCCAAGCACATGGGATTGATCGAGTTGCATCGCCGCTGGGCCGAGATCGTCGACGATTTCGCCCGTCGGCTCGACTGGGGAGGGACGCGGGTGACACGCCCTCGACCTTGACATCGGCCGAGAGTCGTTCCGATCCGGTTTGTCATTTCGCGGCGTTGTCGAGACCAGCCAGCTCCAGAGTCTTGCCGTCGCGACCACCCTGGTAATACTTGTCGAGCAGGCGGGCGAAGGGCGACCCTGGAGGCGTGATCCCGGCGAAGAGGGTCGCGCAGGATTTCAACTTCAGATCGTCGGGAGAGCCGAAGATCGCATGGGCTGAGCGGCCGTGGACACCCAGGGCCGCTTCGGCGCATTCGACCAGTCGAGGGCCAAGAGTCGGGTGGACAAGGTAGGCCCGGGCCTCGTCGAGGCTCTTGATCGCGTAGTGCCGGGCCGTCGAGCTGGACCCGAGCCCGTCGTACTGGGGGAAGATGAACCACATCCAATGAGAGGTTTTCCGTCCGCCGCGAATTTCGTCCAGCGCCTGTTCGTGGATGTCGGCTTGGGCGTTGACGAACCGGTCGAGATCGAAGGGGTCGTCGGTGGGCATGGGCGGGCTCCCTGGGCGAACTTTGGGCGTGCGATCCCCCAGCATAGCAACCTAGATCATTCGCGACGCCCGGAGTTGGAATCTCGAGGATGGCGAACGGCCGTAACGGGACGGGTTTCGCTCGGTGGTCGGGAACTCATCAGCTCCGACCGGCGTCCAACCCTGGGCCAACCTTTCAGCCGAGGACTGTCACCATGGACCCGCTCGTCGTGCTGGGCTCGATCGAGATTCCCTCCCCGTGCTCGGCCGACTGGTTGACGATGGCGGGGGACCAACGCTCTCGCTTCTGCGAAGGATGCGGGAAGCACGTCCATAACCTCTCCGCCTTGACCGTCGCGGAGGTCGGCGCATTGGTTGCGGTGAGTCCTTCTAAACTCTGCGTCCGATTCGAGCGCAAGGCTGATGGGACCGTCCGCACCACCGACCGGATTCCGTCAAGAGTGTCGAGGTGGGCGGCCGGGCTGCTTGTGGGCGCATCAGCCCTGGGAGGTGCTGGCTGCGGTGGCAAGGGGGATGCTATGAGTTTCCCGACGACTACCGCCACCCTCAACGGATGGGTTCAGGCGGTGATTGACTGGTTCCGTCCCGCGGATTCGACGAATCGCGTGATGGGCGATTGGGCTCCCCCCATGCCGAACGCTCCGGCCTTCGGCAAACCCATCGCGCCGTCCGCGAAAACGCTCATGGGCAAAATGCAAGCCTGTTCAGTCCCTGGCGAGGACCCCCCGGCGGGAAGCCAGTTCCTCCCCGTCGAGGCAGGCTTTTGAGGGAACCTCGCCCTACGGCAAACCGGGTTTGATTCGCGGGTAACGGGATGCCATCACTCGGGATGCGACGTGAACGTCTCGGCCTCGCCGTCCTCGCCGACCCGGACCGTGTACTTGACTCCGGCGGGATCGACGGCGACGTGGAGGAACTGGCCACCGGCGGGTTTGGCGTTGGCGATCCGCGCCGGCTCGGTGTTGTCGGACAGCGGCGTCGCCTCGTTCTTGTGGAGCTGGAACAGGGCCTTGAGCGTGGGCAAGGCGCGGAGGCGAGAGACGGTCGCGGCCGACCCTCCCTTGCGAGGGCCGTTGTCCATGATCGCCACCGTCGGAGTGATCGTCGCCAGCAAGGTCGGGTGGTTCGAGATGTCCATCCCGTGATGAGTGACCTGGAACACGTCGATCGGCCCCAGGAGGTCGAGGGGGCAGACCAACCGTTTTTCGACGTTCCAGGTCAGGTCGCCGCAGTCGAGAAAGCGGAACCGGCCGAGACGGACGTGCAAGGCCAGGCTGCGGGCGTTGTCGCTGGGGTCGTGAGGGAGGTCCGGCGGGGCCTGGGCGCAAAGCGGGTTTTCCTTGCGGACCGAGGCGGGGTTGGAATCAACCTCGCCGCCCGACGCCACGACGTGAACGCGGAGGGTTCCAGCCAGGGGGAGGGTGTCACCCGCGCGAAGTTGCCGGCGTTTTCCCTCGCTGGCCCGCCGATAGGCGATGCCCAGAGGGTCGGTGGGTGAAGGCCCGTCGGGGAAGCGTGCCTTGTCGCCGTCGGGAGCCGATGGGTCGGGGAGGCCTCGGTCCCAGAAGTGATCAATGCGGACCCGCTTCGCCAGTCCGGCGACCCCTCCGTAGTGGTCCATGTGCCAGTGGGTCGTGACCAGATGGTCGAGATGGTCGAGGTGAGCGACATCCTTCAGCACATGTTCGATTCGTTTGGGGTCGCGGTCATCCTCGCCGGGCCAGCCCGAGTCGATCAGGACCGACTCGCGCTCGGGAGTGATCATCAAGGTCGCCGCGCCGCCCATCACGTCGATGAAATAAAGGTCGAGGCCCTGAGCCCGCCCAGGTCGCGGGAGACTGGCGAGGAACAACCCAGCGGTGAGGGCAAGCGGAACCAGGTCTTTGCGCATCGGTCACGGGTCTCGTGGAGAGAGGGCGATCGGTCGGTCGGTTCAGGCGATGATATCGCGCAAGATGCGGCCGCCGTAGAGGACACGCACGGCTTGCCCGTCGTTGAACCGCAGGCCGCCCGATTCGTCGATGCCCAGGGCTCGGCCGCTCAGCACCGAAGTGCCCAGGTCGACGCGAATGGTCCGCCCGACGAGGGTGTCCCACGCCCTCCAGCGGGACGCGAGCGAAGGCGAGTCGGCGGCGAGTTGGGCCAGGGAGTCGCCGAGGCTGGCGATCAGGTTGGCGAACAGGTCCTCGCGTTCCGACTCTGTCAGCGGGCCGGCGTCTCGGAGGAGTTTCACTGTGGTGGCGAGGTGCTGGACCTCGGCCGAAGCGTCTTCCAGCCGGGTGTTGACGTTGAGGCCGACGCCCAGCAGGAGCCTCGCGCCCGCCGATATCTCGATCCGTTCGGGGAGCAGTCCGCCGAGCTTGCGACCGCCCGCCTCGACATCGTTGGGCCAGCGGATGCCCGGATGGCGCTCGTTGGGAACGATTCGTCCCACGGCCTCGGCGACGGCCACCGCCGCGGCCAGCGCGAGCCTCGGGCCGTGGTCAACTCGCAGGCCGTGGGCCTCGGGGTCAATCGCCAGGGTGAAGGTCAAGCTCCCTTCATCGGAGTACCAGGAGCGATCCGCCTGGCCGCGGCCTTTTGTCTGACGATCGGCCCGGACGATGAAAGGAAGAGGCATGGAGGGGTCGGCGACCAGCGACCGGGCGAGGTCGCTGGTCGATTCCAGAGTGTCGAAGCGTCGAATGGTCGGGGCGAACCGGGTCATTCGGCGGTGAAACGGACGAGTAACTCGCCGGTGGTGACCTGTCGGCCGACCGCGGCCAGTACCTCGGAAACCCGCCCGGGGCGCTCGGCGTAGAGGGTCGTCTCCATCTTCATCGCCTCGATCGACAGGAGTTTCTGCCCCTTGCGAACTGGGTCGCCCGCGTTGACCGCCACGCCCACGACCAGGCCGGGCAGGGGAGAACCGATCTGAAGCGGGTCGGCCGGGTCGGCCTTGGGAGACTCCTTGACCGCCGAGGCGAGCGAGCGGTCGGTGACCTCGACCTCTCGGGGCTGGCCGTTGAGCTCGAAGAAAGCAGTGCGCTTGCCGTCGGCGTGCGGCTCGCCGACGGTCAGCAGCTTGACGATCAAGGTCTTGCCTGGCTCGATCTCGATGAGGTTTTCCACCTCGGGATCGGGCCCGAAAAAGAACAAAGGCGTGGGCAGCGAGGATGTGTCGGAGTATGCCTTGAGATGGGCGGCGAGTTCCGGGAAAACGCGGGGGTACATCAGATAACTTTGGCCGTCGCGGTCGGTCGCGGGGGTGCCCAGCAGTTCAGCGGCCTTGGCGCGGGCGGCGTCGAGGTCCGTCGGCGGCAGCGTCGCGCCGGGACGTTCGGTCAAGGGGGGGCGCCCCTTGAGGATGCGGGCCTGGACGTCGGCCGGAAAACCCCCCGGTGGGAAGCCCAGGCGCCCTTCCATCAGTTCCACCACGCTGTCGGGGTAGGCCAGTTCCCGCTCGGTGTCGGTGACGTCCTCGGGGTCGAGGTTGTTCGCCACCAGGAACAACGCCATGTCGCCGACGACCTTCGACGAGGGCGTGACCTTCACGATGTCGCCAAACAGCATGTTGACCTGAGCATACGCCTTGCAAACTTCCACCCAGCGCGATTCCAGCCCCAGGGCCTTCGCTTGCTGGAACAGGTTGGTGTACTGGCCGCCGGGCATCTCATAGGCGTAGACTTCGGCCGAGGGGGCGCGGAGGTCGGCGTCGAAGGGCGCGTACAGGGCACGCACCTGCTCCCAGTAGCGGCTCAGAGCGATCAACGCCTCGGGGTCGAGGCCGGTCTCCCTCGGGGTGAACCGCAGGGACTCGACGATTGCGTTGAGGCTGGGCTGCGAGGTCAGGCCCGACATCGAGGCCATTGCGCCATCGGCGATGTCCAACCCTTGAGCGGCGCCTTCCAGGACGCTGGCGGCCTGGGCCCCTCCCGTGTCGTGGGTGTGGAAATGGATCGGCAGGCCAACTTCCTCGCGCAGGGTCTTCACGAGCTTGGCGGCGGCGGCCGGCTTGCAGAGTCCGGCCATGTCCTTGATGGCGATCAAACTCGCCCCACGCTTCTCCAGATCCTTGGCCATGCCGACGTAGTATTTCAGGTCGTACTTGGGTCGGGCGGGGTTTAGCAGGTCGCCGGTGTAGCAAATGGCCGCTTCACAAAGGGCGCCGGTGTCTCGGGCGGCTTCCAGGGCGACTCCCATGTTGGGCACCCAGTTCAGCGAGTCGAACACGCGGAAGACGTCGATCCCCGCGGCGGCCGATTCCTTGACGAACGCCCGGACGACGTTATCGGGGTAGCTGGTATAGCCGACGGCGTTGGCCCCTCTCAGCAACATCTGGAACAGGATGTTGGGGATTTTCTCGCGCAGCTCGGTCAGGCGTTCCCAGGGGTCTTCCTTGAGGAACCGCATCGCCGTGTCGAACGTCGCGCCGCCCCACATTTCGATCGAGAACAGTTGGGGGACCATCCGCGCGTACGCCTCGGCCACGCGGAGCATGTCTCGGGTGCGCAGGCGGGTGGCCAGTAGCGACTGGTGGGCGTCTCGGAAGGTTGTGTCGGTCAGCAGGAGAGGCTGTTGCTCGCGGACCCACTTCGAGAATCCGTCGGCCCCCAGGCTTAGGAGTTTCTGGCGAGTTCCGTCGGGCGGCTTCTGGGTGCGATCAAAGGCGGGGGGCTCGGGCTCGGGCGGGGCGACATACCCCTTGGGACGCTTGACCCCGGGGAAACCGTTGACGACGACCTCGGCGGCGAAGGTCAACAGCTTCGTGGCCCGGTCCTGTCTCACGGGCAGGTCGAACAGTTCGGGCGTCTGGTCGATGAAGCGGGTCGTGCAGCGGCCGGCGAGGAAATCGGGATGCTCGATGACGTTGAGCAGGAACGGGATGTTGGTCTTCACGCCCCGGATGCGGAATTCCTGGAGGGCCCGCTCCATCCGCAGGGCGGCCTCCTCGAAGCGGTGCCCCGAGGCCGAAACCTTGACCAGCAACGAGTCATAGAACGGCGTGACGATCGCCCCGGTGATCGCCGTGCCGCCGTCGAGCCGCAGGCCCATGCCGCCGGCCGACCGGTAGTGGGTGATGCGGCCATAGTCGGGCGTGAACTTGTTCTCGGGGTCCTCGGTCGTGACCCGGCACTGGAAGGCGAACCCGTTGGTTTTGATGTCCGACTGGTCGGTGATGCCAATCCGCGGGTCGTCCAGTGCAACCCCTTGAGCCACCAGGATCTGGCTCTTGACCAGGTCGATGCCGGTGACCACCTCGGTGACGGTGTGTTCCACCTGGATGCGGGGGTTGACCTCGATGAAAAAGAATTGGTTCGCGTCGACATCGACAAGGAACTCAACGGTGCCGGCGTTGGAGTAACCAACACCGCGACCGATCTGGATGGCCGCATCGCACAAGCCCTGGCGAACCTTTGGATCCAGGTAGGGAGCCGGGGCGATCTCAACAACCTTCTGGTGCCGTCGCTGGACCGAGCAATCGCGTTCGTACAGGTGAACGAGGTGGCCGTGCTGGTCGCCCAGCAACTGCACCTCGATATGCTTGGCCCGGCCGATGAACTTTTCGAGGAAGACATCGGCGCAGCCAAACGCCGTTTGGGCCTCGCGACGGGCCTGATCGAGCGCCTGATCCAGTCCCTCGGCCGCTTCCACGACCCGCATCCCGCGACCGCCACCGCCCATCGACGCCTTGACGATCACCGGATAACCCAGCGACTCGGCGAGCTTCTGGGCCGTTTCGCCCGGCTCGATCGGCTCGGAGCTTCCGCCCAGCACCGGCACGCCCACTTCCTGAGCGAGCTTGCGGGCGGCCACCTTGTCGCCCAGCCGGTCGAGGATCTCCGGAGACGGCCCGACGAAGATGATGCCGGCGTCTCGACAGGCGCGGGCGAACGTGGCGTTCTCGGACAGGAACCCATACCCCGGGTGGACCGCGTCGATCCCCTTCTCCAGCGCCAGGGCAATGATCGCCTCAATGTTCAAATAACTGCGGATCGGCTCCCCCGCCTTGCCGACCTGGTAGGCCTCGTCGGCCTTGGTCCGGTGCATCGCGAAGCGATCTTCGTGAGAGTAGATCGCCACGGTGCGGATGCCCAGCTCGTGAGCCGAGCGGAAGACCCGGATGGCGATCTCTCCCCGATTGGCCACCAGCAGCTTGCGAATCTCGGGCATCGGCGGTGATTTCCCAGGCCAAGGGGTGGAGAGAGCCCCGGTGAAGGTGTTGGGTTCGGAGGGAGAATTCAGGCGGTCTTGTTGGGGAACAGGTCGGCGATTTTGCAGGAAAAGCCGGGGAGCACGTCCTCACCGTCGAGTGAGTCGGAAGGACCAAGGCGAGAACAGTTCGGTCCTTGCCGGAAGATCATGACATGGCGGGTGGAGGGGTAAAGCAACCACATGAGACGCGTCCCAGCCTCCAGCAAGTCGACAAGGCGTTCCTCGACGTTGTTGGCGTTGTCATTGGGCGAAATGACCTCCACCGCCAGGTCGGGAGGGATCTCAATATGACCGTCAGGAATGACTTCGTTGGGCAGGCGTCCCTTGGCCAGAAAGGAGACATCGGGGAAGCGTACCCGAAGCCGTTCCGTGGAGAAGCAACGATAGCCGCAACTCCCTCCGAAGACCTGCCCAAGGCCTTGAGTTTCTACGAAATTCTCCAATCGGTAGATCAATTTCGTGGCGATTCGGTCCGCGGTAGCTCCCATCTCCGGCCTGTCCACGATTCGGCCATTGACGAACTCAAATCGAGCTTCAAGATCGTGGTCCACCTCCCCGAGCTCGGTAGGATTCAGGACGTCGGCAACCGTGCTCATACGATCTCTCCCGGGTCGAGGCGAGGTCTCCGGGTCCGAAGCCGACCCAGTATAGCCGCGCGTTCCGCAAAGGGAACGGACCATTGGGAATAAAACCGCCCGCTCATGAAGCCTCGACCGGATTTCGCAGTGTGCCGACACGCTCCACCGTGGCCTCGACGACATCGCCGGCCTTGAGGTATTCCCCCGTCGCCGAGCCGACCCCCGCCGGGGTGCCGGTGGCGATCAGGTCGCCCACCTCCAGCGTCATCCACGACGAGAGAAACGCGACGATCGCGGCGACCGGGAAAATCATCTGGCCGGTATCGGCATCCTGCTTGACCTTGCCGTTCACTGCCAACTTCAAGCGCAACGACTGGGGGTTGGGGATTGCCTCCGACGAGCACAGGCAAGGGCCAACCGGCAGGAACGTGTCGTGCCACTTGCCGTGCATCCAGTCGAAGAATTTGTCGCGCTCACGGGGCTTGCGGTCGGGATTCGGCAGAAATTTCCGGTCGCTGATGTCGTTGACCACCGTGTACGCCCCGACATGGCTCAGCGCCTCGGCCTCTGGGATGTTTTTGCCTCGACGGCCGATGACGACTCCCAGCTCGCATTCCCAGTCTACGTGATCGGGGGAAACCGTGGGGATGCGGATCGGGTCGCCGGGACCGATCAGGGTGTCGGTCGGCTTGAGAAAGACGTAGGGGAACGTCTCGGTCCGCTCGGCGGTGGTCCCTCCCCGCTCAGCGACGTGCGCCGCGTAGTTGCCCGCCAGCAGGAGGATTTTACCCGGCCGGGGCAGCGGAGGCAGCAGGTCGACATCGCCGATGGGGATGGCCAACGAATCGCGGACCTCGGCGTCGAGTCCTGGCAGCCAAAGGCCCAGGGTGCGGGCGGCATTGGAGAAGTCGCCGCCGGGCAGGAGGTCGAGCAAGTCCTCGGCGTCGCCGAAGTCCAGGTCGTCGCCAACCGCTTCGGCGTACTCCTCGGCGGCGTGGGCCAGGGGGATGACGTGGTCGTCCTCGTAAAAGCCGACCAGGGCCAGTTCTTCAAACAGAAAGCGGCAAAGGCGCATGAGGGTCGGACCTCACGGGAACGGGCGGACCGGGCGCGAAGTCGCCCTGACGCAAGGTAATCGCCTCGGGACTCGGCCCACAAGCGGCCCCCCCCCAGCCATGCTCAAAGGAACCACCTCAGCACCGTCCGGATCGCGTCGAGGAACGCCCCGCCCAATGAGGCCGCCAGGGCCATCCAGGCCAGCAAGACCACGGTGAGCGTGCTGGCGATCGCCAAATTCCAGGGTCGGGGCAGACCGAAGCCGATCAGCCCAAAAAGGTACATCAAGGTCGCCACGATGTTCCCGGGCGCAGGGACCGCGAAGGCGACCGCCGCGAACACCACTGCGATCATCAAGCCCCGGGCCGAGTGCCGCCCTGGCCGCACTCCCGACCACACAAACCGCCGTCGGGGGCGACGCGAACCATCGCCGCCGAAGTCACGAGCGCGGCGTCGTTGGCGTTCGGGAGTCGGGACGTCCATGACTCGGTCCAATCTCAAGGTTGATCCCCGGCGCCAGCCCGCGCCCAGGGCCTCCGGAAACCAGGCTGGCGAAGGCCGAGACCAGGGACGTTTCATCCTCCAACGACAGAGCTCGGAGGTCCAGCAAGAGGCCCCCCGCGTGCAGCCGAGTCAGGACGGCGGGGTTGCCCAGACGCAGGGCGGTCGCGAAGGCTTCCTCCGAGGCGAGCGGGGCGGGGAAGGGGGGATCGATCCGCAAGGCCGCCGACGGGATTGGGTCGACCGGCACGCTGCCCCCGCCGACGTGGGCGACCGAGGCGACGGCGCTCGCGTTCAAGGAGAACCGATCGCGAACGGATTCGGCCAGAACTTCGGCGCGTCGGCGCAATTCTTCGACCGGGGTCGCCAGGAACGACCAGAGCGGAATGCGATTCGGCGCGTCGAGGGCCAGCCGCAGGGTCGCCTCCATCGCCGCAAGCGTCAGTTTGTCGACGCGAAAGGCTCGCATCAACGGGTCGGACGAGCAACGCGCGACCGCCTCCCGAGAGCCGATCAGCAAACCGCACTGAGGACCGCCCAGCAGTTTGTCTCCCGAGCACAGCACCAGGTGGGCGCCAGCTTTGAGGGATTTGGACACGCTGGGCTCGCCGCGAAGGTTGGGGGGCCGGTCGGACGAGAGAGCGCCCGAACCAATGTCATCGATCGCCCAGATTCCGCGCGATCTGGCCAGTCTCGCCAATTCCCCAATCGGCACGTCGGCGGTGAACCCGACAATCCGGTAGTTGCTGGCGTGAACCCTCAGCAAAGCGGCGGTCTCGGGGCCGAGTGCAGCCTCATAATCGGTCAGTCGGGTCTTGTTGGTGGTTCCCACCTCGCGGAGCCGGGCCCCCGAGGCCTCGAAAATCTCGGGAAGGCGGAAGCTCCCGCCGATCTCGACAAGTTGCCCCCGAGAGACCACCACGTCTCGGCCGTGGGCCAGCGCTCTCAGGGCCAGCACCGTCGCGGCGGCGTTGTTGTTGACGACCGCCGCGGCCTCGGCCCCCGTCAACCGTCGCAGCAGTTCGGCCACGCCGTCGCCGCGGTGGCCACGCTCGCCGCTCTCCAGGTCGATTTCCAGGTTGCAATACCCCCTGACCACCCGGCTGATCGCCTCGACCGCCTCGGCCGCCAGCGGGGCGCGTCCCAGCCCCGTGTGCAACAGGATGCCCGTGGCGTTCAGCACCGGCCGCAGGTGGGGCCGGCCGCTGTCGCGGACGATCGCCAGGGCTCGATTCGCCAGCGATTCCACGTCGATCGGAGTCGACTCGCCCACCAAAATCGCCCGCCGCGCCTCCTCCAGTGAGAGCCGAACCGCTCGTCCAACCGAATCGGAGGGCGAGCCTCGCTCTTCCAGGTGGGCAAGCACGGCATGGACCGGCGGCAGGCGTCGGGGGTCGAGCGATTTCGCCATCGTCAGTGTCAGGTTTCCCAGCCCTTGGGAGTATTCAACGCGGAAGGTCCGCCCTCTCGCGACCGAGGCTTCGACGAAATCGTTCGTCGAAGGAAGTTTTCCTCAAGTTCCGCCTCTCACGTTGGTTCCAGAGAGTCGGGTTGCGGGACATCCCTCGTTATGATACTTACCCCCGCCCGGGAAGTCTCGCGGCCTCGCGAGACGATTTGCCGCCGCCGAGGTTGAACAAGGAGACTCTCATGGACGAGAGCAAGATGGGGAACTCGCGACGACGCCCGATCGCGGCGGCCCCGGTCCTGGAGTCCTTGGAAGGCCGACGACTGCTGGCGGCCCGGGCCTTGACCCCGACCGCTCGCGAAGTCACGGCCAACGGCGTGACCGAGTTGCTCATCAACGGCACCAATCGCGCCGACGTCATGACCATCAACGACTCGGGCGCCGATGCCGTTGGGAACGTCACGGTGACCTTCGGCAACGGCTCGACCTACACGTCGACTCATGTGATCGCCGCGGTCGTCGTGCAAGGCCGCGGGGGGAATGACCAGGTCACCTACAACCTCAACGGCGCCTTGACGGCCTCTCGGACGTTGAGCGTCGACCTCGGGGCCGGCAACGACCAGTTCACGGCCAATGTGAACGGAGCCGTGGATAACGACGCCGGCCTGGCGATCCAGGCGTTCGGCGACGCCGGGAACGACGGTCTGACCGTGAATCAATCGGGCGCGACCCGCCAGGGAACCTTTATTCCCTACCTGGACGGTGGCTCCGGCAGCGACACCCTTACCTACAACGGAACCGGCGCGGTCGCCGCCTCGGCGACCCTCCTGCCCGCCCTGATTGGTGGCTCCGGCAACGACCGGATCACTTCCAACTACTCCGGACAGCTTGACGGCAGCTACATTTACAACCTGTCGATCGACGGCGGGGCCGGCAACGACACGATCGCCGCCGTGATCGACCTGGCCTCCGGCTCGACGGGCGCCGTGGGAACCTCGTCGGGCACCCCCGCGGTGGTCAAGGGAGGAACCGGCAACGACACGGTCCAGTTCGCCATCCGCGCCGAGGCCGGCGCCTCGGCCACGATCAACGCGGTGGCCGTCGGCGAGCGGGGCAAGGATTCCATCTCCCGCACGTCGAACGTCCTGGGAGACAGTTCCAACGAGACCGATTCGGTCATCTCCTGAGGCAACAGGCCGGTCGCGTCCTGTCCTGAACTGCCTCATGAACTCCGAGCGCGGGCGAGCCGCCGCCGGTCCCCCTCTCGGAGTGTCAGGCCGATCCGGTCGAGATACTCGGCCAGAGGAACGGCGAATTTGCGGGTAATACCCAGCAGGTCGCGCAGGTCGGCCACGGTAATCGCCGACCCATCGGCCAGGCGAACCTCCACCCGCCGCCGCATGTCGGCCTCAACCTCGGCGTCGAGGTAAAGCCCCACCCCGACCGCGATGATCCGCTCCTCACCCACCAGCAATTCCAGCAGCTCGGGAACAACCGCCGCACGAGGGCCAGCTCCAGCGGAGAGGTCAGCGAGGTCCGGCGGGGCCAGGCCGCCGGCGTGTAAGCGGTTGGCGAGATCGGCCTTGAGCTTCCGCTCGGTGTGGCTCAGTTTCGCCTGATGCCCGCGCAGGGCGACTGAACGGGCATCGGCCACCACCCGTCCGTCGGCGTGGAGGCGTTCGATCAGCCCGTGAACCAACGCCTCCGAGGCAAGGTCGGGCAGGGTGGCCATCACATGACTGCGGGGAATGGTCGTCTGGCGAGGCCTGGCTTCGTGGAGGCGCCCCAGCGCCCGTTCCACCCGCCCCTCCAGTTGCTCGGCGAACTCGGCCGTGACGCGGGTCGACCGACGAGGGCCCAGCGGCAAGGCCACCAACTCACCCGATTCCGCCAGTCGGCCCACCAAGGCCTCGGCATCGCTCAGCGCAACCCCGGCCAGGCGACACAACGCCTGCGAGGACCAGGGCAAAAGCCCCCGATCCCCCAGCGCCGCCGAGACTCGCGTCTCGGCATCCGTCGATCGCAAGAGCTCAACCCGCGAGATCGCCTCGCGGTCCCGGCGACGGAGGCGGCGGGCCGAGGGTTGCAGAATCCGGCCTCCGCCCAGCGTCGCCGGGGGACTCTCGGCGCGAAGGATGAACGGCTGGCCATGAACGGCCACCACCGGCTCGGCCGTCAGCAATTGTGCCAGGACGGAAACCGAGGGGTCGCCGCCGACCGAACCCAGCCAGGTCAACGTCGCCGCGACCTCGGCCGTCCCCAGGTGCAGTCGATAGCGGGCACGGTGACGCAGCGGCCGGGCGGCGTCGGCGGAGCCGGCCACCTCGACGGTAAGGACCCTGGTCGGTTCCAGATATCCAGGAGCCCCCAGTTCCTGGCCCCGGCGGACCTCGGCATGAGGAACGCCGGCCAGGTTCAAGGCCGCCCGAGCCCCCCGTCCCACCCGTTCCACCGGCCGGTCGTGCTGCTGAATCCCGCGGACCCGCACCAGTCGCCCCCCGGGGAGCCATTCCAACTCGTCCCCCACCGTCGCGACCCCCGAGGCGACCGTACCCGTCACGACCGTGCCCACCCCAGCGACGGAGAACGCCCGGTCGATCGCCAGACGGAAAGCGCCCGGGTCTTCCCGCACGGGAACCTCACCCGCGACGGCCGCAAGCGCGGCCCTCAACTCCTCCAGGCCCTGGCCCGTCGCCGCCGAGGTCCGCACCACCGGCGCCCCCTCCAGAAAGGTTCCGGCCACCAGCCCCCGGACGTCCTCCTCGACCATCGCCAGCCACGACGGGTCGACCAGATCCGCCTTGCTCAACGCCACCACCCCCCCGGACATCCCAAGGAGCCGAAGAATCTCCAGGTGCTCCCGAGTCTGAGGCATCACCGAGTCGTCGGCCGCCACCACCAGCAACGCCAGGTCCAGACCCGTGGCGCCCGCAAGCATGTTGCGGATGAACCGCTCATGACCCGGCACGTCCACCAGCGCCAGGTGAGTCGTGCCCAAATCCAGGGCGGCAAAGCCTAGATCAATGGTGATCCCCCGACGCTTCTCCGCCGGCAGGCGATCGGTCTCGACACCCGTTAGCGCCCGCACCAGGGCCGTTTTTCCGTGGTCGATGTGCCCCGCCGTCCCAAGGACCATGTCGCGAATTGGCACCATGGCGCGTGGATTGCCTTCAGATGAAGTCATTGGGCATACCTAAGATGGCGGATCGCCAATTCGGCGAGCGCGAGGCACGCAACTGCTGATCAGTTCTGACGGTCGACTCAGCGACCAGGGATGGATCGTTGCATTCGCCGCAACCATTAAGATCACTAAGGTTTTGCGAAAAAACAACATGGACCCGAAGAGAACGCGATGAGGGTCAAAACCCGCCTTGACCGTCTCGCGATACCGGACCATACTAGCCCCGACCCGGGAAGTCCCGGAGACAATCCCCGCCAGGGTCCGTAATTCACCCCACTGACGCGGATCATCCAGCAAACCGACGGTCCCGAGTTCCAGGCAAATGGCCCGAGAATCGGGTTACGCGTCACATTGGGCTCACCAGGGACTAGTATTCCCACGAGTCGCTCGGTCGCTAGTGAATGTCCGTCGGACCGGAATGACACCTGTAGTCGGACCACGAACGCACGGTCGATGAGGCTGCTCAACGATGTTCTCCAATGCGTTCCTCCTGGTCTTCGCCATCGCGTTCATGGGCTGCGTCCTCTCGACGCCGCTAGTGACGCGGCTCGCCGCCTGGTTTGGCGCGATCGACCGGCCCGATCAGTTCCGCCGGATCCATAAGGGGGCCACCCCTCGCATGGGGGGCCTGGGCGTCGCCTTCGGCCTCGGCGTGGGAATCCTCCCCGTGGCTCTGGGCGGCTACCTGCGAGACTGGCCCGGCGCGGCCGAGTGGTGGGGCCGGCAGTGGGCCGTCATCGCCGCCGCGGCCATCATCATCCTTGTCGGTATCCTCGACGACACTCGTGGCCTCAATCCCCGTCCCAAGCTCCTGGGCCAGACCGGCGCGGTCCTGGTGTTGATTCTCGGCGGCATCCAGATCCAGAAGCTCGCCATCCTGGGGATCACCCTCGACCTGTCCTATCCGGCCGTGTTGCTGCCGATCCCTAATCACCCGGTCACGATAGGGCTCCCGGGCGCCCTGTTGACGATCGTCTGGTTTCTCGGATGCATGAACATCTGGAACCTGATCGACGGAATGGACGGCCTGGCCTCGGGCGTCGGCCTGCTGGTGAGCGGCACCTTGATGCTGGTGGCGATTCAGCAAAACAACATCGGCTCGGCCCTGCTGGCGGCATCCCTGGCCGGCAGTCTCGCCGGGTTCCTCCTCTACAACTGGCACCCGGCGGTCATCTTCCTGGGTGACACCGGGAGCTTGCTGATTGGCCTGTTGATCGGGGTCATCGGCGTGCAAGACTCCTTGAAGGGCCCCTCGGCGGTCTCGATCCTGTTCCCGATCCTGGCGATGGGACTGCCGATCTCCGACACGGCGATGGCGATCTTCCGCCGCTGGGTGCGAAACCTGCCGCTCAGCTCGGCCGACCGCCGACACGTCCACCACTTGCTGATCGGCCTGGGCCTCAACCCCCGGCAGGCGGCGTTGATGCTTTACTGCTTCTCGGGGTTCCTCTGCGGCGCGGTCCTGCTGGGAGTGGCCCTGAATAACGAGATGCTCGCCCTGGTCCTGGGGCTTTCCGGCTGCCTTGCGTTTCTCTTGGTCCTCACCAGCCGACGAGACGAATTGGCCCTGCTCCGGCAGGACCTCCGCCTGCGGATGACTCGCGGCAAGCAAGAGCGATTCGCCGCCAAGGCCACCTGGGAGTCGATTCAGCGGATCGAGCTTTGCGAGGATCTGGAACGGGTCTGGCAAATTGTGCTGGACACCACCGCGACTCTGGGTTGTGACGCCCTTCGCCTGTCCTGCCACCGGAACGGCCGCGCGGTGTTCGTTCACTCGGCCGGCGAGATGGACGGGGCGGATGCCAACGGCCAATTGTCGGGTCCTACGGCCTCGTTCCGACTCTCTTGCGGGCAGGATCTGCTCCTGTCGATTGCCCTGCACCAGGCAGACGATTCGCCCGTGGCGGCCGACATTGCCTTCCGTTTCCTCCAGAGACTTTCGCTGGCCACGGCCGAGCGGATTGAACGCCTACTAGGTTCCACGGAGTCAGCGACCGAACGTCCCCGCCCGTTGCCGGTGGTGGCGCCCGCCGTCGCGGCCCTCAAGCACTCGGCTCCGCTGGGCCGACCGGCCCACGACGAGGCTGACGCTTCCGAGGTCGGCGCTGTTGACTCGGGGGGTTGGCTCCGCCGGGCCCTGGGTTGGACGAGCTAGCGAGTCGGTCAAATCGCGGGCCGTCGAGGGATCGCCCTGGAAGGGTCAACTCCCTCGACATTTCCGGCTCGTCGCTGCCAAGGATCAAGGACGACTCCTTAGGATGAGGTGCGATTCATGGACCGAATCCTCCAACCCGGCCACGGTGGCGTCGGCGGCGTCGCCCCGACACCGTCGACCTGGCCCTCGACGACGGGGGGGCCATCCGCCGGCCACCTCGCCCACCCAACCTCCGCGTTCGCTCCGCCGCCGCCTCAGCATCCTCACACGCAAGGTCCGTCCCACAAGTCACCCGGCGACTACTTGCGAGCCTTGCGTCGTCGGCCGGCCCTGTCGTTGGCCGTGGCTTTGTTGGTTGGTGTCGCGGGGTCGGTCTGGGTGGTGCGCCAACCCAACGTCTACAAGACATCGTCGCAGATCAAGATCGACCCCCCGCAGGGCGACCCCGCCCTGGCGATCATCATCCCCAACGGCGCCGTGGGAAACCTCCACGACCGGACCGTCGAGACTTATGTCCCCAACCTCATGGCCTTGCTGAGGGGCAGCAAGGGCCTGGCCGAGCGAGCCGTCAACGACCCCCAGGTGGCCGACCTGCCCGAGCCCGGCATCGGCGACCCCGCCTCCGACCTCCTCGCTAACCTGACGAGTCGCCCGCTCCTGCCGGCGACCAACGCCTATGAGGTTTCCCTGGAGGGAAAGAACCCCGAGCGGGTCGCCAAGCTCCTTAACGTCCTGCTGGAACTCTTCGCCAGTGGCGCCGAGGCTGAGAATCTCAAGAAGATCGACAAATCGATCCGCCTGGCCGGCCAGAACCTGGAGAAAATGAAGAGTGAGAAGGACGCCATCGACGAACAGATCCGCCATAAGTTGACCGGAACCATTGCCCTCGCTCCCGGCGGGGTCAACCTCGTCGAGTCCCGCTACACTGCGATGGCAACCCTGCTGTCCCAGAAGCGGGCCCGTTACGATGACCTTCTGTTCACCGAGCGTCTCGCCAAACTCCGGCCCACCCCGAAAAGCCCCGTGGCCCAGTCGCCCCTGGAGTTGCAGATCGGCGTCCTGGCCAAGGAGAAGGCTCTCCTGCAAAAGCGAGAGACGAAGGCCCGCCGACTGGTCCCGCGCAGCGACCCCTCGTACCGTCACGTTCGCGGCGAGATCGAGGACATCGAGGCCGAGATCGCCGACCTCCGGCGCCGCATCCCCAGGCCCACCCCCGCCGTCGACGCCACCGCCCTGGCCATGCGCCACGCCGAGGCCGACATCCAGTCGCTTGAACGGCAGGCCGACGAGATTCTGGGCGAGCTGAAGGAAACCGCCCCCGAACACCAGTCCTATCTGACGCTGCTGGCCGACCGCGAACGCAAGGTCCTGGAGATCGCCACCACTGTCGAGCGCCTGGCCGCCTTCGACATGCTGGCCAAGACCCAGAACGCGCCGATTCACGTCGAATCCCGAGCCGTCGAGCCGACCGCTCCGGTCCGTCCCAAACGGACGATGCTGATCGCGGCCTTCATCGTCCTGGGGATCGCCCTGGGTTCGGGACTTGTGATGCTTTTGGAATTCCTCGACCACTCGGTCAAGGTCCCCGAACACCTCACCGCCGGCCTGACCCTGCCGTTGCTGGGAGTCATCCCCCGCATGAAGCGTCTGGCGGGCATCCACCGGGGCGGCCACCTCTGGACCGCAGGCGCTCCCCGCTCGATCGAGGCCGACGCCTTCCGCAACCTGCGCGCTGGCCTCCTGGGCCTCTCCGGCCCCCGGGGACCAATCGTCACCCTGCTGGTTACCAGCGCCAAGGCCGGCGAGGGCAAGAGCACCACCGCCCTGAATCTCGCCGCCACCTGCGCCAAATCCGGAGAACGGACCCTCCTGCTGGATATTGACCTCCGTCGCCCCAGCCTTGGCCCCGTCTTCCTCCAGGGAGACAGTTACCACGCTGGTCTCGTGGACATCCTTCGCGGCGACATGCCCTGGCAACGCGCCGTGGTCCATACTGACATACCTCTGCTGGACTTCCTCCCCACCGGCGACCCCTCCGATGTCCCCATCGAAGTCCTCGGCACCCTGGAACTCCGCCAGCTCCTGGCCGCGCTTTCGGGCCACTACGACCGGGTCATCCTCGATGGCCCGGCGGTGCTCGGCCTGGCCGACTGCCGGATGCTGGGCCGGATGGTCGACGCCGCGGTCCTCGTGGTTCGCTCGGGAGCCCATGAGCTGAAGCCTCTTCAACGGGCCAAGGCGATGCTGGCGCAGTCACAGGTGACACTGGCAGGGATCGCCTTCAACGGTGTGGCCGAGGATTACGAAAACTGGTCGAGCTACGGCAACGACGGACTTCCGGCCCGATCCGCCGCCGGCCCGACACCCCGCGGCCTCGACGCCCCCGCCGACGAAGCGCTCGTCGCCGGGACCTCGGGCCTTTCCTGATCGCAATCGTTTCTCCCCCGGGCCCCGAGCCGGAGTTTTCCCGGTGCATCATCTACGCATACGCCTGCTCTCGGCGACCGACCGACTGCTCGCGGCCCTGCTGGTCACGATCCTGCTCGGCACGGCCCTGGCCTTCGGAGGCGCCACCTGGTGGGCCCGCCCCACCGTCGCCGCCCTGGTGATGCTCTTGGGCGGCTGCTGGGTTGTCCGCACGGGCCTGGAAGGCACCTGGCGGATCAACAAAAGCCCGACCCCGATCCTCGGAGCCTTGGTCCTGCTGCTGGCGGTTGTGCAATTGGCCCCGCTGCCCGCGTCATTGGCCGGACGGCTCTCGCCCCGCTCCCGGGACTGGCACTCACGGGGCATTACCCCGGAACTCGCCCGCGCTGATGACCCGGCCACCGAAGTTCCCGAGCCGATGGGGGGCCGCTCCTCCGCCACGCTCGACCGTCCGGCCACGCTTCGTTGGTTGGTCGGCGGCGTCGCGACGTTCGCCCTGTTCCTGGTCGTCGCCCACGCCACCGACCGACTCAGCCGCCTGAGACTGGTTTGGGGCAGCGTGGTCGCGGCATTCGGGTTGAACACGGCGATTGTCCTGGTGCAACTGGCCGGGGGCTCGGGCAGCCTCTTCGGCGCCATCGAGCCCGGCCAGGGCCCGGCCTGGGCCCCTTCCGGCGATGACCTCCTGGCCAGCCCCGGCGAGAATGTCCTGGTCCCCCGCCCCGCCCCCGAATCCTGGACGCTGCCCCGCCCCGGCCACCCATTCCTGACTGGCACCCTGATGGGAGGCCCTGGCGCCTATCTGGCGTTGGGAGCCCTGGCGCTGCCGCTGGGTCTGGCCCTGGCCCTGCAACAGGTCGCGCCGAGAGGCAGTCGCGAACGGCTTCGTGACCGCTTGAAGCACTCCGGGCAGGGGGGGACGCTCACCCTCCTGGTCGCCGCGACGGTTCTGGGGGCGACCCTGGCGGGCCTGATGGCCGGGCCGGTTCTGGGAGGCGTCTTCGCCCTGGGACTGATCGCCGCCGGACTGCCCGCCGCCCGAGGCACGGGGCTCCGAGGCGCCGCGCCGGCCCTGACGCTCCTGATGCTGGGCGGCCTGGGCGCGGGGATCGCCCTGGGAGAGGCCGGTATCCGCCCCTCGGGCCTGGCCCCACTGGCGGCGCGGGCCGACTGGTCCCATTCGGTCCGCACCTGGAAAGAGGCCGCCCGCATCGCTCGCGACTTCCCCCTGATTGGAGCGGGCCTGGGCAGCTTCCCGACCATCCACGCCTTTTACAAGGAAACCTCGGCCGCCCCGACGACCGCTCTCAGCAGCCTCTTCCAGTGGTGGGCCGAGGCCGGCGCCGCGGGAATGGTCTTGCTGGCGGCGGCGGGCCTCTGGGTCATCGTTCGCTTGCCTCGCGCCCTGGGCCGGGTCGGCTCGGCCGACCGGCCGCTGGCCTGGGGGCTTGTGGGCGCCCTGGGCTGCTTCGCCGTGGTCTCGGTCCTCCACTGGACCGTCCAGTTGACCGCCGTGGCTCTGTCGGCCACCGCCGTCGCGGCCACCTGCGACCGCTGGTTCGCGGGGGGCACGGACCAGTTCGTCGAGGAGACCTGACCCACCCCAAAAGCCGGTGCCTCGGAATTTTGGGGGATTTTTTCCTTGAAATTCACAGGGGCGCCTTGTCATAGTGCTCGCAACACGCCCATCCCGAGGTCGCCACTGACCCGGAAGGCCCTCGGTCCGCCAAGGTTCATGGAGGAGCCTCCCCAATGTCGGAATCGATCGTCCTGGAGGTCCGCTCCCGCGACGCCGGCCCGTCGCGACGGATCGAGGTCGAGGGGTCGTCGCTCCGCATCGGCCGAGGCGACCAGTGCGAGGTCAAGCTCGGCGGCTCGCCCCTGGCCGACGTGCAGTGCATGCTTCGCCGCCGAGGCCAAACCTGGCACGTCCAGCCCATCGGGCCCCCCGGCCGTATTTCCCTTCAAGGCCGAGCCGTCGAGCAGACCCGGCCGATCCCGCTGGAAATGGAATTCCAGGTCGGCGACCACTGGCTGAGTCTCCGCCCGATCGACCGGCCGGGTTTGACGGATTGGACTTCCTCGGCCTCGCAAGAGTCAGAGGTCTCGCCACTCGACGAGCGCTTCGCGACCGACGCGGCCACTCCATCCTGGGGGGACCGGATCGCCGACCGCGAGCGACGTCTTGACGCCGGCCTTCGCGAGCGTCGCTGGGCCGCCCGCTGGAAGGCCGCCGGAGCGCAACTCAAGGCCAAGTCTCAGGATTCGACACCGCCTCCCCGTGCCAACGCCGCGGCCCGGCCGCTTCCTACCGTTCGTGACGCGACTGCCGGCTCGTTCCCTCCGCATGCTCGAATCGCTCGCAAGCCTCGGATTGAGGAAGGACCGGCCGCCGAGCCGGCGACGATCGCTGCCCTACGTGTGGAATTCCGTTCACCTCCGAGTTTCCTCGCCCCAGAAGTTCGCGAGATCGCCACGCCCGTCGAGGAAATCGTCAGGGAAGCCGAACCGGTCGCTCGTGCCGCGGAGCCACGGGTCGAGGCCGAGAGCGTCCCCGTCGCCGAGACTCTCGCCGCGATGGTTCCGACAATCGCGGAGCCCACGCCCGAGTCCGGCGGCCACCCGGCGGAAGTCGAAATCGCGGCGTCCGTGGTGGTTCAGCCCGAAACCGTGGCCCCCGCCCAGCCGGCCCGTCGCCGACGGAATCGGGCGAGCCTGGGGGTGGCCAGCGTTGGACTGCCTGTCGAGGAGCCGGTGGCCGAACCGATCGCCGACGTGCCAGGCATCGACTTCGGCGTTCTCCTCAAGTTGATGATGGAAGCCCCGCTGACGATGGCCAACCCGGCGGGGGCCGACGCCATCCCCACCTTCACGCTGCCCACCCCGCCGATGTCGACATTGATCGCGACGGAGCCCGAGCCGATCGACGTTGCCTTCGACGAACCGGGCGTCACCACGGACGAGCCGATCGTTCTGGACGAAGCGGGAACCTCCGTCGAGGTCGAGGTCGAGGACGCCACGCCCGCCTGGCCTTCGGCCCGCACGATGATCGGCCCCCGCCAACGACCCCACCCCGCCCAGGCCGCGTCCGGCCCCCGTTCTCGAAAGCGGCGCCCCGAGGCGCCGACGCCCACGGCCGCCCGAGCCCCGGGCCACTGGACGATCCCCGCCCCCGGTTGGCTTTGGGGGCCCAGCGTGGCGGCGGCGGCAATCGTCGGCGTGGCCGGTCTGGGCCTGTCCTGGGCCTGGGCCCGCGACGACCAGGCCGCGGGCCGAATGGCCGATCGGTTGCTCGCTCCGGGAGACGGTCCCGACGCTCAGGAAGCCGAGGCGCTGCTGGCCGAGACGGGCGGCGAAGCCCCCTGGTGGCGAACCACCGCCGGCCACCTGCTCTGGAAGGCGGCCCTGGCCGACCGAGCCGGGGCCGAAGCCCGCGAGCAGGTCCCCAACCTCCTACGATCGGCTCAAGGCTCAGCCCCCGCCCACGCCGCCACCCGCCTGGCTCGCGCCCAGGCCGCCGGACTTGGGGGAACTCCCGGCCCCCTGGCCGAGAGCCTGGGCCTCAGCCGGGACGTCGCCTCGCTGACCTGGACCGGCCGCAAGCTCGCCGAGGCCGGCAAGGTTGAACCTGCCCTCAACGCCTACCGGGCGGCCCTGGCTCTCGTCGCGGCCACGCCCGAGGCCGAACAGTCCCCGCCACGACCCATCGGCGACGGTTCCTCCCGCCGCATGGCGCTGCCCGGCGAGGAGCTGGTCGAGCCGATCCTCCGGGAACTCGCCGCTCAGCCCGGCTGGACCTTCGACCGCTGGCAGTCGGCGCTGCCCAAGTCCGGCGTCGCGCCGCTGGTCGCCGCCCGGATTCTGCGAGAACTTGGCCGGATCGAGGCCGAACCGGCGCTCGACGCGGCTCTGGCCCTCGCCGACGGCTCCCCCGTGGGTCGTGCCGCCCGCGCCGAGGCCCTCATCCTCAAAGGGCGGACCGAGGAGGCGACCACCGAATACACCCGGGCCATCGCCGAGACGACCGACGGCCTGTCGCGCAGAGCCTGGTCGTTCAACCTGGCCGAAGCCTGCTCTCGCTTGCACGACGACGCCCGCCGTCAGGCCGCCTGGGACGCCGCCCGAGGGGGAGGCCCCGGCGACGAAATTACCCGCCAGGTCGCCGAGGCCCGGGCCCGAGCCGGCGCCGACCGCCCCGTCGCCACGATCGCCCGGAGCCGCTGAGACCGAGCCAACCGCAAGACCTATCCACCCAAGTCATTCCCCACCAAACCGGGCAGGACGCCCGCGACCGGCCGCCGAGCCATCATCAAGGAGGAGGAGCCGACCGCATGGACCCGCTCACGGCCCCCGAGCCCGGAACCGCAAGCTCCCCGGACTCGCCCCCGCTGACGACCCTTCTCCGATCCTGCTGGGACGACCCCGACCGCCGTCCCACCTTGCTCGGCGGACTCGCCTGCCTCGGACTTCTCGGAACGCTCTTCGGGCTCAACCTCCGCCAACTCGTCCACGTCTGGTCGACTGACGACAACTACAGCCACGGCTTCCTCGTCCCGGCCATCGCCCTCTATTTCGCCAACGAGGCCGCCCGCCGAGGGCCCATCCCCTTCCGCTCCGGAACCATGGCCGGCGTGACGCTGCTGCTCCTGGCGACCCTTGGCCGGCTAGCGACCGTTGCCATCCCCATCGGCTTGGTGGGCGACGTGTCGCTGATTGTGGGGCTCGCGGGCCTGGTTGCGTTGATGGCCGGCTCCATGGCGTTGCGAAGGTTCGCCTTCTCCCTGGCGTTCCTGATCTTCATGATCCCGCTTCCGGTGGCCCTCTACACGATGGTCGCCTCCCCCCTTCAAGGGCTGGTCAGCCGGGTGGCGGCGGCGCTGCTCGTCGCCACCGGCATCCCGGTGTTACGGGAGGGGAACTTGCTGACCCTGCCTGGCGACGTCCGCATGTTCGTGGCCGAGGCATGCAGCGGGATGCGGCAACTGACCGGCTTCCTCGCCCTGACCACGGCGGTCGCCTACCTCGGCAGCCGCCCCGCCTGGCAAAGAGCCGCGCTGGTCGCCTCGGCCATCCCGGTCGCCATGACGGCCAACATCGCCCGCGTCACCTTGACCGGCTGGATCATGGCGTATGACCCGGCCCTGGCCGCCGGCACCTTCCACACCCTGGAAGGGCTGCTGATGATGGGCTTCGGCCTCTCACTGCTGGCCGGGGAATGCTGGGCATTGAAGGCGTTGGGGCAATTGATCCACGCTCTTGTCGCCGACATCGAGCCCGTCCCACCGGTCGCGAAGGTCGCCTTGACGAGGTCCGCCGCTCCGTCCCTGGGCCGATTCCCTCTGCCGGAGGCCGCTCGTTGAACAACCCCATCCACCGAACGATCCTGGGAGCGACCATCCTGGCCACCGGCCTGCTGGGCCAGGTTGCGCTGGAAGCCGCCACGGCGACGACCCGCCCACTCTTGAGGCAACCCCTGGCGACCTTGCCCAGCCGCCTGGGCGATTGGGAAGGTCGCGACCTGCCCGTCGCCGACGACGTCCTGCGAGAAGCCCAGGCCGACGACTGTCTCAGCCGCGTCTACGAGGACCGTCGCCAGCCCGGCCGCCGCGTCACTCTGTGGCTGAACTACTCGACCACGGGTTTGAACCTGAGACACTCCCCCGAGAAATGCCTCCCCTCGGCCGGCTGGACCAAGGTCGAGGCCCAGTGCCGCGTCGTCCCGCTGGGTGAAGAAAATTCCGCCCCCCTGCGGATGAGCCGCCTGGCCTACGCCAAGGCCGAGGGGGAACTGGTCCAACGAATCGGATTTTGGTATTACATCTTCGGTGAAGGGGCGGTGGAGCGATACGTCCGCTCGCTGCCGATCACCAGCAAGAGCAGTCACGGCAGGGCCACACGCGGGTCGGGCCTGACCGTCGAGGTCTTCGCCCCGCTGGCTGGCGACGCCGACGGCAACGACCTCCGCGACTTCGCCGAGGTCCTCCTGCCCGGCCTGGACCCGATCCTCCCAGCCGAGCGTGCCCCCTACCACATCCCCTGAAGCCGCACCGGACTCGACTTGACGCGACGCACCCAGGTCCCGCCCCGAGATCGCCCCTTGTCGTCGAGCGGACCGGGAACGGACCCGGCCCGGATTACCTTGAGGATTGCGCGATGAAGCACGCCCTGATCACCGGCATCACGGGCCAGGACGGCTCCTACCTGGCCGAATTCCTCCTGGGCAAGCCCGAATACTGCGTCCACGGGCTGGTTCGCCGCTCCAGCAGTCTGAACCGCCAGCGCATCGACCCGATCCTCCACCAGATGCCCGAAGCCCGAGACCGCTTTCACCTCCACTATGCCGACCTTTCCGATGCCTCCAGCCTCTCGACCCTGATGGAACAGGTGCGTCCCGACGAGGTCTACAACCTCGGCGCCCAGAGCCACGTCCGCGTCTCCTTTGACCAACCCCTCTACACCGCCGACGTCGTGGGCCTGGGCACCTTGCGGATGCTCGAAGCCGTCCGCCAACTCGCCCGCAGCCAGTCGGTGAAGTTCTATCAGGCCAGCAGTTCCGAGATGTTCGGCTCGGCCGCCCCTCCCCAAACGATGGCCACGCCGTTCCACCCCCGCAGTCCTTACGCATGCGCCAAGCTTTATGCCCACTGGCAAACCGTCAACTACCGCGAGGCCTACAACCTGTTCGCCTGCTCGGGCATCCTGTTCAACCACGAGAGCCCCCGCCGCGGCGAGTCGTTCGTCACCCGCAAGATCACCCTGGGTGCCACTCGCATCAAGGAAGGGCTCCAGAAAAAGCTGGTGATGGGCAACCTCGACTCCAGGCGCGACTGGGGCTTCGCCGGGGATTATGTCCGCGCCATGTGGATGATGCTTCAGCAGCCCGAGCCGGATGACTACATCGTCGCCACCGGCGAGACGTATTCGATCCACCAGTTCCTGGAGATGGCGTTCGGTCTCCTGGACCTCGACTACCGGGAGTTCGTCGAGTTCGACCCCCGCTACACCCGCCCCTCCGAGGTCGACGTCCTGCTGGGCGACCCGAGCAAGGCCAAGCAGCGGCTCGGCTGGGAACCCGAAGTCGACCTCCAGGGACTCGTCAAGATGATGGTCGATCACGACTTGGAACTCGCCCGCCGCGAAAAGTACGCTCTCGGCTACCAGACGGCCTGAAAGTCAAACGCCGGTCCCCGCCCCCTCATCAATGATGGGGCGGGTTACCATCTCCGAGGCTTGCACCCGGGAACGGACGCCCATGAATTCCGCCACCAAGGTCGCGATCATCGGCCTCGATTGCGCCGAGCCGTCTTTGGTCTTCGACCGCTTCGCCGACCGCCTGCCCAACCTTACGAAGCTGCGCGACGGCGGATTTTGGGGCAAGCTGCGCAGTTGCGACCCGCCGATCACCGTCCCCGCCTGGATGTCGATGATGTCGGGCAAGGAGCCCGGAACCCTCGGCTACTATGGCTTCCGCAACCGCGCCGACCATTCCTACGACAAGATGACCACGGCCACCTCCCTGGCCGTCAAGGAACCGCTCCTCTGGGACCGTCTCGGCGACGCTGGCAAGCAGGTCATCCTCCTGGGAGTTCCGCAAACCTACCCGCCCCGGCCTGTTAACGGCCTGATGGTCACCGACTTTCTCACCCCATCGATCGAGTCGAACTACACCTACCCCGCCGAACTCAAGGCCGAGATCGCGGCGCTACCCGACGTCCACCCCTACGAGTTCGACATCAGCGACTTCCGCACGCCCGACAAGGGAAAAATTCGCGACGGACTGGTCCGTATGACCGATAAGCGGTTCGCCCTGGCCCGCCACCTCGTCAAATCCAAGCCCTGGGACTTCTTCATGATGGTCGAGATGGGCACCGACCGCGTCCATCACGCCTTCTGGCAGTATTTCGACCCCGAGCACCACCGCTTCGAGCCCGGCAACCCCTACGAAGGGGTGATGGGCGACTATTATGAGCACGTTGACGATCAGATCGGCCAACTTCTCGAAAACCTGCCGCCCGACACCCACGTCCTGGTCGTCTCCGACCATGGAGCCCAGCGAATGGACGGCGGGATCGCCATCAACGACTGGCTGATCCAGCAAGGCTACCTCGTCCTGGAAGAGCCGCCCACCAAGCCATCACGGCTGGAAGCCCTCAAGATCGACTGGACCAAAACCACCGCCTGGGGCGCGGGAGGTTACTACGGCCGCCTTTTCCTGAACGTCCTGGGACGGGAGCCTCAAGGGATCATTCCGGCCGACCAGTACGAGGCGACCCGCGACAAACTCATCGCGGAACTCGAGGCCCTGGGCGACCCCAACGGCCAGCCGATCGGCACAAGGGTCCACCGTCCCGAGACGCTCTACCGAGAAGTCCGAGGCGCCGCCCCGCCCGACCTATTCGTCTACTTCGGCAACCTCCGCTGGAGATCGGTCGGAACCGTCGGCGGGCCGATTCACACCTTTGAGAACGATACCGGCCCCGACGACGCCAACCACGCCCAGGACGGCCTGCTGATCCTGAACGGCCCAGGCATCCCTCATCGAGGGCCAATCGCCGGCATGCAACTGATGGACGTCACCCCCACGGTCCTGAGGCTGTTTGGCCTCGACGTCCCGGCCGATCTCCAGGGACGAACGATCGACTTTTGATGGGCCTAACGGTCCTCCAAGCGGCGTTGACAGCCGCCGGGGCCCGCCTCTAAGATGACCGCCATCGCCAAGGATTGGCCCCGCTGACGAGATCAAAGGACGATCGCGTGCCCACCGCCCTCGCGCCCGCGCCCCTCGAACGCGACCCGACCCACCAGAGCGACCGGGCCGAGCCGGTCGTGGTTGTCGGCTGTCCCGACGCCCGTCCCCCCGCCTATCAGGCCGTCGCCGGGCTGACGGCCAGCCACCAACTCGACCGGTTCCTGACCGGCTTTTATCACCGCGGCGAAGGCCCCCTCTCGGCTCTCGCCGGCCAGATCGCCCCCTGCGCCGCCCGCGGCTGGCGGAAAACTCTCGCGCGTCGCCACCACCCCGAGATCCCGCCCGGCCGCGTCCGCTCGGCCTGGAGCTTCGACCTGGCCCTCGCCGCCGAAAGCCGCCTCGCCCGCGATCATCCGGTGGCTCGAACTGCCCTCGCCCGCCGACGGACCCGACGGTTCGACCGGTCTCTCGCCAAGCTCCTCCGTCAACGACGGCCCGACGCCGCTTTGATCTTCAGCGACGTCGGCTCCGAATTCGCCCTCCCCGCCTGCCGAGAGCTCGGCACCCCGGCCGTCCTCAGCATGGTCCACGGCGATGTCCGCGAGGAACGCGAGGTCTTGCGAATCGAGCGTGAAACCGCCCCCGAGTTTTTCCCCATCTACCTCGGCGACGGGCCGATTGACGAAGGGGAGATGACCTGGCTCCACGAACGTCGCCTCCAGGACATCGCCCTGGCCGACCGCATCCTCGTCCCCTCCCCTCACATCGCCGAGGAACTGGCCCGCCACGGCACCGACCCGAACCGAATCCAGGTCATCCCTTACGCGGCCGATACGCGGCGATTCGCTCCAAACGATCAAAAACGCTTCCAAAAAACCACCTGTACGTTTCTGTTCGCCGGGGGAATTACCCAGAGAAAAGGGATCGGCTACCTCCTGCAAGCCTGGAACCGAGCGAGACGACCTGGCTGGAAGCTCCAGTTGCTGGGCGTTCCGCCGAACGATCCCCGCCCCCTGGAATCGTACCGAGACCATGTGGAATGGCTCGGCCGGGTCGGTCACGGTGACGTCCCGGCGGTCATGGCCGCGGCCGACGTTTTTGTGTTCCCCTCGCTTTTCGAGGGCTCGGCCGTCGTGACCTATGAGGCCCTGGCCTGCGGCCTTCCCAATATCGTCACCGAAGCCGCCGGCTCAGTCGCTCGCCACGGTGTCGAGGGATTGGTCGTCCCCTCCAGGGACATCGACGCCTTGGTCTCCGCGATCGAAACCCTCGGCCAGCATCCCGACCTACGCCATTCCTTCGCCCTCGCCGCGAGGGCCCGAGCCCTCGCTTTTGACTGGCCGCGTTACCAGGACGCGGTCCGCCGAGCCATCCAGATCGCCGTCGAGCCCCGTTCGCCGATTGCCCGCTAATCACCCACCCATCCTCGACCCGGCAATCCACGGCAGAGGCTTCGGATCATGGCCACCGACCAGTTGCTCACCTACGCGACGGCGGCGATCATCGGCCTGCTGGTCCTGTCCCAGGTCTTTCGCAAGCGGTTCGACCCATTCGCTCCCCACTGGCTGTTCCTGGCCGGATTCACCCAGATCTACATCGTCCAGCCGATCTCGTTTCGCGAATGGGCCGTTCGCGTCCACGGCCCCGAGCAGTTGACACTGGCCCACCTCCGCATCCTCTGGGCCCTTTGCTGGTTTTTGGCCGTTTATTACAGCCCTCTGGGACGATGGATCGCGTCGAAGTTGCCCGCGGCGCCGCGATCGTGGTCGCCCCGCCTAGTTTGTGGCATGGCCCCGCCGATGGTGGTCTGGGGACTGGCCTGCTCGGGCCTGCTGCTGTCCCAGAGCAACGACGCGGCGGCCTCGGCCGAGGTCGACCTGCTGCGGCAGTTTCCCATTTTCATGCTCGTCGCTGGCATCCTGCTAATCGTCACCGGACGCCAGCCCGACCACCCCCGCCCGGCCCTGGCATGGCTCGGGGTGGCGACGGCGTCCATGTACTCTTTGATCTGGATGTTCAACGGCAAACGGTCGCACTCGCTGATTGGCGTCCTCACCTGCGTTTGCGCCTACCACCTGCCACGCTTCAAGAAGCCCTCGCTGCCGGTCCTGGGCGCCACCGGAGTCGCCTGTGCCCTGGCCGTCGGCATCGCCATCGGCTGGCGAGGCAACCCCAACTACGAACGCAGCGTCTCCGGCTTCGTCCAGTACCTGAGCGAATTCGACCCGCAGGGGGTTCTGGTCAGCGCGAACATGGCCGAGCGCGACGAGTCCGACAAGTACATCAAGGAAAAGGCGAGCAAGGAGACCGAGGAATACGGCGGCTTCTTGCTGATGTTCACCACCGTCCCCGATAAGGCCGAGTACGACTACGGTGAGTCGTACATGCGCCTCATCTCCACTTACATCCCCCGCGTGATCTGGACCGACAAGCCGTATTACGGGCGGCGGCAGTGGGTGGCCGCCTGGATCGCCGGCTCCGAATTTCCCCGCAACGACGCCTTCACCGGCCCGGCGATCGGGGTCCTCGGCGCGACCCAGCTCAACGGCGGAGCCTTCGGCACCCTCGTCGTTCTGGGAATCCTTTCCCTGCTGATGAGCACCGCTTATCAGTATTACCGACGCTTCGCGACCTGCCCCTGGGCCCAGGCCTGGTGGGCCCTGACGTATTACAACGCCTGGTTGATGACCGCCAATGACGACCCCTTCGTCTGGTTCTACTACATCTACGGCCACACCACGTTGCCCCCGCTGGCGTTCCTCTGGCTCTACAACCGCCTGTCGGCGCCGGTTCCCGCATCGCTGCCGAACTGGACAATGGCACACGCCCCCGCCTGAGTGAACCCCGAACCGCAAGGAGGCGGTCCCTTGAAACTGGCGATCTCGTTCACCAACTTCGGCCCCTACCACCTTGCCCGCCTCCGGGCCCTGGCCGATGCCCTCGCTCAGGACGGCGGCGAACTCCTCGCTTACGAAACCGCCGGGTCCGAACGCCGCTACCCCTGGCTGACCACCCGTCGCGCCGAGCCGTTCTCGTGGACGACCTTTTTCCCCGGCCGGGCCGTCGAATCCCTGCCGAACCGCTCCTGCGCCAACGCCATCCGCGACGCCCTGCACCGCGACCGTCCCGACGCCGTCGCCATTGTCGGCTACACCCGGCCCGAGTCATTGGCGGCCCTGTCCTGGGCCAAATCCGTCGGAGTTCCCGCCCTACTCCTGTCCGAAAGCCAGAGGATCGACCACCCCCGTACCTGGTGGAAAGAGGCCATCAAGCGCGGGCGTCTTCGCCCCATCGCCGCGGCCCTCGTCGGCGGGCCTCGCCATCGCGACTACCTCGTCTCCCTGGGGATACCGGCCTCAAGGATCACCCTGGGCTACAACGCCGTCGATAACGCTGGCATCGCCCGAGCCGCTGACGCCGCCCGCCGGGACCCATCCTCCCGAAACGGCCTCCCCGCCCGCCCGTACTTTCTCGCCGTCAGCCGCTTTGTTCCCGAGAAAAACCTTTGCGGCCTGGTCCGGGCTTACACCCAGTACCGAGCGACGGACCCCGACGAATCCTCATGGGACCTGGTCCTCTGCGGAGACGGACCCGACGCCTCCGAGGTCGAATCGGCGATTGCCCACAGCCCCGTCGCCTCAACCATCCACCGCCCCGGGTTTCTCCAGGCCGATGCCCTGGCGCGCTGGCACGCCCACGCCTCGGCCTTCGTCCACCCGAGCCAGATGGAACCCTGGGGTCTGGTCGTCAACGAGGCCGCCGCTTGTGGGCTCCCCTTGCTGGTCTCCGACCGCGCCGGCTGCGTTGAAACCCTTGTCCCCGACCCTCCCGGCACCACCGGCTACCGATTCGACCCACGCGACGAGACCGCGATGGTTCAGGCCCTCACCCAGATGGCCACGACTCCCGCCGAACGCCTTGCCGAGATGGGGCATAACGCCGTCGAAACCGTCTCTCAGTGGGGACCGGACCGCTTTGCCCTCGGCATGACCGAGGCGCTCACACTGGCTTTCAACCACACCCAGAGAACCACCGTCGCAGCCTCCACCCGCCCGAGAGTCCTTCGCCCACGATCCGCCCGCGAAACCCTCGCCCGAGCCTGATCCGCCCCCGACGAGACCCACCCGGGAAGGACCCCGCCATGACCTCGACGTTGACCACCCGAGCCCCCGTGCCCTCACCGCTCCCGTCAAACGACCGCCGCGTCCACCTCTGCAACGGCCTCGACCCTCGCCGAGACGGCGGCATGGTCCCGAGCATCCTCGGCATGACCGGAGCCCTCTCCAGACTCGGTTCACCCATCCGCATCGTTACCCCCACCCCCTCGCGACTCGACGGCACCCCTTTGCCGACCGGCGTCACCCTCCACGGAGTCGAGACCGACCTGGAGAGCGCCGTCCGACAGGCCGAGGTCGTCCACCTCCACGGCCTCTGGCAAGGACACACCCGCAGAGGTGCCCGCGCCGCCCGCCTCGCCGGTGTTCCCTACGTGATCACGGCCCACGGCCACGCCGAGCCCTGGGCCCTCCGCCACAAAGCCTGGAAAAAGCGGGCTTACACGGCGTTGATTGAAGGAAAAAACCTCCGTCGAGCCGCTTGCCTGCACGCCCTCTCTCGCCCCGAGATCGGCCACCTCCGAGCCCTCGCCCCCAAGGCCCCCGTCGCCTTCATTCCCAACGGCGTCGACCTTCGCCCTTTCGACAACCTCCCGCCCCGCCACGACCTCGAAGTCGAGTTTCCTCAACTTGCCGGCAAGTTCGTCCTGCTCTTCTTCGGCCGCCTCCACCGCAAAAAAGGGCTCGACCTCCTGGCCCACGCCCTCAAGGCCACTGCCGCCGACCATCCCGACCTTCACATCCTCCTGGCCGGTTTCGACGACGGGGCCTTGACCCCGTTCCTCGAACGAACTCACGCCGACGGTCTTGGCGACCGTGTGACGACCCTCGGCCACGTCTCCGGAGAGCGGGCCCGCCAGGTTTGGGCCGCCGCCGACGCCTTCGTCCTGCCCAGCTACAGCGAAGGCTTCAGCATGGCGATCCTCGAAGCCCTTGCCTGCCGACTCCCCACCCTCACCACCACCACCTGCCACTTCCCCGAACTCTCCAGCGCAGGCGGAGGGATCGTCGTCGAGCCCAACGCTCCGGACGTCACCGCCGGCCTCCACGACCTGCTCGACCGCTCCCCCTCTCAGCGAGGGGAACTCGGAAAGATCGGTCGGGCCCTCGTGGAAGCGGACTACACCTGGGACCGCCAGGCCACCCGACTCGACGAAGTCTACCGATGGATGGCACAGAGAGGCCCGAAACCCGAAGCCGTTGATCTGGTCGACAACCCCCGCCCGGTCCGTCCCAAGGGCTAACTCGCCGCGTCTCCTCATCCACCCCAATCAGGCCCGAGGTCCCGCGATGCCCGCCACCACCCTCTCACCTCAACACCGCGGCTCCCCAGCCGCCCCCACCAATGACACCCCAACCGCCAGGGCCCGGGTCAGCGTCCTGGTCCCCGCCAAAAATGAAGCCGCCAATCTCCGACGCTGCCTCCCTGCCCTCGACTGGGCCGACGAGGTCTTCGTCGTCGACAGCGGCAGCACCGACGAGACCGCCCAGGTCGTCGAGGCTCACGGCGCCCACCTCATCCAGTTCTGCTTCAACGGCACCTACCCCAAAAAGAAGAACTGGGCCCTCGACCACCTTCCCTTTCGCAACGAATGGGTTCTGATCGTCGACGCCGACGAGGTCGTCGTCCCCGAACTCGCTGACGAGATCGGCCGCCGCACCGCCGCCGACGAGGCTGACGGCTTCGAGTTGAACATGAAATATTACTTCCTCGGCCGCCGCATCAAGCATTGCGGTTACGCCGAGGCGTGGAACCTCCGCCTGTTCAAGCACCGCCTGGGCCGCTATGAAAAGATGCCCGTCACCCCCGGCGACCGCACTGGCGACAACGAAGCCCACGAACACGTCGAACTCAACGGCCGCGTCACCCATCTCCACCACGAGCTCGACCACTTCGCCTATCCCTCCATCTCTGCCTGGGTCGAGAAGCACGACCGTTACGCCACCTGGGAAGCCTCTCAGTACGAACGCTTTCTCCGAGAGCCGATTCCCGCCTCCATCGGCGGCGCCAAGCGCCTCAAGCGCCGCTTGAAAAAGCTCTACCTCCGCCTCCCCATGAGGCCCGCCGCCCGCTTTTTCTACGCCTACGTCCTGCGCCTGGGCTTCCTCGACGGCCTGCCCGGCCTGGCTTTCTGCACCTTGCTCGCCTTCTACGACTTCCTCTGCTGGGCCAAGGTTTATGAGCGTCGCCTGGCCCACGCCTCCCAGGCACTCGCCAGCGACTGACGCGGTCCCCATCGCCGCTCAGGCCATTTCCAGAATGATTCCCCGGCCCCCTTTCGCCGTGTCGTGCTCCTCGACGACCGTGGCGCCTTTCAGTCCCGCCTTCAATGCGTTGCAGGAGACCTGACCACCGCCTTCGTAATAAGTCACCCGGCACCCGCTCTTGCCGATCCTCAGGATTTCCTGGATCGTAACCGGCTTGATCGGGCTCCCTCGGCAGCAAAGGTTGTCCACCGAGTGGTCGGCGATTCCCGGGGGCTTCCTCGGGTCGTTGGTCCAGGGGCGGTTGCCGAACGATACCCCGGCGGGCCCGTTACCGTTGGAAAAGCCATGGCTGCAGTAATCGATGTCCGTCGAATACTCCTCGAACCCGGCGCTTTCCCCCTCCCCAAAGATGTTGATCTTCCGCCCTGGACGCGGATTCAGGGGTGTTCCCGCTTTCGACATCAAGCCGGAGGTGAAGACCGGGTCGGGGGAATAATCCCCGGGCGGCAGGGTCATGGGCGTCGCCTTCTCCACCAGAGAAAGGACCCGCAATATCTTCGAGGTCTTCTTCGGCGAATCCATCCAGGCCGAGAAAAACGTCTCGCCACAAGCCAACGCCTCGTAGGTGACCGTCGTCAGGTCCTGGAGAATGTCCAGATCCTCCCGGTCCCGCTGTTTCTGCTTGGCTCCTCGGAGCGCCGCGACCTGGAAGTCATTCTTTCCTCGGCCCCAAAAGAACGAAGTCCGCTGGACCCGGCTCACGGTCGACCCATTCCCCAGCACGACCTGGAACGTTCCGAACCCGGTCCGGGGGATGATGACCTCGATTTGGTCGATATCTCCAGAAGGGGGCGTCGTCGGCAGCAAATTCGGCACGGCCGAGGGGGCCAGGTCCGCGAATCCCGCTAACGAGATCGCGAACCCCAACCTCAGCCCGCCCTGTAGGCCCAGACTCGGCGGTCTCGGCGCCGGGTACAGCGTTTGAAGCACGAGCGGCGTCGACTCGTCCGCCGCCATCCCCTCGTCCAGCGCCGCCATCGTCATTTTGCCGACGATGTTGTCCGCCGACGCCTGATAGCTCCGGTTGACCAGATTCCGCCCCGTCTTGAACGCAAACACCGCCGCCGCCGTCGCCGAGCCATAAACCCCATCAACATCAAGCCTCGCCCCATCCAGTCGGTTCAACGCCCGCTGAATCTTGGCGACGTGATCCCCGACCGACCCCGGCACCACATGGGCCGGGTCCGACACCGCGGCGGCTTCCAACCGGGGATCGCCCCGGAACGCTTCTGACTTCAGGGCCATTCCACACCCCACGTCGACCAGGGTCAACGGTCTCGAAGAGGATCGGTTCGTCCAATACGCCATCAAACACAGTCAATGCCGTACCGAAGCCACCGTCCCCGCCGGAAGGAGAAGCTCGCGAAGGGCCGTTCCGGCAACGGTAGGCTTGACGGATCACCGATTCAAGGCAATCTGGAACCGAGTGGCGTTTTTCCCTCAAACCGTCCACCGGCACCTGGATCGGCTGAGGGTCAGGAAGAATGCCGCGTCCTCGTCGCTCGTGATCCCGCCGCCGAGCCATTTGGGGTCTTCGACATACTGACGCTGGCTGGTCCGTCGTCCCCGATCCGCCCGGGGCTGGCGAATCGCTCCGATTCCGCCCCGACCCAGCATCGCGAATACCGGTTGGTCAGCGCTTCGGCCCCCCTGACTGGGTTGAACCGTTCCATGACCGACGCCCGACCCCGTCGACCCAGTTCCCTCGCCAGTTCCCCATCCGCCAGCAGAGCCAAAATCGCCGTCGCCAGGGCCTCCGCGTTCCCCGACGGAACCAACCTCGCCAGGGCGCCGGATTCGGTTAGCGACCGCAATCCGGGAACGTCCGTCGCGACGCAAGGCAATCCGTGACCCATCGCCGTCGCCAGCGTCCGGCCCGGGTCGGCCACCTCCGACGGCTGGCAATACACATCCAGCACTTCCCAGAAGAATCCGCGCGGTCCCGGGTCATCGGCGAACGTCACCCGACCGGCCAGCCCCAGCCGCTCGGCCCTTCTCCGCAAGTCCGCCTCGTCCCGAGCGAGCCCGGCCAGGACGAACTCCACATCCAGGCCCGTCGCGACCACCCGCTTCGCGGCTCCCAGGAACGTCGAAAGTCCCGAACCTGTCCGCAATCCGGCCGCCACCCCCACCACCCGTACCGGCCCCGGCCTCAGCGATGAGGCTCGCTCGGGCAAGGTCAGGGCAGGGGGGATCACCTCCACCCAGGAGACCGGCACGCCCAGCCCCGTCACCAGGTCGACGGCCAGCTCCGGGCAACCGACCACCAGCCCCTGGCACCAGCGTTTCGCCAGCCGCAGTCGGCCGCCGGTCGCCAGAAAGCCATCCACCGTCAGTAGGTAGGGAATCCCCCACCCATCCGCGAGGGTCAGCGCCGCTCCGGCCGTCGCCATCCCCAACGCATGGATCAACTCGGGGCGACCGTCAGGGTCCGTCCCCAGGATTGCCCGCCCCGCTCGCGGGCACCGCCAGCGAGACCCCAGCGATGGGCAATTCACCCCGCCCGGCCCCAACCACCCCGACACGCACGCCACCCTTGCCGAGATCCCGCACCCTTCCAACCGTTCCAACAGCGAACGCAACGCCTCGACCTCGCTGGGAGTCAGGCGTCCGGCCAGCAGGAGCACGCGCCGACCCGGTCGTTCCATCGCCCGATCCCTCCCTGTCCGGCCCGATTCGCCCCATCCTGGGACGCCCACCTTACCACGAACCTCCGTCCCCAGCACCGCCGATTCCCGAGTGTCCGGGGAGTGGCATCGGCCCCCCTCCTGTCTTATACTGGCCCCGACCTCTCCGAGGAGGTTCGGAGGATCAACGACTGACTGGGCAAGGCTCCCGTATGAACGCACCCGAGGTGGCCGAGGCGTCCGCGCCCGGCTTGGCGTCCGACGACCTCATGCCCACCCTGGATCGCCTCCTGGCCCACGTTGGCTCGGTGGTCCTGGGCAATCCCGAGGTCATCCGCCTGGTCGTCGTCGCCCTCCTGGCCGAGGGGCACGTTCTGATTGAGGACGTTCCGGGCGTCGGCAAAACCCTCCTGGCTCGCGCCCTCGCCGCCAGCATCGACTGCGCTTTCCGTCGCATCCAGTTCACCCCCGACCTGCTCCCCTCCGACATTCTCGGCTCAAGCGTCTACAACGCGGTCAGCGGCGAGTTTGTCTTCAAGCCCGGCCCCATCTTCGCCAACGTCATCCTCGCCGACGAGGTCAACCGCACCACCCCCCGCACCCAGAGCGCCCTCCTCGAAGCAATGGGAGACGCCCAGGTCTCCGTGGAAGGGACCACCTACGCCCTCGAACGCCCCTTTCTCGTCCTGGCGACCCAGAATCCTTACGAGTTTGAGGGGACTTACGTCCTCCCCGAAAGCCAGCTCGATCGCTTCATGATGCGACTTCGGATGGGTTATCCGCTCCGTTCCGAGGAACGCAGCATCCTCAATAGTCACCGAGACGGCGAGCCGGTCCAGGAACTTCTCCCGGCCCTCAGCGCCCCCGATGTCCTTAATCTCCAGCGCGCCGTCCGCGAAATTCGCGTCGAGGATTCGGTCTCCGACTATCTGCTCGACCTCGTCCACGCCACGCGAGAGAGCGAAGACCTCCACGTCGGCGTCAGCACCCGAGGTGCCTTGACTCTCTACCGGGCCGCCCAGAGCCTGGCCTTCGTCTCCTGCCGCGACTTCGTGATCCCCGACGACATCAAGGCCCTGGCCATCCCCGTCCTGGCTCACCGAGTTGTCGGCAAGTCCTTCCTCCAGGCCGGTGAATTTGGCGCTGCTGAGTCGATTATCCGCGACATCGTCGACCGCCTCCGCGTCCCCATCTGAACCCGGCCAAGACCTCCGCCCGTCCCCAAGACACGACCGGCGATCGGCCCGTCCCTTCGCGGAACCCCGTCGCATGCCGCCTCGCCGCACCCTCAGCCACTGGTCACGCAGGGTCGGGCGGATCCTCTGGCCTTCTCAGAGGTTGCGGCTGACCCGCGAGGGTTACTGGTATGGCCTGGGCTGGGCCGCCCTGCTGCTGGTGGGACTTTGGCAGCAAATCAACCTGATCCTCCTGACCGCTGGCCTCGCGTTTGGTCCGATTTTCGGCTCGGTGTTCGTCAGCGCCTCGGCCCTCCGACGCATCCGGGCCGAGCGTCGTGCCCCCCCTTACGTCTTCGCCGGTCAGCCCCTGGTTGTGGATTACGTCCTGGAGAACTCTCGCCGCTGGACGGCTGCCCTCGCCCTTTCGATTCGCGACCATCTCACCCCCACCGACCGGGCGGTTTCCGGCGCCGGTGGACTTTCGCCCCGAGGCTTTTTCGCCCGCGTCCCCGCCGCCGGGATTGGTCGCGTCCGCTGGCAGGGGGTCCTGGCGCGGCGGGGCCGGTATGCGTTCGCCAATCTGAACCTTTCCACTCGCGGCCCCTTCGGCCTCCTCGAACGCCAGGCCGACGTGGGGGAGCCTCGCGACCTCCTGGTTTATCCCGCCGTTGGCCACCTTTCCCGGCGCTGGCAGGTCCGCCGCCGAGAGGCCAGCGAATCTCGCCGAGGCCGCCGCAACGACCGCTCGGCCCAGCAGCGAGAGTATCACGGTCTTCGCGAATACCGGTCCGGCGACAGCCCCCGCTGGATTCACTGGCGCACCACCGCGCGCCTCGGCAAGCCGATGGTCAAGGAATTCGAGCAGCAGCAGGACCAGGACCTCGCGCTGCTGATCGACCCCTGGCTCCCCCGCACCAAGATCACCGCCGAGCAGCGAGAGGCCCTCGAAGCCGCCGTTTCGTTCGCCGCCTCGGTCTGCCTTGACACCTGCCGAGCCCAGGGCCGCCGCCTCATCGTCGGCTGGACCGCCACGCCCCCCCAGGTTCGTCAGGGGCCCGCCTCCATCCGCCTCCTCCACGAGCTGCTGGCGGACCTCGCCGTCCTCCGACCCACCGCCGAGGGCCAGCTTTCCCACCTGTTCGATGCCTTACCCGCCGCGGCGCTCCATCACGCCTACCTCGTCATCGTCACCACCCGGCCCATCAATCTTCTGGAAGAAGCCGAGTCGTCCGCTCACCTCTCCGGCGCTGGCGGTCGCGGACCGGCCTCCCATGCTTTGCTCCTCGATGCGGCTCGCGGCGACCTCGACGACCTGATCCACTATCAGGGTGGCGTCCCCGGCCTCGATCGCGCCGAGCCCCCCCCCGACGGGCCAAGGCCATGAGCTTCCGCACCCTGCACCGAGTCAGCGTCGACATCATGCTGGTCCTGGCCGCCGCCGTCCTCTCAATGGACGTTGCCGTCATTGGTGAAAACCCCCTTTCCCCCTATTACCCCGTCTTCGTCGCCCTGACCTGCGTGGCCACCTTCTTCCTTGTCGACCGCAACCCCGACGCTTCCCTTTCTCCCGCCTGGTCCAACGCCCTTGCCGCCAGTTCGGTCGTCCTGTTCATGGCCGAACTCGCCTACGACTTTGACTCCCTCGTCCTGGTCTTCGGCCATTGGCTGATCTACTTGACGATGATCAAACTCGTCCTGCCCAAATCCGCGCGTGACGACTGGGAATTGCTCCTGCTGGGACTGGTTCAGGTCGTCGTCGGCGCCACCCTCAGCCAGAGCGACTCCGTCGGCGTGGCGCTGGTGGCCTGGGCCCTCGCCTCGTTGTGGATGCTGCTTCTGTCCCACCTTCAACGAGAATCCGCCCGAGCCGTGGCCGAACGGCTGGCGACTCTGCCGGAATCCCTCCCCAACGACCCCTATCCCGGCCTAATTCGCCCGGCCTTCCTCCTGGCCGTCGCCCGGGCCACCGCCGTCACCATGGCCCTGGGCGTCGTGATCTTCTTCGCCATGCCCCGCACCGCCCGAACCGACCGGAATGCCGAGCGCGCCGGCGCCGGCGCCACTCCCTCTCACGCCACCGGATTCACCGACACCGTGCGTCTCGGCCAACTTGGCGAGATTCTCGAAAACGACGACGTCGTCATGACCATCGAAACCTTCGACCAGGACGGACGCTCCATCGAGCCCAACCTCGAACCGCTCTGGAGAGGCGTCACCCTGGTCGATTATCACAACCGTCGCTGGCGACGAGAGTCCGCGGGCGGTGCCGAGAAGGCCGCCTTCGACCCGCCCCCCGGCCCCCACGCCCTGCGTCGCCAGAAGGTCCACCTCGAACCCACCGACAGTCACATCCTCTTCGCCCTCCGACCGATCCTCCGGGTCGCTGAGACCACGCCCACCCCGGCTCTCAACCCCCGAGACGGCTCGATCTACCGGGAAGACTACCTCCAACGCCCCCGAGACCGAGCGTTCACCAGCCCCCCCCCGGCCGCCGCCTGCGACTACGACGTTGTCTCCGAGTATGATCCCACCGGCGGCCAGCCTCAGCCCGGCGAGGAATACCCCGACTTCCGCCGCTCCGAACTCCTGGAAGTTCCCCCAGATCTCCAGGATCGCCTCAAGGTGATCGCCGACAAGGCTCTGGGCGGCCCCCCCGGCGATGATCCCGCCGAGGTCGCCCGCGGCCTCAGCGCCTGGCTCAATCGCGACTTCCACTACACCCTGCGCCTCGACGTCGTGAATCGCACCATCGACCCCATCGAGGACTTCCTCGTCAACCGCAAGCAAGGCCACTGCGAATACTTCGCCAGCGCCCTGACCCTCCTCCTCCGCGCCGAGAATATCCCCGCCCGCATGGTCAGCGGCTTCAAGGGGGGCGACTGGAACAACATGACCCGGTCCCTGACCGTCCGCCAGAAGCACGCTCACACCTGGGTCGAGGCCCTCGTCGGCGCCGACTCCAAGGGCCAGCCGATCTGGCAGACCTACGACCCCACTCCGGGCAATGAACGCCGTCGAGAGCTCGACCGGATCGGCGGATTCGCCGCGCGGTTCCGCTCGTTCACCGACCTGGCCCGCTACGTATGGGTCTTCTACGTCGTCGGCTTCAACTCCGACCGCCAGCAGCGGCTGTTGTATGCCCCGCTGGCCAAGCTCCGGGACGACGCCCTCAAAGGCTTCGCCATCATGGGAAGCGCCGCGGCCTCGGCCCTCGGCTGGCTGGTTGACCTCCGGGGAGGGGTGGCCCGCGCGTTGCCCCGCCTGGCCATTCTCGCCGCGCTCATCCTCCTGTTGCGATTGCTCACCTCCCGAGCCGGCCGGCGAACCCTGAGACGACTCCTGGGAGTTCCCGACGCCCACGCCGCCAACGACGCCAGTGAGGCCCTCGGCACCGCCTCATTCGCCAGAGTCATCCGCCTTCTTGGCGAACTCGGTCTCGAACGCCCCCCCGCCGAAACCCCCCGAGAGTTCGCCGACCGGGCTACGCCGGTCCTGCTCGCCCGCTTGCCGCACGACCCCACCCTCGCCCAGGTGCCGCCTCGGGTCGTGAACCTCTTCTACCGCACCCGGTTCGGTAAGATCGACCTCAACCCCACCGTCCTCGAAGCCATCGAGGCCGACCTCGAAGCCCTCGAAACCGCCCTCCACGAACCCAACCCCGCCGGCCCCCCAATCGCGGGCGTTCCCTGACACTGGCTTTCCTCGACCGCCTCAACCCTGTCCCCCCGATTCGGCCGTCGGTATGATGTTCCCACGATCGATGGAGGACGGAGTGGGCCGGACGCATCAGGCCGGACACTCCTGGCCTCGGAAGGGGGACGCGGGATGGCTGCTGCTGCCGAAACCGGACGCGGGCGGATCTACGACGATATCACCCAGACCATTGGCAACACGCCGCTGATCCGCCTGAGGCGCATCACCCAGGGCTGTCTCGCCGAGGTTCTGGCCAAGCTCGAAAACTTCAACCCCCTCTGGTCGGTCAAGGACCGCATCGGCGTCGCCATGATCGACGCCGCCGAGGCCGCCGGCAAGATCGGCAAGGACACCCTGATCGTCGAGCCCACCAGCGGCAACACCGGTATCGCCCTGGCCTTCACTTGCGCGGCCCGTGGCTACCGACTTACCGTCACCATGCCCGAAAGCATGAGTCTCGAACGCCGCCGCCTCCTCAAGGCTTTCGGAGCCGAAATCGTCCTGACCCCCGCCTCCGAGGGGATGCCCGGCGCGGTGAGACGAGCCGAGGAGCTCGTCCGCGACAACCCCAACGCCTTCATGCCCCAGCAGTTCAAAAACCCCGCCAACCCCGAGATCCACCGCAAGACCACCGCCGAGGAGATCTGGAACGACACCCAGGGCCGTATCGACATCTTTGTCGCCGGCGTCGGCACTGGCGGGACAATCACCGGCTGTGGCGAGATCCTCAAACAGCGCAACTCCAATCTCAAGGTCGTGGCGGTCGAGCCGGTCAACTCCCCCATCCTGACCCAAAAGCAAAAGGGCGACCCCATCAAGCCCGGCCCTCACAAGATCCAGGGCATCGGTGCCGGCTTCATCCCCGACATTCTCAACTTCGAGGTCATCGACGAGGTCCTGACCATTCGCGACGAGGAGGCCTTCGAGACCGCCCGCCGCCTGGCTCGCGAGGAAGGCATGCTCTGCGGAATCTCCTGCGGAGCCGCCGCCGCCGGGGCCCTCCAGGTCGCCCGCCGACCCGAGAACGCCGGAAAACGAGTCGTCGTCATCCTCCCCGACCTCGGTGAACGCTACCTCTCCACCCCGCTCTTCCCTGAATAACCAACGCGCGGCCCGATCCTTCGCCATGCCTAACCCGCAAGTCCCCTTGGTTCTGGGTGGCTGGAGTCTCGTCCGCGAGACCCCGGTCAGGGACGCGACCCGCGATCTGGAAAACCAAGCCTCAGCCACCCGGCTTCCCGATCATGGCGGATGAACCCAATCTGCCCGCCCCGCTCCAGATCACTTCTGACGTCCTGGCGACGATGCTCGACCACTGCCGGCGCGAAGCCCCGCGGGAATGCTGCGGCCTCCTCGCCGGTTCGGCCTCGCTCGCCTCAATCATCTACCCCCTCCGCAACGCCGCCCCCGAGGCCGAGACTCGCTACGACGCCCACCCGCAGGACATCATCGACGCCATTCGCGACTACCGCTCCCTCGGCGCTGAGATGCTCGCCATCTACCACTCGCATCCCCGCTGGCCAGCCATCCCCAGCCGGGCCGACCTCGCTTTGAACTTCTACGGGCCACTGCCCCGCATCATCGTCTCGCTCCTGGACTCCGAGCCCACCATCCGCGCCTGGCGCCTCGATCCCCATGCCTTCGAGGAACTCCCCTGGACCGTCGCGACCGTTGAACCTCGTGGCGACGAACGGTAGCATGGCCCTCCCTCGAATCTCGCAACCCACGACCCGCCAACCGGACCGCCCCCCATGCAGCGTACCCTTGTCATCTTCAAGCCCGACTGTGTCCAGCGACGCCTGGTCGGCGAGATTCTCCGCCGCTTCGAGTCCAAGGGGCTGCGGCTCGCGGCCCTGAAATTCCTCCAGGTCGACCGCGCCTTGGCCGAAAAGCACTACGACGAACACCGCGAGCGCCCCTTCTTCGGCGGCCTGCTCGATTTCCTCACCGGCGGCCCGGTCGTCGTCGGGGTCCTCGAAGGTAACGAGGCGATCTCCGTCGTCCGCACCCTGCTGGGCGCCACCAACGGCACCGCCGCGGCCCCCGGCACGATTCGCGGCGACTTCTCCCTCAGCAAGCAAAACAACCTCGTCCACGGCAGTGACAGCCCCGAATCCGCCGTCCGGGAAATCGCCCTCTGGTTTCGCCCCGAGGAACTCGTTCCCTACGAGATCGCCGGAGACGCCTGGGTCTTCCAAGGCCAGTAACGACCCGAAAGGGTAGGGGGCCGGATTCGATGGCTCGCAAGGACGCCGCCCGAGACGCCCAGAACCTCCGCGACGAACTCGCCCGTCACAATCGGCTCTACTACGTCGACGCCGCCCCCGAAATCAACGACAAGCAGTACGACCAGCTCCTCAAGCGTCTCGAAGCCATCGAGGCCGCCCACCCCGACCTCATCACCGCCGACAGCCCCACCCAGCGAGTCGGTGGTGAACCTCTCGAAGGCTTCGCGACCGTCAAGCACGCCTTGCCGATGCTCTCCATCGACAACACCTACCACTTCGACGAGGTCCGAGAGTGGGACGCCCGGGTTCGCCGAACCCTTCCCGACGACGAGCCGCCCACCTACGTCGTCGAGCCCAAGATTGACGGCGTCGCGGTCTCCCTCCGTTTCGAGGACGGCCAGTTCGCCCTCGGGGCCACCCGCGGTGACGGCGAGCGCGGGGATGACATCACCGCCAATCTCCGCACGGTCCGCGGAATCCCCCTTAACCTGAACGATCCCGCGCCCCCGCGTCTTCTGGAAGTCCGAGGCGAGGTCTACCTCACCAACGCCGAGCTCGCCCGTCTCAACGTCCTGCGTCGAGCCGACGACGAAACCCCGTTCGCCAACCCCCGCAACGCCGCCGCCGGCTCCCTCAAGCTCCTCGACCCCAAACTCTGCGCCCGTCGACGCCTTCGCTTCCTGTCCCACGGCCTCGGTGCCGTCGAAGGGCTGGCCGTCGCCACCTATTCCGAAACCCTCGCCGCCCTGAAAACCTGGGGTCTGCCCATTGGCTCCGGGGTCGCCACCTATAACACGATCGACGAGGTCATCGCCCACGCCGAGACGTGGGCCTCCCAGCGCAATGGCCTCGACTATCAGACGGACGGTCTCGTCATCAAGGTCGATAACCTTTCTCAGAGAGCCCGCCTTGGCTACCGCAGCAAAAGCCCCCGCTGGGTCATTGCCTTCAAGTATGAGGCCGAGCAGGCCATCACCAAGGTACTCCACATCGGCATCCAGGTCGGCAAGACGGGGAAACTGACTCCCGTCGCCAACCTCGAACCCGTCCCCCTGGCCGGCACGACAGTCAAACGGGCTACCCTGCACAACGCCGATGAGATCGCCCGCAAGGACGTCCGCGTCGGCGACACCGTGGTGATCCAGAAGGCCGGCGAGATCATCCCCCAGGTCGTTCGCGTCGAACCCGAGGCCCGCGACGGCACCGAGGTCCCCTTCACCTTCCCCACGCATTGCCCCAGTTGTGGAGCCCCCGCCGCGAAGGAGCCCGACGAGGTTGACGTACGCTGCACCAACCCGCCCATGCGCTGTCCCGACCAGCTCCGCGAGTTGATCCGCTTCTACGCCTCTCGCAAGGCAATGGACATCGAGGACCTCGGTTTCAAGCTCATTCACAAGCTTGTCGAACTTGGCCTGGTCAAGAACCTGGCCGACCTTTACCGCCTGGACGAAACCACCCTCGCCGACCTCGAGCGCATGGGCAAGAAATCGGCCCACAACCTCGTCTCGGCGCTTCAGGCCAGCCGTAGCCGAACCCTCGACCGTTTCCTGACCGGCCTGGCGATTCGCCACGTCGGCGAGCGGGGCGCCGAGATTCTCGCCACCCGTTTCCCTACGCTCGAAGCCCTCCGCTCCGCCCCACTTGGTGACCTCCAGGCGATTCCCGGCCTCGGGCCGGTTGTCGCCAGGAGTGTCCACGCCTACTTCCAGGACCCCGAGACTCTCCAGCAGCTCGACGAGTTACTCGCCATCGGAGTGGCCCCCACCCCCTTGGTGGCCGAATCCGTCGAGTTGGCGAACCTCCCTCTCGCCGGCAAGACCCTGGTCATCACCGGCACGCTTCCCCGCCGTTCCCGGGACGAGGCCCAGGCACTCATCAAGCGGCTCGGGGGCAAGGTCACCGGCTCCGTCTCGAAGTCCACCACGATGCTCCTCGCCGGAGAGTCCGCGGGCAGCAAGCTCGAAAAAGCCAGAGCCCTCCAGATCGCCATCATCGACGAGGATGAACTCGACCGCCTGGCCGCGTCGTCCTGAACCCTTTTGACCTATTGGGTCCACACCCACCCACAAAACGGCCGAAGCCTCCAAGAAACTTACGGGCTCGAAAAACAAGCGGCCGGGTCGTACCGGGGGCAAGCGGGTCCGCGGGGGGGATTGCGGACCCACCGTCGAGGTACGTCCCGACCGCTTGTCTCAATACGAGACCGCCGGGGGGGGAATCGGCGGGCTCGGGGGGGATTGAGTAGGCAACCGAGCCGTCCGGGGGGGAACCGCATCCGACCCGGGGGGGAAATGGGTCGAACGCGGCCCGGGGGAGAAACGGCCCGGCCGCCGTGGAAACGAGAGCGCGAGGGGGGGGACTCGCGCCCGTTGGGGGGCTTGGCGACCGTTCTTCGACGGTTAAATCAGCGGTGAGCGGAAACGCGCGATTCGGGGCGTACCGGCGACCCCACTGAGACCGAACCGATCAAGGTCCCGGGCTCCCGGTAGCCTCACATCGGTTGTCAACAGGGCGAGTTGTTCCAGGCCGCGAGACTCAGCGACCGTGGCCACCCGAATCCGCGTACGAACCTTCCACGCACCACGCCCTTGCGTGGTGGGGTCGGAAAATGCGATCGACATGGAGAGAGCTTCCCGAAAGATCCCTAGAATCGTGGAGCGGAGGCAAAACCCTCGCGATTCACCCGGGCCGGGCAGTCTCGCAAGCGGGGGTCACACGCCTCCGACGATGGCTTGGCGAGGAGGGGGCCCCATCTCGGGCCAATCCCTCAGGTCAAGACCATTAGGAATTCGGGTAGGCTCAACAGGTCAATCGGCACAGTCGCACCGGAAGCCCTTCCGGGATGCTGGGTGACGGTAGGATGCCCCGACAAATCTTCGGGGCCGAAGGCATTGCCGCGGGCAGGCAGCCACCGAGGAACAACGACCGATTTCGGGCCGGGGCCGATCGCCCCACCAGATTCCGTTCCAGTTCCGGGGAGTCATTCAACGATTCGGAGTCATTTTCCCCGGTCCCGTCCTCATCGCGATCGTTCGCGACGGTGGACTCCTCGAAATCCGCCAGGGGAACCGGATCGGCAATGCCGGCGACACTCTCAGGCACCGTGGATCCAACCGCCAGGGGCGAGAGCTTTAGGTCAAGACGGCCTCGACCGATCGAGGACGGCCGCACTCCCAGTAACATTCCCAGGGCCGCGAAAGCGACCAGGAATTGCTGTAGCCGGGAGTAACGCACCGCCCCACGCCTCATAAATTCGGTCCTTAATTCACCACGCGAGTCTTGCACCGATTTCGTCGCGCCGAGCCCAGGAATTATCGTCGAGAAATTGTCCCTTGTCGAGTCCGTCTTACACAGTTCCCCATTTTCCCGAATTCGCGGCGATTTAGCTGTCGGAACTCGCCGGTGAATACAGGTTGATCGTCCGGATGATATCATCCAGATCGTTGGCGATGACGACCGGCCGGTTGGCGAATCCGGCCCGATGGACTCCCCGGCTGCCCAAGACACGCTCGAACTCCTGCTGATCGGCCCCATGATAGGCGACCGTGGCTGTCGGGTCCTTCAGTTGGTGTCCGGTCAGAATGCAAACCACCCGATCCGAGGGAGCAATGATCCCCTCCTCGCGCAGCCGCTTCGCTCCCGCCACCGCCGCGGCGCTGGCTGGCTCGCACCCCAACCCGCCGGCCCCCACGCGAGCCTTCGCATCCATGATCTCCTGATCCGAAACCTGTCGCACCACTCCATCGCAAACATGGAGGGCCCGCAAGCACTTTGTCAGATTCACTGGCCGGTTGATCTCGATCGCCGAGGCAATCGTCGACGCCTTCCTCCCCGATGAATCCATTGACTCGAAATAGGTCCGTGTCAGGCCCGGGTCATGCCGTCCCTCGCGCCACGCCAACCCTTGCAGGCTCACCAGTTCATTCAAGGTCCGGGCACCGGCGGCGTTGATGACGGCCAGCCTCGGCACCCGATCCACCAATCCGAGATGCTTCAACTCCAGAAACGCCTTGCCGAAGGCCGACGAATTCCCCAAATTCCCCCCCGGCACGACGATCCAGTCGGGGACCTCCCAGCGCAGCCCTTCCAGCACCCGGAGCATGATCGTCTTTTGCCCCTCCAGCCGGAACGGGTTCACCGAGTTCATCAGATAGATCCCCAGACGGTCCGCCACCTCGCGAACCCGCTGCATCGCATCGTCGAAATCCCCGGCGATCTGAACCGTCAATGCCCCATGATCGAGCGCCTGGGACAGCTTCCCGTAAGCAATCTTCCCCGACCCCACGAAGATGATCGCTCGAAACCCTAGATCCGTCGCCGAGCAATACACCGCCAACGCCGCCGACGTATTCCCGGTGCTGGCGCAGGCCACCCGCCGGGCCCCCACCATGTTAGCATGGGTAAAGGCGGCGGTCATTCCGTTGTCCTTGAAGCTCCCCGAAGGATTCATTCCTTCGTACTGAAGCAACAGGTTTCCCGACCCAACCCCGACGTACTTTCCGACCTTTTCCGAGGCTTGCAAAAGGGTCTGACCCTCGCCGATCGTGACGATTTTCTCGGCCGGCGCGAATGGTAAAAGTTCTCGGAACCGCCAGACGCCCGAGAAATTCAAAGGCTCTTGCCGACGGGCCCACTTCGCCTCGAAGTCCGCCAACCGCCGGGGAACCGCGGCCCGATCCCAGTCATAGGCGATGTCCAGTCCGGCGCCGCACGCTGGGCAACCGAAATGGGCCTCGTCAATCCCCAACGTCACCCCGCAGGACGGGTCAACGCACTGCTGATAAGCCACGTCCGTCTTCGTCGGGGTCATCGCCGGCATCGTCCGGAACCTCGCTCTCAAACCCACCACTCCAACCCACCACAACTCCGGTCCGCCGGGCAGTACACCCTCGCGACCGTTCTCAAGGTTACGCCAGCCCACCCACACCCCGCAAGGGAACCAGGCCCGGCGAGCACCACCGATCCATCGCAAACCTTGCGAGGATCATCAACATAAACCGAGAGCCGACGCCCCAGGTGAGTCGCCGCTCAATCGCCGAACGATCCCGCTCGCGATCCCGATTTGGCCAATTCGGTCGACTTCGAGCAATCACTCACCCGTCGAGGATCATCTCGGGCTCAATCGAGCAGCGGATTGCCTATCAGTTCAGTGTTTGACCAGTTCACCACGAGATCCCGTCCACTCGCCCTGACATTGCACAACGACAAATGTCATACTGGAAAGTCGAAGGTCGATGGTCAGGAACTGAGTGGCCTTGCCTCGGCCTCTGGGTGGGGTGGAACGATGAATCCGAAACGCCACGAGCGGGCGGGAAAATCCTTGCTCGAACTGCTGATTGCGTTGACCATTATTGGCCTTCTGATGACCCTGCTAATCCCGGCAGCGTTCAAGCTGCTGAAGGCCGCCCAAAATCTAGGTTTGTAAGGGCAGGGGCCGACCCGGGCCAAGGTCGCCCCGTGGATTTGATTGGCCCACCGGATTAACGGCGTTGCCCCTCCATGAACTGGCTCAGGAGACCCAGGGCCGACTCCCATTTCTCTTGCTTCGCAATGGTGATGATCGAATCCATCCGACTCCAGGCGTCTCTGGAAAGTTTCCCCTCATCCCGAAGCCTCCGGAGCTTCTCGTCGCATTGATCCACGATCTTGATGTCCCGCAGTCCCAAGGCCGTGTACAGGGCATCCACGGTCTTGAACGCCTCCCTGTCACTTCCCAGTTGCGGGGGATCTCCGCAGCCACCAATCATGAGAATGGGCAGCAAGAGCAAGATGGCAAGGTAGCCGGTCCGTTTCATCGTTTCGGTTCCGCGTCACGGTGGGGAGTGGGAGGATCCGGAGCCCGAGAGGGGCCCGCCACGGACATCCGTTTTGCGGTAAGGCCCTCAATAGTCGCCACTGATGACCTCATTCCCGTTGCGGGTGGACAGGGCCACCCAGGTCCACGGATAGATCGACTGCTTGACCCACCTGACCGAGCCGTCGCCGAAGAGGACGTTGCATCCCGACTGGTGGTCGGAATACATCTCGTCAGTATGTCGGAACGGGTGGTTTGGCGGGTGGATGATGACCTGAGGGTGGTCGTGAATGTCCGGTCCGCTGTGGCAGCCCACCAGGTCACCGCCGCTGTTCGGGTCCGACGGCAGTCCTGGCTTTGGCCACACGCTCACGAACGGAATTACGCCGAACCAGGTGTTATCGGAGATGGACGACGACCGTTCGCCGACAAACACTGTATTTGACAGGCCATCGGTCACGTCGGCCATTCTTGTGTGAGAGTTCTTGTAGAACGGTCCGGTGATGGTGTCGGCCGGAAGGCCCGGCACCGGCTCGGGGACGTCCATGTCGTAGGAATAGGGCATCGTACGCCCCCAAGGCTGGTTGATCCCGGCGTTGGTGACGTAGTGACTATGAGGCAGAAACAATGGCGGATTGAACGGTCCTCCATCGTCGGGACTGTCTGAATTCCCATTGGTGTAACGGTGAGGCGAGAAGCCCTCGCTGCCTCCCAGGGCATCAGGGCAGAGGAAGACGCTGAGGTTGGTATGCGCCGCGGTGGTGTTGTCGGGGGCCCAGCAAGGCAGGCTCGTGTTGCAACTCTGGTACAGCGGCGACTGCTCCAGATACGGCAGCAGCAGCGTTCCCCAGGCGAATCCCGGCGTCGTGTTGATCCCACCATCCGGGTAACTCACCCCATAAGCCGACCCAACGGCTTTGGAATCGCCCAGGTACGACGGCGGGAAGACCTGCAACGCCGATTCGTAGTTGGCCATCGCCAGGCCCATTTGTTTCAGGTTGTTCACGCACTGCATCCGCCGGCCCGATTCTCTCGCCGCTTGAACCGCCGGCAAGAGAAGCCCAATCAGCACCCCAATGATCGTGAGGACCACCAACAACTCGATCAGGGTGAATCCCGGACGACCACGTCGCGTTCGATGAATCATGAATGTCACCTCCTAAGAACAGAAGGCCTGCGAGTTCTGCGTAGTTCCCAACTCTAGTATTTTTCTTCTCATAATTCAAGTTTTGGCAATCCAAAATTCTATTCACTGCACGCCTATCCGCTTCATACCAGCTTTACGCGCCGGTCCAAATAGCTCAGCTCGCTGGGATCAGGACCGCCGAATCAACGACGAGGCCCCCGCGCGTGAAGACGCAGGGGCGTTCGGGCCCAACCAGACACCGCTCGATCCCAGGCACGCGCCGACCACGCCGATCCCATTCGGGCAAGACCGTCGCGTCCTACCCGATGAGACCACTCAAGGGGTTAGCGAATCCCGCCACCAATCCCAGCGGTTTGCCCGAGAGGGATTACACTCCGAGTCGTCGGCGCAAAGCCTGATCCAAAAACCGCGCCTCAATGCTCGTTCCCAGTTCGCCATCCCCACCAATCCCGCGTTCGCGGACGAGGCCGCTCCTCACTCCAGGATCTCCCGCGTAACCCTTCCATGCCCGTCGATTCCTCGCGAATCACACCCGCAAGATCGTTACGTCAACCGTATGACCTGAGTCGTGTCCAGGAGGACGCGCGCCCTCAGACTGCTCGGTAGCGGTCTATGAGGCATTTCGCTGCATCGGGCCGAGGCCAGGCCCCGGCCCGATGCGCTCATTCAGGACAACAGCCGATCGACTTCCGGCAGCAACTTCGAAAAGTCGAGCTTGTGATGGCAGGCTTCGCGGGCGGCAACCAGGTCGGCCCCGGACCAGTCGCGGGCCTCGGCCGCCAGCGCCGCGTACTCCTCTCTGGCAACTCCTCGCATCCCGTGAGATTCGTAATACGTGTAGAACCGGGCCAGGTCGCCTAGCTTGGCTTTGGTCCCGGCGGCAAGCGAGCAGCGGCCGTCGCAGCCCGGGCACATTGTCGGGTTCGAGGCCAGCACCGCGTCGCGTAGTTCGTCAATCTCGGCCTGCTTCAAGGGCTCGAACCGCCGAGCGGCATCAGCGTTCTCGGCGACCTGCTCGACGTTCCTCAAGGTCACGCAAGAGGCCGAGAACCGCTCGTCGGTCCAGATTGCCTGGAGCAACCCTTGCGCGGGGGTCAGTCCCTTGGCCTTGATTGAGGGGACGTGCTCGGCGGTGAACTCGGTCTGGCCCGCCAACTGCTTCATCGAGATCAGGCCGATTCCCTTGGCATGGCAGGCATCAAGCGCTTTGTTCAGCGGCGCGTCCCTGTCCAGCCAGGGGGTGTATTTCAGCATGATCGCGTCAACGAACCCGCCTTCGGCGGCGTTCTGGATCTGCTCGGCGATCATCGCGTCGTGGGTCGAGAATCCCACGAACTTCACCTTGCCGGTCTTTTTGATCGCCTCGATGGCGTCCTTCAGTTCCTTGCTCTTGGGCCAGTCGGTCTGCGGGGTGTCCAGCCCGTGGAAGAACAAGAGGTCGATGTAGTCGGTCTTGAGGTTGGCCAGCCTTTGGTCGAGCTTGGCCATCATGTCCGAGGGGGTCTTCACATGGCTCTTGGTGGCCAGGAAGATCGTCTTGCGAACCTCGGGCATCGCCGTCAGCCAGTCGCCGATGACCTTCTCGGAATTTTTGTACCCCTCGGCGGTGTCGAAGTAGCGGACGCCTTCGTGATAGGCCACTCGCAAGAGACGGCTCAACCCGGCGGGCTCGCCGACGGTGCCGTGGTTCAAAAGAGTGACTTCCACCCCGGTCTTGCCCAGGACTCGCCGGGGCAACTCCTTCTTGGGCGCGCCCGCCGCGGGGGCATCGGCCGCGTTGGCCAGGCCACCGGAAGCCAGCGCCGTGGTCGCCGCGGTCGCGGCCAAACCTACCTGGAGAAACCCTCGGCGGTCGATCGGTTGGGATTGCGGTTCGTTCATCTGTCGGCACTCCTCAATGGCCTACCCGGAGTCGACTCGGAACCCTTCGCCCAACGGACTTCCCCGGGCGTTGACCCGATCCTATCGAATCCCTCCACCCTCCGCACGCGAAAACCGGCCAAGCGCTCCCTGGCGACTTGTCCCCCACCGCGAACTTACCCCGAGCCCTTGGGACTGATAGGCTCTGATCCCAGGTGTCCGCCGGCCAAACTCCCCCTCACCGGCGGTTCCCAGCAATCCGCAACCATTTTTGACCGACCGCCAGGAGACCCGACCGTGACGCAACGCATCCCCATCCTCGCCTGGACCGTCCTCCTCGCCCTCGCGGCCCCGACGGCCACGCCCGCGGCCGAGACCACCCAACCTGTGCGCATGGGTTGCGGCGCGATGACCTTTGACACCGTCCCCGCCTGGGGCCTCGGCCCCGACGGCAAATCGGTCCTGGGGCCCACCCACGGCGGCGTCGTCGTCGACAAGGAAGGCAACATCTACACCAGTGCCCACGCCGGTGTCTTTGTCTTCACCCCCGAGGGCAAGGTCCTCCGAACCTTCCTGGACGACCAGCACTCCGACCTCCACGACATGAAGATTCGCCAGGAGGCCGATGGCGAGTACATCTACGGAGCCCGCAACAACAACGCCGAGGGGATCAAGTTCCGCGCTCAGTCCGGCGAGATCGTCCTCAAACTCCCCTACCCGGCGGAATCCGGCCTCAGCCTCACGAAGTTCAACCCCACGGCGATCACCGTCGCACCCGAGGGCGAAATCTTCCTGGCCGACGGCTACGCCAGCGACCACATCTTCAAGTTCGACAAGACCGGCAAATACCTCATGCACTTCGGCACCAAGGGCAACGGCTTGAAGGAATTCAACACCGCCCACGGGATGACCCTCGACACCCGCTACGCTCCCCCCCGGCTTTTGATCTGCGACCGCAACCATCAGCCCAAGGGCCGGCTCCTGCACTACGGACTCGACGGTTCGTTCATCGATGAAATCGTGACCGGATTGGGGATGCCGACCTCGGCGTCCGTCCAGGGCGACTTCGTTTCGGTGCCCGACCTGAATGGCCGCGTGGTCATCCTCGACAAGACCAACACCATCATCTCGGTGCTAGGGAACAATCCCGACCCCGCGCAGGGCGGCAACTTCAACGTCCCCCAGCCCAACTGGATCGAAGGGATCTTTAGCGGCACGCACGGCTCGTCCTGGTCGGCCGACGGCGGGCTTTACGTTCAGGACTGGAACGTCTCCGGACGGCTGATGAAGCTCAACCACGTGGCCAATCTCCAACCTTGATCCGATGCTTCTAGCATCGAGCGACTGTAGGATGACGAGGTGGCCATGAATTGGGCGGGGGTCGCATTGTGGCCCCCCCCGTGCCTCCCCTGGAGGTACTATCCAAGAGATTCGCGCACGCCGGCCTTGAATCGTGAGGGTGTCGTGCAAGAGGAAAGCTTCGATCCATCCCCTCCCGAGCAAGGGCCAGGCGAGGCGCCCGGCCTGCCGTTTCCCGTCGTTGGAGTCGGCGCGTCGGCCGGTGGTCTCGTCGCGTACGCTGAACTGCTGACTGGGTTGCCGGCCGAAGCCGGGCTGCCCCTCCTGCTGGTCAGTTACCTCGACCCCACTCACAAGAGCGAACTGGCTCCTCGACTGGGCCGTGTCAGCCGCATGCCCGTGCTGGAAGTGACCGAGGGGATGGCTGTCGAGGTCAATCGGGTCTACGTCATCCCTCCCGGCACCAACATGGCGATGACCGACGGACACCTAACGCTCAAAGACTGTCCTTTAACGAGGCTTGGCGACGTAGAAGTCGGATGGGCACGCACCACTACCCCTGCGACCTCACCAACGACCACTGGCCCCTGATCGAGCCCCACCTGCCCATCGCCCCCCCGGACGGTCGGCCCCGCGAGACCCACGACCGGGACACCCTCGACGCCGTCTTATATATCCTCCTCACCCGATGCCAGTGGCGGTGTTTTCCCCGGGACCTTCCCCCCAAGAGCACCGTCTGGCGCTACTACGACCGGTGGCGGCACGACGGCACCCTGGACACGATCCATGACCTCCTCCGGCGCAAGGTCCGCAGGGCGGAGAAGCCCTACCACCCCCGCACCACCGCCAGTGTCGACAGCCAATCCGTCGACACCACCTCCGGCGGCGAGCAGCGGGGCCGCGACAACGCCAAGAACGTCGACGGCCGAAAGCGCCACATCGTGTTCGACCGCATGGGCTTGCTGCTGGCGGCGCGGGTGACGGCCGCCAGCGTCGACGACGCCAAGCAGACCTCCAAGGTATTCCCCCCTTGAGGAGCAGCCAATGAACAAGGTCGTGCGGATGTACGCCGACACGAAGTATCACAACTTCAAGCTATACGAGTGGGTCGAGGCGATCGCGAACAGGCACCTGACGATCGTGCGCCGCCCCGAGGGCTCGGAGGGCTGGGTGAAGCTGCCAATCCGGTGGAAGGTAGAGCGGACTTTTGCGTGGCTGGGCCGCTGGCGGCGCCTGAGCAAGAACCGTGAGAAGAGCGTGCTCTCCTCGGATTCGTTCGTCAAGTTGGCCATGATCCAATTGATGGTCTACCGGCTCCGGCCCGAGGGAGTCGACGCCGAGATCCGCTACCGCAAGTCGGGCTGAGCCCCCTTCATGGGGCTCTCTCGTATGGAGACATCGACCCTAAGGACAGCCAGTTAGCTCTGGGAACTTGCTGCGCCGGGGCGACCCTCTGAATCTCCGAAACTGAAACTCACTGGTTCCTTGGAGGACGATGTTGAAAAAGGCAGTCGTTGGAATCTCATTGGCGATGCTGGGGTGCCGGCTCACCTCACCAGGGATGACGTCCGCAGCCGAGGCGGAAGTCCCAAAGCTCGGGCCCTTGAAGGTTGAGGGGTTGAAACTCCTGAATGAGCAAGGGCAACCGGTGCGGTTGCGAGGGGTCAACGCGGCTTCCCTGGAGTGGTCGACCACCGGTGAGGGGCACATTCTGGAAAGCGTGAGGGTGGCCGTGGAGCAATGGAGGTCGAACCTCGTCCGCGTCCCCTTGTCGCAAGATTGCTGGTTCGGCAAGGCTCCCAAACAGTCGGACGAGGGCGATGCGTATCGCGATCTGGTGCGACAGGTGGTGAACTCGTGTGTTCGCCGAGGGGCTTACGTCCTGCTGGATTTGCACTGGTCGGACGCGGGGACTTGGGGGAAGGAAATTGGTCAGCACGTTATGCCGGACCGCAACAGCCTGACGTTCTGGGAGGCGGTCGCCGAGGCGTACCGGGACGAACCGGCCGTGTTGTTCGACCTGTATAACGAACCTCATGACGTGAGCTGGGACGTGTGGCTGAAGGGGGGTGAGGTCCGCGATCGGAACGACAAGGGGCGAGCGGGCGAGATGTTCGAGGCGGTTGGAATGCAACGTCTGCTCAACGTGGTCCGCGCGAAGGGGGCGCGGAACGTGGTCGTGGTGGGGGGCTTGAACTGGTCCTACGACCTGTCGGGGATACTCGAAGGCCGCAAGCTGGCCGACCCCGACGGCCGCGGGGTGCTTTATGCGAATCATGCCTATCCGTTCAAGGGAGACACGGTGGAGGCGTGGGAGGCGAAAATGGAAGTGGCCGGCCGGGAATTGCCACTGTACATCGGCGAGTTTGGCAGCGACCCGAAAGGAAGGACGGGCCAGACCGGGGAGGAATGGGTCAAGCAGGTGCTGGAGGTGCTCCGCCGTCATGACTGGCACTGGACCGCCTGGGACTTCCACCCCTTCGCCAGGCCAGCCCTGATCGCCGGCTGGGACTACGCGCCGACGGCCCACTTCGGGACGTGGGTGAAGCCGGCCCTAGAAGAGGCGCCGTTTCCCCTGGTGAAGTGAGGGCTGAACGGCCTTCAAGGCGTCAGTTCCACGTGATCGGAACCTTCGATCACTCGGTAGCCCTGGTCGCCTTCCAGGGGGCCAAGGGTCTGCACCGTTCCCGACGGCCAGCGAATTTCGAGGGTCCCGGCGCGGGTCGCAGTCCCGAGACCGATCAGGAGCCTCGGGTCGGCCGAAGACAGGTAGCCGCCTCCGCCCTTGCGGTGACGGACCAGGGTTTGGCCATCCGGCAGTTTTAAAGTCACGCGGGCGCCGATGGCGTCTCGGGAGCTTCGGGTTCCTTGAAGAGTGAGGCGAACCCAGTGGTTGTCGTCAATCGACTCGTTGTGCAGTAGGGCGGTCGATTCGCCGCTGTTTGCGACGGCGAGGTCGGGGTGGCCGTCGTTGTCATAGTCGCATGGGGCCACGCCCCGGCCCAAGTGGCGGTCCGCGAAATAGGGTCCGGCGAGGGACGACCGATCGGCGAACTCTCCCTGGCCCTGGTTCTGGTAAAACTGGGCGGATTGGCGGAAGGTGTTGGTGGGGTCGCCAGCGCGGTCGACGGTCGGGTCGACGTGCCCGTTGGCCACGAAAAGGTCGGGCTGGCCGTCTCGGTCGGCGTCCAGGATCGCGACGCCGAAGGCCAGACCGGAATAGGTGGCCTGGCCGAGATGGCTATCCCGGATGGCGTCCCGAAAGGCACCCTCGCCCTCGTTGTGGTAGAGGGTGTCGGCTTCGTTGGCAAAGGCGGTCAGGTAAAGGTCGGGGAGCTTGTCGCCATCGAGGTCCTCGGCGTCGACGCCCATGTACGCCTGGGTTTGGCCATAAGCGTTGAGCGAGGCGCCCGAGGCGGGACCGATCAACTCGAAATGGCCGTCGCCGAGGTTGCGGAACAGCAGGTTCGGAGCGCCGTCGTTGGCGACGAAGAGGTCGGTCTTGCCGTCCTCATCAAGGTCGAGGGCGACGACACCCAGCGCCTTGGCTTCGGCGGCGTCGATGCCCGAAGAGTGACTGACGTCCTCGAAGGTCCCATCGCCCCGGTTCCGGTAGAGGGAGCACGGAGAGCCCGCGAACAATTTCGGCGGGCAGGAGGCGCGGTCGGTGGTTCCGGGAGCCAGGCAAAGGGGATAGTGGTCGAGGTCGACCTGCACGTAGTTGCCGACGAACAGGTCGAGGCGGCCGTCGGCGTCAAAGTCAAGGAACGCGGCGCTGGTGGACCAGTTGGGGCCGGATCGACCGGGTACACTTTGGGAGATTCCGGTGGCGTTGCTGATATCGACGAATCGGCCGCCGTCGTTGCGAAACAGAGCGTTGGGCCGGCCATAAAAGGTCAGGAAGAGGTCGGGGTCGCCATCGTTGTCGATGTCGCCGACGGCCGCTCCCTGACCGACTCCGACGGGGGTGAGGCCCGCGGTTTCGGTCACATCCCGGAAGTGGCCGGGGCCTTCGTTGCGGAAAAGGCGTCCGGTGGGCGACGGGTTGGGCGGAGGACCGACGATGGTCGAGCCCTGGACGAGGTACAGGTCCATGAAACCGTCGCCGTCGTGGTCGAGCCAGGCCAATCCTGGGCCCGTGGAGTCCATCAGGTAGTTCATCGGACCGCGGTCGTCGAAGTGATGGAAGCGAATTCCGGCGGCCTCCGAGACCTCGGCGAATCGGACCGTCGTCAACGCGCTTGGCCGGATCGGGATGTGACGGACCCGCGGCGTCGGAGGGCGGCGTACCGGTTGTTTTGGGGGTAGGTCACGAGAACAGGCGAGCGTCCATGTTCCGAGGCAAAGCACGACGAATGTCTTCAGGAACAACAAGCGGGTAAGCCGGTTCCTGATCGGGGTCGCACGTTTGCCTCGGAAACCATCCGGGTCGGAAAGATCAAAGCGCATCCGGCGCGGCTCCCGTGGCGGTATCCCTCTCATCCATCGAGGCCGGGCCGCGTGGTTGAGAAGTCCGATCAGGCTTGGTGGTGGCCAGTGTACCGGTCTCCAGACCGTAACTCAGAAAGGCGTAAGTACGGCGGCCTCGGTGAGGAGAAAATATAACCGGAACTGGCCGGGTGGCCAATTTCGCCAGAAATCCATGACGATCACCGGCAGGCTGAGGATTCCCAGAATGACGGCAAGGATACGGAAAATGGGGTTCGCATGGGGAGAAGGGGGAAAAGCTGGATTTTCGCCTCGACACGACGGGGTCGGGGCGGTTTGCCCTGAACCTTCTCACGAATCATGCTGGCGAGGGTGTCCTGGGACAGCATAACTGTTATCGCCGGGAGTCGGGTTCGGAAATAGAGACGGTCGGATCGGAATCTTTCGTGATCGAGGTTGGAGTCGTCGGATGCGTCCGGGCGGCGATCACGTTACGATGCGGATGACCGTTCTTGCGTCGATCTCTGGGGATTCGCTGGGCCGGCTGGCTTCGGTTCAAGGGGGATTGTCGCATGGGGATCATGCCGGGTAGTGAGCGCTCGCTCATTCGTTGGGCCTTGGCTCACGTGCTCCTCGTGGGGTTACTTCCGACCGCGTGGACGGTTCGGGCGGGGGAGACTATGGACTTGCCGACCTCGAAGCCAGAGGACGTGGGAGTTTCCTCGGTCCGTTTGCAAAGGATTCACGAGGTCGTTCAGCGCTACATCGACGGCCACCGGATCGCGGGCGCCGTCACGCTGGTAGCCCGCCGCGGCAAGGTGATCCACCTTGAAGCCCAGGGGCTGGCCGATGTGGAAACCAAGGCTCCGGTGCGACTTGACACGATTTTTCAGATGGCCTCATGCTCGAAGCCGGTGACGGGCGCGGCGATCTTGATGCTGATCGAGGAGGGAAAGGTCGGACTGTCCGACCCAGTGTCAAAATTTTTGCCAGAGTTTCACCAGGTCCAGGTGGCGATGGAGTCGGGTGGCCAGGTGTCACGAGTCCCGGCGCGTCGGGAGGTCACGATTCGCGACCTGTTGACCCACACCTCGGGCCTGGCGACCGGCGGCGCGGGGACCAAATTGGTGCCTCCGGAATGGTTACATCCGGGAGGTTCAGGGGCCACGCTGACCGAGGGGGCGGCGCGTTATGCCAAAGTCCCGCTCGACTTCCAGCCCGGAGAGCTTTGGCGGTACAGCGGCCTGGCGGGGATCGACGTGCTGTCGAGGGTGGTCGAGGTGGCTTCGGGGCAGTCGTTCGAGGCATTCTTGCAAGAGCGGATGTTCAAGCCCCTGGGCATGACCGACACGTTCTTCCATGTGCCGGAGGATCGTCGGTCGCGGCTGGCGGCCATCCACAAGCGCGGTGAGTCGGGGATGGAAAAGGTCCCCTCGTACATCCAATTCCCCGAGACTTATTCTTCGGGCGCGGGGGGTTTGTACTCGACGGCCTCGGACTTTGCCCGGTTCGCCATGATGCTGGCCGAGGGAGGGACGTTCGGCCAGGATCGGTTGCTCAGCCGCAAGGGTTTGGAGCTTTACTCATCGAACCTGGTGGGCAACCTGTTCGAGGGACAGGCCAACCGTCCGTCGGGGATGGGATTCGGGTTTGCCGTGGAGGTCGTGGTTGACCCGGCCAAAGCGGGGACGTTTCGCTCAGCGGGCAGTTTCGGCTGGGATGGGGCGTTTGGCACCGTCTTCTGGGCCGATCCCCGCGAACGGCTGTCAACCGTCCTTCTGATCCAGACCCACGTGCGGGAACTGCATCGCGACTTTGATACAGCCGTGATGCAGTCGCTGGTCGATTGAGCGAGGGGCGGTCGCCCGGGGTGGAACTCGGGCGACCGTCGGGAAGTTGAGGCGTTCGGGCCGGATACCAGCGGGGGAGCGTTGATGGGTCGCCTCGTTGCGGTCGTCGGGATCATCGCCGCGGGTTGGCTCGGCCTCATCGCGAGGGCCGAGGAGTCGGGCTTGCCCCCATCGGCGGCTCGGAAGGTCGCCTATGACGCGGACGTTCGGCCGCTGCTGGAGGCGCGTTGCGGGTCGTGTCATGGTCCGAAGACGCAAAAGGGGGGGTTGCGGCTCGACCGTCGAGATTCGGCGGTTCGCGAAGGGGATGAGGAATCGCCGGTGTTGCCGGGCCGGGGGGCCGAAAGCCTGCTGGTGAAACTGGCCGCGGGGCTCGACCCCGACCGGATCATGCCGCCAAAGGGGGTCCGGCTGACCGCCGAGGAGGTTGGCCTACTGCGAGCCTGGATTGACCAGGGGGCGGAGTGGTCGGGGGCGAGAGTGGTTGATGACCGTCGCGATTGGTGGTCGTTGCGGCCGCTGTTGAAGCCAGTCGTGCCAGGGGTGACGGGCGACGATGCCCATCGGGTTCGTGGGCCGGTGGACGCTTTTGTTCTGGATCGGCTGCATCGGCAGGGGTTGCGGTTTTCCAGCGAGGCGAACCGTCGGACTTTGATTCGGCGAGTGACCTTCGACCTGATCGGGTTGCCGCCGACGCCGGCCGAGATCGCGGCCTTCGTTGGGGACCCCGCTCCCGACGCTTATGAGCGGTTAGTCGACCGATTGCTGGCGTCGCCTCATTATGGAGAGCGTTGGGCGAGGCACTGGCTCGACGTGGCGCATTACGGCGACACTCATGGATACGATAAGGATCAAATCCGTCCCAACGCGTGGCCTTATCGCGATTATGTGGTCCGGGCGCTGAATGCCGATCTCCCCTATGGCCGGTTCGTTCGTCAGCAGGTGGCCGGCGACGCGCTGGAATCTGGCGACCCGGACGGAGTGGTTGCCCTGGGGTTCCTGGCGGCCGGGCCGTGGGACCTGATTGGCCATGCCGAGGTGCCCGAGACGAAGGTGGATGGGAAGATCGCTCGCCACCTTGACCGCGATGACATGGTTGCCACCACATTGAATACGGTTTGCGGCCTGACCGTGCAGTGCGCCCAGTGTCATGACCATAAGTTCGACCCGGTGCCTCAGGGAGACTATTATCGCCTCCAGGCCGTGTTCGCGGCGGTGGATCGGGCCGACCGACCGTTCTATACCGATGCCAACGAGGGGCGGCGAGCCTCGTCGCTGCTGGCGAGCCGGGACGCGTCGCGGGCTCGGCTGGAGGTTCTGGACGCGACCATTCAGCGGTCGGGCGGGGTGACGTTGGCGGAGTTGGACCAGCGGTTGGTCGAGGCACGGCGGCCGGCCGAGGCTCGGCCGGAGTTTGGCTATCATAGCGCCTTGGAGACGTCGGCCGACCGGCTGAAGTGGGTGCGGTTGGACCTGGGCCAAACGACGGCGGTCGAACGGGTCGTGCTTTGGGGGGCCTACGACGACTTCAATGGGATCGGCGCGGGGTTTGGGTTTCCGCCACGCTTCCGGGTGGAACTGAGCGATGACACTGAGTTCCGCTCAGGGACGCAAATCCTGCTCGATCGGACTGACCGGGATGGTGCCAACCCTGGGATTGTTCCCCAGCTGGTCGAGGCGCGAGGGGCGCGAGGGCGATACTTGCGGGTCACAGCGACGAAGCTCGCGCCTCGGCAGGGGGATTTTCATTTCGCCCTGGCCGAGGTTGAGGTTTTCGACGAGTTGGGGGTGAACCGGGCGGTGGGTCGAGAGTTCGTCGCGTCGGACTCGATTGAGATGCGGCCTCGCTGGGGGCGGGCGAACCTGGGGGATGGATATGCTCCCGGGCGAAGTGGCGTCGAGGCCGCCAAAGTCATCGGGGAACTGGAACGGCGGCGGGCCGCGTGGGTTATGGAGAGCGTGGGGGCATCGGTGTTGGCGGAGAGGACGCGAGTGGCGAGAGATCTCGCCGAGGCCGAGGCGGGGCTGGCGAGCCTGGTGCCGTCGGGGTGGGTTTATGCCGCGACCGTGTATTCTGGCAGCGGCGCCTTTCGCGGAACGGGGCCGGACGGGGGCAAGCCCCGGCCGATCCATGTGCTGAGACGCGGGGATGTGCGGTCGCCGGGCAAGGAGGTCGGGCCTGGTGCTCCAGGACTATTCGAGGAGCTTCCCGGCGATTTTTCACTGCCCACTGGCCATCACGAACGGGAGCGGCGGGGAGCCCTGGCCACCTGGTTGAGCGATCCCCGCAATCCCCTGACCTGGCGGTGCGTGGTCAACCGGGTCTGGCAGTACCATTTTGGCCGAGGGATCGCCGCCACGCCGAATGACCTGGGACGCATGGGTCAAGCTCCCAGCCACCCGAAGTTACTGGACTGGCTCGCCGCCAACTTCCGGGATGGGGGGCAGTCGCTCAAGGCGTTGCATCGGGGGATCGTCACGAGTTCGGCGTATCGGCAGGTGTCGGCGTCCGAGAATTCGCGAGGGGCGGAAGTCGATAGTGACAATGGGCTCCTCTGGCGGATGAATCGGCGAAAGCTTGAGGCCGAAGCGATCCGCGACGCGACGCTGGCCGCGGCGGGGACACTCGATGGGGTGATGTTTGGTCCACCGTTTCGCGATTTCGCGGTCGACCACCCCGAGCATTCCCCCCACTACGAATATGGGCAAGTCGACCCGGATGAGACCTCGGCCCGCCGTCGGTCGATCTACCGATTCCTGGCGAGGTCCCGGCCCCAGCCGTTCATGGCGGCGTTGGATTGCGCCGACCCTTCGATGCAGGTCGACCGGCGAAACGAGACGCTTTCGCCGCTCCAGGCACTGACGTTGTATAATAATGGACTGATGCTGGTAACGGCCCGCCATCTGGCCGAGCGAGTGGCGAATGGGACGACGGTCAGCGACCGGATTTCCGAGGCGTTCTTACTGGCCATCGGTCGGTCGCCCAGTGCCGAGGAGCTCGCCTCACTGGTAACTCATGCGGACTGTCATGGACTGGATTCGGCTTGCCGGGTGATTTTCAATTTGAATGAGTTTGTGTTCGTCGATTGATCGGACCTGGCGATCGCTGGGCTGGGGGAGGATTTCAACATGAATCGCCGGGAGTTCCTTTGGCATTCGGGCGGTGGCCTTGGTGGGATCGCGCTGGCGTCGTTGATGGCCGGGGAGGGGGCGTTCGCCGAGGGTGTGGATGGCTTGCGGTTGCGGCCGGATGGGGGGTTGCATCATGCTCCCAGGGCAAAACGGGTTGTGCAACTGTTCATGGCCGGCGCCGCCAGTCACGTCGACCTGTTTGACTTCAAGCCGCAATTGATCAAGCGGCATGGTCAGCCTTCGGATTTTGGAGAGACCGTCGAGACTTTTCAGGATGGCCTGGGGCCCTGGCTGCAACCGGTCTTTGATTTTCGCCCTTATGGGGGTTGTGGGAAGGCTCTCAGCGAGGTGGTCGCGGCGCTGGGGTCGGTCGTGGATGAGATGGCGTTCGTCCACAACGTGACGGGTAAGACAGGGGTTCATAGTCAGGGAACCTTACTTCAGACGACTGGCTTTAACCGGCCGGGGTTCCCCTCAATGGGAAGCTGGGTGAGTTACGGGTTGGGTCGGATTGGCGACGATCTGCCGGCATTCGTGGTACTGCCCGACGCTCGCGGTCTGGCGTCCAATGGGACCAAGAACTGGGACAACGCGTTCCTGCCAGCGCAGCACCAGGGGACCGTGATTCGCCCCGGTGCCAATCCCCCGATCGAGGACTTGTTCGCCGACCCGCGCGTCGGGCCATTGCGTCGGGAGGACGACGCCGCGGGGGTGGACCTGCTTTCTCGACTAAATCGAGCTCACGCCGCCGAACGGCCTGGCGATGATCGGTTGTCGGCGAGGGTCGCCAGTTACGAGTTGGCCGCGAAAATGCAGTTGGCGGCCCCCGAGGCCTTGGACCTGTCGAACGAGTCGAAGGAGGTTTTGCGGCTCTATGGCCTGGACCACGGCCAATCGTCATTCCCCAACGAGATCAACCCGGTGGAAGAGATCGACGCGTTTGGTCGGCGGTGCCTGACAGCCCGGCGGTTGCTGGAGCGGGGCGTCCGATTCGTTCAGGTCTGGAGCGGCAACGACAACGGATTTCCCAGACGCAACTGGGACAGCCATGAAGATGTCCGACGCGACCACGGGCCCCTGGCGATGGGAATGGCGCGAGGAGCATCAGCTCTGATCGCCGACTTGAAGCGGTTGGGGATGCTGGACGACACTTTGATCTTGTGGACCACCGAGTTCGGCCGGATGCCTTCGAGCCAGGGGGGGACCGGTCGCGACCATAATCCCCACGCCTTCACCAACTGGCTCGCGGGCGGTGGCATCAAGGGGGGGGTGACTTTTGGGCCGAGCGACGAGTGGGGGTACAAGCCGGCCGACCGCGACCGGCCCACCCAGGTTTATGACATTCACGCGACGGCGCTGCATCTGCTGGGCATCGACCATACCCGGCTGACAGTGAGGCATGACGGGATCGACCGCCGCCTGACCGACGTCCACGGCCGAGTCTTGCACGAGCTCGTCGCCTGAAGCTACGAGCCCATTCAGGTGCCCGCGTGGACGGCTGGGCGACGTTGCGGATCGGGCTCGGCCTGGCGGAGAACCTCCCGGGTGATCGGGGCGACATCCCCCCGGCCCGAGAGAACGTAGCGCAGGAGATAGTGCAGCGGGTTCCCCTCGGTCCAGTTGAAATAGGCGTGGGGACGCTGGCCGGTCTGGTCGCGGAGGAACAGGAGGAACGCGGCGATGGCGTTGGGCACCGCCGTGGCCGTGCCTCGCAGGACGTAGTGGCCGTCGATGTCGACTCCCTGGACGTGGAGCGTCTCGGAGAAGTCGGACGGGTCGTCGAGGTAGATTTCCAGGATCAGCAGGCGGCTTTCGGGGGGAACGAGGTAGTCTTCGCGAACTTGTTTTTCCTTGAGGTCGTAGTCACCATCGCCGCGTCGGTCGGGATTGTTGGCGATCAGGTGGAGGTCGCCTCCCTGAGCCGCCTCGTCGATGAAGCGTTTGGCCGTGTCATCCAGCTTCACGCAGTCGACTCGCAACTCGGTCGAGCGGTACAGGCGAGAGCCGAACGAGAAGACCACGATGGCGGCGATGAAAAGGCTGGCGATCTTGACACCGTCGGGGCGTTCCCAGACGTTGACTACAGTGGTGTAGGCGAAAACCAGGGAGATGACGGCGAAGGCCGCGGCTGAGCCTTTTGCCCCGCGCTTCCAGCACGAGAGCATCACGGCGACGGCGGCCGAACTGATCAGAACCAGGACGCCCGTGGCGTAGGCGCCTCCCTGGGCGTCGACATCGGCGCGAAAGATGATCGTCACGGCGAAGGCGACGGCCGAATAGATCAAAACCAGGGGCCGGGCGGCTCGGGTCCACTCGGGGGCCATGCCGAAGCGGGGAAGGTAGCGAGGGACGATGTTGACGAGGCCGGCCATCGCCGAGGCCCCCGCGAACCAGAGGATCAGAATCGTCGAGACGTCGTAGACGGTGCCGAATGCCTCGCCAAGTTCCTGATGGGCCAGGTAGGCAAGGGCGCGACCGTTGGCCTTGCCGGCCGGGTGGTCACCCGAGGCTGCTACGAATTCCTTGGGAGGGATCAGCAGCGTCGTCACCAGGCTACTGGACAGGAGAAAGACGCTCATGATGAGCGCCGCGGTCACCAGTAACTTGCGGGTGTTGCGGATGCGGCCCTTGGGTTCGTCCTCGTTGTCGTCGTCGTCCCCCTTGACCAGCGGCATCACGGTGACGCCCGTCTCGAAGCCCGAAAGCCCCAGGGCCAGTTTGGGAAACAGCAGCATCGAAACGCCGATCATCCCCCAGATGCTCCCGTGTTCGTGGAACAGACGGGTCTTCCACTCGCCGAAGACGTGAGGGTGGGTGAACACGCGGTAAAGCCCATAGCCCACCACCACGGTGTTAAGCGCCAGGTAGGCGATCACCAAGACCACGGCCAGTCCCATCGCCTCCTTGAATCCTTTCAGGAAAACACTGCCGAGCAGGGCGACCAGAGCCAGGGCGATCAGGACGCGATGGCTCTGGAGGAAATGCGGAGCGAAGGGATTTTCGATGATGTGAGAGGTGGCGTCGGCGGCCGAGAGAGTGATGGTGATGATGAAGTCGGTGGCGACGAAGCCAAGCAGGGCCAGAACGAAGAGCTTGCCTTGCCACCACCCGAGGAGGTGCTCAAGCATGGCTATCGAGCCTTCTCCCCTGGGGCTCTCCTGGGCCACCCGTCGGTAGATCGGCAGGGCCCCGCCGAGGGTCAGCAAAACGAGAATCAGAGTGGCCATTGGCGACAGGGCGCCCGCGGCCAGGGCGGCGATTCCGGGCTGGTAGCCCAGGGTCGAAAAGTAGTCGACCCCGGTCAGGCACATCACGTTGTACCAGGGATGGACGTGCTCCTTGCTTTCGCGGGCTCCCGGCCCCGCGAATCCCTTCGTTTCCCCCTCAAGCAGCCACGCCATCCAGGGTGAACGGTGAGGGGTCTCGTGGCGAGGCTCGGTTCCCACGGTCTGGGCCATTGCGGAACCTCAAGTTTCGTCCGGTGAAGACAGGTTCAAAGATGGGGAAACGATCCGCGAGGTGGAGAGAAAGTCGCGAAGTCGAGTTTATCCCGCCGGCTCGGGCCGGGTCATGGGCAAGGGCTGATCGCCGTTGGGAAAGACGCGGCTGAGGAGGATGAGTTGATCGTCGGCGCGGAGGGGTCCGGCCTCATCGCCCATCGGGTTAAGCATCATTTCCTCGCCACGCTGGATGCCGATCAGTAGGCAGCAGCGCTTGTCGGTGCGGTTGCCGGCGAAGAGGGCCGAAGCTTCCGGGAATCGCTTCCCGAGAATCTCGTCGGGAGCGGGGACGAGGTAAAGCTCGTTGGCATCCCGGCCGACGGTCAAGAGTTCCTGATAAACCTGGGTCATTCCGTGAAAGAGCGAGGCACGGGCCAGCAGTCGCAGTCCCAGTTCCTCGGACGAGATAATCTCATCGGCACCGGCGCGGAGGAGGTGATTCCGGTTGGCGGGGTTGCGGCACTCGACGGCAATATTGGGCTGATGCGCGCCCTTGCAGATGGCTCGGACGGCAATACAGGTGAGGATGGTTTTGCCGTCGGCGTGCTTGCCCTCGCGGTCGTCGGACAGGACCACCACCGAATAGGCCTGCTGCACCTTGGCTCGTCGGAGGATCACGTCGTTGTTGGGGTCGCCCTTGACGATGTAAACCTCGCTGAAAGCGGATTCGTCCTGCTTGTCAGGCAGGTCGATCTCTTCGGGACTGTCGTGGATGATGACCACGGGGCGTTTCTGGCCCTGGGTGATCTTGCTGTGGACCTCGCGGATCCAGCCCAGGCCGCGGGGGGCCCAGTTGCACAGGATCAGGTGGTCGTCCATCGTGAACTCGCTCACTTCACGCCTCCGCAGGTAGCGTTCGACCAGGTACGACGCGAGGCTCGCCGTGAAAAAGGCCACAAGGGCCACGCCGATGACCACCAGCGTCAGGGCCAGGACGCGGCCGGGAAGTGTTTTGGGGGCTTCCTCCAGACCGCTGAAGAGCAAAACCCCAACATTCCAGAACGCTTCGGAGAAGGTGTTGTAACCGTCGTCCTGGCGGCGTTCGGCCAGGAACAGGCCGAAGGCGCCAAGGAACCAGATGAGCAACGAAACCGCGACCAGGCGGCTGACCTGGTCCTGGCCCCAGGTGGCCAGGGAGGTCAGCACCTTGCGCCAGGCTCCGGTCTCGATCACCGTGAGGATCGCCCGCAGGGGCTTTCGATCTTGTTTGGCCATACACCCCGACCCGACTCCGGCCCGCTGGCGTTCCTGGAGACTTCCCGCCGATCCGACCCAGACCCGATCGGCGGAGAACCGTTTGCCTCAAGGATTCTACGGCATGGGAGGCCAGCCTGTCTCGATTCGCTTCACGACCAGGCTCTCCTCGGCGGTCGTTCGGTCTCCAGGCCGCGGGCCGACTCCACCAGCCAGGCAAACCAGAAGAAGCTGGCGACGGCGACCCCCAGGGCCGACAACTCCATGTCCTTTTTCAGCATCGTGTCGTACATCCCGTGCAGGACCATCGGGACGGCGATGATTCTCAGGACGGCCCAGTAGTACGCGATACCGTCGACGCCGCGTACAGTGTCCTGACGGCGGTCGAGAGTGAGCCCGACGGAGGCTCCCCAGATCGCGTGCAGGGCCACCCAGGAAATGAACCGGACCAGATAGGTCAGGCCGGTGGCCATGCCGTTATAGTGGTCCTGAGAGTACATGATCCCTTCGCTGACCCCGAATCCGACTCCCGAGGCCAGCCCCCACAGACACGCCTGTCGCCAAGTTGGGGTGCTGGAGTGGTGATAGATCCAGAGGAATGGGATGGCCTTGCAAAGTTCCTCGCAAAGCCCCACGCCGAAGGTGAAGCCCAAAGCGCTGGCGAGGAAGCCGTAGTTATCGTCGAGTGCCGCCTGATACGAGAAGCGGATAAACGTCAGGATCAACCAGATGATGACGGCCTTGCCTCGCCAAATTCGGCCGCCTCCAGCGAAGGCCGAGGCGAACTGAACCCCCAGCAGGAACAAAATTCCGACCGTCGCCGTGAAGGCTCCCACGGCGATCAGGTGCAACGGCCTGGTGTCGCCCCGAGGGAACATCATCAACAGCAGCCCGAGGAAGGCGCTGGCCGACATGCCGGCGAAGATCCAGTGAAGGGCGGTATCGTGACCGAGAAGGGCCCCCTCGATGCGTTGACCCGGCAGCCGGGCGAGGAGTTCGTCGGGGGAAACGCCTTCGAGTTCCGCCTCCACCTGCTCGACCGGGACCTGGAGACTGCGAGCCAGCCGTTCCTTGATGTCTTCCTTGCGGGACAGCAACGAGAGGGCCAGCGGGATCAAGGCCAGGATCAGGACCCAGTGAAGGTATTCGCGGGCCGAGGGCGTGCCCACTTCCGCCACGGGGCGGGTGCGGGCCGCGGCCACCCGGCTGGTCGAGGGCTCGGAGCCGCGGATCGGCTGGAAAGCGCTCGGCTCCCGTTGGCCAGGGTCAGGCGCCAGCCAGGGGGCCGGAGCCGCGGCCGAGGGTTCCAGGTTGTACTCGTGGTTCAGCGGTTCAAACGGGAGCGGCGACGGCGCTGGGGAAGCGTTGGGGGCTCCGAACCGTAAAGGCGGCGAGGACGCGGAAGGCGCGGCCATCGGCGGCGATACTGGTGATGCCGGCTCCTCCGCGTGTTCTTCCCAGGGGACGAAGTCGGGTTCGGGGACCAGCAGCAGGGACTGGCATTGCGGGCAGCGCACCCGACGGCCCGCGTTCTGATCGGCGGTGCGGAGTTTCTTGCCGCAGGGGCAGAGCAAGGTGATCGGCATCGTCGCGAACGCCTGGAAGGGGAGCGGTGATCGACGTCGGGCCGCGCTCCGAAATGATAACGGACCCCGAGACGTTCGCAACGTCCCGGCAGGCCGACCCGGCGGGCTCAGGCGGGTCGGGCGGGCACCGGAATCTTCTGAAGGAACTCGGCGTTGCCGCGGGTCTTGGAAAGCTGGCGGACGAGCCCCTCCATCGCCTCGACCGGTTTCATGTCGGAGAGGGTTCGCCTCAACAAGGTCAGGCGGGCGAGGGTGTCGGCGTCCAGAAGGCGTTCTTCTCGACGTGTGCCGGATTGGGCGATGTCGATCGCCGGCCAGACGCGGCGATCGGCCAGGCGGCGGTCGAGGACGACCTCCATGTTTCCGGTCCCCTTGAACTCCTGAAAAATGATCTCGTCCATGCGGCTGCCGGTCTCGATCAGGCAGGTCGCCAGGACCGTCAGCGATCCCCCCTCATCGAAGGCCCTCGCGGCACCGAAGAGTCGCTTGGGGACGTCGAGGGCCTTGATGTCGACGCCGCCGGACATGGTACGGCCGGAGTTGGAACCCTTGTTGTAGGCCCGAGCCAGGCGGGTGAGGCTGTCCAGCAAGATCAAGACCTCGCCTCCAGACTCGGCCAGACGCTTGGCCCGCTCGACGGCGAGTTGAGCCAGGCGGATGTGCTCCTCGACAGCGTGGTCCGAGGACGAGGCGATGACCTCGCCCCGGATGCTCCGGCGCATCTCGGTCACTTCCTCGGGCCGCTCGTCGACCAGCACGACCATCAGGTGCAATTCGGGATGGTTGGCCGTTACCGCCGCGGCGATTTGCTGGAGCAGGACGGTTTTGCCCGTGCGGGGCGGAGCAACGATGAGACCTCGCTGCCCTTTGCCGACCGGTGTCAACAGGTCCATGACCCGTGGGCCCAGCGGCTCGGCGCCGGTTTCCAGGCGGATCAGTTCGTGAGGGTCGACGGCGGTCAGTTCCTCGAACCCCCGGCCGAAGAGGTAGTCGTCGGGGTCGCGTCCCTCAATGGCCATCAGTTCGGCCAGGCGAGGGGCGGGGCCAGTGGAACCTGACTCGACCCGGCCGGTCAGTTTCAGGCCGGGGCGGAGGTGAAAGCGGTTCATCAGTGGAGTGCCGACGTAGACGTCGTCGGGCGCGACCTTGTAATGGCGTGACGGCTCGCGGAGAAATCCGTGGCCGTTGGCGTGCAGTTCCAAAATGCCGGTACGCGTGGCGTCGGCCGTGCTCATGGAGGGACTCGGTCGGTTCGTCCGGTTGGGCGAGGGGCGGGAAGGCGAATGTGGATCAGTCGAGGGGGAACGCGTTGGCAACGCCGGGCCTGTCGGAAATTCGTCGTCAACGGAGTAAGTCACTCAAGATACGCTGCATGGTTTGAATTCGTCCAGGCAATTTGACATTCGCCTGACGAAATGCTTCAAACCTCACGAACAGTCGACGGAATATCTTTCGCTGTCAGACCTTGCTATAAGTCGTCGAGGCCGCCTGACCACCTTCGGGAAGGTCCGCGATCACGTAGTCGCCAAACAGAGCGGGACTTTCGACGCGGAGGATCCGCAAGAGAGCCAGGGCGACCTTGCGAATCTCGGCATCGGCGGAAGCATCGCCACGCATCTCAATAAAGTGTCGCAGGGCCCGGGCGTTGGCGGTGACGAAAATTTGGGTCTCGGTGGCGTTGGGTAGGACCGACCGAGCAGCCTCTCGGGCTTTCTTGCGACGAAGGGTGCGATCCTCGATGTGGGAAAATTTCGCCGCCAGGCCATCGGCCAGGGCTTTGTAGGCTATCTGGGAGTGGGCGACGGCTTCGAGCCAGATCTGGTGGAGTTCCGGCACGTCGGCAATCGGGTCGGGCTCGACGAAGGCGCAGGTGGTTTCATCGACAAACCGTTGGCTAAGCTGACTGTAACCCCAGCCGGCCCTGTGCCGGATCAGTTCATGAGTAAAGGAACGACTGACCCCGGTGAGGATGAAGTTGAAAACCGCGTGCTCAAGGACGCTGCCGTGGCCAACTTCGAGGATGTGGCCAATGTAGGTGGCGTTGCCGCCGGGCCGGGGACGGGCGTAGCTTTTGTAGCAAAGGCGCCCGGCGACCTCGACCAGCTTCTGGCCGGCGACCTCGGTGTCGGTCTTCCAGGTGGAAACGCCTTCCTCGTCGAGGAAACGGGAAAGCTCGCCCTCGTCGATCGACTGGCGGCCGACAAGGTAGACCTGAGGGTCTCGCAGGACGGTCAAGGTGGTTCCGGCTTCGTCCATGACCGCCATCCTCGCGAGCCTCCCAAAACAAATCCAACAGGTTTTGGCGTGCCTGAGCGCCGCCTGTGCCTTCGAGTATACTGTCGGCTCGGACCGATCGGGAACTGAACCTGGGGCCGTCAATGGCGAGGAAGATTCAGCTTCGCAGGGAAGGACCGGATCGGCTCCGCGAGCAGTTCCTCGCCGACCTGAACGAACCGCAACGGGCCGCGGCGACTGCCCCCGACGGCGCGACCTTGATCCTGGCCGGACCGGGCTCGGGCAAGACACGGGTGATTACCTACCGCGTCGCGTACCTGATCGCCCGGGGCGTGCCCCCCGAGTCGATCCTGCTGGTGACATTCACCCGTCGGGCGGCCAGGGAGATGATTTCTCGCTTGGAAGTCCTGATCGGCCCGAGGGCGGCGCTGGTCTGGGCCGGGACGTTCCACCATGTCGGCAATCGGCTCTTGCGGCGATCGGCGGGTCTGCTGGGGTTCGGCGCGAACTTCACGATTCTAGACGGTGAGGATCAGGCCGATCTCGTCCGCCTGGCGATCGGTGACGCCGGGTTAGTGGGGACCGGCAAACTTGCCCCGAAACCGGCGGCGGTCCAGCACCTCATCAGCTTTGCGTTCAACGTCAGCCGCCCGCTGGCGGAAGTCGTCGCCGAACGCAACCCGGACCTCGTCGCCTGGACCCCTCAAATCGAGGCCGCGGCCGCCGCCTACGCCCGCCGCAAGAAAGAGGCGAATTGCCTCGACTACGACGACCTGCTCGGCCAGTGGGGTCGCCTGCTGGACGAGTTCCCCGCACAAAGGGCGGCCCAGGGGGCGATGTTCCGCCACATCCTCGTCGACGAGATGCAGGACACCAACGCCGTGCAAATCGCCCTGGTTGAGTCAATCGCCCGAGCCGGCGCCAACAACCTGACGGCCGTGGGGGACGACGCCCAGTCGATCTATCGGTTTCGGGGCGCGAACTATGACAACATCCTCAAGTTCCCCGACCGCAACCCGGGAACCCAGGTCTTCCGCCTGGAGATTAACTACCGGTCAACGCCCGAGATCGTCGCGTTCACCAATGCCTCGATCGGCCAGAATACCACCGGGTTCCCCAAAACGCTGACCTCGGCGCGGCAAGCGGGAATGCGGCCGGTGGTGGTCCCAGCCGCCGACGCCTATGAGGAGGCGGAATTCCTCTGCCAGCAGGTTCTGGACTGGCACGAGGAAGGGATCGGGCTGGGTCGGATCGCCATTCTGTATCGGAATCACCACGACAGCATCCTCATTCAGGCCGAGTTGGTGGCCAGGGGCATCACCTACACCGTACGCAGCGGCCTGCGATTTTTTGAGCAGGCCCACATCAAGGACGTCCTGGCCTACCTGCGGCTGATCGCCAACCCACGGGACGAACCGGCCTGGCGACGCTTGCTGTTGCTGGTGCCGGGGGTCGGGCCGGCGAAGGCGGCGGCCTTGTGGGAATATCTGGCGAAGACTGACGACCCACTCGCCTCGCTGGCTACGGCCGGGGCGATGGCGATCGTGCCAGTCAAGTCGAAAGGATTCTTCGCCGGATTCGTGGCCGACCTGCGAAAGGTTCAGGCGGCCAAACCCGAGACCGAACCCGCCGCCGCCATCGCCGCGATCCTCCAAGGCGGCTATCCGGCGCTGGTGAAGACCCGCTACGAACGGCCCGAGAACCGCATCGCCGACGTCGAGCAGTTAGGCGTCCTGGCGGCGAAGTACGACAACCTCGAACGACTGATCGCCGACCTCCTTCTGGCCGGCGACGTCTACGGGGTCGACACGGTCGGGGCCGATGCCCCCGTCGAAACTCTGGTTCTGAGCACGATCCACCAGGCCAAGGGGCTCGAATGGTCGCGGGTCATCGTCCCTCGCTTGATCGACGATGGCTTCCCGAACCGTCGGGCGATCGACGAGCCCGGCGGCGAGGACGAAGAGAGGCGCATCTTCTACGTGGCGATTACCCGAGCGATGGACGAGTTGGTTTTGACCTACCCATTGACCGTCTCTCGGGGTGGTCGCGGGCCGACCCTGCTGACCACCCCCAGCCGATTTCTCACGGAAGTTGATCCTTCGCTGCTGGAAACGGCCGTCCTGGAACCCGCCGACGACCCGACCTGGGCCAATCTGGCGGATCAAGGCGGGAAGAGTTGACGGCGGGGGCCAACTCTCGGGGGAGTTAAGGAACGGTTGATGTCCCAAAATTCGTCACCACGCGGCCTTCTGAATTCCCTTCGCGAACATCCCGAATGGACGGATCTCCAGGGGGATGAGGTGTTCGAGCGGCTCATCCTCGGGTTCGACCCGGAGGCGATCGTCGCCGTCCTGCCCGAACGATTCGACCGGCTGGGGGAGGCGGACGGTTCGGTCGTGCTGCGGCTGGTGGAGGCGTTCGCGAGCCCCGAGTTGCTGGATGCGCTGCTCGAGTCTCTGGAGCGTGAGCCGGATTTGTCGGCGGATCGTTGGTACGAAGCCCTGTCGCTCCTGGAGGGCACGGGCCGTTTGGAGGCGTCTCCCGGATTGCTCGAACGCTGGAATGATCTCGTCGAGATGCTCGACGATGAGACGGGATCGCTGGAAATCCTGGCCGAGCAGTTGGAAGACGACCCAGACGAAGCCTGGGTGGCCTTGCAAGCATTCGGAGCGGTGGAGCCGGAAGTCCGGGCGGAAATCATCGAAGGACTGGCGAGGCGGGAACAGGTCGGCCCGGGGATTGTCGAGATCCTTCGCTTGCTGGCGTTCGCTCACGATGAGGAGACCCGGACGGCCGCGCTCCGGGGACTGGAAGGACTGGACGGGGACGGTGGCCCCTTGCGCGCCGCCTGGGTGTCACTGGCCGAGGATCATCCGGACCCCGAAGTGGTTTCTCGGGCATTGGCGAGGATCGGGTCCGTTGATTCGCTCCCGGCGAGGGTCGCGCCCCGGCTGCGAGAGGGGTGGGTGACGGCCGTCGATGGCGAGGGGCGAGCGACGGTGGTGCTGGTCGCCGAGGAACGGGGACGGGTGGTCATCGGGTGGTTTGGCTGCGACGTGTTGAATGGAGTGGTGGAGGTCTGGGGGCGGGACGAGGACGGCGTGCCCTCGGAAACGGAGTTGCGGTCAAGTCTGGGGCCTTCGGAGGTGCTCAATAACCCGGCGGCGGCCCTGGCGTTCCTGTCGGGGAGCTTGCTGCTGTGTGGGCCGGGGTCGCCACCGTCATTGCGGTACTGGATCGAACGGACGGCCGGCGCGGGGTTTCAGGCCAGGCCGCTGGCGGCGGACTTTGGCGAGTGCGATCCGTCCGGACAGACCGCCGAGGCGATGAGTCACTCGGCGGACGAGGTTCTGAACGCTTGCCCGACCTGGATCGATCGGTCGGAATTGACCCGGGAGTTGGCCCAGGCGATCGAGTTGCGGGAGGGTTCCTCGCCGGCCGATCCTCGGCGCGATTCAGGAGCGTACCGATTTCTGTTCGAGCATCGATTGGAAGGCCGTTTGGACCGATATCGGCGGATGCTTCTCTGGATGGCCGCCTTCTGGAGAGCGGCGGGGGCGAAGTCGCTGGAGTTCTCGGCGTTTGTTCTGGGTTGGCAGCTCTCGGAGCCGCAATACGCCGTCCCTGGCCAGCCGTTTCTGCGAGCCTTGACAACCCGTAGCCTGGAGACGGCACGCCGGGAATTGCGGGAATGGCCCAGTGCAGGCGGTTAGGTCAGCGAACTGGCGAAACGGAATCGCTCGGCAGCGCCGCGCGGGCGAGGAAGGCTTCGAGCAGGGTGGCGGCGGTCCGCTCCCAGGTCGATGCGCGGGCGAAGTCCCAGCGGAGGGTGGCGCGGCCGTCGTCGGAGCCCCGATCGAGAATGCGGCCAACGGCGTCGACAAACGCTTCAGGAGTTTCGGCCACTTCGAAAAGGTGTGTGTAAAGCCGGCATTCAGGCAGAGCGGTGGACACCACCGGGCGGCTGGTGGCCATGTAGTCCATGACCTTGGTGGGGCAGGAAACGCGGTTGAACGGGTGGTCGACACGGTAGGGAATCAGGCAAACATCGAACGCCGCGTTGTAGGCACCGATTGCGGCTTGAGGCCGCCAACCCAGGGTGTGGACGTTGAGTAGCGACCGAGTCTGGAGAGAGTCGCGATACCAGGCCTCTCGAGGGGAGGGCGGGGGCTCCCGGCCGATCAGCACGATCGATCCGGAGGGGTAGGCGCGGGCGAGACGTTCCAGGAGCGGCCAGTCCAGCCGGTCTTCCAGGGAGCCGACAAATCCCAGTCGCGGACATGGCAACGCGGCCAGGTCCGCCGGCGGAGGCGCCGGGGTGTGTTGGGGAACCGGGGCAATCGCGGCGGCGGGGGCTCCGTGCGGCAGGTGGATGATGCGGGCGGCGGCCTCGGGGACAGCCTGGAGGAACTCGTCGGCTCGGGCCCGGGCACAGAAGGCGGAGAGCGTGGCCTCGGCGACGGCTTGACGTTCCAGCGATTGCACCGTGTCTCGGCGGGACGACCAGTAGAAGCTGTAGTCGTCCATGTTGTAGTAGATCAAAGCGTCGGGATTCAGCAGGTCGCGCAGGTAGAGGTAATGCGGGTAGGAGATCGCCAGGACAAGGGGGCGTCGTCCGGGTAACGCCTGTCGCCAGCGGCGGATTCCCCAGGCGAGCGGACGCATCCCGAGGCGTGGGTAGGTCTTCATCCAACCGGGCGGCAGGACGAAGGTGCGCTCCCATAGGTTTGGGGCCACTTGCCGGGCGGGCCAGAGCCAATCCGACGCGGGTCTTCGCTGGTTGGCGGCGGTGCGCCAGTCACACGCCTTCAGGAGCAGAACCCGGGGACCGTGGGCGTGGAGGGGAGAGAAGAGGCGCTCGGTCCAGGTCCACGAGGCGTCGGCCACGACCAGGTCGAAGTCAGGCCCGTCGAGCGGTTCAGGTTGGGGGCGGGTCGCCCTCGGCGGGGCGGCGTGTGGGGGCGTGGGGGTCATGAGGGTCCGGCCCCGTCCCCGGCCAGCTCCGATGCGATCCGACCCGATCGGGTCCGTTCCGTCGATGGCGGAGACGCCCCATCGGGGTTGTTCCCGGTTCGGCGGCCGAGGTCCACACTACCCGGATTCGCCGACCTGTCAAGGATCGACGGGCGGGTCAGGGGTCAGGGGGTCAGGTCAGTTGGGCCAGTAACGACGGGAGAACCTCGGCGAGACGCTCGGCCGCCGAGGCCGCATGTTCTCGAAGGGCCCAGAGGTCCTTGAGGCTCGACGGTCGTTTCCAGATCGCGCCGGCGGCGGCTCCAAGGCGGAACCCCCCCGAGGGGCCGACGATCGCCAAGACCTCGCGAGGCAAATCGACGCCAGCCTCGTCGCTGATGACCCGCACCGAGAGGAACCGAACCGAACGCTGCTGACAGACTTCGGCGACACCCGAGGTTTCCATGTCCACCAACGAGGCCCCGTGGCGGTCGCGGAGGTGGGCCTTTTCGACGGCGGTCAGGATCATGCGGTCGACCGTCAGCAGGCGAGCCGAGTGGAAGCCCGGGACCAGGGCCACGGGAAGTTTCAGGTCAAGGGAGTAAAGGGTGCCCGCCTCGTCGACAACCTCATCGGCGAGGAGCACGTCGTCGCGGCGGAGGGTGGGGACCAGGGCGCCGGCGAATCCGGCCGAAATGAGCCAGCGGGGCCGGTGGCCGTCGAGCAGCAGGTTCGCGCCGCGGCGGGCCCGGGCGCGGCCCATGCCGACCAGGGTGATCGCCAGCAGCTTTCCGCCCAACTCCCCCTCGATCACCCGTTGCCTCGCCGCCTGATAGTGGCGCTTGTGGTGGAGACGGGCGAGCAGGGGAGCGACCTCGATGGTGGTCGCGGCCACGAGTCCGATGTCGGCGGGCTCGGGGGGTGGGGCGATCGGCGGCATGGCGGCAGGATCGCACAGAACGGGGCGTGAGGCCAGGGGCGGCCGTTCAAACCTCGCCAACACGCGGCGACGCGGGGACTCGGCTGGCGAGGGCGCCCGGCTGGACCTTACCGATCGCCGCCCGGTAGCGGGTCAGCGCCATCAGAGGGAAGGTCAACCGGTACAGGTGGTATTTCAGGTAGAACACCCGAGGGAAGCCAGTCCCGGTGAAGGCGGTTTCCTCCCAGGTACCATCGCCTTGCTGAGTGTCGGTCAGGAAGTCGATCCCTCGACGGACCGCGTCCCCGAAGGCTCGACCGGCGGCGATAAGTCCCAGCACCGCCCAGGCGGTTTGCGAGGCCGTGGACTCGCCTTGCCCCATCCACGAAGGATCGTCATAGGATCGGCACGACTCGCCCCACGATCCGTCGCCTTGCTGGACCGATTCGAGCCAATCGGCCGCCCTGCGAGCCCGGGGGTCGTCCATCGGGTGACCCACCGCTCGAAGTCCTAGCAAGACTTGCCAGGTTCCGTAGATGTAGTTCACGCCCCAACGTCCATACCAGCAGCCCTCCGGTTCCTGGGTCTTCCAGAGGTAGTCCAACCCCCTGACGACGGCGGGGTGGTCGATCGCGTGGCCAAGTTGTCCCAGCAATTCCAGGACCCTGGCGGAGATGTCAGCGCAACTGGGGTCGAGCATCGCGTTGTGGTCGGCGAACGGGACGCGGGTCCAGACCTCGTTATCGACGTCGGCGTCGAAGGCCGCCCAGCCGCCGTCGCGATTCTGCATCGCCAGGAGCCAGGCGACCCCCCGGCGGGTCGCGGCGAGAACTGCGGGGTCGTCGGCAAGCGCGGTGCGGTGGATCGCCAGCAGGACCATCGCGGTGTCGTCGACGTCCGGGTAAAAGGCGTTGCGAAACTGGAAATGCCAGCCGCCAGGTTCCACCCCCGGACGCTTCGCCTGCCAGTCTCCGGGGGTGCGGACCTCGCGATCCAGGAGCCAGCGAACTCCTCTCAGCAGGGCGGGGTGGAAGTCGGGGAGCCGGGCGTCGGCCAAAGCGATCATGCTGATGGCCGTGTCCCAGACCGGTGAAACGCAAGGCTGAATGCGGAGGGTGTCCCCATCGTCGATCATCAGGTCGGCCAGCCGGTCCATCGCCCAGTTCACCTCGGCGGAGTCGGCCGAATAGCCCAGTGCTCTCAGCGCCACCACCGTGTAAATCATCGGCGGAAAGATCGCGCCCAGACCGTCGGAGCCTTTCAGGTGCGTCCGAATCCACTGTTCCGCAGCGCGGAGGCCAGGCTCGCGCCAGGAGCGAGGGACTCGCCGCGAAATTCCCTTCAAGAGCCGATCCAACCCCAGGAACATGCGGGTCCAGCCCCAGGAGCGTTGCGCGGCGGGCTGGTACGGGTCGGGGGGGACGTCGAGTTCCGCGATGCCTCGCTCGGGGGGGATCGACCGGGTGGGTTTCAAGGCCGAGATGATCGAGAGAGGCACGACGATCGTCCGCGTCCACGAAGAAACATTGTTGAGAAAACTGAGGCGGCGAGGTAGGAGGGCGAGTTCTGGCGGGATCTCGGGGCACTCTTCGTAGGAAACTTGACCAAGCAGCGCGAGGTTGAAACGAGTGAAACTATTGCAGGCACGAAGACCGCCAGCCTTGCGAATGGCCACTCGGGAACGGGCGAGGATGGGGTCATCGGCTGGGGTTCCGATCATCTTCAAGGCACAATACGACTCGACCGAGGCGCTGACGTCGAGCGGGCCTCCCGGGTAAATCGACCAGCCACCGCTCGGAATGGCCTGGTCGCGGAGAAATTGGCCGAGCTTGAGGCAGACTGGGTCGGCTTCGAGACCCAGGTGGGCCATCATCAGGAGATATTCGGCTTCGAGGATCGTGCCGCCTTCGAGCTCGCCAACCCAGTAGCCTCCCGGAGATTGAGCGTCCAGCAGCACTTCGCGGGACGACGCGATGGCCTCAACCAGGAGAGCGTTGGGGCGGAAGGAATTTCGTTGGCCGAACGGCCGGCTCCCAGATCCCGACGGACGGCTGTCGTCGCCGACGTCTGGAATGCGGCTCATGCGTTCCCGATCCCTTCCTTGGTGGGGCTCACGATCTAGGACCAATTCCCGGCCCGCTGGCCAGGGAAAGGTTGGAGGCGGCGTCATCCTACGAATCGATCCGCAAGCGGATCAAGGGGGGAGGGTTGCGAAAATCGCAACCCAAGCCCACTCGTAGGGATCATCGCCCGAAAAGTTGCTGCAGAGTCCCTATTCTTCCGTTTTGCGGGTTAGTTTTGATCGATCCAGTTGGTGGCATCGTCCCACTGAGGCGGCGTGGACTGAGGTCGGCGGCCGTAGAAACTTGTGTTGGAGCGGGTGGGATAAACGATGGGAGACAATGAGGGAAGGTTGGGGGTTGAAGTCGCGGTTCCATCCTGGACGCGGAGCCGGCCGTCATAACCCCGCGAATAAACCTGGACCGGGGCCGAAATGGATCGGAAGGAGGACAGCGGTCCGTAGAGGGAGAGGTTCGTATCCCCATATTCCCCGAACGGGGACCAGCCGCCACCGGCCGGGAAGTTTCCCCGGGAAGTGATGTAGGGAGTTTCGTAGAAGTTGCCCAACGATCCGCCGGGAGCCGCCGTGGGGGCGACTGTCGGGACCGTGGTCTGAGTTCGCACGAGAACGGCAGGGGCGGGGCCTCGTCCTCGTCTGCCGAAGAAGCCGCCCGCCTCAACGGATGAAGTTGCGGCGAAGCCGAGGGCGACTGCGCAGGCAGTAATCGCCAGTCCACGCACGAGGGCGCTTAAGCGGATGCGAATCATCGTCGGACCTCTTCCGGGAGGGGCCGGGAACCGCCGGCCGCGAGGTTCGGCCGGCCTCCCCGTCCACTTGAGGAAATTCTACAACGAAATTCCTCAGTCGCCGGAATTGTGCGCCTTTCGTGCCGGGTCGACCTCAGATCCCCCGATACCCGGTCCCTTCCACGAGCATGCGGTGCGATTCCAGGACGATCCGGGCGATCGATTCGCCGAAGGGGGAGTCGAGCAACTCGCGGAGCTTTCCGGTCAACTCAAACTCGCGAGAAGTTGGGGCGCGGCGGATCATCGAGGGAAGCGGCTGGTCGGATTCGGTTTGAGGCCGCTGGCTGCTAGGGTCTAGGGGCGATTCCAACGAGGCAAGATCCTCGAAATCCTCGACATGAGCGTGTAGACGAGGCGGAGCGGCCTCTTCGCGGAGCAATTGATCGACGGAGACATCGAGTGCCTGGGCGATCCGTCGCAAGGTGCCGGCTCGGGGCAACCCGGTTTTGCCACACTCGATCTGATAGAGGGCGGTTCGGGAGATTTCGGCCCGATTGGCGAGCTCGTCAGGCCCCCAACCCTTCACATAACGACAATCACGCACGCGCTTCGCCAGGTTCATGGCGGGTAGGCCCCAAGGGATCATGCAATTCCCCAGAGGGATCTTCTCAAATGAAGCGCAAGATTACCATAGGCTTTACCTGGCGATTTTTAAGAAGCTTTTCGCACGATCCGAGCTTACTTTCCTTTGGATTGCAATTCCTGAATGATTCCCGCCACGAGGGCCGGATCTTTTTTCGAAAGAAGGTGAGTGATCCGGGTTTCGGGAAATTCGAGGCCTTTGAGAATCTCAGCGACCTGAATCCAGAGTCTGTCCCGCTTTTTCCCCTCCGCCAGATAAAGGTCGGTGGTCAACTCGGCGAGTCGCTGAGACTTGATCGCGTCGAAGTTGTTGTAATACCGCCTGATGATCTTCTGCTGATAGGGAGAGTGGTCGGCCAAGGTGAGAACTCCGCTCAGGGGTGGCAAAGGTTGGCCGCGAGTTATTCGGACTCGGGAATCTGGCGGCGGCGGCGAGTTGTGGCGCGATGGGTTTTCCCCTCGACTCGGCGGATTCGCGAGCCGAGGGTGGGTTCGGTGGGGCGTCTGACCTTGGGAGGTCGCGCGGCGGCGAGGACCAGGCGACGGACCTTTTCGAGACAGTCCTCGACGTTCCGGCCCTGGTCACGGGTGGCCTGCGAGGTGATGAGTAACTCGCCCAGGTTCGTCAGTCGAGACGCAACCGACGCGAGCAGACGGGCCTTGACCGCGGGTGGCAGGCTCGGGCTGGCCGCGGGGTTCCAGCGAAGGACCGCCTTGGAGGCGACCTTATTCACGTTCTGACCGCCGGGCCCACCCGAGCGGGCGAACTCGAACTGGAACTCGTCCCGGGGGATGGCAATCTGGTTGTCGACGATCAACATCGGTCCGTCCTCAGTGCGCCGACCCAACTGGGGCGCTACCATTTATACTAATGGACGGGTCGGCGAGGGGTCGAGTTCGGTCCGGTTGTCAAGATTTTGAGGATCAAAATTCCTTCTGCCGAACTTCCGAGGGACTGGCAACCGCCCCAGGTCTGGAGCGGTCGCCAGGCGGGCAGGGGGGAGGGGCCGGTCAACTCCCCCCGGCGGTGGAGGTTGTCGCGGCGGTGGCCTTGAGGTCAGCCATTCGAGTTCCGACGCGGACCTTGGCGACGCGAACCTTGGCAGTGGCCGCGGCTGCGTGAGCCGGGGCGGGTATGGGGTTAGTGTTGCCGGGGTGAAAGACGGTTTCGGTGACCTTGGCGGAGTGGCTGGCCTGCGAAGCGTGCATGCCGTAGTCCACCTTGATGGCCCGGGTCGCGACCGCCGGGGTCGATCCGTTGGTCACGCCGTCGAGGGGAATCGTCAGGCCGCGAGCTTCCAGGCGGGCGTTGCGGGCGTCGATGGCTCGATTGGAGTAGAACGAGTCGTTGCGATTGAAGACGACGTAGGTGCTGTCGAAAGCGCGTCCGTCGGTCAGGGTGCCCGTCACGTCCACGGGGGTCAGGCCGGGGGGCAGGTTGATGTCGGTGCCGCGGAAGACGAACGTGCGCGTTGGGAAGGGGTAGTTGCCGACCTTGCGGTCGAAGCTGAATAGGGGGCTCGCCCCGCCGATGTGGACCGACGACTCGACGATGCTGTCGACGTTGAGCTGGGCGGTGCCGAAGACCTGGACGCGGACGGTGGTGGTGTGGGCCGTGTTGAGGTGGTTGTTTTCGTGGTAGTTGACCAGAACCGGCGGGGTCAGCGGAGACGGGGTTGGCGGGGGGCAAACCGGCGTCGGGGTAAAAAAGCTCCCGGCGTTGATGGTCTGGACCGGGAGGGTGGTCTCGGTGGCGTTGTCGTTGGCTGAACCGCCGTAAGCCCCGACACTGATGTTACTGAGCTGGCTGAAGGTTTGGCCGGTGACCTGCTGGTAGAGCGCCGAGAAGTTGACGATCGTCATCTCAATGTTGGGCGTTGTGGGATCATTATTGATGAAGATCCGGCCCGTGAACTGAGGCAGCGATTTACCGAAATTGGTGTCGGGGCGTCCAGTCACGCCGCTGATATTGACCGCCTGGGCGACTTGATATAGCTTCGAAGGGCCGGTGCCGATGCCCGCGACGATCTGCGGAACGCCCCCCTGCCCACTGAGGTCAAGGAAGACCCCCGTGTACTCGGTCCCACCCAGATCGGCAAAATCCGAGAACCCGCCGCCTGCCGCCGTCTGGACCGCCGGGTCGACGCTGGGCGGAGCGGTGGGATCGCCACCTTCCACGCCGGAATTTCCATTGTTGTCGGCATCGCTTGCCAGCACGAACTGGCCCGAGGCTTTGGGATTGGCCGGCGTTTCCAGGCCAATGCTCAAGGTGTCGTCGGCCTGGGTGTAGGCCAGGCGCACGCCGCTGATGTAAAAGCCCGAGACCTGAATGAGATTCTGCAAGTTGGCGTTGGAGAACGACGCTTCACTGGTAGCGGGGTTCGTGAAATCGGGAAGGATCTCTTTGACGGCTGGAGTGGTTGCAAGGGGAAAATCGTTTATGACGTTTCCGGTGAAGTTCGCGGCAAGGAGTTGACGATGATCCAGGCATTCCATCGAGACGGTGGGCCGGCTGGAGAGTTTTCTCGCCCCGGTTCGTCGTCGTCGCCAGGACCGGACGGATTGCCGAAGCAGACTCAAGAGTGACATCGCGTCAACGTCCTTTCTGCCGACCGGCCGCGATCCCGACTGGGACCGAACCGTGAGGGGCCGTGGGGGAAGGGGCGAGACCTCGGCGGAAACTCCGACCGAGGCGGAAACCTGACGGCCGCATGGATCGAAACGTTCCCGGACCGAAGGTCGGCCGGGCGCCTGGGGCCACAACCCCGGTCGTGCCTTCACGAGGGAGGAGACTCGTCAATGGTTCGTCGCATCGCATTCCAGTGGACCCTCGCCGCCCTGAGTCTGGCCGGGGCCGCCTCGGCGGACACGATGAACTTCACCGGGAACGTGGAAAATGACTTCCCGCTGACCGCTGGCAACGGCGTGGTCGCGTTCGTCCCCCATCCCCAGGCCGACGGCACCCCCGACCCCACCTACGTCTCGCAAGACGCGTGGATGACCCAGCAGGGGCTGACCACCGGCTGGGCAGTCAAGGACATGAGGCTGGACTACGACAAGTCCACCGACACCTTGCAGGTCGGCGTGAATTTCTACGGCATCGCCGGTGACGCCGACGGTAATGGCGACCCGAGCGCGGCGTCGTCGCGAATGATGGCCGAAGGGGGCGTCGACACCGCGAGTCTCGGCGGTCACAAGTCGGTCACCGTCGGATTCGACTTCAACGGCAACGGCACGCCGCAGGTGGTGGCGGGAGTTCCGGCCGACAAGACCGAGGCCGGACCCGGGATTGATGGCTTCACCGTCGCCAGCTACAAGCCTGGCACGAACGGGCTGCAGAACAGTTACGGCGCCGCCCTGGCGAACAACCTGGGGAACCTGGCCTTCGACCCCTCGGCGGCTCACCCCGATTTCGAGTTCACGGTCAAGAACTTCAGCCAAGTGGCTGGCGATGCCCTGACCAAAGGGTTCACCGTCAGCGCCTATGCCGGCTCTCCGGACGATGTCGTGGCGGGCGAGGACACCTTCCGCCACGCCGTGACGTTGCCCCAGGCCCAGACGGCCCCGGGCACGGTCGTGCCCAACCCGCCAACCGGCCCCGAAACTCAGTTCGGCGGCCCGGTGGTCCCAGAGCCGGCGACCGTCGTCGCCTGGTCGTCGGCCATTGTTGGCGGAATGCTGTTCCGCCTGCGACGCCGCCGCGCTCGGACCTGATCGGGTCTGAAACTGAGTCGTCCACATCCGGTCCGTGCCCCCAACCAAGGCGGGTCACCCACTTCCCCGGGCGATCCGCCTTCTTCTATCGTCAGCGGGATGTGGAGAAATCGGCCGGAAATCGCAGCGATTGTCTTGTGGAAACTCCCCCGGAATTGTAATCGCCCCGCTTTCGTCAAGCCCCAGGGTCTTCTCAATGGACAAGCTCGACGGGATCGATCCGGTTCCCCTGATCGGCCTTTGTGAGTCTGAGGGTTGCGGGGACAGAGGCGCTCGGCTTAGGCTTGGCGGTGAGGATGGATCGGGGGTCGTCCGGACCCAGACGGATCTCGACCCGTTCCCCTCAATCCGGTTGGGGACGCGAGCGATGCAACGACCCTGGCGACTGGCGTGGATCGCGGCGTTCGCTTTGGTTGGTGGGCCGGCGTGGGGAGGTCCACCCATCGCCGACCCGAACGAGCGACTCGGCCCCGCCTCCGTCGCGGAGGATCTAGATGACGCCGAGTCGACCGGCACGGGGCTGAGCATGACCCGGGCGATCGTTTGTGAGTCGGTGACCGGTTACGGCGACTTCGTCGAACGGCCCGACGCCCGATTGACCGCCGACGAGAAGTTGGTGATTTATTTTGAGCCTCGACGCTTCGCCAGCGAGCGGGTCAAGCAGCAATACCAGGTCCACCTGTCCCAGGACGCCCGGCTGCGACGCCACGGAGCCAAGGCGGTCATTCAGGTCAAGGAGAAGATTCTCGACCTCCCGGCCAAGAGCCGGGATCCGATCGGCATCCTCTATATGAGCAATACCATTTCAGTGAGCGAGCTTCGGCCGGGCGATTACGACCTGGACATCATCCTGCATGACGTGCTCGGTGGGGGGGATCCGGCCCGGCAGGTGGTTCGGTTCACGATCGTCCCGGAAGAGGAGGGGCGCCGTCGTTAAGGGAAGTGATGGTCGCCCGGGGAGTCGCCTTGTCGTAGAATGCGCCCGTGAACCTGGACGAGAGTGAAGGTGAAGGGCGGTTCCGGCGTTGGGGGTGTGGGCGTGGCGGCGAGTCCTCGGCGGTTGATCGTGCTGGGCAGCGGGACCTCGACCGGCGTGCCGATGATCGGCTGCAAGTGTGCCGTCTGCCGTTCGGAGAATCCCCGCAACCACCGCACCCGGCCCAGTGTGATGCTTCAGGTGCCGGGAGGGAACCTGCTGATCGATACGGCGCCCGAGCTGCGCTTGCAATTGGTGCGCGAAGGTATCGACGTGGCCCACGCGATCATGTACACGCACAATCACGCCGATCACCTGTTCGGGCTCGACGACGCGCGGCTGTTTCCCAAGATTCTCGGCGGTCCGGTCCCGATCTTTTGCGAGGCCGAGACCGAGACGATGATCCGCCAGGCGTTTCACTACGCCTTCAACGAGCACGCCGCGCGGATTCCGGCGGGAGGAGTGCCGCAAATCGCCTTCCGGACCATCGAGCCGGGCGTGCCATTCCAAGTGTTAGGCGAAACGGTTCGGCCGATTCGGCTGGACCATGGGCGATTCCGGGTGCTGGGGTTTCGCATCGGCGGCCTGGCCTATTGCACGGACGTGAACCACATTCCCGATGCAAGCTGGGAGGTTCTGGAAGGGCTGGACACCTTGATCCTCGATGCCTTGCGACCCGGATGGCACCCGACGCATTTCTGCCTGGCTGAGGCCTTGGCAGTGGTGGAGCGGCTGCGGCCGGGGCGGACGTTTTTGACGCATCTGTCTCACGAGTTCGACCATGAGACAACGGAGTCGACCTTGCCGGCCGGCGTGCGGCTCGCCTACGATGGCCTGACCCTGGAGTTTTGAAGAGTCGTCGCGGCCTGACCTCCCCAAGTGCTTTGGGGTGTTCGTCCCGGACGGCTGGCCCCTGGAGCCTCCTCAACGATGCCCGCCGATCCCTCATTGACCGCCCGGCTGGCCGAGCACGGTCAGTCGCACGTGTTGAGTTGGTGGGACGACCTGGACGGACCAGGTCGCGAGCGCCTGACCGCCGAGGCGGGCCGCCTCGACCCGAAGTTGATCGGCGAGCTGGTCGGCCGGCTGGTCCACGCCGAGGCGCCGGCAGAGTTTGATCCCACGGCCGTGAAACCGGTGGCCGTCGACCGCTTGCCGCGCACTGACTCCGAACGCGGCACCCGTCGCCGGGCCGCCGAGTTGGGGGCTCGGGCCCTGGCGGCCGGTGAGGTGGCGGTGGTGGTGGTCGCCGGCGGACAGGGCACTCGCCTCGGGTTTGACGGGCCCAAGGGGACCTATCCGATCGGCCCGGTCTCGGCCTCGAGCCTGTTCCAGATCCACGCCGAGAAGGTGGTGGCGTTGGGCCGTCGCCATGGTCGGCCGATTCCCTTCTATGTGATGACCAGCCCCGAGAATCACGCGGCCACGGTCGCGTTCTTCGCCGAGCACGCGGAGTTCGGGCTCGAACACGTTCGGTTCTTCGTCCAGGGGCAATTGCCGGCGGTCGACCGCGAAACCGGCCGGATCTTGCTGGCGGAAAAAGGGCGGCTAGCCCTGAGCCCCGACGGCCACGGAGGCTCCCTCGCGGCCCTGGCCGCCCCCGGACCGGACGGCTCGTCGAGTTGCCTGGAGGAGATGCGCGAGCGGGGTGTCCGCAGCCTGTTTTACTTCCAGGTGGACAACCCACTGGTGGCGATCGCCGACCCAGCCTTCCTGGGACTGCACCGGCTGGCCGAGGCCGAGGTCTCGTTCAAGGTGGTCGAAAAGGTGGCGCCCGAGGAAAAGGTGGGGGTGGTGGTCGAGGTCGATGGCGTTCCTCGGGTCATCGAGTATTCCGACCTGCCCCCCGAACTCGCGGGGCGACGGGCTCCCGATGGCGGGCTGGAACTTTCGGCAGGCAGCATCGCCATCCACGTCTTCGAGCGCGAATTCGTCGAGCGGATCGCCACCGGAGGCGCCCACCTGCCGTATCATCGGGCGTTGAAGAAGGTCAAGTTCGTGGGAGATTCGGGGGCGGTGGTTGAGCCCGCAACTCCCAACGCGGTGAAGTTCGAGACGTTCATCTTCGACGCCCTGCCGATGGCCCGTCGCTGGGCGATGGTCGAGTGCGACCGCTCGGTGGAGTTCGAGCCGTTGAAGAACGCCACCGGGCCGGACTCTCCGGCGACGGTCCGGCAGCGGATGAGCGACAATTTCGCTGGTTGGCTGGAAGCCGCGGGGGTGTCGGTTCCTCGTCGCAGTGACGGGTCGGCCGCGTTCGGGGTGGAGATTAGTCCGTTGTACGCGCTCGATGCTGGCGAGTTGAAGGGAAAGCTGTCGCCGGGGACGGCCGTGGATGGCGCGATCTATTTGAAATAAGGCAGTCGGCGAGGGGCTTCCTGTCCCAGAAAAAGGCGATGCCGCCGCGAAAGGATCAGCGATTCCATGCTCCACGCCGTCATCATGGCCGGAGGCAGCGGCACTCGATTCTGGCCCAAGAGCCGCCGGGACCGCCCCAAGCAGTTACTTCGCCTCCACGGCGAGGCGTCGATGCTGCAACAAACTGTCTCGCGGATCGCCCCTTTGACGGCTCCGGAGCGGACCTGGATCATCACCGGGGCGGACCAGGCGGCGGCGGTTCGCCAGCAGTTGCCCCAGTTGCCGGCCGGCAACGTCGTGGCCGAACCCTGCCCCAGGGATACGGCGCCCTGCGTCGGCCTGGCGGCGGCGGTCGTCGCCAGGGCCGACCCCGACGGGACGATGATCGTCATGCCGGCCGACCACGTCATTCGTCCCGACGAGACGTTTCAGGCGACGGTGTTGGCGGCCGTTTCGGTGATTGACGAGGACCCCTCGGCGTTCGTCACCTTCGGCATCGTGCCGACCCGGGCCGAGACCGGTTATGGGTACATCGAGCGGGGCGAGTCGCTGGGCATGCCGGGAGGGATCGCCCTGCACCGAGTCGCCCAGTTCCGTGAGAAGCCGGACAGGGCCACGGCCGAGGCGTTCCTGGCCGCAGGGCGGTTCGCGTGGAATTCGGGAATTTTCGTCTGGCGGGCTCGGGCGATCCTGGACGCTCTGGCCACTCACCGGCCGGAACTGGCCGCGGCGATCGGCCGAGTCGCCGACGCCCTGGGGACTTCCGCCGAGGCCGAAGTCCTCGCCCGTGAGTATCCCCAGATGGAGAAAGTTCCCATCGACAAGGCCGTCATGGAGAAAGCCCCCAACGTCCGGGTGCTGGAGGTGGTCTACGAATGGAACGACGTGGGCGACTGGCGAGCGCTCGATGCCCTCCAGACCCCCGATGCCCAGGGGAACACGATTCAAGGGAACGTCGTCACGAAGGGCACGCGCGGGTCGATCGTGGTCAGCGACGATGGCGGGCTGGTCGCCACGCTGGGGGTCGAGGATCTGGTTGTGGTGCAGTCCGGTGGCGCGACCTTGATTGCCCGTCGGGACCAGTTGGATCAACTGAAGGGTTTGGTTGAGGGACTGTCAAAATCAGGGCATTCCTCGTACCTGTGATCGCGACCAAACGTCTCCGAGGTCCCGTCCTTGCCGAGAATCCTGGGGATTGATTTCGGCACGAAACGCATCGGCGCCGCTCTCAGCGACCCGAGAGGGATCATTGCATTCCCCCTGGAAGTTTACGAGCGGCGGAATCCTCGACTCGACGCCGAGCATTACCGACGTCTGGCGGAAGAGGAAGGGGTCGAGCGAGTCGTCGTCGGCCTGCCACTCCATACGGGAGGGGGCGAGGGCGAACTCGCCAGGGCCTCCAGGGCTTGGGGCCGCTGGTTGGGTGAGTCGATCGGCTGCTCGCTGACCTTCTTCGACGAGCGGTATAGCAGTGTCGAGGCCGACCACCTGATGAAAGCCCAGGGCCTCAAGCGGAAAGGTCGAAAGGCGGGGCGTGACGCGATGGCGGCCTGGGTGATGCTCCAACATTACCTCGACGCGGGTTGCCCCGAGGCCGAGGCCCCGGCCTCCTCCCTGGAAGATACTCGCGAAGCGGAGGTTGATCGTTGAACGAAGCGACCCTGATTCTGGGCTGCGGGTTCCTCGGGCGTCGGGTCGCCGCGCAACTGATGGCCCGGGGCGAGCGGGTCTTCGGCACGACCCGGAGCGAATCGGGCGCGGCGTCGCTGAAGGCCCTGGGCGTGGAGCCGGTCGTGGCCGATGTGCTGGATCCATCAAGCCTCCGTCTGCCCGCCGCCGGGCGGGTGTTCGCTTGCATCGGGTTCGATCGGACGGCCGGGGTGCCGATTCGCCAGGTTTACGTGGAGGGTTTGCGGGCGGCGTTAGAGGCGCTGCCGGTCGAACCGTCGCGACTGGTTTACGCGAGTTCGACCGGGGTTTACGGCCAGACGGCAGGGGAGTGGATCGACGAGGACTCACCGATCGACCCCCGGACGGATTCGGGCCGGGCCTGTCTGGAGGCCGAGTCACTGGTGTTGGCGAGGCCCGGTGGGGTCGTCCTGCGGTATTCGGGGCTTTATGGACCGGGGCGGATGATCCGCCGGTCGTCGGTGGAGCGGGGCGAACCCCTCGCGGGCGACGCCGATCGTTGGCTCAACGTCATCCACGTTGACGATGCCGCCTCGGTCGCCGTCGCGGCGCTTGCCCGGGGCGAGCCGGGGCGGGTTTATCTGGCCAGTGACGACCGGCCGGTCGCTCGTCGCGAATATTATGAGACTGTGGCCGAATGGCTGAAGGCCCCCCCTCCGGCGTTCGTACCAGCCGAGTCGAATTCTCGCCGCGAGGGGGGGAACAAGCGCGTCTCCAACCGGCGGATGCGGCGGGAGTTGGGAGTGATCCTGGCTTACCCCGATATCGCCACCGGCATCGCCGCCACGCTCACGGCCGAGGCGGGTGGGCCGGCTTGAGGGATGAGGAGCCGACCCATGACGCGGGCGACGAAAGGGATCACCTGGATCAGCCTCCTCCTCTCGGCGGTCCTGTTGATCTGGGCCGTCTTGGCGACGCATTACATCCTGCACCTCTGGCCAGCCGCGTCGGCGGCCCTTCCGCCGCCCGACTTGTGGCCCGAGGATGCCGGACTGACGGCGGTCGCGACCTCGATCGCCGCCGCGAGCGCCGCGGCAGGCGCGGGAAGTCTTGCTGAGGCCGTGGGGGTATTGGTCTCCACTTTGATTGAACTCCTGATTCGCGGACTGGCCGCGGTGATCGTCTCGCTTCAGGCGCTGCTGGGCCTCGGCCTGGGTCTCGCGGCGGTCGCGATCGGGAGGGGCTGGCGGCTGAGTTGGACCTTGCACGTCGTTTGGTCGCTTCTGGCGTTGGTCATCGAAGTACCCATGGTTTGGCTGTTGGGTGTCCAGCACCAACACGGGACGGACGGTGGGCTGCTCGCGATCGCCGTGATGACAGCGCTGTACGCCCTGTTCCTTTTATTCGTCGGTCCCATCCTGCGACACTCCGGCCGTTGGCCGTGGCCGTTGTCTCGGTCCCCCTCGAATCGCAAGCCGAAGCCGCTGTTCGAGGATTGGGCCTGAGGGGGTTCGGCGGAAATCCCCTGCCGATGGCGCCGTCCTTGCATGAATGAGGCGCTATCCGCCCCCGAGCTGGGGGAGTTCGACCGAGGGTTCGAGGAGGGTGACGCAATGTCAGCCGAGACACCGTTTGAGCGGGCAATCAAACTGGCGGTGGTGACGGGGTTACGCAACGCGTTGGGACCGGCGTTGCTGGCGGCGGCTCATGACCGGCCGGAGAAGAAGGCCCTGGCGATGGCGGCGGTGGGCGAGTTGGTCGTCGACAAGCTGCCGTTGGTCCCCAGCCGCGGTTCTCTGCCACTGCTGATCCCCCGGGCCGCGACCGGGGCGTGGGTCATGCGTGAGAGCCTCCGCCGAGACGGGGTGGAAGAACCCTGGGCCCTGCCCGTCGGCGCCGCCGTGGCCGCCGGAGCCGCGACGTTCGCCCCTCTGATTCGTGGCGCCTTGCACACGCTTCTCGGCATTCCCCAGCCAATCCTGGGACTCGCCGAGGATTATCTGGCGCTGCGGCTCGGTGGGGATGCAGTCGGCCTGTCGATGGAGGATCTCAAGCAGATTGGGACCGAGTCGTTCGAGGAGATCAAGGGGCACGTCATGCCCATGGTGGAAGAGCTCAAGGGCCAGGTTACCCCAGCTCTTCATGATCTGCAGGCCAAGCTCCAGCCCTCCCACTGATTGACAGGCAAATCGAGCCGGCCCGCGTCTCCTGGTTGGGAGACTTGGGCCGGCCACGTTTCGTGAAGGCTCAACTCTCGGCGGGCTCGATGTAGCAGCCCAACGGACCCTTGGATTCACTCATTCGCGGATCGGCGCCGTAGCCGAGGACTTGCTCTCGCTTGAGTTCGGCCTTTTCCCTATGCGTGGTATACACCACGGCTCGGCCGGCCTTGTGGATTCGCCAGGTCAGTTGCTCGGCGGTGTCCATTGGGTGGGCAAAGAGCTTGGTGAGCAGTTCGATGACGTAGTCGAAGGTGTGCTCCTCGTCGTTGAGGATCACGACGTGGTAGGGGGGCTGACGGCGGGTGCCGGTGCCTCCCTGGGCTTGCGGGCTTTCTCGGGGTAGGGTGGCGGTCGACACGACGGATTCGCTGTCGTCGGGGCCGTCGTCCGCGTCGAAGGGGTCGCTCATCGCTCAACGGCTCCCGCCGGGTGGTTGTCCCCAAGCTGCAACGGCCTTAAGCTACGCAATGACTGCCAGATTGTCCACCGAAGGCGGGCGGCCCCGCCAGAGGAAGATTCGGATGCCCGAGATGACCGCCGCCACGGCCCTGCGAACCTTGCAGCAGGCCCAGGCTGGCCTTCGCAAAGCCCGTTCCGCCCTGCGAGCCACCCGGCCCTCGGCCGGAACGACCACTGCCGTCCCCGCCGCGCTCAAGGTCGGCTGGGAGAGCCTGTCCCAGGCCCATAAGCTAATGGGGACCATCCCGATCGAAGCCGCCACCGAACCCGTGATGACCCGCCAACTCGCCGTCGAGCGTTACGCCACGGCGCTCCTGGTGAGACTCCGCCGCCTCGCCCGCAATGAACCGGGGGCTCTGGGCGAGGACGATGACGACGAGGATGGCGAACTCGGTGAATGATCCTTCCGCCCCCCGCCCGGGACGTCGTCCCCCGCCCGCGAATCGCCGCCAGCCCGAACCCCTGCCGGCGATGGAACTCGCGCCGATGCCCGACCGGCCGCTGGAGATTGCCGATCGCTTGCCCACGGTGGCGATCCGGGGCCCCGGGCTCCATCCGTTCGTCTACAAGAAGATCGTTGCCGGACCGGTCGGCACGCCCCGGCCTCGGGATGGTGATCTGGTCAAGGTGGTCGACCGGATCGGTCTGCCGCTGGGCTACGCGCTCTGGAACGCCCGTTCGCAGATTGCCCTGCGGATTCTCGCCCCGGCGGGACCCGAGACGCCCGGCCGAGATTTCTGGGTCGCCCGGATCGAGCGGGCGATCACCTTGCGTCGCGATCTGCTGAAACTCGAGGACGTCACCGACGCCTATCGGGTGATCCATGCCGAGGCCGATGGTCTCTCGGGTCTGATCGTCGATCGGTTCGGCGACGTCCTGTCGGTCGAATGCTTCAGCCTGGGGATGTACCAGCGGATCGGCCCCATTCTGGAAATTCTGGCCGAGCGACTGGGGACGAAACATGCGCGGGTGAGGGTCGATGAGCGGATCGCCCTGGCCGAGGATTTCGCCGGGCGTCCCGTCACCACCCCGGGTTTGCCCGAGCGGGTGACGATCCGGGAGCATGGGGTCCGCTACCGGATCCACTTCGAGGGAGCCCACAAAACGGGGTTTTTCTGTGACCAGCGGGACAACCGTCACGCCTTGCTGGCGTACACCCGCGACCGCTCGGTGCTGGATGTTTGCTGCTACACCGGCGGTTTCGGGATCACGGCCCTGATGGCGGGTGGGGCTCGGGAGGTGACGTGCGTCGACCTGGATGAGAAAGCCGTCGCCCTGGCGAAAGAGAACGCCAACCTCAACCAGGTGCGGCCCAGTTTCGTCCATGCCGACGCCTTTGGTTACTTACGCCAGATGGGCGTCAACGAGCGGTCGTTTGGAGCGCTGGTGTTGGACCCTCCCAAGCTGATTCCGGGCCGACTGGATATCTCGGCGGGGAAGCGCAAGTATTTCGACCTGAACGTCCTGGCGATGAAACTGGTCGAGCCGGGCGGGATGTTCTTGACCTGTTCGTGCTCGGGACTTCTCGCGGCCGAGGAGTTTTTGATTCTGCTTCGCGCCGCGGCTCGCAAGGCGGGTCGATCGGCGCAGATCCTGGCGGTGACGGGGGCGGCGCCGGACCATCCGGTCGGCCTGGATGCGCTGGAAGGATCGTACCTGAAGGCGGTCTGGATGCTGATGGGCGACCGGCGGACCCCTCTCGACGCAGGGTTGCCCGAGGACCTGGACGAGGAGACGGACGAGGAATAACCCTTCAGGCGAAGTCGGGGAACTGGTCGAGGCGGGGCCAGTCCTCGGTCCGGCGGATGGTTTGGCGGATCGAGTGGGCGGCGTCGCCATCGACGCCGATGTGGTCGGGGAGGTCCCGGCCGCCATTGAAGGCAACGGCCCAGTCCACGCCCTCGGGCTCGTGGCCGATCACCGCGCGGACACCGCCCATACCCCCGTTTTTCTGGAAGGAAGGGCCGCGAGGGGATCGCGTGACGACGTCCCAGCCGAGCCCAACCCAGCGGGCGGCTCCCGGCTTGCCGACCGGCGGTGGGGCCGGGGCGAGCATCTGCTCGAACATCGGGGGCGAGAGGAACGGTTCTCCCCGGGCCCCGTTGAGGGCCGAAAGCATGCGGACGAGTTCGACGGTCGCCACCACCCAGCCGCCAGCCGCCTCACCCGGAATGTCGATTGGCGGCATAGGCCGCCCCTGGCCGTCATAAGGCCAGACGGTGTCGGGCCGGCGAGGGCCGCCGCGACCGACGTGCGCGAGCTTGATCCCCAGCGGAGCAAAGACCAACCGGTGGACCGCCACGCCGTATTCCTCGCCGATGGCCCGCTCGACCACCGCTCCCAGCAGGGTGAAACCGAAGTTTGAGTAGAAGTATGCCGAGCCGGGATCGGTGGCCAACGGTTCGCCGAGAAATCCCCGGATCAACTGGTCCATCTTCAACTTCGGCAGCGGAACCCGAAACTCCCGGGCGATCGCGTGGGGATCGGGCTGGGCTCGGTAGCCGGCGGTATGTTGCAGCAGTTGACGGAGAGTGACCGCCTGGAGCCTCGGGTCCATCCGCCGTCCTGGTAGCGGTTTGAGGTCGTGCAGGATCGAGAGGACGGGCTGGTCGAGGCGTAACTTTCCCTGGTCGGCGAGGCGAAGGATGGCGACGGCGGTGATCGCCTTGGAGACGCTGGCCAGCCCATAACGCATCGCCGGACGGGCGGGAATGCGGTCCTCGATCGAGGCCCAGCCGAAGGCTCGGGCGTAAACCAGTCGACCGTCCTTGGCCAGGCTCAACGACCCACCTGGCAGCTTTTGGTCGTGGACGATCCGCCTCATGAGGTCATCGAAGGCTTGCAGCTTCGGCAGTTCCCGCCCGAACTCGGGGAGTTCGCGAGCGTTGGCGGAAATTCGGGGAGCAAGGCCGAGGCCGAGGCCGACCGCCACGGGCCACCCGAGGAACCTCCGACGTCTCATGGCCTGCTTCCTCCTGATCCGACCCGCGGTCCCGACGTTTGGGGGCTTGGTGGTGTATGGTCGAGGCTGGCGGGCGTGTTAGCCAGAGGTTGGTCATTTGCGTCGGCGTTCTCTTCCGCCTCGGGCCCCAAGTCACTAGGCTTGGGGGGCGTCGCCGCCGGAGGGCGCTGGGCCGATCCGGTCGGTGTGGGACGGGGGTGGGGACGACCGACGTGCCGAGCCTGACGGTCGAGAATTACGTCAAGACGATCTACCTGATCGCCGCGCGCCGGCCGGAAGGGGTCGCCGTCGGGACGGGCGAGATCGCCCAGGCGCTGGAGGTCTCCCCCGGCACCGTCACGGGAATGCTCAAAACGCTCTCCGAAGCGGAACTCGCCACGTACGCCCCCTATGAAGGGGCAAAGCTGACGGCCAAGGGTCGCCACACGGCCTTGACCGTCTTGCGACGCCACCGGCTGGTCGAACTCTTCCTGGCGCAGACCCTGGAGATGACCTGGGACGAAGTTCACGCCGAGGCCGAACACCTGGAACATGCCGCCTCGGACCGCCTGATCGACCGGATCGACGCCTTTCTGGGGCACCCGGCGGTCGACCCCCACGGCGACCCGATCCCCCGGGCCGACGGTTCGCTCGCCGAGCCCGAGGGGGTCCCCTTGAAAACTCTGGAGCGAGGCCAGACGTTTCGACTGGTTCGCGTCGTCGACCAGGACCCCACCTTCCTCCGGTACCTGACCGACTGCCACCTCGATTTGGGGACCGTCGCCGGCCTGGTCGAGAACCGCCCCGAGTCGGGCGCTCTCGTGCTCTCCGTCGGCGAACGCGTGGTCGCCCTGGGTGCCGAGGCGGCGGGAAAATTGATGGTTTTGCCCCATCACGCTGACTCACCTCGTCGACGCTGACCGCCGAAATCCCCCGAAATCCGTAATTTCTCTGGAACCTTGGCATCGTTGCCGCCGATGTTCCAAGGCGAGTCGTCGGCGAGTGAGCGACGATCGCCGAGCGGGTTCGGTTCGAGGGACAAGGATGAAACGTCGCGGTCGATCCTCCGATGCGAGACGATTCGCGAACGCCTTGAGTCCCCGAATCGAGGGGCTGGGGAGTCGCTCGTTGCCGTCGGCACTGCCGGGGATTGCCTTCGGCGGGGGCTCATCGGTGGCCGCGGCGGCCTCGGGAACTCCGGTGGGGATCGACATCGGGCTGGGGGCGCCGACTCCCAGGGAGGTCCGTCGCCAGGCGTTTCGGGGCGGGTTCACGACTCGGTATTTCGTGGCCCCTCCTCCATTTACCTCCGAGGCCCGGCAGTTCGGGTTCATCGGCGTGGGGGGGACCAACCAGTTCCTTCACGGCAACCTTCAGATGGCGATCTTCCCACCGATCGACCCGAACGGGACGGTGACTGGGTCAGCCGCTCTGCTGGATCGCAACAATAACTCCAGCGGGGATTTGCTGGTGGCCTTGACCGGCTCTCCCCAGGCGACCGATTCGGCGGGCCGGCCGACGGTCCTCACCTTCACGGTCAACGGCGGCGGCGGGAGCGGCGGGACCTATTCCAGCTCGGTCGGCGAGGGGACGGTCACAATTCGATACTTCCCCGGCAAACGAACGCCTGGCCGGCCCTACCATGGCGAGGCGGGGCTGGCGACCGTGAGATTTCAGGGGGCGATCTACACCCAGGGAACAAACAATCCCCTGTTCGCCACTTCGCGGCTCTGATCCGGTCGGGCGGCCATATGATTCTGGGGCATGGGGAGAGACGATGGGTTCCAAACCTCGACGGCAATTCCGACCGGCCCTCGGGGTTCTGGAAGGGCGACGCCTCCCCTCCTCGGCGGTGATTGCCGCGTTGGCTCGCCCCAACCCGCTGCCAGGCCGCTCGGCGTTGCTGGCCTCGTCGCTAAACGCGAGCCGAGCTAGGGCGACCGCGGTCGCTTCCCAGGAGACCTCGGGCAGTCCGGCCCCGCTGATCCCCGGTCAGGGTCAGCCGACTCCCCAGGAACTCCGACGAGAGACGTTCACGGCCTCCTTCACGGGCCCGTACTCGATCGGCCCGGGACGTTTTTCCGACCAGAGCCAAGTTGCCTACTTCCGCGGAGTGGGGGGATCGAACCAGTTCCTTCACGGCGATTTCGAGATGGGCATCGTCACACCGGCGGCCAGCGGTACTCCGCTGAGTGGCGGCTTGGTGATGAACGACAAAAGTACCAACACCGGCGCCATCCTGGGCTTGGATCTGGCGGCCGACCCGTCGACCCTCGACTCTCGGAATCGCCCCACAAGCTTGTCCCTCTCGGCCGATTCCAACATCTATTCCGGCATTTATTTCATCAACACAAGTTCGGGTACGGTTTCCATTCGCTATCACTCTTATCATCGCAACGGGCGGGGAGTGGCGACCGGGGTGGCGACCGTCACCGTTGAGGGATTGGTTTACACGAGTGGTCTGACCAGCCCCATCCGCAATTCCGACCTGTATTACAAACATTGATCCCACGGCATTCGCTGTAACGAGTTCACCTGGCGGATTCGGGGGCCGGAATCTTGAGCGGGCCCATCGTTTCGCGGCCGACCTCGCCCGCCGACCTGACCCGCGACCACCTGGCCAACGAGCGGACGTACCTGGCGTGGGTCCGCACGTCGATGGCGCTGATGGGTTTGGGGTTCATCCTGGCCAGGCTCGGCCTTTCGCACGAAGCGTCCCCACCCGTTGGTATTCCGTCGGTCGGCCAGCGGTCCGTCGAGGGGGGGGAATTCGTTGTGAGCGGCCTGGCATTCCTGGTCGCGGGGATGTTGCTGACAGTTTGGTCGGGGCGACATTACCTCCGGACGATGAGGGCAATCACGGAGGGGTGTTTCCGACCATCAAGGGGACTGGCGGCCGTGCTGACTTCGTGCGTCGTCGTGGGTGGCCTGGTCGTGATTGGCCTGATCGCCTGGCGAATGGTTTCCCCGCCGGGATTCTGATCCCTCGACGTGTCGGGTCGGTGACTGTGTCGCGCTCGCGAGGCGACGGCGTTCCGCGTCGCGACGGAGGCGGCGGGCGGTGGGTTCGTCCCAGTCAAGGGTTTCCTCGTCGAGCCACTTCAGGGCCAGGAGACGCCAGGGTTCGGGGATGGGGACGGCGGCCTCGGCGTGCTGGACCATGATCCCTACGAAAGCCAGACGCGATTCGTCGTCGAGGCCGTCGAGGTTGGCGACATGCTTCCCGACGAGCATGGCGACGGCGGCTTCGAGGGTCCTTGCATCGGCCAGTCGTCGCTGGACCTCGTCGAAGGGCAGGGGGTTGCGGTCATCCATCAGAGCGTCGTAGGCATCGCCGTGGACCTGCTCGAACGCGGCGTCGAGGACGTCGGCGGCCTCGTCGTTCTCGTAACTCTTGACGCCCCAGTACCCCAAGCTCGGCCCCCTTCGCGGTCAAGACGGTTGCGACGCTCGTTTGCGGAGTTTGGCGTGGGCCAGCAAGGCGGCGAGTCGGCCGGGCGGGGCGACAAAGGTCGGGATGGGGACAGGCGTCCGCTCGACCATTTGCGCGGGGGTAAGAATCTGACCGTCGATCGTGCCGAACTGGCAACCGGCCTCGGCGCAGATGACGACCCCGGCGGCGACGTCGTGGGTCATCTCGCCCAGAAACGTGCTGGCGACCAGCCGGCCGCAGGCGGTGAAGACCAATTCGCAGCAAGCGCTGCCGAGGTCTCGCAGGCGGCCGGTGATGGAATCGAGGTCGACGGCGCGCATCGCGTTGGTTCCCAGGCAGAGGTTGTCCTGGGTGTGAAACGACTCGGCATCGCGGGCAACGATCCGCTGGCCGTCCCGCCAGGCTCCGCCCCCTTTGGTGGCCCAGAATAATTCCCCCAGCGGGGGAATGGCGATAACGCCCAGGACCGGCTCACCCGCGTCGATGAGGCCGATGCTGATGGCCCAGAGCGGAAGCTGGTGGACGAGGTTGCCGGTGCCGTCGATGGGGTCGATCGACCACCGTCGCTGGCCGGAACCGCCGCCCGAGGCGTATTCCTCTCCGGTGAGCTGGTCGTCGGGAAACCGGGCGGCGAGCCGTTCGCGGATCAACCGCTCCAGGGCGAGGTCGAGGTCGGTGACGAAGCTCTGGTTGGCCTTTTCCTCGGGCGTGATGCGGGAGGAGCGGTCGCGAGCGATGGCGGCGGCTTCGTTGGCGAGATCCTTGACGAAGGCGAGTTCGGCGTCGAGCGTGGCCATGCGGCGGGCAAGCTCCGGGGATCGGCGAGGGCCGTCGGCTGAGGGTTGGCAGCGTTCCCAAGCGTAGAGGGCCCGTCAGCGCATCGCAAGGCGGAAACGATGGGCCATCGGGCTTGGACGGTTGTCGTGGAGGAGGGGTCGGGCTAGATTGGGCCGAGGGGACCGGTTCGCGGAGGATTTGCGAGTGGAAACGGGCGTCATCGAGGCGTGGGCCGGACTCCTGGCGGATTACTGCCTGGGGGTTTCGGCCGGTGAGACGGTTTTGATCGGCTCGGACTGGGAAGGCCGGCCGCTGGTGGAGGCCTGCGCGCGAGCAGTGATCGTGCGTGGGGGGCATCCGCTGGTGAGGCTCGATCTGCCGGGGCTATCGGAGTTTTTCCTGGAACACGCCAGCGAGCCCCAACTTTCACACCTGCCCACGACGAGCCTGGTCGAGGCGGCAAGCGTCGACGGCCGGATTCGGATCGCGGCGGAGTCGGACACGACGGGAATGGCCCGGATCGATCCGGCGAGGCAGGCGATCGTGGACCGGGCCCGCGATCCAATCCGCAAGGCCGCCAGTCGCCGCAGGTGGGTTCTCACCCAGTTCCCCACCCAGGCCTACGCCGCCGACGCCGGGATGCCGCTGGCCGATTACGAACGGTACGTCACCTCGGCGATGTTTCTCGACCGCACGGACCCGGTCGCCTCCTGGCGGGAACTGGGCCAACGGCAGGCGGGGCTGGTTGAATTCCTGACCGGCGTGGGGGAGATTCGCATCGAGGCCGAGGGGACGGACTTGACGCTTTCGGTGGCGGGTCGGAAGTGGATCAATTCCGATGGACGCCGCAACATGCCCTCGGGCGAGGTCTTCACCGGACCCATCGAGGATTCGGCGCGAGGCCGGCTCCGCTGCGCCTTCCCGGTGATTCGCAACGGCCGACGGCTCCGCGGCATCGCTCTGGAATTCGAGGCGGGGCAGGTGGTTTCGGCCACGGCCGAGGAGGGTGAGGCGTATCTCCGGGCGATGATCGACCTCGACCCCGGAGCGTGCCGGTTGGGAGAGTTGGGGATCGGCCTGAATCCGGGGATCGACCGATTCACGGGGAGCATCCTGTATGACGAGAAGATCGGCGGCACGGTCCATCTGGCGCTCGGGTCGAGTTATTCTGAGACCGGGGGCCGCAATGCCTCGGCGTTGCACTGGGATCTAATCGTGGACACTCGCCGAGGAGGTCGGATCACCGCCGATGGCTCGGTGGTGATGGAAGAGGGGCATTGGCGAGTGGGATGAGCCCGGCCGGGTGACAGTGCCTTCCAGGGAGCATTGGCCATGAGACACATCGGGGCGATGGCGGCGGCTTTTCTCGTCGTGGCTGCACTTGGTGGTCCCAGAACGGCGAGATCCCAGGGGTCGGACGCCGCGCTCCGTGATCGGGTCGGCCAGCTTGTCGAGAAGCTAGATTCCCCCACGGCCGAGGCCCGGGACGGGGCCGAGAAGGCGTTGATGGGTCTGGGAGAGAAAGCGTTGCCATTCCTGCCCGAACCGTCGCCGACGCACTCGGAGCGGGACCAACGGGTCGGGCGGATTCGCGACCAGCTTCGCCAGGCCCAGGACCATATCAATCTCGGGGCGTCGCGAGTGACTCTCCGTGGCCAGGATTTACGCCTTTCGGAAGTGCTGCGGGCGCTTCAAAAGCAGTCGGGAAATCTGCTGACCGACCAGCGGGACGAAGCGGCGAACCCGTCGCTGGAACTGGACCTTGAGGATCGGCCATTCCTGGACGCCTTGCAGGTCGTGGCGGACAAGGCCCAGGTGGGCCTCACGTTTCTGACCAATGATGGGTCGATTGGGCTGATGGATCCGCCCGCGGCGCGGCCGTCGGGGTCCGAGGCGCCGAGAGTCGTGGTCAACGGGCCGTTTCGGATCGTCTTGAAGGAAATCTCGGCGAAGCGGAGTTTCGAGGCCGGCAGCGCTCTGGCCAATGTTCAGTTCGAGATCGACTGGGAGCCTCGGTTGCGGCCGATGCTGCTGGCCTGGAAGGCCGAGGGAGTGACGATCGCCGATGATCAAGGGCGCCCCGTCTCGCCAATGGCGACGGAGGAAACGACCAGCGTGATCCTGAGGCCCTCGAATCCCTCGGCCGAGCTGAACCTCAACCTGGCCGCGCCTCCTCGGGACGCCCGGTCGCTCTCGACCTTGAAGGTCAAGGCGGACGTCACCGTCCCCTCGACGCTACGGACCTTCCCGTTTCCCAGCCTGACCGCCAAGGAGGTTCGGCAGGTGCAAGGGGATGTCGCCGTGACTCTCGAATCGACCGAGGTCGAGGAGGGCCGCTGGCGGCTGAACGTGCTGGTGGACTACCAGGGGAAAGGGCCGGCGTTCGAGAGCTACCAGCAAGGACTGTTCAACAACCGGCTGTGGCTCCGTCGCGCCGATGGGTCGAAGTTCGAGCACAATGGCGGAATGAATCAGACGTCCAACGACGACGGAAAAATGGGGTTCGAGTACTTCTTCGTCGACGTGCCGGGCAAGGTGGGCGACTACCAGTTCATTTACGAGACGCCCAGCAAGGTCGAGACGATCCCTTTGGAATTTGAGTTCAAGGACGTGCCGTTGCCCTGACCAACCCCGAGCTCTTTCGACTCAACCGCCCGGGGGAAATGGGGTCGCCGCGGTTCGGGAACGCGGGAGCCTCGACGCGATTCGGCAGGCTGGCCGCGGGATGGGCGAGAGGCTATGATCTGCCTGGCGACTGAGGTCACCGCCACGACGTCGAGACCGTGCCGATGAATCGCGAGCCGCTTCGTATTCTGATCGTCGACGATCAGGTCGCTTCCGCTCGTTTGCTCAACACTCTCCTGGAGCTTCAGGGGTACGCGACCCATGTGGAGTACGACGGCGAGTCGGCGTTGATCGCGGCGAGGGAATTCGTCCCGCGGGTCGCTCTGCTTGACCTGACCCTCCCGGGCATGAGCGGAATCGATCTGGCCGCCGCCCTCCGCGTCGAGCCGGGGTTGAGCGGCTGCCGACTCGTGGCGGTCTCCGGACACAGCGAGGCGGAACTGCCCAGCCCCTCCCCGTTCGACCACCACTTCGTCAAGCCTCTGGACTTCGAGTCCCTCACTCATTATCTCGCCTCGCTCGGCAGCGAAACGGACCTGGGTTTGACCTGACGGACCGCCGCGATGGGTGGACATTCAGGGCGCGGGACGGTCCCAGATGGACCGGAGCGTGTGGACGTCAAGAGTGTGGAATCGCGCCTCGCCGCGGTCGCAGTGGGCCGAGACGCCGAGATCCTTGGGATTGGGAAGGATGGGCAAAGGGATATAGGTCAGCCCGCCATTGGCGAAGACCTCGAAGCTGGTCCGGTCGGTGTGGATGGTCAGCGTGACCCGGCCTTCTCGGGGGGGCGCGGGGGCTCTGAGGTCGCCGACGCTCAGCTCGCCGGTTTCAGCGTCATACTTGATGGTGACGCCACGGACTTCACAGCGGACCTGAGCGTCGCGGCTGGGCTCGAAGTCGGCCCGGATTTCGAGAAGCTCCCCACGAAGTGACCTCAGCGGGTTGGGGTCACCAGGTTTCAGGGTCAGCGGAGCCTTGCGCAGGGAATCCGCTCGCAGGCCTTCCAACTCGCGAACGGGCTCCCGAGCCAGTCGCGGACCGTCGGGCGTGGGTTTCAAGGTCAACCGCAGCGGCAGGGACTGGCACTGGTTGAAGGACATTCCCGGTGACGGGGCCTGGAGCCAGCCGATCTGGATGCGCCGGCCGTCGGTCGCGGGGATGTCGCTGAAGGTCTGGGCCGCGTAGAAGCCCCGGCCCCGATGGCCGGGGAATTTCGGGGTTTCCGGGCGAAAGGTCCGGCCGTCGAAGGTTCCGAGCATGTACTCGCTGCTGGCGGCCGTGAGCACCCATTTTGCGTGGTGAGGTTCCCCCTCCACGGGCAATTCGAAGAGATCGGGGCACTCGAAGAATCCCTCGATGACACCTTCCCGGGTCCAGGATTTCGCGTCGGTCGACGTGAGGAACTGGATCGCCCGCCGGGCCTCCTCCCGAGGCTCGTCCGGTCTCTCGATGTAAACGACCATGACCCAATGACGAGTCGGTTCGTGCCATAACACCTTCGGGTCGCGATTGCTTGGGGTGATCTGCGGGACAATCGGGTTGCCGACGAACTTGGACAGCGTCCGTCCCCCGTCGTTGCTGAACGCCAGACCCTGTGTGAACGACTCGCCCGCCGAGGTGTAGAAGAACAGGAGAGGGTTTTCGGCCCCCGACCTCAATCCGCTGGTGTTTCCAAAATCCACCACGCCGCTGCCCGAAAACATCGTCCCCGACCGGTCGGGAGCCAGAGCCTCGCCCCACTCTTGCCAGTGGACCAAATCCTTGCTGACGGCGTGGCCCCAGTGCATGTTGCCCCAGTCCCAGCCGAATGGGTTGTGCTGGAAGAACAGGTGATACAGGCCGTTGGCGTAAACCAGACCGTTCGGGTCGTTCATCCAGCCGTGCTGGGACGAAAAGTGAATCTGGGGGCGAAGCAGTTCCTGGTAAAGCCCGGGATCGCGGGGGATTGTGTCGGTAGCCTTGATCGCGTCGAGGGCCGCCCAGCCTTCGGGGACGCGGGCGAGGGAAAGCTCCAGGGATTTCCCTCGCCAGGAGGCAACATCCCAGGTCGCCCACCACTGGGGTGGGCCACTGGCCAATGCGATCGTGACGGGCGGCTGGGGATGGCCGTCCAAGGTGACCTGGAGGGTCCGGGCCGTCGCATTGTTGTCGATGGGCAGGAGCAAGAACCGTTCGCGAATGGGGATCGTGCGAGTGACTCGCACAACAAGGCCCTCGGGGCGCCGGTCGGTGAGCGTGACCTCATCAAACGAGATGTGTCCCCAGCCGCCGGACGCCCTGTCGATGGCCTCGATCTGACCACGCTTCCCCGAGAACTCGTCCACATCCCAGGCTTGCCGATCCAACGATTCGGAACCACCCGGCTGGACGTTCGGTCCCGTGGCGGTGCGCACCACCCGCCCGTTCACTTTTAGGGTCAGGCACGTCTGGTCGTCGAATCCGCCTCCGCCGATCAGGAAACCGAGGTAATGCCGGTCAATCAGGAAAGGGGGCGAAGTTAAAACACCGGTCGGACCATCACCGCCGTGATAGCTGCTCGCCAGCCCCCGGCCGCCAAACCCACTGACGGGCATCTGGTTGGGCAAGGTTCCCTCGGCGGGACCGGCACCGAACGCCTCGCCAGTCGTGGTCCACGGGGCATAGTCTCGACCTTCAAAATCTTGAAGCGGCCGATCGGGACGATCTTCGGCCCGAGTCATGGCGACTGTTTTGAGCGAAAACAGGGAAAGGAATAGGAGAATTCTCAGCCGCTGAAAAAGGCAAATGGACATCTGGAGGATCCTGGAGAGGAACGGGATTGGGTGGGTCTGGGAAGAATTTCTCAGCGATTTTGAGGGAGAATCGCTTTGGTGATCAGGAGGTACGCCGGCTTTTGCGTGACTGACGCTGGCCGGTAGGCGGACTGACGACCTGGGCAAGCAGCTCCGCCATACGCAACGCGGCGGCACTTGAGCCCTGGGCCAGTTCCGTCATTTCGGCGAAGCTGAGTTGAGGGTCGGGGAACGGGAGCCGGCCCTCGGCCTCCTGGCCGGTGGTCATCAGGATGTACTGGCGGCGGTCGAGCCGGACCTTGATGCCGCAACGCCGTAGAAGGTCGAGTTCTCGATAAAAGGTGCGGAGGCCGATGGCCAGAAGGGTGAGCAAGGTATCGCGTTCACGGGGGGATTCGCCAAGGGTCGAGACCAGGCGGTGGAGCCGGGAGGCCCGGGCACGGGTGATGGCGGGCCGTCGGCGGCCGCCCTTGGCTTTCGGGCGAGTCATGATCGCGGCTCCGCGAAATTCCGTACGACGGGAGATGCCGAACGGGTCAAGACAATCAAATGAAGGGGTCAGGCTGATCTGGAAGAATTGCGCGATTGTGAGGAATCTTTCAAGGATGCCAGCGACGGAGCCGAAATTCGAGTAGGGGCCGCCGAAAGACCATCGGTGAGCCCACGGGTCGAGCGCAGGATTGGGGCCTCCGCCCCGGCCCGAGTTGGTCCCAATTCCGTCCATCAAGGCGGTCGCGGGATCGAGGGCCGGACGGCCGTTTCGCCACGCGGGGCCACCCCGCGCCTTGGGAGTCAGGATTATGTCGTCGCCGACCAGCCCCCGCCGCCCCCGGACCTTCCGCCCGACACCGGACGTTCTGGAAGAGCGCCAGTTGATGGCCCGAATGCTCTCCGGGACCGACATCGACGGGGACATCTGGACCCTCAAGCTGACCGGTCCAGGAGATTTGCGGGTCACTACCCAGCCCGACGCCAGTGGCAACGACACGACGCTGACCGCGCCGGCGTTGATCAACACGATCACCATCACCGGAGCCAATCCCGATGAAACCCGGCTCATCGGTACGGTCAAGAAAGGGTCGTCGGGCGATGGGCGGGTTTACTTCCAGAACCTCACCGAACTGGGCCGAACTTTCCGCGACAGCGAGAGCGGGTCGATCGGCAATGGTCTGAAGTCGATCGACATGCCTAACTTCTGGCTGGGCGACACTCAGCAAACGGCGGCGTTGACGGCCGCGGACTCGCCGACGATCTCGGTGCCCGATGGCGTCAACAGCCTTCGCTTCGGCGGTGTCGACACGACGGTCTACTTCGGCACCAACCCGAGCTTCGCCCCGGCGGCGGACAACGTTGCCTCCACCTATAGTGTGCAGCTGGGCACGCCGAATGCCGTGGGCACGACGATCATCATCGACAGGTCAATCAGCAATGGGCAGGCCGCGGCGTCAGGTTCGTCGACGACGACGCCGACGCAGGATGGGGTCATTTTCAGCGTGGTCGGGCGGATCAACCTGTTCCAGGCCAATGAGATCGACGGCAACACCGCGTTCCCCTCAACCGGGTTCCAGGGCGGGGGGGGAACTCTCGTCGCCTCGGTGCCCGACACGACCAATAGTGTCGTCGGAGCCACAAGCCTGGTGAGGGTCGGTGGCAACGCGACGAACTTCGCGGTGCAGTCGGGCAGCACCACCGGCGGCGTGGGCGTGGGCGGCCAGATTCAGAGCTACTTTGTCGGCGGCGAGACCAACAACGTCCAGGTTCTGAGCACCGGGCCGATCCGCAACGCAACGTTCGGCCGGGGCATGGACACCGTCACCATCGCCGCGGACCGCATCCAGTCGCTTTCGGCGAACCGGGGAGCGTTGAACTCGTACGTGGCGACGAACCGGGAGATTGGCCATATCCGGTTCGGCGGCGACGTGGTGAGCACCAAGGTTCTCTCAGGTTATGTTCTCGGGCTGGTCAACGAGTTCACCAACCAGACGCCGCCCACGACCAATCCCACGGCGGTGGATGGGGGTCGGATGACGGTCTTCGTCGCCGGCAATGTGGCCAATTCGGTCTTCGCGGCGTCGACCGAGCCGGGGTCCGACGGGTTCTTCGGAGCCCCGGACGACCTGGTGGCCGGCAGCCACATCCGGGCCAAGGTCGAGGGGGCGATCGACAACTCCAACAGCACGGTGGTCGAGCCGACCTCCGACACGGCCTTCTTCGCCAAGACGGTCAAGCTGACTACCGGCCCGGTCATCCCGCCCTCGGACGCCGAGGCGCCTTACGGGGTTCCGACCCTGCCGAGGCAATCCATCGGCCTGCACGGCAACGGCACCCGTCGAGAGGCCGAAGGCTTCCAGTCCAACGCTGTCGCGGCGGCGAGAGCCGCCAGGGTGGCCGCGGCGAAGGCCGCCCGCACGGTCACGACGACGGCCAGCGTCCCCAACGGTCCGATGACCTCGGTCTCGAAGTGATGGAGAAGAGTCGAAAGGCCGGGGCTCAGGCCCTGGCCTTGATCGCTCGATCGCCGATATCGCGACGGAAGTGGGCTCCGGAGAAGCGGATGGCGCGGGCGGCCTCGTAGGCGCGAGCCTGGGCCTGGGCCAGGGTGTCGCCGATTGCCGTCACGTCGAGGACCCGGCCGCCGTCGGTGACGATCCGGCCGTCCCCTCGGAGAGCGGTGCCAGCGTGGAAGACCTTCACGTCGGCCATCTTCTCGGCTTCGTCCAGGTTGTTGATAACCCGGCCCCGCTCGTAGTTCCCCGGATAGCCCTCGGAGGCCATGACCACCGTGACGGCCGGGCGTGGGTCCCAGCGAAGTTCGGCCGAATCGAGCCGCTCGTCGATCACGGCCTCCAGGGCGTCGAGCAGGTCCGATTGAAGCCTCATCAAAATCGCCTGGCACTCCGGGTCACCCAGGCGGACGTTGAATTCCAGGACTTTCGGGCCCTGGTTGGTCAGCATCAGGCCCGCGTAAAGTACTCCCCGGAACGATCGTCTGGCCCGTTTCATCGCGTGGACGACGGGGACGAGAATCTCGCGTTCGACCTGCTCCATGAGGGCCGTCGTGACGATCGGGGCGGGGGAATAGGCGCCCATGCCGCCGGTGTTGGGGCCTTCGTCGTGGTCGAAGGCGCGTTTGTGGTCCTGGCTGGACTCCAGGGGGATGATGGTGCGGCCGTCGGTCAGGGCAAGGATACTGGCCTCCTGCCCGTCGAGACGTTCCTCCAGAATCAGGCGGTCGCCTCCTTTGCCGAAGACGCGACGGACCATCACCTGGTCGATGGCGTCGAGGGCCTGGCGGAGGTTGTCGCAGACGAAGACCCCCTTGCCCGAGGCGAGCCCGTCGGCCTTGAGGACCATTCCCAAGGGACGGCCGAGGACGTATTCGCGAGCCTCGGTCGCGGTGTCGAACACCCGTCGCTGGCCGCGTTCCTCAAGCTCGACCTGAACTCCGGGGGCGACCATCTCGCGAGGATCCATGATCCGGTCGATCTGCTCCAGGGTCTCGGCCGCGGTCCGGCAGAGCTGGGTGTTGCGAATCGCTGAGCGGCCCTTCGAGCGGACGACCAGGGAAACTTCCCGGGAGAGGATGTAATGCTCGGCGTCGGGGGCCGAGCGGAAGATGCGGTAGTCGGCGGTGGGAATGCCTGCCTGACGCATCAAGTCCTTCGCAAAGACCTTGCTGGCTTCGAGTTCGGCGGCGGCCTTGCTGGGGCCGAAGACTCGCAGGCCCTCGCGCTGGAAGTAGTCGACGATACCGGCGGCCAGGGGGTCTTCGGGGCCGACGACGGTCAGGCCGACATGCTCTCGGCGGGCGAACTGGGTGAGGGCTCGGAAGTCGCCGGGTTCGATCGGGACGTTGGTCCCCTCGGCCGCGGTGCCGGCGTTGCCCGGAGCGCAGAAGACTTTCTCGACCCTTCGCGACTGGCTCAACTTCCAGCAGAGGGCGTGTTCTCGCCCTCCCTTGCCGACCACGAGCACGTTCAACGCGGCTACCCCCCCCGGAGACCCGTCCACGACACCACCCGTCCCATCTTAAAGGGTGGAGGGCGGCAGCGGACAGGCCAAAGGGGCGCGAGAGGGTGTCAGGCGGCTCGCGAGACGGCCCGCGAGGGGGAGGACTTCGGGATGACGTTTCGGCCAAGGGATGAGCGAACGTCCGCCCGGAGCGCGAAGCCCAACCCAAGAAGTAGTGAGAGGGCGGCGACGAATTCGTTGCCGTACGCCTGGGCGACCTTGGGCAAGCCGATCGGCAAGGCCAGGATGACCAACGTCGCCGCCAACCAGGTCATTCGTATGGCCTTGAGGGGCGAGCGGGGCGGTGCGTCCAGGACGCATTTCGTGGCGATCGTCAGGGGGTACAGGAGCCAGACGAAGAAGTAGTTGAAGGCCAGAGGGGAGAAGAACAGGATCATCAGGAGCAGCATCGCTTGCTCGGTCGCGTCGGTGGCGGAGGTTCGTCGACGGCGGTCGGGCATGCAGACGAGGTAGAAACCGCAAAGGGTGGCGCTTGCCAGGAGGATGACGAGGTTGACGCCGTGGAAGTCCAGGCTGGCGAGGTTGACTTTCCAGGACTGGCTCGTCTCGCCGTCGGCGGGAATCGAGCGGAGGAGGCGGTTGGCCGTGGCCACCAACGATTGATTCTTGAAGCTGTAACTTCGCTCGGGGCGCTGGGCGATGCTGCCGGCGTCGTATTTCAGGACCATCCCGCGAGTCCAGGTCTGGAGGTCGTCCCAGGCTCGCGATGGCCCCCGGAAGGGGATGGGGGCGAGAAGCAAAAAGGCGGAGAGTGTCACGACTGTCGCCGCCGTGGCCTTCCAGCGACGTCGGTAGACGAGGTAGCCAACGGCCAGGATCGGGAACGCCTTGACCGCCGCGGCGAACGCGATCAGAGCACCGGCCCACCCGTCCCGGCGAGTTCTCAGACAGATGAACGACCCGAGCATGCAGGCCAGCAATAACAGGTTGGGCTGGCCGAGCAGAAAGATGTCGTGAACGTAGACCCCGGTGGCCAGGGCCGGGAGTAAGTAAAGCAGGGGATGCTGGCCGGTTGCTCGGCCGGTGGCGAGTTTGACGGCGAGCATCAGGCAAAGGGCCCAGGCCGCCGAGTTTACCAGCAGCAGGGCGACCACCATTGGGGTGTAGCCGAGTTTGCTAAGAACGCCCAGCATCGCGGCGGCTGGCGGGGGGTACATGAACGGGAAGGGGCGGCCGTCCTTGGGATAGATCGCGTCGCCGCGGGCGGCCATGCGGCCGATCTGATACCAGAGCGAGTAATCCTTGTTGAAGACCTTGCCGCGTACGCAGTTCAGGACGGGAGCCACCGAGAAGGCGATCATCGCCACCAGGAGATGCGCAAGGAAGACCCGGGCCAGCCACGGTCGCGTTGGCGTCGGAGGCTCGGGGGAAGGCTCGGGCCGGGGGGTGCCGATCGGGTCCATGACGGGGCGAGCCTCCGGGTTCGAGGGGTCGGCCGGGATCGTAGCGACTTGGCGATTCTTCGCAAGGCGGACCGGACCATCGCTGGCGGGTCCAGGGCCATTTCGTTCTCACTTTGGTTGGAACAAAAGGGACTGGCTCCGGCGCTGCCTGTCCCGCATTTGCTTCCAAATGTCCCTACCATGCCGCCCACCGGGCCCCGGAATGGGAGACAGGCACCGGCGGAGTACCGCCAGAGCCAGTCCCCGATTGCGAGGCCAATGGAGAAATCAACAGCCCTGCGGCCGTGCTGGCGGGACGAACCGGCCTTCCCCGGGGCCGGCGATCTGCTATCCTCGGCGCAAAGCCCATCCCGATGATTGATTGGGCGTAGGCGTGGCAAGCAAGGAGGCCGGACGATGCGTTATCCCTTGGGCTTCACCCTGGCCCAGGCCAGCCACCGGGCCAAGATGGCTCGCGCGGGGCGCACCCGCTACCCCTCGGTTTTGATGCTCGAACCGCTGTACACCTGCAATCTCTCTTGCCTGGGATGCTCCACCGAGCGCTATTCCGGCAAACTGTCCGACCGAATGCCCGTTGAGCAATGCTTCCAGGCCGCTGAGACCTGCGGTGCTCCGATCGTCAACATCTGCGGCGGCGAGCCGTTGCTCTATCCCGAGCTACCGGAGTTGGTCGCGGGTCTGATCGCCCGCCGCAAGCACCTACTGCTCTGCACCAACGCCCTGCTCCTGGACAAGAAGCTGTTTGGGAAGATCGCTCCCGATCCCCGGCTCTTGTTGATGATTCACCTGGACGGGATGCGCGAGACGCACGACCACGTCTGCAAACGCGCTGGGGTCTTCGACAAGGCGGTGGCAATGATCCGCGAGGGGAAGGCCCTCGGCCATCGCATGTACATCAACACGACCGTCTACAAGGAAACGTCGGTCGAGGAGGTCGAGGAGCTTTGCCAGCTCGTCAACGAGCTCAAGGCCGACGGCATCCTGATCTCTCCCGGTTATGAGTACCAGAGCGTCCGACGCGATCGGGACATCTTCCTGGATAAGGAGCAGATCCACGAGAAGTTCCTGGCGATCCGCGGGTTCTCGCGACGCTATCGGGTCAACGCGACGCCGACGTTCCTGGAGTTCGCCGCCGGACTGAGGGAGCTTTCGTGCTCGCCGTGGTCGACGGTCAACTACACGCCCAAGGGTTGGAAAGCTCCCTGCTATCTGATCGAAGGAGAGGGTTACTTCCAGGACTGGAACGAGTTCTGGGAGGCCACCGACTGGACTTACTGGGAGTCTCGTCAGGATGACCGTTGCCGCAACTGCAAGATGCACAGTGGCTTCGAGCATAGCGCGGTGGGCGAGGCAATGAAGTCAGTCCGGGGCCAGTTGCAACTGGCGGCCTGGGCGATGGCCTGACGAGAGGGGACGAGGCGGGTGGATGCCAACACATTCTTGCTCGTGGCGGCCGACTGCCCGGCCACCCGGGGCGTCGTGCCGACGTCGCGGGGCGGCCGGGAGACCGTCGCGTCGATCCAGTACGCCCTGCTGACCGAGAACCCCTATCGCTTCACCCACGAGGAGTTGCTGTTCGCCGTCCATGTCCGTCACAAGGGGATCAAAGACGACGAACTGGCGGCGCGGGGCGAGGCGATCCGGGCGGAGTTCTTCTCGAAGCCGCACCCGTGTTTGCGAGCCTCGCCGTTACCGAAGTCTTACGGTTGGGGCGTTCATTATGATGCCCTGGGCCGGATCGCTCTGATTGCCGTTGATTCCGAGGAGTATCGCCCACTGGCGCGGGGCGAGCGGGGAACCAAGGTCGCGCCGTCGATGCGAAACCGACGAGCGACGGCCTAGGGTGAGATGGGCGGGCCGGCGTTGGGAACAGGATCGAGCCACGTCGTCTGGCTGAAGGCTCCATCGCCGGCCACGTCCCAGGCTTCGACGCGGACCCAGCGACGTCCTTTCAAGTTGGGCGTCAGTGTCCAGGTCTGGCGTCCGAAGGCTCCCGTTTCGGCCAGGTCGATCCGTTCCCGGGTCGGCGGATCGCCGTCCGCTCCTCCGCCGGAAACGATATCCAGGGCCTGGAGCGGAAAGGTCCATTCCAGTTCGATGCGGAGTGTGTCCCGGTTCGCGACGAAGTCTCGCAGGAGGACTTCCCCGGTGGTGACGAAGAACCGTCGCTGGCGGAGGGCGTCGAGGATTGGCGACCAGTCGTCGGCGAACTGGGGCTGGCGGTCGAGCTGGAGGTAGTTGACGTTCATGTGGCCGTAGAGTTCGTGAGTGTGGTCGAGCTTGAAGACGTCGACCTCTCCCAGCAGGGCCTTGGGTGGTCCCCAGGCGTTCATGTCGTCGAGCAGGTCGAGCCCACGTTCCCCGAGGCGTTCGCGGGAAAGGTCGACCGGCATGGCTTTCCAGGCGGCTCCGAGCCAGCGATTGGATTGGTAGAGGGGTGCCTTTCGATAGGCGTCGGGGGCCCAGGTGGACGCCTTGATGCGGGGGTGGGCGGTCCAGGCCAGGCCGTGTTCCTCGTCGAGGAGCCGTGCGAGGTCGTCTTGATTTCCGACGTGATACACCGGGCCGAATGGATCGATGGTCTCAACGAATGGCTGGTCCTTGGCCCTGGTCATGGTCCAGGAGACGGGGCGGGGGAACAGGTATAGCCAGTGACCTGGATTCCCGCTGGGTGGGTCGGCGCGGAGGTGGACATTGGCCTCCTCTCCGGGGAGGAAGAGGAGGTCGGGGCCGGAGAGGCGCTTGCATTCGTCGAACATCGTCGCGAGTTCGGGCAGGCGGAGCGGGCCGGGGTCCTGGGGGTGGCCGTCGCCGTGGAACTCGGCGAGGTGGACGAGGTTGACGCCGAGTTTTCGGAAGAGTTCGACGAACTCGGGAGTGGTGCGGGAACCTCCCCGGGCTTGCTCTTGTTGAGCGGCGACGGCCGAGGCAAGGTGCCAGTGACTTGTGAAGACGCGGTATCCGGGTAGTTCGGGGAAGTGATCGCCGTGGGTGTACGCGAGGGCGTCCTGAGCGGCCGATTCGGGAGCTTCGGAACCGATCAGGTAAAAGACGCCGAGGCGTTGCTCGGTCCCTGGCGGGGCGTTGTACCAGGGGCTGAACCGGCCGCCGCCGGATTCGGCCTGGCGAACGCCGAAGCCGGGTCGCGGTTCGAGTTTTTGATGGCCCCGGCCGGTCCAGATGGTTTTGAGGTTGTCGGTGAAGTCTCGGGCGAAGAAGAAGCGGTGAGGCGGCGGGAAGCAGGCAACCGACCCCTTGGGACCGCCGGCCGCGATCAGCCGATGACGAACGGCCAACGGGCGATCGTGGGCGGTTTCCTGGAAGGGCTCCTGCCGCCGATGCCCCTCGGTGTCCGTCCAGCCGACCGACTCCCAGGAGGGATGATCGGCGACGACCCCAGTGTCGTAAAGGTAGGCGGTGTCGGGACGGTTGGTGGTCAAGACCGTCTCGACGAGCAGGAGGGGAGAGTCCGCGAAGGCGGTCAGTTGGAGGGTGCCGGTGAAGGGACCGGCCGACACGTCGCCAAGGATCAAACTGGTCCTTCGCCCCCGGCTGACGACGCGGACCGATTTGCGGTCGAGTTCCGCCCGGTACGTCTGGTGAGGGCGGTCGGCGGGGGAGTCGAAAAACGCGTTGAACGGGCTCATCCCCGGCGGTCGGCCCGACTCGCCAACCCTTGTCCCCACGGTGACGAAGGTGGCGAAGTCGGCGTCGGTGATGGGCGGAGAGGCCGAGGAGCCGAACTGGGCGATCAGGGGATGGCCGGGCCGGAGGTCGAGTTCCAGGTGGACGCGGTCTCCGCCGGCCCCACGGTCCCAGGAGATTCGCAGGTGGGAGTCGTCCTCTTGCCGAACGGAGATGCCGCACTCGGGGCGATAGTCGTTGAGGTCGACCGGGAACGTCTCGGCGGCCCCCGCCGGGATCGCGGCAAGGGCCCACGCGAGAGCCATCGCTTGGAGAGCGGACCGAGGCGGGGGCATGGGGTCGGGCTCCGATCGATGGGTTACATCATGGCCCTGGAGGTCTCGTCGAAGGCGGCGCGAACCTCGGCGCGCTGGTCGGCGGTGAGGGCGAAGTTCAGGGCGTCGGCGTTCTGTTCCGCCTGCTTGACGTCTCGGGCGCCAACGAGCGCGGCGGTGATCCCCGGTTCCTGGATCGTCCAGTTGATGACGACCTGAGCGAGAGTCGCGCCGTGGGCCTCGGCGATGGGCCGGATCTTGTCGAGGGATTCGAGGACTCGGCGGCGATTCTCGGGGGTGAAGAACTTGTGAGTCGCGCGGTGGTCGCCCGGGGGGAATTCGCGTTCTGGCGGCACGGTGCCGGCCAGGAGACCGCGTTCCAGGGGAGAATAGACGATCAGGCCGATGTTGGCCTGCCGACAATACGGGAGAATTTCCGGCTCGATCTTGCGCTGAACTAGACTGTAAGGGGGCTGGTCGCTGGCGACGGTGGCGACCTTTGAGGCAGCCTTGAGCCAGGCAACGTCGTAGTTGCTGACGCCAATGGACCGAATTTTCCCCTGGTCCTTGAGGCGTTCCAGGGCTCTCATCGTGTCTTCGACGGGGGTGCTGGTATCGGGCCAATGGACCTGATACAGGTCAATGACGTCGGTCCCGAGGCGTCGGAGGCTTTCCTCGCACTCGAACGCGATGCTGTCGGGGCGGGCGTTCTTCTTGACGACGATATCGCGACCGTGAAGGTCCTTGGTGGTCCAGGGGTCGGAACCGCCCTCGGCGTCATCCCAGCGCATGCCGCACTTGGTGGCGATCTGGACGCGGTCGCGACGGCCCTGGATGGCCCGGCCGACGAGAACCTCGCTGTGGCCCTGGCCGTAGATGGCGGCGGTGTCGATGGTGGTGACGCCGCGGTCGATGCTGGCCTGCATGGCGGCGATGCCGTCGGCCTCGTCGTTGCCGCCCCACATCCAGCCGCCGATGGCCCAGGCGCCGAAGATGATCGGCGAGACGTGGACGTCCGAAGCGCCCAGGCGTCGTGGTGCGTTCAGATTCAAGAGTCGTCCTCCCCGCTCGGTCCCAAGTTCCGACCGCGCCGGGAGGGTAAAGTGAGCCTCCCGGCATCCGAGGGAACATTCATTCTAGCGAGAGGTCAGCGGGCCTGAGCCAGGGCCGACTGGATCGCCTGGGTGATCTCGGGCGAGTCGGGGGTCAGCTTCGGCTCGAAACGGGCGATAACCTTTCCCTTGCGGTCGACCAGAAACTTGGTGAAGTTCCAGGGAATCGGGCCGGCGAATTTGGGGTCGGTCGAGGCGTCGGTCAGGAACTGGTAAAGGGGGTGGATGCCGTCGCCCTTGACGACAACCTTCGAGAAGACCGGGAAGGAGACATCGTAGTTGGCCTGGCAGAACGATTTGATTTCGGCGTCGGTTCCCGGTTCCTGGTTGCCGAACTCGTTGGCGGGGAATGCCAGGATCGTGAAGCCCTGATCCTTGTTCTTTTCGTAGAGGGTTTCCAGCGCCTTGTACTGGGGGGTCAGACCACACTTGCTAGCGACGTTGACGATCAGAATGACGTCGCCCTTGTACTTGGCGAGGTCAACTTCCTTGCCATCGATGTCCTTGACCGTGTAGCCAAGCGGCCCCGAGGGCTCGGCGGCGCGAGTCGGGGTGGGGTAGCAGGCGAAGGCGATGGCCATCGCGAAGGTGGCGGTGCGGATGACGCGCGGCATGGGGGAGGCTCCGGGGACCGTTGGTGGATTGAGCGATTGAGATTCGTCAGATGTTGCACAACCCTTGCGCGAATGCAAGACTCGGGTTTCGTCGAGCGGAAGCGTTCCGTAGAGGTCCAGTGAGAGGGAAGGGTGGTCGCGGATGCCAACGTGGATCGAAGGTCCGACCCGGGTCGAGGCGGTGGGTAACTTGCCAAAGCTGATCGACGAATATGCCGGGCGTGTCAATTCCGGGGATGCCGGGCTCAGCATTGCTCATATGAGGAGCCCGTCGGGGTGGGTGGAGCCGGGCCAGACACCGGATTTTGACGAGTATACGGTGGTGCTGAAGGGCGTCCTGCGCGTCGAGCATCGCGGGGGAAGTTTTGAAGTCCGCGGTGGACAGGCCGTCATCTGCCGGAGAGGGGAATGGGTTCGCTACAGCACTCCCGACGCGGAGGGCGCGGAATACCTGGCGGTTTGCTCGCCGGCGTTTTCGATCGAGACCGTTCACCGTGACGAGGATTGATTGCCGGCCTCGGCAAAGGGACATCGCGCGCGAACCGGGATGGGATTTGAGATGTCTTGCATCCCAGAGGTTCGTCTTTTACACTGAGATCCAACACTCAGCGGCCTTCCTAGCTCAATTGGTAGAGCAGCTGACTCTTAATCAGCGGGTTGTAGGTTCGAGTCCTACGGGAGGCACTTCCTGATCTCGGTTTCGACCGCGATCTGGCCGTGCACCAAAAAACTGCAGGCCCCGGTGATCGCCTCGCCGGGGCCTGTTCGTTTCCCAGATTGCCCTTTTCGTCGCCTGCTCGCGTTCAGGGTAATTCTCGCAGCCGCAAGCCTTGAAACTCTACCGGCGAGCCTTCGGATTCCAGGCAGAGGAACCCCGAGCGGGGTTCGCAGCCGGTCCCTCCCGAGACCTCCTCGCCATTGACCCAGAGCCGGACCTCTCCGTTGATCGCCCGCACGTAATAGTGATTCCATTGTCCGACCCCCAGGCTCAGGCGCTTCGCGGGAAAGCTCCTTGATCCGTTGGGCGACCTCGGCTCGAATGCCGTCATCCGCGAGGTGCCGACGGGGAAGACGTCTCCGTGGGTCGTGAACCAGTCCGACTTCTCGCCGGTTTGGGCCTCGTATTGTTGAGTGTATCCGTGGTCGAGGATCTGCACCTCAATACCTCCGGCCGGCAGAACCCCTGGCTTCAGGTCTCGCAGAGCCTCTTCGCCGACCCAGACGAAGATCCCCGAGTTACCCGCGGACTTGAGATGCCGCCAGCGGGCGACCAACTCAAAGTTCCGCAACGGCTTGACCGCCCGGGTCACGCCGACAGGCTGCCCAGAGCAGTGGACGCGGTCTCCCTCCCAGGTCCAGGTTCCCGGTTCGCCGTTGACAACGACAAAATCCGGGGACGTGAGGGATCGCCAGCCGGGTCCGTTCCCGTCAATGGTGGCTTTGGGCGAAGAGGCCGGCGGCTCATCGCCAGACGACGTCGTCGCCGCCCCTAAACTGAGAATGAGGATCAGGAGGATTCTCATGGTCGGCTCGCGTCTTTTCCGGTGCCTGGGACCGATTCGGGAGGGGTCGAGCATTAGCCGACCCGTGAGATTCCACGTCCCTCACCATTGCGGACCTGGTAGGCCAGGTGTTCGAGCTGGATGCTGAGATCCACGCCCACGACGCCCACCGTTTCTGGGACGTGGAGCGGGAAGGGGGCGAAGTTCATGATCCCGCGGATGCCGCTAGCTACCACCTGATCGGCCACCCGCTGCGCCGCCTCGGCGGGTACGCACAGAATCGCCAGACTGATTTTCAAGGTTCCGGCGGCCTCGGCGAGTTCCTCGATCGGCTGGACCTTGAGCCCGCCACGGCACTGACCGATCTTGGCGGCATCGTTGTCGAAGAGGGCCACGATCTGGAAACCGCGATCGTGGAAGCCTCGGTATTTCAGAAGGGCTCGGCCCAGGTTGCCCCAGCCCACCAGGGCCGTCGGCCAGATGCGGTCGATCCCGAGGATTCCCCGGAGGGCCACGGTCAGTTCGGCGATTCGATAGCCAATTCCGGGGTAGCCGAACTGACCGAAGAATGCCAGATCCTTGCGTACCTGGGCGTCATTGATTCCCAGAGCGGCGCCCAGTTGGCTGCTAGAGACGGTGGTGTGGCCCTGAGCCTCGAAACGTTCGAGTTGGCGGAGATACAGGCTGACCCGACCGATGACCGCCTTGGGGGCTAGTTTCTCGGCGGCCGGGGTGCTGCGGCGAGGCTCCGACACGGGCAGGCTCCGAGGCGGGAGGGACGCCCGCGGACTGCCGCTTCGCCGGGTCCGGAGCAATCTCGACTCTACCCGCGATAGTGCATCCATTTCAAGCGTCGACACCGGCCGATCCGATGCCCGGGACGCGACCCGGCAACTTCTCATCGACCTGTCGCCACGCTCGGGGCAGGGCGCCCCGGACGCGGACGTCGCCATCAATCAGGGTGACATCGCTCCAGACGAGTCGCAGGGCCTCTGCCATCGTCGAGACGCCGCCGCCTCGCGCAGGGCCGAACGGATGCGTTCCCCCTTCAATCGCCGGGGCGAGAAAGACGTCCACCGCGTCCACCTGTCCGGCGTCCAGGAAGGCGCCCAGCACCGCGCCTCCACCTTCGACCAGGAGGTTGGTCAGGCCACGACGCCCCAATTCCTCCAGAAGTGGCAGGATGGGAACAGCCCCCTGGACCGGAAACCGCGCGACCTCACAACCCGCGTTGACCAACGCCTCGACCCGCTCAATGGAGGCACGGTCAGTGACGGCCACCAGCAACGGAATCTCCCTGGCCGTCTGGACCAGGCGACTGTTCAGGGACAACCGCGCTGTCCCGTCGAGCACCAGTCGCAACGGGATACGGGGACCGGGCGGACGGGCTGTCAGTTCCGGATTGTCGGTCAGGGCCGTGCCGATTCCCACGGCGATCACGTCCATGGTCCCTCGGACCTCGTGGACGAGCGACCGAGACCGTTCTCCTGAGATCCAGCGACTGTCGCCCGAGGCGGTCGCGGTCTTGCCGTCGAGAGTCATCGCCCATTTCGCCGTGACGTGGGGCAATCCTGTCGCCAGCCGTTTCAAATACGGGGCGTTGAGCCTCCTGGCGGTTTCCGCCTCAGCCCCCGCGATGACTTCAATGCCGGCCTGCCGAAGTCGCGCGAATCCGCCGCCGGAAACCCTCGGGAAGGGGTCTCGCATGGCCGCCACGACCCGTTTGATCCCGGCCGCCATGATGGCCTCGGTGCATGGCGGGGTTTTGCCGGAGTGGCAGCAAGGTTCCAGGGACACATAAAGCGTGGCTCCCCGAGCGTCGTCGCCGGCTCGGGCCAACGCTTCGACCTCGGCGTGGGGACCGCCGAAGCGTCGATGATGCCCGAGACCGACGACCGTCCCGTCCCGAACCACAACCGCGCCGACCATCGGGTTCGGTTCGACCCAACCCCGACCACGTTCCGCTTCCGCCAAAGCCAGCCGCATCCAGGCTCGGTCCGCGTCGTCCGAACCTGGCCCGGGTTTCATGGTCGATCCCAAAGTCGCGTCACTCCCCGCGCGGGGCCGGATCTTTCGGAGGCGTGGCGTTTGACGGGTTCGACGCCTTGAAAGCTCGCGCCGCCTGCCCCTTGATCTTTCCGAGCGTTTTGGCTTTTTCGCCTGACTTGGGCTTCGCGGGCCCTTTGCGTTTCTCGGCCGGGGCGGTCAGGGGCTTGGTCTCTTTTGAAGAGGGCGCTGCTTCGGTCGCGCCTCGGTCGTGGACGAGGTAATGCAGGGCGGCCACGCGTTGGCGGGCCGGTATCGGCGGAAGACCGCTAAGTCGTTCGCGAATCCAGGAGGGCAATTCCGACTCGAACCGGGCCAGTTCCCAGGTCTCGAGGATCGGCGGCGGATGATTGCGGAAGTGACGGGCCTGCATTCCCCGCAGTCGTTTCAACTGGCCGAGCCCCGCTCCGACCTTCCCCTCGCGCAACTGTGCGAGGATCTGGTTTCGTAACTGGACGGCCTGGAGACCGACGTCTCGATAGGGAATGGGCGGCTTGTGAGCCTCGGCCAGCGCCTGCGAGCGGAGCATCCGTTCCCACTCTGTCGGCGAGGCGGCCAGTCCGGCCTTCTGGTCACTGTCCAGGATCTTCCAAAGCGCGGCCTGCTGAGCTTCCTCGCCCAGTCCAACCGGGTCGAAGGCTCCGGCGAGGGTCCAGACGGCTTCGGCACGCCCCTCGCGTCCCTCGGCTTGTTCGGCATCTCGGATTGACCGGATCAGCCCCCCACGCTCCTGAGGGGAAGCGGCGTCTAGCCGGGCACGTGTCGGCTCGTCCTGGACATCCCTCCAGGATCGATAGCGTCTCATCAGTTCGAGGTCGCGAGCCCTCTCCTCGGGCGGCCGGGACATGACCACGGCGTCCAGCGACTGAATCACCTCCCGGTCGGCCGCATTCAGGCGATCGAAGCGGTCGAGATTCCCCGCGAGTGTTCGACGGAGTTCCAGCGGCATCGCCCGCAGTCGGCCCAACGGTGAGTCGTCGGACGATGTCAATCCGGCCATTGCCGCCACCAGCAACGACGGTGCGGCGGCAACGGCCAGGCTTCGGTGCCATCGTCGCATCAGCGGCAACGTTAGGTGAATCCGGAGACTATTCGGCATCATCGAAGGTGTCGGACTCATCCAGCCAGCGGAGGAATTCGATCGAGCCCACGACTCGATAGTCGTCCAGGTGCTCGGCCAGGGAAAGTTTGCGGACCAGGCGTGTGTCCCGCCCAGGCCAAACCCGCCCGGTCAGCCAGGTGCTCAGCGCCGTTGTTGCCAAGACTATCACCGCAAGACTCACCACTTGCCAGCGACGAACCCTCTCGGAGCTCGTTCCCGAGGCGAGCCCCGTGGAGGCGGAGGATTTTCCCTCGTCAACACGCAGGGCCGTCAAGGTTCGAGTTCCGAAATCCTCATCGGCCCGGGCAAGGGGGAGGTGATCCAGCAACCCCCAGGTTTCGCGGAGGGCGTCGACTTCTCGACGCGTTTCCTCATCCGCAGTTGCCCGGCGGGCAATCACCTGCGCCTCGGGATCAGCGAGCTCGCCATCGAGGTAAGCGACGAGTTCGGCCGTCAAGAGGGGATTGGGGAAGTCTGGCTTCGAGCCCATTTCCGACCCTCCGCCCGCGCCAGTGACGGTTGAACCGCGTGGATTCAGCGATAACCGCCCGAATTACCCAGGCTTTGATTGACCGAGGTCCCCTGTATTCCGGAACGACCCGATTGGCCAAAGGTGCCACGCGTCATCGCCGTGTTGCGATTGGCCGTCATCCCGGTCTTGAGATTGGGGTAATAGCGGGCCAGTCCGTTGGACATCCCGTAGTACTTGGCCGGTCCATGCGACCCTTTGCCGGTTTGCTGGTGAAGCGCCACACGATTATGTCGCTGGCGATTGCGTCCGCCCAGGGGTGTCGAGGGGTCGAGATCTTCAGAGCCGAACTGCTGAATGTCGCCGAACAGAGCCCCATTGCGTTCGGCCTCAAGCATACTGTCCTGTCGATTAACCGCGGCCGCGCCAATGATGTCGGTCGAGGTCGTCTGCGAGGCGATCGCCGCCTGCCGAGGCAGGAAGAGGCCGTAGTAGAGTGAGTAAGGATCGTTGAAGACGCCGCCATTGCCGAAACCCTGAGCCTGGCCCGTCGAGGCGCCAATCGTCAGGAGTAGGCACGCGACGCTCAATCTGATTTCGAAGCGAGACATGGTCCTTGCCCTCCCTGTCCCCGAAGCGAAGCGCCAGACCCGATCATTTGGTCCAGTCTACGCGTGAGGGGTCGCGACTCACAAGCGGAAGCCCCCTCGTCCTGATCGGGCCCCAGTGGGGGTAGACTTGAGCGCGTCCCGCCGAGGACAATTGTTCGAATTGAGCGCCGCGCCACGAAAACGGTCCGGCTGAATGAGTCCTTCACGAGATCCCCTCCCCCCGGGTCGCCCGATGTTCGACTCCAAATGGACCCAGGACAACTTCAAACTCGTCGCCCTCTCGGCGCTAATGGCCGGGGTCCTTGCGGTCGGAGCGAAGATCATCGCCGATTATCGCCGCGAGGTGAATGATCCGGGTCCCACCGACGAGGAATTACTCGAAGAGCTGCGAGCGGCCCGAGATGATGGGGAACTCGATGAAGCGGAATATGGCCGGGTGAAGGAAATCCTCGACCGCAAATCACCCAACTCATCCAACGGCCGTCGGCGTTGAACGAACACCTGCCTTGACCTCACCGTCATGCTCGGCTGTCCTTCCAAGAGTTTCGCTCTCCCCAACCGAAGCATGACGAACTCGACCCGATGAATCAGGGCTTGGACTCTTCCTCTTGGTGCTTGGCTGTCCAGGTAAATTCGGTGGCTGGTTTTTCGGCCACGTTGACGGTGACATTACCGTTGATTGTGTTGGCATCACCCAGGGTACCGGAGTAGGCGGCTCGCCGTTCGCCCCGGGTCACCGAGAACGACACCTTTTTGCCCTCCACCTGGAAATCGTCGACCTTGACGGGCGATTCTTCGTCGAATCGTTCCTGGGCCGCCAAGGTCTTGCCTTCCCCCTCGACGACGAGCGAATGGTGATGGGTCTTGTCGTCGGAGCCCTTCCACTCCCAGGTCCACGTCCCGACCAGACTCGGTGGGGAATCCGCCGCCAGGCCAGTCGTGGCGAGTACCGGGATGATGACGAACAAGGCGATGCCAGCACGGGAGAGGGCGAGGCGAGCGTTCATGGTTGAGTTACCGAGAAGGGCTCGGGGTCGAGAAATCGGGCAACCGTTTCCTGCCCGGAACTCGCCCGCGAACTCTTTTTTGGTGCAACCGGCGTACCGTCGTGGAGACCGGTCACTCGCTCGAGCGACGATCCCGATTCTGCCCGCGCATGGTGGCGATACCCACGGTCGACTCGCGGATGAAGCTGACGAATTCCACGACCTCGGGGATGCCTCCCAGGTCGGCCAGGATGCGGTCGAGGGCGGACCCCTGGGAACGGCCTTCCTTGTAGAGGGTTCGGAACGCCTCCCGAAGACCCGAGATCGCCGAGGCTCCGAACCCGGCGCGTCGCAATCCCACGACGTTGAGATTCGTGACGGTGTTGTATCCCTGGGCCAACACGAACGGGGGAATGTCCTTGGTGCTCGAGCCGAGGCCACCGATCATCGCCAGGCGTCCGACCCGCACCCGTTGTTGTATGGCCGAGTGGCCGGAGAGGATGCAGCCGTCATCCAGACGCACGTGACCGGCCACCAAGGCTCCGTTGACCAGCGTGCAGCCGTTGCCGACCTGGGAGTCGTGGCCGACGTGCGAGCCGATCATCAGGTAGTTCTGGTTGCCCAGTCGCGTGAGACCGCCTCCAGCCACGGTCCCCCGGTGGATGGTGACGTGTTCGCGGATGACGTTGTCGTCGCCTATGATGAGACTCGTCCCGTCGCCCTGGCAGCCCCGATGTTGCGGCCCCTTGCCCAGGACCGCGCCGTGGCCGATGACGTTGTTGCGTCCCAGGACTGTCATCCCGCAGAGGCTCGCATGCGATTCGATGATACAGCCCGGACCGATGGTGACGGGCCCCTCAACCACCGCGTAAGGGCCGATCTGGACATCGTCGGCGATGTCGGCCTCCGCGCTGATGACGGCGGTCTGGTGAATCAGCTCCGACAGAATTGTCGTCATTGGGCCACCTCCGTGCGGCTGGCGGGCAATATGGGCCGTCCTGGCCCAATATCCAAGATCGGCCACTCCTCCCATTCCTCTTGAAACGAGTTGGGCAGGGCTGCCGATTCCGAAGACCCGGTTGCATCCTCCGGTTGGAAGGACAGTCACGGTTGGGTTGGTTCTGTTCGTTTCGACAACGGGCGAGGGGTCTCCAAAGCGAGGAATTAGGTTATTTCCACGGCTCGTCCCTCTCGGACGCTGTTGACCTCAGCCAGGCAAGTCGCGAGTGCCTCGCGGGCGAGTCCGGCGTCCAGGGCCGGGTCGATGCGGCCCGTCGCGACGACTCCGATCGCGGCAGCCATTTCTCGTTGGAAGCAGGAGATTGGGTCGCCAGGGTCAAGTTTCGGTCGCAAGACCTGACCGTCGGCCCGCGAGACCGCCAGTGGGCCGCCCTCGACCGTGCCGTCGGCCATCGCCGCCAGCGAAAACGTGAGGTTGGCCCCATCGAGATAGAGTTCGAATCCGTGAGCGAAGGGACGACCGGGCCGGCCTAGAACACCGCTGGTGGCCGAGACGACTGGCCCACGATCGTTGGCGAATTGGTAATGGGTCGACAGATAGGTCACGGCGCCTTGTTCCACGCGGCCGATCGAGCGCACCGCTCGTGGGCAACCGCAAAGCAGCGACACGAAGTGGCTATCATGGATATGAAGGTCCACCGCGGCCTCGGCGGCGGCCGAGGGATCTGGGGTGGCGACGACCCTCGTCAGGTGAAAGGCTCGAAGCGATCCGTATTGGCCCGAGTTGACCGTCTCTCGGGCGAAGGCGAATTCGGCGAAGAATGGGAGGACGTGCGCGACCATCAGGCGAGAGCCCGTGCGGCTCGCGGCGTCGAGCATGGCGTCGGCCTCGACCAAAGTCGAGGCGATTGGCTTTTCCACCAACACCGCCTTGCCTGCCTCCAGGGCTCGGATGGCCATTGGGGCGTGTTGCTCAACGGGGACGCAAAGGTCAATCAGGTTCACTGCCGGGTCGGCCAGCAAGGCGTCAAATTCGGCGTGGGCTCGCACACCGGAGAGGTCCATGAGCCGGCCGGGGGGACCGAAGTTGCCTTGGATGCCGGTCCAGTCGCCCGTGCGCTTGGCCCCGTCCCGGCTACAAATGGCCGAGACCCGCCCTCCGGCCAGCCCCTCGGCCGCCAAGTAGTGGATCATGCCCATGAAGCCGATGCCGGCGATGCCGATGCCGACCATGCCTTTGCCCCGCGGATCGGGTGAGTCGACCAACACGCCGCGGAAAGGGGGGAAATTCGCGGCGGCAGATAAAATAACGTGGGTCCACGTTTCGGGCAAGCTCAGCCCCGAATGGTTAAGGGCTAGGCTGGCGGAAGGACGAAACCCGCCGCGACCCTTCACCATTGGGAAGGTCTCGCGGCGGGCGGCTTGGGAATGGATCGACTCGGTTCGATAGCCTTCAGCGTTCCTCGACGACCTTCGTTTTCCTTGCGGACGTGGGCGCTTTCGCCGCCGGGACCGGCATCGCGGGGATTTCCAGGTCCAGGGTGTTCGAGCCCGAGACCACGTGGACGCCTTTGCCCGCTCGTCGGAGATCGGCGTCGCGGGGTGGTTTGGGAATGCGGACGGTTGCTGTGTTGTGGCCCAGCAGCGTGGTGATGGTATACCGCCCTTCGGCGTTGATCTTGGTTTCCCTCGGGGCCACATCCTTCCTCGACGCATTGGCAGGGTTGAATGTCACCGTCCCGCCACCGCCGACCGGTTTTCCCTTGATGGTGACCTGGCCGGTGACAGTCGCCTCCTCCAGTGATCCCGAGGCGGCCTTGGGGCTGCAACCTCCTACAACCAGGCCGATCGCGATCGGCCCCAGGATCAGTGCCGCACGCAGCCAGGTTGACCCGCCGCGCCTCGTTGTTGACATGCTCAATCTCCCAAGATCCATGTCAGTCCTGGATGAAGCGGCCCCGCCAGCTCCTAGAAATCCGACTGCGAGACGACCTCGCCGCCCATCTCGGTGCCAAGCGCCCAGTAGACCTGGGGCGCGACCGACGACTTGATGAAGCGAATCGACCCGTCCATCATCAGCGTGTTGACGCCACCAGGATGCCGACTCGTCGCGGCGAACGCCCCCGTCATGAACGACGTATTGTTGAACCAGGCGAAATTGCAGCTCTGCGAGTTCGGTGGCATGATGTGGCTGTACAGGGTGGTCGCCGAGATTCCCCGCCACCACATGGTCCCCGCCGCCGGACCCACCGCCTCGTTCGAGGCTCCCTGCGTCGTGGGTGGCGTCGCGGCCTTGCAGACCTGGTAGATCGCCGAGGGGGTATCGTTAGTCAGGTTGGTGGTGATTTCCTGCCCCGAACTGATCGGGGTCATCGAAGGCTTCAACGTGTCGATGGGCTGCGGGTTTTCGTTGTCGTCGCCCAGGCCGGTGCAACGTTCGCTGAATCCCGCGGTCTGGCTCAGGCCGTCCAGAATCTTATTGAATGCCATGGTCTCCTTGCCGGTCGACTGATAGTAATCTCCGGCTCCGTGGCCGAAAGGTCCGTCGAAGGGCGTGCCCATGTTAAAGCAGTTGGCGTTGGACCCCGCGTTCCCCACGTAATTGGTCACGGCGTAGGCGCTCGTGGTTCGGTTGAAGTCCGAGGGACACAGGAACAGGTTGATCTGAACCTTGTAGGCTGTCTGGTTCTGCGGACAGCCGGTATCGGTGGCGATGATCGTGTTGCCGCTGTCGTAGCCGAAGTTGATCGCGTCATAAACCGGCTTTTGCTCGGTGTAGGGCAGCAACATTGCGTGCGGGGAAAAGTCCGCCGGCCAGCCCGCTGGGCCGTGGCCGAGCGGGATGGCGTTGTTGACGTCGTGGTAGTTGTGGATAGCCAGGCCGATCTGCTTCAGGTTGTTCACGCACTGAGCGCGGCGAGCCGCCTCACGCGCCGCCTGGACGGCCGGCAGAAGTAGCCCGATGAGCACCCCGATGATTGCGATCACGACCAGCAATTCGATCAGCGTGAAGCCACGCCGGCACACTCGTCGATGCACGGGACCCTCCTTCGCTCGGATTTCACAAGCCCAGCAAGCCACCCCTCCCGCTCGGGAAGAGGCCGGGATGTTGTATCGTCGAGCATCCGATCCAAACGGTGCGCCAAGGGAAGATGCCATGAGGCCGCTTTGCCAACCTCGCGAGCCCTATCCAGGCGGAGGCGGGTTATCCCAGCTTCAGGGTCGCTGTCGCGGACTGGCACGAAAACTGAGACACCGCAGACACTTTATGACTTTGTGTACCAGAACAAATCCGCGTGGTTTAATGCTTTGCCTTTGGCCCAGAAAATTTCTCTCGTCTTTGAAGATTTTCCGATGGTGAAGAACGATGACCGGGGATGGCATCGAGAGATGCCGCGCCTCTCAGCAGGATTGACGCGCGATCAGGCCCAGACCGAACGGTCGAGATTCCGAAATCCCACGGCTTCGGCGATATGTTGGGGGGCGATGTCGTCGCGATCTTCGAGATCCGCCATCGTGCGGGCGACGCGGAGGATCTTGTCGTGGGCTCGGGCGGAGAGGCCCAGTTCCTCCATGGCCCCTTTGAGCAGGGCGGAGCATTCCGGCTTGAGTGTGCAGTATTTGCGGACTTGGCGGGGGGTCATCCGCCCATTGACGCCCGGCCCCTTGCCGACGAATCGCTCGGTCTGACGTTGGCGAGCCTTTCGGACCTGGGCAAGCAAATCGGCCGACGTCGGGCCCGGTGGGGCGTCGGCCAGTTGGGCGAAGGGGACCGCCGGGACTTCCACATGCAGATCGATGCGGTCGAGCAATGGGCCGGAGATTCTTCCCAGATACCGTTCGACCTGGGGAGGCGAGCAGGTACAGGCCCGCCGCGGGTCGGATCGATATCCGCAGGGGCAGGGGTTCATGGCGGCGACCAGGATGAAGTCGGCGGGGAATGTCGTGCTCCTCAAGGCGCGACTGATCGTGACGTGGCCTTCCTCCAGGGGTTGCCGCAACACTTCCAGGGTTTTGCGGTTGAATTCGGGCAGTTCGTCCAGAAAGAGGACACCCTTGTGGGCGAGGGAGATTTCACCGGGCTGGGGAATGGTCCCTCCGCCGACCAGGCCCGCGTCGGAGACCGAGTGGTGCGGGGCCCGAAAGGGGCGGACGGCCATCAGCGGTTGTCCGGCTCGTAGCAAACCCATCGCGCTGTAGATGCGAGTGGTTTCCAGGCTTTCGGCGGGAGTCAGCGGGGGGAGGATGGTTCCCAGGCGCCGGGCGAGTAGCGTTTTCCCGGTTCCCGGCGGACCGATCATTAGGACGTTGTGCGAGCCACTCGCGGCGATGACCAGGGCCCGCTTGGCGTATTCCTGACCCTTGACGTCGGAGAAGTCGTCGTCGGTGTGCGCGAGCTTCTGGAAGACGTCGTCGAGGTCCAGGGAGGTGGGTTCCAGGTCGAGCTGACCGGAGAGAAACCCGACCGCCTCGGCCAGGGAACCGATTGGATAGATGGCGATCCCTTCGACGACGGCGGCCTCGGCGGCATTGGCCGAGGGGACCAGCAGCCCGGCGCGTCCCTCGTTGGCCGCCTCCAGGGCCATCGCGAGGGCTCCCTTGATCGGGCGGGTCTCGCCGGTCAGGGCCAGTTCGCCCACCACCGAGAACGAGCCAGGTCGCTCGATCGCCACCTGCCCGCTGCCAATGAGAAGTCCCAGGGCAATCGGCAGGTCGAACCCTCCGGCATCCTTTTTCAGATCCGCCGGGGCCAGGTTGATGACCACGCGATCGGGCGGACGTCGATACCCGGAGTTGACAATGGCGCGTTCCACCCGGTGAGTGCTCTCACGAACCGCCGCCTCGGCAAGTCCCACCAGGACGGTCTTGGGCATGGAGGCCGAGGAAACGTCGACCTCAACCTCCACCGGGGCCGCCTCAATGCCAACAAGGGTATAGGACGAAAGCTTCGCAAGCATGGCAAATCCAATCCGCCGCCGCCGGGCTGTGGTCCCTCTCCGTTCAGGGAGAATGGATCACGCATGCACAGCAACAGTCTAACAGGGCGGACCCGAGGGTTCATCGCCCTGCCTCGGATTTCGTCGGCTGGTTGTCGTGGCGACGAGTCGCCGAAGGAGGTGCCGTCGGCGGCCTCAGGGGGAGGCCGCGGGGAATTTGGTCTCGGCGGTCAGGGCCTCGACGTCGGCCTGATGAGCGGCGGCTTTGGCGGCGAGGGCCTGGAACGCGGGGGTTTGGTCGGCGACGACCTTGGCGGTGGCGGCGGCCTCGGCGGCCGTGGCATTGGCGGTGGCCTGGGCGGGGGGGACCGCGGCGTTGGCGGTCACGAGGGTGGCTTGCGCGTCAGTGAGGGCCTGGGTCGCGGCCGCGCGGGCCGCCTGGGCGTTGGCGACCGCGGCCTGCGCGGGGGGGATGGCCTCGGCGGCGGCCTTGGCCTGAGCACGGTGGATTTCGAGGGCCTGGGCGGTGGCGTCTCGGTAGGCGGTGGCTCGGGCGGCGAGGGCCTCGTCGGGCGGGGCGTGAGTGGCCGCGGCGGTGTCGGCGGCCGACTGCGTGGCGGCGGCGGATTCGGCCAGGACGTGTTCGGACTGGGTCGTCAGGGCGGCTTCCCAGCGGGCGACCTCGGCGTTGAACTTGGCCGAGGCCTCGGCCTGGCGGGCGGCGGCCTCGGCGGCGGCCAGTTGCTTCGTGGCGGCGTCGGCAACGGTGGCGGCCTGGCCGGCGGCCTGCTGGGCGGCGGCTAGAACGGCCTGGGCGGCGGCGTTGGCGTCGGCCTTGGCCTTGGCCGCGGCTTGATAGACCTGGAACTCGGCATTCCTCGGGGCAAATTCGGCCTGGGCGGCGGTGGCCAGGGCGGTGGCCGAGGCCAGACGCGCCGCCAGTGGGGGCGGGTTCGCGGCGAAGGTGCCTAGCAAGTGCCCGTCGTTGGCGGCGTTGAGGCGGACCTGGCCCGACCAGTCCGCCGAGACGAGGGTGGTCCCGTCGGCGGTCAAGGCGGCGCGGGTGGCAAGGTCGGGTAGGGGCTCGAGGCCGAGGATTCCGCTGCCGTCGGCTCCCCAGAGCCGGGCGACGTGGTCTCGACCGGTCGTCGTGATGCGGCCGTCCTTATTGAACCGGATCGAGGTCACGCCGCCAGGGTTGGGCCCCCAGGCCTTGACCTGGGTGCCATTTTCCATCTCCCAGAAGCGAGCGCCCCCGTCCTCGGAGGCGGAGGCCAGGATGTTGGAGTCGGGCCGCCATGAGAGATCCGTGATGGCCCCGGTGTGCCCTCGCAGATCATAAAACTCGCGACCCGTGGCGGCCTCCCAGGCGACCAGGCCGTTGTTGCGGTCGCCGCTGGCGAGCAATACCCCATCGGGGCTGAACTCGACGGCCGTGATCCATTCGGTGTGCTTGCGCAACTCGTACTTCAGTTCGCCGTCGGCGGTGTTGTAGACCCGGACCACCCGGGCGGGGCCGCCGAGGGCAACCATGGAGTGGTCGGGGCTGAGGTCGGCGGCGAGGACCGAGTCGTATTCCTTCCCCACCTCGAAGACGCGCTTGCCGGTCTTGACATCCCAGGCGACGACCCGGCCGGACTGGCCCCCACGCCCCCCGGCGGCAAGCAGGAGGGAGCCGTCCCGGGAGAAGCGGACGACGTGGATCGACCCTTCGGGGAATGGGTAGACCCCGGCGAGGCGACGGGTATCGGTGCGGTAGGCGAGGACCTGCTTGGTGCCGGCGACGGCGACCAGAGGCCCGCGGGGGCTGGTGGCCAGGCCGAGGACGGCGTTGGGCCGGGCGGTGATGACGACCGGGTCGGTGGAGACTCCTTCGGGCAGAGGGGGCGGTCCCTGGACCTCGGCGCCGGGGGCCGCGGTCGGCTTGAAGTCAAATCTCGGTTTGGCCTTGACCATTACGGCGCTACCGGAGGTCTCGGGGGCTCCAGCCTCGATCCAGCGCTTGATGAGGTCAAGCTCGGCGTCGGGAATCTTGGGACCCTCGGGCGGCATGTGGGGCTGTTCGTTGTGAGTCACGAGCTGCCAAAGATGGCTGTCGTCCGGGGCCCCGGGCTCGACAACCTTTCCCGAGCCCCCGCCACGCATCGCCGCTCCGTAGTTGTCCAGCGCCAGACCACCCTTGGCCTTGTCGGCATTGTGGCAGGCATTGCAGCGGTTCTGGAAGATCGGGGCGACGTGCTCCAGGAAATTCGCCTTGGGGGGCTCATCGGCCGGGGCGATGGTGGCGAGGCACAGAACCATCAGCAACGGCGAGGAGGCGAGGCGGGCGGAGGTGATCCGGAGCACGGGCATGATTCGGACCTCGGGGCGGGGTGGGCCGGTGGTTGGCGTCGCGACCGGTTCGGAGCGGATTGGGAAGGGGCGGGTTGGGTTGGTCGGGTCGAGGAAAAAGGGGGATGACACTTGCGGCCGTGGATCAGGGTGAAAAAACTCGGGCGTGAGTCACGAGAACCAGCCCCCTTTTCCTCGGCCGCTAGCGGATCGGGGAAAGTGCTTTAGTGGTTGAAGAGGAACTCTCGGCTGTTGAGGAGCGCCCAGAAAAGGTCATCCAGGGTCTTGGTCGGGTCGGGCTCGGCGGCCAGGGCCGGAAGAATTGTCTGGAGTTCTTCGGGAGTCGGGCGGCGAGTCAAGCTGCGAACGTACAGCTGAGCGATGGCCTCGGGAGGCGGAACTTTCGCTTCGGCCAACTTGCGAGCCACGCCGCCATCCTTGAGCTTGTCGTTCACCGTCTTGCCGTTGAGAAGGTGGAGCGCCTGCGAGAGGGTTGGCTCCATCTTCACCTCGCAAGAGCAGACGGTTTCGCGGGTGGCGCGGCCGAAGGTCGTCAGGAAGTACGAGGACGTCGTGCCGTCGGCGATCTGCACCGCTCGGGCGCCCTTGGGGAGGCCCTGGAACTTATCCTGGGTCTCGGTGACCTCGCTGATCACGTCCAAAAGGTTCTCGGACTTGATCCGCCGGAGGTTGGCATGGGCGAAATTCCGTTCGTCCTGCGCGTTGGACTCGACTCTCTGCGTGGAACGCTGATAGGCCCGGGAGTTACAAACGTCGCGGACCAGGGCACGGAGGTCGTAATTCGAGGCGGTAAAGCGGCGACCGAGTTCGGCCAGGAGTTCCGGGTTGGAGGCGGGGTTGCTGACCCGAACATCGTCCACCGGCTCGACGATGCCGATCCCGAAGAAGTGAGCCCAAACACGGTTGGCGAACGACGTGGCGAACCAGGGATTGCGGGGGGAGGCGAGCCACTCGGCCAGGACGACTCGACGGTCCTTGCCGGCTACATCGGGAGCCTCGGCGCCCAGGAACTTCGGCTTCATCACCCGCCCGCCGACGGGGTGATTCACCTCGCCACCGCCCGCGTTGAAGATGATGAGTTCTCGGTAGTCCTCGGCCTGCTTGCGACCAACCTGCGAGAGGAATGCCGCGAACCCGTAATAGTCATCCTGGGTCCATCGGTCGAAGGGGTGGTTGTGGCACTGGGCGCACTGAATCCGCATCCCCAGAAAGACCTGGGCGACGTTCTCGGTGAGCGGCAGGGTTTCCCTGGTCGCCTGGTAGAAGTTCGTGGCCGGGGATTTGAATGTTCCGCCCGAGGCGCCCAGGAGCTCGCGTACCATCTGGTCGAGCGGAGTGTTCTTGGAAATCTTCTCGACCAACCAGTTGTAGTAGGAAAGGGTGGCCTTGTAGCTTATCTCGTTCGAAGAGCGTATCTGAAGCATCTCGGCCCACTTGCTGACCCAAATTTCCGTGAACTCCTTGCGGGTCAACAGTTCGTCGATGAGTTCAGCCCGTTTGCTAGGAGAGGCCGAGGTCATGAAGCGAGCGTACTCGTCGGGGGTGGGGATCAGGCCCACGACATCCAGGTAGACTCGTCGGAGAAACGCTTCGTCGGAGCAGAGGCCGGAGGGAGCGATGCGGAGTTTTTTGAGCTTGGCGGCGACTAGCTTGTCGATGTCGTTGCCTTCGGGCTCGGCGGGGTATTCAAAGTCGAGACCCTTGGGCAGAACCAGAACCTGAGAGCCAACGGTGAAGGTGTCGAACCGAGCCATGACGAACGCCTCGCCGCGGGCTCCAGCGGTGATGACTCCGGCGGGGCTGACGGCGGCCGAGACGTCGTTGTTGGTCAGAAAGACGGCCAGGGAGGTCACGTCTCGGTCGGTGCCATCGGAATATTTGGCCCGAACGATCAGGGCCTGGGTGGCTCCAGTGCCGTCGAGCACGGCATTGGTGGGATAGAGTTCAACACCGACGACCGTGGGTAGCTTGGTCACATCGTCGTTGGGAGTTCCGGCCTCGATCCAGTTGCGGACCGTCTGATACAGCTCTCCATCTTTGATGTACTTCTGACCGCCCGTGTGAGGAACCGCGCCGATCGCTTTTTCCAGGAGGGTGCTCTCGATGGGCAGCGCGAGGTTGACACGGCGCCCGGGCTGTTCTCGGGTGATCCGGTTGTAGTCGCCGGCCGGGTCGAAGCCGAAGAGTGAGAGACGGAAGCCATCGCGTCCGCGGGCCGAGCCGTGGCAGCTTCCAGTGTTGCAGCCGGCTCTCATGAACGTCGGCATGACATCCAGGCGGAAGCTGACCGGTGGCTGCTCGGCGGCGTGGGCCACCGAGACCGGAATGGCGAGGGACTGACCGCCAAAGCTGACGGAAAGCGCTGTGTCGCCATCGGCGACCGGGTAGAGCGTGTTGCCGTCGCGACGGGCCTTGGAACCGTCCGCCAGGGTCACGGTGGATTCGGCCGTGACATCGCGAGTGAGGCCGTCGGCAAAGGTGGCCTGGACGACGAACGACTGGCGATCCCTGGCGGTCGCCAGGTTGATTTGCGGTGGGGCAAACTCGATTTTGACCAAAACTGGCGGAGGCAAGGGGACGAACGGCGATTCGGGAAGTTCCGCGGGAGCCGGGAGTTGGGCCGTGACGGGCCCAGGCCCCGTTGCCGCCGCGGGGGCTTGCGCCGCGACGGGGGCTTGCGCCGCGACGGGGGCTTGACCCCGGACCGACATGGTGAGAGCGAGGAGGGCCGGCGTGAAGAGGAAGGCTCGTTGGAAAATCGTCATCAAAACCTCTCGCCGATCGGGAGCCGGGTGGGGCCGGGTCGTCCGTATTCGCGTCCGCGTTCGTGTCGGAGTCGGTTGAGTCATCGCGTCATTTCTGGGCCGGGGGGGCCTGAGCCTGGCGGTCCTGACGGAGTTTTTCCAGGCGACTGAGTGGCTTGGCCGGCGCGGCCGCAGGGACCGGGGCCGGAGCCGCGGCGGCCGCGGCTGGAGGGGGTGTTGGGGGAGCGTTGGCGGCCGTCGGGAGCGGGGCGTCGATTCGGAGCGAGCCACCGCCGAAGTTGTGCACGATCGGCTCGCCGTTGCTGATGACCACCGCCTGGCACATCAGGGTCGTGTGGTTGCCGGCGGGAGCGGCCGGCTCGGTCTTGATGTGGAAGGCGAGGTCCGTGGTGTCCTTGGTGATCGGCCGCGGCTCCGTGACGGTCTTGGGAGGCAGTCCGAGCAGGGTGACCGTCGTCGCCGCGTCGGCCGGGTAAGTTGGGGATTTTTCGACCTTCACCGCGACGTCGGTCTCCTTGCCTTGCTCGACGCTGCCGGCCTGGAGGGTCAGGGTGACGAGCGGGGGGGAGACCGTCAGCTTGGCCAGCGGCGACGAAACGGTCATGGGTCCGTTGATGACCCCGGCGGAGCCATTGACGGCGATCCGATGGGTAATTGCCTCGGCCGCGCCATCGGCGTTCAAGGGGATGACGGCCTCGTTCTGTCCTTCGGGAATGACAATCCCGCCGCCGGAAGTGACCCCCGGGGGATTCCAGGGGAGGACCAGGGCGATCGGGGCCTTGAACCCCTCCTTGCGATGGGCCACGACTTTCAAGCCCATCGACCCGCCGCGGACCATTGGCACCTTGGGTTCGACGATTTCAATCGAGAACGGGGCCTCGTCGGTGACGGCGACGGCCAGGCGATCCACGGTCCGTCCCCAGAAATTCACGATATTGACCGGCGAGGTCACCAGTTCCGTGACGGCCGTGAACTCGGAGGGATCTGGAATCGACTTGGCCGGGTCGGCTGGCTTGCCCCGGAGGATCGACAGGACGCCAGCCGGCGGGGCGTCGGGGGCCGCCGAGAACATCAGCAAGAGACTTCCGTGGGCCCCCGGCTGGGTGTCGGCTTCCATCGTGACGCCGGGGGGGAGATTCTCGGCCCAGATCGACACGTCGCCGCCGAAGTCGACCCATGTCGAGTTCACCAGGAGAGCCTGGCGATTGCCCTTGGGCACCGCCACGGCGATCCCACCCGTCTGGAACTGCTGGCTGGCTTTTTCCAACTGGGGGCTGATGAGGTGGCGAGGCGTGACCGGGGCCAGTTCGACTCGATAAACGTAGTCGGGGCCGCCCTTGCGAAGTTGGTCGTGAACGGTGAGGAAGTAGACGCCATCCTCGGGGATCGCGAAGCGGGCCAGGCTATCTGGCGTTGGAAGGCCGTTGACCACGGCGTCGTCGTTCCCGATGAGGTACGCCCCACCGACCCGGGCGACATGGATGACCGCGTCCAGCGGCGAGCCGACCGACCTGGCGAAAACGCGGGCCTCGAGAACCTGGCCCTTCTTGGCGGGGAAGACGTAGCGGTCCTCGTCGCCAGCAACGCCAATTACTCCGTTGAGAGCCGCGGGTGCCTGGAAGGGGGTGAACTTGGCCTCGTCGGGCTCCTGCCCCAAAACGTTGGGGTAGGGGCTAGACTTCAGGTAGTTGGGCATCGGGGCGACGCCCTTGTCGTCCTGGAGAGTCACGCCGACGGGCCGAATCGACGCGGCCGGCAGGGAGATGGCGACGGTCTTCTCGCCTCGGGGATCACCGAGCCAGTGGACCTCGACCGGCTCGCCCGCCTTACCGCCGGAGGGCAGGGCGCCGGTGGGTCGGGGAAAGTCGCCGATGTGCAGTCGATACAGGCAATTCGCGTTGCCCGCGTAGGAGCATTCGCGGGCCTGGATGATGTAGGTGCCATCCGCGGGGGCCAAGATCGAGGCGCATCCGTCGACCCAGGAGGTCGGGGCATCGTCGCTGGAGGCAAGTTCGAACCGTCGAGAGTCGAGAATCGCCACCGAAGGGTCGAACATCGAGATTCCCAGCCGCATCCCCTCGATCTCGACCGAGATGCGGTCCCCCTTCTTGACCGTGATCGCGTAGTAGTCGACATCCTCGTTGTCGGCCACGCCGTTGACCACGGAGTTGAACTCGACGACCTGGGGCTTGGCGAAGTCGTTGTTGGGCTCGACCTCTTTTGCCTCCTTCAAGGTGCCGACACTGAAGGTCCGCAACTCGCTGAGGCCGGTGGCTGTTCGCAGCCGCAGGTCGTGAATCCCCGGGGCACAGTCGGCGGCGATCTTGAGCTTCGCCTTGACATGGGCGTCGTCGACGGTCGTCAGCCCCAGAACTTCGATCCCTGGCTGATACCAAAGGATCTCCTTGGCGTCGCCGATTCGCACTCCGCCCAGATCCACCTCGACCTCGGTCCCTCGCTGAGCCCCTACCGGTCGCAACGAGGCGAGGTTCGGAGCGGTTGCCGAGGCGGTCGAAACCCCCATAAGGAAGAGGGCGGATAGGGCGGCGAAGATCGATCGCATGGTGCGGACCTCGGGGGAGGGGCTCGACGTTCGGGGGGTTGTTGGGGTTTACATTGACCAGCGGCGGAGTGCGTTGGCCTCGGCGACCTCAATCCGCGGGCGAGGTTCGGCGGGGAGGAGGCGAAAGGTCAACGGCAGGACGGAGCTTCGGAGGACAATGCCGTCGTCGGCGGTCGCCGTGCCGGCGGATGCGAGGGTGCCGTTGTGCAAACGGTATAACTCCAGCCGCCAGGGGGAGCGGTCGATGAGGAGCAGTTCGCGGACGCCGACCGCGGCATAGAAGGCAAACTTCTTACGGGCGCAATCACCACGACTGAGGATCTCAACGGCGAAATCAGGCCCGCCAAACCAGTGAGTTCCACAATTCCGGGCCGGATTGCTTACGAGGTAAGACGCAACATCGGGATAACGATAGTTTTTCGCCCAACCTTCTTCGCGATCGGAGACGTTGCCCCCGGGCAGCACAATTCCACCGGCCACCCCGCCTATGGCTTGATCGATCGCGGTGGTCAAATGGTATGCGAGCCCATGATGCTCAATGTCCACACTCTGCGACATGACATAAATGCCATTCCAAACCTCGTCAAAGCGGTCGTCCCTTGCGCGGCGACGCTTGCTGAGGACTTCTCGGAAGTCGGCGCGGGACAAGAGCATCTTCGCCATGATGAGTCGCCCTGATGGGATGCCCGCCCGCATTGGTCGCGGGCGAGTCACGGTGCTCTTCGCGGCGGGCAAAGCGTCAGGCGAGCAGTTCGGTGCGGACCTTGCCGCCGTCGACAATCTCGATCGGCCGGCCGCCGGGGGCCATCAGTTCCTTGTCGGCGACGATGCCGATCTGGTGGTAGATGGTGGTGGCGAGATCCTCGATGCCGATCGGGTCGTGCTCGGGCTCGGACCCGGTGGCGTTGCTAGCTCCATGGATGTATCCTTTCTTGATCCCGCCGCCGGCCAGCACCACGCTGAAAACCTTGGGCCAGTGGTCGCGACCGCCGTCCTTGTTGACCTTGGGAGTTCGGCCAAACTCACTGGAGACCATGACCAGTGTCCGGTCGAGCATGCCGGTACGGTCGAGGTCGCGGATAAGCGCTGCGAACGCCTGATCGAATGGGGGCATCTGCTGACGCATGTTCGGGAAGATGTTGAAGTGGAAGTCCCAACCACCGAACTGCAACGCCACGAACCGAACTCCGGCGCCCACCAGGCGTCGAGCCATGAGCATCCGCTGGCCGGCGGGGTTGCGGCCATATTCGTCACGGATCGCGTCGGGCTCGGCGTGGATATTGAACGCCTCTCGGGCCTTGGGCGAGGAAATGAGAGCGTAGGCCCTTTGGTAGAACTCATCCATCGCGGCCAGGCCGTCGGCCTTCTCGGTCTTGGCGAAGTGGTCGTTGACCGCGTCCAGCATCCGCCGACGCGCGGAGAACCGGGCCTCGTCCATACCCTCGGGAAGATTCAGGTCGCGAACCCGGAATTTCCCCTCGGAAGGGTCACTTCCCAGGCTGAACGCCGAGTAGGACGAACTGAGATAGCCCGTGCCGGCGTAAACATTCGGCTGGGTGGGGACACACACATAAGGCGGTAGGTCGTGTTGAGAGCCCAGTTCATGTGACACGACGCTGCCGAAGCTGGGGTAATTCAGCGCCGGGCTGGGCTTGTACCCGGTAAACATGTTGTGAGTGCCGCGCTCGTGGGCGGCCTCGCCGTGGGTCATCGAGCGGATGACCGTCAGTTTGTCGGCGATCTGGGCGGTCTTGGGCAGGGTCTCACTGAAGACAGCCCCTTCGATCTTGGTCGGGACATTGCCCAGCTCGCCGCGATACTCAACCGGGGCCAGGGGCTTGGGATCGAAGGTTTCCTGGTGGGCGATGCCGCCGGGCAGGAAGATGTGGATGACCGCGTCGGCCTTGGGGGCAATCGCCTCGTACGATTTCTGATCGGCCATGGCGCGACGGCGGAGAAAGTCGCCGGTGGTCAGGCCCAGGGCGCCAATGGCCCCCACGCTCAGGAAGCCCCGGCGGCCGAAGGTCCGCCCACTATCGCCAAATCCCATGACTTCGCTCCTCAAGGGCAGGTCGTTGGAGCCCGCCGGGGCTTCAACTTCGCCGATCCGGGCGCCTTCGCCCACCGACGCCCATTCCACAAAGCCTGGACGGGTCGGATTAAACTGGTGTGTGATACGGGGTGAGTGCAATCAGTGTTGGCGCAAACTCACGCTCGCCGCGATTTTTTCTCAACAAGAATGGTAGTGGGGGCGGACCAGGCATGCTAGGCAAAGATTCGCGTAAGGTGGGCCGCCGTCTGTAATTTACGTAACGTCAAGCCAGGGCGTGACGATGAGCGCTTGCCCTGTTCGCCTGAAGCCACATCTGATAGAAAACCCGCCAGATTCGAGCCTCCGTCCCTCCCACCGGGCGATGGACAGCTTTCGGAGACCGAGACGAGGAGTTGGGCGTTGGATATGCAACCTGGCGGACGCGGTTGGAAACTGGCCCGTGGCCTCGGCGGGATTGCCGGGCTTGGCGTGGTGGCGTTGGGCCTTTGGTTGTTGCTTCCCAGCGAGAATTTCGGCGTCGTGGCCCCCGGAGCGGCCTACCGCAGCGCTCAGCCGACGACTCATTTGAACCGGCTTCTGGCGCGCTACAAACCGTCCACCATCATGAACTTGCGCGGCGGGTCCTCGGGCGATTGGTGGTACACCGCCGAGGTCGAGGCGACCCAACGAGCGGCCATCACCTTCTACGACTTGCCACTCAGCGCGACGCGTCGCCCCTCTCGCCGAGAGCTTCGCGTCCTGACCGATACCCTGCGGACCTGCCCACTGCCCGTTCTGATCCACTGCAAGTCCGGCGCGGACCGAACGGGTTTGGTCAGCGCTCTTTTCCTGTTGGTCCGCCAGGGCTTGCCGCCCGATCGAGCGCTCCAGGAGTTCTCGATTCGTTACGGTCACATCCCGCTTGGAGGCCCCGAGCGCCTTCATGAACCGCTGGTGGAATATCGGGACTGGTTAGGAGCGAACGGACTCAACCACTCCCCGAGCCAGTTCCGCGACTGGGTGGCCCGGTTTTACCAGGCTCCCGACCCTCATGCCGAGCAACCGGTGTTGAACCCGGGTCCCCGGCTCAGGGCCTCCCGCGACCCAAATCTCTAGCGCTAAAGGATTTGAGGTAACCGGAGGATGGTCTTCGTTCGCGATTGATCAGGAAACGGTCGCCTTGGTGTCGATGCGAGGGAACAGAGGGGTGGGCTTCCCTTCGACGAGCGGGGCGGTCAAACGGAGCGTGGTGAAGGGCGCGGGAGTCGTGGCATCGGTGTAGGAAACCTCGGCCCAGGGGCGGTCTTCCTCGAAGGCGAAGGCACGATAGAGCGTTTCGGCGGTTCGGGGGAGGAACGGTTTGAGCAAGATGGCCACCACTCGTAGGGCGTCGGCCAGATTGACCAGGACGGCTTTGCAGGCGTTGAGGTCAGTCTTGGCCAGCTTGAACGGCTCGGTGGTCGTGATGTAGCGATTGATGGCGTCGAGCCCTTCCAGCCAGATCCGCTGAATCGCGACGTTATATTGAAACGATTCGACCAAGGCGCGCAGGTCATTGACCAGGATTGGCAGGTCGATCCCGGCTCGCCAGACGGTGGCGTCGACTGCCTGGGCGTCGTCGAGCCGACCGTCGAAATATTTCGCGGCCATTGTGAGGATTCGGCTGTAGTTGTTACCCAGATTCTTGGCGAGGTCGGCGTTGTAGACGTCGGCGAACCGCTCAAACGAAAACTCGCCGTCGCCACCGAAGGGGCACTGGCTCATGAAGTAGTGGCGGAACCCTTCCGAGGAGAAGTTGCGCACTAGGTCCATCGGCTCGACCGCGTTGCCCAGGCTTTTGCTCAGTTTTTGAACCTCGCCGGTCGCCTCGTCCTTGCGGTAGACGAATCCGTGGGCGAATACCGAGCGGGGCAGGGGGAGGCCGGCGCTCATCAGCATCGCCGGCCAGAGGGCGCAGTGAAACCGGGTGATGTCCTTGCCGATGACGTGGACGTCGGCCGGCCAGTTCTGGGCGAAGCGGGCCTCGTCGGTGCCGTAGCCGATGGCGGTGATGTAGTTCAACAGGGCGTCGAACCAAACGTAAATCGTTTGCTCGGGGTCGAACGGGACGGGAATTCCCCAGGTAAACCCTTTGCGGGTGATCGCCACGTCCTGAAGTCCCTCCTCCACCAGGTTGAGAATTTCGTTGCGACGGCTGACCGGCTGGAGAAACTCCGGGTGTGCGGCGAAATGGGCCAAGAGTCGGTCACGGAAGGCCGACAGGCGGAAGAAGTAATTTTCTTCCTCAACGGCTCGCAGAGGAGCGTTCGGGTGGTTGGGGCACCGGCCGTTGATTAATTCCTTTTCGGTTTTGAACGACTCGCAGCCGTCGCAATAGAGGCCCGTATAGGCTTTCTTGAAGATGTCGCCGGCGTCGTGAACGCTCTGGATGAACTTCCGACAGCCTTCGCGATGACGTTCCTCACTGGTCTGAATAAAGTCGTCGAAGGAGATGTCCAGGGAGGCCCAGACCTCGCGGAACTGGCGAGCCATGTCGTCGACGTAGGGCTTGGGCTCGACGCCAAGGTCTCGGGCTCTCTGGGAAACCTTGATGGTGTTTTCGTCGTTGCCCATCAGGAAGTGAACAGCGCGGCCTTCCATCCGGCGGAAGCGGGCCTGGACATCGGCGCCGACCTTTTCAAATGCGGTGCCGATGTGCGGCCGGCTGTTAGGGTAGTCGATCGCCGTGGTGATGAAGAAGGATTCCCTGTCGCTCATCGTCTCGGACCTTTCCGCCGCGCCATGGGTCGAGTGAGCCTTGGCTCCCCATCGAAGACAGACAATCGCCACTGCCGGGGCGTTCGTGTGATCGGCCCATTCTAATGGTCCCACTCCGAGAATCCGAGAGAGGGGCGGGGGTTCATGGCGTGAGCCCTGGCTCCTCGTTAGAATCGGCCCTCGGGAGACCTTACCGGGGCGGGTCCGGACCTCCCCAGTAGCCCTTCGACGGATCTCACTCGCCGATGAAAGCCGTAGCCGTCCTGCCGGGCCAGCGCGATAGCGTCCACCTTCGCGAAATTCCCGAGCCCTCGCTGGCCGACCAGCCGCACCCCCACGTCGTGGCGATCCCCGAGGGTCGGGCGGTTCGGGTCGAAGTCCTGCGAGTCGGGGTCGACGCCACCGACCGCGAGATCAACGAAGCGCTCTACGGCAACGCTCCCCCGGGCGGCGACCACCTGGTCATCGGCCACGAGGTGTTCGGCCGGGTTGCCGAGGTGGGGTCTGGCGTGACCGAATTCGTCCCTGGCGACTTCGTGGCCTGCACGGTCCGACGCCCAGGTAAGTCTCTTTTCGACCAGATCGGCCGCAACGACGTCACCAGCGAGGAAACGTATTACGAACGCGGCATCAACCTCTGCCACGGGTTCATGACCGAGCAGTTCGTGGACGACGCCGAATATCTGGTCAAGGTGCCGGTTCAACTGAAAGAGTTGGGCGTCCTTTCGGAACCGGCCAGCGTTTGCGCCAAGGCGATCGAGCAGGCCGAACTGGCCCAGAAGCGGTTGCAAGTCTGGGAGCCGAAGCTCGCCTATGTGCTCGGGGCCGGGCAGATTGGCCTGCTGGCGACGATGATGCTTCGGCTTCGAGGAATGGAAGTCGTCACCATCGCCACCCGCCCCGCTCCCAACCTCAAGGCCGAGATCGTCGAGGCGTATGGGGCTCGCTACGTCTCCACCAAGGAAATCACCCTGGCGGACCTGGCCAGGAAGGCGGGCAAACCCGACCTGATCTTCGAGGCGACCGGACACCCTGAGACCTGCTTCCGAGCGATGGAAATTCTCGCTCACAATGGCGCCTTGATCTGGACCAGCATCACCGGGGGCGAGTCGAAGGTCGAGGTGGATGGGGCCAAGATCAACCTGGAATGGGTGCTGGGCAACAAATTGCTGGTCGGCAGCGTCAACGGCAATCGCCACCATTTCGCCCAGGGGATCGCGGCCCTGTCCCTGGGAGAGCATACCTACCCGGGCGTGACCCAGAAGATTCTGACGCACCCGATCGCCGGCCTGGATCACTTTCAGGAGATGATGCACCGGCTGGACGATAAGGAAGCCCTGAAGGTCTTCGTCGAAGTGGCCAGCTAGGCCACCAGTGAGATCCGGGCGAAGGCGAACGCGTAAGAGAGGGGTTTCGACATGAGCGGTCTGAACGTGCGGACGGACGCCTGCGATCTGGACTTTCTTTCCTTGGGGGCCCTGGTCCACCGGCTCGACCCGGGAACGACCCCGTTCCGCAAGGCGCGGTCGTTTGACATCCACGTCTCGGGAGGCGAGTACAACGTCGCCGCCGGGCTGGCCGACTGCTTCGGCCTGAAAGCGGGCGTGGCGACGGCGATGGTCCGTTATCCTATCGGCGACCTGGTTCAGGGCCGCGTTCGCGAGGCCGGAGTTGTCCCCCACTACAAATTCTTCGATCACGATGGCGTCCGCGGACCCAACATCGCCACTGTTTACAGCGATCAGGGGCACGGAGTTCGCGCCCCGGTGGTCTTCTACAACCGTTCCAACGAAGCCGGCGCCCTCCTGAAACCTGGCGACTTTGACTGGCAAGCGATCTTCGCGAAAGGGGTGCGCTGGTTTCATTCCGGCGGGATTTTCGCCGCGCTCTCGGAGACGACCGCTCCGTTGATCGTCGAGGGGATGAAGGCGGCCAAGGCGAGTGGCGCCATCACCTCGTTCGACCTGAACTACCGGGCGAAGTTATGGGCCTCCGTCGGCGGTGACGCCAAGGGTCAGGAAGTCCTGCGAGGGATCGCCGGCAACCTCGATGCTCTGATCGGCAACGAGGAGGATCTTCAAAAAGGTCTGGGAATCGCCGGGCCCGAGGTCACCAAGAAGTCGCAATCCAAGCTCGATCCCGAGACCTTCTTCGGGCTGATCGAGCGGGTGATCGACCAGTTCCCCAACATCAAGATGGTGGGGACGACATTGAGAGAGGTTCACTCGACCAACCGCCACGACTGGGCCGCGGTCCTGTGGCTCGACGGCCAGCGGTATGTCAGCCCGACAATGCATCTGGACGTCATCGACCGGATCGGCGGCGGCGACGGGTTCGCGGGCGGTCTGCTCTCGGGATTGTTGACTGGCCGCTCTCCCGAGGAATCGCTCCGCCTCGGCTGGGCCCACGGTGCCTTGCTGACCACCTACACCGGCGACGTCAGCCAGGCGACCAGGGCCGAGGTCGAAGCCCTGGCCAAGGGTGGCTCGGCGCGGGTTCAGCGCTGAGATTCCCGCGGGGAACGCGGATCGGTGACCCAGCCACATCCTCAACACTGGCGACGGAACGGCTTTTCGAGACTCACTCATGCTAACCGCCGAGGGGTGCGCGATCCGCCGGGCCCGGCTTCGCGCCGCCTTGACTCCGCACTGCGACGCCCTGGTCATCGCAGACCCCGCCCACCTGATCTACCTGGCCGACCTTGTCCCCTCGCCTTTCGAGTTTCGGTCCAACGAGTGGTCGGCGGCCCTGGTCCTCGGTCCCGAGACCGCGACCTTGGTGGCCGACGACATGCTCGGCCCCTCTCTTGCCCAGGCCCACGTCGAGGAAATCGTCGCCCCAACCTGGTACGACGGCGACCACTCCGCCCCTTACCGTCGTGGACTGGTTGTGCGGCGGACCCTGGAGGTTCTGGCAAAGCTGCCCGGACGGCGGATTGGCGTCGAACTGGCGGCAGTGCCGGCGGGAGTGGTTGAGGGCCTTCGGGCCACTCGGTCGGATGTGGAACTCATCGACGTCGGCCCCTTCCTGCGAAACCTGCGTCGAGTGAAGGACGCCGACGAGCTGGCCCTGCTGAATCGTTCCATGAGGGCCGGCGAGGCCGCGCAGGCCGCGGCCCTGGCTCACGCCCGGCCGGGGATGACCGAGCTGGACGTTTCTCAACTCGTCCAGGCCGAGGCGCAGACGGAACTGGGAGAACGGGCGATCATCTACGGCGACTTTGTCTCGGGCCCCCGGACCTGGAAGGACAAGGGAGGCGCTCCCTCGACCCGAGTCATCGAGTCGGGGGACCTGCTGCTGCTGGATTTCTCGGTGGTCGTGGGGGGCTATCGTGGCGACTTCACCAACACATTCGCCGTGGGGGGACCACCCACGCCTCGACAACGAGAACTGTACGACGCCTGCCTTGAGGCGTTGGCGGCCGGGGAGGCCACGTTGAAGGCGGGTATCCCCGCGAAGGACGTCGACGCCGCGGTGCGTGGCGAGTTCGCTCGTCGAGGGCTGGCCGAGGCGTTCGTCCACCACACCGGCCACGGGATTGGGCTGGGCCATCCCGAGCCTCCTTACTTTACCCCGAACTCCTCCGAAATTCTCAAGGCCGGTGACGTGGTGACACTGGAACCGGGTTTGTACGTCGACAACGAGGGCGGGATACGGATCGAGCGCAATTACCTGGTCATCGAGAGCGGGGCTGAGATTCTCTCTCGCCACGCATTGAAGATCGACCAGGCCGGTTAGCCAGGCTACCCACCTTCTCCGATCGACAAATGTTCACACCGACCAAGGTCAGCGGGTGAGATCCAGGGTATCAAGGTAGGCCGCGGCGGCGTTGCCCAGCAGGTCCGACTCCATCCTTGAGTCGTCGGCAAAGAAGGCCCGGCCGAGTTCGCCGTCGAGGGCATGGGTCGCCAAAAGGTCGAGAGCCTGGGCCTCGTCGGCCAGCCCTTCGGCGTAAACCAGGCGAGGCGACTCGCCCGGCAGGTCCAGCAGCTTGGCGAAGAACTGGACCGCCGTGTTGTGACGGCGGGGCATCGCGACGCCTCGGACCACGACCCGTAGACTCGCCCATTGGTCCTGGTTCAACACACGACGCCAGGTTGAGAGTTGCGAACGATAGGCATCAATCTCGGCGCGGGCCGCGTCGCCGACCAGCGCCATCGCGATCGGTCCGGCCTCGCGTGTCACTCGATTCAGGGCCGAGGAGTCGGATCGTCCACTGGCCAGGACTTCGTCGAGGAACGCGGCCGATCGTTGCACCAGGGTTTTAGCCTGGGCCGCCCGTTCCGGAGAGAAACCGGCGTCATCCAAGGCCCGCTCCAGGTCCTCGATCCGGGACCGAAGTGAGCGAAGCCGGCAGAGGCGGTCCGCGTCGATCGGCCCGTTGCCGCAAGAGGCCAGGGCCACCTCCAGCGACAAGGGCACATGGGCGATGGATTTCCATTGGTGGAAGACCGGCGGGATGACCGCCACCACCTCGCGACGTCCTTCGTGGATCAGGATCAGAGCGTCGCGGTCGACCACGACGATCGGGCCAAATTTCGCCAGCGTGGCCGATCGAGCAGAGGCATAGAGATCCCGGAATTCCAGGTCCAGCCGCTCGAAAGGATTTGGCGCGTTGATGGGCGGGGAGGGTTGAGCCGGGGGATCTGCCGCGGAGATCATCATTCCCACGAATCCGGCCAGTCCTGCCACCCCAATTCGCTCACGTGCCGTCATGGTCGATTCCCCCCAGTCGTCTGAAAATCCGAACCCAGCATAGGACAACGGGCCTCCCGGCGATTCCCACCTACAAGGCCACTGGTTGTTCTGATTGGAAACGGGAGATCGTCGGTACGGCCATGACCGCAACGCGGTCCGGAGGCATTCCCTTGATGGTATCCGACTTGCGACACGGAGCGGGGTGAATCCCATCGATCGCCCCTCAGTGGAGCCGCCCTCGCCGTGACCTCCTCCTCCGAGCCGGCAGGAGCCGCGCCGACCTCTTCAGCGACGTTCGAGGCCCTGATGTCTTGCGGGCCCGAGCAACGGGCGGCCATCGTCCTTCGGCTGGTCGGCGAGCATCCCTCGAACCGTCTGGTCCTTCCGGCCGTGGATGGCCAGGGGGCGATGCTCGATGGGCTCGACCTGACCGCTCACGGCAATGGGGAGGGTGAGCCCGACGCCCGCCGGATCCCTTCCCTGAAAGGGGCCGACCTGCGAGGGGCGAGATTGCGCGGGGCGATCCTCAACACGGTCGAACTGCCCGAGGCGAGGCTGGAGGGGGCGGCCCTGGGAGGGGCCGAACTGCGACGGGCAATCCTGGAGCGGGCGGAACTTCAAGACGCCGACCTCGCCAATTCCGACCTCCGCCGCGCGGTGCTCGATGGGGCCGACCTTCGCCGGGCGTTGTTCGAAGAGGCCGACCTCCGCGGGGCGTCGCTACGCTTCGTTGATCTCCGCGACGCGGCACTCGATGGCGCCGACCTGCGACGGGCCGACCTTTGGGGGGCGAACCTCGAAGGTGCCACGCTCATTGGGGCGGACTTGCGTGGCACCATCTTCAAGGAGGCCAATCTCCAGGAAGCCGACTTTACCCGGGCTCGCCTCGCTGGGGCGACGCTGGGCCGGGCCGACTGCCGCCGCGCGATTTTTCGAGACGCCGACCTGCGAGCCGCGGTGATCGAGGGAGTTGCCCTGGGCGGAGCCTCGCTCAGCGGAGCGAGGCTCCAAGGCCTGGACCTTTCCCGTTGCGACCTGACACACGTCCACCTCAGCGGCGCCCGGTTGGATCGGGCCAGGATCTCCCAGGCTCAATTCGGCGGTGTCATCGGCGAGGAACTGGCTGGGGATTACGACGAGGCCCGGAAGGGGTATCTCTCGTTGGAGCGAGCCTTCGCCGAACTGGGAGACCCCGACGCCGCGAGCTGGGCCTATCGCCGCCGCCGACGGATGCAGAAGGCCGAGGCGGGCCGTCGCTTCCGAGCCGCGTGGGCCAACCGCCAACGGTGGGAGGCCGGTGGCGCAGGATTCGATTTCCTCAGCGACCAGATCGTCGAATGGGTCTGCGACTACGGTGAAAGTGTCGCCCGCATCCTGGCCGCGATGGGAGTGGTCATCCTGGTGTTCGCCCTTTGGTACGGAGTCACCGGCGGCGTGATCCGGATCAAGGAGGGCAATTCGGTGACGACCCGCAACCCCGTGGATCTGTTGGTCTTCAGTTTCCTGGCGATGGCCTCCTCCGGCGACGCCGCCTCGGGACTGGCCTCGGGGGGGGAATGGACTCATCTCCTTTCGGGAGTCCAGGCCCTCATCGGGGTCGCCCTGACGGGTCTTCTCGGCTTCGTCGCCGGTAATCTCGTCCGTCGTTGAGATTCCGGCTCTTCCTATCCTTGAGAGATACGCTCATCGTGGAAGACCCGAGGCCAGCGCCGGTCGCTCCGCCGGCGCTTCGGGCCTACCATGAATGAGTGGCAGGTTTTGGACCTTTTGACGGGGGCGGAAATCGCGATGGACGGAAACGTTTGCCTGGTGACGGGTGGCACGTCGGGGATTGGCGAGGTGACGGCCCGCGAACTCGCCCGTAAGGGTGCCACCGTCGTACTTGTCGGCCGCGACACCGCCAAGGCCGAGGCGACCGTCGAACGCATTCGACGCGAGACCGGTCAGTCCGCGGTCACGCACCTGATCGCCGACCTTTCGTCGCAATCCGAGATTCGGAGACTCGCCCGCGAGTTTCAGGAACGGCACGCTCGACTCGATGTCCTGATTAACAACGCCGGGGCAATGTTTGACCGCCGCGCTGAGACCGTGGATGGCATCGAGCGGACGTTCGCCCTGAACCATCTTGCCTATTTTCTATTGACTGAACTTCTGATTGAGACGCTCAAGACGACAGCCGGGTCCCGCGTCATCAATGTCGCGTCAATGGCCCACCTTGGGATGCGTCTGGACTTCGACGACCTTGAGGCCCGTCGTGGCTATTCCGGCTACTGGGTTTATGGACGATCGAAGCTCGCGAATATCCTCTTTACCCGAGAGCTGGCCCGTCGGTTGGACGGGTCTGGGGTAACGGCCAACTGCCTTCATCCCGGATTTGTCGCCACGAATTTTGTCGCGGGCAATGGGTTTCTGGGCTGGGTGTTCCGGCGGTTGGCGTCGGTCGCCGCCATCGATCCCGAGGCCGGGGCACGGACCACTGTCTACCTGGCCAGTTCCCCGGAAGTGGCCGGCCTGTCGGGACGTTTCTTCGTCAAGTGCAAGGAAAGCACACCCTCGGCTCAAGCCCGTGACGACGCCGCGGCCCGAAAGTTATGGGACTCCAGCGAGGCGATCATCAGCAGAGTCGCCGCGAACTCCGTTTGACCGACTCGCTTCATGCTGCCTCAAACTGAAGCGGGCGGCCCGTAAGGGCCGCCCGAGGACGATTTGACGAAGTAGGGACCGGGCGGCGATTCGCCCAAGTCTGGATCTCTCAGACCCTGCGGGCGGTGGCCCGGGCGTGAATCTGGGCGAGGTGGGCGGCTCGGGCTTCCTGGCGGGCCTGTAGGGCGGCCTGGGCGCGGATGTGGGCGGCCAGGCGGGCCTGGCTGATCGCCTGCAGGTGGGCCTGACGAGCATTCGGGTGAGTGGTTCCGGTCACCACTTGCGGCGTGGGGGTTGTCGTGGTCGGCAGCGATTGTGCCAGGCCCACCGCCGGGGTAGACGCCGCCGTCACCGTCGGAGTGACGGCTGGGGTGACGGCCGAGGTCGCCGTCGAATCGGTGACCGCCAGGGAGGAGACCAATCCCGAACTCCCCCCCGTGGTGGTGGTCGTCGAGGTCGTGCCGCCGGTGGAGGCCTGATATTCGAAGGCACCAATGTCGACCGGGATCGAGTTGTTGACGCCCTTGTTCCGCAGGCGGTAGAGGATGTCGTAGTTGGGGGCCAAGCCGTCACTGGCCCGGCCGACGGGTGGCGAGTTGGCCTTGAGGTCGTAGTTGGCCGAGGACAGGAACGCCGCGGGGCCGTTGGAGTTCGGCCGGGGGTCGAGCGGGGCGACGAAGTTCGGGGCGGCGGTGAAATTGCCCAGGGCGTTGGGCGTGGCCGTCAAGGTCACGGGATTGAACCCCAGGCCGGTCCCGATTCCGAAGGTGTCGTCGGCCGGTGTGGCGGTCCCGTTGTGGTTGAAGGAGAAGTCGTTGTACTGAATGAACGTCTTGTTCTCGGCGGTCGCCACGATCGCCGCGCCACCGAATCCGGCCCGGTCGTTCTGCCAGAAGATGTTGTTGGTGATGTTCAGCGACTTTTCCGACGTGGCGGTGACGCTGTTGTAGATCCCGATGTTGTTGAAGACGAAGTCGTTGTTGATGACGTAGACCGGCGGCGAGCCGATCGTCAGGCTCGGGGCGTAAACATTCAACCCGACGTTGTTCCCCGCGAAGACGTTGTTCTGGAAGGTCGCGTTGAAGTGACCATTCGAGTAGGGGGAGACGATCGCCCCCGAATCCGTGTCGAGGATGTAATTGTTCTGGACCAGAACCTGCGAGTTCGTCAAGGACAGGCCGACCGTTCCACTGGGAACGATGGTGGTGAGGCCCGAGATGGCTACCGAGGAGATGGTGAACCCCGAGAAGACCGTCGGAGCGGTCGGGATACTATCGAGGTTGTAGCCTAGCACCGTCGGAAGGAAAACCGTGTCTTGAGAAAAAGCGGGACGGATGACCGTTTGAAGCGCGTTGCCTGGGAGGAAACTGGTGGCGGTGCTGTTGCCCGAGGCGGAGATCACCTGGACCAACGACTTGAGGATGACGTTTTCCTGGTAGAGCCCCGGCAAGACCGCGACAATGTCCCCCTGGCGAGCGGCGGTGATCCCCTCGTTGATGGTCAGGAACGGAGTGGCGAAGGTCCCATCCCCGGCATCCGAACCGTTGTTGGCGCTCACCCAGAGGATGCGGTTGTTGATGGGCGTCTGGACGTTGAAGAACAACTCGTAGCCGCCGGGGGTGTTGGCGACCAGGGTGTTGCCTGCGAAATCCTTGACGGCGTTCGCCCCGCTGGTGGCCAGGAAGATCCCGTAGGCGCCGTTGACCGTCGCCCCCGTGATGTCGAAACTAATCTGCTCGGCCCCGCCCCCGGTGAAGAGGGGGACGATCTGAATGCTGCCCGGGGCCAGTATGGGTGTCGAACCGTCCGGCCCGACGATTCCAATCGAGGCCGCCGTCAGGGTGCTGGGGTTGATGTTCTCGCTGGTGTTGAACGTCACGTGGAGCGTCGTGGAGGTCGGACTATCCAGCGAGCCGATGGTCGGGGTCGTCGCGGTGATTTGAGGGTGAGTGGTGTCGATATAGAACTTGAACAACGAGTTGGGATCGTTGAAGGTCGACATGTTGCCGGCCTGGTCGAAGACACGGATACGGGCGACCGAGTAGCCGGTGTTGTCGGCCGTATAGGGCGGCGGCAGGAATCCATCGGGCCCGACGTTGTAGGGGCTGTCGGGAAGGGGAGTGGTGGCCGTCACTGAGAAGTTGCCCGCGGCGTCGGTAACGGCGCTTCCCACGTTCAAGTAGTTGAAGTCGCCGCTGGTGCCATTGACGGCAACATCCAGGAAGACCGACAGGCCCTGGCGAGCGTTCGCCGGCGGGAATACGTCCGTCACGTTGCCGGTGAACGTCGGAGTGTTGACCGAGGTGATGTCGAGTCCACCACTGGTGTCGCTCGCGGCGGCCAGGATGAACGAGCCCGGCGTGACTACCGGGGCAGACGTGTCTATGGTGAAGGTGACCGAGAAGTCGCTGCCAGGTCGTCCCGTACCGGAGGGCAGGGGGAGTTGGTTAGTGTTGGGGTCGTTGTTGTTCGGGTCAAGGTTCCTGCCGTCCAGCGCGTTGCCCTGAGGGTCACGGATGACGTTGGCGCCCACGCCCTTAAGGACGACTCGATATTCATCGCTGGTCAAATTCAGGCCGGCGGTGGTGATGACCAGGCTGTTGGTCGAGGGGTCAAAGGCCAGCCGGCCGGCAAGGTTGATGAACGTCGGTGCCGAGAAGTTCCCGGTCCCCGCCGAACCTTCCAGCAGGACGTCCAAGGTATTGATGGTCGACGGGTCAAGCGGCTTGTTGAAAGCAATCACGATCGCGTCGGGCGTCTGGTTCGACCCGGCGACTCGACCGGCGGCGTAAAGGTTCACACCGGAGGGATTGGCGGCCGAAGTGGCCAGGACTGCGGTGACTTCGGGGGGGAAGAGCTGGCGATACTCCTGGGCACCCAGGTCGAAGAACGGCTGAGCACCGAACCCGACGTTGGGAACGTTGGTATCGTCCTGGCGGAGGAAGCCCCGCTGATCACGCTCGCCGCCGACGGGCAGGAACCAGTTCACCGCCCCATCGCCGCCAACGCCCGGCGAGGCTCCTGGCGTACCGGGCAGGACCGCAATGAACTGGTCGAGGAACGTGCGGGAAGCCAGGCCCCCCAGCGCCACTAGCGACGTGCTGCCGATGACGCTCTGGAACGTGAAGGACTCATCATTGCTGTTATTGGTCGCGTTGCGGATGGGCGTGGCCAGGATGTCCGCCTGCTGGGTGGCGATAGGTTGAAGTAGGCCGCCGAAGAACCCGGAGAGTTCGCTCCGGGCCGCGTCGATGGCCGCCGATGGGACACCAGTCGCGGAGAATTGGTTGAGCTGGAAATCTCCGTTCGCCGGGTTGACGAACAACGGATCGCCGGTGATCGCCGGGGTGGGAGCGGAGGGGCCGCCAGAGAACGCGGCCGTGAAGGCCGGTAAGGGGGAGTTGTTGAAGAGATTGTATTGGGCCGCGCTCTGCCCGATAATGCCTGAGAAATAAGTTCCGTTGAACATCGGGAGTTGGAGAGCGGTGGTCAGAGAAGCGGTGGTGGAATTGCTGAAGATGTTGTCCATCGCCAGGATGGAGCCCACTGGTCCGCCCGCACCGCCGCTGCCAACCGCCCCCTGGATTCCCGTTGGGACGTTGTAGAACGTGTTGTAGATGGCCACGAGGTTCGAGGATCCGACGAAGGCCGGATGCGTGAGGTCGGGCTGCGCCGGATCAGACGTTCCGAGAATCTGAATTCCGATGGGGATGTTACTGAACGTGTTGTTCGCGACGTAGAGCGTCCCGCCCTCTTCGCCGAAGGTGGGGCTGATGTGGGGCGAGGAATACCCGCTGGCGGAGAAAGTCCCGTCGGCGTTTTCGGTGATCGTGCGGATGATCGAGCCGAACCCAGCGTGCTCGACGATCCCGACGTTGCTGAAGTTGGAGAAATTGGAGTTCGTGATCGCGGAATTTCGCTGGGCGTTGTTCTGGGTCGCCGGTGTGTTGCCCAACAGGTCGTCGATCAGAACATTCCCGTCGGTCTTCGTCGAACTCGTGAAGGTATCGGCGATCCCGCCATCCTGATACTCGACCCGCGTCATGTACCGCAGGTCAACGTTGTCGATACGGCTGCCCTCGCGGTTGTCAAACAGGTTGTAGGTGAAGAGCGAGTTCGCCCCGATGTAAATGACTCCGCCATCGCCGGCCGCCGGCGCCTGCACCAAAACCCGATCGGGCGAGTTGGTCGGGTTGTAAACCGCCTGGTTCATCGTGACGCCGCGGACGGTCGTCCCAACCGAGTCGTCATGCAATGAGGTCAGTACGACCGGCACACGAGACTGGCCGGTTGATTCATTCCCGCCGATACCGAGAAAACGGATCTGGCTCTCAAGTCCCCCGTCCAGCAGAGGCTCGGTAGGCGGGTCGACGCCGTTGTCCACCCCGACGATGAAACCAGCACCCCCGTAGAGGTTCGTATTTTGGGTTGCCGCAGTCGTCTGGGTGAGGGAGAACACCGGGGGAGAATATCCGTCGATCGTCAGGAGTTTGACAATCGTGGATTCGCCGGGGACTGCGATCCGCGTCCCGTCGGGAAGCAAGGTATTGGCCAGTGAACTCTGGACAGTCAGAGTGACGGCCGGCTGAATCTCGGCCGAGAAGGTCGAGGACGGAGCTTTGGGCGCTTTTCCATCCAGGACGATCGTGCCACGGAGGACGTAGGTGATGTCCGATTGATCCCAAACGGAATTGACGTCGAGATTCGCGCCCTCGAACAAGTAAACGAGATTCTTGCCCAGATTGGGCGTGCCTACGATCCCCAGGCCATTGATGTCGTTCCTCTGCAGGACGTTGCCACGAATGAACGGCTTGCCCGAGAGGAGCGGGCGGAGGGGGTCGGCGGCAAGCAATCCGTCAGGGTCGATCCCGATCGGCGTATCGGTGTTGTCGTAAAAGTTGTTATTGGTCACCATCACGTGAGTGCCGGTGCCGCCGATGAGGGCGTCGGGATTGACCGGGTCGAAGAACGAAGTAAAAATGCCCTGCGAGTCCTGAAAGTTGAGGACCGCACGCTGAGTGATGGTTCCATCGAGGGTGTTGACCGAGCCGCCGCCGTACTGGAATTGAGCGTCGTTGATGATTCCCTGAACACCGGACCTGAGGCTAATGCCACCCCAACGAGCCACGTCGGGCACGTTGCCCGGCGAAGGCTCGAAGCCCGGAGGTACCGGGCGGGTTCCCCCCAGCGTAAGGTTGGCTGTGTCGTTGGCCGGCACAATGGTCGTCACCACCCCCGTCGCGGGGTTGGTGTAGGTGGTCGTCGCCTTGTCGTCGTAGAACGAAGTGAACAGCACACGGGCGTCGTTGGCCGAATCGGGCAGGAATTGCGAGTTGACCGACCCGTCAGGGTTCAGCGGCGCGTAGTTGTGATTGGCGTCGTAACCAATGATGTAGTTCCGGTCGCCGATGTTGAGGCTGGTCGGTCGATCGACCTCGCCGCCCGTGTGTAGGGCCTGGCCGGCCCAGTAGCTGGCGCTGCCGTCCAGTGGGTCGACGTCGAGGCCCGCGCCTCGCTCGAACTTGAAGAGCATCCCCGGCTGGATATAGGTCCGGTTGGAGACCACGAACTCGGCGTTGTTTGAGTCGAACTGGAACTCGGTTCCCAGGCGGAAGTTCGACGCCACCACGTAGGGGAGCGGGTCGTCGAAGACGAAGTTGCGATCGCCCCCGGCGGAGGTTGGGTTGTTCGCATAGTAGATGGCATTGGTTTGCTCGACCGCACCGTTGGCCTGAGCGCGGAGCAGAACGCCGTTGATGCTGTTGTTGACGAAGCTGTCATTCCGCAGCAAAGGACCGCGGGCAACGGCGTCCTCGCGGAACGAGTCGAAGTCGGCCCCGACGGCCGCCTGGGCGACCGTGGCCCCGGACGAGGAACTCGTCGTTCCGCTATTGGCGATGACCAGATTCGTCAACACTGGGCGGCTGTTGACCAGTTCGACCACGTCGTAGCCGCTGCCCAGCGTTCCGAGTGTTTGGGGCACCGGTCCACCGCCGAAGGACAGATGGACAAAGTTGAGGATGGAGAGCGCGTCATCCTCACCCGCCCGGGCGATGCCCCCGTTCGCGCCCTTGAGCAACCCATCGATCGGGAATCGGTCGTCACGAGCTTGGGACGGGGTGGCGTTCTTCACCGCGACGCCGCTCTGGTCGAAGTTGCGGTAAACCACACCGCCCCAGTCGCCGCCGTGCGGATCCTGTCCGGTGTAGGCCGTCCCGATCGAGGTGTCGTTGAAGGAGGTGAAGATCACCGGCCGGTTGGACGTACCCAAGGCCTGAATGGCCGTCCCCTGGTTCTGGGCAAACAGCGAGGCATTGAACAGCCGCACCACCGCGCCGGCCTGGAAGATCAAGGTCGTGTTGTAGGGGACCGAGGCGCTGCCGTCGAGTGGAACGCCGTTGACCACCCGAGGAGGCAGGTTGAAGGTGAAATCCTGGGTGGTGTTGAACTGCGAGGGCAACGCTTGAATGACAACGGGACCCTTGGCCGAAAGCACCTGAGCGGCATAGAAGGCCGAGGGGGCGAACCGCTGAATCTGGGCCCGGTCCTGGTTGGGGTCGTAGCCGTTGAGCGAGGGGTCGTTCAGGTTGCCATTGTTCAAGCCCGTGGTGGTCGCCTGGGGCGCCAGGACCTGGAATGGCTGGGTATAGCTGCCATTGGGGTAGGTCGAGGAACTCGGGCTGGTGACACTGTAGCTGGTGTAGTCCGCCCGGGCGAACAGAACGTTGCCCGTGGGAACCACCAGGAATCCCGTGGTAAAGCCACCGCCAGCCTGGGCGTCGCCCGACAATCCGTAGCGGATCGACCCGTCGGGTAAGAGCGTCTGGTAGGCCCCGGCCGCGTTCTGAGACCCGATGAACTCGCCGTCAAGCGCCTGGCCGTAGATATCTCGGAGCGTCTGGGATCCGATGTTGGCAATCACCACTCGGTAGTGGCCCGCCTTGAGTGTCGAGGAGTCGACCAGCAAGGTCAGGCGGTTATCGAAGCCCGGCTGACCCGAGACCGATCCACTGATCGACGAGCCGAGGGACACTGTCGTCGTGGTGAGGAAAGTGGAGTCGTTGCCCGCCCCGTCGAAGACCCCATCGGGTGAATACTGCAATTGGATGGTTTGGTTGTTAACCGTGCTGGGGTCTAACTGGCTGGAGAAGTCGAAGACGATCCCATAAGGCGGGGCGTCGGCCCGAGCCTGAGGTTCGGTGGCCTGGTTCGGGATCTCATAGACCGCTTTGGGTCCGTTGCCGATGATTTGGGCCGCGGGGTTGTAGATCAGCCCATTTGTGCCATTGGCTTGGTAACGGCCGAAGGCATCGTTGCTGATGGCCTGGTAATTGGTGACATAGACCGGCGTCGGCTGAAGCGTGAACGAGGTGACGAAATCCTGAGAAGGCTGGTTGATCCGGTTATCCAGCGGGTTGCCGGCATAGTCGCTCAGGCCACGAGCGGTCGCCAGGCCGAAGGGGCCTCCTCCCCCGACACCCTTGGCGACGAAGAAGTAAGTTCCGGAAGGAAGACCCGTCGCGAAGGTGAGGTCGATTCGTCCGGTGTAGGGATCATCAGACTTGACCCGGTTGGTCGTGTTGACGTAGTTGGCCGTCTGGATGTAGCTGGAGTAATCAACATCGTCGGCCGTGCCTGGAACTCCGTCCAGACCTGCGTTGTACAGCGCGTAGTTCGTAACCGTGTCGGCCGCGCCGGTCTCAAGTGCTGGGAAGTTCAGCGACGTTGGGACCGCCAGGAATGGGGTCGACGCGTAGACCGGATCCACCGCGAACAGCGACAAGGAATTGAGTGCCGAGATGGACGCCCCATTGGCAATGGACGCGTTCTCGATGTAGGGAGTCGTGGTGTCGACCCGGAAATTCAGACTGATGGTCGAGGACAGCCCGGAGTTGGCCGGAGCATTCGGCTGGTCGTTCTGACCGATGACGACAAGAGTGACGCTCTGCGAACCATTGGGCAAAGCTCGAGGCGCCTGGAACGAAAAGAAGCCGTTGGCGTCGGTCACCACCGTGAAATCGGGCGAGCCGCTGATGCCCCGACCATTCGCGCCGGTGCTCAGGGTCGTTTGATTATTCGCCTGATAACCGGAAAACTGAACGGCGACCACTAGTCCGGCGGTCGCCTGCGGGAAATTGGCCCGAACGGTCCCCTGGAAGACCGGCGTCGTGATATCGGTATTGTCGTCGCCGATCGCGCCGCTGTCGGAGCCGGCGGCAATCGAGAGCCCAGTGACGACGGGGGCCGTCAGCGTGATGGTTCCCAGGTTATCCCAGAACGGGGTACCGGCCACGCCGTTGCCCGAGGGAAAATAGCCCTGATAGAGTCCGTCCAGATGATTGCCCGAGGTGTCGGTCGCGTCGCCGCTGACGACCACGGTGTAGGATGAGGTGGGCAGGGCCGTCTGAGGTAGGCTCGACAGGTCGATGACCGCAGAGTTACCAGTCGTGCTGTACGTCAAACCGACGCCGGGGGTGAGCAGCAGGTCAGTTCCGTCCTGCCTCAACAGGGCCACCGTGCCGGTGTTGATGGTGGACGGGTTCATCGCCTCGCTAAACTGGATGAAGATGATCCGTCCGGTCGCCGAGACATTGGTGATCTTCGGAGGGATTGTATCGGCCGTGGCATAGGGGGTCGCCACCAGCGAGCTAAACCCGCCCTGAAGCGCGGCCGAAGTCGCCAGCGACGTGGGGCTAGTCGTCAGGAGCGTGCGTCGCTCCAGCCTCTCGAACCCCGTGAGGTCCGCCAGAGGCTTCGAGACTCGTCGTCGGGTGGGACCCTGGCCCTTCCTCTTGTCGCTGGCCATCGACTCACTCCCCTTAATAATCCCAGGTATGGGCCCCGGTTCCCAGCCATGGCATGGCTATGACCGCCCGGTTCGGGCGGGGGGAAGGGACCCTGGGTGGTCAGTCTCGGTTGTTTTGGGTCGGAACCGCGTGCGTGGAGTGACGGCGCCCTGGCCCCCAGTCGAGACGTGGGGGATGGGGGCGATCGCATCGAGCAAGTTGACTCAACTAGTCAATTCGATCATGACCGCACCCTTCGTTGACTGTCAACTCTCTCGCAAGAGGGAAAGGCGTTGAACCGAGTGACGAATGTGGCGGAATCACCACATCGCCCACTGTCGGAACGCATTCCTTACGAGTGCGTCGGCAAGGCGTGACCGGGATTCGCGGAGGGTGGGCATCGGGGAGGGGAGTCGAGGGGGCGAATCCAGCGGCCGACGTCGGAACGCCGAGCGCGGTTCAACCTGAGTCTTCCCCGCGGCGCCGGCTTGTCAAATACCCTCGGGCCGAATCCCCGCGGATTTTGAACCCTGGGATACGACAACCCCGAGATCCCGCAATTCCCGTCGCAATTGAACGACGTCCCGGAAAAGCAAGGCTTGCAGACCGGCCACCCTGGCCCCTTCGACATTCTCAGGCAGATCATCAATGAACACACAATCGCCCGGCGGCTGGCCCGCCGCCTGGGCGCAAGCCAGGTAGAACTCGGCCGACGGCTTCACGTGGCCCACTTCGTAAGACAGCACCAGACGGTCGAAGGGGGCCAACGCCTCGGCGAACTGGGTCTGGAAGTGTCGGGCATGTGGATCGTTGGTATTCGACCCGAGAACCAGGGTATAGCCCTCGCCTTTCAACTCCGCCACCAACTGCACAACCGGGTCGTTCAGCGTGAAGATATCGCACCAGGCCGCTTCGAATTCGTTGTGCCCCACCTGCAGATCGACCCTGGACGTCACCTTCGTCGCGAACGTCTGGAAATCGAGGCGTCCGGCTTCAAACTCTCGCAAGTGACTGACAAATCCGCCTTCCCGCATCCGGGACAGAAGAACCGCCCCTTCAAGGCCCCGGGGGCGACCCAGGGACGTCGCGGCACGGTTGTAATCGAAGAAGGCCAAAACATTTCCAAAATCGAAAACCAAGGCGGGACGCTTCATGGGGGAGATCGCTCGGGACCCGATTTTTCCGCGTCGAGGCCCCGTAATGGTAATGATGGCCCTCACGGCCCGCCAACCCCTTTCTCAGTTCAGCCGAACGCCGTTCCCGAGAAAATTTCCCGCCGGCGCGGAACCGGCTGACGCTGTTGGGGTTTAATCGAGCAGTAGAGGGATGGTCGGGAAAGTTGGCGACCTGGCCACTGGTCCAACATGGGGCACGATCATGATCAGGATTTGGGGATTGCGAGGGTTGTGCCTGCTGGGCTTGGTCTCCGCCGGATTGGTCCGGCATGGGACAGCAGCCGAGTCCGCGATCAATTCCTCCGACGCCACGAAGCCGGTTCGCTCAGTCAGCCCGACCGCGACGGAGGGCCTCGACGCCGCCGGGGTCGACGCCTTGCTGGCGGATTACCTGGCTGAGGTCAAAACCACTCCCGTCCCCCTTGCCGGTGACGAGGAATTTCTCCGACGCGTCTATCTGGATGTCGCCGGGGTTCTCCCGACCCCGTCCCAGGCGTTGGAGTTCCGTCGCGATCACTCCGCCGACAAGCGGGCCCGCTTGATTGACCACCTGGTCGATGGCCGAGACGCGTCCCGGAACTGGGCCCGCTTCTGGCGAGACGTCATGAAGTTCCGAGCCACCAACGAAAATCTGAACCAGGTCCGGTTTCCGATCCTGGAAGACTGGCTCGCCGACCAATACGCCAAAAACATCCCCTGGGACAAGGTGGCCACGAACCTCATCACCGCCACGGGCATCATCGGCGAGGATGGAGCGACGACCCTCACCGCCGCCCACGACGCCAAGCCCGTCGAACTCGCCGGGGAAGTTTCCCGGATCTTCATGGGCATCCAGATCCAGTGCGCCGAGTGTCATGACCACCCGACCGACTCCTGGAAGCGTGAGCAGTTTCACGAATTCGCCGCGTTCTTCGCCGGCTCCCGCCTCCAGGTCGTCAAGCCCGCCAACGAGGCCAAGCCCGAGCCAACCTCGGCGGACGGGAAAAAGGAAGAGGCCAAGGGCGAAAAGGCCAAGGCCAAGCCGGTCAAAAAGGCCCCGAGGATCTTCCAGGTCACAATGAAAGGTGTCCCCAAGTACACCATGCCCGACAAGGCCGACCCCAAAAAGATGATCCCCGTCGAGCCTCGATTTTTCCTCGCCTCGGTTGGACAGGAGAAGCCGCCCTCCAAGCTCTCGTCCGAGCGCCGTCACGAGTTGATCGCCTCGTACATCACCAGCAAGGACGACCCGTGGTTCGCCAAGTCCTTCGTAAACCGGACCTGGGGCCTTTTGCTGGGCGAAGGGTTCGTCAACCCGGTCGACGACATGGGCCCGGACCGCGTCGCCACGGCCCCGGCGGTTTTGGAGGCCTTGGCCACCCAGTTCCGTGACAGTGGTTATGACGTCCACTGGCTTTATCGCACGATCCTGAAGACCAAGGCGTATCAGAGAGAATTCCGCCCCTCCGGCTCGAGCGCGGGCAAGGTTCCCTTTGCCGCCAACGTCGCCGGGCGACTCCGGTCCGACCAGGTCCTTGACGTTCTCTCGCAGGCCCTCGACGCCCCGATGGACGCTCCCCGACCGGGCGCGGCGAGGCTGGCCAAGGCGGCGGGTGCGAAGGGAATGCCCAAGGCGGCGGCCTTTCTCCGCAATAGCCCTCGAAACGTGTTCAACACCCTCTTCGGCGTTGATCCCTCCACCCCCGTCGACGATGTGACCGGCACCATCCCTCAGTCGTTGTTTCTGATGAACGGCCAGGCGCTCAACCGGGCGATCGAGGCTCGTCCCGGCACGATGCTCGGGCAAATCCTGGACAGCCACCCGGACAACCAGTCGGCCCTGGAAGCGGTCTACCTCCGCGTCCTCGCCCGTCGCCCCTCGACTCGCGAGGTCGAGGTCTGCGACCGGCATCTCACCGCCTGCCACTTCGACCGGAAGGTTTGCTTCGAGGACATCCTCTGGACCCTGGTCAACTCCACCGAATTCCTCAGCCGACGTTGAGCATTGATTGGGACGGCGGATGGCTCGCATGTCGCCATCCGCCGAGTCCCCATCCCTCCCACCCGCGTATGCTCCGGGCAGACGGCCACGGTTTCACACACCGACCCCCTTTTTTCCAGGATACGACGATGCAAACGAAAACCATCGTGGACGTCGCGGTCAACGGCCAGGGGGTCCTGGGCCGTCGCGGGTTCTTGAGGGGCGTGGGGTTCGGCGCGGCCGGCCTGGCGTCACTCAGTTTCACCGATTTGATGGCCGTCCACGCCGAGGAACTGCGCAAAAATCAGATGGCCTGCATCCTGCTCTGGATGAACGGCGGACCCAGCCAGCTCGAAACTTTCGACCCCAAGCCGGGCACCGACCACGGCGGCGAAACCAAGGCGGTCGACACCGCCGTCTCGGGAATTCAGATCGCCGAGGGCTGGTCGCAACTGGCCAAGGTCATGGGAGAGGTGGCGATCATCCGCTCGATGACCAACAAGGAAGGCAATCACCAGCGAGCCGCCTACCAGCTTCACACAGGATACTCGCCCAGCGGCACGGTCAAGCACCCGAGCTTCGGCTCGGTGGTCGCCGCCGAGTTGGGCGACCCAAACTTCGACCTGCCGCACATCGTCTCCATCGGCGGAAGCGGTCTGAACCACGGAGCCGGCATCCTGGGCGCGGGCTACGAACCGTTCCAGGTCAACGACCCACTCAAGCCGCCGGCCAACGTCGTCTCGGCCGTGCCGTCGGACCGCTTCGGGCGGCGGATGGGCCTGCTGAACCGTCTGGAACGCGTGGGCTTCGCCGCTCGGGGAGGCGCCGATCGCGTCAAGGAACACGCCACGCTCTACCGACAGACGTCCAGCATGATCCTCTCGCCTCGAATGAAGGCGTTCGACCTGGAGGGTGAAGACTCCACTCTGCGGGACGCTTACGGCCGAACGGCGTTCGGGCAAGGCTGTCTCCTCGCTCGACGCCTGGTTGAAACGGGTGTTACGTTCGTCGAGGTCCGCATGGGAGGCTGGGACACCCACCAGAAGAACCACGAAGCCGTCGGCAAGCTCGCGGGGATCGTCGACCCTGGCTTCGCGACCCTGGTCTCCGACCTCAAGCGACGAGGGATGCTCGACAAGACCCTGGTTGTCTGGATGGGCGAGTTCGGCCGAACGCCCAAGATTAACCCCAACGCCGGCCGTGACCATTTCCCCAGGGTTTTCAACGTCGCCCTGGCCGGTGGCGGCATCCGCGGTGGTCAGGTCGTGGGCGCTTCCTCGCCCGATGGCTCGGAGGTGAAGGATCACCCCGTGGCCGTCAATGACCTGCTTCGTTCCTTCTGCCAGTCGCTGAAAATCGACCCGGCCAAGGAGAACTTGAGCCCCCAGGGTCGTCCCCTCAAGATCGTTGACGGCGGCAAGGTCATTTCCGAACTCTTCGCCTGACAAACCCGATCTCCAAGCATGCAACGGGGCGTGGGTTTAACCCTACGCCCCGTCTCTCGTTAGGGAACGCTTGAGGCGGGAGATTGTCACCGCCGATCGACCATTTTCCTCCTCGCGGGCCGTTGACATCCGAAGCGACGCTTTTCTAAGATGTTCGATACGACGCCTCGGCGGGTCCTGGATGGGCCCGTGAGGCGTGGGCGGCCGATGTCGCATTGGCCCCATCGCCTCCTCCCGAGGCCGATCCATGCTTTATACGCAAACTCCCGCCGGGCAGCAGCGAGACCGGATCGAGCTGTTCCCCCTGACCGTCGCCACCTTGATGGAATCCGAGGGGCGCAAGTTCATAGGCGTGGCCGTCCAGTTCGATGCCCGCAGCCGTCGGCTGGTCCCCTTGCGGGCCATGCCTCAAGAGTTCGACCCGACCTGGACCACTCCAGCCGAGCCCCACCCCGACGGCTCGGTCACCGCCCGCGGTCCCATCCCGGAACTTTTGTTCCTGGCGTAAGTCATTCGCCCTGGAATGGCCGTATGTGGCTTCACGACCCCGTCAGTGGAGGCGTGGACGCCATAACTCTCGCCGCGACTCCTTCCAGGAGCGTCCCGAGCCCGGACGCCCCTCGACGCCCCGACTCCAGCACCTCCTCATGGCCGATCGGTCGACCGGTCAGACCCGCCGCGGCGTTGCTGACCAGAGCGATCCCCAGCACGTCCATCCGTTCATGACGGGCCACGATCGCCTCCGTCACGGTTGACATCCCCACGACGTCGGCGCCCAAAGTCCTCAACATCCGGACCTCGGCCGGGGTTTCATAACTCGGTCCGGGGACGCCCGCATACACACCCAGCTTCACGTTCATCCCACGACGCACGGCCTCGGTGGCCACGATGGCCCGGAGCCGGGGCGAATAGACCTCCGTCATGTCCGGGAACCGAAGGCCCAACCGCGAGTCATTGGGTCCTCGCAATGGGTTAGCGCCCAAGAGGTTAAGGTGATCACTGAGAACCACGAGGTCGCCGGGGTTGAGATCAGACCGAATACCCCCCACCGCCGCGGTAAGGATCACCGTCTTGACCCCCAGCCGGCCCAGGACGCGGATCGGGAAGGTCGCGGCATCCGAGTCGTGCCCCTCATAATGATGGAGGCGGCCCTGAAGAATGAGAATCCGTGTCGACCCCAGCCCTCCGACCACGACATTTCCGGCATGTCCTTCGGCCGACGTCTGGGCCAGGTGGGGAATTTCGGCAAAGGGCAGAGCGACCCGATCGGTCATCCCCTCGACCAACGACCCGAGCCCCGAGCCCAGCACAAGCGCCAGTGGAGGGATCGGACCCACGGCGGCCCGCACCACCTCGGCGGCCTCCGTCGCCCGTTCCCAAAGAGAAAGACCCGCATTCACAGCAAAATCCCCGCGATGCACGCCGAAAGGTAGTTCGCCAGGGTGCCGGCCAGTAACGCGCGAAGCCCCAACCGGGCCAGGTCGCCGGTCCGTCCCGGAGCCAGCGCCCCGATGCCGCCGAGTTGGATGCCGATCGAACTGAGGTTGGCGAAACCGCACAACGCGAACGTCGCCACCGAGAACGATCGGGGGTCCAACTGACCCTTGAGTTTGCCCAGGGCGTCGAAGGCAATCAACTCGTTCAGCACCATGCGGGTCCCCAGCAGGCCGCCGACCGCCCGGCAGTCCCGCCAGGGGATACCCAACAGCCACGCCACCGGGGCCAAGGAGACCCCCAGCAAAGCCGCCAGGGTCCAACCAAAAGCCCCTAGCATGCGGTCGACGAGGGCGATGAGCGCCAGGAAGGAGATCAAGATCGCGGCGATATTTAGCGCCAGGCCCAGCCCCTCGCGAGTCCCCCGCGCCGCTGCATCGAGCAGGTTGGCGTCCCGGGGCATCGCGTCGGCCTCCAACCGACCGAGCGTCTCCGGAACCTCGGTCTCGGGAATGAGGATCTTCGCCAGCAGAATCGCCCCAGGAGCCGTCATGATGACCGCCGTTAACAGCAACTTGGCGTCGGCCCCGGCATGCATATAAGCGGGCATCACGCCCCCCGATACGTGCGCCATCCCCGCCGTCATCACGGTCAACAGTTCCGACCGCGTCATCTTGGGCAGGAACGGGCGGATCGTCAGCGGTGCCTCGGTTTGTCCCAGGAAGAGCGACGCGGCGACATCCAGTGACTCCGCCCCGCTCGCTCCCAGCAGCCGAAGCATCACCCAGGCGAATCCCCGGACGACCCACTGCATGATCCCCAGATGATATAACACCGCGAACAGGGCCGAGATGAAGATCACCGTGGGCAAGACCCGAAAGGCGAACACGAACCCCGCGGGGCCGTCCGGATCGACCAACTTCGGCCCGAAAACGAACGCCGCCCCTTCACTGGCGCAGGACAGGACCGTTTCCACCACCTTGCCAGCCACCTCCAAGGCCCGTCGCCCGCGAGCCGACCGCAGAACCACCAGCGCAAATCCCCACTGCAACACCAAGCCCCAAATGACCGTTCGTCTCCGGATGGCCCGCCGATTTTCCGAAAGGGCCATGGCCAACCCCAAAATCGCCGCGATCCCCGCCAATCCTCGCAACTTGTCGGAGGAGAACGAAACCGACGACGTGGCCCCCGCCCCGACGACAAGACTCGCCAAACCCAGCGCCGCCCAACGCCAACGGCGCATCACGGCTCCCCCATCCGTTCAAAGATAAGGGGGGGCGGAATGACCGGTTCGTCCCCCAGTAGGTAGGAGTCCTGAATCAAGGTCATCGCCTCGGCGAACCGCGTCTCGTCATTGACCAGCAAGGTGCAGAGCGGTTCCCCGGCCACGACCGCGTCCCCGACCTTGCGATGAAGGACGACTCCCACGGCCGGGTCGATCGGCGAGTCCATCCGCGATCGCCCCGCCCCCAACTTCATCGTCGCGAGGCCGATCGGCCGGGCGAACAGCTTCTGGACGTAACCGGAGCGTGGCGACAGCACGTCGACCGACCGACTGGGTTGCGGCAACCTTTGGGGATCGTCCACCACCCGGGGATCGCCCCCCTGCGCCTCGATCACTCGGCGAAACCGGTCCAGAGCCGAGCCGTCGACGATCGTTGCTTGGCAACGTTCGCGGGCCTCATGGATCGTCCCGGCGACCCCACCCATCAGCACCATCTCGGCGGCCAACTCCAGCGAAAGCTTCATCAGGTCGGCGGGCCCCTCGCCCCGCAAGCAAGCCAGACTTTCAGCGACCTCAACCGCGTTGCCCACGGCCTTGCCGAGCGGCTGGTCCATCCTCGTCAGCAGGGCCACGACCGACTTACCCAGGTTCCGCCCGATTTGGCAGAGAGTTCGAGCCAGCTCTCGGGCTTCCTCCTCGGGAGGCAGGAATGCCCCGTTGCCGGCCTTCACGTCCAGGACCAACCCGTCGATCCCCTCGGCCAGCTTCTTGGAGAGGATCGACGAGGCGAGGAGCGGAATCGCTTCCACCGTCGCCGTCGCGTCCCGCAAGGCATAGAGGCGGCCGTCGGCCGGGGCAATCTCGGCGGTCTGTCCGGCCAGGACGAGACCGCACTGCTCCAGCACTTCCCGGTAACGCCTCAGGTTTATATTGGTACGGAAACCCGGGATCGACTCCAGCTTGTCGAGGGTCCCGCCGGTATGCCCCAGGCCGCGACCCGAGACCATCGGCACCGGCACCCCACACGCCGCGGCGATCGGCGCCAGGATCAACGACGTTTTGTCTCCCACCCCGCCGGTGCTGTGCTTGTCGATCTTCCGCCCAGCGATGCCCGACAGGTCAACCACCGTCCCGGAGTGAAGCATCGCCTCGGTCAAAGCAACCGTCTCAGCCTCGTTCATCCCCCGCCAGACGATCGCCATCAAGAGGGCCGACCACTGGTAGTCGGGCACCTCTGGCGCGGCGATCAGCCAGCCGATTTCCTCGGGCGTCAAGGTGCCCCCGTCCCGCTTTTTGCGGATCAGGTCGACGGCCCTCACGAGTCGTATGTCCCGAACTGGCGGTCTCCGGCATCGCCGAGGCCGGGGTGGATGAACCCGACATCGTTGAGCCGTTCGTCAATGACCCCGACATGAATCGACACGTCCGGGCAAGCCGCTCCCAGCCGGCCAATCCCTTCCGGCGCGGCGATCAGCGACAACACTTTGATCCTCGAAACGCCCCAACTTCGCACGACCTCGCAGGCATGCACGGCCGACCCCCCGGTCGCTAGCATCGGGTCCACGATCAGGGCGAGCGTCATCCGACAATGGCCTGGGGCCCGGTGGTAATACTCCTGAGGCTCCAGGGTCGTCTCGTCTCGATACAGACCCAGGTGGCGGACCTCGGCATCCGGCAAAAGGTCAAGCACTCCCTCGGCCATCCCCAGGCCGGCACGCAGGATCGGTACGATGCCGATGACGTCGACCAGCTCTCGACCATTGGCGGTTCCCAGGGGGGTGGGGACCGCGACACCGCGGGTGGCAAGGTCGGAGGTGGCCTCCACGGCGATCAAGGTCGCCAGGGCGCGGACCAACGACCGAAACTCGGCCGGAGGGGTGCCCGGGGCGCGCAGGCCCACCAATTTCGCGGCGACTAGCGGATGCGTTGAGGGGATCACTCTCGACAAAAGCCGGCCCTCCCGGTCCTCCCTCGGCTTACCTTACACGGGCGGACGCGGCCCGTCTTGCCCGACCCGAGAAATCCTCCTAAAATTCCGCTCGGAACGGCCCGGGCGAAGGGATGCCTCCGGCCGCCACTCTCCGCGCCCAAGTCGGATCCAAGCCCATGCCCTTGCAGTTCGCGACGCTGGCCAGCGGCTCGGGTGGGAATGCGTCCTGGGTCCACGCTGGCGGTTCGGGGCTCCTGATCGACCTGGGCCTGGGGCCCCGGTCCCTCGCCGCTCGACTCGAACTCATCGGCTCGGCGTGGGACCGCGTCTCCGGAGTGCTCCTGACCCACACCCACGGCGACCATGTCTCCGACGCCTCGCTGAGGCTCATGGCCCGGTTGGGCGTCCCCCTCTATTGCCACGAGGGGCATCGGGCCTCCCTGAGCCGTCATGCCGGATTCGCCGCCCTGGAACGGGCGGATCGGGTGCGGACTTACGAGGCTCAACCCTTCCTCGCCCCCAACGGCCTGCGCGTCGAGCCATTCCCGCTACGCCACGATGGCGGCCCCTGTTTTGGGTTTCGCATCGAGGGGTCTTCCGCGAGACGCGGCCGGCGGGCGGCCCTCGGCTACGCGGCCGACACCGGTTCCTGGACCGACGCCACCGCCGACGCCCTCGCCGATGCCGATCTCCTGGCCATCGAGTTCAACCACGACATCGACCTTCAGCGACAGTCCGGTCGGTCGCCCTACCTGATCGCCCGCAACCTCGGCGATCGCGGCCACCTGTCCAATGACCAGGGGGCGGCATTGATCTCGGCGGTGTTGAGCCGCTCCCATCCCGAGGCGGTCCGCCACGTGATTCTGTTGCACCTGAGCCGCCAGTGCAATCGCCCGCCCTTGGCCCTGGCCGCCGCTCGCGACGCGCTGAGGGCCGCCGGACGACGGGCTCGCCTGCACGCGGCGGCTCAGGAGCTTCCCTCGATCCCCTCTCTCATCCAGCCCGGTCGGCGTGCCCGGCCTTTGTCCGCCCCCATCCTTTTCCCCTGGGAAGCCGCCTGACCGCCAATGCCCGCCTATTTTGCCAGTGATGTCCACCTGCGACTCGACCGTCCTGACCGCGGAAGACGCTTCGCCCGATTCGTTGACGCCCTGGCCCCCCACGACCCTTTGACAATCGTCGGAGACCTTTGCGACTTTTGGTTCGCCGCTCGACAACGGCATCTCGATCCCAACGTTTGCGACGGCATGCGAGCGTTGGCCGCTTACCGGGCTCGCGGTGGCGAGCTGACCATTCTGCTAGGCAATCACGACACCTGGCTCGGCCCCTTTTACGCCAGGGTCCTTGGCGCGCGGCTCGTCGCGGAGCCTTGGGAACTGGAGGTCTCGGGCCTCCGCCTTCATCTGGTTCACGGCCACAATCTGGGCGCCCGCTCGGCCTGGAAGGCGGGGATGGAGAGTCGAGCCTTCCTCGCCGGATTTTCAGCCATTCCCGCCACGCTGGCCGGTCTCCTGGACCGCGCCCTGGATCGCAAGAACGCGGGCCATCGTTCCCAGGACGAGGAACGCCACCTCCACCGTTACCGGGCTTACGCCGAAACCCTCCGGCCGGCTCCCGACCTTGTCGTCTTCGGCCACGTCCATTCCCTCGTCGACGAACCCGGGCCGCCCCGCCTCATGATCCTCGGGTCCTGGCACCTCGGCGGCAGCTTCCTGGTCGTCGAGGACCGAATCCCGCGATTGCTCTCCTTCGAGCGATAACGCCATTCACGCCCGAAAGTTTGATCCAACCACCAACCAGCCTCTTGCAAGGGCTCGCTGGTTCGGGATAATCGTTCCCATACGATGAGACTGAGTCTCAATCCTCGACGGTTGGTCCCCGCGAGGGTTGTCGGCCCAAGATTGGGATGGAAGACGTGCGACGTAAACGGCCTGGTTTTACCCTGATTGAATTGTTGGTGGTGATCGCGATTATCGGCGTCCTGATTGGTCTTTTGCTGCCGGCGGTGCAGGCGGCTCGGGAGGCGGCCAGGCGGGCTCAATGCACCAATAACTTGAAGCAACTCGGCCTGGCGATGATGAATTATGAGTCAAGCAACGGCTCCTTGCCGCCGCAACAGGTTCTCCAGATCACCGGGGGCACCGTGACCTGGAAATCGCAGTGGGGGGTTTCGTCCCGAGTCGCGCCGTTCCTGGAGCAATCCTCGCTCTACAACGCGATCAATTACACGCAGCCGACGAGCAGCCTGATGAATTCCACAGCGGCGAGGCAGACGATCGCGACCTTCAACTGCCCGAGCGAAATCCACTCGGACCCGTTCACCAGCACCAGCGCCGCGGGGGTGGTCTCAACCTACGGGATCTCCAACTACCCGTGGAACGTGGGGGATTGGTACACCTTCATGGCGGGAGGTCCTCAGAACCGGGGTGCCTTCCAGGCCAACGCCAGCCGCCCCCTGGCGGCCTTCACTGATGGCCTTTCGCAGTCGCTGCTGTCGGCCGAAGTCAAAGCGTATACCCAGGCCTATCACGATTGTCCGTCGGTCGTCCCGGCCGCCCTGGCGATCCCCCTGGCCTCACCGGACCTCGCCTCCGCGCTCAACGTTCTGACGGCCGCGGCCACCGGCTGCGGGCGGGCCCCGGCGCAGGGGCATACTCGCTGGGTCAACGGAAACTCGTTCTACGATGGGTTCACCACCGCCCTGCCGCCGAACACCAAGGCCCCCAATGGGAATCCTCCAGTCGATACCGACTTTACTTCGGAGGACGAGGACGACGGAGGACCGACCTTCTCGATCGTTACCGCCCGCAGCTTCCACCCCGGCGGAGTGAATGGGTTGTTCGGCGACGGCAGCGTCCGGTTCTTCAAAAACTCAATCAACCTCCAAGCCTGGCGGGCGCTGGGCACCATCAATGGTAATGAGGTCGTCTCCGCCGACTCATTCTGATAGACCCACCGAGGCGATTCAACCACCAGGCAAGGCCCCCAGGTAAGCCGCCCGGACCTTCGGATCGACGGATAGGGCGGCGGAAGGGCCGGTCAGGACGATCTCTCCCCGTTCAAGGACATACGCCCGGCTGGCCAGTTTCAGGGCCAGCCGGGCGTTTTGCTCGACCAGCAAAATCGTCATTCCCCCGTCCCGAAGTCGTTCCAGAGTCGCGAAAACCTCGCGGACGAGTTTTGGCGCCAGACCCAGGGATGGTTCGTCCAGCAACAGCAGACCCGGCCGGCCCATCAGCGCTCGGGCGATGGCCAGCATCTGCTGCTCGCCTCCGGAGAGGGTCGACGCGGCACGATCACGGCGTTCCCGAAGGCGGGGAAACTCGTTCAACCGGCGTTCCAGGTCGTCGGCGATACCGGTCCGGTCGCGTCGGAGGAAGGCGCCCATCCGCAAGTTGTCGAGGACACTGAGGTTCGGGAACACCCCCCGGCCTTCGGGAACGTGGGCGATCCCCAGGGCCGCGACCGCATGAGCCGGTCGATCCAGCAGTTGGATCGACTCGGCGCCCCGCCCGAGCAGGGCCGAGCCGGACGCGGCGACGAGTCGGCTCAACGCCCTCAGCAAGGTGGACTTGCCCGCTCCGTTGGCACCAATCAAGGCGACGGCCTCGCCCGGCCCGACGTCGAGATTCACCTCCCGCAAGGCGACGAACGGCCCATACGAGACGCCCAGTCCGCGAATCGCCAGGGAAGGGGGGCTCATGCCTCGTCCTCCGAACCGAGATACGCCTCGATTACCAGCGGGTCGGCCCGGACGAGGTCTGGCGGTCCGTCGGCGATCTTGCGGCCCTGTTCCAGTACCACCAATCGGTCGCAGAGGCCAAGCAGGAACGGCATGTCATGCTCGACGATCAGCAGGGCGAGCCGATCGGTTCCGGTAAGGAGCGCGTTGAGTTGGTCGCGGAGGTCTCGCTTCTCGGAGGGGTTGAGGCCCGCGGCCGGCTCATCCAGGAGCAGGATCGTGGGGCGAGTCGCCAACGCCCGGGCGATCTCCAGACGGCGGCGATCTCCATAGGACAGGTCCCGCGCACGCCAACCGTACCGGTCCGCCAGGCCAAACCGTCTCAGGAGGCCCAGGCATTCCCTGTCGACGTTCACCCCCCCATCGCGACCCAGGATCGCCGAAGCGAGGGGAACCGGGATCCGGCCCAGGGTCGCCGCCCGGAGGTTGTCCAGGACCGTCATCCCGTCGAAGAGGCGGATGTTCTGGAACGTCCGGCCCAGGCCCGCCAGCACCACCCGATGCGGTCGGACGCCATCGACTCGTCGGCCCTCAAGGGCGATCGAGCCGGTGGTCGGGCGGTAAACTCCGCTGATGAGGTTGAAAACCGTACTCTTCCCGGCGCCGTTGGGCCCGATCAAACCGACGCATTCGCCGGAAGCCACCTCCAGATCGAGCCCCTCGACCGCCGTCAGTCCCCCGAACCGAGCGGTAATCCCCCGGCACACCAGCAATGGCCGGCTCTCGACTCCCCTCTCGGGATTGTGAGGCAATTCGTCGAGGTCCGAGCCGGTTGCGGCTGGCGTTGGTTTGGCGTTCACGAATGGGGAAATCGGCCACCGGAGGCGTCCGGCCAGGGCCGGCGTTCTCGACACCATGAGCCAAACCAGGAAGAACCCGTAGGCCACCATCCGTTGAGTGTCCAGACCGCGGAACTGGTCGTTGACGAGGGTCAGGACGACCGCCGCCGCCGCCGCGCCCAGGGGACGGCCTCCGCCGAGGAGCACCATCACGACGTAGTCGATCGAATGGGCCACGTCGAAGGCCCGGTCACTGATCGACCCGAAGTGGAAGGCGTAAAGACCGCCCGCGAGTCCCGCGACCCCCGCCGCCAGGACGAACGCCAGGACTTTGGTCCGCGTTCCGTCGATGCCCACGGCCTCGGCCGCCACTTCGTCCTCGCGGATCGCCTCGAAGGCCCGGCCACGCCGACTCCGCAGTAGCCGCCAGAAGGCGATCATCACCAGAACCAGCACCAGGAAGATCGCCGGGGTTCCCGCCGCCAGCCCGCGAGGGATGTCATTGAATCCCCGTGGTCCTCCCGGATCGACCCGTCCGATCGGACCCTGGGCGCGGATCAGGACGCCAAGGATCTCGTTGAATCCCAAGGTGGCGATGGCTAGGTAATCCCCTCGCAGTCGCAAGCACGGCAACGCCACGACCCAGCCCGTTGCCGCGGCAACGATCCCTCCCAGACCAATCGCCAACCACGCCCCGAGCCATCCCCGGGTCGAGGCGACCGAGGCGACCTCGCCACTGGCATCAGCGAACACCAGCGCGAATGCCAACGCCGACGCATAGGCACCCACGCTCTGAAATGCCGCATGACCTAGCGAGAACTGGCCCGCCACGCCGTTGACGATCGCCAGGCTGGCCGCCATCAGGGCATAGATTCCCATCAGGGCAATTAGGTTTTGCGTGGCATTGTCGAGCATACCGGACGGCCTCCACGCGATCAGGAACGCGGATCACCAGAGCAGACCTGGCCACGCTCGGGCTGCTTCAACGACGCCTCACGAATTGCGTCGGATTGGTTTTGGAAGAAACGGCAACACGTTGCCAGATCGTCGTGACGCATCCTTGCCCTACCTGAACCAAAGAAAAGTCGAATTTTTGTGTTTTCGCTCGTGATGTTGAGTTTCGGCCACGAGGGTTGCGGTTGGGGATCGCCTGCCGTATTTTTCACGCTCACTTTCTGCCTTTTTATTCCACTTTGGATCAGACCCATGAAGGCGAAGCTTTCGATCAGCATGGTATTTTGCCTATCCGCGTCCTTGGGATGGGTTTGCCAGTCGTCTCGAGCGGATCTAGTGGTCTATTCCGCGTCGGATTCGGGTGCTGGCTCGACCGATCAGCGTCCTAACTCCGACGCCAAGGCCCAGGTTTTTAGCCAGGTCGCTTCGAGCTTGGGCCCCGTCACAGTTTACACATTCGGCGCCGCCCCGCTGGGCGAGTTTTCCTCACTGAGCCTCAATCCGGGCCTAACCATCACGGCCCCATCGGCGACGGAGGCGAACCGCCCAATCATCACGGCTGACTCACTCGGGACGCCCGACAGCGCATATGGTTACGACACGACTGAGGGTGGACGGAAGTTTCTCACACTCCAGGGGAGCGAGGTTGTCCTCACCTTCAGCAGGCCGATCCAGGCGTTTCGTGCTTACTTTACCGGAGTTCAGTTCAGCGGAGAGACGATTTTCTTCTCCGATGGCTCGCAACAGGTCGTGCCGATCGACAATCCCAGGACGGGAATCACGTTCTTGGGGTTCACCGACGTGGGGAAGTCGATTACCAGCCTGACGATCCATGCTGGCAACGACATCATCGGGATTGACGACATACGGATCGTCCCGGCCGCGGTCCCCGAACCCGCATCGGCGACGCTGGCGGCCTCTTCTCTTCTGGTTGTCGTGGCCGTCCGGCGACGGCGTCGGCTGGCCTGAGGTACGGGGGCCCTCTTCAAACTTTATCCGGCTGGTGATGACCGAGAAGTCCGGCCGGTCTCACGAGCAAGACTCCGATCAAGAGCGCGAACGCCAAACCATCCTTGTAGGCAGAAAGGGGGCTGGCCGCGATCAAGGTCTCGCTGAGCCCCATGATGAGGCCACCGAGGACCGCGCCGGGTAGGCGACCGATCCCGCCCAGCACGGCCGCGACAAACGCCTTGAGCCCCGGCAAAATCCCCATCAGGGGGTCAACCGTGGGATATTTCAGTGACCAGAGCACTCCCGCGATCCCCGCCAGGCCGCCGCCCAACAGGAATGCGAAGCGGATGACGCGGTCGGGCATGACGCCCATCAGCATCGCCACGTCGGGCCGGTCGCTCACCGCGCGCATGGCCAGTCCCAGTCGAGTCTTGCGGATCATTGTGGTCGTGGCCACGAGGGCGACGGCGGTCACGGCGAACGCCAGGGCGTCGGCCTGGTCCATCCGCAAGGGTCCAAGCCGGTACGATTCAACCTCAACGAGTTGGATCGGGAAGGCTCTGGGTCGATTTCCAAACAGGCGAGGTTGCTGGGCGAGGGCCTCCAGGAACAGCGAAGCGCCGATGGCCGAGATGAGTGGCGACATCCTGCCGATCGGTTGCCTCTCACCGCGGGTCGCAAGGCGGTTCATCCCCAACGCGATTCCGTACAGGGCCGATAGAACCGCGAAGGGACGGAGCCATGGGCTCGCCGTCGGCCACCCCCATGCGGCGATCAGCGAGACCAGGGGTAAGCCCAGCCCGAAGGCCCAGAGGCTCCCAACTCCGGGGCGGGTCCAGAGGGGGCGATAAGCGAGTTGTTCGAGCAGGACGCCCGCACATCCTCCTAGAGCCATCGCCAACGCCAGCGTGATCGTTATCCCAACGAGACCCGATGCCCCGGCCAGTCCCAAAGAGGGGGCGAGCATCACGAGCAGGGCTGGGCCGAGCATGAAGATGTCGCCGTGGGCGAAGTTGATCAGGCGGAGGATGCCGTAGACGATCGAGTATCCCACGGCGATCAGGCCGTAAATGACGCCCAGGCCCAGTCCATCCAGCACCAACTGAGCGAGGGCCATTGTCGAAAAAGACTTCGGCCGCGTGCGTCCTGGAGAGGCAGCTCTTGCCTTCGCTCCAGGTTCGGTCTTGAGCGTGTCGGGCTCGATGGTACGAACCAGATGAACGCCCCGCTCGCGGATCTGGAGAACCATCACACTCTTGGAAGGGTCTCGGCCAGGCCCCATCGTGATCGAGCCGGTCACTCCGGGAAAATTCGACGTTGTGGCGAGGGCCTCGCGGATGGCCGCGGGGTCGGTCGAGCCGGCCCGAGTGATCGCGTCGAGAGCCAGCCGAGCGGCGTCGTAGCCGAGGGCCGCCATCGCGTCGGGATCGGTGTGGTAAGCCGTTCGGTACGCTTTGATGAATTGGCGGATGCGCGATTTGGGCTGGTCCGGGGCGTAGTGCGTGGTGAAATACGACCCCTCCACCGCCTGGCCGCCAAGAGTCACGGTCTCGGCCGCATCCCAGCCGTCGCCGCCGATCAGGGGCGATGGAATGCCGACCTGCCGAGCCTGGTGGGCGATGCCGGGAACGTCGTGGTACATCGCCGGCACGATCAAAGCGTCGACCCCGGCCGCGGCAATGGCCGACAGCTGGGCCTTGAAGTCGCGGTCGCCATCACGATACGACCACGATCCGACAACCTCGCCGCCGAGACGCTCGAAGGCCGGCGTGAATGCCTGGGCATAGCCGAGGGCATAATCGCTTCCCTGGTCGACCAGGATCGCGGCGCGGCGTGCGTGCAGGTCGGTCGCGGCGAAGGTCGCGGCGGCGTGTCCCTGAGTGTCGGCCGTGAAGCAGACGCGGAAGATCCAGGGGCCGATACGGGTGATCCTGGCGGCGACCGACGACGGAGTGATCATCGGCACGCCCCGTTCCTGGCAGACCGGGGCGCCGATCAGGGTCAAGGTGCTCGCCACCTCGCCGAGCAGGACGTCGGCCCGTCGGCGGTCGATCAGGTCGAGGACCGCCGGCAAGACCTGGTCGGGGCTGGACTGGTCATCGGCCGTGGCGACCTCGACGTGCCGGCCCAGGATTCCACCGTCGCGGTTCGCCTCGGCGACGGCCAGGCGAATGGCTCGGTCGGTCGCCTCGCCGAAGGCCGCCTTGGACCCGGACATCGACGCATAATGGCCCAGGACGATCGGCCGTGTGGCGTCGGCCGCGAGGATGGGTTCAGCCACGAGTGCCCAGGCCAACCCGATGGAGAAAATCGCCCAATGCCTCATTGCCAGTTCGCCCCCGATGATTCGGTTCGGACGGTTCAGGCTAGGCCGAACGGTCCGAACGGACAAGGCATTGGCGAGGGAGGCGTTGTCAGGCGGGGATATCGTCGCGACGGTCTCCCCAGTTGCGAGGCGGATATCGGATCGAGAACACGAGGGAATCGGTGCCCAGGAAAGTCGTCGCGAACACCTTCTCCTTCTTGGCCAACCATGGTTCACGGGGCAGCGTTGAGGCGTGTTTCGGGCCAGAAAATTCGGTTCCGGCTCATGCCGAGGCGTGTCGGCCTGGCTTGGTCCGCTCGACGCAGCCGCCTCCGGTGGGGAGGATCTTCGAGGGGCTGCAACGGTCCTGGGGATTGAAGGCGTGGCGGAGGGCGACCATGGCCGCGATGTCGTCGGGGGAAAACAGTTTGGGCATGAATTCCAGCTTTTCCACGCCGATGCCGTGCTCGCCCGTGACACTGCCACCCAGGGCGATGCAGGCGTCGAGGATCTCGCGGCCGGCGTCCAGCACCCGGCGAGTCTGCTCGGGGTCGCGGTCGTTGAACAGCAGGATCGGGTGGATGTTCCCATCCCCCGCGTGGAAGACGTTGCCAATGGTGATGGAGTAGCGCTCGCCAATTTCGGTGATGATTCGCAGGATTTCGGGGAGTTTGGTCCGGGGGACGACGCCGTCCTGAGTGCAATAGCTCGGGCTGAGCCGACCGATGGCGCCGAAGGCGGACTTGCGGCTCTTCCAGATGGCGACGTATTCGGGTTCCTTGCGGGTCCGCCAGGGAATCGCCTTTTGAACTCCTCCTCGGTGGGCTCGGACGATGGCGGCGATCTGTTCCGCCTCGGCGTCGAGCCCGGCGTCGACCCCGTCGATCTCGATGATCAAAATCGCGCCGGCGTCGACCGGAAAGCCGAAGCGAAAGGCCTGCTCGACAGCGCGGATCATCAGCGAGTCGAGCATCTCCAGCGCCGCCGGGACGATCCCCGCGGCGATGATGCCACTGACGGCCTCGGTGGCGTCGGCGACCGAGTCGAAGACGCCCAGCAGGGTCCGGCCCGCCTCAGGGTCGCGCGTCAGAGCGACGGTGACCTCGGTGCAGATGCCAAAAGTCCCCTCGTTGCCGACGATGACGCCGGTCAGGTCGTAGCCGGGAGCGTCCTCGACCACACCGCCCGTCCGGACCACCGAGCCGTCGGGCAGGACCATCTCGACCCCCAGCACATGGTTGACCGTCACCCCGTACTTCAACGTGTGAGGTCCGCCCGAGTTGGTCGCGACGTTGCCGCCGATGGTGCAGGCGCCCTGGCTGGACGGGTCGGGGGCGTAATGAAATCCTTGACCGGCCAGGGCTCTCGACAGGTGGATGTTGACCAATCCCGGCTGCACCCTTGCGTAGCGTTCGCGAATGTTGATTTCGAGAATCCTGGCCATGCGGGTGAGGACGATCATCACGCCGCCGCCGACGGGTAAGGTCCCGCCCGCCAAACTCGTACCGGCGCCCCGGGGGACAAACGGGATGTCGTGGCCGTTACACAACTTGACGATCGCGGCGACCTGCTCGGTGGTGGTGGGGAATACCACCACGTCGGGAATATCTTTCTCGATCGTGTAGCCGTCGCACTCGTAAACGACCAGTTCGTCCGCCTGATGAATCAGGCCGGCGGCGCCCACAATCGCCTCCAGGGCCGTCAGGAAGGGTGTGGGGAGTGTGGCGGCCTCGGCGAGGGACATCGGCGGGTCTCGGCGGGGACGTTTGCGCGGGTTCCGAAGGTCCGTTCAGGATACTCGGGCTCGCGGGCAGGGGCAAATCCCGCTCGGGTTGGATCGGGCCGGATGGTATCCTGGGAGACTCAGGCGAAGAACGGTCGATGGGGGGATCGCATGGACCCGGGGCATCTGGATGAGTTGATCGCGATCGAGCGAACCTACTGGTGGCACGTGGCCAAACGGGAATTGGTGCTCGAAGTCTTGCGAAGGGAGTGCCCACCGCCGGGCCTGTTGGTCGAGGGGGGACTCGGCGGCGGAGCAAACCTGCTGGCCTTTCAGGAGGCGGGTTACGGTGTCCGGGGCTTTGACCTGATGTCCGAGGCGGTGGCTCACTGCCGACAGGCCGCCTTGCCCGACGTTCACGAGCAGGATTTGCAAGAACCCTGGCCGGTTCAGCCGGGGACGGCGCGGGCGGTGGTCCTGCTGGACGTTATCGAGCACGTCCCGGAACCCACGAAGGTGCTGGCTCACGCCGCCGCCGCACTTTCGTCCGACGGGGCCGTGGTGCTGACCGTTCCGGCCAACGAGCGGTTGATGGGCCCCTGGGACCGGATGCTCGGTCATTATCGCCGGTATTCTCGGAAAATGCTGGAGGCCGAGGCCGGAAAGGCCGGGTTGCGGGTCGCCTGGGTGTCTCACTGGAATGCGTTCACACTTCCCGCGGCCCTGATCGTGCGAGGACGCGAAAAGCGGGAAGGCGCCGCTCGGACGGCCGAATTCCCCAAGGTCTCGCCAACGGTCAATCGCGTTCTGATCGGAATGGCTCGCGTGGAGCGTCGGGCAATGAGGTGGGCGACGCTTCCGACCGGTCTGTCCCTGGTCGCGGTGCTGCGGCGATGAACCTTGTGATGACTCCTCGACAAATCCCAGAGGGAGGGCCGCTGGTCTCGGTGGTTCTGCCGGTTTACAACGAGGTCGAGGTTCTGGGGCCTCTGCGCAGTGGGGTCGTCGACGCGGTCGTCGTTGCTGGCGGGCGGCCGGAGGTCGTGTTCGTTGACGACGGCTCGACCGATGGCGGTTCCGTGGTCCTTGATCGCCTGGCGGCGGAACATCCCGAGGTCCGGGTCGTCCACCTGGCCAGGAATTTTGGACATCAGGCCGCGGTCCAGGCGGGCCTGGCCCATGCCTCGGGCGATGCGGTGGTGGTGATGGACTCGGATCTTCAGGATGATCCCCGGGCGATCGTCACCTTTCTGGACCATTGGCGGCAGGGTTTCGACGTGGTCTACGCCGTTCGGGTGGACCGAAAAGAGGGCCCGATCAAGCGGATGTTGTTCCGGTCCTTTTACCGAACGCTGGCAGCGATCGCCGACACGCCGATGCCGGCCGACGCCGGAAATTTCGGCCTGGTCGATGGCAAGATCGCTCGGGTCATCGCCGCCTTGCCCGACCGCGACCGCTATTATGCGGGTCTGCGGAGCTGGGTGGGTTTTCAACAGGTCGGCGTGCCAGTGGAACGCGGGGCGCGATATGACCTCAAGCCGCGCGTAAGTCTCCGGGGCCTTTGGAGATTGGCGCAAAGCGCGATCTTCTCCTTCTCCAGCGTGCCCCTTTCAGTTTTTTACGCGATCAGCTTCCTGGCCACCCTGACGTTCGTCGGCCTAGGTGGGTTTGCCCTTTATCACAAACTGTTCACGGGGAAGGCCATCCCCGGCTGGACGTCGATCACTCTGGCGGCCAGTTTTGGGGGGGCTTTGAACGCGCTGGGGATCGCGATCCTGGGGGAATACGTCGTCCGAATTTATCAGCAGGTGCGGGAACGTCCGCTTTATTTGGTCGCTCGCCGGGTGAACTTCCCCCAGGACGTTGAGGCGTCGGGTTCGTTCACCCGGCCGGATTGACGATTCGCGAAGCGTTCGCGGTGGCCGTGGGACGACGGCCTCCGGGTCCCACCGGAACCGTCGACAGGCTCGGGTCTTCCAGAAATCGCCCCGAGGGATCGACCGCCGCCGATGGGCCCGGCGGCGGTCGATGGGCGACTCCTATGAGAAGCGGACCGCGGAATGGCGCCCGGAGACCGAGGCTCTCGCGGTTCACACGGTCCGATCAGGCGGCGCGGGTTTGGCCTGTCGAGTTGGCCACCCGAGCGAACTCCATGATCCCGAACAGGTTTTCCTCGGTATCCTTGCAGTAGGCAAGAAACCCAACGCCCGGGACCTCGACCTTGGCCGCGATCACCTGACCCCCATACGCCCGTACCTTCTCGGCGCAGTCGTCGATGGAGGCGACGGCCATTGTGCTGATGTAGCCGCCGGCCGGTTGACGAGTGGAGAGGCCACCGTGGATGGACACGGTCCCCTCGGACCCGGCGCTGATGAGCCAGGAATCGGCCGACCCCTCACCGCTGGGCCGAAAGCTCCAGCCAAAGACGCCCCGATAGAACCCGATCGCCCGCTGAGGATCGCCGGCGCCGATCTGAAACTGTGCCGTGCGTGACATGGCCCGCTCCTCCTTGAGGGTTCGATCCGAACGGAGCCGGATGCGTCGGGCATCCTGCCCTGGGGGATCTGCCGATGTGGATGCGTCGCATTCTGGTCAGGAGCCCGTCCCCGTGCAAGGGATTTTTTGCAAAATCGTGAAATTTTGGGAATCCAGGTGTCCGACGCTTCGGCTGGCTTCGCCCCTCCCCGAGAAGGTATAGTAAATAGCTACGGCCGATCCGCCGAATCCGGCGAAGGAAAGATCGTCCGAGTCGACGCCGATTGCGAGGGATGGGAACGCGATGGACCTGGAACTGAAGCGCGATGCGCGAGCCGTGATCGAGCAGATCACCCAACTTCGAGACTCTCTTTGACCTGGGCGAAAAGCAGTCTCGCCGCGACGAACTGGACCGCGCGATGGAGGCCGGCTCGTTCTGGGATGACCAGGATAAAGCCAAGGCGACCATCGCCGAGTTGAAGTCCCTCAACGGGGTCCTCAAACCGTTTGAATCGCTGATCGGCCAGGCCGAAGACCTTCAGGTGCTGGTCGAGATGGCCGAGGAGGCCGGCGACTCCAGCATTGACGACGACGTTCGCCAGGCCTCCAAACAGGCTCGCGCGGACTTCGAGGCATTCGAACTACGGTCGATGCTCTCGGGGCCCAACGACCACTGCAATGCCCACGTCACGATTCACGCCGGAGCCGGCGGGACCGAAGCCTGCGACTGGGCCGAGATGATTTTGCGGATGTATTTGATGTGGGCCGAATCCCATCGGTTCAAGACTCAGATCACCGACCGCGAGGAAGGCGGCGCCGCCGGCATCCAGGCGGCCACCGTCCACATCACCGGCGAGTATGCCTACGGTTACTTGCGAGGCGAGGCAGGGGTGCATCGTCTGGTGAGGATCAGCCCCTACGACTCGGCCGGTAGGCGACAGACCTCGTTCGCCTCCGTCGACGTGTTGCCCGAGGTCGACGACACGATCGACATCGTTTTGAAGGACGTCGACCTGAAGCGCGACGTTTTCCGGGCAGGAGGCCCCGGTGGTCAGCACCAGAACAAGACCGAGTCGGCCGTTCGCTACACGCATTTACCCACGGGGGTCGCCGCCGAGAGCCGTTCGGAACGGTCTCAGCACAAGAACGACACCTACGCCCTGGCGACCCTGAAGGCCAAGCTGATCCGCCTGGAGGAAATGAAGCGCGAGGCGGAATACGCCAAGGTCTACGACGAAAAGGGGGAAATCTCCTTCGGCAGCCAAATCCGCAACTACGTCCTTCAGCCGTACCAGATTGTTAAGGATCTGCGCACCGACCACGAGGTCGGCAATCCTCGGTCCGTCCTCGACGGCGAAATCGACGGCTTTATCGATTCGTACCTGCGAATGAAGTTGGCCAAGGGTGAGACCAAGAAAGCGTGACCCCCTCGACTCACTTCAAGGCAGGCGATGATACGGAGCAGGACGACGGCCGCCGGTCGATCGTCTTGCCCAACTTCCGCTTGGACTTCGTTTGGGTCGCCGATCGTTGGACGCACGCCCTTTCGGTTCCCGGAGCCAATCCCGCGACGGTCCGGGCCGTCGAGGGAGACGCTAATCGCGACGATTCCGCCCGGGTCGTTAGTCCCGCCTACCAGCAGATTCACCTGCACGATGAGGCTGGCGTTCCGATGGTCCTGCTGGTGGGCCAGTCGGGGCCACATCATTTCTCGGCTTCATTCGCGGTCAAGGCGGATGAGGCTGGCGTGAGTGTCGAGGTCGACGTGGCGGATCGTTGCCGGGCCGAGGTCGCCGCCTTGGCCTGCACCTATGTCGTCGAGGCCACGTCCGGCGACCTGATCGCCGCCGACGGGTCGGGCGCCGATTGGGCGCCGCAACCCTTGCGTGGGCTCTCGTTTCGCGTCGAACCTCCGGGCTCCGCGACCTTGGGCGAGGCCGGCCGGCGGGCGACTCAGGTCCAAGCGACGGCAGCGATCACGGCCGGGGCGGGAACGCACCGTTGCCGTTATACTTGGCGTTTCACTGCGAAGTCGTAAGATCAAAACGGGCCCGGGATCTTCCCGCATCCCGGCAGTCAGCAACGACGGACACCGAGGTCGAATCATGGGTTTTCTGAGCGAGACCGACCCCCGAGTGGCCGAGGCGATCGCCGCCGAACAGCACCGCCAGCGGGACGAACTGGAACTGATCGCCTCGGAGAATTACACCAGCGTCGCGGTCCAGGAGGCGGTTGGCTCGGTCCTGACCAACAAATACGCCGAGGGTCTGCCGGGCCGTCGCTATTACGGCGGTTGCCAGCACGTGGACGTCGTCGAACGCCTGGCGATCGAGCGGGCCCGCGAACTGTTCGGCGCCGATCACGTCAATGTCCAGCCGCACTCCGGCGCCACGGCCAACCACGCGGTTTACTACGCGGCGTTGGAGGTCGGCGACACCGTCCTGGCGATGGACCTGGCCCAGGGCGGTCATCTGACCCACGGGATGAAGCTGAATTTCTCGGGTCGCTGGTACAACACCATCGGCTACGGACTCGACCTCAAGACCGAGCGTCTCGACTACGACGGGATTGCCCGTCTGGCCCGCGAACACAAGCCGAAGCTGATCCTCGCTGGCGCCAGTGCCTACCCGCGGATTATCGACTTCGCCCGGATCGCCGAGGTCGCCAGGGAGGTCGGCGCCACCTTCTTCGTCGACATGGCCCACATCGCCGGGCTAGTGGCCGGCGGTCAGCACCCGAGCCCGGTCCCCGTGGCGGATTTCGTCACGACCACCACTCACAAAACGTTGCGAGGCCCTCGGGGCGGGATCGCCATGTGCCGCGAATCTTGGGGGAAAAAGCTCGACTCAGCAGTCTTCCCCGGCCTCCAGGGAGGCCCATTGATGCACGTCATCGCCGGCAAGGCAGTCTGTCTCGGCGAGGCGTTGCACCCGGACTTCCGCTCCTACGCGGCCCAGATCGTGGCCAATTCCAAGGTGTTGGCCGAGGAGTTGATCCGCGACGGCTTCCGCCTGGTCTCGGGCGGCTCGGACAACCACCTCGTCCTGATCGACATGACCAGCAAGGGGCTCACCGGCAAGCTCGCCGAGGCCGCCCTCGGTCGCTCGGGAATCACCGTCAATAAGAATCTCGTCCCCTTCGACAAGCGCAAGCCCCTGGACCCCAGTGGCATCCGAATGGGGACCGCCGCCTTGACGACTCGGGGTCTCAAGGAAGACGCGATGCGACAGGTCGCCTCCTGGATCAGCGCCACTTGCGCACACCCCGACGACGAGGCCATCACGACCCGCATCCGGGGCGAGGTTGCCGAGTTCGCCCGAGACTTTCCCGTTCCCGCCGACGCGGCCGAGACCGTTCGAGCCTGAGGACCAGCAACCCAGGCGGATCGCCGAGGGGCGATTGGCCCCGTGTCACTCGCGACCAACGGCCGCGATCGAGCAAGGCTCGGTGGGATCGTCGTGGGCAATCTGGTCCCGCAATCGGTAAACCGCGTAACGCCCCTCGGACTTCCGAAGTTCGAGTGGGCCCCCCGGGGCGGCTTTTCCCGGGCCGGCCAGGACATACGTGGCCCCTTGACGCCTCGCCAGCTCGGCCAGTTCCGCCGCGTCGAACGATAGGTAGCGGCGTTCCAAGCCTTGACGATCGGCCAGATAGGCCCGAGCGAAGGCCTCGTTCGTGCCATGGAATCCGACGTGCTCCCGAAAGCGAGCCGCCCAGTCGGCCAAACCTTCGGCGTGGTAGGGACTTCCCGCTCGGTTGAACGCGATGTCGCGACGCGACCAGAGGCGGAAGGTTTTCGGGCCGGGGGGGCCGATGAATCGGGCGTTGGCCGGGGTCTGCTCGCGACACCATAACGCCAGCCGTTCCAGGTCATCCTTGGGTCGCTCGCCGAACCGGCACCGTTGGGAAAGGTGCTGGGCCAGCGAGGATTCGCTCAGCGCTGGAATTTGAGGCACCACGGCGGCGGCGATCGGCAAGGCCCAGGCCACGGCGGTCGTCCAGGCCAGGCGTCGGGGCGTCCAGGAGAAGCCGACCCGCGTGGTCAACCGATGGCCAACCACGGCGACGAGAGTCGCGCCGAGAATCGCGAACTGTCCCGACTCGGTGTCATGACGACTCAGAAACGCGATCCCCACCGCCATCTCTCCGAGGCCGACGGCCCTGGTCACTCGGGGGGCGAACCGTTCGGCCGCCAAACAGGCCACTTCCACCAGAGTCACGACCACGAGGGTCCAGTCCCCCGTCAAACCCGCGGCGATCCAGCAGGAACGGACCTTACCCTCAACGTCGCCTCGGGACAGGAGCGAGCGGATGTGTCCGGCCAACGCCACCAACGCCAGTCCCCGAGCCACCGTCGCCATCCGGAACGGCTGAAACAGGGTGATTCGGGCGTCATGCCAAACTTCGACCGCGATCCAGGCAACGCCCAGGGCCATCAGGTTGATCGCCAGCAAGACTCCCAATTTCCTCCGAGCGGCCTGGCCATCACCTCCCACGAGCCAGAGGGAGACTCCGGCGAGGAGCATTGTGGACCCCCAGGCCAACCACTGAGGGGTTCGCCAAAGATGCGGCAGCATGTGCTGGGGGCTCTGGACCGACGCCGAGAGGAGAAAAAAATCCTCAAGAGGCAGCCCTCGGAACAAGGCACCCGCGCTGCCACCGTGCAGCCAAAGAGCCGGCATCATGGCGAGGAAGAGCGCGGCCAGAGCCCGGCAGGTGTCTCGACTCGAAACGCCCGACGTCGCTCCCAACCCGGCCCAGACGATCCATCCGGTTGCCAGTAGCGCGGCAAGTTGCCATCCCATTGACGGATGGAGGCACGCCGCGACCCCAATTGCCAGCGACCCAAGCCACCAACCCGCTCGGCACCCAGCCAAAGCGACCGCCAGGGCCATCCACCCCAGGGCCAGGGCGATCAGCCGATCCAGCAGCATCCCATCGAACAGCTGGTTCGTGCCAACATTCCCCGCCCGATCCAGCAAGACCAGACCGACCGCGATCGCACCCACGCCGGACGCCCCGCCCCAGGTGGCGCGAGCGAGTCCCGAGATGCCCAGTGCCATTCCGGCAAACGTCAGCGTGAACAGCACGAACAGCGCAACCGTTAACCCCAACGGTTGACTCGCGACGTCAAGCAGCGCCAGATAGCCCCGGTGGGGATTGAACGCATCGAAAGCCCGAACAAACGGGTCGCTGGCGTAGAGGGCGGGATTCTGTAGGTGCAGAAGTAGGGGTAGCCGGTAGGCCTGATCGCCGTCGAGACTCTGATACCCCTGGACGGAAAGGTACACACCCAGTAACGCAACGAAGGGCAAGAGGTTGCAAACGGAGGGTCGAGGAAACACGGGCGGCCCGGACATGCGCAAAAAACTCCCGGCCCGATGCGGACGTCAGGCCGGGCGGAGTGTGCCGGGGGGGCGGGAATCGGTCAACGGGAGTTCGCTGGTCTCTGGATCCCGAGGGCCTCATCCAGGTCGCGCAAAAAGGTCGACGCCGAAGGGTCCAGTGCAACAGGGCCGGGAAGTGACAATGGCGGCGTGATCGACGCCGAGGGGGCCGCGGTATGAGGTGAGGCGGCCCCGGCGGTCGCGCTCCCCGCTTCCCCGCGAATCTCGTTGGGAGACAGTCCGGAAGCTCGGACATGGGCGACGAACCGGCGCACGGGTGGCGATTGCCAGATCCGGAGGGCGGGCCGATACTCCCGGGAAAATTGCAAGCCCCGAGACTTGTCGACCTGCTCCCGGGCCCAAGGAACCTCGCCGAGATATTGCGAGGAGTATCTCTCCACGCCCGCCGCCAGGAACGAGGCGACGACCAAACCCTTGACCAACCCCAGGAAAAATCCGGCCGCGTGGTCGGCGTCGTTGCGGCCCGCCTCGTGGTCGTTGCGACGGCGTGCCCCTCTGACGATCGCCGAGGCCACTCCCGAAACCACCAACGACCCGACAACCACGGCCGTCCACCATAGCAGTTTGTCGAGAAGCTCCCCCTCCAAGGTTGGGAGATGTTGGCGGGCATAGGGACGGGCTACCTCGCGGATCGACCCGGCTGCATAGACGCTGCCCACCAACGCGCCGAGGCGAATGGCCTGGAGCAGAAAGCCCCGGATCCACCCCCGGATCGCCGCCAATACGACCACCGCCCCCAAGGCCAGATCCAAACCCATGGTGCCGATCTCCCGGCCGCGAACCCAGAGCCCGACACTCGGGAATTCGCTGGCCCGACCTCGATCTTACGGGAAATCACTTCGTCGTATCGAGATCATCGGCCAGGAGCGGGGCAAACCTGCAACAAAAAGCGGCCTCGTGAGCATTTGGTGAGATCGGTCGCGTCGGGATCCTACACCTGGTCCGCTTGGTCGACCTCCCAGTCATTAGTGGCAGCCTAGTAGTCCGCCACTGTCGATTTGAGAGCACTGCTCCTCGTAGTCCGCCACTACTGAGTTCTCGGGGACTTGCTCCACAAGGGATCAACCCGCTGTGTCTACCCGTCGGCAATTTCGATCGGATTCAAGCGGTCTCAAATTCGTCGACTCTCCGATCAGTTCGGCCACGCGGGCAGGGAGGCCAAAAAATCAGAGTCGACTTTCCGCAACCAGACAAACTTTTCCTTGTTGATCTTCTTGGGAACGTAAATCTGCGCACGCAGAATTCCGTAAATGGCACCGCCGAAGACCAAGCAAAGTCCCAGAACCACCGGAACCCCTTTCCACCCGGCATCGAGCGACAGACCCGCGATGAACACGACCACCCCCACGATCGCCATCCCCCAGCCGGTCAGGATCGCGTTGCGCCGTCGGACCCGGTGGGCTCGACATAGGCCCGCTTCGACCCGCGATTTTTTCGAGACGATGGTAGCAATGAGGGCATAGAGCAGAATATTGGCCAACAGCACCAGATAGACCAGGGGCGGATGCCAACGGACCGTGCGACGAAACCGATACCCCTCGGCCGGTGCGTTGCATTTGATACAACGATCCGGATATTCGGCTTCATTCCGGGCGACCAGCATGTCTCCATCCTGCCAGATCGCGTCCCCGTCAAGGAGGTTTCCACCCAACGACCGGATGTCGGAACGGGGAGCTTCGTAGGGATTGAAGGTGGACAAAGGGAATCTCCATCGGCGGTCGGCGGGATTGGCAAGGCTCGCGCATTCACAATCGGGCTCTCCGATACCTCAGCCCGACCGCCATTGCAAGGGGTAGCGACGCCCGTGTGAGCGTCTCTCTCCAGACACGCAACGCAACTCCAACTCCCCCCCCTCGGGACTGGGACGGAACAGGCAGTAGCCGATGGGCTGCTTGTGGTGGAAGCGGTATCCGACCGCCGGAAGGTTGACGAGATGAAGCCCGTCGAGCTGACGCAATCCCCAGCGATGCGTGTGGCCGAACACGACGGCCTTGGCCTGGCGGCGTTTCCGGAGCAGGTCGAGCAATGCGGGGGTGTCGGCCAGCGCCGGTCGGTCGTGGGCGTCGAGGTGATGGTGGACGACCAAAATCGCGGGAACCTCGGGCCGCTCGTCCAGCTCGCTCGCCAGCCACTCCCGTTGCGCCTCGCCGAGCCGTCCGGCCGTCTGCCCCGGACGATCCAGCGAGTCGAGAATCAGCAGCCGATGCCCGGCCCCTTCGACAACCCCAACCGACTTGCCCGGCACGAAGTCTTCCCCGCGCCGACCCTCCTGGGCAAGAAAGGCATCGCGATGATCGTGGTTTCCCAGCGCTAGGTGGATCGGCACTCCCGAGCGGCGGATCGGTTCCAAAGCGATTCTGAGAGCGGCATAGTCTCCGGGACGGCCCTCCTCCAGGGCCAGGTCTCCCGCGACAATCACCCCGCGGGCCGGGTCGCTGGCCGATCCTAGGTCGTCGACGACGGCGCGGAGGTGATCGCCCATGACCTGCCCGAACGTGCGGGCCAACGGATCTTGGGCCAGGTGGACATCCGCCAGCCAGGCATACCAGCCTCCCGAGTTCCCCCCCGAGCCCGGCCTCGCGTTGCACCCCGTGGCAAACGCGGCTCCCGCCGCCGCGACCTGCCCGAGGAAACCTCGACGGGTTGTGGTCGGCGACATTCCCGGCGAAAATTCTCGGCCGTCGGGCCAAAGGGTGACGGGCATGGCCTTTTGCCTCCTTGACCGACCGGACTCGCTCCACGAATCCCGGCGGGATTATCCTCGGAGCCCGCCGACTGTCAATTCCGGCCCGGTCCCGCTGACCCTTCGTGATCCCGCCACTGCGAAACTGCGATCCCATGCCCTTCAACCGCCCATCAATCGGCCGCCTGGCCCCTTCGCCCACCGGTGGACTTCACCTGGGTCATGCCCGCACGTTCCTGCTGGCCTGGCTCGCCACGAGGTCCGTCGGCGGTCGGGTCGTCTTGCGGATCGAGGATCTGGACGCCACCCGGACCCGACCCGAAGCCGTCGGCGGAGCCATCGACGACCTGCGATGGCTTGGGCTCGATTGGGATGGCCTCCACTCGATTCAGTCCGCGAGCCTGGACGACTACCAGCAAACTCTCGACCGCCTGATCGCCATCGACGCGGTTTATCCTTGCACCTGCACCCGGGCCGACATCGCCCGGGCGGCCTCCGCGCCCCACGAAAGTGACGAGGGACCTGCCTATCCCGGCACTTGCGCGTATCGGCACGCCGACGACACCTCGTCGTTGGATGATCGCCCATTCGCCTGGCGGTTTCGCGTCCCGAAAGGTCTCATCGCCTGGCAGGATCGGGTCCGGGGGCCGATGGAACTCGACCCCTCCCGACTCGGCGGAGACTTCGTCGTCGCCCGTTCCAGCGGGTCAATCTCCTACCAGCTCGCGGTGGTCCACGACGACGCGGCCCAGAACGTCACTCAGGTCGTCCGAGGCGACGACCTCATCCCGAGCACCCCCCGCCAGATCCTGCTCTACCAAGACCTTGGCTGGCCGATCCCAGAGTTCGCCCACGTCCCGCTCGTCGAGGACGGGCAGGGGAGACGTCTGGCCAAGCGCGACGGTTCCCTGAAACTCGCCACCCTCCGAGAGACAGGCGTCGACCCCCGCCGCCTCGTCGGCGTCCTCGCGCATTCCTGCGGCTGGGCCGAACGGGTGGTGGATTCGAGCCCATCGGATTGGCTGGGACGGTTCGACCTCGGCAGGCTGCCGAAACACCCCTGGAGCTTATCATCGAAGGATTTACGCTCGATTTCCGGTATCGATGACCCCAGTGACTCATCCACCCCCAAGCCGGTCCCAGACCAGGCGACCGACGATGACGTAGGCATTTTCCCAGGCTCCGCCACGGAGGAACCGTACCGGGCTAGTGGGGTCGCCGACGAAGGGGCGGAGCAGCCACGCGAGTTGAATCCCGACGAAGGCGTAGACGACCAGCCAGCCGCGGAGCAATAGCAGGTGCCGACGATCCCTCGCGATCAAGGGTCGGTACGCCCTGCGCAACGAGGTTTGCGCCCCGACCGAGGCAATCGCGAACGCCGCCGCGTTGAACAGCACGGCGCTCGGGTAGTCTTCGGATGAGGCGTACCAGACCGCTGTCAACGGCGCCAGCGACACCAGGATGATGGCGATGGCCGCCTGAGAGAGCAATGCGGCGCGAAGGGCCCGGGGGAAGTCGGTCCGCAGCCCCAGAATCGTGTTCAGCACGAAGTAACCGGGGAGGACCAACCCGAACGTCGCCACCAGCAGCAGCGGAACCTTGATCCCCGAAACCACCAACTGCCAGGCCCGAGAGCCTTCCCATCCACCGTAACTTCCCATCACGACGCCGTACCCGAATCCGCAGGTCGCCACCAGGCCTCCCAGCACCGTGAGATCCCGAAATCCGTCGCCAAAGGAAGAAGGTCGACCCCGAAGAATGTTCTCAACCCAGCGGCCCAACGATCGCCACCCCTTGACGTTCATGAACCGAGCAGGGCCATGAGAGCCCGCCAGACCGCCTCGAAGAAATTCGACTGTCGAGCGTGGAACAGGATGAACGGTTCTCCCGGCCGGCCCAGGAACGGCGAAAGCACCCAGCCCATCTGGGCACCCACCAGACCGAACGCCACGACCCAAATGACGAAGACCCGCAAAACCTGTCCCTCCGGCGCCTCGTTCTCCAGGGATTCAAGAGCCCCCGGCCCTTCACCTTTCTCGATTCCCACCAGGGCCTCGGCCTCGGTCGGCGGGGGCGGCGGCGACTCGACCGCTTTCACCAGCCGTTGCAAGGTTTTGAGCAGAAACGTCAGGCCCAGCAATCCCGAGAGCCCGAAGACCAACACGTTCAACAGGAGGACGAAATCGTGGCTGGTGGTACACAGGGAGAAAAACGCCACCACCGGCCCCAGGGACGACAGCACCGCCAACATCACCCCCAGCGCCGCGACCAGCAGACGCCAGGTCGCCAGGGCCGCCAGCCGCGAGCCCACCAAGGCATTGAAGACGTAAAGCGACGGAAACGTGACCAGCAAGGTCAGGAAATAGAGAGCCGGCACCTTCAAGGTCGTGGCCAGGAACTGCCAGATCGACCCCCCACCTTCCCAGGACAGCGGGAATGCCCCCATGCAGGCCCCATATGCAAGCCCCAGAATCGCGATGACCACAATCAACCCTGTCGCCGGAACCTCAATCCGTCCCCGTCGCAAACCGGAGTGGCGCGTCGCGTCTCCCCGCAAGATCGCGTCCAGATTTCCGAACCAGAGCCGCAACATGAAACTCTCCTTGACTCGGTAAAGAAAAGAACTTTGCGAATCAAAGCGATAAGAAAAAAAATTGCCCCCGAGTGGTCGGGGGCCGAGGTTTCAGGCGGTGGACCAACCTTTAGTCGGGTTGCCGGGAGCGGGGTGAGCCTTGGCGGCGGAGAGGGCGTCGGCGATGACCCCTTCCAGGACGTTGATGTAATCCAGAAACCGCCGTCGTCCCCCGTCGGTCAGGCGACAGAGGGTTTGGGGCCGATTCCCCTTGAATCCTTTCCAGACTTCCACGAGCCCAGCTTCTTGCAGGGCCTGGAGGTGCCGGCTGAGGTTGCCGTCGGTCAGGGCGCAGAGTTCTTTCAGCTCGGCGAAGAGAATTCCATCGGGGCGGGTGACCAGGGAGGTGAGAATGCCGAGGCGGGCCTTTTCGTGGATGATCCGCTCCAGGCCATCGTAGGCGAATCGCCCGGAAGGCTCGTCGCGGGCGGGCGGTTCAGGCTTCGACATCGCCGCGCTCCAGGTTCCAGTAGAGGATCCCAGCCGCCAGAAGCTGCCCGACGCCGAACGGGATGCCCATCATCCAGGGCGGAGGAGCTGTTCCCAGGTGGGCCGCCAGCAAACACAGGAAGCCCGAGGACAGGTAGAACGCCCCGACTCCCCAAATCGCCCTTGGGAGCAGTCGCGCCGAGGCGAAAATTCCCAGGCCGAATAGCAGTTGCCAGAGGCCGGGGAGCAACGCTAGAGCCTCGGGCATCCCCCTAGCGACGACCACCGTCAACAACCCACCCGCCGCCAGGCAAGGCAAGAATTGTTCCAACGCCAGCCACGCCTTGCGACGCTCCCAGGCCGGCGAGGGATGCCTCCGTCGCAGGGCCATGCCGATCCCGGCGGCCACCGCCGCGGCCCCCGCCGACCCGACCCAAAGCGCCAAATACGCATGCAACTGACGGGTGGGGTCGGGCACCCACGACGGCTGGGCCGCCGCCGCGACAAAGGCCAGCAAGCCCGAGAACGCTACCGGCACCGCCTTGTACCCCCGGAAAACCTCGGAACGGGCCATCTGGGCCCGAATCTCGGCGATCTGGATCAGGGCCTCCCTCAACTCCATCTCCATGCCCTCCCCACGAATCATTCGCTTTACGACGCAAAGCCTATCCGGCCCTGTCCCGGTCGTCAAGGGCTGGGGGGCGATGCGATTGTGGGGAGCGAATCCGTCCGATACCTTCGTGAGTCGATTCCCCAAGAAACGCCCGAGGCGTCCTCAATGAAGCCGGAGACCATCACGGCGCCCACCCGGGCCCCTGTCGCGCCCGATCACCCGTTGCCGCCCCTTCCCGAGCACTGGAGGTCGCTGGCTCGGGCCTTCGCGCATGCGGCGAGGCGTCATCCCGGGGTGAAATTGGTGGATAGCACGGGCGCCGAGGTCACGGCCGCCCAGGCGTTGCTCAGGGCCCTGGCCCTGGGGCGGGCGCTTGAACGTCGGCTGGGCGAGGACGAACGCCGCGTCGGCTTGCTCCTGCCGCCGACGGTCCCCTCGGCGGTCGCGAACGTGACGTTGGCGATGCTGGGACGGGTGGCGGTGAACCTCAACTACACCTCCAGCCAGCACGCGATGGACTCGGCGGTCGAGCAGGCCGGAATTCGCCACATCGTCACTTCTCCCAAGATCCTGGCCCGGTCGCCCGTCCGTCCCAAGGCCGAATTGCTGATGCTGGAGGATCTGGCCAAGTCGGTGACCACCTCCGACAAGGTTCGCGCCGCGGTCCTGGCCAAGGTCGTCCCGATCGGGCTTTTGGGGAATTTTGTCACGGGGCTGAATGGCGACGGGCTGGACGACCCAGCGACGATCATTTTCACCTCGGGCTCGACCGGCGATCCCAAAGGGGTGGTCCTCACACAGCGCAACATTTTGAGCAACATCCACCAGTTCGCTCTCCAGGCCCGGATCATCCCTCAGAAGGACGTCGTGATGGGTGTCCTGCCGTTTTTCCATTCCTTCGGCTACACGGTCCCCCTCTGGGCGGTGCTGACCCTGAGTCTCAACGGGGTCTATCACTACAACCCCCTGGACGCCCGTACGGTCGGGAACCTTTGCGAGAAGCATGGGGCGACGATTCTCCTGGCCACGCCGACCTTCATGAGGGCTTACGTCAAGAAGTGCGACCCCTCGGCGTTTTCGGCGATGCGTCTCCCGGTCCTGGGAGCCGAGAAGCTCAAGCCGGGCCTCGTCGCCGAGATTCGCGAGAAGCTGAGGATCGTGCCGCTCGAAGGCTACGGCTGCACCGAACTTTCGCCAGTCGTGGCCGTGAACGTTCCCCATGAAATGACGACAAGAGACGGCCGGTCGGTTCCAGGCAATCGGCCTGGCTCGGTGGGGATGCCACTGCCGGGTACGGCGATCCGGGCGATCGATCCCGAGACGCTCGTGGACCTACCCACGGGCGGCGAGGGTTTGATCCTGGTGGCCGGTCCCCAGGTGATGGCCGGCTACCTCGACCGTCCCGAGGCGACGGCCAAGGTCGTGCGCGACGGCTGGTACGAGACCGGCGACATTGGCTATCAGGACGCGGACGGGTTCCTCTTCATCACCGACCGCGTGAGTCGGTTCTCCAAGATCGGCGGCGAGATGGTCCCTCACGAGAAGGTCGAGGCCGCCCTGATCGAGGCGGCGGGGGCCGATGACGCCCTCCTGGCCGTCACGGCCTTGCCCGACGCCCGCCGAGGCGAGCGTTTGGTCGTCGTCCACACGGCCATGAAGACGCCGCCGGAAGACCTCTGTCGACAGTTGACCTCCCGCGGCCTGCCCAACCTCTGGCAACCCTCGGCCGATGCGTTTGTCCAGGTCGACGAATTGCCCGTCCTCGGCAGCGGCAAGCTCGACCTCCGCCGGCTTCGCCAACTGGCCGAGGAACGATTGGGTGTGGGGTAAGTCCAGCCCATTTCGGAATTCACGTTCCCTTTCCGGAGGCGATCCTCCTATAACTAGAAGGTCCGCTCTCGGGCCGGACCGCCAACCCTGGGGAGCTGCCGGAGTGGAACCGTTGGCTCAACAACCCCTTCCGCGAGCGACCACCGCCACTCAGGAGATTGCCGGGGAACCGGGATGAATGTCGTCCTCCGCGTGACCGCCGGGCCGTTGCTCGGACAGGAATATCTTTTCGACAGCCACGCCACGTTCGTGGTGGGGCGGTCGTCGCAGGCGCATTTCTCGGTCCCCGGCGACAACTTCCTGTCACGCAACCATTTCCTGGTTGAGTTCAATCCCCCCGCTTGCTTTCTCCGAGACCTGGGCAGCACCAACGGCACCAAGGTCAACGGCCTGCGAATCGCCGGCGCCCGGTTGCGCGATTCCGACCTGATCGAGGCCGGGGAAACCGCATTCGTCGTCCGGGTCGAGGACAGCCGCGCGGGCTTGCCCAAGATCCGCTGCCTCGGCTGCGAGGTCGAAGCCCCCGAGGGATGTCGCCCTGGCCGCCCGACCCGGCGACGCCCACATCGACTGGCTCTGTGGCCCATGCTCAGCCCAGCGATTGAAATACCCAACCCCGCCCCCAGGCTACTGGATCGAGAAATGGCTCGGCGGCGGGGGGATGGGCGAGGTTTACCTTGCTCGCCACGTCGTCAGCAACCGCCTGGTCGCCATCAAGATGATGATTCCCCACGTCGCCGCGAGCG
>CBDAVP010000004.1:0-279341 GCA_965201075.1 Isosphaeraceae bacterium | reverse complement strand
TCGAGACCGAGGAGGCCAGCGACGAAACCCTGCTGGCCCGCTGGCTCTGGCGGGCGATGCAGGCCGGGCCCCAATTCTGGCTGATGGCCACGGCCCTGGCCGCCGTCGCCGTGGCAATCCTGATGCTGATCAATGGGCTGACCGCCGGAGACACGACGCGGTCGGCCGCCTGGGCCGAACTGTTCCAGGCCGAGGGGCCCGAGGCCGTCGAGAAGGTCGCCGAGCTCTACCCCAAGAGCCCCGCCGCAACCTGGGCCCGGCTCCAGGCCGCCGGCGTGCGGTTCCAGGAAGGGGCCGAAAAACTCGCCACCGACCGGACCGCCGCCAAGCCATTGCTCAAAAAAGCGCTGGACGACTTCCAGGAGGTCGCTGACGCCGCCCCCAAGGATTCGCCCGAGGCTCGACTCGCCTCCCTGGGTGTCGCCCGCGCCTTCGAGGCCCGCAACGAATTGAGCGACGCCATCGCCCAGTACCGCAAGGTCGCCTCCACCTGGCCCGACAGCGACGAGGCCAAGTCCGCGACCAAGCGCGCCGACCTGCTCGGCACCCCCGAGGCCGTCGAGTTTTACAAGCTGCTGTACGCCTACAAGGCCCCGGAAGCGACCCTGCCCCCGGCGGCAAGCAGATGTTCGAGGTGCCCCCGTTGCCCGGATTCGGCCTGGGCGCTTCCGACGCACCCGCCGACCCGTTGACAACCACGCCGCGGCCGATCCCCACCTCCTCCGCAAGCGCGGACAGCCTGCCTGGCGACCTGCCGCCCGCCCTGGCGCCCCCGGAAACGAACCTCCCGGCCGGATCGCCCCCCGCCCCCGAGGCCAAACCCGAAATCACCCCAGCCCCGGTCCCCACTCCCGAGGCCAGGGGGGAGACCTGCCGAGCGAGCCGTTCACGCCCCCGGCCCCTCGCTGACCCGCGTTTCTCCCCCCGAGACCTTGACGGGCGGCGCACGCCCATGCCTCCCCAACTCTCCGAAACGCCTAGCGAGTTCCAGGTTAAGGCCCGCATGGTGGGCAAGCGGCTCGACGCGTACCTGGCCAGCCGGTTTTCCGACTACTCACGCAGCGTGATCCAGAAACTCATCGACGCCGAGGCTGTCCTCATCAACGGGGCGCCGGCCAAGGCGTCGTACAAGGTCCGCCTCGACGACGCGGTGAGCATCTGGCTGCCGGACCTCGGCGACGGATCGATCACCCCCGAAGACCTCCCGCTGAGGATCGTCTACGAGGACGAAGCCCTGGTCGTCATCGACAAGGGGCCCGGCATGGTCACCCACCCAGCGAGGGGGAACTGGACCGGGACGCTGGCCAACGCACTCCAGCACCACTTCGACGGCCTCTCCACCGTGGCCGGCGCGCTGAGACCCGGCATCGTCCACCGTCTGGACCGCGACACCTCGGGCCTGATCCTCGTGGCCAAGGACGACCACGCCCACCGCCTCCTCGCGGCGCATTCGAGGGGCGGACCATTCGCAAGGAGTATCTCGCCCTGGTCTCGGGAACCCCCAACCGGGACAGCGATTACGTCGAAAAACCGATCGGCTTCCACCCCACCAGCCGCGAGAAGATGGCCATCCGGTCCGTGGAGGAAGGAGGCAAGGAGGCGGTGACCTTCTACGAGGTTCTGGAGCGATTCCGGGGTTTCGCCCTGGTGCGATGCAAGCCCCGGACCGGCCGGACCCACCAGATCCGCGTCCACCTGGCACACCTTGGCCACCCGATCCTCGCCGACCGGGCCTATTCCCCCCGGGGCCAACTTCTCCTGGGCGACCTCCTCGATGACGAAGTCCCCGAGGCCTCGCGGGTCCTCCTGGACCGCCAGGCACTCCACGCCCACGCCCTTTCCCTCGATCATCCATTTACCGGCACGACACTGGAACTGAAGGCCCCACTCCCCCCGACATGGCCGCGACCCTGGCCGCTCTTCGAGCCCACCGAGCGGCGGTTTGATGCGTTTTGGCGGAATTCTACAGAAATTCGTGAGGCCCGAGCGTAAGATTCACCAACAATCGGTGCTCGTCTGACGTACAACAGTCACCGTATCCCCTGCGCAAAAAGGAAAGTGAACGTGAAGCGTTCACCTAAGTTCTGATCAACTCGTGTCTTGTGACCGAACGGCTGGGTCGGACAAGCCGGGATGATGGGTAGGTTCGGTGGGTCTTGTCGTCGGGCGGTGGAGTGGCCCCAGCGCTGGGTTGGCTTGGGTCGGGGTCTCCAGGACTACGCGAGAGGAGCATCCGGGATGGCGAAGCGACAGGCGTGGGGATTCGGGCTTGGGGTCGCGGTCACCCTCCTGATGGGTCGGCTGGCAATTGGCGCGGCCGAGGCCACGCCCGCCGCGGCCGTGCCCGACGCGGTCAGCTATGCCCGTCAGGTCCGGCCGATTTTCCGGGCCAATTGCCAGGGCTGCCACCAGCCAGCCAAGGCGGGCGGCGGCTACGTGATGACCGCGTTCGACCGCCTGCTCGCTGGCGGTGACTCCAAGGACCAGGCGGTCGTCCCAGGCAAGCCCGAGGAGGGGCAGCTCCTGGAGCAGATCACCCCCGCCGCCGACGGCCACGCCGAGATGCCCAAGGACCACCCCCCGCTGAACCCCGCCGAGATCGACCTGGTCCGCCGTTGGGTCGCCCAGGGGGCCCTCAACGACGCCCCCGACGTCGAAGGCCGCAAGTACGACTCCGAGCATCCCCCCACCTACGCCCTGCCCCCAGTCATCGCGGCGATGGACTTCTCCCCCGACGGGCAACTGCTGGCCGTCGGCGGTTTCCACGAGGTCTTGCTGTGGAAGGCCGATGGCTCGGCCCTGGTCGGCCGGCTCATCGGCCTGTCCGAGCGAATCGAGTCGGTCCGGTTCTCCCCCGACGGCAAAAAGCTGGCGGTGGACCGGCGGCCTGCCCGGCCGGATGGGCGAGGTCCAGGTCTGGGGACGTCGAAAAGCGAGCCCTGGCCCTCTCGGTTCCCACCGTCTGCGACACGACTTACGGCGCCTGCTGGTCGCCCGACGGCTCCTTGATCGCCTTCGGCGGCACCGACAACGCCGTCCGGGCGATCGACGCCAAAACCGGCAAGGCCGTGCTGTTCATGGGCTCTCACAGCGACTGGTCGCTTGACACGGCCTTCTCGCTCGACGGGACGAACCTGATCTCGGTCGGCCGCGACATGACGGCCAAGCTGACGGAAGTCGCCACCCAGCGGTTCATCGACAACATCACCTCGATCACCCCCGGCGCCCTCAAGGGGGGCCTGACCGCGGTGGTCCGTCACCCCAAGCGTGACCAGATCCTGCTGGGCGGCTCCGACGGCATCCCCAAGCTCTACCGGATCTTCCGAGAGACGACCCGCGTCATCGGCGACGACGCCAACCAGGTGGCCACCTTCACGCCGATGCCCGGCCGGGTCTTCAGCATCGCCACCAGCGCCGACGGCCACCACTTCGCCGCCGGCAGCAGCGAGGACCGCCGCGGCCAGGTCGACGTCTACTCCGACGACTTCGACCCCGCCACCGCCCCCGACCCAATCAAGGCCATCCTCGCCGTCGCCGGCCCGGCCCGCTCCCCCGAGCAGCGCGAGGCCCCTCAACGTCTACCAGCAGTCGCAAATCAAGCGGCTGGGCAGCCTGCCGGTCCCCCAGAGCGGCGTCTACGTCGTGGCCGTGAGTCCCGCGGGCGAGTCGGTCGCCGCAGCCGGCACCGACGGGATCATCCGCCTGCTCAACGGTTCCAACGGCGCGCTGGTCAAGGAGTTCCGCCCCACGCCCACCGACGGCAGTAACGCCCCCGAGCGAACCCCGCCGGCCGCGTCCACCGTCGCCTCGGTCTCCACCCCCGAGCCAACCCCCTCCGACGCCGACGCCCTCCCCGCCGGGTTGGTCATCGACGCCCTGGAGGTCCGCCCCGCGGCGGTCGCCCTGAACGGCCCCTTCGCCTACACCCAACTGGTCATCACCGCCGCCACCGCCGACGGCCTGCGGCTGGACGTCTCCCGGCTGGTCGAGTCCGCCGGGGCCACCGGCGTCGCGCGGGTCTCCCGGGGCGGCATGATCCGACCCATCGCCGACGGCCAGGCCACCTTGAAGGTGACACTGGCGGGCAAGTCGGCCGAGGTGCCCGTTCTGGTCGCCGGAGTCCACTCCGCCCCGAGAGCCGATTACGTCCGAGACGTGGCGCCGGTGCTGTCCCGACTCGGCTGCAACCAGGGGACCTGCCACGGCTCGGCACAGGGCAAGAACGGGTTCAAGCTCTCGCTGAGAGGGTACGACCCTCTGTTCGACGTCCGGGCCCTGGCCGACGACCAGGCGTCTCGACGAGTCAACCCCGCCTCGCCCGACGATAGCCTCATGCTCCTGAAGCCCTCCGGAGCGGTCCCACACGCCGGAGGCCAGTTGACCCGCCCCGGCGAGGCGTATTACGAGACCTTGCGAGCCTGGATCGCCGGGGGAGGGGTCCTCGACACCACCGTCCCCAAAATCGCCAAGATCGAGGTCTTCCCACCCTCTCCAGTCATCGAGAGCATCGGCGCCCGCCAGCAATTGCGGGTCATGGCGACCTATACCGACGGCGAAATCCGCGACGTGACCCGCGAAGCCTTCCTGGAAAGTGGCAACACCGAGGTCGCCACCGCCGACCGCACCGGCCTGATGACCTCCTTGCGACGAGGCGAAGCCCCCATCCTCGCCCGCTTCGAGGGAGCCTACGCCGCGGCGACCCTCACGGTCATGGGAGACCGAACCGGCTTCGTCTGGCAGGACCCGCCGACCTACAACCGCATCGATGAGTTGGTCGCCCAGAAGTGGCGGCGGATGAAGATCCAGCCGTCGGAGTTGTGCAACGACGCCGAATTCCTCCGACGAGTCACCCTGGACCTCACCGGTCTCCCCCCCACCGCCGAGGCCGTCCGCGCCTTCGCCGCCGACCCCGCCGAGTCGCGAGCCAAACGCGAGGCCCTGGTCGACCGCCTCATCGGCAGCCCCGACTTCATCGAGTACTGGACCAACAAGTGGGCGGATCTTCTCCAGGTCAACCGCAAATTCCTCGACGTCGAGGGAGCCACCGCCTTCCGCGCCTGGATTCGCTCGCAGGTCGAGAAGGACGTCCCCTACGACCAGTTCGTCCGCTCAATCCTGACGGCCACTGGCTCCAACCGCGAGCACCCCGAGGCCTCCTACTACAAGGTTCTCCGAGAGCCCACGGCCCTGATGGAAAACACCACCCAGTTGTTCCTGGGAGTGCGGTTCAACTGCAACAAGTGCCACGACCACCCCTTCGAGCGCTGGACCCAGGACCAGTATTACGAGACGGCCGCGTCGTTTGCCCGAGTCGGCCTGAAGGGCGACCCGGAGTCGAAGGGCCGGACCATCGGCGGGACGGCGGTCGAGGGGGCCAACCCTCTTTATGAAGACGTCTACGACAAGCCCGACGGCGAGGTCCTGCACGACCGGACCAAGAAGGCAGTGGCGCCGAAGTTCCCCTATGCCTCCACGCATCCCGACCCCCAGCCGACGACCACCCGCCGCCAGGACCTCGCCGCCTGGTTGACCTCGGCCGACAACACGTACTTCGCCCGCAGCTACGTCAACCGACTCTGGGGCTACCTGCTGGGCGTGGGGATCATCGAGCCGATCGACGACATCCGCGCGGGCAACCCGGCGACCAATCCCGAGTTGCTCGACTATCTGACCCAGGAATTCGTCAAATCCGGCTTCGACGCCCGCCAGATGCTGCGGCTGATCGCCAAGTCGCGGACCTATCAACTGTCGCTCTCTCCCAACAAGTGGAACGAGGACGACAAGATCAACTTCTCTCACGAGATGGCGCGTCGCTTGCCGGCCGAGGTGCTGGTCGACGCGGTCTACCGGGCCACCGGCTCGATCTCGAAGTTCCCGGGCCTGCCGCCGGGCACCCGCGCCGCGGCTCTGCCGGACTCGGGCGTCGAGCTTCCGGGTGGGTTCCTGGCCACCTTCGGCCGGCCCGTGAGGGAAAGCGCCTGCGAGTGCGAACGCTCCGGCGGCCTCCAACTCGGGCCGGTCATGGCCCTGCTCAGCGGCCCGACCCTGGGAGACGCCCTGGCCGACCCCGCCAACGAACTGACCAAACTCGTCGCGTCCCAGCCCGACGACACCAGGCTCGTCAACGAGTTGTTCATTCGGATCCTGAACCGTCCGGCCACCGCCGCCGAGGTCGCCTCTTGCCTGGGAGACCTCGGCGCCATCGACGACGACAACCGCAAGCTCGCCGAGGAAACCGTCGCCCGAGAAGCCGAGGTCGCCCAGGGCCTGCCGGCTCGCGAGCAGCAACGCCTCGCCGACCTCGCCACGGCCCGGGCCGATCTCGCCTCTTACGAAACGGCCCTGGCGCCCAAGCTCGCCGAGCAGCAAAAGGAGCAGGCGGCCAAGGTCGCGACGCTGGAAGCCGACCTCAAGGCGTATGAGGGGACCCTCGCGGCCCGCATCGCCGAGTGGGAAAAGGCTCAGAGCCCCGTCTCGAAATGGCGGGTGCTGACGCCCAAGACCGTCACCGGCGAGAAGGACAAGGGGGCAACCTTCCAGGTGCTGCCCGACGGCTCGGTCCTGGCCGGCGGTGGAGACTCGGGCGAAACCACCCTCGTCGTCGACACCGACCTGGCCGGCATCACTGGCCTGCGTCTGGAACTTCTGACCGACCCCGCTCTACCGGCCAAGGGGCCCGGCCGCGCCGTCAATGGCAACTTCGTCATCAACGAAATGAAGGTCGTCGCGACCTCGCTGGCCGACCCCAACCAAACCGGTCCCCTGTCCCTGGTCAAGCCAGTGGCCGACTACAACCAGGTCGGGCTGGACATCGGCCAGGTGATCGACGGCAAGACCGACGCCACCAACGGCTGGGCGATCCACCCGGCAATGTCGGTGGTCCACTGGGCGACCTTTGAACTGCCCACGCCCGCCGGCGCCGCCGGGGGTTCGACGTTGACGTTCACCTTCCACCACCGCTTCCCCGGCCTGCACATCCCGGGTCGCTTCCGCCTCTCGGCGACGACCCTGCCGGCTCCGGTGGGGCTGGACCTCCCTGAGGACTTGCGGTCGATTATCGCCACCGCCCCAGCCGTCCGCACGCCCGCGCAGGTGGAAACGCTGACAACCTACCACCGCACGATCGATGGCGGAGCGACCGCCCGCAACGCCAACCTGGCCCAGGCGCGCATGCCCTTGCCCATCGACCCGGGTCTCCAGCAACGACAAGACCAGGTCAAGAGGGCCGAGCAACCACTCGCCCCCGACGCCAAACTGGCACGCCTCAAGGGAGACGGCGCCATGAGTTCCCAGCAGGCTACGGCCCGCCGCCTCACCGCCGCCCAGGACATCGCCTGGGCCCTGTTCAACAGCCCCGAGTTCCTCTTTAATCACTAAACCGGCCGAGTGCGGGGGCGACCGTCGCGACGGTCGCCCCCAACCCGTCGACAACCCAACCCCCAACCCACCCCCCGCAAAGGAGTCCCGTCCATGCTGATCGTCCCCGGAAGGCCCGGAAAAGACCTGTGCGACGCTCAGCTGGGCATGACCCGGCGTGACATCCTCCGCGTCGGCGGGTCGGGATTGCTGGGCCTATCACTGGCCTCGATTCTGAAGCTTCAGGACGCCACCGCCGCGGCGGCCGAGGTTGCCACCCCAGGTGCCGCGCCGGCCGGAGGCGGGCGCCCCGGCTGGGGCAAGGCCAAGAGCATTATCATGGTCTACCTCCAGGGCGGACCCAGCCACCTGGACCTTTGGGACCCCAAGGAAGGCGTCCCCGACAATGTCCGAAGCGCCTTCAACCTGATCGACACCAAGGTCCCCGGCCTCAAGTTCACCGAGATCCTGCCGAATCTGGCCCAGGTCATCGACAAGACCACGCTGATTCGGTCAATGGGGTATTCCCCCAACGGCTTGTTCAACCACACCGCCGCCATCTACCAGATGATGACCGGCTACACGACCGACAAGGTCAGCCCCTCGGGCCAGCTCGAACCGCCCAGCCCCAAGGACTTCCCCAACTTCGGCTCGAACATCATCCGCCTGAAGCCCCCCACCGAACCGATGCTGCCGTTCGTGATGCTGCCCAGGCCCTTGCAGGAATCGAACGTCGTGGGGAAGGGGGGAGCCGCTGGGTTCCTCGGCAAGGCGTACGACCCCTACACGCTCTACCCCGACGGCGACGACCTCGACATGGCCAAGATGGAACGCATCCGGGTCGACGACCTCCAACTGCGCCCCGAGGTCTTCTCGGCCCGCCTCGAACGCCGCGCCCGTCTGCGAGAAGCCATCAACGCGGGAATGCCGGCCATCGACAAGGCGGTGGCCGACTACAACCTGCCGGAATACTACGACCGAGCCCTGAAGCTGATCGTCTCGGGCCGGGCCCGCGAGGCGTTCGACATCGCCTCCGAGTCCCCAGCCCTTCGTGACCGCTACGGACGCAACACCTTCGGCCAAAGCTGCTTGCTGGCCCGCCGCCTGATCGAGGCCGGAACCCGGGTCGTCGAGGTCATCTGGCCCAAGGTGGCCAACTCCGACTTCCACTCCTGGGACCACCACACCGACCTGACCAAGCGAATGAAGGAAAACAGCGGCCCAATGCTCGACGCGGGGCTTTCGACGCTGATCGCCGACCTCGACGAGCGCGGAATGCTGGAAGACACGCTCCTGGTCGCGGTGGGAGAGTTCGGCCGCAGCCCGGTCAAGGGAGTCAGCACCTCGGGCAACGGCAACAGCGCCGACGGCCGAGACCACTGGCCCTACTGCTACTCAGCGGTCATCGCAGGAGCCGGAATCCAGCGAGGCCAGATCCACGGCCGCTCCGACAAGACCGGTTCCGCCCCGGCCGAAGACCCGGTCCACCCCGGCGAACTGCTGGCGACGATCTACCACGCCTTCGGCATCGACCCGGCGACGATCGTCTACAACCACCTCAACCAGCCAAGAGAGCTCGTCAAGGCCGACGCCGTCACCCGCCTCTTCGGCTGATCTCGGGGCCGCCGGAGGGCGAGGCGGGAGCCCAAGGCGAAGCCGGGCGGGATCATCGACGATCCCGCCCGGTGGTTAGCCTTGGAGGAATCAGGTCGCCTTCCTGCGAGAAGCGGACAACATCGGCTGACCTGATTTCAAGTCAGTCTGAAGCGGGTCGCCGTGACGAGTCGGACCGGTGCGAAACAGTCCGGCCCGAAAGGTTTCGTGGGTGTCGCCGATGCTCCGGACCGCCCGCCGCATGAGATCGCCGAGCCGGATTGGCACGCGCGGATGATAATCGGGCCGCTCGCCAATTATGAGCAAGTCCTGTTCGAGCTAACCTAGTCGCCCCGGTTTTTGGTGCTACTTCCAATGACGAAGCCGGCCACCGTCCCAATCCCGGCGATGACGATTTTTTCGCCGGCCTGATATTGCCCCGCCGCAAAAGACACGACGAAGACGATACCCGTGAAGATCAGGAGGGCATACATTGCCCGCTCGCGGTACCGCAAACCTTGCAGTTCAAGTTCGTGGGCCCGCTTGCTCGCCTCCGGGTCCGCGTCCTTTTCGAGGATCACCTTGGCGGTCATGCCCGGCTGGCTGATGAGTTCGCTCACGTCGTACTTGCGGGTGCCGCCCACGATGGTCAGAATCCCACCAGTTCGATACCGTCGGATACTTCTTGATCCGTGAGGATGAGGTGCTTCCCGTCCTTGATTCCGTCGGTGGCCATCATGTGGAGACCGACGGCTTTCAAGAACGCGATGCTAAGATCCCCACCGACTCGCTCGGCGGTTTTTTGAAGATGTTCAAGGATGTGATCACCCACTAGGAATTCCAATCGATAAATTTCGGGGGCCCTACCAGATGCCTTGCCTTCCGATGAGATGGGCGGGACGGTCGAATCGATCGCGACTCCTTCCATTGGTGGCTCCTTTCGCGGGGATCAAGTCGTCGCCCACGCTTGCGACTAAGCTTAGCCTCGGAAGCGATCGGCCTATCATACAGCGATGGGTCGCAACCTGCCAACCGTCTGGGTCGTTCGTCGCCAGGGCAGGGGATTCCGGGTTTGCCCGAACAGCCATTCGTCTCTTCGGTCACCAATGAGGAGTACGCGGCCCGGATCACCCGGAACTGGAACGTCCGGGAAAAGGAAAACGGGACATTCTCATTATCGACAATTGTCACAGGATGTTGGAATAGCTGGCTACCGTCGGGTCGTTGCCATTGAGGATGGGTCTGACCTGGTCTGGTTCTGGATGGGGATCCACGCGGAATACGATCGACTCATCAGTCTCGGCTGAGCGCCGGATTGTTCGTGGCCGGGTCCGCTGAACTTGGCCGTGAGGCGGCAGGGGCGGAGGGGCAACGCTTGCGTCGGAGCGATTTCCATTCGACCATGCCCCGGGTTCGGTCTCCCCGGAAGCCTCGCCAGGGCGTCCTCGATGACCTACAGCGATTTCACCCTCGAACGGGTCGATCAGGCCCTCGGTGTCACCACTCGCGAGGCGGACCTCTTCCCCGGGCCTCCGCCGGTCGAGGTGCCGGATTGGCTCCGCGAAACGCTGGCCAAGCGGACGCAGTTGTCGCTCATTAGCGAGAAGTCTCGCAGTGAGTTCATCGTCGTGCCGATCCTGCTGGCCAGCCGCGACCTCAGCCCGACGCCCCTGGCGATCTTTTCCGGTCAGCGGCTCGACGTCGATCCCGGGCGGGGGCTCGTCGGCGAGTGCGACTTCATCCTGGCGGCCGCCCCGCCCGTCCCTCCCCTGCGGGCCCCGATCGCCACGATCGTCGAGGCGAAGAAGAATGACATCGAGGTCGGCCTCGGCCAGTGCGTGGCGCAGATGGTGGCCGCCGAGATGTTCAACCGGGCGGCCGGCCATGCGGCTCCTATCTTTGGATGCGTCACCACGGGCGAGGTCTGGCAGTTCCTCGAATTGACCGGGGACTCGGCGGCGATCGATCGGAGGCGTTATTACCTGGATGATGTCGGGGGTATCCTGGGAGTGATTCAAGCGATCGTCGCAAGGGCGCATGCCACCACTTGACCCCTCTCGACGCCCATCCACGGAAACATGCCGCGTTTCTGGATCCTTCCTCGATTGTCCGTCGCACGAGCAGGGCTTCGATGTGTCCGAAGCAGGAGGCTCGGCCCCATGAACAGCGTCACCATCCTGTATCGTCCCGTCGGGCCGGCGGAACTCGCGTTGATCGAGGCTTCGGGCTGGACGGCCTTCCCTCCGCGGTTGCCCGAACAGCCGATCTTCTACCCCGTCACCAATGAGGAGTACGCGGCCTGGATCTCCCGGAACTGGAATGTTCGGGACCATGGCGCGGGGTATGTCCTGCGGTTCGCGGTCCGTTCCAAGTTCGCGAGTCGTTACCCCGTCCAGAAAGTCGGGGCGGGGCATGCTCAGGAGCTTTGGGTGCCTGCTGAGGAGTTGGAAGAGTTCAACCGGAATCTTGTGGGACCGATCGAGGTGATTGCAACATTCCACGCTTGAAGACCAACCCAGCCCCGCCTGGGTCGGACTCGTGGTTTTTTCGAACAGTCCGGCAAAATCGCGGGGCGGGATTCGGGCAAGTGACGCTGGATAAGAGTGGCCGGTTGGAGGTCCCCGACTCGTCCCATCCCCCAGGGCGGGCGGCTCATCGCGAGGTGAGGCCGTTCGTTGTGAGGACGAGTCCGTGCCGGACCCTTGCCACATGGGTTCGGCGAGCCGGCGAGACCTCTTACGGCAAGGGGTGTTACCTGGATTGGACAGTGTGGAACTCCTTCCTGGGGGACGTCGATGCTGTTTGCCTACTTCGGACCCGAGACGACCTTGCCGATCGCCTCGATGGTCGCCTCCACCGTTGGCGCCGCTCTGGTGGCGGGTCGGGTGTTCGTTTCCTGGCTACAGCGGACGACCCGTCGCTCGGCCCCGGCGGGATCGGTTGGCGTTCGGCCGGGAGCGGGGGGCCGAGGCTCACGCCCTGGGCCTCGCTAATGGGGGTTCTCCGAGCAACCCCTGGGGCCGGGTTTGCAGGGGCCGTTGGGGTGGCGGCCTGGTCGGGCCTGGTGGTGGGGTTCGTCGAACTTGGGCTGTTCGCCGCGCGGGTCCAGTGGGAGCAACATGGCCTGGCCCGCAAGACTCCCCATTACTTGTGGATGATCCCCGCGGCGGACCTGGCGATCTTTGGGCTCGCCGGGTGGGTCTGGTCGTGGACGCTCGGTCGAGGCACGGGCCGGCTCCGATCGCTGGGGCCCTGGCTGCTGGGCCTCGGGGCGGTGGCCGCGCCATTGCTGGCGATCCCGGGCTTGCCGCTGAATGCTTGCTTGCTTCTGGCCACCGGGGTCGCCTGCTGGCTGGTCCCGCTGATCGACGCTCGCCCCTTCGCGTTCCGGTCGGTGGTGCGCCTCAGCGCGAGGCCGCTGGTCCTGGTCGTGCTGGCGATGGCGGGCGTCCGGTTCACTCAGGAGCGGAGAGTGGGTGGCGCGACCTCGATGGCGGAGGGGACGGCGACGGCCGGGGCTCCCGACATCGTGCTTTTGGTGCTGGACACCGTCCGGGCCGACGCGCTGGACCCGGGCGGGCCGATGCCGAGGCTGGGGGCACTGGCCCGTCGCGGTGTGAGCTTTCAAAAGGCGATCGCCGCGGCCCCGTGGACGCTGCCATCGCATGCCGCGATGTTCACGGGTCGTCGGCCGTCGGAACTCGCTCTTGGGACGGATCGGGCCCTGGACGACCGGTTCCCCACGCTTGCCGAGACGCTGGCCCGCCGGGGTTACGACACGGGCGGCTTCGTGGCCAACACGCTGTTTTGCTCTCCGGAATATGGGCTGGCCCGGGGGTTCGCTCATTACGAGGCGTATCCGGTTACCCCCCTGGAAGCCCTGCGCTGCTCGTCGCTGGGCTGGCTGATCTGCCGACGGATCGTCCCGGTCGTGGACCGCCTTTGCGAACTCGCGGGGCGCCCGGCGTCGCATCCCCTGGAGGTGACCTTCACCCGCAAGGACGCCTCGACGGTCGGCCGGGAGGCCCTGGACTGGATCGCCCAGCCAAGGAGTCGCCCCTACTTCGCGTTCCTGAACTTCCTGGATGCCCACGACCCCTACCTGCCACCCTCGGGATTTGGCCCACCCCTGAGCCTCGCCCAGCGGAGGGTTTTGCGCGACTGGGGGGAGGAGCTGGCCACTCGTCGCAGCCCCGAGGAGTTACGCCTGGCCCTCGAAGCGTATCACGCCTGCCTCACGGCGTTGGACGACCGCCTGGGTCAGTTCCTTGATGGCCTGGCCCGCCTGGGACGCTTGGATCGCACGGTGATCGTGGTAACGGCCGATCACGGCGAGCATTTCGGCGAGCACTCCCGAGGCGGCCAGCCGGTTGTCGGCCACCGCCAGACGGTCTATCAGCCGGAGGTTCACGTCCCGCTGACGATCCTCGCTCCCGGCCGGATCGCGCCGGGGACGGTGGTTGAGGCCCCGGTTAGCCTGCTGGATCTGCCGGCGACCCTGCTGGACCTGGCCGGTCTCGGCGCGGAGGGCTCGCTGCCGGGCCGCTCCCTGGTCTCGGGAGTCGTGGGGGGCCGGGCCCCCGTCGCCGAGTATTCCGCCTCGACGGAGCTTTCGCCGGCTCTGCGTTATCAAGGCGGAGCGCCGGGGCTGGTCGCGGTGCTGCTCGACGAGGGAAAGGCGTACCACCGCCACGGAGATGGGACCGAACGGCTGTACGACCTGACGACCGATCCCGGCGAAACCCTGGACCTGGCCGGCGACCGAACCCAGCATGCCGTCCTGGAGCGGCTTCGGGCGAAGCTCGGACGCGAGGCCCGCCCGGTCGACAACGGAACCGCGGATCAAGGGTCGGCGGGGGCGGGGGCGGGGGCGGGGGGTAGCTCTCGGAAGCGGGACGATTCGAAGACCGAGCGGGTGCCGTCGGGGGCGACGCGGACGAGGTAGCCGGCGGCGCCCGGGGTCGCTTCGATCAGCTTCAACCCCGCCTCGGGGCCAAGGATGCGCGCCGTGGTGTCCAGGGCGTCGGCGGTGGCTCCGTCGGGGGCGACGACCGTCACCGACATGAGATCCGTCATCCCCAGGCCAGACTTGGGGTCGACGATGTGCGAGTAGCGAGTCCCGTCGATGATGACGAACTGCTCGGTGTCGCCCGCGGTGGAGGCCGCCGCGTCGTGCAGGAGGATCGACCGTCCGGGGCCTCCGTCGGGGGCGGCGATGGCCACCGTCCAGCCGTCCTTTCCTGGAGGCGGTCCCGAACAGGCGATGTCCCCGGCGCCGGCGACCAGGGCGTGATCGACGCCCATTTGCTTCAAGGTCTGGATCGCCTCCCAGGCGGCGTACCCCTTGGCGATGCCTCCCAAATCCAGCTTCGTGCCGGGCCGGGTCAGTTCGACGGTGCGGGCCTTGGGGTCGAGTTTGACCGAGTCGAAGCCGACGCGGGCGCGGGCGGTGGCCAGGGATTCGGGGTTAGGCAGGACCTTTTCGCGACGAGCCTTGCGCCAGAGGCGGACCACCGGGGCAATCGTCGGGTCGAAGGCGCCTCCGGAGCGGGACCAGACGTCTCGCGAGCGGTCGAGGACGTGGAACAGGTCGGCCGAGACCGTCAACGGCGGCCCCCCGGCGTGTTCACAAAGGCGCATCAGCTCGCTGTCGGGGTTGTAGTCGCTCAACGCCAGGTCGAGGGCGGCGATCCGGGCGAACCCGGCGCGGAAGGCGCGGCTGGCCGACTCGGCGTCGGGGCCGTATAAGAGGATGGAGAAGGCAGTGCCCATGTGGGTTTCACGCGCCTCGAACCGGCTCAGCGTCGGCTCGTCCGCGAAGGCCGTCGAGGCCAGGCCCCAGCACACCCAGGCCGCGAGTGGTCGGACCAGGTTCCTCATCGGTCGATGCCTCCTCCCCACAACTGACTCGGCCTCGCCCCTCCCTCGGAGCCTACCACACGTGCGACCGCCCCTGCACTGGAGTCTCGGCCAGGTCGCGGTCCTGGCCGGCCTCATCGCCCTGACCCCGGCCGCCCCTCGCGCTGAAGAGCCCTCCGGGGCCGCCGCCGAGATGACGCCCTACGTCGAGCCGATCCCCAACTCGACGGTCACCTTCCAGATGTTGCCGATCCCCGGCGGCACCTTCGAGATGGGCAGCCTCGAAGGCGAACCCAAGCGTTCGGCCGACGAAGGGCCACGCCACCCCGTCACCGTGGGCGCCTTCTGGATGGGCCGCACCGAGGTGACCTGGGACGAGTTCGACCAGTACGCCCTCAGCGAACGGCTGGCCAAAATGCCCATTCCCAAGGGCGCGGCGCCGCAGGACGCCGAGACCAAGGCTCGCGCCGACGCCGTCACCAAGCCCAGTCCGACTTATCACGATCCGACATACGGCTATGGCCACGACAACCAGCCGGCCATCATCATGTCTCACCACGCGGCGATGGAATATTGCCGGTGGCTCTCGGCCAAGACGGGCAGGATCTACCGACTTCCGACGGAGGCCGAATGGGAATACGCCTGTCGGGCCGCCACCACCACCGCGTATTCCTTCGGCGACGACCCTTCCAAGTTGGACGAGTACGCCTGGTCGGTGAATAACTCGGAGAAGCCTCAGCAAGTGGCCCGGAAGAAGCCCAACCCTTGGGGTCTGTACGACATGCACGGCAACGTCGGCGAGTGGTGCTTTGACGCTTACCTGACCGATGCCTACGTCAAGTTCCCGGTCGATAGGCCGAGCCTCGGGCCGGTCATCATGCCCACGCCCAGGGAGTATCCGCACGTCGTCCGCGGCGGCTCCTACGATGAAGATGCCGCCAACCTGCGTTGCGCCGCGCGGAGGGCCTCGAACGAGGAATGGCGCAAGTCGGAACCTAGCCGCCCCCCGAGCATCTGGTGGGATTTCGACGCCCACTGGGTCGGCTTCCGGGTCGTCCGCCCGTTGGAGCCGCAGGAAGACCTGAAGGGCTTCAAGTCGCCCGTGGTCAAGGGCAAACTGTCGAGGTCATCGCCAAGGCCGGCGGCCAAGTGAACGGCACTCCTGGCCGAAGCCTCGACGGGTCAGTATCAATGGATGACAAACGCACTGCCCATGTGGGCCTCTCGTGCCTCGATGCCGGCTCGGTCGCGAGCCGCGGGGCGGTCAGGCCGGCCCGGACCATGCCGCCGACCGTCGGACCCGGTTCCTCGCCGTGGATCAGTGTCCAATCTCCCGGCCCGGCCCGGCCCGGCCCGGCCCGGCACTGGTGCTCGGTTTCGTCCCTCCTGGAGGCTACCAAAACGTGCGACCGCCCCTGCACCGGCGTCCTGCCCGAAGCGCGGCCCTGACCCTGGCCAGCCTTCTTGCCCTGCATCCCGCGATCCTCCGAGCCCAGGAGCCGGCCGGGGCGGTCGCCGAGATGAAGCCGTATGTCGAGCCGATCCCCAACTCCACGGTCACCTTCCAGATGATTCCCATCCCTGGCGGCACCTTCGAGATGGGCAGCCCCGAGGACGAGCCCAAGCGTTCGGCCGATGAGGGGCCGCGTCATCCGGTGACGATAGGGCCGTTCTGGATGGGCCGCACCGAGGTCACCTGGGACGAGTTCGACCAGTATATCTACAGCGGTCGCCTGGCCAGGCAACCCATCCCCAAAGGCGCGGCCCCGCAGGATCCCGAGACCAAGGCTCTGGCCGACGCCGTCACCAAGCCCACGGGCCCCTATGTCGACCCAACGTTCGGGTACGGTCACGGCAATCAGCCGGCTATCTCCATGACCCACCACGCGGCGATGGAGTACTGCCGGTGGCTCTCGGCCAAGACGAGCAAGACTTATCGCCTGCCGACCGAGGCCGAGTGGGAGTACGTCTGCCGGTCCGGCACGACCACGGCCTACTCCTTCGGCGACGACGCCGGCAAACTGGACGAATACGCCTGGTCGATTGGTAATTGCGAGAAACCCATGCCGGTTGCCGGGAAGAAGCCCAACCCGTGGGGGCTGTACGACATGCACGGCAACGTCGGCGAGTGGTGTTTCGACGCCTACGTGGCCGACGCCTATGAGAAGTTCCCGGTGGACAAGCCGAGCCTCGGGCCGGTCATCCTGCCGACGCCCCAGGAGTACCCGCATGTCGTCCGCGGCGGGTCCTGGGATGAAGAAGCCGCCGGCCTCCGCAGCGCGGTCCGGAGGGCCTCGAACGAGGCATGGCGAGTGTCCGACCCTGGTCGCCCGCAGAGCATCTGGTGGGACTGTGACTCCCAATGGGTCGGCTTTCGAATCGTCCGCCCGTTGGAGCCGCAGGAAGACCTGAAGGATTTCCGGTCGCCGGTGGTCAAGGCTGTCCGGCCGAGGTGATCGTCTGGCCGGCGTCGGTTGGCTGGGGCTTCGTCGGCGAGACCTCGCCTTGGGGGCGGCCCGTGGGGTCCCCAGGCTCGCTGTTGAGGCGAGTGGGGGCCCGGGGCGTTTGTTTGGCCCGGAGTTTTGGCGAATTGTCAAAGAGCCGTTTTCGTGATTGGGTCAGGCTCGCCGCCGACGGTGTTTGGAATTGGGCGGCGACGCCGTGAGTGGTTGGGTTCTGGGTTGGGGGGTTGGCGGGTCGATCGACGCCGGGCCGGTTGGCTCGGGCCGGGGTGTTGACCATGAGGCCGTGGCGGCGGGGCCTGGGGTGGGACGCATCGGGGGCTGACGGGTGCCCGGCGGCGGGTTGACCTGGCGCGGGGGGCTGCTGCTGTCGTATTCGCCCGGGATGTAGGCGGGCAGGTCGCCTCGGTCGATCGGGCGGGCGTCGGGACGCGAGGTCTTGAACTGGGAGCGGGTCCAGGCGAGCCGGCGTTCGGCGTGTCGCTGTTCCTTGCGCAGGGCGGCGAGCTCGGGGGTGTCGGGGCCCAGGCCCAGGGCGATGGCCCGCCTCATGCGGTCGTCGAGGGGTTGGAGGAGGACGGCGAGGTCGTTGTGGCGGTCGATTTCGGTCTTGGCGAGGCTTCGGAGGTGTTCGAGGAGGGTGTCGGGGTCGGTGTCGTCGGGGGAGTCGAGCGGGGTGACGGCGTCTCGGAGGTCGGGCGGGACGTTGAGGAGGTTCATGGCCTGGAGGCGCTGGGAGGCGTTCCAGTTGCCCCGCTTGATGAGGGTGGCGAGGAGCATTTCCCAGCGACGGGCGATCAGGCGGCAGCCCTCGGCGAACCTGCGGAGGGCGAACAGGGCGCGGGCGGGGTGCCGGGCGAGGCCGGCGGCGAGTTGTTCGGCGTGGTCGCGCTGGTACTGGTCGAAGGCGAGGGAGGTTCGTTGGGCGTGGTCGTGGCGCAGGACGATTTCGCGCTGGTGGAGGCGGTCGATGGCCAGAGTGTTGCGGGCGACCTCGTGGACGAGCCAGGTTTCATACAGGTCGAACGGCTTGAGAGAGGAGGTCCAGTGGTCGATGCGGTCGTTGAGGGCGTCGGCCTCGTCTTCGGGCGGGACGATGGTCAGGCCGTTGAGCAGGGGCCGGGGGGCGGTTGGGGTTTCGTCGGTGGTTTCTTGGGGTTGGGACATGGGTTTGGCTCGCTCGTTTGGTGCTGGGCTTTGGTGTGGGTGCGCTGGGTGCGCGGTCCCCTCGTGGTTCACTATCGTGAGCGGTGTCGCGATCGTACGCGGAATCTTTGGGAATTTTTCGATTTGGCCGCAGTGGGGCCGGGATTGGTTTGCCAGACGCCCGAGGGAATGGGCCGGGGAGGGCAGGGCCATTTCGTTCTCACTTTGGGTGGACCAAAGGGTGTCCCGCTTTCGCCGACTGATGTCCCTGCCACGCCGCCCACCGGGCCCCGGAATGGGGGAACAGGCACCGGCGGAGTACCGCCGGAGCCAGTCCCCGATTGCAAGGCCAATGGAGAAATCCACGGCCCTGCCTGGCAACGGCCATGAACTCCCCTGGAGAAATTCCGTCCCGTACCATTTGGGTGAGCTTTTGATCCGGATCATGCGACGACGCCAGGGGGCGGCGATGCGACGATTCTCGGCCTGGCGTCTTGCGACCGTCTTCGCCGTCTCGGCCGCGATCACGATGGGGGTTTGCGCGATCCCAATCCTGTATCTCGTACTGGCGGTCTGGATCGGTATCCTGACGATCCACATTCCGCTCGACACCGGACTCGATTGGAAGGTCTTCGTCCCCGGCTATCTCTATGGGATCGTCGTGGGTTTCGGGCTGATTTTGATCGGTTGTTTCCCTCCGCGATTGACCGCCGTCGAGGCCGGCGGGACGAGGTCGGGGCTGACCCTCCGAAAGTTGATGTCCGCGTTGGTGGCGCTGGGTTTGACCCTGGGGATGATGCGTGGGCTGTGGGGCGGCGGATACTCCCCCCTAGCCGTCATGATCGCCGCGTCCGACGGGGTCGTCCTGATCCACCGACTTTTCGAGATCGGGTAGGGCATCGATCCCCTAACCGTGACACTCGTCGGCTCGATCGTGGCCTTTGGCCTGTTGAGGGGCTCGCTGCCACCCAGGAAACCATCCGGGTCTCCAGACACGGGAACCACGCCCCAGGCGATCAGGGCCATTTCGTTCTCACTTTGAGTAGACCAAAGGGGCCTTTCGCCGACGGATGTCCCTCCCACGCCGCCCACTGGGCCCCGGAATGGGGGACTGGCTCCGGCGGAGTACCGCCGGAGCCAGTCGCCGATAGCAAGGCCAATGGAGACATCAACGGCCCTGCCCACGGGATCGGCGAGCCTGGTCGAAGGTCCGTCGGGTCGGTATAAAAGATGGATGGGGAACGCGTTGCCCATGGAAATCGTGGGTTCGTGAGCCTCGAAACGGGCTGGCCCCTCCCCGGCGGCTGGTCCCGATGCCTTGCCGACGACTGGATCGGATCGGTGCCCACTCCTTCCGCCCGGCGCAAGGCCGGGCCCTCCTCCCGCGGAGCCTACCCCCAGTGCGACAGCCCCTGCACCCCCGGCGCCTTGCCCCGACCGCGGCCCTGAGCCTGATCCCGAGCCTCGGCCTGGCCGGCCTCCTCGCCATGCATCCCGCCGCCGTCCATGCCCAGGAGCCTTCCGGGGCCGCCGCGGCGATGAAGCCCTATGTCGAGGCGATCCCCAAATCCACGGTCACCTTCCAGATGCTGCCGATCCCCGGCGGCACCTTCGAGATGGGCAGCCCCGAGGACGAGCCCAAGCGCGGCGAGGACGAGGGTCCGCAGCACCGCGTCAAGATCGCCCCGTTCTGGATGGGCCGCACCGAGGTGACCTGGGACGAGTACGACCAGTACGGCTTCGCCGAGCGCCTGGCCAAGCAACCTATCCCCGATGGGGCCGTTCCCGAGAACTCCGAGACCAAGGCGTCGGCCGACGCCGTCACCAAGCCCACCCCCCCCTATGCCGACATGACCTTCGGCTACGGCCACAAGAACATGCCGGCTATCTGCATGACCCACCACGCGGCGATGGAATACTGCCGCTGGCTTTCGGCCAAGACCGGCAAATACTACCGCCTGCCCACCGAGGCCGAGTGGGAGTACGCCTGCCGGGCTGGCACCACCACCGCCTACTCCTTCGGCGCCAACGCCGACAAGCTGGATGACTATGCCTGGCAAGTCAACAACGCCGAGCATCCCGAGCAGGTCGCCAAGAAAAAGCCCAACCCCTGGGGCCTCCACGACATGTATGGCAACGTCGGCGAGTGGTGCTTCGACGCCTACGCCCCCGACGCCTACAGCCGCTTCCCGACCGACAAGCCCACCGCCTTCGCCGTCGTGATGCCGACGATCAGTCAGTATCCTCACGTGGCCCGGGGCGGCTCCTATGACGACGACGCCGAGGGCCTCCGTAGCGCTGCGCGGAAGGCTTCGGACAAGGAGTGGAGCATGCAGGACCCCCAGCGCCCCCAGAGCATCTGGTGGCACACCGACGCCCACTGGGTCGGTTTCCGCGTTGTCCGCCCGCTGGAGGACGACGAACTCAAGGGGTTCCAGTCCCCGGTGGTCAAGGGGAAGGGGTCTCGCTGAGGCCGGGGGAGTTCTTCCCCACTCGATGGGTTTGAGAAACCCCGCGGGGACCGTTCAAGGTTGCCAATCGCGAGATCCCGGGCTCAGGAGGCGTCTGACCTGGCCAAGTCCGGCAAAAGAGGGACAGGCACCGGATGGAGTACCGCCGGAGCCAGTCCCCTTTTGCCTCAATGGCTCGGGATTCGGTCGCCTGACCTGGCCGAGTCCGGCAAAAGAGGGACAGGCACCGGACGGAGTACCGCCGGAGCCAGTCCCCTTTTGCCTCAATGGCTCGGGAGTCGGTCGCCTGACCTGGCCGAGTCCGGCAAAAGAGGGACAGGCACCGGACGGAGTACCGCCGGAGCCAGTCCCCTTTTGCCTCAATGGCTCAGGATTCAGTCGCCTGTCCTGACCGAGCCCGGCAAAAGAGGGACAGGCACCGGACGGAGTACCCCGGAGCCAGTCCCCTTTTGCCTCAATGGCTCGGGATTCGGTCGCCTGTCCTGGCCGAGCCCGGCAAAAGAGGGACAGGCACCGGACGGAGTACCGCCGGAGCCAGTCCCCTTTTGCCTCAATGGCTCGGGATTCGGTCGCCTGTCCTGGCCGAGCCCGGCAAAAGAGGGACAGGCACCGGACGGAGTACCGCCGGAGCCAGTCCCCTTTTGCCTCAATGGCTCGGGATTCGGTCGCCTGTCCTGGCCGAGTCCGGCAAAAGTGGGACAGGCACCGGACGGAGTACCGCCGGAGCCAGTCCCCTTTTGCCTCAATGGGAAAATCCGCCAGGCGATGGCGGGCTGCTTGAGGGTGGGTTAGGTTGGGGACCGGGCTGATCGGCCTTGCCATCCTTCGGCGGGTCGCCGAGGCCCCCCCGGCCGTTCCCACCCTTGGAGTCCGAGACGATGACCGAGCCTGTCGGGTCGATGGGCGGCGCCTCACGCCGCGAGTTCTTGAAGTCTTCCACGGCCGCGGCGGTCGGCGGGGCCGCGGTCGTCTCGAGCCTCGGCTCGCTGGGCAACGTCCACGCGGCGGGCTCCGATACCGTCAAGGTCGGCATGATCGGCTGCGGAGGCCGAGGCACCGGCGCGGCGGCCAACGCCGCCGAGGCTTGCGAGAGCCTGAAGGTCGTCGCCATGGCCGACACCTTCAAGGACAACCTCGACAATTCCCGCAGCGAGCTGCGCAAGCTGGGCAAGCAGTACGATGTCAGCGACGACCACGCCTTCGTGGGGCTCGACGCCTACAAGAAGGTGCTGGAGTGCGACATTGATTACGTGATCCTGGCGACCCCGCCGGGCTTCCGCCCCGGGCACCTCAAGGCCGCGGTGGCCGCTGGCAAGCACGTCTTCACCGAGAAGCCGGTGGGCACCGACGGCCCCGGCATCCGCGCCGTGCTGGAGGTGGCCGAGGAGGCCAAGCGGAAGGGGCTGACCGTCGTCGCCGGCACCCAGCGACGCCACCAGGCCGGCTACCTGGAGAGCATGAAGAAGATTCACGAAGGGGCGATCGGCGACGTCACCTCGGCCCGGGTCTACTGGAACCAGGGCGGCCTGTGGCACCGCGAGAAGCAGCCCGACTGGAGCGAGCTGGAGTGGCAGATCCGCAACTGGCTGTATTTTAGCTGGTCCTCGGGGGACCACATCTGCGAGCAGCACGTCCACAACCTCGACGTGGCCAACTGGGCCGTCGGCAACCACCCAGTGCGCTGCGTCGCCCTGGGCGGCCGGCAGGTTCGCGTCGAGCCGGTCTATGGCAACATCTTCGACCACTTCGCCGTCGACTATGAATACCCCAACGACGTTCATGTCATGAGCCAGTGTCGACAGATCGAGGGGTGCGAGGCGAACATCTCCGAGCAGGTCGTCGGCACCAAGGGCCGCTGGACCAGCAATGGCTACCGGATGACCGGCGAGACCAAGTGGAAGTTCTCGGGCAAGGAGGTCAACCCGTACGTTCAGGAGCACATGGACCTGATCGACAGCCTCAAGTCGAGCAAGCCCCTGAACGAGCTTCAGAGGGTGGCCGAAAGCACCCTGACGGCTATCATGGGACGGATGTCGGCCTACACGGGCAAGGCCGTGACCTGGGAAGAGGCGTTGAATTCCAAGCTCGACCTGTTCCCCCGAGACGTGGCCTGGGGCCCCAACCCGGTGCCGCCGGTGGCCATCCCCGGCACGACCCCGCTGGCCTGAATTTGACCGGAAATCCGGCCCGCGCTCGACGGATACCTCGTCGGGCGTGGGCGTTTTGACTCACTTGTGAAACGATCGACGCGAAAGGGGATCTTCACGATGCGCGGATGGCTCGCAATCCTCGGCCTGGCGGTGGCGTCGGCGACGGTTGGACCCGTTGCATTGAGCGCTGATGGCGAGAAGGCCAAGATCGTGGTCATCGCCGGCCGCCCGAGCCACGGGCCCGGCGAGCACGAGTTCAACGCCGGCGCCCGGCTGCTGGTGAAGTGTCTGAAGGAAGTGCCGGGCATCGAGCCGGTCTTCGTCGCCGGAGGCTGGCCGGCGGATGCCTCGACCTTCGACGGCGCCAAGGCGTTGGTCTTCTTCATGGATGGCGGCGGCGGGCACCCGATCATCCAGGGGGACCACCTCGACGTCATGCGGTCCTTGATGGACAAGGGGGTCGGTCTGGCCTGCCTGCACTATGCCGTCGAGATCCCCGCCGACAAGGGGGGCCCCGAGTTCCTCAAGTGGCTGGGCGGCTACTATGAGTCGGGCTACTCGACCAACCCTCACTGGGTGGCCGACATCAAGACGCTGCCCGACCACCCGATCACCCGGGGCGTCCGCCCGTTCGCGATCAGCGATGAGTGGTATTTCAACATCCGCTTCCGGCCCGACCACGCCGGGATCACCCCGATCGTCGTGGCCAAGCCCGACGACCGGACCCGAGAGGGGACCAGTTCGTCGCCCCGGGGTCCGCACGCTCAGATCGTCGCCGACAAGGGGCGGGATGAGATCCTCGCCTGGGCGACCGAGCGGCCCGATGGCGGTCGCGGGTTCGGGTTCACCGGCGCCCACTTCCACAAAAACTGGGCCGACCCTGACTTCCGCAAACTCGTCCTCAACGCAATCCTCTGGACCGCCAAACAGGACGTGCCCCCCGGAGGCGTGACCTCGTCGCCCAGCGCCGACGAACTGACCCAGGGGCTTGACCCGAAATAAGTCCAGCGGGATTTGGGGCGGAGTATCGGCCAGATTCTTTCGCCCGCAATTCTCGCGTTGAAGATCATTCCCCATTTTGTCAGCAGAAGGGACTTGCCCAAATCCTGGCTTGGATCATGGATTATGCTGGCCAAAGCCAAACATCCGGTCGCTTGGGCGATGTGGGTCGATGAGTTGTCCGACGCTCATGAGCACCTTGGGGATCTTATCGACCAGATTGTGGCCGAGAGCTCCCTTGACGAGGATGAGTTCCGCATCCTCCTCGGCCATGTGGTTTCCCACCTGAACCGGGCGTGGCACGGGCGGGACGATCCGCGGCTCGACGATCTTTCGGCCGAGGCGTTTAGCGAACGCAGCCGGTTCCCTGTCGACCTGGTCCCCGTCGGTTGATCGCGATGGGCATGCCTTCGACCGAAGTCTTCAGGCTCGCGACGGACTTTTGGCCAGGAAGGTGTCGGCGTAGAGGACCGCCAGGCTGAGGCTGTACAACGGCGCCGTGAAGACGATTCCCACGCAGCAGAGCAAGCCTCCGGAGCCGGCGACGATGGCCAGGGTCAGGTGGAAGGCGGTGGCGGTGAGCCATTGCCCCTTCAATGCCCGCCAACTTCGCCGTAGAGCGGATAGCGCGGTTTGACGGGCGTCGACCACCAACGGCCAGGCCAGCATAAATAATGATGGCAGGATGAACCCCGGTAGGACCAGGCACAGGAAGCCGACCAGCGTGGCCAGGCTGATGAGGGCCGAGGTGAAGGCCAGCTCGATCAGGCAGTCGCGGACGCCCAGCAGGTCGGCCACGCGGATGCGGTGGCCACGGACCTGGAGGCAGGCCAGGCGGGTCATCGCCCCGAGGGACAGTCCGTAGACCAGGGCCGAGAGGACCACCTGGGCGGCCCGGGGGCGGTGGCCCAGGGTGATCGGCACGCCGCCGCCGAACTGGACCCGCAGGCCCGAGTGGCCGCCGATCGACACGCCCAGAACCTCGCCAACGACGGCGTTGACCAGGGCGACCACCAGGGCGGCCAGGATCCAGGTTCGCCACTGCTCGATCAGCAGGCCGAAGGCCACGCCGATGGTCCCGAAGCGGACGCGGGCGGCGCCGGGGGACTTGGACGGGGGAGACGTGGGGCCGTCAAGTTCGTCGTCGAGGAATCCCAAGCCGGATCTCCCGGGCGTCAGGGTTTGGATGGGGAGGCGGACCGGGCCAGTCCGGCGTTGGCGGCGAAGAGGCCCTGCTGGGCCCGGGTGTCGAGCGGGTCGTTCTGGATCGCCAGGCGATACCAGATGCGGGCCTCGGGGAAAAGGCCGGCGTCGAGGCAGGCGGCGCCCAGTTGGTGGATCAACTCCAGGTTCCTCGAAGCGCCCGAGACGCCGGCCTGGTCGACCAGGTGGCCCAGGCGGTCGGCGGCCTGAGCGGCGTCTCGATAGGGCTTCGCCTCGGCGGCGTTCCCCTTCGCGGTGAGGGCCTGGGCGATGCCCCGCAACCCCTCCCGAGAGTGGGGATCGTCGGCGAGCATGGCGCGGTAATACCCGATGGCGGTGGGCCAGTCGCGACGGGCGGCGGCCAGTCGGGCACGAACGAAGGCGAGTTCTGGTGCGTCGACGGTCCCCTTCGCCGCGAAGTCGGTGGCGGCTCGCAGGTCGCCCTGGGCGAGCGCTGTCTGGGCGCGAATCTCCAGGACCGCCGGGTCGTTTTCGGCCAGCGGGGCGAGGGTCGTCTCGACCTCCTCGAACCGGTTCAGGGTTTGAAGATGCCGGGCCAGCGCCAGTCTCGAAACGCGGTCGTCGGGGTCGGCCTGGACATATTCGGCCAGGATGCCGGCAGCCTCGGCGGCTTCCCAGTTCACGTTGCGGCTGAGGCCCAGCAAGAGGGCGTCGTGGAACGTCGGCGGGACGAGTTCGGCGAGCTTGTAAAATTGCTCGCGCATCGCCTCCCGGCGTAACTGCATTCCATAGATGTAGATCAGCTCTCGACGGGCCTGGGCCAGGGTGGGGTCGAGCTTCAGGGCGTCCAGGAAGTCGGCCTCGGCGGCGCGAACCCGGTGGCGACCGCGCTCAAGCTGCCCGGCTCGCAGGCGAGCCAGGGGGGCGACGGGCACCGGCCGGGCGATCGCCGTGACCTGGGCGATGATCCGGTCATGCTCGGCCGCCGAGGGGATCGCAGGGGGCCAGAGGCGGGCCAGTTCCGATCGGAGGGTTTCGATCGCGGCGGCGCGGGCCGGGAGGCGGGTCTCGTCGGTATTGGCGATCCGCTGGCCGTCGGCGTCGAAGATGCGGAAGTGGAGAATTCGCCCCACGGTCGCGACGACGACGAGGTTGCGGCCCTCGTCGGGAATTGGCTCGGCGTCGGCCAGGGCGGGGATCAGCCGCAGCTCGGCCCCCGGCGGAACGTCTCCCTCGGGGATACCGCGGAACAGGGAGGCGGCCTCGTCCTCGCGGCCTTGCACGCCGACGATCTGAGCGCGGAGGAATTTTTGCTCGGGGCCGGGGGGACGCAGACGGTCCAGGCGGTTGAGCAGGGCCTCGGCCTCGGCGGGATGGCGGTCGTTGAAGGCATCGCTGGCGCGTTGCCAGAGGCGTTGGGGGGTGTCGCGAGTGGTCCACCACGCCGCCAGGCCCGCGAACACCGCCAGCGATGCGACGACCGCGATGGCCCTCGCGGCGCGACCCGGACGGCGCTTGGGGATTGCCGGAGACGTCGGGGGACTGGGCCGGCTCATGGGCGGGGCAGGGCGGCGGCGTCGGCCGCGGCGATGCCCCCCTCCTCGTCAACCCGGTACGTCTGGCCCGCTTTGAGGTGTTCGCCGACGTTGGTGGCCCCCGAGGGCCAGCGGACCGTCACCCTGTTCAGTTCGGGAGCGTTGCCCAGGCCGATGATGAGCCTCGGGTCGTGCGACGAGAGCATGCTGTAACCGGTCTTGGCCTGGCGGACCATCGTCGAGGACCGGCCGGGGATTTCGATCTCGACCCGGGCGCCGGTCCCGTCGCGGTTGGAGCGGGTGCCGACCAGTTTCAGGCGCACCCAGCGCCCGGAGGCCGAGGGGGTTCGGTTCATCAGGACCGCCGGAGGGGCGTCCTTGTGGTTGACCACCAGGTCGAGCCGGCCGTCGTCGTCGAGGTCGCCGAAGGCCACGCCTCGGCCGACGTGGTCGGACGCGAAGTAAGGTCCGACGTCGCGGGTCGAAAGCTCGAACCGCCGGCGCCCGTCCCCCTCGACGTTGCGGAACAGCGAGGGGGGCTCGGCGTAGGGCGTGGCCTTGAGGTTGTCGTCGACGTGGCCGTTGGTGAAGAACAGGTCGGGCCAACCGTCGTTGTCGAGGTCCGCCAGCGAGGCTCCCCAGCCGACCCATGGCGACGTGTTGGCCGAGAGGTTGTAGGGGCCGGTCTCGTCGGCGAAGTTCCCCCCCTTGAGGTTCTCGTAAAGGGTCTTGGGCTCGTTCTGGAAGTTGGTCACGAACAGCTCGGGCAGGCCATCGCCGTCCACGTCCTCGGCGTCAACGCCCATGCTCGACTGGGCGTGACCGTTGAGGTCGAACGCCGCTCCCGAGGTCATCGTCAGGTCCTCGAACGTCCCGTCCCCCTTGTTGAGGTACAGGAAGTTGGGCGTCATGTCGTTGGAGACATAAAGGTCGACCTTGCCGTCGCCATCGACATCGGAGGCGACCGCGGCGAACCCGTGGCCGTCGGACCGCGTCATCCCGGTTTCCCTGGCGCATTCGACGAAGTGCAAGCGTCCGGAAGGCTTCCACTCGTTGCGGTAGAACAGGTGGGGGACCGGGACGATGCTCTTGGGAGAGCAGTAGGTGTGAACTTCCTTGTTGTTGCACTTCACGTCGTCGCGGGGGTACTCCCAGCGGCCATAGCGGGGGACGTACAGGTCGAGGTCGCCATCGGCGTCGGCGTCGAAAAAGGTGCCGCCGGACGACCAGCCGTCGGGGGTGTCGAGGCCGGTTTCCTTCGAGGCGTCGGTGAAGTGGCCGTGGCCGTCGTTGAGGTACAGGCGGTTGGGGCCGAGGTTGGCCAGGAAGACGTCGGCGTCGCCGTCGTTGTCGACGTCGCCCACGGCGATCCCGTGGCAGAAGCCGGCGAAGCCCAGGCCCGAGCTTTCGGTGGCGTCGCGGAACTTCGCCCCGCCAAGGTTCTCGTAGTAACGATTCGAGGCGCGAGGGGCGTCGCCCAGGGGCAAGAGGTTGCCGGTGGCGAGGTAGAGGTCCATGTCGCCGTCGCCGTCGCCATCGAAGATCGCCACGCCGCAGCCGTTGGCCGAGGGGAAGTGCTTGTCGGCGTCCATGCCCGAGACGTTCTTGAAGTCGACCCCGGCCGATTTCGCGACGTCCTCGAACCGGAAGGGGCTGGGCTCCTGGTGGACCGGCGGCGGGGGTTTGAATCCGGCGGAGCGGTTGTCGGTCTCCCCCATGCCGCCGGTGGGGGGGTGCGGGTCGGCGGCGGGGGCCTTGACGTTGTTGGTGTTGGCGACCTGTTCGGCGGGGTTGAATCTGGAGTTCGTATTGGGGAGCGTGGTTCCCGGCCCGCCGGTCTCGCCCGGTTCGGGCCCGCAGGCGGAGAGGACGGCGGGGGCCAAAACCAGGACCAGGAGGAGCCGGGCTCGCCGGGTCGGGGGCATCGCGGGTCGTCCTGCGGGGGCGAGGTGACTGGAGCCCGTCGTTGCGGGGCGTGGGGTCGATCGTACCACGGCCGGGGCGGCGTTGTCCCGCCGTCGTCGGCCTCGGCACGCGGAATGCACCTAGTCCGGCGGATCAACGCCGACGCACGCCCCGTCCCGGCCGGCTCGATAGCCTTGGGGGTCTTGACGATGAAGACGACGGAGAAGGCATTGCTCGCCCTGGTGGCCGGGGCCGGGGCGGCGTATGGGCTCAAGACGTATCTGAGAAGTCAGCGGCGGATCAGCCTGGCGGGCAAGTCGGTGATCGTCACCGGGTCGACCTCGGGGCTGGGTCTGCTGCTGGCCAAGGAGGCCGCGAAGCAAGGGGCGCGGGTTGTCCTGGCGGCCCGGGATGAGCATGACCTGGAACGCGCCGCCGCCGACGTCCGCCGCCTTGGAGCCCCCGACGTTCTGGCCGTGCCGACGGATGTCTCCGACGCTGACCAGGCCCAGGCGCTCATCGACAAGACGATTGAGCGGTTCGGCGGGGTTGACGTCTTGCTGAACGACGCGGGTCTGATGATCGTCGGGCCGGCCGCGGCGATGACCCTGGAGGACTATCGCAAAGTCCTGGGGACGAACTTCTGGGGGGCGGTGAACACGTCGCTGGCGGTGATTCCCCACATGAGGGCCCGGCGGTCGGGGCGGATTGGCAACATCGTCTCCATCGGTGGGCTGATCCCCGCGCCTCACATGTTGCCCTACACGGCTAGCAAGTTCGCCCTGACCGGGTTCACTCGTGGGTTACGCAACGACCTGGCGCGTGACAATGTGCTGGTGACGGGGATTTATCCGCCGACGATCCGCACCGGGGGCCACCCGCACGCCTGGTTCAAGGGAGACAAGGAGCGGGAATACACCTGGTTCGGCCTGGGGGACACGATCCCCGGGGTGGCGAAGTCGGCCGAGGCGACCGCGAAACAGGCCTGGCGGGCGATTTGCGATGGCGACCCCGAGTTGATCGTCGGCCTGCCGGCCAAGCTCGCGGTGGCCTTCGACGGCGTCTTCCCCGAGTGGTCGTCGGAGTTGCGGGCCCTGGTGGAGCGTGGCCTGCCAGCGCCGATCCACCTGGACGCCCCGGCGACTCAGGGCAAGGACCTGCAAGGCAAGGTCGCCGGGATGCTCAACAGCCTGATTCCGGCCGGTACTCGCGCCGGCGGCGCTTCCCATGCCAGTTGATGATGGGGCCAGCGCGACGGGGCTCTCGCCACGATGATCCCCCGCCGCACTCTGGTGGCGATGGCCGCCGGCGCCGGGCTGGCCGTCGCCAATAACTATTACGCGCAGCCCTTGCTGGCCGACATGGGGCGGGGTTTCCACGTCGATGACCGGAGCATGGGGCTGGTCGCGACGCTGGGCCAGGTCGGCTACGCGGTGGGCCTTTTGCTGTTCGTGCCGCTGGGCGACCGGTTGGAGCGGCGGTCGTTCATCCTGGTGATGCTGGGGCTCAGCGTCGTGGCGCTGTTGGGGGTCGCCGCGGCTCCGGGGTTCCACTTGCTGGCGTTGGGGACTCTGGCGGTGGGCGTGACCACGATCGCCCCCCAACTGCTGATTCCCCTGGCGGCTCACCTGGCCGACCCGGCCGAGCGGGGTCGCGTCGTTGGCACGGTGATGAGCGGGTTGCTGATCGGCATCCTCGGGGCGAGGTCGGTCAGCGGGGTGGTCGGCGCCCGTTTTGGGTGGCGAGCCGTGTACCTCCTGGCGGCGGTCCTTACCACTGGCCTTGCGGTGGTTCTTGGGCGGATGCTGCCCCGGTCCGAGCCGTCGCCGACGGGCCTGAGCTATCCGGCCTTGCTGCGGTCGATCGGGCACCTGCTGGCGGCCGAGCCGGTCTTGAGGCAGTCGTGCGTGTTCGGGGCCATGAGCTTCGCCGCCTTTAGCGCCTTCTGGACGACCCTGGCGTTCCACCTGGAACGGCCGCCCCTGGGGTATTCGAGCGCGGTGGTTGGCGCCTTCGGGCTGGTGGGGATTGTCGGGGCGTTGGCGGCGCCTCTCGCGGGAAGGGTGGCCGACCGCCGCAGCCCTCGGATCACCATTGCGCTGGGACTGTTGATGATCCTGGCGTCGTTCGGGGTCTTCTGGAGGTTTGGCGACTCGATCCCGGGATTGGTCGTCGGGGTGATCTTGCTGGACCTGGGAGCCCAGGCGTCGCACATTTCCAATCAGTCGCGAATTTTCACCCTGGCGCCGGAGGCTCGTAGCCGATTGAACACGGCCTACATGGTGTCGTACTTTGTCGGGGGCTCGCTGGGCTCGTTCGCCGGGGCCTGGGGTTGGAGCCTCGCCGGGTGGACGGGGGTTTGCGCCGTGGGGGCCGGAGCGGCGGCACTGGGCCTGGTTGCCTTCGTCGCCACGGCTGGCTCGTCGAGGGTGAAGGGTCCGCCGGAACTCGTCAGATGAGTTGCGTCGTCAGCGGCGGGGGGCTGGCGGGGCGTCGCGATTGGGGTTGGTGCCGGGTTGGGTCACGCCCCGGGCCGCGGCGAGTTCGGCGGGTTCGAGGTTCCGCCCCTGGTCGCCAGTCTCCTCGATCCAGTGGTCCAGAACGCCGCGCAGTCGGGACAGGGCCTCGCGGGCTTCGGGGGTGTCGGAGTCGGCGAGGTTGTGGATCTCGAAGGGGTCGGCGTCGAGGTCGTAGAGTTCCTCGGGGAGCATCGTCGGGGCGGTGAGGACCTTCTGGGCGGGGGTCAGGCGGCCCTGGGCGTCAAGTTGCTTGAGGAGGTTCCAGACGGGGTAGGCGATTTCCTTGTACTGGTTGGACTGGAGGAAGGGGCGGTCAGGGGTGAAGTTGTGGATGTAGCGATAGCGGTCGTCGGGGACGGTGCGCAGGCGGAAGACGGTCTCGTCGCAGCGGTCGCGAGCCCCGAAGGCGTACGGACGGGGCGGACTGGCGTGGGGGCCAAACAGCGGGTGGCCTTGCATCCCGGCCGGCGGGGCGACCCCGTAAAAGTGGAGGAACGTGGGGGCCAGGTCGATCGCCTCGACCAGCCGGTCGTCCACCGAGCCGGGCCGGTAGCCGGCGGGGGGCTCGACGCCGGGGGGGATGGAGACGATCAGGGGGATGTGCAACCCTTCCTCGTAGCAGAATTGCTTACCGCGGACGTGGGCCTGGCCGTGGTCGCCCATGAAGACGACGACGGTTCGGTCGGCGAGGCCGTCGGCCTTGAGGCGGTCCAGGACGAGGCCGACCTTGCGGTCCAGTTCGGCCGCGGCGTCGAGGTAGGCGGCCCAGTCGGCTCGGGTGATGGGGTGGTCGGGGTAATACGGCGGCAGGGCGACCTTCGACGGGTCGGCGCGGTGGGGGGCGACAAACGGCCGGTGGGTTTCCTGGAAGTTGAGCTGGGCGAAGAACGGCTGGTGGGCGGGCAGATCGGCCCAGCGGTCGGAGTCGAATGGGGGACCGTCGACGGCGAAGTTCCAGTCGTTCTTGCCGGTGCCGGAGAAGCCAAGGGAGTCGGGCAGGTGGCGGAGGTTGGCCGTGAAGGCGCCGGCGTCGTGCATCCGCTGAGAGATGACGCGGACGCCCGGGGGGAGGGTGTAGCCGTCGTCTCGGTGGGAGCGGTGGTTGTGGGCGCCGATGGTCGTCTGGTACATGCCGGTCATGAACGCCGAGCGGCTGGGAGAGCAGACCGGGGCCGTCGTGTAGGCGTGGGAGAACCGCATTCCCCCGGCGGCGAGGCGGTCGAGGTTGGGCGTGAAGGCCTCGGGGGTGCGAGTACAGGAAAGTTCGGGGCCGAAATCCTCGGCGACCAGCCAGAGGACGTTGGGGGGTCCGGCGGCTGTCGCGGGGGAACGGGTCGCGAAGAGGGTGACGAGCAGGATGGGGAGGAGGCGGGCAGGGGCATCGGCACGCTCACTCGGGGTCGGGCTCGGTGTGCTGGTCGCGGAGGTAGGCTTCGAGGCGGTCGCGGATCTCGGGGTGGTCGTTGGCCAGGTTGCGGGACTCGCCGACGTCGTCGCGGAGGTTGTAGACCTCTAGCGGTGCGCCGGGGGCGTTGCGAATTCCCTTCCAGTCGCCCAGGCGGGCGGCCTGCATCAGTCCATCCTTGCCGGGTTCTTCCCAGTAGAACCCCGGGGCGTCGGGCTGGTGTTGGCCCCGGAGGGTGGGGACGATCGATCGGCCGTCGAGTCCGTTGGGAGACGCCACTCCGGCCAGTTCGCAGAAGGTGGGGAAGGCGTCGGAGAAGGCCCAGGGGGTTTCGACGACGGTCCCCTCGGGAACCGTGCCGGGCCAGCGGGCGATCGTCGGGACGCGGATTCCCCCCTCGTAGAGAGAGAACTTCAACCCTCGCAGGGGACCGGCGTTGTGGAAGAAGGTCGGGTCGCTGCCGCCGGCCACCGTCGGGCCGTTGTCGCTGGTGAAGATGACCAGGGTGCGGCGGTCGAGGCCCAGTTCCGCCAGGAGGTCGAGCGTGCGGCCGACCGAGCGGTCGAGCCGGGAGACCATCCCGGCGTAGGCGGCTCGGGGGGTCGGCTGAGAGGCGTAGTGCGTCTCCACATGGGGCGTCTCGGGAAACTTGCCGAGGTAGGGCGCCATCGAGTCGTCGGGGACGAGTAGCTCGGCGTGGGGGATGGTGAAGGCCATGTAGGCGAGGAACGGTCGGTCGCGGGACTGGCGGATGAACTCCAGGGCCCGGGCCTCGATCAGGTCGTGGCTGTACTGGACGCGGCGCCCGCCCGCGTTGCCCGGCAGGGGGTACGCAAGAGGACCGTCCCTGAGCGAATCGGGGTAGTAGAAGTGGGCCAGGCCCTGGTCAAGATAGCCGAAGAAGGTGTCGAACCCCTTGCGGTCGGGGGCTCCGGTGGTGCCGTAGTCCCCCAGCCCCCACTTGCCGAAGATGCCGTTGGCGTAGCCGGCCTCGCGAAGCTTCTGGGCGAAGGTGACGTCCTGGGCGCGCAGGGGGGCCAGAGTGTTGCGGCGGATGCGGGCGTGGCCGATGTGCTTGCCAGTCAGGAAGGCGCAGCGAGACGGAGCGCACTCGGCGCTTCCGGCGTAGCACTGGGTGAAGCGCATCCCCTGGGCGGCCATGAGGTCCAGCCGGGGGGTGGCGACCTTTTGCTGGCCGAAGCAGCCGAGAGCTCCGTAGCCGAGGTCGTCGGCCATGATCCAGACGATGTTGGGGGGCCGGTTGGCCGCCGCTTCCGCCGCCGCGACCGTCGACGGGGCCGGCGGGGCGAGGACGGCGACCATCAGGCCGAGGAGGGCCCGGACCCTCGACGGTTGCCAGTTCATGAGGGGCGTCCCTTGAGGATGGGTCAGTAGGCGTCGCCGGAGATCACCTCGCCGCCGGCCCGGGTACTCAGCGCCTGCCAGGGGGTGATGTTGATCGCGTCCTTGAAGAACCGGACCGAGCCATCGCACACCAAGGCGTTGACGCCTCCGGAGTGCCGGCTGCGAGTGCCAAGGTAGGTGTTGGGCTGGTTGGCGACGGCCGTGTCGTTGACGCAGGGGTAATTGCGGCCCGGGTCGTTGCCGCAGGTCGCGTCGTCGGGCAATTTGCTATTGGGCGTCAGGCGGGCGGTGATCTGGTAGCAGCCGGTATCGTCGCTCCAGATCCGGCCCCGGCGGTCGAGTAGACCGTTGAGCGGGCTGGGCGTTTGAAGCATCTCCATGATCGCCAGGGTGTTGCTGGTCCCGTCGACGATCTCCGCGAAACTCGCCCCGAAGGCCAGATAGAACACCCCCAACCCCGGCAGCGGGTTGACGAACACGTTGGGGCCCCAGTTGACGCCGTAGCTGCCCTTCTGGTCCGACGCCCCGGCGGCACCGGCGAACGTCTGCGGCGAGTCCGAAGGGCAATTGTAGGTGCTGATGTAAGTCAGTCGGGTGGTCACGTTGGCGGTCGCATTGAAGCTGAGGTTCGCGTTGTACGAGGCATAAACGGTCCCCTGCTCCAGGTAGGGCAGCACGGGCACGCAGAAGGTCTGGCGGTAGATGGTCGCGGGATAATTTCCGCTGGCCGGATCACGCCCGAGCCCCCCGATGGGAAAGCGCCCGTGGACATCGGCGTAATTATGAATCGCCAGGCCCAGTTGCTTCAGGTTGTTGTTGCACTGGATTCGCCTCGCCGCCTCGCGGGCCGCCTGCACTGCGGGCAGCAGCAGCCCGATCAGCACGCCGATGATGGCGATGACCACCAGCAACTCGATCAGCGTGAATCCCGGCCGCGGTGTCCCAAGAGAGGACGGATAGCGTCGGTCAGATGGCATGGGACTTTGCGACCTCGCAAAAGGGGAGAGGAGGGAGTTCAACGCGGTAATGATGGACATACACCAATTTGATTGTGTTGGTGAATATCCAGCTCTGACGTCAGTAGGGGTTTCGAGTCGACTATATCGAACCGTCGAGAAAGATCAAGCGGTCAGACATGATTCCTCGCATGCTACGATAGAACGGCCTGTAGGCCCTCGGACGAGGGCGGGACATTTCTTCGAGCGGAGGCTGGGGGCACGGGCTCCCGACCGGAGGAGACTTCGCGGGGACTTGGCTGCTTGACGGGGGCGCGGCCTTCGCGGGAAGATCGGCGGGAGTCTCGGGTTGAGTCGACCGACGGGTATTCCGCCGGGCGATGGGCAGGTGGGAAGGTGGCGACGATGACCGTCCGCGCGATGCCGGTGATGCTGGCAGTCCTGGCCGCCTTGGCGGTTGCCTATCGGTATTACAGCGCTTTCCTGGCCTCGAAGGTCGTGGCGCTGGATGATCGCCGGGTGACGCCGGCTCACCTTCAGGACGATGGCCAGAACTTCCACCCGACCAACCGCTGGGTGCTGTTCGGCCACCACTTCGCGGCGATCTCGGGCGCGGGTCCGCTGATTGGCCCGGTGCTGGCGTTGCAATTTGGCTACCTGCCGGGCCTGTTATGGCTGGTCATCGGCGTGTGTCTGGGTGGGGCGGTGCAGGACATGATGGTGCTGGCCGCATCGACCCGTCGCGGAGGGATGAGTCTGGCGGGGATCGCTCGCAAGGAGCTGGGATCGGTGGCCGGGACGGCGACGGGGTTGGCGATCCTTTATATCATCGTGATCGCGTTGGCGGGTCTGGGGATCGTGGTGGTCAAGGCGCTGGGGGGCGACGAGGTGCCGATGAAGGCGGGCACCCGCATCGTCCTGCCGGCCGAGGGGACGGTCCAGCATCGCTCCTCGCCGCGAGACCGCACGACCTACCCGATCCCCGCGGGTTGGCGAGAGGACCGCGAGCCCGAGGCCGACGGCGGTCGCGAGCCGTTCACCCTGAGCCTTCCCGTCGGCTCCTACGCTCGCCTGGCCACCGTCGAGGGGCGGACGGCGATCGTGGTCCCGGAGAAGGCCATTCGCAAGGTGCCGGGTAGCTCCTGGGGGACGTTCACCATCGCCTGCACGATCCCCATTGCCCTGCTGGTCGGCTGGTACATGTACCGCTTTCGCAAGGGGAAGGTGGTGGAGGCAAGCGTGGTCGGGGCGTCGCTGGTGCTAGCGGCGACGGTGGCCGGCGCGTGGATTCCCGGGTCGTCGCTGGCCCCCTACTTCGAGCTGTCTCGCAACGGTGTCATCTGGGCCATCGCCGGGTATGGGTTCGTGGCGTCGGTGCTGCCGGTCTGGCTGCTGTTGTGCCCCCGAGACTACCTGTCGAGCTTTTTGAAGATCGGCACGGTGGCCCTGCTGGTGGTGGGGGTTTGCCTGGCGAACCCGACGCTGGAGGCGCCGGCGATCAACCACGCCTTTGCTGGTGGCGGCGGGCCGAACGTGCCGGGGCCGATCTTCCCTTACCTGTTCATTTGCATCATGTGCGGGGCGATCTCGGGGTTTCATGCCCTGGTTTCGTCGGGGACGACGCCGAAGATGATTGACCGGGAGTCGGACATCCGGCCGATTGGCTACGGGGCGATGCTGATGGAGGGGTTGGTGGGCGTGGTGGCCCTGATCGCCGCGGCGGCGCTGCCCAATGCCATGTATTACGACATCAACGTCGAATTTGCCCGCCGACCGGCGATGGCGAAGTCGCTGGCGGCGCTGGACGTGGACCTCGACGGCGGCCACGGGCACGAGTTGGCGGCGATGGAGCGCCAGGTGGGCGAGTCGCTCCAGGGCCGCACCGGGGGCGCCGTGACGTTGGCGGTGGGGATGGCCCGCATCTTCACCCAGGCGGTTCCCGGAACTTCACGCTTGGTCAGTTACTGGTATCACTTCGCCATCATGTTTGAAGCCCTGTTCATCCTGACGACGATTGACACCGGCACCCGCATTGGCCGGTTCCTGGTGCAGGAGATGCTGGGCAAGCTCTGGAAGCCGCTGGGGGACCTCGACTGGTGGCCAGCGGCGGCCCTGTCCACGGGGCTGGTGGTGCTGGGCTGGGGGTATTTCCTGTCCACCGGCACCGTGGCGACGATCTGGCCGATGTTTGGCATGGCGAATCAGTTGCTGTCGGTGATCGCCCTGGCGGTGGCCACGACGGTTCTGGTCGGCGGCGGAAAGGGGAAATACGCCTTTGTCACGGCCCTGCCGATGCTGGTGGTGGCGACGACGACCGGAACGGCCGGGGTCCGCGAGATCTTGGGGACGTACTGGAACTGGACCCGGGCGACGGACACGATGCTCAAGGGATGGCTGAACATCGGGCTGACCGTCGCCTTGCTGGGCTGCGTGGCGCTGATTGTCGTGACGGCGGCCCGTCGGTGGGTCTCGGCCGGGCGGGAGGGGGTGGTGGAACCCTTGGGCGTCGGCGAGTCAGTCGGGGCATGAATCTCTCAGAGACTAGGGCGGCGTTGGCCTCTACGTTGTTCCCTCTTCCTCGCAACGTGGCCGATCTGGACTTCGGCGGCCGAGTCTGTCGGCGTTAGCGTCTGGGAGTCGACCCGGCGCGAGCGAAGGGACTATGAAAATGCCGAATTCCCCTGATGACCGGGTTGCCTCTGATGAATTGCAACCGGAGTACGACCTCCGCTCGTTGCGAGGGGTGGTCCGTGGCAAATACGCCGCCCGCTCGCGGGAACGCCTGCGAGTGGTCCGCCTCGCGGCGGACGTCTCGGGAGCGTTTTCGGACGAGGCGGCGGTGAATGCGGCGTTGCGTGACTCTCTCAATGGGGATCGCCGGGCAGGCCACGCGGCGGGCACGTCTTGACCTCGAAACCGTCCGATCGACATCAAGCTTGACCACCGTTGGGGCCAGGTCATGACCCTGCCAGCGATCGAGCTAGTTCGGGTCGGTCTCATTGTCGATCCATGCCCACCCTCGGGCCCAGTCCCCCCGCCCGTCTCAGCCGGCCGAGCCCGGACGGTTCGCCCTCGAGTGGGCCAGCACGCTGCGGCGACGTCCGTAAGCGAAGTAGATGATGAACCCCAGTAACAGCCAGACGAACAGCCGGACCCAGTTCTCTGGCGGCAGCGAGAACATCAGGATCAGGCAGGTCACGATTCCCAAGAGTGGGATGACCGGCACGAACGGGACGCGGAAGGGGCGTTCGGCCTCGGGGTTGGTCCGCCTCATCACCAGGACCCCGGCGCAGACAATGGTGAAGGCCATCAAGGTGCCGATGTTGACCAGTTCGGCCAGCACGTCCAGGGGCAGGACCGCGGCCATCGCCGCCACGACCGTTCCGGTCAGGATCGTTGATTTCCAGGGCGTGCGGAATTTCGGGTGGATGGCGCCGAAGAAACTCTCGGGCAGCAGACCATCGCGGGCCATCGCCAGGAAAACCCGCGGCTGACTGAGCATCATGACCAGTTGCACCGAGGTAATCCCCGTCAACGCCCCGATGGCGATCAGCAACTGCGCCATCGGACGCCCCTTGCTCTGGAAGGCCGCCGCCACGGGAGCGCCGATGTCGATCTGGTCGTAACGGACCATGCCGGTCAGCACCGCCGCCACCGCGACGTAAAGCAAGGTGCACAGCACCAGTGACACGAGAATGCCAATAGGCACGTCGCGGCGGGGGTTGCGGGCTTCCTCGGAGTGGGCCGAGACCGAGTCAAACCCGATGTAGGCGAAAAAGATCCCCGCGGCGCCGGCCAGGACCCCGCGGGGGGTGTCCCCGCCCCCCTGTCCGAAAAAGCTGATTCCGCTGTACCCATACGGGGCGAACGGGTGCCAGTTGGCCGGGTCGATCAGAGTCGCCCCCACAATGATCACGAACGCCACCACGGCCAGTTTCACCAGTACCATCAAGGCGTTGACCCGCGAACTCTCGCGGATACCCACCACCAGGATCACCGTCAAAATCAAGCTGATCGCCACCGCGGGCAGGTCAAACAGGTGGCCGGTGGTGACGAAATGGCTGGTGGACGTGCCGGCGGCGGTTTTGACCGTTTCGTAAGCGATGGGCGGTCCGCTGAGCGCCTCGGGGACCTTGAGCCCGAAGATGCCGATCAAATTTTGGAAGTAGTGCGACCAACCCGAGGCGACAGTCGACGACGCCACGGCGTATTCCAGGACGAGGTCCCAACCGATAATCCAGGCGAACAACTCTCCCAGGGTCGCATAGGCATAGGTGTAGGCCGAACCGGCCACCGGGACCATCGCGGCGAACTCGGCGTAGCAAAGCGCCGCGAAGATGCAGGCGATGCCGGCGGCGACGAACGAGAGCATCAAGGCCGGGCCGGCCTGATCGTGGGCGGCCTTGCCGATCAGCACGAAGATCCCGGTGCCGATGATCCCGCCGACGCCCAGGCTGGTTAGCCCGACGGGGCCAAGAACTCGTCGGAGGCGGCCCTCCCCGTTTTGCTCCTCTTCGAGCAGAAGGGCGAGGGGTTTCCGTGAGAACAGTCCACTGGCCTTCGACATGCGTGGCGAACTCCTCGCGGGGGCCGGGCGTCGTCGGTCGGCCCTGGCAGGCGAGGCGACGCCGCCGGGCGACCCCCGCGGGGCCCGGCGGCGTGATCAGGAGGGAGACGGGGCGGGATCTTCACTGACACTGACACTGACACGGACTCTCACTTGGCGGGCAGTTCCATCACCTCGACCTTGCGAATCCAGACCTGGCTGTTGGGGTCGTGCTGCTGAAAGGCGAAGGCGCCCTCGGCGAACTTCTTGTCGTGGGTGTCGGCGGTCACCTTGCCGTTGACCTTGATGACAATGTGGTCGCCATCGGCCTCGACCTCCTGGGTGAACCAGGTGTCGGGCTTGACCAGTTGCTCGAAGACCTTGACGTGGTTGTAAAGGGAGCCGGTGCGGACCGGGTCGGTGTGCGAGCTGTTGATCTGGGCCTCATAACCCTGGGGGAAGCCAGGGCCCTTGGCCGTGCGGAAGTACTGGCCCGAGTTGGCGCCGTCGGCGATCTTGGCCTCGACGCGGTACTTGAAGTTCTTGTAGTCCGACCGGGGGGTGAACAGGTGAGAGACCGGGCCGCTGCCGTGGATCGCGCCGTCCTCGACCTTCCAGTTGCGGTCGCGGGAGGAGGTGTCCTGCATCCCCTTGCCGTCGTAGGCGACCCAGCCGTCGAGGTCCTTGCCGTTGAACAGTTGGACCCAGTCGGCGGCGGAGGCCGGCAGGGCGAGGGAACCGAGGGCCAGGGCGAGGGCGGCCCAGGTGCGTGCGGGCATCATCGGTGGTGGTCCATCCTTCGACGAGAGGAGAGGAAAGGGGTGCCGGGGCCCGGCCCCGCCAACCTGGGCGACTCTAAACCAAGACGGGCCGACCCGCCAGGGGCCGCAACGGCAAAACCCCTTGCCTCGTCCGCCAATCCTCGGCCAGACTCGCCCCCAAACTGGGAGTCCCCCAAGATGATCGCCCCCCACGCCCCGACCATCCCCCGGCCCGCCCGACGATTCGACCCCACCCGTCCCCTGGACGATGCGTTGCTGGTCCGCCTTCTGGACCAGGCGAGGCGCACCGCCTCGACCTTCCACCTGCAACCCTGGCGGTTCGTCGTGGTGAGAGACCCCCGCAACCGCCGCCGTCTGCGAGCCTGCGCCGGAGGAGACCCTCGCCTGACCGACGCCCCGGTCGTGGTGATCGTCCTGGCCTACCACCACCCGCACCGCATCGACCTGAACACGGTGGCCAACGACGCCGTGGCCCAAGGCGCCTGGACCTCCGCCGAGGCCGCTGAGATCAAGGCCCGGGCCCCGCGGTTCGTGGAATCCGGCGAAGGCCCCGCCGCCTGGTCGACTCGCTGGGCGATGGCCGCCGCCTCGACGTTGATGATCGCCGCCGAGGCCTTGGGGGTCGCCTCGTCGCCGATCGACACCTTCAACCCCGGCCGACTGGCCCGGACGTTCGGAATTCCCAACGACCATACGGCGTGCCTGCTGATCCCCCTGGGTTACGCGGACGAGGTGGACCCACGACCCTCGCCGGCCTTGCTGCCATTGGCCCGCATCGGCTTCGAGGAGCACTTCGGCCAGCCCTGGACGCTGGGCGAGCCGGGTTGACGCGGGCCGCGTGGTTCAAGGCGGCAGGGGCGTGCAGTGGCCGGCGTCAAAGTCGTCGTCGGCTCGTCGTCCAACGTCCTCCAGGCGACCGGCCAGGATGTCGGCCTCGATCCGACGGTCTCATTGGTCGGCCAGGAACTCCTCGAACCAGAGCGAGAATCGGTCCAATTCCTCGGCGGGGAGTTGGACCACGGCCGACTGCAAGGTTTCGACACGCATGATGTCGCAGCCTATCGTGGCACGCCCGGGGAGGGCAAGGGGGGCATCCGGTTCGGAGCCGAAAGCGCCGTCGCGCAAAAGGTTTGGATCACCGCGGAGGCCGCTGCCACGGTCCCGCGTCGCCTTCGAGGAGCACTTCGGCCAGCCCTGGACGCTGGGCGAGCCGCCTTGAGGCGCCGGTTCACTCTTTCGTCTTGAAGACGAGCAGGTAGGGGACGGCCGACTCGCCCGAGGCGGCCTTGAAGTTGCGGAATTTCGGGCTGTTGAGCCAGATGGCGTAGGTCTTCCCCGGTCGCAGCTTGACCGGCAGGACGCAGGTGCGCTGGTCCTCGGCATATTTCGGATCGCCCGCCGTTTCGGGATAGCTTTCCTTGCTGGCCGTGGACCACGACCAGCTTTTGTCCTGCATCGCCTTGCTGAAGGTGACACGGACCTCGTTCGTCTTCGGATCGACCTCACCGGAGCCTGCCTCGGGGACGGTTTTGACGACGACCGGAGGTGCCGATTCCAGGGTGATTTCCTGCGCACGGGCCATCCCAAAGTGGAGTGCTCCGCCGACGATCAGGACCGACATCATCATCCGCATGGTGTTCGCGCCTTTCGTGGAACCTGGAGCGACCCGCTCCGCTGGCCTCAACGCCCCGGACCTGCGTTGGGCCGGGGATCAATGGCTTCTGAGAACGGTCGATTCTCCCTCGGAGGGACGGCCTTGAGAAGCTGAAGCCGGCCGCCCAACCCGAGGACAACCGTCAGCACGGCGGCCCCATCGCGAGGAGGACGAGGCCACCCACCCGCGTCGCCACCAAGGCGCACCCGGTGGGCTCGGCCCCTCGGAATCTCCACCCTTCGGAGAGGAACCAGATCATCCTTGGGCAGAGCACAGCGCAGGCGCAGAGGACGCTGAATTCGCAGGGGACGAGGACGAACAAGGCGACGATCGCTAGGACCAACCACGACCCGATTTGCATGATTAGAATCCTCGCCGAAGCATTCGCCGATAGAGCCGATTTCTTCGAGCGGAGAGATAGGTTTGTTTGAAGTAGGGTGGGGTGCAACCCCACCACAATCCGAAGAGGTGGGGTTGCACCCCACCCTACCCGCTGGAACGGATCAAAGTTCAGTGAAAGCGAGTTGTATCAGGAACGACATTCTTTTTCGTGATCGCTGCCGTAACGGCTATTTCGTTCACGGTCCAACTCGCTGTAACGTGGAAGTTGCTTTTGGATCTTGCGAGCATCAGCAAGGAGTTTTGCGATTTTTCCGGGCCCTTCGTCGATGGCCTTTTGAGTCAATGTTGCTACCAATTGACCCCAGTCAATACTGAGAATAACGTCTTTGGGAGATTCGGGATTCGCCATTCGGTCTATACCGATCGCATCAGCGGTTTCCGCGCATCGAAGCGAGAAATCTACGTGCTCGATGACTTCCTCGTCCTCAACCTGGTCCAAGTCGATCAATTCAAGGATTGTGATCGCGGCGTCCAAACTTTTGGCGCGAGAGGCTTTCTGAGCACGCTGAAACGCGTGTTTATCGATATCGAACTGCTTCTTCTCGTCGGCCTTCGACCCGCTGCTGATGATCAGTATAAGAGCTACAGGGATACAAACCGATACACGCATTGCTTTTGCCTCGCTTGCCCATCAAATTCGATCTGGTCGACGCCTGCTCATTCGATAAACTTGAAGATTTTCTGGTAACCGTACCGACAGTTCACTCTTCCGACAAGAGTTTGTCATAGGCCGAGTGCGACTCAATCCAGTACCACACGATCGTGTCGCCGTCGCGGACGCCGATCGCCCGGTAACTGATGCCGACCCGTGCCGAATACAGCGGCGGGTCGGGGTGGACTTGTTTGAAGTGAAGGCTGGGATGAGATGGGTCGCGTAAGAATAAGCGGTATGCTTGCCGGGCCTAACGCTGGACGTGCGAGGGGAGGACGGCGAACATCTCTCGGAAACGACGAGTGGTTCGCGAGTTCATAGCCCGTCCGGGTCCAACGGCTGGCTCAGGCCGGCGCGGTGCTCGTCGAGGGCGTCCATCGCCAGCCGCGTGAGGACTTCCGGGGAGCCGGCGATGGCCCGGTCGAAGTCGTTCTCGGTTTCCAGCTCCGCGAGGAGCCTGGACGCGAGGATGTCCTGCTCGGCGGCCGACCGCTTGGCCGCTTCGGCGAACGCTTGCTCCAGCAGAGTCGTCATGGTGCAGCTTCTCCTTTGACGGTCCGAACCTCGAAACAGGTCGCAGCGTTTCCTTGCCAGCGTTCGAGTCTCGAAACCATATGCCCGAACAGCATTGGTCAAGGCCGGGGCTCGGCGCGTCGGGGGGCGGGGGGGGGGAGGGCGACTGGCTCGAAGCGGGTGACTCGGCGGAGGGCCTCGGCCGGGGCGACCTGGTCGAACCGCTTCCCCTCGGCCAGCCAACGCCCTTTGTGGAACTCGAAGACCGCCGTGGCGTGGCGGTTCAGCGGCTCGTCGTCGCGGAGGCGGGGGTCGAAATGGACGCCCACCAAGGCCAGGAACCGACGGGTTTGACGGTCTCGGGCCCAGGAGACCTCGTCTTGCCAGCGGGCGTCCTCCCAGCGGCGGCCTTCCTCCTCGTCGGCCCTCAACACGGCGCTGACGAACCGGGCCTCCAGCCATTCGCGGCGTCGGCGGAAGGATTCGCGGGCCCGGTCGACGTGGACCTCTTCCCAGACCATCCGCACCGGCCGGCGGATCAGGCCGGCGGCGGCCACCAGGCATGCCGGGAGCAAGCCCATCCAGATGAACCACGACATCGTCCGTGCCCCCGGCCTGGTCGGTTGGGTTGTCGACCGTCCCCCCCTGATTGTAAAAGGGCCGGGAAGACCCCGGCAAGACGCCGCGAAGAGGCGTCGCCAGATTGCCCCCCCGTCGGCAAGGAGGCAGACCCATGTCCCGGAAGTTCGGCGCCCACATGTCCATCGCCGGCGGCCACGACCGAGCCGTCCGCGCGGCCCAGGGAGTTGGCTTCGCCTCGGTCCAGGTCTTCACCAAGTCCAACAACCAGTGGCGGGCCGCGGCGCTGACCGACGCCCACGTGGCCGCGTTCAAAACCGCCCTGGCCGACTCGGGCGTGGCCGACGCGGTGGGCCACAACTCTTACCTCATCAACCTGGCTAGCCCAGACGATGCCCTTTGGGAAAAGTCGATCGCCGCGATGGTTGTTGAGGTCGAGCGAGCGGAGGCCCTGGGGCTGTCCGACCTGGTGGCGCATCCGGGAGCGCATGTCGGCTCGGGCGAGGCGGCGGGGCTGGCCCGGATCGCCGCCGGGCTCGATCGCGTCCACCAGGCCACCCCGGGCGTGGCGCTGCGCATTGCCCTGGAAACGACCGCGGGGCAGGGGAGTTGCCTGGGGCATCGCTTCGAGCACCTGGGGGCCATTTTCGACCAGGTCGCCGACCCTGAGCGTTTGAGTGTCTGCATGGACACCTGCCACGTCTTCGCGGCGGGGTATCCCCTGGAGACGCCCGAGCAGTACAATGAGACCCTCGGATCGCTGGAGGCGGCCGTGGGCCCCGGACGGGTCCGCGTCCTGCACCTCAACGACAGCCTCAAGGGGCTGGGCAGCCGGGTCGACCGCCACGCCGGCATCGGCCGGGGCCTGATGGGCCTGGAACCGTTTCGCCACGTCGTCAACGACCCCCGCTTCGCCGATGTCCCCATGATTCTGGAAACACCCAAGGGGACCGAGGACGGTGTCGCCCTGGACGCCCTGAACCTCGCGACCCTGCGGCGGCTCCGCGACGAGGCCACGGTTCGGGACGGTCCGGAATGACTCCCCCCTCGGAACCTCCCAGGGGCCCTTCAAGGGCGACCGCGGCGCTCCTGGAGCGAATGAGGGAGAAAAGCCGGACGATCCTCATCGCCGAGGAAGGTTCGGAAGAACTTCGATACCTTCGGACCATGGGGGCCAACGCTTGTGTGAATGACACACGAATGGACCACATCATCGTACAGGAAGACGTCCGTTTGATCGAAATTTGGGAAGAGTTCCTTCACGGGACACAATACCGGGCGAAGGTCATCAAGAAGCGTGGCCTTCATGCAGCCGAAGTTCACGTCAAGAGGTTTATGATCCGTCATCGACGGCTGTTGCGGCTCGAAGCCGGCGATGTCCGGGTCCTGGAACAACTTCTGGGGGAGGGCTGACGTGATCGACCCCTTTCAGATGCGAGTCAAAGAGATTTTTCAGTTCAAGGATGGACGAACCCTCTTCGTTGGCCCGATCGAGGGAGGCCCTGACTTTATTCCTCCACAACGTTGCCTCCTGGAGATCGGGCCAGACCTCGCCTCGATCCTGGACATGGAAGGAGAGGTGATCTCCAATCGAAGCATGGGTCCCACCGGAACGACGTTGCGAGCGCTCTCGACACGCGCGACGCGGTGCGTCGATCGGGAGGCGATCGGGTCGGGAGATTGGCGATTATCCTCGATCCGCGACCGCGTGGAGCGTGACCCGTTCGCGAACCAGTCCACCAGGAGCCTCGCCGTGCATCGGCATTTATTGGGGATCGACTCCCCTCCACCTCAGTACGTCCCCGATCCCATGACGCAAGGGCCGGTTCTCCCGGAAGGCTGGGATGGCGATGCCTGGTGCGAGCCCTCCGGGTCGGCTTGTTACTTGCGTGCGTGGAACAAACAATCCGGCCGGATCGCCGTGGGTCAAGGCAAAACCTACGCGGAGGCTCGAGAATTGTTGCTCAAAGACGTCGCGAATGGTCGTCGTCGCGTCGTCGTGAGCGCCCAGGAAGCTGGCTGAGCCGGTGTCTGTCGAACGTCGTCAAGGTCAGTGAACCCGGGAAATTGTCCGATGCTCGAGACCGTCCTGAACGGTGCCCCCTCCGCCCGAACCGCCTCGGGCCCCGACCCCGCCCTCTACCTCAACCGAGAGCTGAGCTGGCTGGCCTTCGATGAGCGTGTGCTGGAGGAAGCCAAGGACCCCACGGTTCCCTTGCTGGACCGCCTCCGGTTCCTGGCGATCTCGGCGTCCAACCTCGACGAATACTTCGAGGTTCGCGTCGCCGGCCTCCAAGCTCAGCTTTACGACAGCCTGGAGCCCCAGGACATTCCCCCCGAGGGGATGGGGCCCCTGACCCAACTCGTCGAGATCGCCCGGCGCACCCATGAGTTTGTCGCCCTCCAGTACGACACCTGGAACCGCGAACTCCGCCCGGAACTCGCCGAGCGGGGCATTCTCCTGTGCGGGTCCGACGACCTTGACGGGGAGCAGAACTCCTATCTGGACCGCTATTTCGATACCCAGGTCTACCCGGTCCTGACCCCCCTGGCGATCGACCCGTCGCACCCGTTCCCCCACCTGCACAACAAGAGCCTCAACCTGATCCTGCGGATCGAGTCGGCCGCGCAGGATCTGGCCCGCCCCCTGTTCGCGGTGCTTCAGGTCCCCTCGGTCCTCAGCCGCTTGGTACCGCTGCCGGACGAGGACGACGGCCGGCGTCGGTTCGTCTTGCTGGAGGACGTCATCGGCCCCCGCCTCGATGCGCTGTTCGGCGGGTTCAAGGTCGCGGCGCGTGCGTCGTTCCGCGTGACGCGCAACAGCGACTTCACCATCCAGGAGATCGAGGTCCAGACGAGCCTGCTTTCGACGATCCAGGAAACCCTCCGCATGCGCAAGTGGGGGGCCGCGGTGCGGTTGGAGATTGTCGACGCGGCCGACGAGGCGTTCCTGGCCCAACTGACCTCGGCCGGGGCGCTCGACCTGGACGAGCGCGACATCTTCCGAGTCCCCGGCCCGGTTGACCTGACGGCCCTGGTGTCTCTGTGCCGGATCGAGGGGTTCCGCGAGCTGAAGGAGCCGTCCTACGAGCCCCAGATGCCCGCCCCTCTGATCAGCCGTTCGAACATCTTCTCGGCCATCCGCGACCAGGATCTGCTGGTCCATCACCCTTACGAATCGTTCGGAGCGGTGGTCCAGTTCATCGAGCAGGCGGCCGACGACCCGCAGGTGCTGGCGATCAAGCAGACCCTCTACCGCACCGCCGACGACAACCCGATCATCACCGCGCTGGCGAGAGCCGCCGAGAATGGCAAGCAGGTCACGGCCCTGGTCGAGTTGCAGGCGAGGCTCGACGAGGAGAACAACATCGTCAAGGCCCGCATGCTCCAGAAGGCGGGCGTCCATGTCGTTTATGGCATGGTGGGCTTGAAAACCCACTGCAAGGCGGCGCTGGTGGTGCGTCGGGAGCACGATGGCATTCGCCGATACGTCCACCTGGCCACCGGCAACTACAACCCGACAACCGCCCGGGTCTACACCGACCTGGGCCTGTTCACCTGTCGGCCCGACTTCGGCGAGGACGCCAGCGCCCTGTTCAACCTCTTGACGGGTTACTCCACTGGCCAGGGCTGGCGCAAGCTGATCGTCGCGCCGATGCACCTGGCCGACCGGGTCATCGCCCTGATCGACCGCGAGCGCGAGCACGCCGAGGCCGGCCGCCCCGCGCGGATCATCGCCAAGATGAATTCGCTGGTCGACCCCGGCGCGATCGAGGCCCTGTACTGCGCTTCCAAGGCGGGAGTCCGCATCGACCTGATCATCCGGGGCATCTGCTGCCTGCGGCCGGGAGTGCCGGGCGTCTCCGAAAACATCCGCGTCCTCAGCATCGTCGACAAGTTCCTGGAACACTCGCGCATCGCCTACTTCCAGAACGACGAGTCGCCCGAGGTCTTCCTCTCCTCGGCCGACTGGATGCCGCGCAACTTCCGGCGCCGGGTCGAGGCGATGTTCCCCATCGAGGACCCCCGCCTCCAGAACCGGGTCGTCGACGGAATCCTCGGAGTGACCCTCTCCGACAATGTCAAGGCCCGGATCATGCAGTCCGACGGGACCTATGTCCGATTGGGACCGGCCGAAGGGGAGCCGGCGGTCCGCTCGCAGGTCGAGTTCCAGAACATGGCCAGGGAACTCTCCGCCACCGACCCGATCCGCCCGGCCGTAGCCACCACTTCCGGGGGTGGGCCATCGCGGTAGACGGATGAGATTGGTCTGGGATCGAGAGCCTCGTTCCATTAACGTGGAACACGTCAATTCCGCCACGACCCTTACATCCCTGGACAAAACCAGGGGGATTTGATCGCCGCGATGGGCTATTGGAGCGTTCGTTCATGGATCCCAAACTGGCGATTGTCTTCGACCTCAGCCCTTCGGAGAAAATGCAACTCGTGGAGGATCTCTGGGACGATTTGGCCGCGAATCCCGAGGACGTCCCGATCCACGAATGGCAGATCCAGGAACTCGAGCGGCGAAAGGCCAACCTCCTAACCCACCCAGAATCCGGCCTATCCTGGGACGAGGTCAAGCGTAGCATTCGTCAACGCTATGGCCGTTGAATTGATCGTCACTCCCGAGGCCAGAGCCGATCTTGTTGACGCTTACGCCTGGTACGAATCTCAGCGGCTCGGTCGGGGCGAAGACTTCCTCGGCTGGGTCGAGGCTTGCATCGCCATGATCCGAAAGATGCCCCGATTTGTACGCCCTGTTCCACGGGAACTATCGGCGGGCCCTTGTACGCAAACTTCCCTATGCGGTTTTCTACGATTATGCCGACGAGACGGTCACAATTTACTGCGTTTTCCACACATCTCGCGACCCTCGAAGATGGCGTAAGAGGTTGCCGTGATCCTGTGACCTCACGACTTCAAGTCCTCTGACGCCCGGCCCACGCCGCGCTGTGCGGCCGCAGGCGGGCGACGGCGTGGGCGACCCGGTCGATCGCATAAGCTATCTCCTCAGCGGTGGTGAACCGGCCCAGGCCGAACCTCAGACTGGCGCGGGCCAGGTCGTCGTCGCGGCCCATCGCCCTGAGGACGTGGCTGGGCGCTGGGTCGGCCGAGGTGCATGCGGCTCCCGAGCTGACCGCCACGTCCCCCATCGCCAGCATCAACGCCTCGCCGTCAACGTAGTCGAAGCTCAGGTTCAGGTTCCCCGGCAGCCGCAAGGTTGGATGGCCGTTGAGGTGGATTCCCTCGACCCGCTCGGCGATTCCCGCGTGCAGCCGTTCCCGCAGGGCCAGCAGCCGCGCCGACTCCTCGGGCCTTTCGCGGACGGCCAGCTCGATCGCCTCGCCCAGCCCCACCACCAACGGCACCGGAACCGTGCCGCTACGCATCCCGCGCTCGTGGCCGCCGCCGTCGAACAGGGGGGCCACTCGTACCTGGGGCGACCGCCGACGCACATATAAAGCGCCAACCCCTTTGGGACCATACAGCTTGTGGGCCGAGAGGCTCAACAGGTCGACGTGATCGGACTGGACGTCGAGCGGGACCTTGCCCACGGCCTGGGTCGCGTCGGTGTGGAAGGTGATGCCCCGGTCGTGGCAGAGCTGGCCGATGGCGCGGATCGGGTTGAGGGTGCCGACCTCGTTGTTGGCGGCCATGACCGACACCAAGACCGTGCGGTCGGTCAACGCCGAGGCGATCGTCTCGGCCGAGACCAGTCCGTCGGCGTCGGGCGAAACGACGGTCAAGTCCCAACCCTCGGCCGCCAGGCGGTTCATCGGGCCGAGGACGGCCTCATGCTCCGAGGCGGCGGTGACGAGGTGGTTCCCCTTGCGTCGCAGGTAGTCGGCCGACCCCTTGATCGCCAAATTGTTGGCCTCGGTCGCCCCCGAGGTAAAGATGACCTCGCGAGCCTCGGCCCCGATCGCCGAGGCGACCTGGGCGCGGGCGCGATCTACGGCCTCCTCGGCGCGCTCTCCGAAACGGTGGACACTGGCCGCGTTGCCGTAAACCTCGGTGAAGTACGGCAGCATCGCCGAAACGACGCGCGGGTCGGTCCGGGTGGTCGCATGGTTGTCTAGGTAGACCGGCGCGGGCAAGGGCGACCCTCCCGGGACGTGGCGTTCCAAGCCCACGCCCTGAAAAGGATCGTAGGCGTCAGCACGTCCAGGATCAAGCGAAGGAGGCCTGACCCTCGTGGCCCCAAGGGTTCATCGCCAGGGCATCCACCAGACAGAACACAGGGGAAGGCCGAAATCGCCGCAAAGGCGTTGCACGATCCAGGCGAGGCTGGCGGACGTGGCGGCGAAAGTCACCAAGGCGGCGATCGCGGTGGCTCGCCAGCGATGCTCCCGCGCCGAGCGGCGGACCAACAGGATGACGCACGCCGCTGCGGCCGGACCGATGACGTTGAGGAGCGAATTCAAGGGATCGATCAAGACATTCCCGCACCTCAAGGTGCCCGGCGGGGCTGGGGTGATCCGCGTCAAGTGTCCCCAGTAGGACGCGGTAAGCCCGGCGTAAGCCAGCACGGGCGCCATCAGGAAACGAGACACCCCCACCTCCCCAACCCGTTCAAGGGGACATCCACGCCACGGCGATTCACCGATGGGGCCGCTCCGCCCTGTCGATTGCCCAGGACCCAACGACCAAGCCGAAGACCGTGACCATCGCGCCGCACGCGAATTCCCACCCATTTCGCGATCTCAGCAATATGATTGCTCCCATGACCGGGGAGGATGTGAAGATCATCCAACCGTTGACGCGGCCCGTCGACCGGTGTTTCCGATCGCGGGCCGCGAACTTGGCGCGAGTCTTCCTTCTCCGCTGGTGGGCGAGGAACTCCTCGAAGGTGCCGTCGAAATCGATCGAGGGGAATTCCGGGCAGGTCTCGCGGCGTCCGGCCCAGTTCAGGTGGACGACGGTGAGATGGTCCGGCTCGCCGAGGTGGCGGACCAGGGTGTCGTCGGTGCCGGCCCGCTGCGCCAGGACCACGATGGGGCGGTCGTCGAGGGGGTGGCCCGTCGGCAATTCGCGTTGAAGCTCCTGGCGTAGCGACTCGCGAGCCTCCAGCGATGGCGCCTTCCAGCCCTTCGGCAAGCGGAGCGGTCCGGGGTCGCGGGCCATGCCCAGGCATCCTCAAAGTCCGAACCATCGAACGTTCCGACTACCCTTCCAGACCCATGCGGATGAGCGCGGAGGCGAAAATCTTCCGAGCCGAGGTCATCGGGCCGATGGTCTTTACCAGGATCTTCGTCCCGCGACCATGAAGTTTGCACTGGAACTGCCCGTCCGGGAGGATGCAAACGACGATACCGCCCCCGTGGTATGTGTCGGTACGGGGACCGATGATGAGGTTGTCCAGCGAGGTGCAGGGATAGAGGTCCGCGGCGAACGGTTGAGAGCCGATCCACTGGGTGAACCCGATCATTGGGTACAGATGCTTCTGGTCATGCCGGAAGACCCACTCGGCGTAAAAACCCGAGGCCGCCCACCAGCGTTCCAACGGGTCGAAGTGATCCCAGTGCATTGTCGCCCTCCGAACCACCCGCTAATCGAACAGGTCGGCGACGGCCAAGGTCGCATCACCCACCGGCAAACGGTCGCCCCGCCCGTACTCGACGACGCTGCAATAGGTGCGTCCGGCCGGGTCGGGGTCGCTGAGGGCGAAGACCCGCTCGCCCCGTACGCCGGCGACGAGGTAGGGGGTGATGCCGGCGGCGGCGTACTCCGGAGCCTTGGGTACGAGGTCGATCGCCAGCGACAAGTCGGCGACCTCGACTAGCAGCATCAGTTCATCCAGGGTCGCACGGCGATGGCCTCGCGTTCGCAAAGGGCCGCGCAGGACCATCAGGTCCGGCAGGGGTTGATACCCTTCGCGGAGGTCCAGCGGCTATTCGGTGCGGATCGTGTAGGCGGTGCTGGGGTAAATCTCACGGAGGAAGTAGGCGAAGAGTTCCAGGCCGCGCGTATGGGGCTCGTCGGGCGTCCTCGCCCGAACGATCTCCCCGCCCCAGAGATAGTCCCTTCGCGTTGCCTCTTCCTCGGAGAGCGTCATGCCGGACGCGATGCTCATGGCTCGGCCTCCCTGACCCCTATCCGAATTGCCTCGGTCCTGGGCTCCCACCCACGCCAAAAGGCCGACCGGCGATGCATCCAGTCGTCCTCGACAAGCGGGCGGAGCCATGCCGCCTCGACGATTTCCAGGGGGCCCCGCCGAACTCGGGATCAGCCGGTGACCCCATTCCGGCCACCAGGCGGAGCGGGGAAAGGGTCCGTGTCCAGTTCGCCTCAACCCCAGGCTTGGGTTCTTCCGCCACTACTGACCAATCGTGTTGGCCGGGCCTTCCCGCTTCAGTTGCGCGTCGAGTTCGATGGGGAACCGATGATACCAGCCACAGCCCCGTCGCCGCATCAATCGGAGACGGTCTTCTCGACTGCGGACCACACTCGGCTTCTCGTAGTAGCCGAACCGGCGCTTGGTCCACGGCCGGCGATAGAAGAGGTAGCGATGTTTCTCGAACCGTTCCAGAGCTTCGGCGACGGATTCCCCTTCGCCGACGATCGTTTTGATGCCCAAAGAGGTCGCGTCTTGTACGGCTGACGCAAGCCGGATTTATGGAGCCGCCTCACTCGGATCAAAATAGAGGCCCCCACCTCAGCACCCAGCCAGGAGGGGGCCGCATTCCACCCCATCCCGTTCAAGCCAATTGCGAATCCACCCTCGGCAGCAGCCGGGCGAAGTCGAGCTTGCTGGGGCACGCCTCGCGAGCGGCCTCAAGGTCGGCTCCCTGCCAGTTGCGTTGCTCGGCGGGCAGAGCGGCGTACTGTCGCAGGGCCTCGGCCCGGTCTCCGTGACCTTCGTAGTAGGTGAGGAACCGGGTCAGGTCGCCCAGCGCCGCGTCGGTTCCGCCGGCCTTGGCACAACGGCCGTCGCAGTCGGCGCAGAGGGTCGAGCCGGCGGCGATGACCGCGTCCCTCAGTTGGAGGATCGCGGCCTTCTCCATCGGCTTGAAGTTCGTCGCGGCGATCGTGTTCTCGCGGATCTGGTCCAGGTTCCTCATCGACACGCAGCAGGTCGTGATTCGCTCGTCGGTCCAGATCGCGTGCAAGAGCGCCTGGTAGGGCGAAAGTCCCTGCTTCTTGAGGTCGGGGATGCGTTTGGGGACCTCGTCCAGCACGTTGGGCTTGCCGGCGACCTGCTTCATCGAGATCAGGCCGATCCCCTTCTTCCAGCAGTCGTCCATCGCCTTATTCAGCGCCGTGTCGGGGTCGAGCCAGGCGGTGTGCTGGAGCATGATCGCGTCGACGAAGCCTCCGTCGGCCGCGGCCCGCAGGTAGTCGGCTCGGCGGGCGTCGTGGCACGAGAACCCGACGAACTTCGCCTTGCCCGACTTCTTGATCGTCTCCATCGTCCGGGCGAACGCCGGGTCCTTGGGCCAGTTCAGCGACGCCTGTCCGTACTCGCCGGGGCCAATACCGTGGATGAAGATCAGGTCGACCGAGTCCACCTTCAGGGCTTCGAGCCGCTTGTCCAGCAAAGGGATCAGTTGCTCATGCCCCTGGCGAGGGTGGTCCTTGGTGACCAGGAAGATTTCCTTGCGGACCTCGGGCTTCTCCTGGAGCCAGGCGGCGATGGCAGGCTCCGACCCGTAGCAGTCGGCGGTATCGATCACGCGGACGCCGCGGTCGTAGGCCGATCGCAGCAGGCGGGGCGTGCCCGGGCTTTGCCAGGTGCCCAGGTTCAAAATCGTCAACTCAGCGCCCGTCTTGCCCAGGGGGCGTCGGGGAAGCGTCATCCTCGACGCTTGGGGAGCGGCGTGGCTCTCGTTGGGGGCCAGGGTCATGCCCGTGGCGGCGACGGCGGTTGCGGCCGTGCCGGTCTGCAAAAATTCCCGACGGTTGACATCCGAGGCGTGATGCTGGTCCGACATGACCCGATCCTCCGCGAAAGTCCCGCCCGTTCGCCGCTGGTCCCGAAGGCTTTAGGGTACGCGAGGGCGCGAGGGGCGTCTAGCAAGGAGCGGCCAGGACCGGCCATTGTGAGAAGACGTTCAGGCCGTCACGGCCAGGGCTTCTCGCTGCGAGGCCCTCTGGGCCAGCGGCATGATCTCTTCGCGGTAGACCGGCACATGGCTCGGGGCTTCGATGCCGATGCGCACCTGGTTGCGGTCGATCTTGACGACGGTCACCACGATGTCGCCGTTGATCACGATCTTCTCGTTCAGCTTTCGGCTCAGGACCAGCATCGTAACCTCCTTGAAAGTTTCTTCCTGATGGCGTCCGACTCGTCTCGATTCGATTCGGCTTGACCGACCGCGGCGATTCCTGCCGCGACTGACCGGAACATAAAGCACGGTCCGTACCGAGGAGAACACCCGTGTCGGCGATTGGGATCTAAGTCTTGAGTCTTCTCGACTTTAATTTTTTTCAAGCGGAATTTCGCATTTCCGCACCCGTTGTCAATTTGTCCATAGTTGCGGTCGTTCTTCCCAAAAGTTTCCCAGGCGTCGGGTAAAATGGGAACAGTTCGCCTTGGGATGGCCCGGTACGGGTACGATCGCTGGTCGATGCATCGCCCTTGGCCAGTTGGTCCATGCATGATAGGATCGCCGCCCTTTCGCGTGGCGGCCGTCCTGGGCGAACGACCGAGGAATTCGTTGAGGACCGCATGCCGCGACGCGTCTTCATCACCCGGGCGATGCCCGAGCCGGGCCCGTCGCTGGTGGCCGAGGCCGCCGAAGTCGTCGACGCCAACGACGAGGACCGGGGCCTCTCCCGGGACGAGTTGCTGGCGGCGGTGCCGGGGCACGAGGCGATCTTCTGCACCCTGACCGACCGGATCGACGACGAAGTCCTGGAGGCCGCCCGCGACTGCCGGGTGGTGGCCAACCTGGCCGTCGGGTTCGACAACATCGACGTGGCGGCGGCGACCCGTCGCGGGATCTGGGTCACGAACACCCCGGGCGCCCTGACCGACGCCACCGCTGACCTGGCCTGGGCGCTGATCCTGGCCGTGGCCCGCGGCGTGGTCGGGGGGGACGCCGAGGTCCGCGAAGGCCGGTTCCTCGGCTGGGGCCCCCTGTACAGGCTCGGTGGCGACGTCACCGGCGCGACTTTGGGCCTGGTCGGTCCAGGGAGGATCGCCCAGGCCGTGGCCCGGCGGGCGGTCGGCTTCCGGATGCCGTTGCTCTATCACGGCCGTCGCCCGAGTCCTGAACTGGACGAGATGGGCGCCCGCCAGGTCGACCTGCACGAGTTGCTGGCCCAGTCCGACTTCGTCAGCCTGCACACCCCGCTGACGCCCGAGACCCGCCACCTGATCGACGAGAAAGCCCTCGCCGCGATGAAGCCCTCGGCCTACCTCATCAACACGGCGAGGGGTCCGGTCGTCGACGAGGCGGCGCTGGTGAAGGCCCTGCGAATCGGGCGGATCGCCGGGGCGGGTCTGGACGTTTTCGAGCGTGAGCCAGCCCTGGCCGACGGCCTGGCCGCCTGTCCCAACGCGGTCCTCCTGCCTCACCTGGGAAGCGCCACTCGGGCCACCCGCTCGTCGATGGCGAGAATCGCCGCGGCCAACGTCGTGGCCGTTCTCCGCGGGGAAATTCCTCCCAACCCGGTCAACCCGGAAGTCCAAGAGACGCATCCACGCAATCGGGCCGAGGCGAGCCCTTTGTAATCGCCGAAACTCGCGGATAGATTGAACTCCTGGACCGTCCCCGCGACCGATTGAGTACAGGCGCACTGTCTCGCCAGCGGCCGCCACGCCGGTCCAAGGCTCTCGAAGGGGTCTCATGGGCGTCCTGCGATTCCGATTGACGCCTCCGGATCTCTCGGGCCGGCTCCCGGGCCTGCGCAAGGCGTTCGTCACCGGGCTGGACCGAACCCCCGAGCGGCTCTCGGTCGACGTCCGCCCAGGCTTGATGAGCTGCCAGCGAGACAGCCCCGAAAGCGGGCGACTGTCGGTCCCCTGGCACGTTCCGGGGTTCGGCACGCCGATCCTCGCCACCGCCACGTTGGCCGAGCGGCCCGAGCCTTATGACCTCGCCGTGGAGCTGGCCCGCGGCGAACTGAACGACCTGCGTAACCAGGCCGCCGACTGGATTCAGTTGGGTCTGAAAGCACCCGAGGCCCTGGCCCCGCTGCTGGACCGCGCCCGGAAGGCGTTCGCCCGCGCCGCGACCACCCGCGACCGCCCCGATCACGCCGTCGCCGCGGCGCAGGAAAGCCTGGCCGCCACCCTGGAGGCCGGGGGTGTTCTGGTCGCCGCTTACACCAAGCAGGTCTTGGAACGCCGTCAGGAAGGAGGCGCCCGGCTGCCCACGACCCTGGCCGCGTCGCTGGATGGCTCGCCCCGGGGCGCTTCCTGGGCCGAGCCGCTGGCCTTGGCCGTCAACGGCGCGAGGGTCCGCTGCTCCTGGGCCGAGTTGGAACCGGCCGAGGGCCAGTTTCGCTGGGAACGGGTCGACGAACAACTGGCCTGGTGTCGTCGCAAGCACCTGACCCCATCCCTGGGCCCCTTGCTGGAGTTTCGCCCCGGCGCCCTGCCCGACTGGCTCTGGCTCTGGGAAGGCGACCTGGATTCGATCGCCGGCATGGTCGCCGACCTCGTCCAGCAGGTTGTCACCCGCTACAAGGGACGCGTCGCCACCTGGCACGTCGTTGGCCGGCCCGCATCGGGCGAAGTCCTGGGCCTGGGCGAGGACGACCAGATTCGCTTGACCGCCCGAGCCATCCAGGTCGCCCGCCAGGCCGATCCCAACGCCCAGATCGTGATTGACCTCGACCGCCCCTGGGCCGAGTGGATGGGCTCCAGCGCCTTCCGTCTGGGCCCGTTGCACCTGGCCGACAGCCTGGCCCGCGCCGAGTTGGGCCTCTCCGGCATTGGGCTGGAGATTGCCCCCGGCTTTGGCCCTCCGGGTAGCCACCTGCGCGACCTGTTCGACTTCTCACGCCTGCTGGACCTGTACGCCTTGCTGAACCTGCCGCTGCACGTCGGCCTGGTCGCCCCCTCGGCCGCCGACCCCGACCCGCGGGCCGACCCCAATGCCAGGGTCGAGACCGACCAGTGGCCGCGAACCCCCGACGAGGACCAGCAGCGAGACTGGGCCGAGCGCTGGGTCGCCCTGGCCGCGGCCAAGCCGTTCGTCCGCTCGGTGACCTGGCTCCAGTCCGACGACGCGGCCCCCCACCTGTACTCCCACGGCGGCCTGTTCCGCCCCGACGGCACCCCCAAGCCCGCCCTGGCCGCGCTGCAAGCCTTCCGCCAGTCCCACCTCTCTTGAGGAATGGAGACCCTCAAACGCCCGGGTTGACGGGGGTTGCGCGCCGCCATACGATTTCTCCATCGGGCCCGCGCGTCGTCCACGGTCGGCGCGTTCGACCATCCTCTCCCAGCCCGTTCCCGACCGACACGACTCGATTCCCCTCCCGCGCCGGCCCCCGGCCTCGCGAGGCCCCATCCCAGGAGCGGCGTCATGAGCTCCACCAGCGACGCGAGGGTCCGACCGACGACCCAGTTCCGCAAGCCGGTACTGCTGGACCGCCTGCCCGGCAGCTTCCTCGCCAGCCCCGGGTTCGTCGCCGCCGCGGCCGGCGGGACGATCCTCTACGGCCTGGCCTTCGCCGTCGTCTGGTCGGGCATTGCCAAGGACCGCGCCCAGGCCCGCCAGGTTGCCCAGCAGACCCATGCCCAGCCGGTCGAGCCATCGCCGGTCGTCCCACTGTCACCAATCCCTCCGACCGTCGCGACCAACCCGACCCCCTCGCCGACGCCCGCCGCTCTGAACCCAACCCCAACCCCAACCCCGGCGCCGGCAGGGACAACCCAGGTCGCCACGGTCGCCCAGCCGTCACCGACGCCGACACCAACGACGGCCCCCAAGGTCGAGGAACCCCCCAAGCCGCCGCCCCAGCCCGAGCGCGACGCCTCGGCCCTGGGAGCCCTGGTCGACCCGACCGGCAAGTCTCAACTCGTTCGCGATGGGGCCGACCTGACCTTGAAGATTCCCGGCAAGCTCTGCTTCCTCAACTCGGCCGCCAAGCTCGACACCTCGCCCCGGGCCTTGACGGGCATTGAGGGGAACTTCGACCTGGTCGTCCGGGTCTCCGGCGACGACAAGGACAACAAAGAAAAATTGAAGCCCGGGGCCGACGCCGTGAAGAATGCCCCGCTCGGCCCCAACGGCATGCCCTTCTCGTTCAACGGCGTGGGCCTGGTAATCTGGCGAGACCTCGACAACTTCCTCCGCCTGGAGAGCGCCGCCGGCACCCAGAACGGCCGCAATATCTTTCCAGTCGTTGTGCTGGAAGCCTGGAAGGACGGCAAGATCGTCACCGAGGACAGTCCCAACCTCCCCGGCGGCCCCTTGAGTCTCAAAATCGAACGCCGCGGCGGGACCTGGAATTGCTCCTACAGCGCCGACGGCCAGGCGTGGACCCCTCTCAAGGAAGTCACGGTCGACTATGGCGACCGGGTCGAGGTCGGCATCCTCGGTTCCAACACCTCCAGGAAGGCGTTCTCCGCCCGTTTCGAGGGGTTCCGCCTCAGCCCTCGTTAAATACTGAATCGAATCGAATCCAAACGACCGGTGGCTCGGGGACATCATGCCGAAGATCAAGGAATTGTTGGCCCGGGGTGAGTTCGTCCGCCTGTTCGGCCTGGGGGCGTTCAAGGAACCGAAGCTGGCCGAGATCGTCGGCGAGCACGGCGGGTTCGACGGCTTCTGGCTCGACGCCGAGCATTCGTACCTCAACGCCCGGGACGTCGAACTGCTGGTCATGGCCGCCCGCAACTACGGCATGGACCACTTTGTCCGCCTGCCGGCCACCGACTACGCGACAATCATGAGGGTGCTGGAAGCCGGCGCCGGCGGGGTGATGATCAGCATGGTCGCCTCGGCCGCTGACGCCCGCCAGGCGGTCCGCTGGGCGAAGTTCCACCCCTCGGGCCTGCGCGGGATCAACGGCAACAACCGAGACGGCCGCCACGGCCTGACCCCCACCGCCGACTACGTCGCCAAGGCCAACGCTGGGGTCTTCGTGGGCATTCAGATCGAGACGCAGGGAGGAATCGACGAGGTCGAGGCGATCGCGGCGATCCCCGAGGTCGACCTGCTGTTTGTCGGCCCGGCGGACATCAGCCAGGTGCTGGGCATCCCCGGCCAGTACCACGACCCGCGCTGCATCGCGACGATCGACCGGATCGCCGCGGCCTGCCGAGCCGCGGGCAAGCCCTGGGGGATCGTCCCGCACGGCCCCGAATACGCCAGGCACATGGCCGAGCAAGGCTGCCGGATGTTCGTCCTGGGCTTCGACAACCACGCCTTCCACGCCGGAATCCGCGCCTCCAAGGCCAAGTACGCCGACTTCTTCCCCGACGGCGACGCCCCCCGGGAGGCCGGCGCCGCGGCCGGGGAAACCTACTTCTCGGCCTGAGGGAAGACTTCGGGATCGAGGCCGCGCCGGTTACATCCGGTCAACAACCCCGATCCCCAGCAACCCCAGACCCCTCGCCAACGTCCGGCCCGCCAGATCGCAAAGGGCCAGGCGGCTGTCCCGGCGCTCGGGCGATTCGGCCTTCAAGACCGGGCAGTTCTCGAAGAATGCACTGTAGGCGTTGGCCAGGGCGAACAGGGAATCGGTCAGGACGTTCGGCTTGAGTTCCTCGGCGGCCAGCCCCAAAACTTCGGGAAACCGCAACACCTGCATCCCCAACGCCCGCTCGGCCGGGTGGTTCAGAACAATCGCCGGCGCCCGCCGACGCAGTTCCTCGGGATCGATGCCTCCCTTGGCGAAGATCCCTCGGCTGCGGGCGTAGGCATACTGGAGGTAGGTGGCGGTGTTGCCGGTCATCGCCATCATCTTGTCCCAGTCGAACACGTAGTCACTCAGGCGATTCTGCGACAGGTCGGCGTACTTGATCGCCCCCAGGCCAACCACCTCCGCGACCCTGGCCCGCTCGGCCTCGTCCAGGTGCGGGCTGTTGACGTCGACGACCTGGCGGGCTCTCGACACGGCCTCGTCCAGCAAGGATTCCAACCCCACCACGTCGCCCGAGCGCGTCTTGAACGGCCGGCGGTCGTTGCCCAGGATCGTCCCGAACGCCACATGCTCCAACCGGGCGCCGTCGTGCCCCCAGCGGCGGGCGACGTCGAACAGCAGTTTGAAGTGATCCGCCTGTCGGGTGTCGACGACGTACAGCACCAGGTCCGGCTTCCAGGTCTCGTCCCGGTAGCGGACCGTCGCCAGGTCGGTCGTCGCGTAGTTATAAGCTCCGTCGCTCTTGCGGACCATCAACGGCGCCTTCGACCCCTCAACGAACACCACCGTCGCCCCTTCGCTGACTTCCGCCAGGCCTCGGGCCTCCAACTCGTCGACGACGCCCGCCAGAAACGGGTCGTAAAAGCTCTCTCCCAACTCCACGTCGAACCGCACGCCCAGGCGGTCATACACCGACCGCAACGCCCCCAAACAGTGGGGCATGAACTGCTCCCAGAGCCGCCGATTCTCGCCGTCCCCCGCGTGGAGTTTGGCCGTCTCGGCGCGGGTGGCCTCCTCCACCCCCGGCTCCTCGGCCTTGATCTTTCCCTGAGTCAACCGATACAGCCGAGCCAGCTCCGCGACGGGCCCCGCCTCGTAGGCCGCCTCGTCTCGGTGATGCTTCCAGCCCCAGAGGATCATCCCGAACTGCGAGCCCCAGTCCCCCAGGTGATTGTCGCGGATGACCGTGTGACCCAGGGCATCAAAGATCCTCGACAGGGCATCGCCGATGACTGTCGAGCGAATGTGCCCCACGTGCATCGGCTTGGCCACGTTGGGCGACGAGAAATCCACCACCACCGTCTGAGGATGCGCCGGCGGGACGACCCCCAGCGCCGGGTCTGCCAACAACTCCTCCAGCCGATTGGCCAGCCATCCCTCTCGCAGGCGGACATTGAGGAAGCCGGGCCCGGCGACCTCGGGGGCATCGGCCATCGGCGACAGGTCGACGCGCCCCGCCACGTCCTGGGCCACGGCTCTCGGGTTCGCCTTCAGCGCCTTGGCCGCCGCCATGCACCCGTTGGCCTGGTAGTCGCCAAACTTCGGGTCGCTAGCTGCCCTCACTGCCAAGGCGAAGGTGGAGGCGTCAACCCCCTCGGGAGCCACGGCGGCGAAAGCGGCCCGCACTTGCGTCAGGATGTTCATGAGCGGCTTTGGCGAATCCAGGAAAAACGGAGACGACCGAAACGACAAACGGTCGGATCAGGTCAAGTCAGGCGATAAGCGGTTCGCCCACGGAATCCGGAGCCTCCGACGTTGCCGCCGGAACGGGCGACGGTGACGGCTCGGGCAGCCCCTCTCCTTCCAGGGGCAGCCGGGGGGCGTCTCCCCAGATTTCTTCCAGACCGTAATAGGTGCGGGCCTCGGGCGAGAAGACGTGAACGACGAAGTCGCCGTAGTCCAGCAGGGTCCAGCGCCCCTCGTCGGACCCCTCGATCCCCAGCTTCCGCTCGTCGATCCGCTTCATCTCCTGGTCGATCTCGATGGCGATCGCATTCCCCAGCCGCCGGGACGTGGCCGTGGCGATCACGAAGAAGTCGACCAGGGCGGTCGCCCCGCGCAGGTCCAGCAGCAGGATGTCCTTGGCGCGATTGTCCGACGCGATCCGGGCGCAGACGCGGGCTCGCTCCAGGGCCGAGGCCAATCGCCCCGGGGCCTTGCGAGCGGCGGCCGAGGCCGAAACCTCATCCTGGACCTCCCGCATCTTGGCCGGCTCCCGACTGGCGGGGCGGGGCGGGGCCAGGTCGGTGCTCAGAGGGGGCGTGGGGGTTTCGGCCGAAAGGTCCGTGGAGTTCACCATCGGTGGGGGGTTCCCAGGTTGCGGGGAGGGGCCCGGCGGACAGACGGACACTGGTCCCGCCGTGGCGGTTCGGCGACACGCCCAGCTTACCGCAATGGGGTCGGAACTGACCATCACGGGGTCGTCCTTGAAAAATTTCGGAAAAATTTTCAAGTCACCGTCATCATTTCGGAGGTCGGTCACGATAGTGCCCAACGGGGAGGAGTCGCGGTCCCCTCCGCGAACCCCCCGAAGGGCCCCTGGCGATGCCGTTCCTCCCGCAACGACCCTCCCGAGACGAGCACGACGAGCGCTGGGCGCGATGGATGCGCGACGAATTTGGCCGCAAGCAATGGTTGTTGAGCTGGTACCGACTCGACGACGCCCAGGGCTGGCTAGCCCGTCTATCCTGCCCCGAACTCCCCGACACCCTGGAAGCCGACGGCCGCACCCGCTGTCTGGCCATCGGCCGCGCCCATCGCGCCCTGGAAGCCCAACTGATCGCCCACCGCAACGCCGAGGCCCTCGACGCCTGCTCGGGCCGATCTTGACGTCACGCCGTTCCCAAACGTCCCTCACTTGGCACCTGTCCCCCGCACCTGGAGCCTCACTCCCATGCCCTGGAATTCCCAGCGAGCCACCTCGGTCGCCCGGTCTCTGACGGAATCGTCCGACGAGGCCCTGAGCGGCTTTCGCGCCCTGACGGACGACCTCCGCCGCCAGGTCGGCCGGGGAGAACTGACCCCCAAGGTCGCCCGAGAACGCGCCGCCGAGGCCGCCGGACGCCTCGCCGCGGACCTCGACCGCAAGGCCGACCACGCCGCCAGCGGTCCCCGCCCGTTCCTGGACCGCCTGGTCGCCACGGCCAACGCCCGAGCCCGCTCACGAGCCAACACCGGCCTGGACGGACTTCAGCGAGAGACGAACCTCCTCCTTCGCCGCGGCCTGGTCGAACAGCAACTGGCCACCCGCGTCGCCGAGTTCGAGGGCCGCGCCTTTTCCCGACCGATGCACGGCGGCCCGCCCGCCCCAACCCTCTCGGGCCTGCTCGCCTTCCACGACGCGTCGCTGGCCGAGGGGGACGAGGCCGCGACCGAGTGGGGCCGCCGCCAGCTCGAAGCCCTGCGCCCCCGCGTCATCGAGGCCGACGACCTCCGCAAGCTCGACCGCGCCTGCGACCGCCCCGACCGTGTCAACCCCCGGATCGTCTCGGCCTACGTCGAGTCCCTGGCCAACCGCGACCCCGCCGAGCTGGAAACCTTCGTTGCCCAGGCCATCGACGGGCGAGACGCCAGCGCCTGCGCCGCCGCCTTCGAACTGGCCCGCCGCTGTCCCGAGGGCCTGGCCCCGCGCTGGGTCCGCGCCACCCTCGACGGCCTCGGCGAGTTCCCCGACGCCGCCCTCAACCGCCTGCGCCTCGACGAGGCTCAATCCGCCCGTTCGGACGACCAATCCGCCCGAGACCACGCCCGAGCCCTCGCCCAGACCGCCCGAGACGAGGCCCGCCTCTCCGACCTCGAAGCCCCCACCGAAGCCGATCTCGTCCGGATGGCCCGCGTCGAGGCCAAACCCCTCACCGGACCCGACCAACCGATCGGCCTGGCACTCGACCGCCGGGGCCTCGCCCCCGAGGAGTTCCTCGCCAGCCTCCCCGCCACGCCTGAGTAGAAGCATTAAGAAGTGCTGGGTGATGAGTCTTCCGAGGCGACCCAAACAAGGTCCCTGCCCAGCCCCGGAGGGGCAACCGCGTGTCGCCTGGGGCGTGAGCCCCAGGACCACGGCCCACACCGTCCTTAGCCAGCGCGAGGGGCCCATTCACCGCCGCTCGCCCCGTTCGTGAAACCTGGATCTCGATCTTCCTCCTCAGCCCTTGGATTCCCTCATGGACTGCCCGCCGCTCCCAACGGGACCCTCGTCAACCCTCGCCCCGAGGCGCCAGGGGTCCCCGATGGCCGAATTGTCCGAAGATCAGACACGCGTTCTGGGCGCCCTCGTGGCCGGTCCCGACGCCTGGAGCACTCCCGCCTCGCTCGCCCAGGCCCTGGGTCGTGAGGAGTCCGCCACGACCGACCTCCTCGCCGACCTCGACGATGGAGGCTGGCTGGCCGTCTGGGAACGCGACGACTCGCCGACGCCCCTGGTGACACTTTCCCCCCTGGGCGCTGACCGCCTGGGGGTCCGACTGGTGGAATCGGGCCCGGAAGAACTCGCCCGCTGGTCCTCGGCCGGCGACCCGGAACCGCCCACGCCCCGGGCCCGCCACGTCTGCGCTCGGGGCCGAGGCGCCGACCTCGCCTTCGTTCCCGACCCGCACCCGTCCCCCGACCAGGCCGCCGCTCTCGCCGACACCCCAGCGCGTCCCGCCGGCCACAACGGCCGATCCTGGCCTTACCCGACGATGCTGATCGGTCAAGGGCTCACCCCCTGGCCCGGCCCCTCGCCCGGACCGACACCGGCAGCGCCCTGCCCGGCCTGCCGGGACCGTCGCCTCGTCCCACACGCCTACTGCCTGCGCTGCGACCGCTGGGGACGCGACGACCCGTCCTCCTTGGCAACGCCCTGCGCCTCGGAACCCGTCCAGACGCGCCGCCGAGCCCGCCATTGCCGTCCCCCCGGCACCACGGACGTCCCTCCGACCTCGACCCGACCCAACCCCCCCACAACCACCCCGTCGAATCCCGCCGGTCCCCTCGCCGACCGCCAACGGCGCAAGCGACGGCGACGGGGCAAGATGGAGGCCCGTATCGCCGCCGACCGCCGCCGCGCCGACGGTTCCCCCAGTGCCGCGAGGCCCTCCGTATAACGGCCCGACACTTGCTTGACTCCGATCCCCCAGATTATGGTGTCTCCGACCCGCGTAGGTCTCGGGAAACCGGGCCGTGGTGATTTGGGGGCGCCGAGCGCTCCGTGGTTCTGGGTTTCAGGGAGGTCGTGCATGGTTTCGTTCGTGTCGTCAATGTGGATCGCCGCGGCGCTGGCTCAAAGCCCCTCCGCGGCTCCTGAAACCGCCTTTCTCAAGTCGGTTCCGGCCGAGGCCGAGGTCGTCATCCGTGTCCGCGCCCCCAAGGCCGTCCGCGACGACCTGGCCAGCATGGTCCAGGCGATGAGCCCCAACATGGGCCCGATGGCCGGTCCCGCCCTGGACAACGGCCTGGCCCTGTTTTCTCAACGCTTCGGCGCTGATGCCCCCAACCTCCCCTTCGTGATCGTCGCCCGCCTCCCCAAGAACGGCGACAACGGCCCGCCTCCTTACGCCGTGATGATCCAGGCCAAGGACTACGCCGCGGTCCAGAAACAACTGGGCCCCGATGGCAAGCCCGAGCCCCAGGGCGGCGGCATCGACAAGGTCACCGGCGCCGACGGCCAGCCCCTGTTCACCTACAAAGGGTCCAACTACGTCGCCTTCGGCAACAGCAAGGAGGTCCTGACCTCGCTGACCAAGCCGACCAAGACCCTCGACACCGCCCTGACCCCCGAACTCCGCGACCGCTTCTTCGGCGGCGACGCGGGCGTCTACGTGAACCTTGCCGCCATCCAGGCCCGCTACGGCGACCAGATCGAGCAGGCCCGCAAGGACATGCTCGACCGCGTTGAAAAGGGCGTCGCCAACCAGGGCGGCAACCAGAATCCCGAAGCCGCCAAGACTGCCATCAACCTCCTGTTCAAGGCCCTGGCCAATGGCGACTCCCTGTCCGCCCACCTTGACTTCGACGCCAAGGGCATGGCCATCGGCGGCCTGACCGCCGTGAAGCCCGGCTCCGACGCCGCCAAGATGGTCGCCCAGGCTCGACCCGGTAATGGCGAACTCCTCGGCCGCTTGCCCGCCGACTCCGCCTTCTTCATGTACTCCAGCGTCTCCCCGGCGTCGTTCGACCGTTTCCAGAAGCTGGCCGCCTCGTTCATGCCCGGCGGCGGCACCGGTTCCCCCGAGCAGGAGAAGGCCATGGCCCTGGCCAAGCAGGCCGGGCCCAAGGAAGTCACCGCCGCGGCCAACTTCGGTAAGGGTGGCTCTCAGTCGATCGGTCTGTCCACCTATGCCGACCCGGCCAAGGCCGTCGAGGCCACCATCGCCGGCATCGCGGCCCTCAAGTCCGGCAAGGCCGCGCTGCCCGACATGATCAAGGACATCACCGTTACCCGTGACGCCGAGACCTACAAGGGCTTCACCTTCGCCAAGTCCCAGGTCACCTACGACCAGGACAAAATGAAGGCCATGGCCGGCAAGACCCCGGCCAACCCCAACGGTCCCAGCCCCGACGCGATGCGGGCCCTGATGGGCGACGGCGTCACGACCTGGGTCGGCACCGACGGCAAGACGGTTCTCCAGGTCAGCGCCCCCGACTGGAACCAGGCCAAGGCCCGCATCGACGCGGTTCTGGCAGGCGGCTCCAGCAGTCTCGGCCAGGCGTCCAACTACCAGGCCCTCCGCAACGCGCTTCCCAAGCAGTTCGGCACATTGATCCTGGTCAACGCCCAGGCCCTGATTACCCAGGGACTGGCCTCCTTCGGCACCCTGATGCCGGACAGCCCGGTTGGCAAGACCCAGCTCAACCTGCCCGCCGAGCCCGCTTTCTTCGGCGGCACCGTCACCCCGGTCGCCAAGGGCTTCCAGTTCCAGTTCCTGCTGCCCAGCTCCGTCGGCCCCGTGGTCGAGCAGGCCGTCGGCCCAATTTTCCAGGCCGTTCAGGGCAACAAGGTCGACCAGTAAGCCCAACCCTCGGGCAAACCAAAGTCGAACACCCAGGGCGGCGTCGGATCAAACCGGCGCCGCCCGTCCCTTGCGCTGAGTCTTGCAGTTCAAACGAGCCGAGGCGTCCTTGACCCCTCTCAACAAAGTGGCGAAGCGGTCATCCCAGGAATACCCCCGGGCCACCTTCGTCCGGCCAGCCTCTCCCCAACGTTGAGCCAATGCCCGGTCCTGGACCAACGTCCCAATCGCCCCGGACAATCCCGCAACGTCGCCAAACGGCAAGAGTCGGCCGTCAACCCCATCGCGAACCACCTCGACCACCCCGCCCGCCGCCGAAGCGACCACTGGCAAGCCGTTGGCCCACGCCTCCAGGAATACAATCCCGAACGAATCCGTCCGCGACGGCATCGCGAACACGTCCAGGGCCGCATAGAAATCGGGCCGACCCTCCGGCCGCAACGGGCCAAGTCGCGACACCCAGCGGCGAGTCGACTCGCTCCACCCCTGGGCGAACTGTTCAAACTCGGCCGACGCCGGCCCGGCCAAAATCAGGTGGATCGGGTCGTCCCCCGGCCGGCTCGCGTTCCATCGCTCGACGGCGCGGACCAGATCCACCGTCCCCTTGTTTGGGTCCAACGTCGCCAGGTGTCCCACCACCGGCCGCCCCTCGGGGATGCCCAACTCTCGACGCCACCGCGAACGATCGCCGCCGGTCACGGCCTCGGCATCGACGCCCATCCCCAAAGTCAGGATCTTCTCGCGAGACAACCCCCAGCCGGCCACCGCGTCGGCCTCCAGGGCGGTCTGCACGACAACCAGGTCGGCCTCGGCCAGTAGCCGCGCCTGATGAGGGCGGGTATAGCGACGGTTCACCGGGTCGCCCGGCGTGGCCAGGTGCAGGAACGGCGTCAGCACCAAGGGAGCGCCGGCGGCTCGGGCCGTGCGGAGGGCCCCCATCGCGAAGGTCGTGAACGGAAAGCCGACGGCGAAGGCCGCGTCATACCCCCCCCGCACCCGCTCAATCCCCGGCAGGATCGGCAGATACGTCGCCGCCCGGCAACGCGTCGGCCAGTGAGGCACCAGGCTCAACGCCTTGCCAACGTACCGCTGCGCCGGGATGTGCCGCACCGCCAAGCGGTGGACCCGCGCCCCATCCTCGACCGACTCCCCAGGCGCATCGACCCGCCGCCGCTTGCGGTCGGTGAAGTAACCCAGATCATCGGCGTCGCTGGTGAACACGTCCGCGCGATGCCCATGGGCGACGAACCGGCGGACCATCTCCCGCCCATAGTTCTCCGCCCCGCCGACGCACGGCCAGTAGCGATGGGTGAACCAGGCAACCCGCATCTCAGTTCCCCCCAACAGTCCGACGGGCAACCTCGGCGGCCCCGGCCGGCTTCACCGCGACCCACGTCGGCGTCTGGGCGGAACCGGGCCAAAGGATTCGGGGCCGGACCTCGACCCGCTCGCCATCGCCGCCGACGCCCGCCGGCAAGGTCAGCTCCAGACGCCCGTCACCGGGAAGGTCGGTCGGCAAAAGCCAGTCCATCCCCTCCTCGTCGAGCCGCCCCTGTGGGCCGACGCGTACCACCAACGAACCCGAGGCTGGCGAGAACATCCCCGGCTGAGTCCTCGCGACCCCCAAACTCGGGTCGCGATGCGCCTGGGCCTGAAGGTAGCCGGTTCCCCGGTTCTCCAGGATCAACCGCGTCGACCCACCCCGACGGTCCACGACGATCCCATCGCCTCCCTCGGCCAGGGTCCCAAACGTCGACCGTCCGGCGCGTTGTCCGGGGTCGATCCGGAACGGCAAGGTCGCCAGGCTCCGGCCCTGGTCGTCGAGGAACGCCAACCGGTACGGGCCGGGGCGGGCTGGGGTTTCGACCGAGAAGGCAGCAAGCTCGGGACCCAAAACGTGCTGGAACAGAGCCCGCAAGGGCAATCCCACCCGACGGCCGTCCGCATCCTCCCAGGCCATGCGGACGCGCCCCGGGTGGACAACCACCGTGTCCCCGTCCAACGGCAGCTTGCCGGTGATCCAGGTCGACGCCGGTACCGCCCGCGTCTCGGTCGCGCGCAGCCGGGCCAGCAGGTCGGCCGTCTCGGTCCTGGGGAACCGGGGGGTCCGGTCATTGGCCCGGAAGATCGTCCAACCCCCCTGATCCGCCAGCCGGTCCAGCCAGGGGAGACCGTCGATCCACGGGTGAGCCGCCAGGTAGGCCGAGTCAAAGGCCAGGGTGTCATACCCCAGGGTGACGACCAGCCGCAGACCGTCGGGCGTCATGCGCTCATAAGAGGCTCCCAGCAGCCGCAAATCCCCCTCCAGCATGGCGAACTCGGCGCCGTTGAGGGTTCGGTGACCATGCTTGCGGCGCTGCTCCAAAGCGACCATCCCCCACCAGGCGAACGGCTCCTCCGTGGGAGTGGCGAACGCCGCCAGCCTCACCCCGCTTGGCTGATCCGCCAGCCACGACGACCAGGCCGGGTCGGGCTGGGGCTTCGCCCAGAAGAAGCGGTCGGAGGCGGCCCTGGCATCCAGGAACGTCAGGGCCAGCAACCCAACCCTCGCCAAAGTCCGCAACCCACGACGAGGGATCGCCGCCAGCAGTCGTTGCCAGACGACCGGGGCCATGACACAGCCGATCATCAGGGCGATCAACCCCGCGCGACCATAACACCGGAAGCCAGGGAACCACTGATGGATCAGGAACCCCGGGCCCCCCGCCAGACTCAACAGGACGAACACCCCGATCAGACCCAGGGCCAGATCACCGGCCGCCGGAGACCGTCGGCAGAGCCGCACCCCCCGCAGCCTCGCCAAGGCGCAGGCCGCGACCGCCAGCAGGACGACCCGCCCGGGGTAGTACCACCCTTCCCAGAACGCCCCCAGTTGTTTCTGATGGAACGCCGCCACATAGTCGGCCGCCAGCTTCGAGGTCGGCGGCGTGAAGTATTGCCAGAGTTCCGAGCCGTAGAGCCAGGTCTCGAACCGCTGGCGGATGAAGTAATCCCCGGCCAGTTCCGCCCGCCGCGAGGTCCACCAGACCGGAAACGTCAGCAAGCCCCCGGCCAGCCCAAAGGTCAGCCCCGCCAGCAAGGTCGGCGTCAGATGCGCCCGCCCGAGCTTCCCCGCGACCAAAGTCCCCAGCCACCACGCCCCCAGGCCGACGCCCAGCAGGAAACCCAGGTAAAACGACCCTTGCAAGACCCCGGCCATCGCCAGGCCGAGCCAGACGCCCCGGCGGTTCGACGGAGCCTCCAGGTAGCGGGCGAAGGCGCACAGGGCCAGCAAGATCCAGCCGAACTTGTACAGGTGAAGGTGCCCGCCGACCCGCCCGGCCGTCGGGTCGTTGAGGGTCAGCAAGGCGACGCCCATCGCCGCCCAGCCATAAGACCCAGTCAAGCGATGCACCAGCCACGCCGCGACCCAGCCATTGGCCGCCAGCGTCAGCAAGGTCATCGCGTGGAAGTTGGCCGTCGGGTCGAGGAACTGGCCGGTCAAGGAGCCGACCAGCATCAGGTCGACCCCCTCGAAGATCCCCGGATGCTTTGCCGTGATCGGCGGATACGGGTCGCCCAAGCGGTCATCGGCCGCCACGCCCCACCACTGACCGCCAAGCTCCCGGGCGCGATCCAGTTGGTAAACGTAGAAGGCGCCATCCCCCCCCAGGCGGGGCAGGGGGGCGCCTCTCAGGACCGGGCCGTAATAGCCCACCAGGGCCAGCACGACCGGTAACCCCACCAGGGCCGCCCGCTTCGCCCAGGTCCGGGTGGTTTTTGTCGGCGAGGGTGCATCCTTGAGGCTCGTCATGAGTTCCCTCGCCTCCCGCATCCCTGGGTCGGTCACTCGGTCAGCGTCGGGAAGCGCCCGGGGCCGTCGCCTGCTGGGGCCGACTCGCCAGGTCGTAGACCAGAACCCGCGACTGATCCGGTTGCGGATTCTCGGGGAAGGTTTTGACTGGCTTCAACCCCTCGACCATCGACCGAAGCTGCACGCAGTAGGTCCACGGTCCGGCCAGGTGCGCCTCTCGAACCACCAGGAAGCGGACGTTCGGGTCCTGGTTCGCGTAGCCGACGTTGGCGAAGGTGTAGCCCTTACGCTCTCCGTAGAAGAGCGACCAGCCGGTGACGTCGACAACCGGGGTCCCTGGGGCCATGGCATCGCCGCGAAGCCAAAGGCCCGCGTCGCGATACCCCCGCGACCCGGCATTCAACGGCGACAGCGTCTGAGGGCCGAACCACGCGGCGATTCCAACCAGGGCCAGGGCCCAGACCGCCGGCCCAGCCTTGTAGCGGCCATCCTCCAGCCCAACCCAGCGACCGGGGATGGCGATTCCATCAATCAGCCGATCCAGACCGGCCGCCGCCGCCGGGATCAGCAGCAGCGCCACGACCATCGCGTGACGGCCGGTGCAATATCCCCCCGTGGCGTGCAGACGGGTCAAGGCCAGTGCCGCGGCGAGCCCCACCACTCCCAAGAACAGCCAGGCCCGCGCCCTCGGCCCCGGCGGCCAGGCCAGGGCGATCCCCACCGCGGCCAGAACCATCAACGGCAGCGACGTCGCCTCGCGGACCGCCACGACCATGGCCTTGGCGGCCACCGCGTAGGTCCGCGCCGTCGACTGGTTCGGGTCTAGCGGCTTCTTCCGCTCAACCGCGTCGGCCGTCGCCTGCTTGGCGGTTCCCAGTAGCCGCTGGATCGCCGGCTTGGTCCCGAGTCCCCCCTTCGAGGCGACATAGGGCCCAACGATCAAGGCCGGCCCGATCGCCAGGAACCCCACCGCCGCCCACCAGCGGGGCCAGTTCATCCGGGTCGAACGCAGAACGGGCATCAACGCCAGGCTGCCCACCAGCGCCGCGGGCAGGAGCAAGCCCTCGGGGCGGGCCAGATAGGCCAGGGCCGCGAAAGCGACCGTGGGCGGCAGCCAGCCAAACCCGCCGTGTTTCAGGAACCGCAAGGCCGTCCACATTCCCCAGAGCCAGAACAACAGGAAGGTGCTCTCGCTGAGAACGTCGGCGAAGACATGACCAGTCAGTGGCACGGCGAACGCCAGAATCACCGACAGCCACGCGCATCGCTCACCGAAGGACTCCAGCGCCACCAGATACAGCGGGATGACCAGCAGGACCCCCGCCACGATCGCCGCTCCCTGCGCCGCGAGTTGCCAGTCCTCGGGGGTGTTGCCGTTGTCCAGCAAGCGATGGATTCCGACGATCGCCAGGGGATAGGCCGGGTGGTCAACTGCCTTGAGCAGGCCATCGGCCAGGTCACCAGCTTCGATCCGTTGGGCCTGAGCGATGTAGCGGAGGCCGTCGGCGAAGAAGATCTCGGTGTGACGCGCGAGGTTGCCCATCAGGGCCGCGGCCAGGACCATCAGGGCGGCGACCCTTGCGGCATGTTGGGGGCGAGTCACTCGGATCCGTCCTTTCGCTGGAGTTCGCCGCGTCGTCCTGACGCCTGCGGTTGCGATGCGAGCCCGTGGCGACGGGTTGGCAGGGGCGGGGCAAGGACGGCCTCGGCGTAGTCGAGGATCTCGCGACCCCGAGGCCCGGTCCCCCGTCGCATCGGCCCGACCAGCCGGCCGACCGCCCGCCAACCGCGACGCTCGACATCCCGCCCCCGCCAGCCGGCCCAGGTCCCACGAAGGGCGGCTTCCAGGGTGGTGGCCGCGGCCATCGCGCGGAACTGCCATGCGGGCAGGTGTTTGCGGAAATAGAGCAGCCGACTATGCCGGGTCACGACGCGCATCTTGGGCGAAATCGGCCGATTCTGCAAGGGATGTAAATGGACGACCTCGATGCCCGGGTCGTACTCGACCCGCCACCCGTCGCGGCGGGCCGACCGGCAGAGGGCCACTTCCTCGTAATAAAGGAAGAACTCCTCATCCATGCCGCCGAGGTGGTCGAGCAGGCGGCCATCGACGAGGGCGCAGGCGCCGGTGACCCAGGGGACGGGGCCGGTGCGGGTGCGCCAAGCGGCCTGGTATTTCCGGCGATCCCGTGGTAACACGACCTCCCAGAGGGAGCGTCCCAGGCCGGGGTCGGCCCCGACCGAGGGCTGCCGGGTTCCGTCGGCGTTGCGCAGGCCGAATCCCAGCACGCCCGGCCGGTCCCCCTCGGACCGTCGGGCCCGGTCGAGTACCTGGCCGAGCAAGCTGGGAGTCGCGACCACGTCGGGATTCAACAGCAACACCCAGGGGGCTCGAACCGCTCGCCAGCCGGCGTTGACGCCCGCGGCGAATCCGTCGTTGGTCGGCCTCGGGACGAGGCGGACCCCCGGCGGCGGCGGGCTGAGGCTCGGCGGAGCGGGGCAGCTCGAGGCGTTGTCCACCACCACTACCACGCAGCGACCGGAGACGACCTCGGGGGAACCCGCCAACGACGCGACGAGTTTCGCCACGTCGTCCCAACCGTTGTAGTTGACGATCACCGCCGTCAGCTCGGGCTCGGCGGATGGGGTCATCGGCACCGGGGCGTCCCTCTCCCTGGATCGTTCCGGATTCGCCGGGCGAGCCGCCCTCCGGAGGCGTTTTTTTCGAAATCAGTGGAATCCAACGTCGGCGGAGCCGATGGAAGACCTTGAGGATTTTTCGAGGCGGGCCAGCCAGGACGGCAGGGCCTCCAGGGACGGCGAGCCGGGACGTCGGCGACGGGCAAGGGCCCCTCGACCCATGCGACCCGGCCAGGACACCGACGGATCGGTGGAGACCTCATGAGCGAAAACGCCGACCAGGCCGGGCCTCGACCCCGACGCCCCGTGCACCTTCCCGAAGACGGCCGGGTCTTGATCGTGGGCGCCCGTCGGCACCTCAGGGGGCTGGCCGGGCGACTGGAAGAGGCCCCGTGGTCGGGACTACCAGTGGTTGGGTACGTCGACCGCTCGGGACGGGGCCGCCAACTGGCGGTCCACCCCCGTAGCGCGCCGGTGCCGATCCTGGGACGCATCGACCGCCTGGCCGAACTGGTCGACCGCTCCCGGGCCACCCACCTGATGGTCGCCCTGTCTGGGCGCCCGGCCGACCGCCTGGGGGCTCGCCTGGCCGGCCTGGTCTCGAACGCGGCCTCGCAGGTGCAGGTCCACTGGGTCGCCGACGCCCCGCCCAGGCGGATCAGCTCGAGGCCCCAGGCCGGCAAGGTGCCGCACCGCCACCCCTGGCCCTTCCGGGGGGCACGGCTGGCCAAGCGGCTGACCGACTTCGCCCTGTCCCTGGCCGCGCTGGTCATCCTGTCCCCCGTCTTCCTCGGCGTGGCCCTGGCCATCCTGCTGACCGATGGCCGGCCCATCTTTTATACCCAGGAACGGATCGGGCAGGGGGGCCGCCCCTTCCGGATCTGGAAGTTCCGCAGCATGAGGCGCGACGCCGAGGGGACCACCGGGCCAATTTGGGCCACCGACCACGACACCCGCTGCACCCGGGTGGGCGACTGGCTGCGCCACTGGAACGTCGACGAACTGCCCCAGCTCTGGAACATTCTGGTCGGCGAGTTGAGCATCGTCGGCCCCCGACCCGAGCGGCCCAACTTCGTCGTGCAGTTCCGCGCCGAGATCCCCGATTACGACCTGCGACACGCGGTCCCCTGCGGCTTGACCGGCTGGGCCCAGGTCCACGGCTGGCGGGGACGCACTTCCTTGCGCAAGCGGCTCCAGTACGACCTGGACTACATCCGCCGCTGGTCGTTCTGGCTCGATTTCAAGATCATGTTCATGACGATTCAGCATATCGCCTTCCGCAAGACTACCTGGGGCGATCCGGTCGCCCGGAAGAAGGCCCCATGACCGAGACGCCCGGGGCCGGAGGCGGCGACGACCGCCCGGTCTGCTCGGTGGTGATCCCGACCTACAACGGCCTGGCCCTGCTGGAGTCATGCCTGGCCAGCATCGCCAGGCACCGCCCGCGGACGATCCCTATCGAGGTGATCGTCGCCGACGACTGCTCGACGGATGCCACGGCCTTCTGGCTCTCGGCGTTTCACCCGTGGGTCCGCCACGTCCGCCTGGAACGCAACGGTGGTTTCTGCGCCGCGGCCAACGCCGGAGTCGCGGCGGCCCGGGGCGAGTTCGTCCAACTCTTGAACAACGACACCGAGGTCCGCGAAGCCTGGATCGAAACGGGAATCGCCCCATTCCACGACCCATCGGTGGGCTCGGTGGCGCCTCTGGTGCTGGTCCGCTCGGACCCGTCGCGGGTCGACTCGGCCGGCGACGGCTACGCCCTGACCGGCTGGCCCTACAAGCGAGGTCACGGAGAGCCGGCCGACCGTTGGGCTGCCGAACCCTCCGGACGCGTCTTCGGCGCCAGCGCCTCCAGCGCCTTCTACCGGGCCTCAGCCTTGAAGGTGGTGGGCACGCCATTCGACCCGTCGTATGGCTCTTACTACGAGGACGTCGACCTGGCCTTCCGCCTGCGCTGGGCGGGGTTCGATTGCGTCTACTCGCCGCACTGCCGCATCCTGCACGACGTCTCGGCCAGCTACGACCACGGCCGAGCCTCGTTGCAACGCAGGGTCTCACGCAACGGCGAGATTCTGTTCTGGTCAAACCTGCCGACCCGCTGGCTGCTGGCGGCGCTGGCCCCGCACGTCGGTTTCACGCTGATCCAGGCGGCCTGGCGGGCGCTGCGCGGCCGACCGCTGCCGCTGCTGCAAGGCAAGTGGGACGCCCTGAAGCAACTACCGACCCTGGCCGGCCGCCGACGCATGAGAGCCGACCTGGCCCGCGCCGCCGAGGTGAAGCCGCACTTCCCCCTGGAGATGGCGGCGATCGGCTCGTTGAGGAACCACCTGCGAAGACCGAAAGAGGCGACCCAGAGGAGTTGAACCGGGCAGGCCCGAACCCAGGATCCGTCGCGGCGATGATATCCCCTTTCGCTCACTGATCAGCGACTGCAAGGCTCAGTTGCCGCCTCATCCGTTGGGAAAGCGGTGTGGATTTCGGGGCGGAGCAAGGCGAGGTTCGTCCCGCCCCGGTAGCGGCCCAGGTGTTTCGCCCGGACGCCATTTCGCAGGAGCATGAAATCATATTCGAGGCGGAGGTCGTCCGCGTTGGTTTGGACCCCATCGTGGAATTCGGTGGGCAAATTCACGAAGGTTGCCCTCCGATCCCTCACGTATAGGGGCTGAATGCGTCCAGTCTAAGCGGACGGAGGAGGGGGTGCAACGCGTGCCTTCAGCCCGGCGAGTAATTCGGTCAGTTCGTCCGGGATCGCCCCATGAGCGACCTGCCAGTCCGCGACCTCCTTGGCGAGGTCGGCATCGAATTGCGTGGTAGTCGGGTGATAGGCGGATTGTCTGGGCAATCGCCGAAAAATGTAGTTCCCGACTACATGAAGGATCTCCTTTCCGGCAAATTCGGACCGCCATCGCCCATCTCTGGTCATTGCTTCGGCATCCCGGTGGGCCGCCTTGAGGAGGCGATCCACTCGCCCTTCGGATAGCTTCGACGTCTTTGCCGGCAGGGACTGAAACCAACGGCTTTGGACGATATGATCACGTGCCGTGGCTTCGGAGTCGACCGGCGGCGTCGTCGGGTGGGTCACGAAGTGGTCGAAGAAGCGGTCGCGAATGCGGGCCACGATCTTCCGGCAGGCCGCCCACCAACATCGACGCGTGGCTTCGGCATCGAGGATCGCGTCAATCTCCGCGATCGTACGCCGATGTGTGTTGAATCGACATCCTTCCAGTGCTAGGCTATCGAGCAGATAGTTTTCGATCTCGTGGCGAGGCAGGACAAAACGACGAAAGGTTCGGCTGGGCACCATCCAGAGATCGGAGTTGGACCGATCAAAGTCTCGGTCGACGAGCCCGAAGACATTATGGTAGCCAACATCCTCGGCGTCCTTGAGAATCGCCGCAATCCCCTCGCGGCCCCCTCCTACCAGGAACTTCACGGCGGGGTCATTCCAAATCGTTCCGAGATAGTCTCGCGTCAGTTTGTCTTCAACCCAGAGGTTGATTTGCCCATTGTAGAGGGCATCCCTGGCGACATCGCGAGGCATCGAGGCTATGCCTCCGTGCGAGCCCCGACCAGCGGCCAAGCTCGGGCCCGAGGGTCGTCTTCGGGCACGAGGAAGTGACGCTCGTAAGTACGGGCGGCGTCGTAAATCTCCGGTGAGTGCGTTGCGACGAGAAACTGAGCGTTCGGTTGGAGGTCCATCAGGGCTCGCACGATCGGTGTATGCCACTGCGGGTCGAGATGCAACTCGGGCTCATCAATGATGACCAAACCTTCGCGATCATCGTTCAGGGCCAAGACGGCTAGGAATAAGAATAGTTCTAGTTGACCCGCGCTAAGTTCGTCCACTGAGAGGGGATAAGTGCTTGGACGATCGAAGAAGACGTCGAAAGAGCCTTCGCCCTGGTCGTTATCGTCATCGGCCAATCCGACTTGAAATCGATCGGCTTGGCCGGGGTAGAATTTCGCCCAAGCTTCATTGATGCGTTCGATCCAACGCGAGTATCTTTTGAGTAACGGCTGCTTCGCACCGGGGAAATTTTGGACCGCTGCGGCATTGACCAACTGCTGTTTCACATTGAGAAGGCGATTCGGATCGTTCTCGGCGGGTCGTCGGCCGGGCTTACCGACGGTTACGTTCACGGCTCCCACCAGGTTTGGTGCACGCCAGGAGGAAAAATACCAAGTCGGCAAGTCGGGGTCGGTGGGCGGCGCGGGTGAGCGTGAGGTGTGGAGGAGTTTGATCTCCTCGCCGTCCAACCGAGAGCCATCCAACCGAAGCCCCGCTCGAATTTCATACTGTGTGGCCCCCCTACGGATTGCCCGCCGGCCGCGGGGACCGACGATCAACTTGGAGCCGCCCAGCAAGATCATCGCCGCTTCGAGGACAGCGGTTTTTCCACTGCCATTGGGACCGGCGAGAACCACCAGGCGGTTGGGCAGGCCATCGGGACCGCAAAAATCTAGGTCGAGCTGATCAATTCCGCGAAAATCGCGAATGGTCAAGAATGATAGTGCTATGGGAAGTTTCGCGGGGGGGGGCATGGTCATGCCCTTCGGCTCGGGACGGGGGCCGAGAGTCGTGTGACAACTCTACGATCAACGGAATATCCTATCATTGGCAACCACGCCACGCGATCGTATTTGATTTGTCGAGGCCATGTTCGCCCGGAATGATCGTCATGGTCCGCCAATCCGGAAACGCCTTTCGTCCGCATTCTTGCCTAAAGTCGGCGGACCTGCCGCAAGAGTTGGATGCCGTTGATCGACCCGGGAACAATCGCCGACCTTTGCAGGTTGGCGGGCGCCCCGGGCTCGTGGGCGTCAGCGGATCTGGACATCAAACGGGGCCATCAGCAGGACCGGCTCCTCGGCGGCGATCTTCGCCAGTCGGGCGACCCGGGCCAGGGCGTCGCGGGCCGGGGCGGGCAGGGCGGCCAGCCAGGGGTTTGCGTCGAGGACGTTGATGTTGATGTTCACGCCGGCGCGGGTGTCCCGGCCTTCCAGGGGGTCGAAGAACGATTCCAAGAGCCCCTTGGCCTTGGGCAGGATCAGCAGTTCGGTGTCGGCGTCCCGGTCGAGCCCGGCGAGGTTCTTGGCCGAGGCGATCGCGTCGTCCAGCGTCCCGAGGTCGTCGACGAGGCCGGCGGCCTGCGCCTGTCGACCGGTGTAGACTCGTCCCCCGGCCAGCTTTTCGAGCGCGGCGAACTCCATCTTGCGGCCTTGCGCGGCCTTGGCGACGAACTGGTGGTAGACCTCCTCGGAGACCTTGCGGAGGCTGGCCTTCTCGGCGTCGGTCCAGGGGCGCAGGGGGGAGTCGAAATCACCGTTCTTGCCGGCGGCGACGGTCTCGGTCGTCACGCCGATGCGGTCCATCAGGCCGCCGAGCGGGAGCTTGATCGAGATCACGCCGATCGAGCCGGTCAAGGTGCCGGGCTCGGCGACGATGCGGTCGCAGCCCATGCTGATGTAGTAGCCGCCGGAGGCCGCCACGTCCGACATGCTGGCGACGATCGGCTTCTCGATGCGGGTGATCTCCCGCCACATCAGGTCGCTGGCCAGAGCGCTGCCGCCGGGGGAATCGACCCTCAGGACGATCGCCTTGACCGTCGGGTCGGCCTCGGCCTCGCGCAGGTGCTTGATCAGCGTGTCGGAGCCCAGCACCGCGTCGTTGCCGAACAGCCCGCCGGCCGACGACCTGCCCGTCTGGATCATCCCCGCCGCGTACAGGACGGCGACCTTGGGCTTGCCGGAGCCGGCCTTCTTGGCGCGGTCGTCACCGGAGAGGGCCGACATCATCTTGAGGAAACCGCCCAGGCCCTGGAACTCGGACGGGTCGAGCGACTTCTTGCCGTACTTCGGCTCCAGTTTCACCGACGCCACGCCCAGGCCCTTGGCGATCTCGGCCTCGACCTGGTCGGGGTAGGCAACGCGGTTAACCAGCCCGGCGGCCTTGGCGGCGGACGGGATGTAGGGCCCGTCGTCGATCAGCTTCTTGGCTTCGTCGAGAGCGATCCCCTGGCGCTTGGCGATCGCCTCGGCGAGCATCGCGTAGGAGTCGCCCACCAGTGACTCAATCTCGGCCCGGAAGGGGGGGCTCATCTCGGTGCGGGTGTAGGGCTCGCCGGCCCCTTTGAACTCGCCGACCTGGATGGCGTCGGCCTGGAGGCCGAGCTTGTCGAACAACCCTTTGTAGAAGGTGATATGGGCGGCGGTCCCCTTGAGCATCAGGAAGCCGCTTTCGGGCAGGACGATCTCGTCGGCGGCGGTGGCCACCAGATAATCGGCGTTGCCGGCCAGCTCCAGCACGGCGAACGCCTTCTTGCCCGAGGCGCGGAAGTCGACGATGGCCCGTCGCAGCTCGTTTCCCTTGGCCTGGCCGATGCCGAGGTTCCTCAGCCGCAGGACCAGCCCCTTGACCTTGTCGTCGGTCTTGGCCTTGGCCAGGGTTTCGGCCAGGGAGCGGAGGTTGTCGGAGATCGGCGTACCGTCGAGCCCCACCGGCGAGGGGTCCTCGCTGATCTGGCCCTTGAGGGTCAGGTCAACGACGACCGCGACGGGCGTCGGCTTGTCGGGGACCTTCTCCCCCTCGTCGGCCGGGGAATGCGGGATCGGGACGAAGGCCAGGGCCAGGCCGAGGGCGGCCAGGGAGGCGATGCGGCGTTGCATGGGCCGGGATGCTCCGGGGGTCGGTCGAGGGCGGAGTTGAGGCGTCGAAGCGCCCCGGGTCGGGGGCCGTTCGCCATCCCCCGCCAGCATAATCGTTCCCGGCCCCGGCGCCGCCGGGAGATCGGATCGACCCGGCCACGTGGGCAGGGCCGTTCCTTGTTCCCCTTGCGCCGCCCACCCTCCCCGGAATGGGGGACAGGCACCGACGGAGTACCGTCGGAGCCAGTCCCCGATTGCGAGGACGATGGAGTAGGACCCGGCTCAGGCGGCGTGGGCGTGGGGTCTGGTCTGGTCAGAAGGCACCGACGGAGTACCGTCGGAGCCAGTCCCCGATTGCGAGGACGATGGAGTAGGACCCGGCTCAGGCGGCGTGGGCGTGGGCGTGGGGCGTTCGGCGTTGGCGTGCGGTCTGGTCAGAAGGCACCGACGGAGTACCGTCGGAGCCAGTCCCCGATTGCGAGGACGATGGAGTAGGACCCGGCTCAGGCGGTGTGCGGCGTGGGCGTGCGGTCTGGTCTGGTCAGAAGGCGTCGTGCTCGCGGACGGTGACGTAGACCTCCTGGCAGGCTTCGGAGATCCGGTCGCCGAGCCCCTGGTGCTTGCTCTCTAGTTGCGAGGAGTACATCGCCAGGACTTTGCAGAGGAAGGCGCCGTGGCCGGGGTCGGTCTCGGTGGCAAGCTGGTGGAGCGAGTCCTCGACCTGGTCGGCCAGGTATAGGAGGAACTGGGCCTGCCCCTTGATCTCGGCCAGGGTGCGGAACAGTTCCGGAGGCGCCGGGCGGGGCGTGGCCGAGCCGGAGGGCGGCGGCATCTCGTCTCGGGCGGTGGTCGCGGTCGTGGGAAGAGGGCCGGCGACGGGGGTCCGGGCGTGGGCGTAGGCGCTCATGCGGGGTCTCCGTCGCGGAAGGAATTGACCGGGGGGCGGTCGGCCGTGTCGGGGAGCCCGGCGACGGCCGACTCCAGAGCGCTGCAGAACTCGCCCATCAGGCGCATGTCCTCGCACTCGTCGGAGAGATTCGAGGCGTGCATCTCCACCAGTTGGCGGAGGAAGATGCGCGTGCCAGGGTCGGCCTCGTCGCGGAAGCGATCGACGTCGGCCGAGGCGGCGCGGACCAGATAATCCATGAACTGGAGCTTGCCGCGCAGGGTCGTGCAGAGGCGCTCCAGCGCGTCCGCCTCGGCGGGGCGTGGCCGGGTGGCCGTCTGAGACATCCGTATCTCCCCGACCCGTTGGGTCTTGATGAGGATTCGCGAGGGCCCGCGAGGCCCAGGTTTCGGGGTCGGTCCCGCGTTCAGGCGGCGCGGAAAGACGCGGGGCCGAGGCGGGCCCGGCAAAACGGGCGATCGAGCGGGCGGTCCCTGATCGCAGGAGATTACCCCGACCCCCCCATCGACGCAAGGCGGATGTCGGCCCGCGCCCCCTCAGCGTTCGGAGCGTCGGAGCATCGCCTCGCGGCGGGCGCGAAACTCCGACGATGGCTTCCAGGTGGGATACGGTCCCCCCTCGGCGACCTGCGCGGCCACCTCGCCCAGCAGGGCCACGTCGGCCGCGGCTCCGGAGAGGTCCCAGTCCGGTTTTACCTCATCGCTGGGCTTGTGGTAGTCATCGCGGGTGTATTGCCGACGCTTCTCCATGCCGAAATCCGCTGGCTTGCCGAGGAAGTCGGTCCCCCCCTTGAGGTTCAGGCTGGGCACCCCTTCCTTGGCGAACTCGAAGTGGTCGGATCGGTAATAGCCCCCCTTTTCCGGCTCGGGGTCGGGCGCGACGACCCGTCCAGATCGCGCAGCGGCCTTGGCCAGCAGGTCGTCGAGCGTCGATTGCCCCTGGCCAACGCTGACCACGTCGCGAGTCAGGCCCCAGGTGTTCGTTACGTCCATGTTGAAGTCAGCCAGCGTCCGGTCGAGCGGATAGAGCGGATGCGTTGCGTAAAACTTTGATCCGAGAAGTCCCTTCTCCTCCGCCGTCACCGCCAGGAACAGGAGCGAACGCTTCGGCTGGTGCGACTGATGGGCAAAACCCCGGGCCAGTTCCAGCAGGGCGGCCACTCCCGAGGCGTTGTCGGCGGCGCCGTTGTAGATCTGGTCGCCGGGCAGGGTGTCGTCCTTGCCCAGATGGTCCCAGTGGGCGGTGAAGACGATGGTTTCGCCCTTGAGATCGGGGTCGGAGCCTTCGAGCCTCCCCAGCACGTTGCGCGACCGGATCGGCCGCAGGGTGTTGCTTGCGGCGAAGTCTCCCTTCAAGGGGAGCGGGACAGGGCGGAACTCTCGCGTCGCCGCGGCGAGTTTCAGGGTCTCGAAGTCGTGGCCGGCGGCGGCGAGCAGTTTCTTCGCGGTGTCCAGGGTGATCCAGGATTCGGCCACCGCTCGGCCGGCGTTGCCGTCGGGGGCGGGGATTTCGAAGTTCTCCCGCCCCCAACTGCCGACGACCACCTGGTAGGGGTAGCCGGCCGGCCCTTCCTCGTGGACCAGCAAGACCGCCGCGGCCCCTTTCTCGGCGGCGATCTCGTACTTGTAGGTCCAGCGGCCGTAGTAGGTCATGGCCCGGCCGCCGAACAGGGTCGGGTCGAGCTTTGAGAGGTCGTCGGGGTCAGGGACCGGTGGATCGCCCACGAGCATCACCAGCGTCTTGCCCCGGACATCGACCCCCTTGAAGTCGTCCCACCCGTATTCCGGCGCCACGGCCCCATACCCGACGAAGAGCAGTTCGGAACCCGCCACCGACGCCTCGGGGACCTGCCGACGGGAGACCGCCATCCAGTCGTCGGGGGTCTTCAGATTCAGGGCGAAACCGTCTTCGCCGCGGATCGCCCCCGAGGGCTTGGTGCGGAAGCCCAGCAAGGGAACCTCCTGAACGAAGGTCCCATCGGGGTTGCCGGGCGTCAGGCCGAACTCGCGGAACTGCTCGGTGAGGTAGGCGACCGTCTTGTCCTCGCCTGGAGAGCCCGGGGCGCGACCCTCGAAGGCGTCGGAGGCGAGCACCTGGATGTGCTTCAGCAGCGCTTCGGGGTCGATCGTCGGGGAGGGGACTTCCGGCGGGGCCGCGCCCGTCAAGATCCAGGCACAACAGGCGGCGAGCAGCGGACGGAGGGTTCTTGGGGCCATGCGTTCCTCGGCGTCGGTGATCCTTCGAGGCTCGATCCCCGATTGTCCGATCCGAAAACGCGAATGGGAAGACCCGATCCCGCGGAAGACGCTCAGGCGCCGGCGGCTCGGGGGCCGGGTTCTTCGAGTTTGCGGTAGAGGGTCGAGAGACCCAGGCCGAGGCGGCGGGCGGCCTCGCGTTTGTCCTGGTTGCACTGGGCCAGGACTCGCAGGATATGGTGGCGTTCGTAGCGGGCCAGGGTCGATTCGAGGCGGTCGCCGGCATCGTCCCCCTCGCCAGCCGGGCTGAGTTCGGCGGGGAAGTCAGCGGGGGTCAAAATCGGACCGTCGCCCAGGATCACGGCGCGTTCCAGGGCGTTGTCCAGCTCTCGGACGTTCCCCTTCCACGGCGCGGCCATCAAGAGCCTCATGGTTGCGTTGTCCACGCCGTCGACCCGACGACCGAGGCGGCGGGCGTGGCGCGCCAGCAGGGCGGCGACCAGGTCGGGGATGTCCTCGGGTCGCTCTCGCAACGGGGGCGTGCGGATCGTCACGACGTTGAGGCGATAAAACAGGTCGTCGCGGAACCGACCGGCGGCGGCCTCGGCGGGGATGTCCTTGTTGGTGGCCGCCACGATCCGCGCCTTGAAGGGAATCGCCCGGGTCGCGCCGACGGGCAACACCTCACGGGTCTCGATCGCTCGCAGCAACTTGGCCTGGGTGGGCATGGCGAGCTCGCCGATCTCGTCGAGGAAGACCGTCCCCTTGCCGGCGGCGACAAACAGGCCGGCGTGGTCGCGGTCAGCACCGGTGAAGGCGCCCCGGACGTGGCCGAACAGTTGATTTTCGAGCAAGTCATGGGGGATCGCCGCGCAGTTGATGGCCAGAAACGGGGCATCGGACTCGCGGCCGTCGGGCCCTGGAGAATGCAAAGCTCGGGCGACCAGTTCCTTGCCAGTGCCCGATTCTCCGGTGATCAAAACATTGCTGCGGGTCGGCCCGACCTTGGTGATCAAGGACTTGACCGTCTGCATCGCCGGTCCGCGACCGACCAGAGCCTCGGACCCGCCCGGAGCGTGCAGTTGGCGTCGTAGTGCCTGGTTCTCCAGCACGAGGCGGCGGACGGCCATCAAGCGGTCGAGTTTGGCCAGAAGCTCGTCGAACATTACCGGCTTCATCAGGTAATCTTGGGCCCCTCGGCGGAAGGCGGCGACGGCGTTTTCAACGGTGGCGTAGGCGGTAATCATCACCACCATTGTCTCGGGACGGAGCTTCAAAAGGCGGTCGAGCAACTCCAGGCCGTCGACGCCGGGAAGCTGGACGTCGCAGCAAACGACCGCCGGCTCAAACGAACTGGTCAAGGCCAGGGCATCGGGGGCGTTGGCGGCGACGGCGACCTCGAAGCCCTCGCCCTGGAGAAACTCGCCGAGGGTCTGGGCGATGACCTCTTCGTCGTCGACGACCAGGACGCGGCCTCGGTCCTCGGTCGGGCGTGTTGAGGGCATGGGGGACGCCTTCGGGGAGCGGGTCATCGGGCGGGGGTCGCGGCGGGGACGCATTCGCCCACGCCTGCGACGGCAGCGACGGGTTGGGCGTGAAATCGGCAGGCCAGCAAAGGCCGCTCGGGGCCGATCCAGCGGGCCGGCAGGCGGATGGCGAAGGTGGCTCCCGGGCCTTCGCTGGGCTCGTGAATCAGGGTTCCGCCGAGTTCCTCGACGAGTTGCCGGCTGACGAACAAACCCAGGCCTGTCCCCCGGTCCTTGGTGGTGTGATACGGCTGAAAGAGCTTGGGCAGGTCGGACGGGTCGAGGCCGTGTCCGTCGTCGTTGATGCGCAGCTCGACCGCATCGCCAGACGCCCGAGCTTCCAGGCCGATCCTCCCGCCGGACTCGGTCGCGTCGATGGCGTTGAGCAGCAGGTTCAGCACCACTTGCGCCAGGTGATCGCGGGGGGCAACGACCGCCGGCAGCGCGGCGGGTACGTCGACGACAATCGCGCGGTCCTTGGTCCTTTGATAGTATTTGGCGATGGCGATCGCCTCGTCCACCGCGTCGGCCAGGCGCACCGGCTCGGCGGCCGAGGGGCCGGGACGGGCGAAGTCGACCAACTCCCGGACGATCCGACGGATACGCCCCACCTGCTTGCCGGCGGTCTCCAACTTCTCGGCGGAGTAGGGGTCGGGCCCGCGCCTCTGGAGGATCTGAATCAGGTTGCTCAGCGCCGCCAACGGGTTGCCGACCTCGTGGGCGATCCCCGCGGCCAGCAGCCCGAACGCCGCCATCTTCTCCTGGTGAATGAGTCTGGCTTGCGAGGCCCGCAAGGCCGCGGTGCGTTCGGCGACTCGGCCTTCGAGTTCGGCCCCATACCGTTGAAGCTCGGCGTTGGCCCGTTCCAGCCTGGCGCCGGTGGCCTTCAGCAAGCCTGCCAGGGCCGAGACCGCCCAGGTGGCCCAGGCCAGAATCACGGCCGTCAGGGGCAGTCGCTCCAGAGCCTCGCGACCGCCCAGGGCCCAGGCCAGGGCTGCCAGGCTGGAGCCGTGCAGCCCCAGGGTCGTCCAGGCGATCGCCGGCCGGTAGCGCAGGGCGCAGCAGATCAGCGAAAGCAGGTAGTACCAGCGGAACGGGCTGTCGATGCCGGTGTCGTTGTAGCAGAGCAGGGCGATGAAGGCGGCCTCCATCGCCGAGACCGACAGGGGCCGACGAACCAGGAAGACCTCTCCGCGACGGTGAGACGCCGTGTCCAGCGCCGCGTAAACCCCGCCCAGGGCCAGCAACCCCAGAACCGCCCTCGGATCGCGCAGGCCCGACCGCGAGGCGACCAGGACGCAGCCCATCGCGACCCCGAACCAGCGGATCTTGACGACGATCGACTCGGCGGCCAGTTCCCAGCCGAGCCGGTCGTCCCCCCGGCTGCCATCCATTTCGCCCCACCCCCCGGCGCATTCCAGGCTCCGGATCGGCGACCCGGTGCGTTGGGAGCGATTATAGGCGATTCGGTCCCGGGGGCGCAGGGGCGTCGGCGGCGAGGTTTATCGGTCCCAGTGACGGGGCGGGCCAGGTCGGCATCGCGACCCGGACCAGTCGCAGGCCGGAGCGGTCTCCGGCCAGGACGTGCACGGCCTCGCCATCAAGGCTGAGGACTGGGGTCCACAAACGGCAGCCGCGGGCGAGGCGACGAACCTCGTCGCGGTGGGCGAGGAAGCCGCTGGTGGCGGGGTCGTATCGCAGGGGCGCCGCGAACAGATCGGCCGTGTCGCCGCTGGGCTGGGGGGTCAGGAACGCCAGGAGCAGCGAGCCGTCGGGGCGATGACCCACGGCAGGGTAGACCTCGCGGTCGCCATCGCCCCGGGGCGGTGCGATCAAAGGACCAGCCGAACCGATGACCGTGCCCGAGGGGTCGGTCCTTAGCCACCAGAGCCGCTCTTCCTGCGGTGTCGGGCCATGCGGCTCCGCCTGGAGACCGAGGGTGGCCACCATCCATTCCTTGCCCAGCGACTCACTCTGGCAAGGATGCGAGACGAAAGCGTAATCGGCGCCGGCCTGACCGATTCCCCAGCGGAGTTTCGCCAGGGTGGGGGCGTCGGCGAAGCCTCGGGGCTCGAAGTCGGCTCGATAGAGAGCTCCGTCGCAGCCGGCGAAGACGACCACGGCGCCCACGCCGGGCGTCCAGCAGGGGGGCGAGGCCGGCAGCGACGGCGGCGTGAGGTGGCCGAGCGGCCGTCCCGAGGGGTACTCGTACCGGGCCAACTCAGTGGCGGCCTCGCCGTGGAGAGACTGCCGACGGCCGACGAACTGCCGACGACCCTGGCCGTCCTTCCACGGGGAGGGAGACGCCAGCTCGAATCGCGCCTCGGCCGGGAACGGCCAGAAGGTCGGGACGCCGGAGGCCAGGTCGAGCAGTTGGGGCTTGGTCCGGTCTCCCCGGCAGACGCCCCCAGCCAGCGCCGCCAGGTGATCCGCGGCGGGCTGGCGAGGCGACGGGGATTCGTCGCGTCCCAGGGCCGCCGCCAGCAGGACAAGGCCCAGCGCTCCCAGGGCGACCAGGCGGATCAGGGCGTAGGACGATCCCCACATGGCGCGGCCTCCTCGTCCCCGGAATGGGCCGGGCCCCTGGCCGCTTACGTCCCAACCAGGGGACCGGGCCATTGACGATCGCAAGGAGTGTCGAGATCCGGGTTGGGGGATCGGTTGGCGATCCCCAACCCACGTTTAGCCGGCCCGCCCGGCCTGGAAGACCGGGGCGGGCCTCGCTTCCGGGTCAGGGGTTCGTCGGTCGGTCGACCTTGTTGGTCTGGAAAATCACGTACCGGCCGTCGGGCGAGAACGCCAGGTCGCTGAGGAAGGGGTCCAGCCCGTCGCCGGCCTCCAACCGCTTCGGGGGCTCCGACCCTCCGGAGTTCAGCGAGTACAGGGCCATCCCCTTCTCCTCGGCCCCGACGAAGACGCAGCGGCGGGTCCCCTCGTGATAGACCGGGCAAGATGGCGTGACGGCGGGCCCGGCCCCGGCGCCGAACTTCCAGAGGATGGTCTTGACCTTGGCCTCGATCGGCGGGTCCTCCTCGCGCCTGGGTCGGCGAAGACCACGAGGGGCGAGCCTTGCCCGGACCTCGACCGCCTCCCCCTCGAACCCCGGCTGGCCGAGGTCCGTCACGCCCCGACCGATCGCAAAGTCCGGCTCCGCCTCCTGGGCCTGGGCCTGGGCCGCGTCGTCGCGGGCCACGTCCAGCAGGGCGATGGCGTCGGCGCGTTCGCCCCCGATCGCGGCGACGATGGTGCTGGCCGAGGCCCACGAGGGGATCGGATGGATCGTCTTGCCGGGGACCTCGAAGGTCCGCTGGGGCCCACGAGGGTCGAGGCTCACCAGGGAGAAGTTCGGGGACTTGAGGAACTCGGAGATCAATACCCGCTGGCCGTCGGGCGAGCACTTGGGCCGCCCGTAGCCGACGAGGGGGGCCCGGCCCGAGCCGTCGGCGTTCATGACGTGGAGGCCCGACTGGCCCGTGACATTGGACAGGAAGACGATCCGCCGGCCGTCGGGGGTATAGCTCGGGCAGTTGCCCAGGCCCAGGTCCTGCGCCGGTCCGCGAGTGGCGGCGTCGAGCTCGTAGAGTCGGGAGCGCGACCACTCGGACTCCGGGGTGGCGTCGAAGACGATCCGCCGGCCGTCGCTCGACCAGGAGGGTGAGCCGCAATAGGTGTAGCCCTGCCCCGGCTCGTCCACGATCGGCGACGCCTTGCCGGTCTCCAGGTCCATGAGGAACAGGCGGTAGCGGAACGTCCCGTGCGGCCGGATCGTCGGCTTATCGGCCAGTATCTGGGCCAGGGGCGCGGTCGAGTCGGGCGGGGTGAATGGGTTGGCGGGGAGGTCCGGGGCGGCTTCGGCGGCGGGCGGCGGCGGCGGGGTGGCCACCGCGGGATAGGTGGGGGCCGGCGGCGGCCAAAGGTCGACCCGGCCGTCGGAACCGCCCGACGCGATCGTATTGCCATCCGGGGCGAAGGCCAGGGCGGTGATCTTGGCGTCGCGGCCTCCCAGGATCGTCTGGGATGGGTTGCCGGCCACGTCCCAGAGCGTCACCTGGCCGCGGTTCTGGCCGCTGGCCAGGGTCCGCCCGTCGGGGGAGAAGGCCAGGACGTTGACCTGCCAGTCGTCGTTCTTGAATTCGGCGATGAGCGTGGGCTTGGTCCGCTTGGCAACGGGGTCATCCTTGGGGACGAGCGAAAACGTCTTCAGCATGCGCCCCATCGACCATGTCTGGATGCCGTCGCCGCTGCCGGTGGCGAGGGTCTGGCCGTCCGGGGAGACCGCCAGGGCCGAAACCCGCCCCTTGGGATGCGGCAGGGTCGACGCCCACCGGCCGGCGACGTCCCAAAACAGGATTCGGCCTTCCAACTTGGGTTGGTCGAAGTCGCCGGTGGCCGCGATCAAGGTGTTCCCATCCGGGGTGAAGCGGACGTGGAGGACCGGCATGTCCTGGTCCGACGGCGAGGAGAGGGCCTCGCCGGTCGCGAGGTCCCAGAGCCCGATGTGTCCATTGCGGCTGGCGGTGGCCAGGGTCTTGCCCTTGGGGCCATAGACGAGCGAGAAGACCTGGAACCCCGGGGACGCCTCGATCGTCCGGAGGACGGACCGGGTGGCGGCGTCGCGGATCTCGACGAGGCCGCGGTTGTCGCCCAGGGCGAAGGTCTTGCCGTCGGGGGCGAAGGCCAGGGTTTCCAGGTCGGAGCGTCCCCGGTCGGTGGTGACCTGTGGGCCGTCGGGCAGGGTCCAGGTTTCCAGTTTCGGGAAACGTCCCCCCCAGGTCAGCGACTCGCCGTCGGGGGCGAACGCCAGGGCGCTGACCTCGCCGCCCAGGTTGGGCCAGGTGCGGATTGGCGGGGGGACCGGGGCGGCGATCAATGGGCGCTCGGCCCCGAACGCCGCCGGCAAGGCGATGGCGGGAGCGGGTGACGTCTCAACGGGGACGCTCCAGACGTCGAGATGCCCGTCGGAGCCCCCCGCCGCCAGGTTCTTTCCGTCGGCCGAGAAGGCGACGGCCAGCACCTTGGCGGCTCGACCCCCCAGCACGTTGCGGACCTTGCGGTCGGCCACGTTCCAGATCGTCACCTGTCCCTGGTTCTGGCCACTGGCCAGGGTCTGCCCATCGGGGGAGAAGGCCAGGGCGTTGACCTGCCAGTCGTCGGTCTTCAGCACGGCGATGGCTTCCGGCCCGGGGACGAAGCCCCCCGGCCTTTTCAGGGCGTCCCGCTCGGGGAAGGTGGCCTGGACCGCGATTGCTTGGGTGGACCACAAGCGGATGCCGTCGCTGCTGCCGGTGGCGAAGGTCTCGCCGTCGGGGGCGAGGGCCAGGGCCGAAACCCGACCCCAGGGATGCGAGAAGGTCCCCCTCATCTTTTGCGTGGCGAAATCCCCAGAGCCGGATCGTGCTGGGATTGGTCGGCGCGCTCCATTCTCCCGTGGCGGTCAGCAGCGCCCGTCCGCTCGGGGTGAAGCGGACGTGCGAGATCGGCTGGCCCTCGACGAACCCCGCCCGCAAGTTCTCGCCCGTCTCGACCTTCCAGAGATCGACGTGACCGTTGCGGCTGCCGGGTGGCCAGGGTCTGGCCGTCGGGGCTGAAGGCGACCGAGTGGACCTGGAACTTCGGGGAAACCTCGATCGTCCCGGATTCCCCTGCCGGTCGTGCCGTCGCGGACCTCGACCATCCCCAGTCCGTCGCCCAGGGCCAGGGTCTTGCCGTCGGGAGAAAACGCGATCGCCTCGATGATCCCCTGGTCTCGCTCGATCGTCGTCGCGGGCTCGTCCCAACGCGGGCCCCATGACATGAGGTTTTTGGAGGTACCACCCCAGGATACCGACGCGCTCCGGGGGTCGAAGGCCACGGCCCGAATCCAACCCTCCTGGACCGTCGTTTGCGCAGGGCGAAGGGTCGAATATGGCCTCAGGGGAGGGCCGCCCATCCCCGGCATCGAGGCTCGTGCCTCGACCGCCCCGCCCGCCCCGTCCATGGCTGGTCCCGCAGGGTCGACCGAAGCCCTGGCCGGCGGGGGGCTTGCCGTCGCGGGCGGGCCGTCGGCCAGCGGGGGGGGCCGGGGGCTCTCGGTGGACCCTTGACGATTTCCTTGCCGTCCTTGCGGATCGTTACCACCTCTTGCAGCAACGGACGCCCGCCCCGGTTGGTCGCCCGGACCTGGTGGTCGCCAACCTTGAGCCGGACCTCGCTCAGACCGTCGCCGTCGATGCGAACCTCGTCGCCGTCGACCGAGACGTGGACGGCGGGGTCTTCGGTTTCGATCACCAAAGTCCCCTCGGGCGTCCGCACGCGGATCGTCACGATCGCCGCCAGGGCCAGCCCGCCGGCCAGGGCCATCACGCCCGCCAGGACTCCTCGGCGTCGACGACGGTTCCCGCCGCCGGCATTGGCGGGGGGCGAAGGCGGCAACAATGGCAGGGGGCGTTGGTTCGGCTGCTGAACGTGCGCCAGGCAGGCGCCCAGCACCGTGGCGACCTCCTCGGCGGTCTGGTAACGCTGTTCCGGGGCCTTGGCCAGCAGCTTGGCGATGATTGCGTCGAGCCAAGGTGGGAGTTCGGGGGACGACTCGCGGATCGGCCGGGGATGGTCCTCGCAGACGCGCCTCAGCACGCCCATCGTGGTCGAGGCGCGGAACGGGGCGTGGCCGGTGGCCGTCGCGTAGAGGACCCCTCCGAGGCTGAACAGGTCGGCTCGGTGGTCGATCGCCTCGCCCCGGGCCTGCTCGGGCGACATGTACTGTGGGGTTCCGGCCAGGACGCCCGACTCGGTCACGCTGGCGTCGTCGGTCATGCGGGCCAGGCCGAAGTCGGTGATCTTGACCCGCTCGACTCCGTTTTCCAGCAGGACGTTGGACGGCTTGATGTCTCGGTGGATCAACCCCTGAGCATGCGCCGCGGCGAGCCCGGCGGCGGCCTGCATGCCGATGCGCAGGATCGCTTCCAGGTCGGCCGGGCCGGACTGGTCGATGCGCTCTTGCAACGATCGACCGGGGATGAACGGCATCACCAGGTAAGGCAGCCCCTTCCACTCGTCGACCGCGTGGATGCTGACGACGTGCTCGTGGCAGATCGAGGCGGCGGCGCGGGCCTCCCGGCCGAACCGTCGGCGGGCCGAGGCGACCGCCGCCAGTTGCGGCGCCAGTACCTTGATGGCCACCTTGCGATGCAACGACGGGTCGAACGCCCCCAGGACCACGCCCATCCCGCCCCGGCCGATGACCTCGGTGATCCGGTACGGGCCGAACTGACCCAGGTCCCCCTCGGCGGTCGGCGGGTCGAGGAACTCGGCGACCTCCGGAGGCGGGACCGACGGCCCGGACGTCCAGTCGGGGGCGAACCGGCGTACGTCCTCCCACCACGGGCAGTCGGCCGAGAACTGGTCCAGGCGTCGCTGGCAGGTGGGGCAACCCTCCAGGTGGGCCAGGATCTCGTCGCGGTCGGGGCCTTCGGAGTCGTCCTCGAAGAAGCGACGGAGGCGGTCCTCGTCGCAGCGGTCGCGGGGTTGGCTCACCATCGTCGTCGGGCCTCGGGTGGAGAGAGGGATTCAAAGTCCGTCGGAGAACGATTCGATCCGGCGTTTCAAACGGGCCATGACGCGGCTCTTGTAGGAGTAGACCGTGCCGATGGTGGTGCCGAGCCGGGCGGCGACCTCGGCGGCGGGCCGGCCCTCGACTCCTCCGAGTTGGAAGGCCCGCCACTCCAGGTCGGAGACCTCCTCGCGGACGTGGCTGGCGGCCCAGTCGAAAAGCTGTCGGCGGTACTCGCGGTCGAACTCGGCCGAGGTGTCCTCCGGCTGGGGGTCGGGCTGCTCGTCGAGCCAGCGGGCAACCTCCGAGTCGCCGCTGCCCCGCAGTCGGTGGCCACGGCTGGACAGGAGGTTGAGGATGAGGTTCCTCGCGATCGTCGACAGCCAGGCCCGGAACGAGCCCCGGGCGGGGTCGCACTCGAACCGGCCGATCGCCGAGGCGACGGCTCGAAAAACGTCCTGGGCCAGGTCATCGGCGTCGGCCTCCTGGAGCCCCCGACGGCGGGCCAGCCTTCGGACCAACGGCCGGTAAAGCTCCACGAACTCCGCCCAGGCCCGCTCGTCTTGCGGGTCCCTCAAGCGGATCAGGAGGCTCGCCCGGGTGCTCGGAAGGTCGTCCATCGGCGTCGTTCCCCGTGGGGATACACCGGGCTCAGCCGCCGTTCTGGATGGAATGTCGCCGGAATTTTCCCGAGGCGGTCGGCCCGGTCGATTCTCGCGATGCGGGCCGTCGGAGGCGAGGGGCGAACGCCCGTCAGCGGGGCCGGGTTGGCGAGGCGGCGGTCGCGGGATGCGGCAAGAGGCGGCCCAGCAAGGCTTTCAGACTCTCGAAATCGACCGGCTTGGCGAGCACCCCGGCCACGCCCAGCGACCGGGCGCGGTCCAGCCGCTCGCCGTCGACGTCGCCGGACAGGACCACCACCGGCAAGGATTTGTGGGCGGGGTCGGACCGCAGCCGACGCAAAACCTCCGGGCCGTCGAGGCCGGGCAGGCGCAGGTCCAGCAGCATCAGGGCCGGAGAACAGCGTCCCAGGGCGGCGAGGGCCTCGGTCCCTTCCCGGGCCGGCTCGACGGTGAACCCGTCGCGCTCCAGCAGCCGGACCAGCGGCCGGAGGCTTCCCTCGTCGTCTTCCACCAGCAGGATCGTCGGCCGATGGATCGCTTCGCCGGGCGAGCCCGCGACGGGCGGGGCAGGAGGGGGGCTTACGTCGGCGAGGTGGTCGGCCGGGTAGGTCGCGGTGAAGGTGCTGCCAAGTCCCACCTGGCTCCGGGCCTCCAGGTGGCCATCTGCCGTTTCGATCAGTCTCCGGCAGATGGCCAGGCCCAGGCCGACCCCCTTGGAGCGGTCGCGCTCGGGGTTACGCAACTGGGCGAACTCGTCGAAGATCCGCCCGAGTTGGTCGGCGGGGATGCCCAGGCCGGTGTCGGTCACGGCCAAAACCAGTCGCCCGCCGTCGTCGGCCCCCAACCAGACGGCGACGGAACCGGCCTCGGTGAACTTCAGGGCGTTGCCCACCAGGTTCGTCAACACCCGGCCGAGTTTGACCCGGTCGGCATGCAGGATGCGCCCGGGGCGGTCGACCCGCCAGGACAGCGCCAATCCCTTGGTCGAGGCCGTGGTCCTCAGCGGGCCGAGTGTGGTTTCGAGCCATTCCTCGGGGGCGAAGTCGGTGGGGCGGTGGTCGATGCGTCCGGAGTCGAACCGGGCCAGGTCCAGCAGGTCGTTGACTAGCTCGACCAGTCCCCCCGCGGCCTTGCGCAGGTCGCCGGCCAGGTCGCGCAGGTCGACCGGCACGGGAGGGTCGGCCCCTTCGACCAGGTAGCCCAGCAGTTCGGCCTGGAGACTCACGGCATTGACCGGGGTACGCAAATCGTGGCTGACGGCGGCCAGGAACTGCGTCTTGGCGGCGCCGACGCGGTCGGCCTCGGCCCGGGCGTGGCGAAGTTCCTCCCGGGCCCGGCCCTCCCCCGACGGATCGGGCCGATGGAGTGTGGCCACCGCGAACACTCCGTCGGGGGTCGCCAAGGGACGCCAGCCGACCTCGACCTCCAGCGTTCCCCCCCCTCGACGGGTGGTCCACCCTCGGAAGGTCGCCCGGCTCGACCCGGGGGTCTCGGGCGGATCCATCACGACCAGCCCCGCCAGCGGACGCCCGACTAGCTCCTCGGCCGAGTCGCCCAGCAATGCTTCGGCCTCGGCGTTGGCGAAGACCACCCGGAGCGAGCGATCCACCACCAGAATCGCGTCGTCCAGGCCATCGAGGATCGGTCGGTAGTCGGTCACGCCCACGCCCAAAGACGCCCATGTCCCCACCCGCCCACCCGGAATCTGGCGCCAGGGGAAGGGGTTTGAGAATAGGGGTCGCCCCTCGCCTCGACAACCCCCGGGCCCCTCGAATCCGTCCGTCCATTCCTATACAATTGGATAGAATATCGCCCGTCGGCCCGACTTTGGAGCCCTCGCCATGACCACTCGTGACGCCCGACCCATGCTCACGCCCTTGCCCTCGCCCCGCGTCGGGCCGGTGAGCCTGACCTTGACGATCGGCCGGACCCAATACGCACTCGACCCGCTCGCTTGCGACGCGCCCATCGCCTCTCGGGCGTTTGGGTTACGCAAGGATGACGGAACTCGCTACGACGTGGCCCAGACCCCCTTTGGCGCCGAGTGCGATTGCCCCGACTTCGTGTTCCGCCGCGACGGGCTTGACCCCCGGGGCTGCAAGCACGTCCGGGCGCTGGTCGACCGCGGCCTGATCGAGCCGAACTCGGACCGGCGGCCGCTCAAGCGCCCAGTTGTCGCAATTCCTCCAGTCGCTGGCCGCGTCGGGCCATCCAGGTCTCGGCCGAGTTCCTCCGTGGCACCCTCGCCATGAGCATGAGCATCAGCAAGCCCGCCGCGACCAGCGAGACCCGTGACCCCTCGATCCAGAAGTTGATCAGGTTGAACAAGGCTGGACCTTCCAGCAGGGCGGAGCCCACGATCGTCCTCGTCTGGTAAAGGCCGACCAGCCGGGCGTCACGGTCGGCGACGGGCAGGTCGGCCTGGCGGGCGAGGGTGGCCATGGATCCGGCGATCACCAGATCCTGAAGGAATGGCAGGCCCAGCAGGACGATCCCGCCCATCGCCAGGCCGACCACGGTGAGGGGTTGGGTGGCCGACCAGTTCGAGGCTGGGGCAGGGCCTCGGGGCAGAAGCAGGGACAGGGCGAAGAATGTCGCGAGGCTCGTGACCAAAGCCAGGTTGATGATGAGGCCGGTCCGGAGGGTCGCATCCAACTCGGGAGTCGCGGACGGGGACTGGCTCATGGGGGTCTCTTCGACGTCGGGAGGTCACAAAGGGGTCGGGATGGCTTATAGTAACGGAGAGGGACGCCGCCGGGGATGAGTCGCCTGGGGCCTCGGGACTTCGATAGGTTAAAAGGGATACGCGGTTTTGGTCGGCCGGGAGATCCGCCGCCCGACCCGTCCCCTTTTCCTGGTTGGGAGAGAGACCTTCCGATGCCCCACCGCGACGAATCCCCCCCCGTCTCGACGGCGATCCCCACGATCGACTTCACCTACCGCTACGAGCCGGGGCGTCCCAAGCCGCTGTTCGCCCCGGTCGACTGGCAAGAGGCCGAGACGTTTCTGTGGGCCGGCAACGCCATGATCGGCCGGTTTTACGAGGCGTGCCGCCTCGGCGGTTATGACTCGAGCATGCCGCCGCCGGTGGTCCACCTCAGCGACCTTGAGGCCGAGGGCGAACCCCGAGGCGTCGACGGCCTGCCGACGCAGTATCCGTTCGTGCTGGTGATTGGCTGTTCCGACGCCCGGGTGCCGACGGAGATCCTTTTCGGCCAGGAGTTCAACGACATCTTCAACATCCGGGTGGCCGGCAACGTCCTGGGCGCCGAGGGGATCGGCAGCCTCCAGTACGCCATCCGTACGTTCGTGCCGGACCAGCCCGAGGTCCGACCCCGGAGCCTCAAAGGGGTGGTCGTGCTGGGGCATCGCGGCTGCGGGGCGGTCCGGGCGACCGTCGAGCATTATCAGGCCGACCGGCCCCATCCCGACGAACCGCTGGGGTCGATCCTCAACCACATCGCCGAGCCGGCGGTGGCCGTCGGTGCCAGGGTTTTCGACGCCGTGCACGGGTCGGGGGCGTCGCGAGACCCGGCGAACCTGACGGCGATGGTCGAGCTGGTCGTCTACCTCAACGCCGCCTGGGGCTCTCACCTGGCCCTCCAGTGGGTCGAGCGCGAAGGCCAGGCGCTGGCCAGCCGGGTGGGCGTGGTCTTCGGCGTCTTCGACCCCGGCGACTTCCAGGTCCGTTGCCTGCCCGATGCCTCTCGCAAGGTGGCCGTGGCCGAGATGTTCGGCGCCCCGCCGCGGAACCTCGAAGAACTGGCGACCCTGGGAGCGGTGATCGTCCGGGGACTGCCGTTGCCGACAGCCAAGCCGAGCGTCTTGGCCTGACCTCGGCCAGTTCGACTTCGATTCCCGACGACGCCTCGGTATCCTCGGGGACAGTCCGAAGTCCAACCCGGACTTCGACGCCCCCAAACTCCCCGCCGAGCGAGTGAGGCCGATGGCCGCCGACGAACCCCAGACGCCCGAGTGGGTGCGCGACGCCGTCTTCTATCAGATCTTCCCCGACCGCTTCGCCAAAAGTCTTTCGATTCCCAAGCCGGGCCGACTCGACGCCTGGGGATCGCCCCCCACGCCCCACGGCTACCAGGGGGGCGACCTCGTCGGCGTCGCCGAGAAGCTCGACTACCTGGCCGACCTGGGCGTCAACGCCATCTACTTTACCCCGGTCTTCCAGTCGGCCTCGAACCACCGCTACCACACCCACGACTACGAGAAGGTCGACCCGATGCTCGGCGGCGATGTCGCTCTGCGTCGTCTGCTCGACGCGGCGCACTCCCGGGGAATGAAGGTCGTCCTCGACGGCGTCTTCAACCACGCCAGTCGCGGGTTTTTCCCGTTCCACGACATCCTGGAAAACGGCGCCGATTCTCCCTATGCCGACTGGTTTCACATCAACAGCTTCCCCCTCCATGCCTACGACCCCGACAAGGGGATCGGCTACGGGGCGTGGTGGAACTTGCCAGCCTTGCCCAAGTTCAACATCCGCACGCCGGCCGTCCGCGAATATCTGTGGGGCGTGGCGCGGAAGTGGATCGACTTTGGCATCGACGGCTGGCGGCTGGACGTAGCCAACGAGATTGACGACGACGACTTCTGGAGAGAGTTTCGCCGCCGAGTCCACGCCGGCAATCCCGAGGCCTACATCGTCGGCGAGGTCTGGATCGACTCTCGCCACTGGCTGAAGGGGGACATGTGGGACGCGGTGATGAACTACCTGTTCACCCGCGCCTGCATCGCGTTCTTCATCGGCGATTCGGTGGATATTCAAGAACTTTCGCGCACCGCGCTGCACCCGGCCGGAGAGCCCGGCGCCGAGGCGTTCGCTCGGACGATCGAGGCCCTGCTGGCGATGTACCACCCCAACGTCACCGGGGTGCAGATGAACTTATTAAGCAGTCACGACATGGCCCGCTTCCTGGGTCTGGCCCGAAACGACACCTCGGCCCTGAAGCTGGCGACGCTGTTCCAGATGACCTACCCCGGCGCCCCCTCCATCTATTATGGAGACGAAATCGGCCTGGCGGGAGGGCACGACCCGTTCAACCGCCAGGCGTACCCCTGGGAAGCGTCGGAGGGTTGGGACACCTCTGTCTTGCACGAATTCCAGCGGACGATCGCCCTGCGCAAGCGTCGGCCCGCCCTGCGCCGGGGGAGTTACGAAACCCTGCTGGCCCGGGACGGAGTTCACGCTCACCTGCGGAAGCTGGGGGACGAAACCGTCGTGGTGGCGTTGAACACCACGAGAGAGACCCGCCGGGTCGACCTGCCCGCCGGACCGATCGCCGAGGGGACGGTGCTGAACGAGGAATGGACCCGAGAGTCGGCCCGGGTCGAGTCGGGCCAGCTTCGGAGCATCGAGCTCGCGCCGCGGTCGGGTCGGGTCTTCGCGACTCCGGCCCAGGGTTGAACCGATGGCGCCGCCGTCCTGGAAGCTGCCCGAGGGGGTCGACGGGCCGCTCTGGGAATACGCCCACGCCGCTCGATTGGCCACCACCGAGGACGCTTACTTCGCCAACCACCCCCTGTTCGCCGCCGACGCCGCCGCCCTGGACGAGCGTTTCACCGAGCCAGGGCCGCTGGTCGACCTCGGCTGCGGCGCGGGGCGGCTGTCGCTCCACTTCGCCAGGAAGCAATTCCCGGTTGTCGCGATCGATCTCTCGCGGCCGATGCTCGAAACCGTCGGAGTGAAGGCCCGCGGCGAGGGACTGAGCGTTGGCCGGGTCGAGGCGAACCTCTGCCGCCTGACCTGCCTGCCCGACGCGAGTTTCGCCTACGCCCTGGCGATGTTCAGCACCTTCGGCATGATCCGAGGACCCTCGGCAAGGCGCGAGGCGATGGCCGAGGCAGCGCGCGTCCTTCAACCGGGGGGCCGGCTGGCGCTGCACGCGCACAACCTCTGGTTGAACCTGGGAGACCCCGCCGGCCGCCGCTGGCTGTTGAGTCGGGTCGGGCCGATCCTGAGGGGGCTCGACGTTGCAGGTGACCGCCAGATGACCTATCGAGGCATCCCCGGGATGGTCGTCCACCTCTACCGATGGCCCGAACTGCGCCGGGACATTCACGCCGCCGGCCTGGTGATCGACGAGGTGATTCCCATCGACACGGTCACGGCCCAAACGATTCCCGTCCCGCGATTCTGGCCAGGACTGCGAGCCGGCGGCTGGATCGTCTTCGCGAGCCGGCCGGGCGATTGAGGCCCGACCCTTTTAATCGTCGGCATCGAGCCAGCCGAAAAGCTCCTCCAGCGGGAGCGTGAAGCCGGGCAAAACGTCCTCGTCCGAGAGGATTGCCGGGCCCTCCAGGATCTCCACGGGCCGCTCCGGGCGGAAGACGAAGACTCTTCGGCGGGTGGGCTGAATCAGCCAGGCGAGGCGGACCTCGTGGCTTGTGCAAAAGTCGAGTTTGGCGGATAGAGCCTTGATGGTCTCGCCCTTGGAAAGGATCTCGACGACCAGGTCGGGTGGAAGGTAGACGTCGTCCTGTTTCAGTCCTCGGGAGTCGACTGGAAGGCGGCCCTTGTTGAAAAAGGCAAGGTCGGGGACGAGGGATCGTCCGCCGAAGGTGCAGCGTAGTTCGGGATAGGCGCGGCCCAGGTGTCGCGGTCGGCTGAACTGGTCCAGATGGTGGCCGAGGTCGCTCTGAAGCAGGCTATGGGTCAGCTTGGGCGACATCTTCTGGATGGCCTCCCCACCGAGAAATTCCAGAGCCGGTTTGGCTTCGGGGAGCCTGAGGAATTCCTCCAAACTCAGGCCGCTGAAGATGACTCGGCCGGCGCCGGGTCGCAAGACTTCCCCTCCGACGAACTCCAACGGTGGGTCGGCGGCCGGGAGCTTGCCGAAGGTGCTCCGATCCAGGTGCGGGAAGACCACCTCTTTCATCGCCGCCTCCGAGAGTCTCGGTGGAACCGGGTCCGTCAGATCTGGTAGTCAAACCCGCCGAGCTCGGGGTTGATCGCCGGCTGCTCGGGGTTTCGGTAGCGGAGGCGGGGGTCCTCGATCGTGACGGTCGTGTTGGGGGCGACGCTTCGGGTGATCCAGGCCGAGGAGCCGATGACCGCGTCGTGGCCGATGACCGTCCGGCCTCCCAGCACCGTCGCGTTGGCGTAGAGGACGACGCGGTCCTCGATCGTCGGGTGACGCTTCAGGTCGCGCAGGAGTTCGCCGGTCGTCTCGTCCCGGGGGAAGCTCAGGGCTCCGAGGGTCACGCCCTGGTAAACCTTGACGCCGACGCCGATGTGGGTCGTCTCGCCGATGACTACCCCGGTGCCGTGGTCGATGAAGAAGCGGGGGCCGATCGTGGCCCCCGGGTGCAGGTCGATTCCGGTCTTGCCGTGGGCGTACTCGGTCATCATCCGGGGGATCAGCGGAACCTGTCGACGATACAGTTCGTGGGCGATCCGGTAGACCGTGACGGCCGAGACGCCAGGGTAGCAGAAGATGATCTCGTCGAGCCCCTTGGCCGCGGGGTCCCCTTCGTAGGCGGCCTGGACGTCCTCGGTCAGCACCTCCCGAAGCGCTGGCAGGGATTCCAGCAGGGCGATGGCGTGCTCCTGGCCCTCGGCGGCGAAGTCGCGGTCGTCGTCCTCCTCCGGCACGGATTGGCAGTCGTGACGCAGGGCCCGGGCGATCTGCGCCGAGAGGCGGTCGTGCAGGCTCTCGACCAGGTCGCCGGTATGGTACAGGACGTTGCCCATGTGAAGGTTCTGCCGACGGCCGAAGCCGGGGTAGAGCACTTCCCGCAGATCCCCCAAAATCTCGACGACCTCCTTGTAGCTGGGCAGGGGGGAGTGGCCCAGGTGGTTGATGCCGCCGCACTCTCGGTAGGTCTGAACCAGGCGCTCGGTCAGGTCCGGCAGAACCTCCTTGAGCCTCAGCCTCGCGTCGGTCGCCATCGCCCGCCCCTTTCCCACCGTTCGTCGTGAGTCACCGAAAGCTGGGGGATTGTAGGGGGGGGCCTCGGGACTCGTCAATTTCGGACGCGGACCGAACCAACTCATTTCTGGTGGTTCTCGGAGGTCGCTTGACGGCACTGCCGGACCGGGTTTCCTGTTTATCGACGTCGGACCGCCTTTCTCCTCGCCAATGATAGCCAACCCGGACGACGCTCCACCTTGGCGATTTCCTCGCGAGGAGTTGGACCGTTCCCTCTCCCTGGGACGAACTTCATGAGCCTCCACTTCCCTTCCGCGCCGGCGTCGAGCGTCTGGAATCCCGCCGGGTCTTGAGCCTGGGCGTGGCCCCTCTCCAACCGTCGCGCCATGAGATCTTGCCAGATTCGATCGTCGCCTTCGAGCGTGGTGGCTCCTCGGCGGACGCTTTCGGACCGAACGCCCACGCAATCAGGGTCCAGCATCACCTCTCGGTCCTGGCCGAGCATCACGCCGCGGTCCTCCAGCATCGCGCCACGATTCTGGAACATCGGGCGGAGCTCCGTGCCCAGCATCACGCGGCGGTCCTGGGCAGCGCGAATCGCGTTGGGTTTCGGCCACGGCCGGACTTTTCAAGGGAACTCAGGTCGTCAGCCAGGCGTCCAACCTTCCGGAGGCCCAACCGGATGGCATGCCGGGATACAACCCGCCGCCGAGCGCCCTGAGTGACTACTACATGGTCACCCACGACCACACACTGACGATCGCCGCGCCAGGCGTCCTGGGCAATGACTCCAACCCCATCGGCGGGACGATGACCGCCGGAGTGGTGACGAGCACCAGCCACGGGACGCTCAACCTCCATGCCGACGGGTCGTTCACCTATACCCCGAACCTGAAATACGTCGGCAACGACAGTTTCACGTCTACCGCGTCGAACGCCAACGGGGCCTCGACGCCGGTGACGGACATTATTTATGTCTCCGACAACACGCCGACGATCTCCAACGCCCCCTACGTGTACGACCTGCACGACCACACCTACAACGCCCCGGCGCCGGGGCTGCGGTCCACCGTCAGCGACGCCGACGGCGACCCCTTCACCGTGGCGATCACGACCCAGCCGACGCATGGGACCTTGACCTACAACGCCGACGGGTCGTGGAGCTACACGCCCAACGCGCACTACGTGGGCAACGACTCGTTCCAGTACACCGCCAGCGACGGCATCCAGACCAGCGCCCCGGCCACCGCCACCATCTACGTTTCGAACAACGCGCCAGGGGCCACCGACCAGTCGTACTCGGTCTACGAGAATCAGACCCTCATCGTCGCGATGCCCGGCGTCCGCAGCGGCGTCTCCGACCTCGACAGCGACCCGACCACCTTGTCCCTGGTGGCCGGGCCATCTCACGGGTCACTCATCGCCGACGCCAACGGCGCCGCCGGGCTTCGCCAAAATGGCTCCTTCACCTACCAGCCGACCACCGACTACGTGGGAACCGACACCTTCACCTTCAAGGCCAACGACGGCGTCGTCGACAGCCGGATCGCGACGGTGACGATCACGGTGGTGGCGCCCCAAGTTCAGCGGATCGACTGGATCGCCACGAGCAGCCCGCTGACGACCAACACCGGGCCGGGTGGGGGCCAGGCGATCTTCCCCGACGGGGTGTTGAGCGCCAACGGCACGGTCGACAACACCGATCGCTCGCACGTCAATTACCAGGCGACCATCACCCCGGCGTTGCCGAACATCCTGGTCTACCTGGAGATCATCGATGTCGACGACCCGTCCTCCAACGTCCAACCGGTCGATAATGAGAGTGTCAGCTTCGACAATTACGGGTCCTACTCGCCGCCGACGGTCTACCCGGTGCGGACCACCGCGGGGGGGGCTGGCCACGGTGCCCGACTTCCAGGTGTCGATGCATCCCGGCGATAATTACCGGATCGTGGCCACGTTGAAGCCGATCAGCTCGGGAAATTTCACCGCGATCCAGAACGATGGCGCCTCGGCGGGGATCAACGACAACACCGGGCCCACGCCGGTCCGCCTACCGGCCGCGGGCCCTGCCCCTTCGCTGATGTCCGGCATGTTGACGGTCTGGCGACGGTTGCACGTCGAACTGGACAGCATGGGACCGGTCACGGGGAAGGCGGTTCAGGGGACGATTACGGGCGTGACAATGAACGGGACCGCGCAGTCAATTGTTACCACGGATCAAACCACGCACGATTCGCTCAATCGCTTTGAGAACGGCTTTCTCACCGACGGCACGGGCAGTACCTACAGCGTTATTTCGAGCGATATAGGGACGAACTTTACTGTTATCGTGAAAGTTCCGTCTGGTATTGCGCCACCTTTGAAAGGCAGTCGGTTTAGCTTAATCGATGACGACCCGTACTTGAATGGATCGAAAATGCATTTGCCGAACACGAGCGCGTTGGCTACGGCGTTAGGCCAAGCCTATGTCGCCCCAGTCTACGACAACAAGACGACCGACATCAACGTCCCCTTTGTCCTGAATGTCGAAGACGGTTCGATGGTAAGTGTGGTCTCGCCGAATTGGCAATCGCGTTCGCTCAACTCCCAGCGCTATTGGGTTGCTTATCTCCTTGGGGCGCATCAAGGTGGTCAAAACCAAGATTGCGACCCGGATTCGGAGGATACTTTGCTGGGCTTAACTTCGAGAACAATGGGGGGTTCCATCATCTATGAAGAAACGATCAACGAGGCAGCGGCAATCTTGGGCGGAACGATGACTGCAGCCAGGGTTGAACAGGTCACGGTTGTACACGAGATTGGACACGATGTCGCGAGGGGCACCGCGGAGCCGGTCACATTATCCGACTCGACATTTGCCACGCCGGTGTTATACACTCCAGTGTACATCGATGCCATACGGAAATCTGTCGACCCTTACTCCTGAGTCAGTGGCGGGAGGTCCAACTCATGTTTAACCTGTTTCGCGTCATTGGCCCGCAGGTACTAAGCGTTCTCGCTTTACTCGGTCCGGTCGCAACGGCGCAGGTGTCCGTAAGCTTGTCAACGCCTCACAACAGTTACTTGATCGCCGAGCCGGTTGTTTTGGATATCTCTGTGCGCAACGACGGAACCCGAATTGCCCGTGGCTATCGGCCTCCCCCCGACTACCTTGAGATCTATATCAGTGAGAAGGGAAAGCCTCATTCAATCATCGATCAAACTGGATTAACGAAAACGTTGTTATGGAAGGCCGCAACCCTGGAACCTAGTCGACCGTGGCTTTATCAACTTCGAGCCATGCATAATATTCGGCGAAGTACGGATGGATCTGTCCTCCTTGACCTCGCCTTCCCGAAACCGGGTATCTACCTCGTCGATGTCCGCGTCCCGATCCAGGCCACTTTTGCCGATGGTGCGAAACTCGATGGCTATTACCGCTCCAACTTGATCGAGGTTCATATCGACGCGTCGAACGAAGAGGATGTCGATGTCCAGTTGGCGATTCGAGGCTCTGAGTTCGGCCGTTTTTTGAGGACCGGTCAACTCCTCAGTCTGGACAAATCGACGCTGATGGATGCTGCGCATCTGCTCGAAATTCATCCGGCGAGCGGTTACCGCGATGCCCTCCGGTGGTCGCTTAACGAGTATTATCGTCACGATCTCCAGCCTCGTCGAGCCTCCGACCCTCAGCGAGAGGCCATCCGTCGGGTGCTCGGCTTGCCCGACGACCGCGTCGCCCCGGACGACCCTCGACTGGACGCGCCGGTCGTCCTGGAGTACCTCCAGCCCACCCTGTTGCGCCGCGTCTTCGACGACCTCCGGCGGCAGGTGGACGTGCCCCTGGACGCTTCACCCCAGTTCGACCTCCCCAACAGAGGGATGACCTGCGACCGAAAAGAGCAGTCGCTACGCGACGCGCTGACCGAGATGATCGTCACCGGGAGCGCGGCCTGGGTCCGTCGGGGCGCCGGCTATTACGTCTATGCCGAGACCTTCGGCGGGCCCGATGTTCGTCGCTACTACCGAGAAACGTTGGGGCCGCCCCCACCCGCCTTCCCCGACGACCTCCGGCTGGCTGCCCGAGTCGATGCCCGGTTCGAGCAACCGACGGCGATCCCCGAGGTCCTGGCCTCCTACACCAAGCAGTCCGGCATTCCACTGACGGCCGCGCCGTTCTTCGGCCGTTGCCGCCAATCCGGCGTCAACCCGGGCCTGGTCCTGCGTGAAGAGATGGGCTACCTGGCCCGGACCTTCCGCGCCCAATGGCATCGCCGAGGCGACGGCTACCACCTGGACGCCGGAGCCGAAGCGGACCGCGTCGAGCCCCCTCCGGCGAAGGCCGCACTGGTTCCGGGTTGGACGCCCGAACTGGCGCCCCTAGGCGTGCTGACCGTCCTCGGCATCGTGGGATTCACCTTGTGGCGGCGATCCCAGCCTCGCGTTGGGCCGAAGCTCCGACCCTGGGCCGTCCACCAATCCCGGCTAGCCCCTCCCAAGACTACCGCTCGGCCCTGACCGTTCTCAGTCCCGGGCGAGGATCAGCTCCGGGCGGAAGTGCCGCCGGACGACCTCGGCCCCGCCGCTGCCGCCCAGCCGACACGGTCGTGCCTGGCGTTGGTAAGCGCGAGGCGGGCGGGTATGATGGCCCCTTCGCCTTGGGGTCGGGTCCGCCTGGGTTAGGGGAGGGGGAGTCGCCGTGAAGAGCGTTGCCGTGGTTGGGGCCAGCGGGGCCGTGGGGAGCATGATGGTCCGGCTGCTCCAGGAGCGGGACTTTCCCGTCGGCTCGATCAAATTCCTCGCCTCGGACCGCGGCGCCGGGCGGACGTTAACCTTTCGAGGCGAGTCCCACCCGCTCCAATCCCTGACGGCCTCGGCGTTTCGGGGCGTTGATATCGTCCTGTCGAGCGTCCCGGCCTCGGTCTCGAAGGAGTTTAGCCCCCTGGCCGCCGAGGCCGGCGCCGTCGTGGTGGACAACTCCAGCGCCTTCCGGATGGACCCGGCCGTCCCCTTGGTGGTCCCCGAGGTGAATCCCGAAGCCATTGCCGGCCATCGAGGCATCATCGCCAACCCCAATTGCTCGACCATTCAATTAGTCGTGGCGCTGAAGCCGTTGCACGACGCGGCCCGGGTCCGCCGGGTGGTCGTCAGCACCTACCAGGCCGTTTCGGGAGCCGGGCAAAAGGGGATCGACGAACTGAATGCCCAGGTGAGGGCCCACGCCCGGGGCGAGGCCGCGCCTTTGCCCTCGAAGTTCGCCCACCCGATCGCCTTCAACCTGGTTCCCCAAATCGACGACTTCCTCCCTTCGGGCTACACCAAGGAGGAGCTCAAGATGGTCAATGAGACCCGGAAGATCATGGGGGACGACTCCATCGACGTTTGCCCGACGTGTGTCCGGGTGCCGGTGGCCAACTCTCACAGCGAGTCAGTCCTGGTCGAGACCGGCCGCCCCTTGACGCCCGAGGAAGCCCGAGAGCTTTGGTCCAAGGCGCCGGGGATCGTGGTGGTGGACGACCCGTCGTCCCGAAGCTACCCGCTGCCGGCCGCCGCCGATGGCCGGGATGAGGTGTTCGTGGGACGGATTCGCCAGGATTTGCATCGGTCCGATGCCCTTTTGTTCTGGTGCGTTAGCGACAACCTCCGCAAGGGAGCGGCGACCAACGCCGTCCAGATCGCCGAGGCGTTGCTAACGACGGTCGCCACTGCCGCCCCGGTCGGGGCCTGATCCCCCCCGCCCGGAGACTCGCCGAGATGCCGACGACGACGCCCCTCGCCGCCTTGCGCCTCACTTTCGTTTTGACCTTTGCCGCCCCGCTGGCCCGGGGGATGGCCGAGGACCCGACGCCCGACCTGTTGAAGACCCAGGTGTCCGTCGAGATCGACCGGGGCAATGTCCGCCGCCTGTTCCGCGCCACGGTGTTGGACCGGCAAGAGGCGTCGCTCACCCTGCTGACGGCCGCTCACTGCCTGAACCCCGAGGACGTCGACGGCCCGGCGCTGGTGAGGCCCGGCGGCCGGGGCGAAACGTGGGGGGCGACGGTCTTGAGCCTGTCGAGGAACCCGTCTTATCGAGACGGGCCGCTCCGAGAGGCGCCCGGCGCCGACAACGCAGTGGTCCGCTTGAGAGTCGAGCCCCGTTCGGCCCGTTCGGCGGCGTTTCGGGAACTGCGGACCGCCGAAGTCGTGGCCGAGCGCCCCATCCCCGGGCCCGCCGGCCAGACTTTGGCGGTGCGCGCCTTCGACGCCCGAGGGACCGAGCACGCCGTCCGCGCCGGCAACTACGCCAACCCCCGATGGCTCGAATGGGGATCGGCGTACCGGCCGATTCCCGGAGACTCCGGCGGCGGGGTGTTCTACCTGCGGAAAGGCACCGACGGCCAGGTCCGACCGGTTCTCATTGGCGTCGTCGTCGAGCGGAGCGACCGCGGCGGAGGCGCCTCGTTGATTTCCCGACAGCAAGCCTGGCTGGCCGAGGCCCTGCCGACCCGCTGACCGACCATTCATCCGCCAATGCGCAACCTCAAACTTCTGCTCGCCTACGACGGAACCGACTTCGCCGGCTGGCAGCGCCAGCCGGGCGAGCGAACCGTGCAGCAGGTGCTGGAAGAGACCCTGGCGCCGCTTAATGGTGGAGTCATGCCGGCCACCAACGCCAGCGGCCGGACCGACTCGGGGGTCCATGCCCTGGCCCAGGTCGTTCATTTTTACACCGCGTCGCCCTACCCGCCCGAGACGTTCGTCAAGGCGCTCAACGCCACTCTTCCCAAGGACTTGCGAATCCTCGACGCCACGGACATGCCCCAGGCGTTTCACTCGACGGTCGACGCCCGGAGCAAGCGGTATCGCTATGTCTTCGACAACGGGCCGTACGCCGACCCGTTCCGCGTGCGCTATGCCTGGCACCTGCACCGACGCCTCGACGCCGAGGCGATGCACGAGGGGGCGCAGTCTCTGGCCGGCCGCCATGACTTCCACAGCTTCGAAACCCAGTGGCCCAACCGGGCGAGCAGCGTCCGGACGATTTTTGAGATTCAGGTGAATCGATCGGGAAAGGACGTGATCCTGGAGGTTGAGGCCGACGGTTTCCTGTATAACATGGTCCGCACGATCGCCGGCACCCTGGCCTACGTCGGCTCGGGGAAGTGGACGCCCTCGCGCGTCTCGGCGATCCTCCAGGCCGAGGACCGCGAGGTGGCCGGTCCCACGGCGCCGCCGCAAGGGTTGTTCCTGGTCCACGTCCGCTACCCCTGAGCCCCCGGAGTTCCCGCCGATGAGAAACGCCTGGCTCGTCGCCCTGGTCCTGGCGGCGCCGGCCCTTGCCGACGACCCCTCGCCCCGCCGCAAGCCGTTCACCTCCAAGGACGGCGGCTTCTCGGTGGTCATGCCTGCCAGCCCCACCCGCAAGGAACTCTCGGTGCCGACCCCCCTGGGGCCGATTGAGTTGCAGATGTACATCGTCGAGCAAGACGGCGTCGCCTACTTCGCCTCCTACGCCGACTACCCCGAGGACTACGTCGCCAAGAACGACCCCCAGCAGATGCTCGACGGCGCCCAGTCCGGGGCGATCGGCAACGTCAAGGGGGAGCTGGTCAGCGACTCCAAGATCGAACTCGACGGCAACCCCGGCCGCGAATTTGAGTTCGACTTCCCCAAGGTCGGCGGCCCGATCCCCGGAGGCGGCGGCAAGGCCCGCGTCTACCTGGTGAAGAACCGCCTGTACCAGCTTCAGGTCCTGGGCAAGAAGGAGCAGGTGGACGACCCCTCGGCCGACCGCTACCTCGACTCGTTCAAGCTCACCGCTTCCAAGCCCGCCGCGGATGATGACGACGACGAGCCCAAGGCCAAGTCGAAACCCAAGCCCAAGCCCAAGCCCGCCGACGATGACGCCGACGATGACGATGAGCCCAAGGCCAAGAAAGCCAAACCCAAGCCTGCCGACGATGACGCCGACGATGACGATGAGCCCAAGGCCAAGAAAGCCAAACCCAAGCCCGCCGACGATGACGCCGACGATGACGATGAGCCCAAGGCGAAATCCAAGAAGGCCGAGGGTGGGGACGACGCCGACGAGGAGAAGATGGAGAAGCCCGAAGCCTGAACCGGCGAACGGGTTGAGTCGACCTCGATGCGCATCGTTCACGTCATCACCCGCCTGATCCTCGGGGGGGCCCAGGAAAACACCTTGCTGACAGTGGACGGGCTGCACCACCGTCACGGCGACGACGTCACGCTGATCACCGGCCCGGCCGAGGGGCCCGAGGGGGACCTCTTCGGCAAGGCCGGGCGTCGGGGTTTGAAGGTCGAGGTGATGCCCGAACTTATCCGGGCGATCCGGCCGGCCACCGACGTCCGGGCCTACCGACTCTTGCGAACGGCCATCCGCCGCCTGGCCCCTCAGGTCGTCCACACCCACAGTTCCAAGGCCGGCATCCTCGGTCGCGCCGCAGCCTGGGACGAACGGGTGCCGGCGGTCGTCCACACGATCCACGGCCTGCCGTTCGGGCCGTCGGAGACCGCGACGAAGAATCGCCTGTATGTCGGCCTGGAGCGCTGGGCGGCCCGTCGCTGCCACGCGATCGTCGGGGTCTGCGACGCGATGGCCCAGCAGGCCCTGGCCGCAGGGGTGGGCCGTGCCGAGCAATATCGAACGGTTTACAGCGGCATGGACGTCGACGCCTTCCTCCAACCGGCCCGGCCCCGGGACGAGGTGCGTCGGGAATTGGGGATGGCCGATGGCGAGGTCGCCTTCGCCACGGTCGCCCGCCTGTTCGAGCGCAAGGGGCACGACGACATTCTGGCCGTTGCCCCACGCATCCTGGCCGAAAATCCCAACGTCCGGTTCGTCTTCATCGGCGACGGCATCCTCCGCCAGACTTTGCAGGACGAGGCCGAGCGTCGGGGGGTCGGCCACGCGTTGAAGTTCACCGGCCTGGTCCCTCCGGACCGCATCCCCGAACTCCTCGGCGCCGTCGACGCGGTGGTCCACCCGAGTTTGCGAGAGGGCTTGGCGAGGGTCCTCCCGCAGGCACTGCTGGTGGGTCGGCCGGTCGTTAGCTACGACATCGACGGGGCTCGCGAGGTCGTTCGGCCCGAGACCGGCTACCTCTTGAAACCCCGGGACCTCGACGGTCTGGCCACCGCGATTCTGGCCCTGGCCGCCGACCCGCGACGTCGACGGGACATGGGCGAGGAAGGACGACGACGGTTCGCCGACCAGTTCCGCCACGAGACCATGACCGAGCAGTTGCGCTTACTTTACGAAGAAGTCCTCGCCGGGGGTTTCGGTCGCGGCGGTTGACGAAGAGGACCGCAAGACGGTGAGTCGCAAGGTCTTGGGCCGAGCCTTCTCCATGTCGACGCCGCGAACGGTCTCGACGACCCGAACGGCCAGGCGGGGGTCATCGCGGAACTGCTCGACTTCCCAGTCCAGCAACGCCACCACCGCCGGGTGTTGGCGAACCTGGCGAATCAGGTCGTCTCGGCGGGCGATGACCGGCGCGGGGTGGCCCAGCGCATAGATGATCCCTGGCGGTTGGAAGTTGCCGACCATCGCGACGGCCCCGCTCGTGCGTGAGGCCAAGGCCAGGCGCTCGCCCACGACCCGACTGATCCGCAACGGCTCGGCGGCGGGAAAGAGCCCGGCGCCCACGATCGCCATCACCAACGCCCAGGTCGCCACCAACGTCGAGGCTCCCCGGCCGGCCCGTCCTCGTTGGAAAAACGTCAAGGCCAGGACGAGCCCAATGGCCATCGCCAGGGCCGAGGCCAACGACGGCGCGGCCATCGGCGTCGGCAGGCGGGTCATCCCCGGGATCGACCACGACGCCATCAGCCCTAGACCGGCCAGGGCCACGACGAACGCCCCTCCGAGACCCGCGAGCAGCCCAAAGGCCAGGCGTCCCAGGGGCCAGCGACGGAGGGACGCCCCCTCGGCCGCGACCGCCCCGACTAGCCAGGCCGCCAGCAGGGCGCAGGCCGGGAAGGCGGGCAGGTAGTAATGGATCAGCTTGGTCGGCACGGTTTCCAGCAAGAGCCAGGGGCCGACCGTCCAGCCCAGCAGGAAACCGAATTCCGGACGGAGTTTGCGGCGAGACCAGGCCCCCAGGATCGCCGCCGGCAGCAGGGCCGACCACGGGTAGAACAGCACCGCCGAGAGCGCTGCGTAGTAGCCTGGGGGCGCCCCGTGCTGCTCGACGCCGCCGGTCAGTCGCCCGAGGCCCTGGGCTCCCATCGCGAATCGATAGAACTCGCCCCGAGAGGCCAGGCCAATCGCCACGTACCACGGGGCCGTCAGCAGGACGAACAGCGCCGGTCCCCATTGCCAGCGCAGTCGAGACCAGCAAAGCGCCGGTCCGCCCCACCACCAGGAGACCCCGCCCGCCGCCGCCACCAGGGCCAGGCCAATCGGCCCCTTGGTCAAGGTGGCCAGGGCCATCGAGGTCCAGAACCCCGCCGCGACCCAGGCCGAGGGGCTTTTCGAGAGTCTCCAAAGGCAGGCCATGCCGGCGACGACGAAGAAGGCGAGGGTGGCGTCGGTGGTGGCCAGTTTCGACTCGACGACGACGATGGGCGCCGTGGCGAGCATTCCGGCGGCGAGTCGCCCGGCGTTGGGGCCGAACAGGCTTCGGCCCAGTCCCCAGGTCAGCAAAACCGTGCCGACGCCGGCCAGGGCCGAGACCAAACGGGCGCCAAAGGGGTTGTCGCCGCCCAGGGCCACGCCTCCACGCATCAGCCAGTAGATCAGGACCGGCTTGTGGTAGCGGGGTTGGTCGTTGAAGGTCGGGCGCAGCCAGTCGCCCCGGCCGATCATCTCTCGGGTGCAGGTGGCATAACGCGGCTCGTCGCGGTCCCAGAGCCCGGTCCGGCCATTGCCCGCCAGGTTCAAGGTGAGGGCCAGCGCGACGATCATCGCGGCCTCGACCCAGGTCGATCGAGCGGCGGACACGGCGGGGGATGGGGGCTGGCTCAACGCTCCGACTCCTTCCGGCGGCGGGGTCCCCGGTCCTGGGGGCGCGGGAGTATACTCCATCAGCCCGCCCCCGTTGAGCCCGATTCCGCCTCCTGTTGCTGGTCCCGCCCCGCCATGCCCGAACCGACCGAATCCGCCGCCCTGCTCCAGAACGGGGCGATGTACACCCGACGGATTGGCCTTCGCAGGAGCGACACCCTCGTCTTCGCCGGTCGCAAGCGGGGGGCGTTCTCTCTGTATTTCGACGACGAGCCGATCTACCACTTTGACCTGGAAGGGCGCTGGCAACGGGCGTTCGTGGGGGGGGCGCACTTTCTGAAGGGGCTCGACGGAGCCGTTCGCACGGTCGACCGGACGAGGGAGACCGGCCCCCTGGCCCTGGAACGCCGGCCGCTCCCCTTCGCCGAGGCCGCCGACCTCGACGCCCGCGCCCGTCAGGTGGCCATCGATCTTCTGGACCAATTGGGATCAAGCCAATTCGACCTGATCCCCCCGCCCCCGGGCATCGAGCCGCTGGACCCTTCGGAACTGCGCGACCTGCTGGAAAGGGTGCTGGCCTGGGACGCCTCAGCCTGGTTTGCCCACCGAGAGCGGTTCCTGGCGACCTATGGCCCGCCCCCCTACCTCCCGCCCGACGCCCACCAGGCGGTTATCCTCCAGGCGACGCTAGGGCCGACCGCGACGTTCGGTTCGGGGAGGATCACTCCCGATGGGGAAGGAACCTACATTCGCGACCCTTCGGAATTCGCCCAGCATGCCCGGGAGGTCGCCACGCTGCTCGGAAGGGGAATTCTGCAACTGCGGGATGTCTTCCTGGGAGGGTCGGATGTCCTTCGGCTCCCCCCGGACCACCTGGCTGAATGCCTCAAAGCCATCGCCCAGACCTTCCCGCTGCTCCCGGGCGCCCGAGGCCGGCGTCCCCGAGACCTGCCCGACGACGCCCCGGGCCTCGACGGCATCGCCACTTTTCTCGACCGCTTCGAGCCACCGATGTTTGGGGTGGACGACCTCTTGAGACTAAAGGGCCTGGGGTTGACCCGTGTGACCCTAGGGATCGAATCGGGCGACCCGGACCTTCGCGCGAAGTTCGGCAAGGTGTGGACGGATGACAACTTACAAACGATCGCGGCCGACCTCGACGCCGCCGGGATCGCCGTGAACCTGGCGATCCTGGCCGATCCGCCGGGTGCCGCGTCGTCGGGCCGTCACGCCGAGGCGACCGCGGCCCTGGTGGAAAGCTTGCCGCTGAGGCCCGGCGCGTGGGTCACTCTTGTCGCCGTCGGCGAGCCGTCCCCGATTCAGGGGCTCGACCCCATCGCGCAATGGAAAGCCGCGTTGGGGCCAGCCCGAGAGCGATTGGGGATCAAGGTCGTTCCGTCGCGCGGCAGGGTATTTCACAGCAGCTTTGACCTTAGCCCTTCTCATCGATGGCCAAGGCCGAGCCCGCCGCGCCGTCGTGTATAACCGAGCAAACCGAGCACGCCGATTCCAATGAGCATGGCACTTGTCGGCTCGGGCACGGCGTCAAGTGTGGGAATGCCGCCGTTTGCTGTGTCGCCTACGAGACGGAATTCCGACGAGTCAAAGTCGGTGAACGTGCCTGAAGCGGCAAAGAGTTCGACCGTGGCTTGACTCGAGCGCTCGAAGTACACGAAGTCGAGCGAGTAGAGACCCGGGGTTGCGAAACTGACGCTACCAAAACCATCGGACGGCGCATGAGTGCTGTTGTCGTTAATGACAGTAACGAACCCGGCACCTGTATCGATTCGCAACCGTGAACCGTCGTCGCTGTTCACGCCGAACGTATAGTTGCCAGCCGCCGTAATGGACAGCGTGGTGGTGGCGTGGATCGCGAAGTCATTGTCATCCGCCCCGATAACATTGTTCGGGAAGGGCTGATTGTTGGCGAAGTGGCCTGTCCCCTCGCCGGTATTGTTGTCGGCGTCGAACAGGTCGATAAAAGCCCGAGTAGCGGTAGCCTCGCTGGCGACGTTGTATCCGGCAAGCAGAGCATCGGCGTCCGCCAGACTACCGATCGATCCAGTCGAATGGACATCCCGCACGTTGAAGTCGGCCTTGGCTTGCCCAGCTATAGCCGGCAATGATACGAGGAACGTGAGCATGACGAGGCAAGAACGGCTGCTGATCATGGACATTGGCTCCCGGGGGGTAAGACCAATTGGAGACGGTCGAAAGGTTGAAAGACTTTCCGACGGGCCAACAACGATGATATGGCCGTCCGGATAGTATCCTGACATTCGGGACTTATCTATAGTGAACAAATTCTGCATATTGAGCGCGTTGCACTGCGCAGTTGATTTCGTCCCGCCAGGCCATGCGCTGAGGGATGCATCGCCAGGCCGCGGTTCGGTGTCAGCGCCGCTGCCCCCTCACGAAGTCGCCTAGCCGGCCCTGGGCGCCATCCCAGGCTCCGGCCCTCGCCTGGTCGCTAAGCGCCGCTACCGGGCCGCGGGTTCGTGGAGTCGGTCCGAGGCCCGGAGGTCTTTCCGGTTCGCCTCGCGGACGAACCGAACCGAACCGTCGCCCGTCTTTTGGGACGTTGGCCACGTCGTCGTAGTCAAAATTCAGCTTGTTGAGGTGGTCGAATGTTGTAGCGTGCCGCTTGCCCTGGCAGCCGGGGCGGGCTCCCGAGTCATGCAGGGGAGCCCGTCCCGATTGCGAGGCGGGCGGATGTCGGAGGACATGGCCCTGGATCGGGCGTGGCCGCCGGGCGTGGGGGGTTCAGTAGTCGGACTGGGAGACGATGTCGCCGCTGGCCATTGTGCCGAGGGACCACCAGACCTTGTAGTTGACGGAGCTTTTGATGGGTCGGGTCGAGCCGTCGCAGAACAGGACGTTGACGATGCCGGAGTGTCGGCTGCTGGCGGTCAGGGCTCCTTGGGGGTGATTGTGGTCGGCGGGGTCGCCCGAGGAGTAGACGCAGGTCTGGCTGTTGGGAGGCATGACGTGGTTGTAGCTGCCATCGGCGCCCACGAGACCATTGGCCCAGAAGCCGCCGGTGACGCCGTTGGCGTGCGAGGGGGAGGTTGGGGGCAGGGCCAGGCATTGCGTGTAGTAGGTTTGCGGGCCCTGGTCCTGGTCGGCCGTGGCGGCCAGGGCCAGGGGGACCGAGGAGGGAGTCAGCGGGTCGGGGGGCGAGGGGTTGTTCAGCGCGTTGCCGTTGCCAATTCCCTTGACGCGCTCGCTCATGGCGGCCGTCTGACTGGTGCCGTCGGTGATACTGGCGAAGCTGAGGGCTTCGGTGTTGGGCTGGGCGCAGATGAACGGACCATTGGGCGATGTTGAGTACCGCAACGGCTTGGTGCCGCAGTTGAATCCGTAGTTGTGGTGTCCCTCGGCGTTGGTCAGCCGGTCGATGTCGGAGGGGCAGAGGAAGCTGCTGATCGTGGCGACCATGGCGGTGTTGTTGTTGCCGCCGGGCTGGCCGGGGTAGGGCGGGGGATAGCCGGTCGAGGCGTTGGGGTAGTGCTGAAAGTTGAACGCGTTTTAGACCTGCGTCTGTTCGATGTAGGGCAGCAGCATCGGCAGGCCCGAGAACTGGGCCCAGGGGTAGGTGAAGTCGGTCACCGCCGGGGGCAGGGCGTTGACGGCCGAGTGGTAGTTGTGCAGACCGATGCCCATTTGCTTGAGGTTGTTGACGCACTGGGCTCGCCGGGCGGCCTCGCGAGCCGCCTGCACCGCCGGCAACAACATCCCGATCAATACACCGATAATGGCGATGACCACCAGCAGTTCGATCAGCGTGAATCCGTGAGGCTTCGGCGTCTTCATGGGGGGGATCTCTCGGGGAAAGGTGGAGGGGGAAAGATGCCAGGTCATGTTGAATTCAAGGATGTCCCCGAAGATAAACGACGCCGGACTGGGTTGCTAGTTCGGTCTGGTCGGGTCGACGCATGAAAGTGAACTGGGGTGGATCGGCTCGCCTGGGCGAGACGAATTTTCGGGAACGGCCTGGCCGGCTGGGGTAGCCTGGACACCCTTCCCCGGTTCGGGACCTATGAGGTATTCGGACGGGAGAATTTCCAACTCAAGGGAGAACCCCACGATGCGACGAGAATGGTGGACCGGGCTGGGCCTGGGGATGGTCCTGTTGCTGTCCTCGGCTCGGGTCGAGGCGCAATACCAGTACCCGGGCGGGTATGGCGGTTATGGCTGGGGCGGCTGGGGAGCGAACCCCAACTCGGGTTACATGGCCGGGCTGGGGGCCTATGCTCGCGGCCAGGGCGTTTACGAGGTGGAGAATGCCCAGGCCCGGTCGATCAACCTCGACACGATGCTGAAGTGGAACAAGGCTCTGCGCGCCCAGCAGGCAGCGCTTCGGGCTCAGAAGATCAAGGACGACGCCGCCAAGGAGGCGACCCGCCAGGCCGACCTTCAGCGACAGGCGATGACCGACGGCTCGACCCTTAACGCCCTGCTGACCCAGATCCAGGACCTCGACCCCGGCGCATTGAAAGCCTCTGGGTCGAAGACCCCGATCCCCTCGGCCGCCGTGCGAGAGATTCCCTTCGAATGGGACACCGAGGCGATCTCCGTCTGCCTTGACCAGATGACGGGCCTGGACGCCCTGCCCGACCCGTTGGGCCGCCCAGCTTATTCCGACCAGCGCAAGTCCCTGCGAGAGGCGATCGAGGCGGCGTTACGGGAGGACGCCGAGGGGGACGTCTCGTCGGCCACGTCACGACGGATCGCCGACGCCCTGGCGGCCTTCCGCGACCGCGTGTTGAAGGACAGCACCGAATTCGACCCCGACGACTCGCCGGTGGGCCAGTTCTTCAACACGATGGGAGGCGTGACGAAGCTGCTCAACGACCCGAGCATGCGGAAGATCCTGGGCGAGTTGAACGGCCAGCCTCAGGTTCCCCTGGGCGACCTCCTGGCGTTCATGCAGTCGTACAACCTGCGGTTCGGGCCGACGACCACCCCGGCGCAGGCCCAAATCTACCGGGCCCTGGCCCCGGCGATGACCGGGTTGCTCACCGACCTGGGTCCGGCCCCCGACGCACCCGCGGCCCCCGCCGACCCTGGCGCCGACCTCCGTTCGGCCGCCAAGGACGCCTTCGGGGGGATGAAGTGGGGGCAGCTTCAGGCGCACTCGGCGGCCCCCTGAGTCGATTCCGTCCGAAGCCGAGGATGCGGGGCGCCCGCCCGTGGTCGGGGCCTCGCCTCGGCCTTTCGCAACGGCGTTCACGGGTCGGGTCGGATCGCTTCGGCGGGGACCCATCCCTCGGCCACGGTTCGAGGGCCGTCCAGGATGCGGACCCGTCGGGCGACCTCCGAGACTTCCAGCACCTGGGCGGGAGTTCCCGAGGCGACCCAGAACGCCTTATGGTCGCGAACCAGAGCCTCCAGCCCGGGGTGGTCGCGGCGGATCGTCGCGTCAAGGACCGCCTCCCAGGCCGCGGGGTCGTGGGCGTCGGCCAACAAAACCGCCTCGGCCCCGCCCCCGTCCAGAATCACCCGGTCCCCGGTGGCCAGGGGCCGGGGCGAACCCGCGCTGGGTCGAAGAACGTATCGAAGAGTGAAGAGGACGATCACCAGGGCCAGGAGCCCCAAAGTGGTGGCCCACCGCCGGTTCGCGAACCTCGGATGCGTCGGGACGGCCGGTCCCCGGTCCTGGGCCCTCGCCTCTGGGGATCCCGATTCGGTCATCGTCAAGGGCTCTGTCCTCGTGGTCGGACTCATCGTGCCCCAGGGGTGCCCTTCGGGGCAAGGGCGTCACGCCGGGTCGGATCGTGGCGTAGGGTTGCATGAAGCGATGGGCCGGGGTTCAAACCAGCGAAGCGGCCCCGGGTCGAGCCGAGCAGAGCAGGGGAGGCCAGGCGATGACGAACGACACCCAAGCGATCGCGACGGAGCCCCGATTGGGTTGGACGCCCGGGGCGAGTTCGGCTAACGTCGCGGCACGAGGCCCCCGCGACGGTGGCCTCCCCCTCGCTGCGCCGCAAGGAGGACTCGCCATGGAAGGCGAAACGACTCGGCCCGCGCGTTCCCGCGCCTTCTACCTGGCCCACCTGATCGCCGCCTTGAAAACCTCGTCGACCACCGAGACGCCGGCCCCGCTGCCGTTGCCGGCTCTGACACCGGCCGCGGCCCTGTGGACGCCCTCGCCGGGGTTTGTTCCCCTGGGGTTCAGTCTGGCGGTCCCGGCCTGAGTCCCCCGATGCCCATCTACATCGACGCCGACGCCTGCCCGGTCAAGGAGGAGACCTACCGGGTCGCCCGCCGCCACGGGGTGAAGGTCTTCGTGGTCGCCAACGCGACGATGGTCGTGCCCAGGGAGGAAGGGATCGAACTCGTCGTGGTGCGAGGCGGGTTCGACTCGGCCGACGACTGGATCGTCGAGCAAGTCGGCCCCGGCGACATCGCGATTACCACCGACATCCCCCTGGCCGACCGCTGCCTGAAGAAGGGGGCCAAGGTGCTGGGCCCCAAGGGCTACCCGTTCACCGAAGAGACCATCGGCGAAGCCCTGGCCACCCGCGCTTTGCTGGAGATGCTCCGTCAAGGCGGAACAATGGGCGGCGGCCCGGCTCCATTCGCCAAGACCGACCGTTCGAGATACCTCGCCCGGCTGGACGACATGCTCCACGCCGTCCGCCGGGGGAAGTGACCGTGGCCGTCGGAACCTCCCGGTTCAGGCGATTCCCGCGCGAGACTTCATGAAGGCCAGCCCGTCCCGACAAAGGCCCATCGGGTCGGGAAAAAGGTCACGCCAGACCCTCGTCGCGGCGGCCAGGGCGGGCAGGGCCCGGCCGAACGCCTCGATCGTCAGGTAGCCGTCGTAGCCGGAGGATTTAATCCCCGAGAACACCCCGTCCCAGTCAACCTGGCCGGTCCCAGGTGTTCCGCGGTCGTTCTCGGAGATGTGGACGTGGATGGTCTCGGCCGCGCAAGAGGCGATGGCCGCGGCCTGGTCCTTTTCCTCGATGTGGGCGTGAAAGCTGTCGTACATCATCCCCAGCGACGGGTGGTTGACGGCCCGGACGTAGCGGGTCATTTGCTGGGCGGTCGTCAGCAGATAAATCTCGAAGCGGTTGAGGTATTCGGCGGCGATCCGCACGCCCCGTCGCTGGGCGATCTCGGCGGCCTGCCGCAAGGTGTCGACACTGCGCTGAAATTCCTCGTCGGTGGGCCCCTGGCCCGAGAACTGGCCAATGGCCGAGTGGACCGGTCCGCAAAGGATCGTCCCGCCAAACGCCTCGACGCAGGCCAAAACCTTGTCGAGATAGGCGACGGCCGCCTGGCGGATGGCCGGGTCGGGAGAGATCGGGTCGGCCTGAGGAGACATGACCGTCACGGCCGTCGCCCCCAGGCCCAGGGTCTCCAGCCGACGGCCCAGGCGTTCATAAGGCTTGAGGTCGTCGACGGCGAAGACGGGCACTTCGACGGCGTCGAAACCGGTCTCCTTGATCACTTCGAGGATCCCGTCGTGGGCCTCGGTGACGTGGTCGGTCCAGAGCAGCAGGTTCATGCCGGTTTTCATGCGATGGATTCCTCAGTGAAGTCGTCGCGAGCCATACAAGCCAATTCGACTTATCTCGGCATTTTTTGGTCGGCGGTGCGAATCTCGCAGTCCAGTCGGAGTGCGATCGCCTTGATGAGGCAATCGATCGCGCCTCTCCTCGGCGGGGACGGCCCTTTCCCGATTCGCTCGGCCAATTGCCTGGCCTTTTGCCAGTCCTGTCCCGTGATGTTTCCATCATCAAGCGGATGAAAGTGATCGATAAAAGCTCGGCTGAGCTTCATCTCATGGCCATTGACGATGATGCCCAGGAATTCGAGCAATACCGGCGTCACCATCCAACGGCTCTGGTGGATCGCGATCAATCTCCTCGCCCAGCCTTCGGCCTCCTCGACAGTGTTGTCCGCGATCCGGCCGGCGCGAGATTGGTGCCAATGCAGGATCAAGATGTTGGTGTCGAGGATGATCTTCCGCACGTCGGGCCTTCAGGATGTGGCGAACCGGACATTCGGGAGACTGCCCACCAGTTCGGCCCAACGGTCGCCGACATCGATCAGCTCGCGAGAGATCCAGCGGGCGTCGACGAGTCGCTGAGCCCCGATGACGATCGAAAGTTTGACACCCTGGGGACTGGTCGGGAAATCGCTCCACTCCAGGAGGTAGGCGCCGGTCGGGTCGCTACCCGCGGCCAGCGTCTCGGCATACCTCGCGAACCCGGCGTGTATCGGGGAACTGTGGGCCAGGAACCACATCCTCGCCTCTTCGGGCAAGGCCGGTAATCCCTCCCCATGACATCTCAGGTCGATCGACCAGATCAGCGAAGGGTCGTAGTCTTCTTCACCCGGTTCGTAGCGTTCGAGGACCGTGGTCGCGCCCACCGAGATCCCGGTCCGTACCCCGCCGTCCTCCCTCTTCTGCCGGTAGAATGTCAGATCTTCCCGGGAATCGTCGAGTTCGAGCATAACGGAGCCCTCGGACGCTTATGTTCGATGTGATTCAGACCGGCACCACCGTCTGCCACTGGCCGACCTCGGCCGAGTCCAGCACCGCGTCGCAAACGGCCTGGGTGGGCAGGGCGTCGCGGAAGGTTGGGGCGGCGGGGGTTCCGGTTTCCAGCCCCTTGAGGAAGTCGGCCAGGGCGTTGGTGAAGGTGTGCTCGTAGCCGATCGTCGTTCCGGGCACCCACCACCGCTTCATGTACGGGTGCTCGAAACTGGTGACGTGAATGGAACGCCAGCCTTGCAGGTGCGCCGGGTCGTGGTGGTCGAAGAATTCCAGGAGGTGGGGGTCTTCCAGGTCGAAGCGGATCGACCCCTCGGCGCCATTGATCTCAAACCCGTTGCGGTTCTTGTTGCCCCGGGCGTAGCGGGTTGACTCGAACAGCCCCATCGAGCCGTTGGCGAACCGGCCAAGGAACTGGCAGGCGTCGTCGATCGTGACGGGCTTGGTGGTTCCGGGGGCGTCCTGCACCGGGCGTTCCTTGATGAACGTCTCGGTGTCGCCGACGACCTTGGTCAGCGGCCCGTTCAGCCAGATGGCCGTGTCGATCGAGTGACTGAGCAGGTCGCCGGTCACGCCCGAGCCGGCCACTTCCTTGTCGAGCCTCCAGAGGGTCGAGCCGCCCTGAGGGAGATCCGGGCTGATCGTCCAGTCCTGGAGGTAGCAAGCCCGGTAGTGGAAAATGCGGCCCAGGCGCCCTTCGTCGATGATCTGCTTGGCCAGGGCGATGGCTGGCACTCGCCGGTAGTTGAACCAGACGAAGTTGGGGACCTTGGCCGCCTCGACCGCCTCGGTCATCTGGACGGCCTGTTTCAGGTCCATCGCCAGGGGCTTCTCGCACAGGACCATTTTGCCGTTGGCGGCGGCGGCCAGGGTGATCTCCAGGTGCGTGTTGTTGGGGCTGCCGATGTCGATGGCGTCGACGTCCTTGCGCTCGACCACCCGTCGCCAGTCGGTTTCGGTCTCCTGCCAGCCCCAGTTCTCGGCGAACTCGCGGACCTTCTCGGCGTTGCGAGCGCAGGCGACCTTGAGGACTGGTTGATATTCGAGGTCAAAGAACTTGGGGGCCTGTCTGTAGGCGTTGGAGTGGGTGCGACCCATGAATCCGTAGCCGATCATCGCGACGTTCAGCGGCTTGGGCATCTTCGGGCGTTCCGAGGAGGTTGAGGGAGAAATCGATCGAGCGATGCGACGGGCGGCTCGCGGTCAGCCCGAGCCGGCAGGCCGAGCGGGTGATTCGGGGACCGCAACCGCCCCGGCGTGCCCTGGGCCCTTGAGGCGACGCTCGACGACCGAGGCGATCCGCTGCCCATAGGCGTTGATCATCGGCTCGGCCAGCGACGAGGCGAAGAACCCGAGCACGCCGAGCAGACCCGTCAGCAAGATGCCACGATCCCAGGGCAGATGGAACCCACTGCCGGTCGAGGCGGCGGAGACGACGGGAGAGGCCGCCGGAGCCGAAGCCTCGGGACGGATGTTGCGGGCCAGCGCCGTCGCCTCCTCCAGCATCGGCTCGACAGGGGCCGGGCTCGCCGGCTGGGCCTCGGGGCCAAGGCCGTTGAGCAGGAACTGGGCCGTTTCCAGCCTCACCAGGTAGCGGACCTTCAGACAGTCGTCGTGAAAGGCATCCACCACCTTTCGCAACCGGGGAAGGGCCTGGGCGACGCGGGCGGTCCCTCCTTCATCGTCGACGTAGGACCGTGCCGTGCCGGTATTGGCGTCGAAGGAACGCAAGGTGCGGTCGCCGACGTTGGTCAGCAGGAAATCGCGGTCGTCATGGGTCGTCGCGGCGTCGACCAGCTTCATCGCCCCGTTGAAGTCGTCCGACCGCAAGCGGGCCTGGATGACGTAGAGCAGCGACATCGTCCTCGCCCCGACCTTCTCCGTCGCCAGGGGCCCGGCGTCGCCGAGGACCTGGGCGCCGCCTCCGACATTACTGGCGCGGGTGGGGTCGACGATGACCACGGAATTCGGGGCGACCGGGCTGGCAAGGACCGACCAGGTGACGAAGATCGCCAGGCCGAGCGTCGCGCCCAGGGCGGCGCCCCTCCAGGGCATCGCGGACGGCGGGGGGTCGGTCGTCATGCCGTCTCCTGGTTCTCAATAGGCCCGGTGGCTGATCGTCTGGCGGGCCTGGCGGACCGGCCCGGTCCCCAGGGGGATGACGCCTCCCCCGCAGACTTGACGGAACAGGGTGTCGACCTCTTCCTGGGTGGCGGCGACCACGCGGTCCCAACTGGGCTGTCTCAAGGTGACATCTTCGAGCACGTTGGCGAATGCCTTGGTGAAGATCGACGGACTGGGATGAACGCCCCCGCCGGCGATCTGCAAGGCCGGCAGGACTACCGCGTATTCGCCGGGGGAGGACGAGACGATCGCCCGCAGGCCCGTGGCCTGGAAGAACAACTGGTAGAACGCCGGTGAGAAGCCACCCGAGGGCGGGTGGAACGGGTTGGCCGGGGTCATCCCCCCGGGGACCGGCCGGACGGTATTGCAGCAGTCCAGCACGATCGTCGCCGACCGGGGCGCCCTGGCCGCGATCAGCCGCCGGAGGTCGGCCAGGTACAGGCCGGGGCGGCCGCCGTCGCCGGAGGGTAGCAGGTAAGTGCCTCGGGCCGGGTCATACGCGCCGTGGCCACTGTAATAGAAGAGAATCGCGTCCCCGGGGCGGACGGGCAACTCGGCGATCGCCCGGGTGATGCCCGCCGAGCGGCAACTCTCGGGCGGCAACATCTGGATGTTTCTGACAGCTTGACCGGCATTGGCGACAACCGCGTTCTGGATGAGATACTTGTTTTCGGTCATCGCCGGACCGATCCCGGGAGCCCCGGAGTCGGCCGCGATCACCACATGCAGCACCGCCGCGCCCGCCGGGGTTGCGGGCCAGGCGGCGGCGATTAGCAAACACGAGCCCAGGAGGGTGAACCGGGAGAGGCGGAGGGTCTTCGGGAACATCGCTCGGCCTCGCGAGGAACCTTCAACGGCGGCCCCGTCGCGGTCGCGGGAGGCCCCGTTGTTGTTCTATCGAGGCCGTTTTCGTGAAGCAAGCATCCATCGACCCTCTGCCGCACAACGATCCGTTCAGCCATGGGCCCCGCTCCACCCGTGGGCCTCGCGCACGGCGACCATCACCGCGAGGATCGCGTTCCAGGTCGCCGGATCGGACATCACCGCGTTGGGGAACATGCAGCCGTCCCAGCAGATGTGTTTGACGGCCCGGGTCAACTCCCCCTGATCGTCGCGCAGCCAGAAGCCGGCGTGGCGGACGATGTCGAGCTTGCCGTTGGGGTCATTCGGCAGGCAGTGGCGGCCGGTGTGGTCGTGAGAGCCCGAGCCAAACACCGTGGCGTCGTTCTGGGCGACGTGGAAGTCGATCGTCCAGGGGCGCAGGGCGTCGGTCAGGGTCTTGAGCGCCGCGTCGAGGGTCGCCACGTCCTTCCAGTCATACCCCTCGGGCAAGATGCGGGACTCGGGGGCGTTCTCGCCCAGGGTGTACAGCAAGGTATGCGCCATGTCGGCCTGGAACCCAACGACCCCGGGCATATCCACCCGCTCCAGGACGTCAACCATGCTCTTCCACGAGTGCATCCCGCCCCAGCAGATTTCCCCCTCGGCGGCCAGGCGCTCGCCGTGTTCTTGGGCGATCTTGCCGGCCTCGCGGAAGGTCTCGACCAGCCGGGAGCGGTTCCCCTCGACGTCGGCCAGGTAGTCGCCGACGCCGGTGGCCGAGTCGAGCCTCACGACGCCGTAGGGGCGAATCCCGATCTCCCGGAGGGTCCGGGCGATCTTGCAGCCCTTCTCCACCTGCTGAAGAAACGCCTTGCGGCCCGCGCCGGCGTCGATGGCGGGCCCGCCGCCGGTGGGGGGCCAGACCGGCGCGACCACCGAGCCAATCACCAGATTCCGCGCCCGCACCTTGTCGGCCAGGGCCTTGAGGTCGTCGGGGGTGCTGTCGATGTCGACATGCGGGGCGAACAGGAACAGGTCGACGCCATCGAACTTGACGCCGTTGACTTCGGCCGAGGCGGTGTGATCAAGCATCGCGTCGAGGTCGATGATCGGCTCGGACCCGTCCCCCTTGCCGACCACCCCCGGCCACGCGGCGTTGTGGAGCTTGGGGAACACGTTGGCGTGGCTGGCGCTCATGGTCGGTGGACCTCTCCGGTCCGGTCGATCGGCCGGCCGGTGTTCGAGTGGGATCGATCAGGCGAAGGGGTATCGTAGCCGAGCAGGACGCGATGGGCCAGTTCCTCGACGCGGCGGACGTCGGCGATCCCCTCGAAGCCGCAGGGGCCCAATACGCTCATCCGCAGCGGAGACCAGCGAACGTCGCCCGTCCCGTCGGGATATTCATTCCGGTAGATGTGATCGACGTGGCCTCGGAGGATTGAGTGGGTCTCCACGGCCCGGCGGGGTTGCGGGAGCCAGAGGATCGCCCGGCGGTCGGTGAGGGCATACTTCGACCGCCGATGAGTGGCCCCGCCGAGGTAACGGGATAGCCAGGAGAATCCCTGCCAGGCCAGGCACACGCTCCCGATCACCAGCGAGACCAGCCCGGAGACTCGAACAAAGTCGTTGCCTGAAGCGCGCAACTCAGGGGTGGCGGAGGTCGCGAGGACACCGGCAGCCCCCAAGATCACAAGGAAGGCCGGGAACGTGTTGAGGCACCCGCAACCGGCCGTCCCCCTGTGGGTCTCTCCGTAACCGGCCCACAGCAGTCGCTCGTCCGGCGCAAGCTCGGCTTTGACCCATCGGCGGAGGTCGTCCGACAGGTCGTCGAGGGGCGTCGGCTCGGGCATGCTCATGGGCCGGGCCTCTTTTAGATGTTGCCGAGCTTCGGCGCGATTACCCCTCGGGCCCAGCCCGGCAGTTCAGCGAACCACGCCATGAAGCCCATCTCCTCGGCCCGTTTCAACTGGCCCAGGACATCGGCCGGCTCCAGGCCCGGTAGGGCGACGCTTCGGCCCGTCGGGGTATGGGTGGCGTCGTCGCCGAGGAGCCAGAAGGTCAAGAGGTCGCGGCGGGCGTCGAACCGCCAGACCTCGGGGACGCCGATCCGCCCCCAGGCCGTCATGGCGTCATCGGCCGGGTGCGAAACCTCGACCTCGATGACCAGATCCGGAGGCGGCTGGTTCGTCAGGTCGATCGGCTCGGGGACGCGCATCCGGTCCGCGTTCGCCCCGAGGTAAAACGCCTTGTCTCCCTCGACGGCCGTCCCACTCTCGGGACGCCGGTAGGTGGTCGAGCCGGCTGGCTCGCACGCGAGGCCCAGGCCGCCGGCCACCGCGACCACGAAGTAGCCAAAGTGCTCGGCCCGGCGATCCTGAAGGTGGGACGGGGACAAAAGCGTGAGTCTCCCATCGAGGAAGATGAGGCGGGGGTTGTGCCGATCCGGCAAGGCCCCGGCGATGGCCGCGTATTGCTCGAAGCTAAGGCCCTTGATGATGAACCGGGGTTCGGCCTCGATGGGAGGCGGCAGTGCGAGAGGTCCCGGGGGGATCGGATTCGCAATCGTGGTCGTCATGGCCCCACCCCGCCACCCTCGACCTGGGGCGCGATCACCTCGCGGGTCCATGCCTGCAACTGGGCCAACCAGGCCCCATATTCCAGGGTTTCGGCTCTCTGAAGCTGGTCGACGATGTCCGCGACGGTCAGCCCCGGCAGCCCGGGGCTCCGCTCGACCGATTCGTACGAACCATCGTCGCGGCGGCGGAGGATCAGCAACGCCCCGCGGCGGACGTCGTATCGCCAGATGTCCGGGACCCGCAGGCGCCCCCAGGCCGAGACCGCGTCGTCGGCCGAATGCGCATACTGGACCTCAATCACGAGGTCGGGAGGCGGCTGGGTGGAGAGGTCGATATTGATCGAGCCCCTCATCAGTCCGGCATTGAGTCGCAAGTAGAAGGCCCCATCCCCCTCGACGCCCGTGCGGGCGTCTGGCGAGCGATAGGTCGAACTCCTCGCCGGTGCCAGCGGGATTCCGCAACCGAGGGCAACCGTCTTGACCAGGTCGCACAGGCAGTCGGAGCCGAATTCATGATGGCGTGACGGCGACACGAACGTCAGCCTCCCGTCGACGAAGACGAGCCGGGGCACGGCCCGGTCCGGCAGGGCGTCGGAGATGGTCAGGTATTGCCGGTAGGTCAGCCCCTCGATGACGAAGGAGGTCTCGGGAGCCTCAAGGGCCCCGGCCGCTTTGTTGGCGGTCGGGGCCGGAACGGGAGCCAACGCCTGGGTCGTCATCGAAGGGCCTCCGCTCGACGAATCCGCGAGGCTCAGCGCGACTTGAGGTAGTCGCCGACCTCGGGCAAGCTCTGATGGACATCCGGGCCGAAATACCGCAGGCTGACGAACGGCTCGGCGCCCAGATTCTGGAACGTGACGCCGGCCTTCGCCGCCTTCTCGGAGATGAAGACCTCGTCGTCGGTCAACTCACCGAAGCGGATGAAGTTGGGGCTGTCCACTTCGAGCTTGCCGACCTTGCCGCGCCCCTGCGTGACCACCAGGCCCGAGGCCCCGGCGTCCTTGATCGTCACCGACTTGCCCGGCAACACCGTCAGTTCCCGGGCGCTGAAGAGTTGCTGGCCGTCGACGCGTCCGTAGACGATCCACTTGTCCAGATAGCCCTCAGCCTCCGAGCCGGCCGCGACGATCGGCTCCAGATAGTTGTGCTTCTTGAACTCGGGGTCGACGTTCTTCTCCCAGTCGAGCTGGTCGATGATGTAGTCCAGGTCTCGGTGGTACTCGGGCGGGACGTCCTTGACCAGCAACTCCCACGGCACCCGACGCCCCTCGACCATCGATTGGTACATGCCGAACACGTCCGAGCCCCATTGAGGCTCATACGTCACCAACGAGCCTGGGGCGTGCAGGACGCAAGGGGGAATGAGCCAGCCGGTGCCGGGTTTCAAGCGGTACGCCTTGGCCAGGTCAAGGATGCCATTGTCGCCACTGTCCCAGCGCTCCAGGCAACGTCGCAGGTCGTCCTTGGTGGTCCCTGGCTCAAGGCCCATGTAGGTGTGAGGGAAGTTGTTGCCGGTCCAGTTCAACTGGGGCGGGAAGTAATAGCTTTCCGGCTTCCCTTCTCGGCCGAGCTTGGCGGCCTGCTCGGCGTTCTGGTGCATGTGGTGGGGGATCGGCCCCAGGTTGTCGAAGAACTTGCTGTAGACGGGCCACTTCTTGTACTTGTCAAAGATCGCCTTGCCGATGATGTCGGCGCCGGCGGTGTCAATAGCGTCCTTGAGGGTGAACTTGCTGCCCTCGTGGACCACGTAGCTGAGCCCCTCGTCGGGCGGAGCGCCCTCGTTGGCGGCGGCGGTGGTCGAGCCGAACCAGCGCTCGTCGATGCCGCCTCGGTGGGTTCCCAGGGCGTAAAGGTCTTGCTGGGCGAGCTTTAATCGCGCTCCGGGCATCAGAAACGAGCGCGGGACCCACGTGGGCGCCAGCCGCAAGATCCCCTCGCCGGCATCCAGGGCTGATTTCACGCGCGCGTCGAGCGGCTGAGCGGTCATCCGTCGTTGACTCCGGGCAGGGCAGGGGGCATGGGAAGGTGCGAAACGCCGGGCCCGGCGACGGCAGCGACGCGGGCCTCGGGCCAGCCCCGGTTGTAAGCCCCCGGCCCCCCGTTCGCAACCCGGCGCCGGGCGGGAACCCCTTGTCCCCAACCGCATAATGCGTGATCGGGGCGAGAGTTGCTGAGATCCGACACGCCCACGGTTCGCTTGACAGCCCCGTCACGCCGCCGGGATAATCGTGGCCCGCCCACGCCCCCCGACCGAACGACCGCCCACCGACCGGGAACGTCCCCATGCTGATGACCGCCGCCCCCGAGGTCAGGACCGGCCTCCTCGAACGCTTGCTGGCCGAGCGCATCCTCATCCTCGACGGCGCGATGGGGACGATGATCCAGCAAAGGGGACTGACCGAGGCGGACTTCCGCGGCGAGATGTTCCGCGACCACCCCCACACCCTCAAAGGGTGCAACGACCTGCTCTGCATCACCCGGCCCGACGTCATCGCCGAAATCCACCGCCAGTATTTCGAGGCCGGCGCCGACATCGTCGAGACCAACACCTTCAATGCCAACTCGGTCTCGATGACCGCTGACTACGGCATGGAGGCCCAGGTCTTCGAGATGAACCGCGCCGGGGCGGCCCTCGCCCGAGAGGTCGCCGACGAGTTCACCGCCCGGGACCCCGGCAAGCCCCGGTTTGTCGCCGGCAGCATCGGCCCCACCACCAAAAGCGCCAACGTCGTGGTCAACGTCAACGACCCCGGCTTCCGCGCCGTGACTTTCGACGAGCTGGTCGAAACCTATACCGAGCAGGTCTCAGGCCTGATCGCCGGGGGCGCCGACCTCCTGTTCCCCGAAACGGCCATCGACACCCTGAACCTCAAGGCCTGCCTCTTCGCCATCGACGCCTTTTTCCGCGAAAACCCGGGCTTGAAGGTCCCGGTAATCGTCTCGATCACCGTCCCCAGTCTCGACGGCCGAACCCTCTCGGGCCAGACTCCCGAGGCGGCGTTGGTGTCGATCTCTCAATACGACCTGCTGAGCGTCGGCATGAACTGCGCCCTGGGCGCCGACCTGATGAGACCCCACATCGAGGCCCTCTCCAACGCCTCGTCCACCTACATTAACTGCCACCCCAACGCCGGCCTGCCCAACGAGTTCGGCGGCTACGACCAGACGCCCAAGCAGATGGCGGCCTTGATCCGCGAGTTTGCCGAATCCGGCTGGCTGAACATCGTCGGCGGCTGCTGCGGAACCTCCCCCGCGCACATCGCGGCCATCGCCGAGGCGGTCCAGGGGCTGACCCCTCGAAAACGGCCGACCCTGCCGACCTGGTCACGCTACAGCGGCCTCGAGCCGATGACGATCCGCCCCGAGACGAATTTCGTCATGGTCGGCGAGCGGACGAATATCACTGGCTCCAAGAAATTCGCCCGCTTGATCCGCGAGGAGAAGTACGAGGAAGCCCTGGCCGTTGCCAAGGATCAGGTCGAGGGGGGCGCCAATATCCTCGACGTGAACATGGACGAGGGGCTCATCGACGGCCCCAAGGCGATGACCAAGTTCCTCAACCTTGTCGCGGCCGACCCCGACATCGCCCGTGTCCCGATCATGGTCGATAGCTCCGACTTCCGCGTCATCGAGGCCGGGCTCAAGTGCGTCCAGGGCAAGGGGATCGTCAACTCGATCAGCCTCAAGGAAGGCGAGGAAAAATTCCTCGACCAGGCCCGCACCGTCAAGCGTTATGGGGCCGCCGCGGTCGTCATGGCCTTCGACGAGGAAGGCCAGGCCGTCGACGCCGCCCGCAAGGTCGCCATCTGCGAGCGGGCCTACACGCTGTTGACCGAGACCGTCGGCTTCGCCCCCAGTGACATCATCTTCGACGCCAACATCCTCACCGTCGGCACCGGGATGGAGGAGCACGACAACTACGCCGTCGAGTTCATCGAGGCCGTTCGCGAGCTGACCCGCCGCTTCCCCGAGGCCAAGACCAGCGGCGGCGTCAGCAACGTGTCGTTTTCTTATCGAGGCAACGACAACGTCCGCGAAGCCATGAACGCCGCGTTCCTCTACCACGCTATCCAGGCCGGCCTCAGCATGGGGATTGTCAACGCCAGCCAGCTGGAAGTCTACGAGCAGATCCCCGCCGACCTCCTGGAGCGGGTCGAGGACGTCCTGCTCAACCGCCGGCCCGACGCCTCGGACCGTTTGACCGAGTTCTCCGAGACCGTCAAGAAGTCTGGCAAGAAGAAGGGCGGAGGCGAGGCCCTGGCCTGGCGGTCGGGCACCGTGCAAGCGCGCCTGACCCACGCCTTGATCCAGGGGATCGTTGAGTTCATCGACACTGACGTCGAGGAGGCCCGCCACCAGTACGCCCGCCCCCTGGAGATCATCGAGGGCCCCTTGATGGACGGCATGAACGTCGTGGGCGACCTCTTCGGCGCTGGCAAGATGTTCCTGCCCCAGGTGGTCAAAAGCGCGCGAGTGATGAAGAAGGCCGTGGCCTACCTCATGCCCTTCATGGAAGCCGAAAAGGCCGCCGCCGGCGCCGCCGGAGGCTCGGTGCGCAAGGCCCGCGGCAAAGTCCTGATGGCCACCGTCAAGGGGGACGTCCACGACATCGGCAAGAACATCGTCGGCGTCGTCCTGGGCTGTAACGACTATGAAGTGATCGACCTGGGCGTCATGGTCCCCTGCGAGAAGATCCTCCAGGCCGTCCGCGAGCACGCCCCCGACATGGTGGGTCTCTCGGGGCTCATCACCCCCAGCCTCGACGAGATGGTCCACGTCGCCAAGGAACTCAAGCGCAACGGGTTTGACCTGCCGCTGCTCATCGGCGGAGCGACCACCAGCGTCAAGCACACGGCCGTCAAGATCGCCCCGGCCTACGACCGACCGGTTGTCCACGTCAAGGATGCCTCCCGTTGCGTTGGCGTGGTCGATCGTCTGAACCGTCCCGAGACCCGCGACACGATCGACCGCGAAAACCGCGAGACTCAGGATCGCGAGCGCGCCGCGTTCGCCCGCCGTCAGCAGAACCGCAAACTCGTCCCCTACGCCGAGGCCCTCTCCCGACGCTTCGCCACCGACTGGACCACCTCGCCCATCGAACGCCCCGCCTTCCTCGGAACACGTGTTCTGAAGGATTACCCCCTGGCGGGTCTGGTCCCCTACATCGACTGGTCCCCCTTCTTCAACGCCTGGGAACTGGCTGGCAAATACCCCAAGATCCTGACCGACCCGGTCGTCGGCGAGCAGGCGACCCGGCTGTACGACGAAGCCAGACTCTTGCTCGACCGCGTCATCGCCCGAGGAGAGATCAGCGCGCAGGCGGTTTACGGCTTCTTCCCGGTCAACTCCGACGGTGACGACATCCTGGTCTACACCGACGAGTCGCGGACCGCCGAGCGAACCCGGTTCCACACCCTCCGCCAGCAATGGGAGCGGGTTGGCCAGACCGACTTCCGTAGCCTGGCCGATTACCTCGCCCCGGTCGACTCGGGCCGTGTCGACTTTCTAGGAGCCTTCGCCCTCTCGGCCGGTTTCGGCGCCGAGGAACTGGCCAAGCACTTCGAGGCCGACCTCGACACCTACAACGCCATCATGATCAAGGCCGTCGCCGACCGCCTGGCCGAAGCCTTCGCTGAAGCCCTCCACGAGCGAGCCCGCCGAGACTGGGGCTTCGGCCAGGCCGAGGGCCTGACCAAGGACGACCTCATTGACGAAAAATACCGAGGCATTCGCCCTGCCCCAGGCTACCCCGCCTGCCCCGACCACACCGAGAAGGGCACCCTCTGGACCCTCCTCGACGCCGAGAACGCTTCCGGGATTTCCCTGACCGAAAGCTTTGCGATGTTCCCCGCGGCCTCGGTCAGTGGTTTCTACTTCGCCCACCCCCGGGCACGCTACTTCGCGGTCGACCAACTGACCCGAGACCAGGTGGAGAACTACGCCGCCCGCAAGGGGATGCCCCAGGCCGAGGCCGAACGCTGGCTGGCGCCCAACCTCGGCTACAACCCCGAGTAACGTCGAGGACAGCTTTCCCACCGAAGCGAGTCTGGAGAGACCTGCCAGCTCACTCGGGGGCGGCCGAGCATCGCCGCCGAGTTGCTGATACGATTTTATCGGTATCTTTGCGCCGCCCGATCGAACCAATTCAGGCCGCATCAGGCCAGTGTCATCGCTAAATTCTCTACGGCATGGCAAATGCGAATTTTGCCATGTAACACTGCGATCACGCGACACCAAGGATGACCGCCCGTCGCGAGCCCGGCCGCCGCCTCCCCCCGGCATGGCCGCGGTCGTGGTGCGCCAAGGAGTTTTGCACCCGATGCGACCCGCGAAACGACGCACCTTCCAGGTGGAAGGTTTGGAAGTCCGGATGGTCCCCGCGGCGACGGGCCTGGAACCCTCACTTCCAATTGCCGCAGTCCAATCTCCCACCTCGACCACAACCGCCGCCACGACGCCGACGGACGTTTCCTACCAGGTCGACAACTTCCGCGTCGCCCCCAACGGCCGTTCGATTGTCTACCACCTCCGGTTCAGCGAGGGCGGGTCGACCTACAACATCCAGTATTCCGTGAAACTCCAAGGCAAGGTCGCGGCATCGGGGGCCAACGGCACCGACGTCGCCGACCTGTTCTCGCAGGCCCTGTCGAATCAGCGGAATGTCTTCCTTTCCACGCACGGCCTCGGGTCGGCGGTCGACTACTCGGCCTACCAGGACATTTCCTCCGTCCAGCCCAATCCCGGCCAGTTTCGCGTCGGCGCCCACCGTATTAACTTCGGCCTGGTCAGCTCGCTCAACGGGGCGAGGGCCATTCAGCGTTTTAGCATGACGGTGATCGGCCCGAACGCCAACAGCGGCACGGGCGCCGTCGCCGCCAGCGCCGCCATCGATACCTTCCGGACTTCCCTAACCACCCAGGCCCAGCAGCAATTCGGCACCGGCTCCGGTCTCGTCGGCACTGGCAGTGGGACGACTGGTTCAGGCACCGGCACCACCGGCACCGGCACCACCGGATCTGGGACGGGAACCGGCACTGGAACCGGTACGACGGGTACCGGCACGGGTACGACCGGTACTGGAACCGGTACGACGGGTACCGGCACGGGTACGACCGGCACCGGCACTGGTACAGGCACTAGTGGCACTGGTACAGGCACTAGTGGCACTGGTACAGGCACTACTGGTACTGGTACAGGCACTGGTACAGGCAGTACTGGTACTGGTACTGGTACTGGTACTGGCACGACTGGTACTGGTACGGGGACGACTGGTACTGGGACGGGGACGACTGGTACTGGGACGACTGGTACTGGTACAGGCACAGGTACAGGTACAGGCACGACAGGGACTGGCACTGGCACGACTGGTACTGGCACCGGAACCGGAACCGGCACCGGCACCGGCACAACAGGGACTGGGACCACGGGTACGGGCACAGGGACGGGCACTGGGGGTACCGGAGGCACGGTCGGCACTGGCGGCTCGACGCCGGGGACTGGCAACGGCGGCTCGACCGGTACCACCACGGGTGGTTCGGGCACCGGAACCACGACCGGAGGCTCGGGCACGGGGACCGGAGGCACGGGCACCACCGGCACCGTGGGGACCGGCGGCGATACCGGCAGCACGGGCACCACCGGCACCGTGGGGACTGGCGGCGATACCGGCAGCACCGGCACCACTGGCACCGTGGGAGAAGGTGGCAACACCGGCAGCACTGGGACCACCGGCGTCATCACCGGCGGCACGCCCACCAGTTCTTCGGGCGGAACCACCGGCACGGGTGGCACGACCACCGGCGGCACCGGCACCGGGCTCGGCGGCCTCATCTGACCCGGTTGGCGGTTGAGGTTTGAATCGCGAGCGGCCGGCCCCTCCTCATCGATGGGCCGGCCGCGTCCGTTTCCTCGGTCAGTCCTCGTCCACCTGCCCGCGAGCCTTCCGCCAGGCATCGATGATGCCGGCCTGAACCTGAGGCGGCACTGGCTCGTACGACGAGAATTCCAAGGTGAAATTCCCCTGGCCGCCGGTCAGGCTCTTCAGGTCGGTCGCATAGCGTAGCACCTCCGCCAGGGGAGCGTGCGCCTGAACCAATGGGAATCCACCGAGCAAGGTATCCATCCCGGTGATATGGCCCCGACGATTCGCCAGGTCGGCCGTCACGTCCCCCAGTTTCGTTGGCGGCGTCGAGATTTCCAAAGCCACGATCGGCTCCAAAAGCGCCGGGCGAGCCGACTCAAACGCCTTGCGGAACGCCGAGGCTCCGGCGGTCTTGAACGCCTGCTCCGAGCTATCGACCGCGTGATGGCTGCCGAAGAAGACCTCAACCTCCACGTCCACCACCGGGTTGCCCGAGAGCACTCCCTTTTCGCACTGCTCCCGGACCCCCTTCTCGACCGCCGGGATGAACTGGTTGGGAATCACCCCCCCTTTGACCGCATCCACGAACCGGAACCCCTCGCCCCTGGGGAGCGGTCTCACCCGAAGCTGCACGTCGGCGAACTGCCCCCGACCGCCGGTCTGCTTCTTGTGGCGATGGTGAGCCTCGGCCTCGCCACCGATCGTCTCCAGGTAGGGGACATGCGGGACGTGGGTCGTCACGTCGAGCTTGTACCGCGACTTCAACCGGTTCTGGATCACATCCAGGTGCAGCTCGCTCATCCCCGAGATGACCAGTTCGTGGGTCCGGGCGTTGCGTTTATAGGTGAAGGTGGGGTCCTCGTCGGCGATCTTGGCCAGACTGGCGGCGATTCTCGGCTCATCCTCGCGGGTCCTCGGCTCGACGGCTCGGGGGACCATCGGACTGGGGAAGCGGATCGGCTTCAGGACGACGTGAGGCTCATGAGCTGGGTCGTTCGCCGCGGTCACGGTGTCGCTGATGCGCAGATCATCAAACTTCGGCACGGCGACAAGATCCCCGGCGATCGCCTCATCCACTTCCTGCTGAGTCTTGCCCTGCACCTGATAAAAGATGGCCCGGCTTGCCGGTCTTGCCACTGCGCAGATTGACCAGCGGCGTATCCTTGCTCAACCGCCCGGAGACGATCCGCAGATAGCTCATCTTCCCCATGAACGGGTCGATCGCCGTTTTGAACACCTGAGCGACCAGTTCCCCATCTTCGGCAGGCTCCACTTCCTCCTCGCCATTCGCCTCCACGCGGGTCCCGAAGCGGTGGACGCCCGAGGGGTCCAGGCCGCAGCGTGCCAGCAGGTCCAGCAACTCTCGAAGGCCGACGCCGGTCCGGGCCGAGACGCACGCCACCGGTACCAGCTTCCCCGCGCCGATCGCCCGGCAGGCCGCCGACCGCAGTTCCTCGGCCGGAATCGTCTCGCCATCCAGGTAGCGTGCCATCAAATCCTCATCGGTCTCCACGATCGGCTCGACGACCATCGTGTACGCCTCGGCCGGATGCATCGGGCAGTCCCCCGGCACGTCGGCGGGCGGGTCCAGCACGTCGATCACCCCGGAAAACCCCGACCCCTGACCCACCGGCAGCAGCAAAGGGACGCAGTGGGTGCCGAACGCCTCTCGCAGGGCTTCCAGGTCGGCCAGATAGTCGACGTTCTCGGCGTCCATCTTGGTCAGGGCCAGGAACCGTCCCAGCCCCAGGCGGCCGGCCTCTTGAAACAGTCGACGGGTAGTGTGCTCGATGCCGGTGTTGGCCGGCACGGTGATCAGCACGTTTTCCACCGCGGCCAACGCGCTGACCGCCCCGCCGATGAAGTCGGGGTAGCCGGGAGAGTCGACCAGATGGACCTGCTTGCCGGCCCATTCCAGGTGCAGCAGGTGGCAGTCAATCGTGAAATGCCGACGGCGTTCCTCGTCCTCGACGTCCGAAAGGCTCGTGCCATCGTCGACCGAACCTCGCCGGTCGGTGGCGCCGGAGGCGAAGAGCAAGGCGTCGACCAGGCTGGTCTTGGCCGACGCCCCGTGTCCGGCCAGGGCAATGTTGCGGATATCCTGAGTGTGATAGGCGACCGTCGTGGCCATGCTCGCGACCCCTTTCCCGGCGTCGATGCCGGAACTCCGTGTCCGCTCAAGCAAGCGAGACCGGCGGGTCCGTGGCCCCCAGAAGGGAGCGGGTCGACGAGGGCCCGCTAGGAGGCCGGATTACGGTCGCCGGCCCGGTCCCTGGCTTCGTCGAGCCGGAACCGACCGTCGTAAAGCGCCCGCCCGACGATGCAAGCCGCGATCGGCAAGGCCGCCAGGTGCGCCACATCCTCCAGCGTGCCAACCCCCCCGGACGCGATCACCGGGGTCTTCAACCGCCGAGCCAGAGCCTCGGTCGCCGCGATGTTGGGACCTTCCAGCATCCCATCGCAGGCAATATCGGTATAAACGACCGCCCCCAGGGGCAGGTCATCAAACTGCTCGGCCAGCTCGGCGGCATCCACCGTCGAGACATCCAACCAACCCTCCGTTGCCACCCGACCATCCCGCGCATCCAGCCCCAGCACGATCCGCCCCGGATACGCCTCGGCGATCCGTCGGAACCACGCCGGGTCCTTCAACGCCTTGGTGCCCACAATCACCCGCTCAATCCCCGCCCCCAGCCACGAAGCCACGGTCTCCTCATCGCGGACCCCCCCGCCAAGCTGGCAAGGCACATCCACCCTCGCCAAAATCTCCCGCACCGCCTCCACATTGACCGGACGGCCCGCCTTGGCGCCATCGAGGTCCACCAGATGAATCCGCCCAGCCCCCTGTTCGGCCCAGCGCACCGCAATGGCCGCCGGGTCGTCACCAAAGACCGACTCCCGGTCATAATCGCCCTGTTGCAGCCTGACGCAGCGTCCACCGCGCAGGTCAATGGCCGGGATAATCTGCATGATGCGGGCAATTCCTCGGGACGGGGCCTCAACGCCCGAATCTAGCCGACCTCCCGAAGCCTCGCAAGGGACCGGCCGTCCGCCTATATCCTCCGTGAGGGTCGATTGAAGGTCACGGTTGGGGCGGGGCAGGTGAACGCGAGTGAACGAGTGGGTTGCTTCACGCCGGAGATTAGGGCAACCTGGGAGATCCATCATGGACAGTTTGACATCGGAGGAACGTAGCAAGCGGATGTCGCTCATTCGCGACAAGGACACAAAACCGGAGATGATCGTCCGTCGCCTAGTGCATTCCCTGGGCTATCGCTACAGACTGCACGAACAAACCCTTCCGGGCAAACCGGATTTGGTCTTTAAAAGCCGCCGCAAGGTCATCTTCGTTCACGGGTGTTTCTGGCATCGACACGGCGAAAGTTGCCCGCTGACCCGAATGCCAAAGTCCAGACTTGAGTTCTGGCGACCGAAACTAGAAAGGAACGAGCAACGCGACTCTGAAAAACAGGCCGCGTTGCGAGCGATTGGCTGGGATTTTTTGATGATCTGGGAATGTCAACTCAAGGATCTCGACGGCCTCGCTCGTCGAATTCGCGATTTTCTGGGATGATGCCGATGCGTTCGTTGGAATTATTCGCGGGAGCCGGTGGCCTCGCCCTTGGCATCGCTAGGGCCGGGTTTCGGCATGAGGCGGTGGTTGAGTGGGACGGGAATGCGTGCGGCACCATCCGGCACAACAACCAACGCGGCGTGATCGACTGGCCATTGTTCCAGGGGGACGTTCGGTGCTTCAACTATTCCACCCACGGCAACGGTCTCGACCTCCTCGCGGGCGGCCCTCCTTGCCAGCCCTTCTCGATCGGCGGCAAGCATCTCGGATATGACGACACGCGGAACATGTTTCCCGAAGCCGTTCGTGCCGTCCGCGAATTGAAGCCAAAGGTGGTCATGTTCGAGAACGTGAAGGGATTGCTCCGGGAATCCTTCGCCAAGTATTTTGAATATGTGCTTCTACAAATTTCTCACCCGGAACTCGAGCACAAACCGGGCGAGGAGTGGGTTTCGCACCTGTCTCGACTGGAGCGGCACCATACCCGCGGCCGGCATGACGGCCTGTCCTATCGCCCCGTGTTTCGGCTACTCAACGCCGCCCATTACGGCGTGCCCCAACGGCGGGAGCGGGTCATCATCGTGGCTTTCCGCTCCGACCTCGATCTGGAATGGTCGTTTCCCGAGGAGACGCATTCCGAGGAATCGCTGTTGTTCGATAAATGGATCACCGGCGAATATTGGGACCGGCATCGCGTCCCATTGACGAGGCGTCCCACGGTCTCGCCTCGGGTCAAGGATCGAATTGACCTTAAATTGCTCAGGCCGCTGACCAAGCCCTGGCTTACGGTGCGTGACGCCCTGGTGGGCCTGCCCGATCCCGAAGGCCCCGCCGTTGACGGCGAATTCCTGAACCACCGACTGGTGTCCGGCGCTAGGTCCTATCCTGGCCACACAGGCAGTCCCCTCGATGAGCCAGCGAAAACGCTGAAGGCTGGTGACCACGGCGTGCCGGGCGGCGAAAACATGGTGGCGTTCGACAATGGCCGGGTGCGGTACTTCACCGTCCGCGAATCGGCGAGACTGCAAACCTTCCCTGACGAATACGGGTTTTTCGGCTCGTGGACCGAGAGCATGCGGCAACTCGGAAACGCTGTCCCGGTAACGCTCGGCCAGGTCATCGCTGAAGGGATTCATGCCCGACTCCAGAAGGGGAGCTGACATGGATGCCGCCGCAGTCGCCGATGCCTTGCGGGCTCTTCTCGACGTCCTGCCGGAAGACATGGCCGCGGCCGACATTTCCGCGATCAATCCGCCACGCCGAAGGCAATTGCGCGCCCTGATTGGAGAAACGATCCTTCGGCTTGAGCAAGCGGCGTCCGGTCTGGATCCGGTACGGCTGCCTGGCCTCATTTTCGACCCCGCCAATCCCGAGATCGTCGGCAAACTCATCGGGGACACAATGCTGGAGCAGCCGCGCGGCCCACTCGGTTCCACGCCACGCTTCTACGGCTCGGGTGTCTATGCGATTTATTACATCGGTGATTTCCCGGCGTACCAGCCGATCTGCGGCTCGAACACGCCGATCTACGTCGGCAAAGCCGATCCTGCGACACTCGATGCTCGCACCCCAATCGAACAGGGAGAACGGCTCTACGGGCGTCTGAACAACGACCATGCCCGGAGCGTCCGGCAGGCGGAAAAACACGCCAGGGCGACGGACGTCGAACCGTTCATCCAGCTCTTGGATTTCGAATGCCGGTATCTGGTTGTCCGTAGCGCCTGGCAGCGAACGGCGGAAGACTACCTGATCGGACGGTTCAAGCCGATCTGGAATGATGAGGTCGGCATTTGTTATGGTTTTGGAAAGCACGGCGACGCACCCACGACGCGAGCCAACACGCGATCACCGTGGGACACGCTTCATCCCGGCAGGCCGTGGGCCACCCGCGAAGGCAACCTGCCGAATCCACTGTCGGCCGAGCAGATCATCGAACGAATTTTGAAGCACTACCAGCAAAACTCGCCCCTACCGCGAGCGGGGGCCTGATTCGATCCGTCCTCCTTTCTCCGCTTCAAATGGCGAAGATTCAGAGACCTTCCGCCAGGGGGCGGCCTCCTCGCCATCGACGCGGAACGTCAGGCACTTGGCCGACCCCCCCGCCTTGATGAATTCCGTCAGCAGCAGCGGATGGACCACGAACCCCGCCTCCTGGAGCGACTTCGCCAGCTTCGGCGCACCCACGTTCAGCGCTACCGATCGGCCTACCACCACCGCGTTGCAACTGAACGACACCGCCTCCTCGGCCGACACCTCGATCAAGGTCGGAATCTGATCCCGCAGCACCGACCGCCCATAATCATCGAACGCCCCGGGGTAGTACACTGCGGCGCCCGCGTCCAGGGGGCAGAAGCAAGTATCCAGGTGGTAAAACCGCGGGTCGACCAGCTCCAAGGGCAAAACCGCAACGCCCAGCCGCTCGCCAATCCACAGGTGGCTGCGAGCGTCGGAGCGGAACCGATAGCCGCCAAACAGCGTTTCTCCGCAGAACAGGGCGTCGCCGGCCCCCTCGAAGTACAGGTTCGGCGGCAGGGTCTCCACCCGGAACCCTCTCGACGCGAACCAGGCGTCATAGTGCGGCGTCTCTCCCTGTCGGACCCCGTGGCGAAACCGCGAACTGAGGAACAGTTCGCCCAGGATGAGTCCCGAATTCGCCGTAAAGACCAGATCCGGCAGTCCCGCCACTGGCTCCATCAGTTCGACCGTCCCTCCCAAACCCACCAACGTGTCATGAAGGGCCTGCCACTGACGACGCGCCTCGGCCGGGTCGCTGCCCACCTTCCGATCCATCCACGGGTTGATCTCGTACTCGATCCCATAGAAATCCGGCGGGCACATCAAGATGCGAGGGGTGTCGGGGCTGCACATGGCGGCGAAAACTCCTCCCGCGTTCGTTCGGTGTCGGTCAGGAGTCACCCTCGCCAACCAACTCCGCCGCCAGGCTGCGCAGAAACGGTTCGACGTCGGTCACCAGGCCAATCGTCTGGAACGAGCCGCGGTCGGCCAGCTTGGTCAAGGTCGCCGGGTTGATGTCGACGCAAACCGCCTTGACCCAGGCCGGCAGCAAATTCCCCGTGGCGATCGAGTGCAACGCCGTGGCGATCAAAAGGGCGAATCCCACCCCCTTCACGGCCCCGCGCATCTTCGCCTGAGCTTGCAAGGTGTCGGTAAACACCTCGGGCAAGGGGCCATCGTCGCGGACCGAACCGCCCAGCACGACCTCGACCCCCGCCTTGATGCACTCGTACATGATCCCCGAGTTCAAAACCCCCGCCTCGACCGCCTTGGCGATTCCTCCCAGCCGGCGGATGGTGTTGATCGCCCGCAGGTGATGCTCGTGGCCATGCTCCAGAGCCTCTCCATGAGTCATTGACACCCCCAGGCTCGTGCCGTAGAGGGCCTGCTCAATGTCGTGAGTGGCCAGGGCATTGCCAGCGAACAGCGTTTGAATCCATCCCCCACGGATCAAGGCCGCGACGTGAGGCGCCGACCCGGTATGGACAATCGCCGGACCTCCGACGAACAGCACCTTCTGGCCGGACGCCCGCGTCGACCGGATCGACCCGGCCACCGCCGCGAGGCTCACCGCCTTGGGCTTCTCGCTGGAAATCCCGCTGCTCATGAATCCGAACGGGCTGGCCTCTCGGGGCCGCTCCGCCGGAATCACGCGCACCCCATCATAACCCACCACGATCGGCTGACCGACCTTCACCTCGGTCATCGCCACGCAGCGGGCCGTCTTTGCCCCGGCATCCACCGCCAGCCCGCAATCCATCTCCTGGTCGGCCACCTCGACCCACCGTCCCCCCAGCCGCACCTCGGTCCGCTGGTTGGTGGTGCTGTAAAACCCCTCGGGGAACGCCCCGGCGATGTCGGCGTCGACAACGCGGGCGTCCTCGGGGTGAACCGCCGAGGCCCCATGCTCGACCAGGTCGCCCAGGATCTCATCCAGCCCCGCGGCGTCCGAGGCGCGCACGGCGATCCGCGCGTAACTCGGGTCGACCCGTCGAGCGCCGATGGTGCACTCGCGGATCTCGAACGTCCCGCCCATCTGGAGGATGCGGTCAAGAATCTTGGGCAGCAGCAGCGAGTCGACAATGTGCCCGCGAACCTCGATCTCCTCGACCACCCCACCGCCGGCCTCCGGCCGGACCTGGCGCTCCGTCGTCATCCCAGGCCTCTCCCCGCCCGCGTCATCCCCGAAGCACATCTTAACGATCCGAAGGCCGCGCCGCCCACCCACCAGTCCGGCGCGATCCGACGGATACGCCCGGGCACGCCGAGATGCTCAACCCTCGCGACCGGCCTTCGGTGGCGCCCCTCCGCCCCCCGCCCGTCGCCGGCCACCATCGCGACGATCCCCACCAGCAGGCCGAGCAACGTCCCACCGGCCGCCCCAATCAGTAGGTCCATCATCAGTGCGAGGGCGTCCACCAGACCCGACGATTCCATCCCCAGGGTCGCTCGGGAAGGAGGGGAGGCAAGCAAGGCCGCCCGCTGAAGCTCATAACCCACGCCCACGACCAGTCCCGTGAACGTGCACGCGGACACCAGCAAGAACCGGCCCAGGACCGCGAACAAACCACCAACAACCGATCGTCGGCAGGGTCCGGGCATCGCGAAGTCCTCGAAATCGTGCGGTCTCCCCCAGAATATCGCTCGACCGGACCCCGTCGCCATTCCAAAATCAAACGCATCCACACGCCAACGCCCGGCCGCGCCGCTACCTCCCGCATGCCACTCAGGCCGCCTCGGATCGGACTGGGAGCGTGAGTTCCAGCCCCAGGGGGGCCAACTCTTCCCGGCAGACCGACACCTCGGGCGGGGCCTCAATGCCGATGCGGACCGAATGACGATCTACCTTGACGATCGTCACCAGGATATCGGGGCCAATCCGAAACCCCTGACCGAGCTTCCTGCTCAGGACTAGCATGGCTCTTCCTCCTTGAGAGCACCGGGCGGAAGTCGACACGACGTCGAGCCGACTTGAGGGAAACCCAGTGCATCTGCCGTGCCGAGGGATCCAGCCTCGCGCCAACCCTCCGCCGGATCGGACCAAAAGTCCCGGCCCCGAAAGGAGTTCGGCAAGAATGGTCGCCTGTCAAGGCATTGGACGGCCACCGAGGTTTGTAAGGCTTACACCGATCAAGACGGGAAACGGCCTTCAGGCGCAGTGGGCCACCCCGGCGTATCGTGAGTCTCGGTGATGGGTGACCCGGTTCCGACCGCCTCGCTTGGACTGGTACAGGGCCGCGTCCGCCTCGTCGACCAGGTCGCTGGCTCCCAGGGTCTCGTCGTCGGAGGTCGCGACTCCCAGGCTGGCCGAAACCTGCGCCTTGGGCCAGGCTCGCTCGGCGAAGGCGGCGCGGATCCGTTCGGCGGCTTCCCGGCTGGCGGACACGTCGGCGTCGGGCATCAAGATCATGAACTCCTCGCCGCCGTAACGGGTGACGAGGTCCTCGCGACGGGTGCATTCCATCAGCAGGGCCGCCACCGACCGCAGGACATCGTCCCCGGTCTGGTGGCCGTACTGGTCGTTGTACTTCTTGAAGTGGTCAACATCCAGCAGGATCAGGGACAACGGACGGCCCCGTCGACAGGCCAGCGAGAACGACGACTCCAACGCCTCGGCGAAATTGCGGCGGTTTTTCAGGCCGGTCAGCTCGTCGGTCTGCGACAGTTCGGTCAGCCGAGCATTGGCCTCCGCCAGTTCGGTACGCTCGGCCTCCAACTGGAGGATCGCCTCGGAGGCGCGACGAATCTGGATCTCCAGCGTCTCGGGAACCGGGGCGAGGGGCTCGGCCGCCAGGGCGCGGTCGGCCGCCAGCAGGCTCAGGAACGCCTCGACCACCGACGGCTCCAGGTGGCCGCCCGAAAGGCCCCGCAGGTGCTCGATCACCTTCGCCTCGGGCCAACCCCGTCGGTAGGGACGGTCCGAACGCAGGGCGTCCCACACATCCACCGCCGCGAAAATCCGCGCGGACAGGGGAATCTGCTCGCCGGCAATGCCTCGGGGATACCCCGTCCCGTCCCACTTCTCGTGGTGGGCGTGGGGGATGTCCAGGGCCGGCCGGAGGAACGGGATCGACGCCAGCCACTCGAAGGCGTACTGGGGGTGGCGGCGCATCACCTCCCACTCGGCCTCGTCGAGCCCGCCGGGCTTCAGCAGGATGGCGTCGGGGATCGCCAGCTTCCCAATGTCGTGCAGCAGCGCCCCTCGGCGGATATGGACGATCTCGGCCTCATCAACGCCCATCGCCCGGGCCAGCCGCACGCTCATCTCGGTGACGCGGCGAGAGTGCCCCTCGGTCTCCTTGTCGCGCAGGTCCAGGGCGCGGGCCCACCCGCCGATGGTCGCGTCGTAGGCCGCCACCAGTTGGGCGTGGGAACGCTGCAAGTCGCGGAACAGGCTGGCGTTGTCGATGGCGATCGCCGCCTGACCGGCCAGCGCGTCGAGAAAGCCGAGGCACTCAACGCTGAGGTTCAGGGGCGATCGGTGGAAGACCTCCAGGACGCCCCGCACCTGCCCCTTGGCCACCAAGGGGACGGCGTAATAGGTCGTGAAGTCCTCGCCGGCCACCAGCGACTCCCGGCAGAAGGGGGGATTGGCGGCCGCCAGGTCCGGCACCGACTCGCGCCGCTGCTCCAGGACGGCCGAGCCGGCGTAACCTTCCCCCGGCCTCAGCGAGGTCGCGGCCATCCCCCCCGTCCGGAAGCCACGCCCCGCGGCGTACTCCAGCCCCAGGTCGTGCACGCCAGTCAGCAGCACCGCCGCCGCGTCCACCCGAAGCTCCGAGATCACCTGGTCCAGCACGGTCCCCAGCGTCAAGCTCAGGTCCAGGCTCGAGGAAATCGCCAGGTCGATCCGCCTCAGGGCGTCCAGTCGCCCCAACCGCTGCTCCAGTCGGGCGTTGAGCAGGTGAATCTGACGTTCGGAGAGGACCCGCTCGGTGACGTCGACCGCCACCCCGATCAAGCCCTCGGCCTGCCCCCCGGCGCCGAGGCGAGGCGTGTAGCGGCAGTCGAACGTCCGCTCCCCGATGGTCGCCAGCGACTCGACCGCCTCGCCGCGAAGCGCCTCCCGCAGGTCCGCCGCGGCCTGGGGCTCCTCCCCCAGCAGTTCCGCCGCGTCCCGACCAATCCACGAACCCATTCCGCCGCCAACCTGCTCCAGGGCCCGCCCCTCGGCCAGCGTGAACCGACCGCCGCCGTCCAGGGCGAACAGGATGATCGGCGCCGCGGTGACCACCGTCCGCATCTGCTCGCGACTCTCGCGAAGGGCCGACTCGGCCTGCCGACGCTCCTCGGCCTCGGCATGCTTCCTCGCCGTGATGTCTCGCTGCACTGACACCCAGTGGGTGTACCAGCCCGAGGCGTCGGCCACCGGGCGGATGTTCAGTTCAACCCAGAACTCCGACCCGTCCTTGCGATAGTTCAGCAACTCGGTCCGGATCGGCTTCCACTTCCGCAGTCGTCGCCGCAGGTCGTCCAAACTCTCGCGGTCGGTTCCCGGCCCGTGCAAGATTCGCGGTGTCAGGCCGACGATCTCCTCCGAAGCGTAGCCGGTGGCCCGGGTAAACGCCGGATTGACGTAGACGACCCGGGGGCCGGGCTGGTCGATCGGCTCGGACTCGGTGATCAGGATCACGTCGTTGGCTTGCTCGACGGCGGCCTCCAGCAGCCTCAGCCGAGCCTCGGCCGCCCGGCGCTTGGTGATGTCGCTCTCGATGGCGATGAACTGGCTGAGCCGGCCCGAAGCGTCGTGGATCGGACGCACCTCAATGTTCAGCCAGTACTTCCGCCCCGATTTCGAGTAGTTCAGAATCTCGGCGTGGAACCCCTCCCCGCGGTCAACATGCTCCTTCATCCGGACCACCGTCGCCGGGTCGGTTTCCGGACCCTGGAGGAACGAGCCGGGAGTTCGCCCGATCACCTCCTCAGGCGAGTATTCGGTGATCCGGGTGAACCCCTCGTTGACCCACTCGATGCGGCCCTGGGCGTCGGCGATGATCACCGCGTTGTCGGTTCGGCTGGCGACCAGGGCGAGCTTCCGGGCCTCGGCCTCGCTGAGTCGCAACGCCTCCTCGGTTCGGTTCCCCTCGTCGATCACCTTATGGAGTTCGCCTACCCGGAGCCTCAACTCCAACTGGGCCATCACCTGACGGGCCAGCGCCGCCAGGGCCTCGACCTGCTCGGGCGTCAACTCGCGAGGACGATGGTCGATGACGCAGAGTGTCCCCAGGCCGTGGCCCTCGGGAGTGACCAGCGGAGCCCCGGCGTAGAACCGAATGTTGGGCGGTCCCGTGACCAGGGGATTGGCGGCGAACCGCTCATCGACCGAAGCATCGGTCACCTGGAAAACGCCGGACTGGCGAATCGCATGGTCGCAGAACGACACGGCCCGGGGCGTCTGGTCCACATCCAGCCCGAGCCGGGCTTTGAACCACTGATGGTCCCGCCCGACCAGGCTCATCAACGAGATCGGCGTCCCGCAAATCTGGGCGGCCAGCCGGGCCAGGTCGTCAAAGGCGGCCTCGGGCCCCGTGTCCAGGACCCCATGAAGTTCCAGCGCGGCCAGCCGGCCTTCCTCGTCGGATCGCTCAAAAACACTCATCCGGCATCACCCTACGAAGGTCCGGGGGAGGGTCGCTCTCGGCGGGGAAACCCCCGGGCCAGGATCGGCCCCGAGGACGGTCCTGCGAGAACCCTAGTTCGCGGAGCGGCCGTTGACCAACTTCGCCCGCCTTTCGCCCGCTGACGCCTCCGGAGTAAGATCCCCTCGACCAACGAGAGCGGAGCCGGGAGACGTGGGGGGTGGCCGAGAAAATCATGGCGACGCGATCGGGGCGGGCGTGACGGGCCGTTGGCGAGGGGCGGGGCCGCCGGTTGTCCTGCTGGCAACCCTGGCCGCCTGGCTCTGGCCGATCGGCCTGGGCGGGCGGATGCCGGCCGGTGGCGACGTGACCCGGTTCCAGATCGGCCTCATGGCCGGCCTGGCCAGGGCCCTTCGGCAATGGCGCCTCCCGCTCTGGAACGACCTCTGGGGCTACGGCTTTCCCGCCATCGGCGAAAGCCAGATCGGCGCCTTCTATCCCCCCCACTGGGTCCTTTATGGCCTTCTGCCCCTGGAGGCCGCTTTCACCGCCTCCCTCCTCCTTCACACGTCCTGGGGAGCCCTGGGAGGATTTTGGGCGGCTCGACGCTTCGGTGTTTCGCCCTGGGGCGCGTCGCTGGCGGCCCTGGCATGGTCGGCCTCGGGGTTCGCCCTGGTCCACCAGCCCCATTCCTGGTCCTACACCAGCGCCAGTTGGATGCCCTGGGCCTGGGGCCTCGCCGCGACCCTGGCCCGGAGCGAAGGAACCCGCCGAGACGGCTGGACCCTCGCCGCGGTCCTGGCCCTCCAGGCCTTGCCGGGCCACTTCCAACTGGCCTTCGTCACCCAGGTGGGCGTGGCCGCAATCGCTGCGTGGGGCCTGATTTCAAGACGAGGAGCCCAGGGCGCTGGGACGATCGCCCTGGCAACCCTCGCCGCGGGCCTCCTGGCCGCCGCCCAACTCGTCCCCAGCGCCCGACTCGCCGCCCTCGCCGCGGTCCAGCGCGACGAGGACTACCTCGCCGAGTTCGCCGCCACCCCCTTCCACCTCGTCAACCTCGTCGCCCCCCGCCTCTTCCACGTCTCGCCCCTCTGGAGGCCCGTCGCCTGGGACCCGTTCCACACCTCGCCCGAGGAAAACCTCCTCTACCTCGGCCTCGCCCCGCTGCTCCTGGCCCTCGGCGCGATCGGCCGAGACGTCCGCCGAGACCCTACCGTCCTCCTCCTGACGGCCCTGGCCGCCGGAACGCTGCTCCTGGCCCTCGGACGCTACGTCCCCGGGTTCGGCCTTCTGGCAAGGCTGCCGGGATTCTCCTTCTTCCGAGCCCCGGCGCGATGGGAACTTGGGACGACCCTGGCCCTGGCGATCCTGTCGGGAAAGGGCTTCGACGCCCTGCCCACCTGGACCCGCCCCGGCCGAGCCCTGGGCCGATTCGCTCTCGGGGCGATCGCGGCGCCGGCCCTGCTGATCCTGACCTTCGAGGCGGCCCTGGCCAGCACCGAAAGACCCGGCTTACCCGCTCTGTCCCGCCCCTTCGCCCAGTCGGCCGCGCGTCTGCCCTTCGGCACGCCCAACACCTTCCAAGAGGCGATGGCCGAGGCCCGCCGCCCCCAGGCCGACCTCCGGGTCCTCGTCGCCCAGGCCCGCCACGGACAGGGCCCTGTCCCAGCCGGGGGGCTACGATTGGACCGAGAGCGAGGCGGAATTTACCTCCGCGAACTCGGAAGTTCCGCCGGGCTCGTCCTGGTCCTCATCGCCCTGATCCCCCTGGCCCATCGCCGCCCAAAACTCCTGCCCACGGCCCTTCTGGCTCTCACGGCCGCCGACCTCCTCCTCCTGGGACGCGACCGCCCCGGAGACGATGCCCCCATCCGCTCCCTGGCCCAGCAAAGCCCGGTCCTGGCCCGGCTGGCCGCCGAGCCGCCCGGGACCAGGGTGGTCGACCCTCTGGGGAACTTGCCGATGGTCGTCGGCGCCGCCCCCCTGGAATACTTCCGCACGATCGACCTGCCGGCCCTCCCCTGGCTGGCCAGGCTCGCCGACGGACCGATGGGAACTCTGGCCGCCGATGCCCGCACAGCCGAGGCGCTTCGGGTCGCCGGAGCAAGCTTCCGCCTCTTCGACCCCTTCGCCTCAGCGTCCATCGGCCGGGTCGCCCCCTCCTGGAATCCCGGCGGCCACTTCGAGGCGATCCACGACCCAGCCCTCACCGCCTGGACTTACGGCGCTTCCTGGAAGGACATCCGCGGAGCCAACCCGACCTGGAGACTCTGGCAAGCCCCCTCGCCGACGTCCCGAGCCTGGCTCCTCCCCACCCTCGCCGACCTCTCCAGCGCGAACCCCTCGACCGTGATGACCCTCTTCCAGTCGGCCGAACCCTTGACGTGGAAGGCCCCCGACCCCGAGCATCTAAACGTCGAGATTGACGGGCAAGGGCCTGGCGTCGTCATCCTCTCGGTCCGGCACGACCCGGAATGGCGGGCCTTCTGGAACGACGACGCACCCGCCGAAATCCTCCCGGCCTTTGGCGGCTGGATGGCGGTCAAGGTGCCGAAAACCACGTCGGGCCCGCAAACCTTGCATCTGGCCTATCGAGGCCGAGACGTCACGATCGGCCTGGCGATCTCGGCGGCGTCGCTCCTGGCGTCGGGAATCGTAATCGGATTCGGAAAGGGGAGGGAGCGGCGATGATCGACGTGGCGATCGTGGGAGCCTCGGGATACGCTGCGCTGGAGGCGATCAAGATCCTCCTGCGACACCCCTCGGCCCGCCTGACGGTGGCGACCTCCCGCGCCGACGAATCCCCCCGCCTCGACGCCGTCCACCCCTCCCTCGCCGGCCGAACCGATCTGAACTGCGAACCCTTCGACGCCGACCGAATCGCCGGAGCCGCCCAGTTGGCGATCCTCGGCCTGCCCCACGCCGCCAGCCTCGCCATCGTGCCCGACCTCCGGCGACGGGGCGTCCGCGTCATCGACCTCAGCGCCGACTACCGTCTCAAGGACGCTCAGGTCTACACCGAGTGGTACGACCATCCCCACGACGACCCCGAGGGCCTCGCCTTAGCGGTCTACGGCCTGCCCGAGCTGTTTCGCCCGGCGATCCCCACCGCGAACCTGATCGCCAATCCCGGCTGCTACACCTCGGCCAGCATCCTCGGTCTGGCCCCCCTGATCGCCCACGACCTCATCGAGCGCACCGGCATCATCATCGACGCCAAGAGTGGCGTCACCGGAGCGGGCCGATCCCCCAAGCCCAACCTTCACTTCCCCGAAGCGAATGAAAGCGTCTCCGCCTACGGAGTCGGCCGCCACCGCCACACCCCCGAGATCGAACAGGTTCTCACCAACGTCGCCGACGGGGGCGACCCGGTCGAGGTCCTCTTCACCCCCCACCTGATGCCCATGGACCGGGGCATCTTCGCCACGATCTACGCCCGTCCCAAGGGGTCACCCGTCGAAAGCGACCTGACGGACCTCTACCGAACCTTCTACCAGGACAGCCCATTCATCCGCGTCCGCGACCGCCTGCCGGCCACCAAGGACTCCACTCACACCAATTTCTGCGACCTGGCCATCCGGGTCGTCCGAGGCCACATCCTGGTCCTCTCCTGCCTGGACAACCTGCTCAAGGGCGCTGCCGGAGTCGCGATCCAGAACCTCAACCTGATGTTCGGCCTGCCGGAAACGACCGCGCTGCTCTGAGCCCGATCAATGCCCGGCCAGGACCCGGGCCGAGGCCGATCGTCCGGAAACCTTGGCCGATCTCGACGCGCCCACCGCCGAGTGCGCCCCATGAAGGCGACGACGCTCCAGTAAGGACAGGCCGTAGCCCACCAGCAGGACCCCTTCAACCATCAGGATCATCTTCAAACCGGGAACACCCTGGGATGCGAAATCCCCCGGGTGAGCCAGGGTCGGCACCAGAACCATCAGTGGAGGAAACGCCAGAACCAGCAAAAAGAAGAGCAAAGGCATAGAGTAAGAGCCTCGCAAAAGGGCGTCGCGGAGATGGGATTCGCTGCGAGAGAGATGTAATGGAATTAGAGAAGCCAGAACCCTCCAAGGCAAGTCCTTGACTAATTTTCGTGCAAGATTTAGACAATTTTTCGCCAGAAAGTTTGCAATCCTGTCCCATTGCGATCAAAAGCATCCACCCGGAAGAGCATGCTCCCACGCCAATCGCCTTCGCCAACTGGCAAAAGGCATCCGGACCTCGAGAGTCATCCAACTCGACATCGTCTCTCAAGCTCCGAAGGGGCGGTATCCTGTAGACTGGGGCGTCAACCCAGGACAGCGACGCGTTGAACGCGCCAAGTCCCGGAGGGACGACATGCCGGTTCGGCGAAGCCCTGCCCCGAGACCCGTGCGATTCCCCCGCGGCTCGGACGGATCTCGAACGCCCTCCCAAAACAGCACGACGCGGCAGTGTTGGGCCAAACGGTCCACATCCCCGGACGGATCGTTCCTCATTCAATGGGGCAGGGCGTTCAGGGTGTAATACGCCTCCGGATGAAGCAGCGGCGAACCCTCGGCCGAGCGAACTCCCTCGGCGTGCAGTTCGTGGACATGGCCGACCTGAAGCCCTTCCACGAACAGGCGAGCCGAAAGCCCATCCCCCGCGACCTCGACGCGCCCGATCGTGGGGACGGTGCCATCCACTTCGGGGCTCCCGTAATCGGGCTGATAAATGTACGTGTAAGTGCTCAGGCGATACGCCTTCGGGTCGGAGGCCGTGGCCAGGTTTACCGGCTGGGTGAAGCCCAGCACGAAGCCGTCGGGCTGGACTTTCATGTTGAGAATCTCGAAGGGAACTTTGCCGGTCCAGTCCAGACGCTCCAGGGCGAACGGCTTGCCGCCCCGAGAGCCCCAGCCCCTTCCGGTTCCACCGACATAGAGCTTACCCGAGGGACCAAACAAGATCGGCACATTCCCCGATCCGAACCCCTCTCGGAACGGGAAGCACGCCCCCTGACGTCGTCCATCGACCGTCTCCAGGTCGACCCGCATCAACGTGCTGGCGGCCTGGTCGGCGACAAACAATTGCTCGCGAAACGGCCCAAACGCCCCGCCCGTCAGGTCGCAGGCGATCCCACTGGCCGACTGCCCCATCTTGCGATATGGCAGATACACCGCAGGCGCCCGCAACTTGGGGATCTTGCCCACCTCCACCGCCATTCGCGAATGACTTTGCGGGTCGGCCGGCCGATCCCCCAGCAACGCATCGGCCAAAGGCGAATACGCCTTGGCCGCCCCATACCAGGACAACCCGCCGGGGTGGCCAACAAACGTCCCCGGCTCCAGATGCTTCAAGGCACACGCGCCGTTCCAGGGCCCCTGATTCTCGGTGTAGTACATCGCCCCCGCCGCATCCATCCCCAGCCCGCCCGGCGACCGCAACCCGCTGCACGTCGGGATGACCTGTTTTCCATCGGCCGAAACCCGCAACGCCCAACCGCGCAGAGGGGCATCGCTGGTGAACGAGCCGGTCAAGGTCAGGGCGATCCACAGGAACCCATCCCGATCGAACTTCGACCCAATCGCATACTCATGGTAGTCGCCGCTAACGCCCCAGGAGTCAGCCACATCCTCGAAGACATCCGCCCGGCCATCGCCATCGGAGTCCTTTAACCGGGACAATTCCCCGCGCTGGGTCGCATACAGCCAGCCATCCCGCCACGCCAGGCCCAGAACCTCATGAAGGCCATGGGCCCAACGAGTGAACTTCGACTCCACGGCCGGGTCGGCGGCATCAGGGTGCTCAACCAGGTAAATTTCCCCCCGACGAGTCGCCACGGCCAACCGGCCATCGGGCATCATCTCCAGGCCCCCAGCCTCCAGCACGACCCCCTCGGGAATCGCGTAGGGCCGAATGGCATAGTAGTCCGATTCTTTCGGAGGTTCATCAGCCCGGAGCGTGAGCGGGGCCAGCAGTACGGCCAAGGCCAGGGCGAGGAGCCGGTTGCGGTGCATGAATTTCGAACCCCTTCGATCCGCGAGGCATCGGGCCGGATGGAACGAATCCTCGAACCAGAAAACGATTCACCCGATCAGCCGCCAGGGCTTGGTACGGACGGAGTACCGCGGTGTCGCGTCCGTCGATTCCAAAGTCCCACAAGGCTCAGGACACTCACGAAGAAACTCATGACGAGGGCCGGGGCCGCGAGGCTCGGAAGCAGGGGGTTCCCCGCCTCGATTTTGGCATTCCACGAGATCATGGGGGTAATGCAAGCAAAGAGCGGGATTGCCATCGCTGAGGCATCCCAACGACCGCTAGTCGCCTGATAGACGATCCGGCCGAGGACAGCACCGATCGCATAAACGGCCGAAACCGTGGCGGCCCGGGCCAGGGGAAAGCCGTTCGGTGCTCCGCCCTGGAAGGAGTAGCCCGTCCTGGCGTTCAAGATCCCGATGAGCCAACCCGAAACGCCCAGGGCCAGCCCGGCGAGCAAAGCGCCTCGAAGGGTCCGAAAGCGATAGGGGGCGGAGAGCGACGGTTTCGCCTCCGACGCCTGGGGTTTCGCGGCCCGCGTCCTCTCGGTCGAGTTCACCAGTCGAAGTCCTGGACGATCTTCGCCCGACCCTCGCGGAACTCCACGGGGATCAACAACTCCGCCTTCCCCCCAGCCTGCCGAACGATCGGCCTGGCATCGCCACAAGATAACCGCATCTTGAACCCGCCGCCCAGGTCGTACCAGCCATCGGCCAGGGGCTCGACCTTCTCAACCACCGCGGCGCGAAATGTCAAAGGAGTCTCGGGGGCGGGGCCGTTGAGAACCAGACTCCGCGAGAACCCGGGCGATCCCGAGGGATTCGTCGGGGGCAGGGGGGTGAAGGTGTCCTCCACGCGGTCGTCGCCCACGTCATAAAGAAACGTCGGCCGACCAGCGGAATCGAGCCGATAGCCCCGGAATCGCGCCGCTGGGGCGTCGGGCCACGCAGCCTCGGGATTCGCCAGGCTGCCGAAGGCCGGGCCGGCGGGCAGCGCCAGGATGTTGTCTCCCATCGGCGGCTGAAAACCCTCACCTCGGTCGATCCAGTGGCGAGCCGCGTCGATGAACCCACCTTGCCAGATCAGCGCAAGCCGGGGATTGTTCGCGTCAAAGGCGAGGTTGGCCTGCTCGGGGTAGCCCACGCCAATCGCCCGGGGGCCCACCCCCTTGATGAAGTTTCGGTAGACGATCGGCGAGTCGGTCGGGACCAAGGGGATCGGATCACGTCCCAGTCCCACCGGCGGGGCGGCGTCGCGACCGTCGGACAGGTAATCCCAGATCGCCTCGATCTGGTGGGGGGTCGAACCATTCAAAACCGAAGGCTGAACGCTCTGCCCCTCGGGCCAGGACGAAGGCATCCGCGTCCCGGGCCGAAGCACCGCGGGGTCGGGCAGGTAGCGGAAGAACCAGTCCCGGCGCAGTCGACGGGTCATCGTGGTCATGTCGATCGCCTGAATCCCCTGAGCCCGCACATCCTGGAACGTGTGGCAGGCGACACAGCTCAACGACTGACTCCCCACCAGCAGCCGCCCCGCCGCCTTGACCTTGCGAGCCGGCTCCGAGAACTCCACCGGAGGCACGGTGGGGATGGCATCCAGGTCCAACTTCGCGAACAGATCTCCCAGGCCGCCAGCGACCGAAGCGCCGAACTTGGGCATCCGAGTCAGCATGTAGGGCCGCTCCTTCGCCCCTTCCGCCAAAACTCCGGCCAGATAATCGGCCCGCAGCTTCGCGCCCACACCATCCAGCAGGGGAGGAATGCGCCCCTCATCCCCCATCTCCGCCTGAGTCGTCTCGAACGCGCCCGAGCCCTCCGGTCCCGGCCCGCCCAGGCCGTCTCGAGCATGGCAGGCATAGCAGTTCAAGGCCGCCATCGACCGGGTGACGAGATCCTTGGGCGTCGGCGACGGCGCCTCGGGCTTCGTCAGGAACGCCAGAGCCGTTGTCAACGTGCCCCGTTGAACTTCATCAAGGCCATAGCGAGGCGCGACCCCCTTGGGCTCCGTCGCCAGGCAGCCCTCACCGGGACGGAGATTCGCCAGAGGCGCGTAAATCTGCCCGGGCTCGATCACCTTCTCCCCCTCGCGGAAGGCGTGGCAGGAGGCGCAACCAAGGGTGGCGAACAGGTCGCGCCCGCGAGCCACAATCGCCGGATCGGGCGGGGGAGGAACCGTCGGCGCCACGGTTCCGCCACCGTCGAGGGGTTCGGGAGAAAGCTCCTGGCGAGGCAGGCCGGGTCCTTCCCAGGAACCTTCCAACTCGTAGTCACCGGTCCCCTGCAGAAACTCGACGCTCAGGAGATGCCGGCCCGCGGCAAGGTGAACCTGACCGTGCGCTTCGGTCGGCGGGTGGATGCCGTCGTTGTTCACAACCTCGGCGTCATCGACCCGAAGCCGGCCGCCATCGTCGGACCGGAGGTGAAACGTGTAGTCCCCCTCGCGGTCAACCCGGATCGTCCCCCGGAACCGCAGGGCGAATTCATCGTGGCGGCGGGTGACGCCCGGGTCGAGGTCCAGGCACTGGCCGCTGGCCACGGGCGTCAGGGCGTCGAAGTCGGGAAGGTGGTCCCACTTCCCCTCATAATACGTATAGGCCAGGTTGGGCTGGGTCCGGGCGACTTGGCCCGCCAGCAGCGCCGAGGCCACCGCCGTCGCCGCATCGCGGGTCAACCGCAACCCCGGCATCCGCCCCGAGGGCCGAGCCTGATGAGGCTCGAACAGGAACGCTCCGAGCCCTGGGACCGTATATTTCGCCCCAAGCTCTCCCAGGGGCACCGAACCGACCGGCCGATCGGCGTCGGGGTCCAACGGGCCGTGGCAGGCGACACACCCGACCTGCCGATAAAGAACCCGTCCGGCCTGGACCGCCTTGGGACTTGGATGACGGTCCACCACCTGGCCGGTCGTCTCCAGCCAGGCGCCGAGCGCAACGGCGGCATCGCGACGATCCTCCTCGGGCAAATGGCCCAGGACATCCGGCATCGTCGTACCCGGCTTGACCCCATGAGGATCGGCCAGGAACGTCCGCAAGTATCCCGGCCGGACCCGAGACCCCACCTGTTCCAGCACCGGAGCCACCTTGCGATCCACCCAGGCCGCTGCCGTCCCCTCCGCCCGGTGACACGCGGTGCAACCCAGTTCCCCCAGGAGAACCGTGCCGCCCAGGGACGGACCCAGCCTCGGGTCATCGCCGAACCGCTCGAACCCGGCGACCACCGGATGCGGGCCCGCGGCGAGGGCGGCACCCGGAAGCAGACCCGTCCAGGCGAGCATGCCGACAAAGAGCCCCAGGTGGGGACGGCCCTTGAAGAGATCGGCACTCATAAAGCAGAGACCCCGCACCTGTGGGCGGCGAACACAGGACAGTTTCGAAATCCTAAAGGGGCGCGTCGGCACGATCAAGTCACCGACTCACCCTACGATCTCCCCTCATCACACTCAACGACCCGGAGTGTCCCACTCGCCTTGGTCCCGTCGCCGACGCGTCTCGTGGACGGCCCGAAACCGGGCAAACCGAGTGCTGGCATCGACCGTCGCCACCGGCAAGCCCAGCAGCCGGCCGATCGCCACGACATCCACGGGCTTGCCGATCCCATACGAACGCCTCCGCCCACCGTGGCGGACGCGCAATCGCGCCATGTCCGGGGCATACCGGACGAGCTTCAGGTCGGACAGATCAGCCCGCTTCGCAAGAGTGGCCTGGCACATGATCCCGTGGCGAGTGACGTGGATCTGCGGGGGAAGGAGCGAAGTAAAGGGAACCCAGACCAGAACAAACGCATACAAGCCGAGGCTGGCGATCGGGAACTGCCAGAGCAGGGGGCCCAAGGCAAGCAAGGGGAACGCGGCTCGGAGGACGATGCACAGGAGGCCGGTCAGCAAAAGGCTCACGAAGAGAACCTTGGCCATTGATGAGGGTCGAAGCAAATGTCCCAACTCGCGAATGAGGCCCGGCCAGTACGACCACCGGGGTTCCCACCAGGAGACCTTTGATTTCGGCCCTCGCACACCATCCGAAGCCGGAAGCGGCCCGAACCGGCAATCACCCTCGCCCCCACCCGACCCCGCGGCGGCATTTCCGCGGGACCGGGCCAAAGTCCAATTCACGCCAGAAGAGCCTTGACCACCGCCGCCGGCTCGGTGCTCGTGAGCCGCTGGTCCAGCCCCTGGTAGCGATAAGTGAACCGCTTGTGGTCGAACCCCAGCAGGTGCAACACCGTCGCATGGAAGTCGCGGATCTGCACCGGGTCCTTGGTGATGTTGTACGAGAACTCGTCGGTCTCGCCGTGGATCGCCCCCGGCTTGGCCCCGCCGCCGGCCATCCACATCGTGAAGCAACGGGGATGGTGATCACGACCATACGTCTCGTGAGACAGACCCCCCTGCGAATAAATCGTCCGGCCGAACTCACCGCCCCAGATCACCAGGGTCTCATCCAGCAAACCCCGCGACTTCAAATCCTTCAGCAAGCCCGCGCACGGCTGGTCGATATCCTTGCACTGGAACGACATGCGCCCAGGCAGGTTGCCGTGGTGGTCCCAGTTGTTCAGGTAAATCTGGACGAACCGCACGCCCCGTTCGACCATCCGCCGGGCCATCAACACCGAGTGACCGAACGACCCGGGCTTCTTGATCGAATCGCCGTAAAGGGCCTCGGTGCTGGCCGGCTCCTTGCTCAGATCATTCAACTCGGGGACGCTCGACTGCATCCGGAAGGCTAGCTCGTACTGCTCGATGCGGGTCAACGTCTCGGGGTCGCCCACCGACTTGGCGGTCATCTCGTTAAGGGCCCGCAAACCATCCAGGGTCTTGCGCCGCACGTCGGCGGGCACTCCCGCTGGGTTGTTGATATAAAGGATCGGGTCGGGGCCGCTACGGAACGAAACCCCCGCATGCTCCCCCGGCAGATACCCCGACGACCACAATCGCGCCGAGATCGCCTGGATCTGGTCGTTATTCGTCGGCTTGGCCACCAACACCACGAACGTCGGCAGGTTCTCGTTGGCCGAACCTAGCCCATACGAGACCCATGCGCCAAAGCAAGGCCGACCGGTGTTCATGTTACCGGTTTGCATCATGGTGATGGCCGGCTCATGATTGATCGCGTCGGTGTGCATGCTCCGTATGAAGCACATCTCATCGACAACCTTGGCCGTCTCGGGCAGCAACTCGCTGACCCACATGCCCGACTGACCATACTGGGCGAACTTGTATTTGGAAGGGGCGATGGGAAATCGCGACTGGCCCGAAGTCATCGTGGTGAGTCGCTGACCATTGCGGATGGACTCGGGCAAATCCTTGTCATACCAGTCGGCCATCGTCGGCTTGTAGTCGTAGAGGTCCATCTGCGAAGGACCACCCACCATATGCAGATAGATAACATGCTTGGCCTTGGGAGCGAAGTGAGCTAGCCCCGGCAAGCTGCTCGCCGGAGTCACGCCCGCGGCGCCAGTCGTGGCATCGGCCGCGAAGCCCGATCGGCCACCATTGCCCATCAAGGACGCCAAAGCGGCCCAACCCACGGCATTGACCCCCCGGCCCAGGAACTGGCGGCGGGACTCATTGCGGAGATATTCTTCGAGGGGGTTCATCGCGTGCCCTCCAGGGAATGTGCGGATGGGGTCGACTGGACGATTGGGGCGGCCTCGGAGGTTCCGTAATCCACGGGCCCCTCGACATGTTCCCCTTGACGCTGCAAATCCGAAGCAGCCCGTTGCGCCGCTTCCCAACTCGGGAACTCATAGGTCAGACAGATCGACCGGCCAGGCTCCGCGTCTTCCCGATACGACGGTTGCCCAGCAAAGGTCTGGACCCGCTCGGTAATCGCGGACTCACGGGAGGCATCGGACGGCGATCTGTAGAACACTTCCAGCATGAACGACATCTTTGCCCCTCCTCGACTCAGTCCGACTCAAACGGAAAAAAGAGATGCCCCCAACTCCCCCCGGTCCCTTTCTTTTCCTTCGTCCAACCCGCGTATTTGAGGTGAGGGAGTGGGTTGCCGATATTCGGCTCCGCGGGATGCCTTTGATACCAACACCGAATTCCAGGGGCAGTACTCGGATAAGGTTGTCCGGGGTGGCCCTCGGGAAGTTCCGCCGCACGTGGAAGGGCCTGAGCCAGGAGTCGGCGGGCGTCCGCTTCGGAGCCGACCGTCGCGTCATACCTCCCGGGGGACTGGATCCGGGAGAGATGAACCGCGTCGGTCGGCGCGGCGGAACCTCCTAGTGGGCGAGATTCGTTCTCCACGTCACTTGTTCAGGTTCTCATCAAGGTTCATCAACTCGTTGGCCAGCATCGTCCACGCGGCCAGGGTCGGGGCATCCAGGGTCGCGTCGGCCTTCGAATCGCCGACGGTCAGCAACTGCGCCGCCTCGTCCCCGTGGGCCCGATAATGGGCCAACAGGGCGGACAGCGATTCATGAACAATCGCCACCTCCTCCGGGCGGAAGGGGCGAGACAGCAGCCGACGGGCAATGAGATCCAGCCCCGGCACCTCGTCGGCCGAGATCCCCTCGGCGTGTAAGGCCAACTGCGCCAGATGCCGCGCCGCCTCGACGAACTGCGGGTCGTTCAGCGTCACCAAGGCTTGCAGCGGGGTATTGGTCCGCTCTCGACGAACCGTGCAAACCTCGCGGCTCGGAGCGTTGAACACGTCCATCGAGGCCGGCGGCGCCGAGCGCTTCCAGATCGTGTACATGCTGCGACGGTAGAGTTTCTCCCCGGTGTCCTGCATGTACTTCTTGGAGTTGCTCTCGGGCATCGCCACCGCTTCCCAGACCCCTGCCGGCTGGTACGGATAAACACTCGGTCCGCCCAGCTTCTCCACCAGCAACCCGCCGGCATAAAGGGCCGAGTCACGCACCATTTCGGCGTCCATGCGGAACCTTGGGCCGTGGGCCAAAAGGCGGTTCCCCGGATCTTTCTCGGCGTCCTCGGCCGTGGCCGCGGCCGACTGCCGATAAGTCGCCGAGGTCACCAGCAGCTTGTAAAACGCCTTGACGTCCCAGCCTCCCTCGCGGAACTCCACCGCCAACCAGTCGAGTAACTGGGGGTGCGAGGGGAGGTCGCCGGTGATCCCAAAATCGCCGGTCGACTTAACCAGCCCCGAACCAAACAATTCCTGCCAGAACCGATTCACCGTCACCCGGGCCATCAACGGCTGCTCGGGGCGAAGCAGCCACTGAGCCAGTCCCAACCGGTTGCGGGGCAGGTCCGGTACCATCGCTGGCAAAACCGCCGGTGTGCCGGGCGTCACCTTGTCCTTGGGCTTGTCGTAATCGCCCCGCATCAGCACCGCGGCCATCGCCGACTCGGGACGCTCCTGCATGACGTGGGTCGTCGTGCCCCGGGCCGTCAGGGCGCCCTGCTCCTGCTCCAGCACGGCCAGTGCGGCACTTAACTCCTGGGCCGGCTTGTCGAAGGCCCCCAGATACCAATCAAAGGTCGCGTTGACCTCGGCCGCGTCGCGCTTCTCCGCCGGTACCGAGGCGAGATGCACCGCCCGGCTCCCACCAACTAGGGCCATCACCTCCGGAGCCGGCAGCGCCCGAGCATAAATCCTCGCGTCGTGGATGGCGCCATCGGCCAAGATCGTGTCGGCATCGCGACGCCCCGCCTTCAGCGGAACTGGCGAGCGGACCGAACCCTTCAAGGCATCCACCTCGACGGTGGCCGAGCGTCTCACGCCATCGACATAGAAGTTCAACCCCGTCGCCTTGCCCGAGCCGTCATAGGTCATTATCACATGAGACCACTGACCAGGGGTCGGGCCGGCGTCGGCGGTGGCCTTCAACGCGTCGCCCGGCCACGTGCTGATGAGGTGCGAACCGAGCTTCCCGCCTTGCAGCAGAAAGTCCCAGCCCCGGAACGAACCCGCCGGCGAGTTTCCCGGCGCCATGCGGGCCAAAATCGCCCCATTGGCCCCGGCGGGCACCTTGACCCAAGCGGCGACCGAGAATGGCTGATCCTTCTCGAAATCCCCGGCCGTGAAATCCTCCATCGGGCTACCCGGCTCTCGGTGAATCACTCCGGAATCGGCCGGGTCCAGCCGCGCTCGGAGCTTTAAATCCGCCGTGGGGACGAACCCCGCCAGGGTCTCGGGAGCGGCCGTGGCGGCAGCCAGCCACTTGTCGAACTCCGGACGGGCCGCGGCCTTGCGGGCGTCCAGTTTCTGGCGGGCCGCCACGACCTCGGGCACCAGCGCCACCCAGCGATCGCGGTCCGACGCCTCGGGCACGAACACCGTCGGCGGGGTCGAGGCGATGTTCCCGTCCATCGCCGCCTGCGTCGTGTTATTGAAGAACGCCGAAAGTTCGTAAAACTCCTTCTGGCTCAGCGGATCATACTTGTGGTCGTGGCAAACCGCGCAACCGGCGGTCAACCCCAGCCAGACCTGGGCGGTCGTCTCGGTTCGGTCCCGGGCGTACAGCACCAGGTACTCGGCGTCGATCGCCCCCCCCTCGCTGGTGGTAATGTTGCAGCGGTTGAACCCCGAAGCCACCTGCTGGTCTAGCGTCCGATTGGGCAGCAGGTCGCCAGCCAATTGCTCGACGGTGAACTGGTCAAACGGCTGGTTGCGGTTGAACGCGGCGATGACGTTATCCCGGTACGACCACATCTGCCGGAGGTTGTCCATGTGGATGCCGTGGGTGTCGGCATACCTGGCCGCATCGAGCCAGTAACGGCCGCGGTGCTCTCCCCAGCGGGGCGACCGCATCAGCCGGTCGACGTACTGCTCATAGGCATCAGGAGCCTTGTCGTTGACGAACTCCTCAACCTCGGCCGGCGACGGCGGCAACCCGGTTAGATCCAAACTAGCGCGACGGGCCAGCGTGCGGCGGTCGGCCTCCGGGCGAGGGTGCAGCCCCTGGGCTTCCAGCTTCGCCAGGACGAACTGATCGACCGGGTTGCGAGCCCACGCCGCATCCTTCACCGCCGGGGTCTCCGGCCGCTTCGGGGCGAGGAACGCCCAGTGAGGCTGATATTCAGCGCCGGCGGCCACCCACCGTCGAAGAATGTCCTTCTGCGCATCGGTCAGCTTCTTGGCCGAGGCCGGCGGCGGCATCACCTCCTCGGCATCCTGCGACAGAATGCGGACGACCAACTCGCTGGCGTCGGCATCACCCGGAACGAACGCCTCCTTGGCCAAGGCATCGTCGCGCTTGTCGAGGCGCAGTTCCGCCTTGCGAGTCCCCTTGTCGGGACCGTGGCAGAGGAAGCAATTCTCGGCCAGGATCGGCCGAACGTCGCGGTTATATTGAGGAATATCCGGGGTCGGCGACGCGGGCGCATCGGCCGCCGAAGCCGTCAGGGCGGCCAGCGGCAGCAGAATCATGCCGGCGAGGGTCGGCAGGACGTCACGGCGATCAGGATCGCGCGAAAACGGGCTAAGGCTAAGCGAGGTCATCGGGCTCCTCCCTCGACAATGTCTTGGTGGGCGGGGGTCTCGCGTCGAGAGGGTGACCCGCCGGCAAGTGGCAGGGCCCGGTTCCAACAGCGGATACTCGACAGAACATGGTCAGCCATGGCACTCGCGGCGGCTTTCCGCTGGCCGGCGAGCAGAGCCTCGACGATCGCGAGGTGTTCGGCGGCCTCCTCGCCCATCCGCCGATAATCGTTTCGGGCCTCAACCTGACGCCAGGCAGCGTCTCGCAGGCCCCGAAACAGTGACTTCAATCGGCCCAACTCCGAAGCCAGCAGAGCGTTGCCGCAAGCCGCGGCAATCCCATCATGCAGCCGGGTGTCCAGGGTGCGGGCCACCTCGGCCAGTTCGGCCGTGGGGATCGAGGCCGCCAGCACACCCAGTTCCGCCCGAAGCGTCTCCAGCGTCGCCCGGTCCATCCGACCGCAAGCGCCCCGCACCGCCTCGCATTCCAGAACCCGCCGGACCCGGCTGATCGCCCGAACGTCTTCCGGCGTCACCCGGCGTACCACCGCCCCACGGTTGGGCAAAAGATCAACGACGCCAATGCCCCCCAGCGCGATCAATGCCTCGCGCACCGGAGTATGGCTCACCCCAAATCGTTCGGCCAGCGCCTGGGTCACCAGATGCTCGCCGCCCCGCAACACGCCGCCGAAGATGTCTTCCAGCAGGGCATCGACAATCGAGCCTCGCCGGAGGCCACGGCCGGAATTTGTCGGGGTGGACGTGGTCACGCCAGGACTCCCTACAAGGATGGGGGCGCGAGCCCAGGAGAGCACGGAGTTTCGGCAGGGACAACCCGTCAATTCTGGCCGGGAGAGTCGCGATGGGGCAAGACCCTGACGCCACGTCTCACCACCCATCGTAGACAATACGAACTCGCCGGGCAAATCGATTCTGCAGAATCCCCGCCCTCAAGGCAGGCGCCTCGACCCTCGTTGGGAATATCCTTGCAATGAAGGGAATTTCCTAGTGGCCTGGACCTGTTGCACGCCTTTGGCCGTTACGGAATGAAGGCCCGGGGTACGCAACTGCTGATCCGTTGGCAAATCCCGTCGTCGAGCCCTCACCATGGACGACCTCTCTCGCTTCTGCTGCCTGAATTCCGACTGCCCCGAGTACGGCAAGCGGGGGGCCGGAAACCTCGCCGTGACCCTCCGCTATGGCCCCGATAAGGCCAAGCGCATGCTCCGCTGCCGGGCCTGCAAGGCCCGATTCTCCGAGCGCAAGGGCACTCCGCTCTTTGGCGCCCGCCTGACCCGGGAGAAGGCCGTCTCGGTGCTCCACCACATCGCCGAGGGCAACGGCGTCCGCAAGACCGGCCGCCTGGTGGGCGTGAATCGGGGGACCGTCGCCCGATACGGCAAGAAGGCCGGCGGCCATGCGGCGGGCCTGCACGACGAGTTGGTCGCCCTTTCCCCCCCGGACCCGAGAGGTCCAGTTCGATGAGAAGTGGGCCTTCGTCGCCAAGAAGGAGGCCCGCTGCGACCCCGACGACCCGGCCGACGCCCGCAAGAGGGACCACTGGGACCACGTGGCGTTGGACCCCGATCATCGCCTGGTCGTCAGCGTGATCGCCGGCAAGCGGACAGCCGAGAACACCGAGGCCCTGGTGCAGGATTTCCGGCGTCGGACGGGTGGGCGGCTGATGGTCCTGATCACCACCGACGAGTACGGCCCGTACCGCGGGGCGATCCTGCGGGCCTATGGCGAGCCGTTCACGCCGCCCCGCTCGGGCAAGCGTGGCCAGCCCCGCAAGGCATACCAGGTCCCGCCCGTCGGGCTGATCTATGCGACGGTCCACAAGACCCGCAGCAAGGAGCGGGTGGTGAAGGTGCAGCAACCGATCATCTTCGGGACAGCAGACTCCGTGGCGGCGGCCCTGTCCAATTCGGCGTCGAGCCGTGCGGTGAACACGTCATTCGTGGAGCGTCCGAACGGGACCGACCGCAACCGCAACGCCGGAAGGCCCGCAAGAGCCATGCGTTCTCAAAGGACTGGTCGACTCACAAGGCGGTCACGTCCTTCACGATGTTCGGCTACAACTTCTGCTGGGCGGTGCGGACGCTACGGGTCAAGTCCGAGTCCGGGACCTGGCAGAGTCGGACCCCGGCGATGGCGGCGGGCCTTGCCGATCACGTCTGGTCACTCTCGGAATGGCTGACACTCCCTGCCGTGCATCAGATGTAGGCCACAAGGGGTCAGACGAGGATTCGCACCCCCCCTGCCGTGCATCAGATGTGGACCACAAGGGGTCAGACGAGGATTCGCACCCCGAGTACAACGCCGCCGAAGACCAGTCGACCCCGCCCCTCGCCCTTCATATTGCCCTACCCCGGTGGGGAGCACAGCCTTATCGCTCGACCTCGTGCTTTGCTTTGGGGTCGGGGATCCTGATGCGGACCGGAGACCGGCCGGGGACCTCGACGTAGACGGAGACACGCCCGCCCATCGCCCGGACCTGGCGGGCGAGCATCTGGATGGAGATCCCCCCGGCCCGCCGTTCCGCCTTGGAGACGGCCGCCTGCTGGACCCCCATCCTGTCCGCTAACTGAGTCTGGCTAATCCCGAGCCCCTCCCGGATCTGGCGCAGGGTCAACTCCCGCTCGATCAGTCGGGCCCCCTCCGCCTCGACCATCGCCCGGTCTTCGGAGGACAATTCCGCGAGCATGTCTTCGAGGCTGGTGAGCCGCCTTGCCTTGGCCATCATTCCTCCCCCAACGTCTCGAGGTGGGCCATGTATCGGGCGTCGGCGATCGGGACGTTGATTTTGTACCAACGCTTGACGCCGCCCTTGTCCCCTCCAACCAGGAGGATCGCTTGGCGGTCCGGGTCGAAGGCAAACAGGACTCGCCAGGGCCGCCCCTTGTGTTGGACCCGAAGCTCTTTCATGTTCGAGTGCGCCGAGCCCTCGACCTTATCAACATGGGGACGGCCCAGTTGCGGGCCGAACCGGCGCAGGAGGACTAACCTGGCCAAGATCGACCTCCGGATGCCGATGTCCAGCCCGTTAAACCAGGCTTTGCATTCAGCGTCGAGGTCGACCTCCCAATCCGCCGGGCCCCCGCCTCCATTCAATCTCTATAGGGAATATAGTATCGGAACGATACGATCTCGTTAACAGCCGGCCAGAACACTCTATTGGTGAACACTATTGGGCCGGGTCGACTCGGGGGAGCGCTCCCCCGAGTCGACCCGGCCCCAATTCTGACGGTGGGCCTGCACGACCTGGAGACCTGGGCCAGTCCCGCCGGCGCCCGGCGGGAAAATCGGAAGTGTGTGGAAAGTCCGGCCGCCAGCGCCGAAGATAAGGGAAGGGCGTCACGACGCCATATCCCCCGCCATGAGGTTCCTTCCGGTGGCTTGGTTTTCCTGGCTGCGATCCCTCTGGGAACCCCAAGGGCCCTCGGCGGCCCCGTCCCCCCGACGCGCGCCCGCCTCTGGGGGCTCGGCCCAGCGTCGACGGTCCGACTCCACTGAGGTCCCGGCCGCCTCGGGAACCCTGCGGCTGACTTACGGTGTTGAGTCGACCACCGGCAACCACCGAGAAATCAACGAGGACAACTACTTCGTCCCCGGCCGTCCCTCGATCAATGCCGCCGCCATCGCCAAAAACGGCGACCCCGGCGTAGGGTCAGTTGATCGCGACGGCTCGACAGTGGTGTTGACCCCCCCGCCGGGCCTGGCTGGGCTGTTCGTGGTAGCTGACGGCATGGGGGGCCAGCAGGCCGGCGAAAAGGCCAGTCTCATGGCCGTGGAGTTGATTCCCCGAGAAGTCTCCCACCGACTGGCCCCGGCCGTCGAGGACGAGGCCGCCGTCACCGCCGGCCTGCGCAAATCCGTCGCCGCCGCCAATGAGCAGATCCTGGCCCTCTCGACGCTCGACGCCGAGACCCAGCACATGGGAACCACCGTGGTCCTGGCCTTTTTCCGAGGCTCCAATGCCTTCGTCGCGGGCATTGGTGACTCCCGGGGCTACCGACTGCGCGACGGCCGCCTCGAACAACTCACCCGTGATCACTCCCTGGCCCGCGCCTTGCAAGAAGCCGGGACGATCAAGCCCGAGGACGTTGAGACCCACAAGTTCAACCACGTTCTCTACAACTACCTGGGCAGCCGAGACGCCCGAGACGGCCCCGAGCAGGTCCGCGTCCTGGAGCTTCGTCCCGGAGACCGTTTCCTGCTGGCCTCCGACGGACTGACCGGCGTGGTCAAGGACGACGAGATCGCCACGCTTCTGGCCTCCGAGCCCGACCCGCAGGCCGCCGCCGCCATACTGGTCGACCGCGCCCTTGCGAACCTGTCCAAGGACAATGTCACCTGCCTGGTCATCCATGTCGACCGGCCCTCCTGAGCTGAGCCGGCCGTCCCGGTCGACTCCGAGGCGAACGCCCCGAGCCCCGGATTTTCTTCCTGCCATGCCCAGCCTCGACGAGTTCACCAGCAACCTCGCCCGTAGCGGTCTGCTCACCGCTCCCGAGATCGACCACGCCGTCGAGGCCCTTCCGCCGGCCGGGGGGGGCGAACCTGCCGCAAGGTTGGCCCAGGCCCTGATCGCCTCCGGAGCCCTCACGGCTTACCAGGCCCGCAAGGTCCTTGGCGGGATTACCCGAGGCTTCTTCCTCGGCGGCTGCCGAGTCTTGAAGCCCCTGGGCGAAGGCGGAGCCGGCCGTGTGTTCCTGGCCCACTCCCCCGACGGCCGACAGGTCGCCATCAAGGTCCTCCCCCCCGGCCGCGCCGCCCAGGAAGCTCATGCCCTGGAACGCTTCCAGCGTGAGATGGAACTGTCCCGGCGTATCCGCCATCCCAACGTCGCCCGGACCCTGGCCGTCGGCACCGAGGACGACGTCAACTACATGGTCATGGAGTTTGTCCCCGGTCACAGCCTCTACGACCTCATCAAGACCCGAGGCACCCTGGCCGTCGCCGACGCCGCCCGCTTCTTCCTCACAGTCCTTGACGGCCTTGACGCCGCCCATGCTGCCGGCCTGATCCACCGAGACCTCAAGCCGACGAACTTGATGCTCACCCCCGATGGCGAGGCCAAGATCCTCGACCTTGGCCTGGCCCACGCCATGGGAGAGCAAAGCATCTACCGGCCCGAGGGGACCGTCGTCGGTACCCTTGATTACATCAGCCCCGAGCAGATCGACGCCCCTTCCGAGGCCGACCAGCGTAGCGATCTGTACTCCCTTGGCTGCGCCCTTTACTTCGCCCTGGCCGGCCGCCCGCCGTTCGAGGGGGGCGACCTCGTCAACAAAATTTACAAACACCGCTTCGAGACCGCCGAACCCCTGGACCACGCCAACCCCGGCGTTCCACCCGCCCTCTCCGCCCTGGTCCGTCGCTGGATGTCCAAGGATCGCGCCGACCGACCCCCTTCCGCCCGCGCCGCCAGGCAAGAGCTCACCCGCTGGGCCAACCCCGAGGCCATCCCCTCAGCTCCGCCCGCCCCAACCCCCCCCGACAACCCGTTTTCGGCCCTCGACGACGGGGACGATGAGCCCGAACCGGCCGAACCCTCGCCCGTCCCCCTCGGCCCCCGCAAGCCACGCCGCGGCGGACGAGGCCGAAACTCATTCACGACCCCCTGGGCCCTCCTCCTGGGCCTTTTGATTTGTCTGATCCTGCTCTTGCTCAGTCTACGCCTCTAACCCATTTTCCAATGGTCCGGCATTTGCACAGGGTTCCATGCCCTCCCGACACCGGTTTGTCGGACCTTTTGCCATGGGAACCCGACCAATGGCCCCGAAGCTTGGCTATGACGCCATGCCGTCCCGCACCGTCCGCCGTGACGAGGTCGTCGAACTTGGCCTGCTGCTGCCCGCGAATCGGGCGGAGGCGTTGGTGGTGCTGGCCCATCAGCGACAGCAGAGTGTCGGCCAGTTCTTGCGGACGCTGATCGACCACGCTCTGACCAAGGGCGACTGAACGGTCAACGAGCGGGAGTTGCCGGCCGGCGTGTCGGGGGCCACAATCGGGGCGAATCCGTCCTGATTCGCACCCCGGAGTTACCCCGACCCGATGCCGACCGTCGCCGAACCCGAAGCCCTGGACGGCTTCCTTCCGCCGGTCTCGGCCTGGTTCCGCGCCCGGTTTGGAGAGCCGACCCCGCCGCAACGTCTGGGATGGCCAGCGATTGCCTCGGGCCGGCACGCCCTGATCGTCGCCCCCACCGGCTCAGGCAAAACGCTCGCGGCCTTTCTCGCTGGACTCGACCACCTTTGGCGAAACCCCCGGCCCGCGCGGGGCGTTCGCATCCTCTACATTTCCCCCCTCAAAGCCCTTAACCACGACGTCTACCGGAATCTCCTGGTCCCGCTCGCCGGGATTCAGGAGGCCGCCACCAGCCTCGGCACGCCGCTCAACTCGCTGGCGGTCGCCGTCCGAACGGGCGACACCCCCTCGGCCGATCGTCAGCGGATGATTCGCAAACCGCCTGACATCCTCATCACGACGCCTGAATCGTTGCACTTGATGCTCACAAGTCGGGCACGAGAGACTCTGCGATCCGTCACGCACGTCATTGTTGACGAGATTCACGCCCTTTGCCCCAACAAGCGGGGGGCGTTCCTCGCGTTGTTGCTCGAACGGCTCCAGTCGCTGCAACCCTCGGAGTTTGTCCGGGTCGGGCTGTCGGCGACGCAGCGACCATTGGAAGAAGTCGCCCGTTACCTGGGCGGCTTTCGTGGACGGAAGGGGAAGGGGGGACGGACCCGGTTCGAGCCTCGGCCGGTGACGATTGTCGACGGGGGGCGTCGGAAAGACCTGGACCTTCAGGTCAGTTTGCCTGCCCCGGATGCACCCGGCGCCTCGGTGTGGCCGGCAGTCGAGCGTAGGCTCCTGAGCCTGATTTCCGAGCATCGCTCGACGATTGTCTTTGCCAACAACCGTCGGGTCGTCGAGCGACTGACGAGTCACCTCAACGAACTGGTTGAGGACGAGACCCCCGAGGGGGAAACCCCCCGTCTGGTGGCGAAATCGCATCACGGCAGCCTCAGCTTGGAGCAACGCCACGAGACCGAAGAGGCACTGAAGCGGGGCGATCTGCCGGCGGTGGTGGCGACGGCTTCATTGGAGCTGGGGATCGACATGGGCGCCGTCGACCTGGTTTGCCAGGTCGAATCGCCCGGGGGGGTGGCTCGGGGGCTTCAGCGGGTCGGTCGGGCCGGCCACGCGGTTGGCGCGGCGAGTTCAGGACGTTTGATCGCCAAGACCCCCGGCGACGCCCTGGAGGCCGCGGCTCTGGCCGGGGCGATGCTCCGTGGCGAGGTCGAAGCCCTCAAGGTCCCCCGCGCTCCCCTGGATGTCCTGGCCCAACAGGTCGTGGCGTGTGTTGCCGTCGAGCCTTGGGAAGTCCCCAAACTGTTCGACCTGGTGCGCGGGGCTTACCCTTATCGGGACCTCCCGGCCTCGGTTTTCGAGGCGGTGCTGGAGATGGTTTCGGGCCGGTTCGCCGCCGAGACGACCCGAGACCTTCGCCCCCGGGTCAGTTGGGACCGCGTCCACAACACCTTGCGGCCCTTGCCGGGGACTTCGCTTCTGGCGTTGTCCGGCGGCGGCACGATTCCCGACACCGGACAGTTCCCCGTCTACCTGGGCGACGGCGGCCCTCGTCTGGGCGAACTCGACGAGGAATTTGTCTTCGAGCGCCGGGTCGGCGAGGCGTTCCTGCTGGGCACGGCGACCTGGGCGATCACGACCATCGAGCCTCACCGGATCCTCGTTGCCCCGGCGCAGGGGCAGCCGGCGGTCATGCCGTTCTGGCGCGGCGAGGCCGCCGCCCGAACCGCCGAACTCGGTGAGGCCGTTGGAGTTCTGACTCGCGAGATCGCCGACCGTTTGAACGACCCCGATGCCGCCTCCTGGCTGTCCGATCGGTACAAAGTCGACGCCCAGGCCGCCCGGGGGTTGTTGAGCTACGTCGGGAGGCAGGTCCGCATCGCCGGCGCTGCCCCCGATGATCGGACCGTGGTGGTCGAAGCCTCGAAGGACCAGGCGGGGGAAACCAACCTGGCGGTGCTGACCCCCTTTGGCGGCAAGCTTCATCTGGCCCTCAAACTCGCGCTGAACGCACGGCTCCGCCACCGCTTGGGGATTGAGGTCGCCAGCCTCCATGCCGACGACGGGGTGTTGATCCGGTTGCCGGGCTCCGATGGGCCGCCCCTGGACGTTTTTGCTGGCCTGACCCCCGAGATCGCCGAGACCTTGATCCGTGAGGAACTTGGCGAGAGCGCCCTGTTCGGACTCCGGTTCCGTCAAAACGCCGGCCGCGCCCTGCTCTTGCCCCGACCCGACCCCGGCAAGCGTACCCCGTTGTGGATTCAGAGGTTGCGTGCCAAGGACCTGCTCCAGGTCGTGCGCCGCTTGCCCGATTTTCCGATCGTGGTCGAGACCTACCGCGAATGCCTGGAGGACGACCTCGACCTGCCCCGACTCCGGTCGTTCCTTCAAGCCATCGCCGATGGGTCGATCCGGGTAGTGAGTCGCCGAGCCGACGTCCCCTCGCCATTCGCCGCGTCCTTGGTGTTCCGGTTCACCGGGGCGTTTGTCTACGAGTGGGATCAGCCCAGGGGCGACTCCCGGCGCGCACCGATGCCCGGCGGCGACTTGCTGGCGGAACTGCTCGACCCCGAAGTCGCCGCCCGCTGGATTGACCCCGACGCGGTCGGACGGGTCGAGGCCCGTCTTCGGGGCGTTGGCCACCCGCCCCGCACGGTTGACGAGATGGCCGAGTGGCTTCGTCGGTTGGGAGACCTCGCCGACTCGGACCTCAACGGCCCGATGTTGGGGTTCCTCAACGAGTTGCAATCGCAAGGGCGGGCGATCCGGGTGGACCTACCCGGGGTGGACGAGCCAGCTCGCTGGATTGGCGTCGAGGAGGCGGACCTTTACCGCGATGCCTTTCCCGAGGGCCGGCCGCTCGACGGTGGGGCCGAGGCGGCCGATGCGGTCATCATCCGCCGTTACCTTGGGACTCGGGCGTTGGTTGGCCTGGATGACCTGGCCGGCCGCTACCCAATCGACCGCGTTCGAGCGACCGAGATTCTCGAACGCTGGGCCGAGGAGGGAGGGCTGGCGAGGGTCGAGGGGGACGAGGGGCCCCGTTGGGCCGATCGGCGCAACTTGCAGGAGGTTCAGCGGTTATCGATCGCTCTGCGTAGACGTGAGAGCGTGGCGGTTGCCCCCGAGACGTTCGCCGACTTCGTGGCCCGCCGCCAGCACGTTCATCCTGACACTCGCCTGGAGGGGCGCGCCGCGGTGGGTCTGATTCTGGGCCAGTTGCAGGGGTACTCGACGACCGCCGAAGCGTGGGGGGACGAGATTTTGCCGCGTCGGGTCCGCGACGCCTCGGCCTCTTGGCTGGATGACGAGATGGCCGCGGGAGGTTGGACGTGGAGGGCCGAGGGGACGGGGGCGGAACCTCGACTGGCGATCGTTGCCCGAGATTTCGCCGGCGCCTGGCCCGTTTTGGAGGTGCATTCGGAGCCGAAAGTGGCTTCGGATGAGCCAAATGTGGTCGAAACCAAGGTCCGGGAAGTCCTGGGTCGGGGGGGTGCCCTGTTTGCCGACCAGATTGCCCAGAGCGCCGGACTGGAACCTTCGCGAGTCCGCGTGGTTTTGACGGACCTGACCCGCCAAGGGCTGGCGACCAATGATCGGCTCGACCCCGTGAGGCCCGGAGGCGCTGTCGCGCTGGGGGTCGCCAGGGCGACGGCGGCCGGGGGAGGGGGACGGCCTCGCCTGGGGTCGTTTCGCCGCCCGGCCACCGTGAGACCCGAGGGGCGGTGGTCGCTGGTCCCGGCCGGCGGGTCCGACCCCGAGGCGTCGGCTTTGGCGTGGGCGTCGGCCCTGCTGGATCGCTACGGCGTGTTGACCCGAGAGGTCGCCGACCTGGACCCGTGGGCGCCCCCCTGGCGGGATCTTGCCCCTTGGCTGGCCCGGGGCGAGCTTCGCGGCGAGTTGCGACGAGGGTTTTTCGTGGAGGGGCTTTCGGGGGTTCAGTATGCCACCGACGAATCGGCCGCGGAGCTGGCCCGGCTCGCCAGCGTCAGGGCGGGTGGTGGGGGGGAGGCGACATCACCGTCGTTGCTCGCGACTCTTGATCCCGCCAACCTTTATGGCTCGGGCGCGCCGCTGGATGTTCCGCTGCTGGAAGGGGGGACGGCCCGGCTGTCGAGGGCCGGGGGGAACTCCCTGGTGTTGATCGCCGGGCGTCCGGTGTTGATCGTCGAGGCCCACGGGCGCCGCCTGACCGGTCTCGCCTCGGCTTCGGAGGCCGAGTTGCGGTCGGCCCTGGCGTTACTCCCTTCGCTGGCCAATCCGTCGCGACGGGTCCTCAAGGTCGAGACCTACAACACGGCCCCGGCCCTGGCCAGTCCGGCCGCCCCTTGGCTGACCGACCTGGGATTCGTCCGCGACCCGCCCGGCCTGACCTACTACCTGGGGTGGTAAGAGAGGTTGCACGCAACGCCCAGCGTGAATTCTTCGTGAAGGGTCGCCCCGTGGGCGGTTTGTTGGCGATACTGGGCGAAGAGGTCTCAACCCACTCGACGAGCGGAGTCGCGAGCCCCCGAGCCATGACCTACAGCCTTCAACCCGACCCGCCTTATGACTGCCTGGTCATCAGCGACCTGCACCTGGGTAGCGACGTCTGCCAGGCGAAGCTCCTGGAGGCCTTCCTGGAGTGGGCTGTTGCGAACGCTCGGGAACTGGTCATCAATGGCGATATCTTCGATGACCTGAATTTCAAACGGTTGTCGAAGCGGCATTTCGCCTGCTTGAAGATCATCCGGCGCAACTCCGACCGCGACGATTTTCGTCTGGTCTGGGTCCGCGGCAACCACGATGGACCGGCCGAGACCGTCGGCCACATCGTCGGTGTCGACGTGCTGGATGAGTATCTTTATGACAACGGCCGGGCCCGCCTTTTGATCCTTCATGGCGACCAGTTCGACACCTTCATTACCCACTACAAGGGAATTACCGCGCTGGGATGCGGAATTTTCTACTACATCCAGAAGTGGGCTCCCCACCGAGCCGCCCGAGCGATCCGGCGGATTTCCAAGAAGTGGCAGCGCAACAGTCAGCTCGTCCGCCAGCGGGCCGTCGAACACGCCAGGGCCCGAGGCTGCCGGGCCGTGACCTGCGGCCATACCCATTTCCCCGAGGTCGTCGCGGTCGACGGAGTCCTGTACCTCAACAGCGGGACCTGGACCGAACACCCGCCTTGTCCTTTCGTGGCCGTGAGGGGCGGGGAGATCACGCTGGAAACCTGGCCGCCCGTTTCCGAGGAAAATTCGCAAGCCGCGGGAAGCGGAGAATTCCCCTCGGTCGAGGCGTCGGAGGTCCATTCCTCGTCGACGGCCGGCGCCAACGGTCCCTCGCCCCTCGACGTATAGCCTAGAATCGAAGAGGGAGGGTCGAGGGCCGGCCACCGCGGTCGGCCCACCGGACTCGGCACGAACTTTGCGATTTCCTGCCTCCCACACCCCTTGAATCCCCACCACGCGATCGAACGGTATCAGGAACTCGCGACAGATCCGGCCTCCCTGCAGGGATGCGGCGCCGAGAGGCTCTCGACGGGACCCACGCCCACGAACGGGCCAGGCCCCTCGCGAGGTGGTGCAATGTTTGCCAAGACTTCGAGGATGGGTCTGCTGAGTTCGAGTCTGAGCCTGGCCTTGCTGGCGGCGGGGGGTTGCGCCTCGACCGGCGAGGTCCGCTACGTTTATCAGGATGGCCAGTACGGGGTGATCGGCCTGCCCGAGAACACCTCTCGCTGGCCGACGCACTATCGGGACCGGGCCGAGGTGTTGATGGCCCAGCATTTCCCGCAAGGGTACGAGATCGTCCGGGCCGAGGAGGTTGTCGAGGGGTCACGGACGTTGACCCTTGACGGGAAGAACTCGGTCGCCCTGGGGTCGATCGGGTTCGAGCCGGTGATCAAACTGGCCAACATCGGCCGGACCACGGGGCGGACTCAGGCCGATACCACGGCGATCACCGAGTGTCGGATTGTCTACAAAAAGGCCGAGCATCCCCGGGGCGACGCCTATGCCTCGCAGGCGTCGCTGACCCCGGAGGAGTACCTCGACCCCAACGCCGTGGTGCGAGCCCAGGGGGGCCCGAAGCTTCCGGAGATCAAGACGCACACGGTCGCCAAGCCGGTGCCGCCGCCCATTGCCCCGGAGGTCGAGGAGAAGCCCGCCGAGGCCGGAGCCGACCCGGCCCATGAGGCTTCCGCCAAGGATTGAGGAGAGGTGAATCGGACTCGCTGCTGGGTGGGTGTTCCGCGGTTGGGGCGGCTGTTCGCGGGAGAATCAGGGGTCAGGATTCGATTTTGATCGCATGATGGTAAGTTGATCAGGAAACGCGAATTTGAGAACGCCTCCTGGCCCCTGTTTCTCCCGCGAAGTCATCGGACACCCGTGATCGCCCCACCCGCGTTTCATTCGATGACACGGACCAAGAATGGTCAGTGACGATCATGCGGCAAGCCGCCATTTTCCTTCCCATTCCCGAAGCCCGTTTCTCCCCAAACGCTTCGGGCGATTCGCCCACAGCTCCCTTGCGTTGGGCACGCCGTCGCCCAAGCCCTCTTCACATTTGGGATCTCGCGGGTTCCAGAACTCTCCGGGAGCGAACTCGCGAGCGGCAAGACTTCCCGGACCCCGACCGCGTTGTTAAAGTGGTGGGACCCGCCTTACCCGGTGGTGAAACGGTATCACAGCAGGTTTTGGTCCTGCTTTTCCAGGTTCGAATCCTGGCCGGGTAGTTTTTTCCACGATTTCTCGCCGACGATTGAGTGGCCTCCACGTCGCGGCTGAAACTCGAAACCTGTCGTCGAGGCCAACGGTCGATCCACGACACCGGGCAAATTCTCCGCCTGAATCATCCCGAGATTTCCCCAATCGAGCGAGCGAAGGGTCATTCATGAGGAATCCCCGGGCGACGGCCAGGAGACTGGCGGCGGTCCTGGCTCTGGTGGGCCTGATCCCCCTCCTCGGCGACGGCCCCGGGACCACGGTTCTTTTCGACGGGGCCACTCTCCAGGGCTGGGAATCCTCGAAGTTCGGCAAACCGGGCGAGGTCAAGGTTGAGGACGGCACCATCGTCCTGGGCGTCGGCCGTCGCATGACGGGTATCACCACTACCCGGACCGACCTTCCGAAAACCAACTACGAACTCAGTTACGAGGCGAAACGGCTGGAGGGGAAGGATTTCTTCGCCGCCGCGACTTTCCCCGTCGGCGAATCCTTCGCCACGCTGGTCAATGGCGGGTGGGGAGGCAACGTCACGGGGATCTCCAGCATCAATGGATCCGACGCCTCGGAGAACGAGACGACGACGTTCGTCAAGTACGAGGATGGCCCCTGGTACGCCTTCCGCGTCCGCGTCACCAACGACGCCATCCGCTGCTGGGTGGACCAGAAACGCATCATCGACGTGACCATCCTCGACCGCCAGATCAAGACTCGGATCGAATCTCGCGCCAGCCAACCTCTCGGGTTCTCCAGTTTCGCTTCCGCGGGCGCCCTTCGTCACATCCAGATGCGGCCCCTCAACGACGAGGAAATCCGCGAAATGGTCAAACCGCGAGATTGACTGCATCGTTTTCCGCAACCGTGTGGCTTGACCGAAGTTAAGGTCAGTTGGCATCCGTCGTCCTCCGGATGGTTCCCTGATCCCGGGCGATTTCCCGTACGGCCGTCCCGCTCAATCGGCATGAATCGATCGAGGGACCTGCGTCTCGTCGTGGACTTCCTCGGGGAAGGGGTATCCGTCCGCGCCCGCATTGAGGCATAATCCTTCCCAAGAGATTCCGATCCGTCCGTGGCGGTGGAAGTGGGGGACCGACGATGAGCGCGCTCGCGAATCTGCGTGGGGCGATCGAGTCGCATCGCTACAAGTGGATCACCGACGACCAGTTCGCGCGAGCCTGCGCGGCCTGGGCCGCCGACGAATCCACGGCGATGCCCGAGTGGCTGCACCGCATGGGCTGGATCGACGAGGGCCGTCGCGAGGCGCTCGAACTCCTCGCCGTCGCCCCGCCACCTCGTCGCCCCCAGCCGGTCTCCCCGCCACCGACCCCGCTCTCCGAGCTCGACGCCACCCGGGCCGACGGAACCGCCACCCTCGCCGACGACCCCCTGGGCACCTTTGCTGGCGGGACGCTCGCCGAAGTCGCCCGGGGCCACTCCGCCGGCGCCGAGGCCACCCTCGCCGACGAGCCGGAGGGGACATTCGTCGACGGGACGCTCGCTGATCCGCCTTCCACCCTCGCGTTGGGCCCTGACGCCACCCTCGCCGATGACCCTCGGAGCACCTTCGCGACCGGAGCCGGCGCCGCGACCCTGGCCGACCGTTCCGCGGGTTCCGACGCGACCCTCGCCGACGATCCCGACGCCACGGTCGCCGAACCGATGGGCGACTCCCGAGGGTTCGCCTATGGAAACGTCCCGGGCCCCGACTCGCCGACGATGTCGGTGGCGGCTCCCGGCGGCCACGTCCTGCTCACCAGCTTCTCGGTCCCCGGCAATCCCGACGACACCCGCGACCGCTACACCCTGACCCGCCTCCACGCGATGGGCGGCATCGGACAGGTCTGGCTGGCCCGCGACCCCGCCCTCGGCCGCGAGGTCGCCCTCAAGGAACTCCGCCCCGAGCAGGCCCACAACGAAAGCGCCTGGGCCCGGTTCCTGGAAGAGGCCCGCATCACCGGCCAGCTTGAACACCCCGGCATCGTCCCCGTCTACGAACTGACCCGTCGCTCCGAGATGGACCTCCCCTTCTACACGATGAGGTTCCTGAAGGGCGGCACCCTGCGAGACGCGATCGTCGCCTACCACGCCAAGCGAGACAAGGGCGAGGCGACCGCCCTGGACCGCGCCGCCTTGCTCAACGCCTTCGTCGCGGCCTGCAACGCGATCGGTTATGCCCACTCCCGGGGGGTGATCCACCGAGACCTCAAGGGGCAGAACATTGTCCTGGGCGACTTTGGCGAGGTCGTCGTCCTGGACTGGGGGCTGGCCAAGGTCCTGGGAGAGCCGGCCACCGCCGATTCCACGCTCCCCACCCTTAACCTCGGCGAGGAACTTCCCGGCCACAACCCCACCCTCGAAGGCCAGGTACAGGGCACTCCCGCCTACATGGCTCCCGAGCAGGCCGAGGGCCGCATCGACGCCATCGACGGCCGGACCGACGTCTACGGCCTGGGCGCCATCCTTTACGAGATTCTCACTGGCCGTCCCCCGTTCACCGGCAACACCACCGCCGAACTGCTGAGGCAGATCCGCGAGGCCACCCCTCCCAAACCTCGGTCGTTCGACCCCAGCCTCTCTCCGGCTCTGGAGGCCGTGTGCCTCAAGGCCCTGTCTCGTCAGCCGGACGACCGTTACCCCTCGGCCACCGCCCTGGCCCTGGAAGTCCGCCGCTGGCTGGCCGACGAACCGGTCGACGCCTACCCCGAGCCCTGGACCACTCGCCTGAACCGCTGGGGCCGTCGTCATCGCCAGGCCGTCGCCGCCGCCGCGGCGCTTCTGGTCCTTTCCACGATCGTCCTCTCGACCAGTTCGGTCCTCGTCCGCCGAGAGCGCGATGAAGCTCGTCGCCAACGCGAGCAAGCCCGTCATGCCGTCGACGACATGTACTCGCAGGTCGCCGACAAGTGGCTCGAAGACCGGTTGGACCCCGTGCAAAAGGACTTTCTCGGCAAGGCGCTGGCGTATTACGAAGGGTTCACCCAGCAAGACGCCCACGATCCCATCATCCTCCAGGAGCGAGGCAGGGCCTTCCTCCGGATGGGTGACGTCCTTCGCAAACTCGGGCGGGGCGACGAGGCCGAATCCGCTTACCGCAAGGCCCTCGGCATCCTGGCTCCCCTGGCCAGCACGCCGACGCCCCCCGCCGGTGCCAGGGAAGCCCTGGGTCTCTCGCGCACTCACCTGGCCGCGCTGCTGGTCCCCCTGGGCCGCCGATCGGAAGCCGAAACCCTTTACCAGGAGGCGATTGCCACGGCCGACCCGACCGACTCCGCCACCCGGCTGGCCGCCGCCGGCGCCGAACGGGGCCTGGGCGAACTCCTTCGCATCGAAGGACGCACCCGAGACGCGGCTGAGGCGCTGGGCCGGGCGGAGAAGGGGTTGGAATCGGCCGTGGCCGCCGCCCCCTCGGAGATCGAGCCCCGCCGAGAACTCGCCGTCGCCCTCGACCTTCACGGCCAGCTTGACCGCGAGGCCAGTCGCTTCGATCAGGCCGGCACCGCATTCCGAAGGGCCGCCGAGCTGTTGGAATCCGTCCACCGAGCCGCCCCGACCCTGCCCCGCATCCGCGAGGGGCTGGCCAAGGTCTACAACAGCCTCGGCCTCCTCGCCACCGAGCATCCTCAGGGGGACCAGCCGGAAGACCTCCTCCGTCGGGAAGTCGCCCTGCTGGCTCGCGTCGCCGAGGACTTCCCCGACCGCCCCGAAGTCCGTCGAGAACTGGCTCGGGGCCGCATGAACCTGGGCGCCATCCTCCGGGCCTCGGGCCATTCCCGCGAAGCCGGCGCTGAATTCCGGGGGGCATTGGACCTGAATCGGGCACTCGCCCGCGAATTTCCCGCCGTGGTCGACTACCGACGCGACCAGGCCCTCTGCCTCAACAGCCTGGCCGTTTCCGAGGACGAACGCGGTCGCCCCGCCGAGGCCGAGCCGCTTTATCGTGAAGGCCTCGGAGTCTACGAAGGGCTGGTCGCGGCCGCGCCGACGGTTCCCCGCTACCGGGCCGGTATGGCCGCCCTGCTGGTCAACCTCGGCAAACTGCTCGACTCCACCGGTCGGGCCGAAAGCGCCGAGGAGTCTTACGACCGGGCCCGCGGCCTGCTCGACGACCTGACCCTGTTGTTTCCGGACGACCCCGACTATCGACGAAGCCTGGCGGCATGCCTCGGCAACCTCGGCGACTCCCGAGCTGTCGCGAGTCACCGACCCCAGGCCGAGGAAGCCTATGGCCGAGCGGCCGACGCCTACGAGAAGCTCCTGGCCCTTTCCCCGCCAGGACGCTCAACCGACCGCAAGGCCCTGGCGACCTTCCTGAGCAACCGGGGCGACAACCTCACTATGGCCAAGCTCCCCGGAGCCGAATCGGTCCTCCGGCGCTCCTTCGCTCTCTACGAAGCCCTCGCCGCCGAGGCCAAGCCCCCCGCGACGGCCGAGACCGAGGGCCTGGCGATCGCCTCGGGAAATCTGGGCGAATGCCTGGACCTGGCGGGCCGCCCCGCCGACGCCGAGGTCGCCTATCGACGGTCCCTCTCGGCTTACGAAGCCCTCACCAAAGCCGACCCCACCCGCGGCGACTGGCAAAGCGGGCTCGGCGAAACCCTGGCCGACCTCGCCTCGCTCCGCAAGGCCGCCGGCCAGAACGGCGAGGCCCTCGCCCTACTCGACCGCGCCGCCGTGGCCGACCGCGAGACGGCGAAGCTCGCCCCCGCCGACGACGCCGCGAAGCTGGCAAGGCACGACCACCTGATCGCCCTGGCGACGTCGAGGCTCGACGTCGGCGCCCACGCCGAGGCGGCCCGGGCCCTGCGCGAAGCGTCCGAGATCGCCAAGAGTGGAACCACCGACCGCCTGGAACTGGCCCGGCTCTGGACCCGCTGCGTTCCACTGGCACGGAACGACGCCGCCCTGGCCAACGACCGTCGCGAAGGGGTCGCCGGCTCCTACGCCGACCACGCCATCGCCCTGCTCCGCGAAGCGATCGAGCGGGGAGACGTCGTCGCCGACAAGGTTCTGAGCGACGACGCCTTCCAACCCCTACGGACGCGAGACGCCTTCGGAACCCTCCCGCTGGCGATGGCCGCCAACGGCTCGCGAGGTCCCGGTTGACCCGCCATCCCAGGTCTCTACCCGCCAATCGCCACCACGATTCTTGGTGGGATCGAGCCATCTCAACAAGCCAACCGTACGCAAGCGAGACGCCGGCACTGGGGGGCCGGCGTCTCGCGAATGGACCACGGTTTTTTGACCCGACCCTGACATGGTCGCGGGAGAAGGTCGGTTCAGACGGTGACCAGCGGTTGGGCGGGACGTCGCTTCCACCGAGATCGAAACAGAGCCAGGGCGGGGATGGCGGTGGCGGCGAGTAAGCACGTTCCGGGTTCGGGAACGACGGTCGGAATCACAATGCCCGAATCGGTGATTTGGCCGGTGATGTCCTGGGAGTACCAGTAAATGGGCGCGGTCAACTCGGCCAGGGTGAACGTCTTCACGGTCACGCTGCGGTAGCCGACGTTGTTGTTCGAGAGGGCATAGGGATTGGCCGAATTGGAGTTGTCGATCGTGTTGCCGAAATAGGTCAACTGCGCGTCGTAGAAGCCGGGCTCAGGGTCTGGCTGAAACGACTGGGCGACGTGCTTGTACAGAGGGGAACCCGACGGAGGGGTAATCGCGGTGGTATTGGCCAGCGACTCGATGCCCGGGGCGTGGGTCAGGGTGATCACGTCCCCGTTGTCGAGTTTGGAAAAGGCGGGAATCTGGATGTTCAGAAACACGTCGTAGACCGGGTCGGGGTTGGTCGGCACGACCCGGACGCCGTCGACCTGAATTCGGCCTGCCTGGGCCACGCTGGGCGCGAGGGTGAATGCGACTGCCAGGCCGAGAAGGGCCGCGAGCGGGGCGTGAAGGTGTCGCGTCATGGGCGGGGGTTCCGGTGGGTGCGGACCGTCAGGCGAGGGTCGAACGCCAGTCGCCCTGCTGGGCCAGGGAGGGCCCGGAAGCGGCCCATCCCCCTGACACGCGGGGGCAATCCTAATATCTCAATGCCGAACCGCGCGGCCATGTTTCCTTTTTTCAACATGGGTGCGTGTCACGACCACGGGCCTGTCGCGTGGTTGCGACGGCCCAGTGGTCGTCAGATGCGGTTCAAAGGGACTACGGCCTCAACGGGTGGTGGCGGCGGCCCACTCGGGCGCCAACCGCTCATAAGCCGAGATGGCCGGCTCGTCCTGGAGTGTCTCGGCGATCGCGTCGAGCCCGTTCAGCAGCCGGTGGCGCTGAGATTCGGGAATCTCGAAGGTCAGCGGGCGCGAACCGTCGGACGTCTCCGACTCCGAGTGCAGCGTGATGGTCCCGTCGCGGAGGTCGATGGTGGCCTCGCCGGGGAATGCCGCGGCCAGGGTTTTCCAGTCGTTCTCGGGCAGTTCGATGGGGAGCAGGCCGTTGTTGAAGGCGTTCCCCTCGAAGATGTCGGCGAACCCTTCCCCCTTGCCCGGTGCGACCACCGCTCGAAATCCGGCCTGGGCCACCGCCCAGACCGCGTGCTCTCGACTGGAACCGCAGCCGAAGTTCGAGCCGACGACCAGGATGGTGGCGCCTCGGGCCTCGGGGGTATTCAGCGGAAAGTCGGGCGCCTCGGGCCCGTGGGACTCGGGATCGTCGGCCGCGGGCGAGCCGCCAGGAACGTACCGCTTGTCGGCGAAGAGCAGCGGCCCGTAGCCAGTCCGCTCGACCCTCTTGAGGTAGCGGGCGGGGATGATGAGGTCGGTGTTGACGTCGGACCAGTCGAGCAGGGCCAGGCGGCCTCGGTGGTGGGTGAACGGTTCCATCAGTGGGAGGCCCCCAGGAGTTGGCGGACGTCGGTGAAGCGGCCGGCGACGGCGGCGGCGGCGGCCATCGCCGGGCTGACCAGGTGGGTCCGGCCGCCGGGCCCTTGACGACCCTCGAAGTTGCGATTGCTCGTGCTCGCCGAGCGCTGGCCGGGCGTCAGTTTGTCCGGGTTCATCGCCAGGCACATGCTGCAACCCGCCTGTCGCCACTCGGCCCCAGCCTCCGAGAAGACGAGGTCCAGGCCCTCGGCGATCGCCTGGTGGCGGACTTCCTCACTGCCAGGGACCACCAGGGCGCGGACCGTCGAGGCGACCTTCCGACCCTTCAACACCTTGGCGGCGGTGCGCAGATCCTCGATCCGCCCATTGGTGCACGACCCGATGAACACCACGTCGACGGGAATCTCGCTGACGGGCGTCCCCGGGGTCAGCCCCATGTATTCCAGGGCTCGGCGAGCGTCTTCCTTCGAGGCGAAGGGGACATCACCGGGCTCGGGGATGCGGCCGGTGACGTCGATGGTCATGGCCGGGTTGGTTCCCCAGGTCACTTGCGGAACCAGGGTCGAGGCGTCCAGGGTGACGTGGCGGTCGAAGGCCGAGGGGTCGTCGGTGGCCAGGGTCTTCCAGTCGGCGACCGCCGCGTCGAACGCCGCGCCCCTGGGAGCGAAGGGCCGTTGCCCCGCGGCGATGTACTGGAAGGTCGTGTCGTCGGGCCCGATCATCCCAGCGCGGGCGCCGGCCTCGATCGACATGTTGCAGACGGTCAAACGGCCTTCCATCGACATGGCACGGATGGCCGGGCCGTAATACTCCAGAACATGGCCGGTTCCCCCGCCAGTGCCGATGGCGCGGATCACCGCCAGGATGATGTCCTTGGGCTCCAATCCCGGAGGAAGCTGACCGACGACCTCCACGCCCAGGGCCTTCGGTTTGGTGTTCTGCCAAAGGGTCTGGGTGGCCAGGACGTGCTCAACCTCGCTGGTGCCGATGCCAAAGGCCAGGGCCCCAAAGGCGCCGTGGGTGCTGGTGTGGCTGTCTCCACAGACGATGGTGGTGCCGGGGAGGGTCAGACCCAGCTCAGGGCCGATGACGTGGACAATTCCCTGGCGACCACTGCCCATGTCGTAAAGCGTTAAGCCGAATTCCTTGCAGTTGTTGCGCAGAACCTCGACCTGGCGGCGGGACATCGGCTCGCGGATGTCGAATTGGTTTTCGGTGGGAACGTTGTGGTCCAGGGTGGCGAAGGTCAGGTCGGGGCGCCGGGGCTTGCGGCCGGCGAGGCGGAGGCCATCGAACGCCTGGGGGCTGGTGACCTCGTGAATCAGGTGGCGGTCAATATAGAGGAGGGAAGCCTGGTCCCGGGTGACAACCTCATGGCGATTCCAGACCTTGGCGAACAGCGTCTCGGGCATGACCGGCACCTTTCTCCATCGACCCCAGGCGGCGAGAGCGGGCAACCCGCGGGTCACCCATTGTAGGCGAACCTCCCCGCGGTTCCATCCCCCAGGAGCGAAGGCGGGCCGCGAAGGTTCAGCCTTGACGGGAACAAATTGTCCAGGCGTTGGGTGGTGACCGCGCGACGTTCCTTGACCCCAATCGGTCCGCTGCTCTCAAGGATTGGGGCCAAACGTCTCGTTGGGGAAACCGGCCGCGACCCAGGCCCGGAGTTGGCGGGTCCAGCGGGTTTCCGGAAGTCCCTCGGCCGGAGCCAGTCCTTGCAAGACCCGCGCTGGGGTTAGCATGGGCAGGTTGAAGCTTTGTTCGATCGCCGCATAAGTGCCATCGGGCTGGAGGGCGAGGAACCGCAACGTGAACGTCTCGACGTCGAAGATCCATAGTTCCGGCACACCGATCCGGGCGTAAATGGGCAAGGCCCGGTCGGAGCGGCTGGCGTTGTCGACCTCAATGGCGAGGTCGGGAGGCGGATCGATCTCCAGGTCGAGTTGGCGACGCCCTCGAATCGCCGGCTCGTTGGCAAAGTAAACGGCCTGGTCCGCCTCCTTCCCCGCGCTTTGTCGGAGACCCTGTTCCTCGAACGTCCGACGAAATGTGGTGGACCCCGCCCCCTGGCAAGGGATGTCCAGAACCTCACCGACCACGTTCACAAACAAGCCCAGGCGTCGCGAGATGCTGTCGTGGACGTATTCTGGCGCCATGAGTTCCAGGGTCCCATCGAGATAGGCCATCTTCACCTTGCGATGCTCGTCGGCGTCGCAAAGCTGGACGTAGAGGTCCCAGGGGATACCTCGCAGAATCAACCGTGTCCCCGCGGCGTCCCCTTGATTGGCCGGGGCGGTCGCCGGCAGTGCGGATTCGGTGGCCGTGGCCATGAGGGGTCTTCCGGTTCAGGCTCGGGCCAGTTCGTCGGCATGGTAACTGGAGCGAACGAAGGGGCCGCTGGCGACCTGGCGGAAGCCGAGGCGACGGGCCAGTTCGCCCAGTTCGTCGAACTCGGCGGGTGGGAGGTAACGCTCAACGGGCAAATGCTTGAGGCTGGGTCGGAGGTACTGACCCAGGGTCAACAGGTCGCAGCCGACGGCCCGGAGGTCGGCCAGGGTCTCCACGATCTCCTCGGTGGTCTCGCCCAGGCCGAGCATCAAGCCACTCTTGGTCCGCAGGTCGGGACGAGCCTTCTTGGCGTGCTCCAGAACCCGGAGACTGACGGCGTACTGGCTTTTGCGGCGGACGTGTCGCTGGAGGCGGGCCACCGTTTCCAGGTTGTGGTTGAACACTTCGGGAGAGGCGGACAGCACCGTGTCGATGGCCGAAAGGTCACCGTCGAAGTCAGGCGTCAGCACCTCGACCACGGCGCCCGTGCGCTCACGGACAGCCAAGATGCAGCGACGGAAATGGTCGGCGCCGCCGTCGGGCAGGTCGTCGCGGGTGACGGAGGTGATGACCACGTGCTTGAGGCCCAGTCGGGCGCAGGCTTCGGCGAGGCGCTCGGGCTCATCCAGGGCAACGGCCTCCGGCTTGCCTCGCGGGACAGCGCAAAAGCCGCAAGGGCGCGTGCAAACCTCGCCCAGAACCATGAACGTGGCGGTCTTGCGGGTCCAGCATTCGGAGCGGTTGGGACACTTGCCGCTCTCGCAGATCGTTTCGAGTTTCAGCTCATCAACGAGCGCGCGGGTCGCGTACATCCCGCCGGATTCGGGGATCGGACGCTTGAGCCAGGAGGGAAGGCGGCGGTGAGGAGAGGCCGAGGGATCGGGGGCGGGGGGATCGAGGTTGAGGTCGGGGGTGACGATCGGCAGGAGGTCAGCCGAGGCTCTGGTGGGCGTAGGCATTTTGGCGGGCCTTCCGGCGGATCAGGGGATGCTGGGTGAACAGGTGGTGGCTCCGCAGCCCGAAAGTCGCTTCCAGTTGGCGGATCAGCGACTCGCGGACCTGGGACATGGGAGCCCGCCGCTGTCGGCGAGACTCCATCGACGTCTGGTGAATGGTGTAGGCGTCGGGGCCGGGCTCGTCCAAGATGCCGAACGGTTCGAGGTAGGGGCCGACATTGAGGGTCAGGCCGTGGTAGGCGATCCAGCGGCTGACGGCGATGCCCACCGAGGCGACCCGTCCGTGGCCCAGGAAGATGCCCGGAGCTTGGGGGTGGGTTGCGCCTTGAAGGTCGAACTCGGCCAGGACGGCGATGATCGCTTGATGGAGTCCGTCGAGGTAGGCGCGAACGTCGAGCCCGACCTGTTGCAAAGGCATCAGGACGTAGGCGTTGAGCTGGCCAGGCAGGTGGAGCAAGCAGCCGCCACCCCGGTTGACCCAGTGGGTGCGGATGCCCATGGCCTTCAGGTCGTCGTCATCGGGGCGGATGTGGGCACGGCTGCCCAGCCGGCCGACGCTGAGAGTGGGCGGATGCTCGCAGAGGATCAAAGCGGCGCCGCCGGTCTCCCCCAGATCGTAAACTAATCGCCGTTGCAAGCGCTGGGCTTCGTCGAAGTCGATCATCCCCAGGAGATAGATTTCCAGGGGGGGAGGGTCGGGAGTCGTCGGCATCTGGGGGCGGACTCCCGTGGAGGTGTTGGGCGATCAAACCTTCGAGCGGTCCGACCAGTTTAGGATCGGCGGCGAAGGGGGAGCAAGGGGGATTGGCGGGCACCCGCGGGCCGACGGGTGCCGTCGGGGACCGGGGGGCTTGAGCTTGAGGTTTGTCGGACTCTCGAAAGGGTACGGTAGGCCGATCGGGAGGTCACGGGGCCTCGATCGTGGGGCAGGGGGACAGGAGCCGGCGGCCCTGCGACTCGGGCAGGCCGAGGCGTTCGAGGAGCCGGCCGCGGAGGGTTCGCAAGATCTCGTCGACAGCCCGGGTTCCGCCGGAGGGAAGGGGGATGGCGCCGCCGGCTCGCTTGTCATGGCCCCCGGCGCTTCCCAGGCCGTGGACGACCTCTCGCAGAACCTCTCCGCAATGGTCGTCGAGTCGGCTGCCGCGAAGGGACAGGCGGAGCATGTCCTCGAACCGTCCGGCGGAGAAGGCCCAGGTGACGAGGTCCGAGCGGACGAAGAAGTCGGCGATCTCCGAAACCAGGTCGGGCTGGGCGACCTCTCCACACCAGGCGATGGCGAGATTTTGATACAAGAAGGCATTGGACAGGGCGTGCTGGTAGGTGGCGAAATAACTCTGGGGGAGCTTGGGGTTGCGGATGTGAGCGAGCAGGTCTTTATCAGCGCGGGGAAACAACCAGGCCAGGGCACCGTCGTCGGCGGGGGTCGCCTCTCGGGGAAAGCCGGCGATCTCGGTCTCAATGCCGTAAAGCAGGGCCGTGGCCAGCCTCGGGGAGATGGCGAGCTCCTGTTCCAGCAGGTAGCCGGAGACCATCGTACTGGTCGCGCCGAGGTTGGGACGGATGTCCCGGAAGAGGACGCCGTCGAGAGTACCGCCAGTCTCATGGTGGTCCAGGACCGCCTGAGGAGAGCTCACCCGAGGCGAGTGCCGGCCGGTGCGGGGTTGCGAGTCAACCATGACCACCGCCGCTCCGGGGTGGATCGGCGCGAGGTCGATGGGAACCAGGGGGATTTGAAGGACATCGACCATCACCTGATTCTCGGCGCGGGCGACAATGCCGTCGACCGTGAGGGTGACGGGCCGGGCCGGGTCTCGGTGGCGGAAAATCGCCTCCAACCCGAGCATACTCGCCAACGCATCGGGGTCAGGGTTGACATGAGAGACCAGCACCACGCTGGAGAACGGTGCGAGAGCCTCGATGAGCCGGTCCGAGCGATGGCGGCGGACCGGGGACGCTGAAGTGGCCGGTTCGGTCTCGACCTTCATCGCGGGGGGGTTCCCTGGGGCCGGTCGGTCGGCCCGTGTGCGCCGACGGGGGCGGCCCGCGGCGAGACGACCCAGTTTACGAAAGTTCGCAAGTCCCGGGCCAGACCCTCGGACTGTGAGGGGTCATGAGCCGGGAGTCGGAAAATCCCCACGGGCGATGTCCCAGCCGGGGGGCTTGCCGGGTATCTGGAATGATAGAACCGATGCGCCCCCATCCGTGAGGAGGATTTGCCCGTGGCCCTGACCTCGCCCCGATTCGCCGACAGCGACCGGCTCCAGGCGGCCTCGACCAACAACCCGCCGCTTCGAGCCGGGGAGACCGGGGACGCGGTGATGAGCCTCCAGGAGGCGCTCTTCGACCTGGGGTTTCCCCTGCCCATCTCGTTCCCGCCGGGCGGGGGCCCGGACGGGATCTACGGAGACGAGACGACCGGGGCGGTCCGGCAATTCCAGGTCGATCAGGGATTTCCGACGAGTGGCCAGGACGGGGTGGCGGGACGGGACACCCTGACGAGACTCGACTCGCTCTTCCCGCCGGCGACTCCCGGGTCGGCGCGTTCGTGCTGGCGGCCGCGGAACCCCGTGCGGTCCAGATAACCTGTCCGATCCGCTTGGGGAGATTCGCGATGGCGATGCGTTTCGAGAAGGTCGGCCCGGGGTTCAACGGGTTCGACTCGCGAGCAAGATATCAGATGGTCCCGGTGCGCGACCGTCGCGACCTGATGGTGGTGACGGAGGGATCGGCCTGCGAGTTGAACGTCCAGAACACGCGGGTCGCCTCGCTGGCGAACTTTGTCCTCAACGGGGTCACGCAAACCTCGGTCTCGACCCTCACCAGCGTGGCGATCCCGCCACGCAGTCGGCTCCAGTTCTCGATCATGGGCAAGCTCGTGGGGATGACGATGCTAACCCTCGACGACGAGGCGGGCAGCCCTCAGCAGACCTGGATGGTCAGTGTCAAGGAGCTGGCCAAGGCGACCTACTCGCTGCTCTTCCTGGAAGACCGCAAGCGGGCGACCACCCGCCCCCAGGCCGAGGCCGTGTCATTCATGCAAGGGACCGAGGCAACGTTCCTGAAGCAGGCGAACCTCCAACTGACCAGGACCGGCGACCTGGCCACGGTGAAGGTGGCCCGAGACCTCGGCAACCCCCTGGACATCGACATTGCCCTCAGGCCCGTGATCGACGCGACCCCCTCGTCGTTCTTCACCCCCAAGAACATCCGGGTCTACTGCTGCTGGGACGTGACGGACAAGACGAATCCCCATGCGGCTCATATCATCGGCATCACCTCGGGCCAGACCTGCTTCGTGGAGGACGGGTCGACGCGGTTCGTCTTCGCCCACGAGGTGGGGCACGCCCTGGGGTTGGTCCACACCGGCACGATCGAGCACCTGATGTTCCCCGAACAGCAATTCAGCAGCCTGCTCCAGCAATTCGAAATCGACACGATCAACCCGACGGGCCTGGACCCGGCCTGACTGGTCGTGCCGAAGACCCTTCCGTTGCCGTCAGAGGACCACCGAGACGGCGGGGAAGACAGGACCCTCGACGCACACCCGTTTCAGATCGGTCGAGCCGTCAGCGGTGCGGATCGGGGCGACACAACTGAAGCAGGCGCCGAAGCCGCAGGCCATATGGTTTTCCAGGGACAGGTCGCAGTCGAGGCCATGACGCTCGGCCATCCGGGCGAGGGTCGCGAGCAATCCCGGAGGTCCGCAACCGACGACCTTGGCGGGCCGTTCCCCACGGTCGAGGCGGGCGGCCAGCAGGTCGGTCACGAAACCGTGATGTCCGATCGAGCCATCGTCGGTGGCCAGTTCCACGGCCACCCCGGCGTCTCGAAAGTCATCGAGGCCGCCGATGCGGTCGGCCGAGCGGGCGCCGTGGAGAAGGGTGGCCGAGCGGGCGAACGGTAGGTGCAGGCCGGGTTCCGGGCCGTAAGGGGCGCGGCCGAGCCACCAGCGTCCGAGGGCGGGAAACGGGGTCTGGCCAATCCCCCCGGCGACGAAGATGGCATCTCCGCCGGCCGGAGGCGGGCCAAAGCCGTTGCCCAGGGGTCCCCAGATTTCCAGAAACTCGCCGACCTTTTTGGTGGCGAGCGTCGCCGTGCCCCGGCCGAGGATCAGGTAAACGACATCCAGGGCGACGGGAGTGCCAGAGGAGTCGCGGGCCACATCGTAGAGGGCGAACGGTCGACCGAGGAGCGGGTCGGAGCCGCCGGGAGCCGAGGGGCGGACCATCAGAAACTGGCCGGGACGGATGGCTCGGGCCATCTCGGGATCGTCGAGACGTAGGCGGAAGGTGTCCCGGGCGATCGGCACATGTTCGAGGATGCGGACGGTCCGCTGAGCGGCCAGGCTGGGGGGGGAATCGTTCACGAGGTCATTCCGAAGAGAGGGGGGCGGACGGTCGGATCGGATCGGAAGTGGGATTCGAGACGGCGGGGGGCTGCCCTTGGCGACTCGGGGCAGTCGCTTAGCCGAGCGAGGCAGTTTCTCAGTTCCTCTCGGGATTGGGCGGCCTCGACGAACGCAAGGAAAAGGGGGTCGAAGGTCGCGCGGAAGACCGGGAGACCCCAGCGGTTCCATCTCCAGGAGGGGCGGGCCAAGGCGTCGGCGAGCGAATGGCCCGATTCGAGATCGTCGACCAATCGAGCCATGACCTTGGCGGGTCGCCGACGACCAGCCGAGGCGACCTGCCCGGCCGAACATACGGCCTGAACGGTTAGCGGTCCTTCCTTCAAGCGGCGGGCGAGGGCCGCGGCGAAGGTGGAAGCGCATTCGTCCCGTCCAATCACCCGCCGGAACCGCCGACCGGGCTGGGATTCGCCTCTCCGGGCAAAGGCAAGAAGTTCCTCGACGAGTCCGCCTTCATTCTCCCCGATGGTCAGTGCCGCCCGGAGCCCGGGGTGAACGCGGAGAGGCAGATTGTCGAGGCTCCCGGCGAGGGATTCCCCGTCCAGGGCCCTCTGTCGCATCGCACCCAGAATTCGGCGAAAGTGCTTCCCCGGTGTGACGCGGATGGCCAGCTCCAGTGCCTGGCTCAGGGTTAAGCCTTCGGCGTGGGCGAGCGCGAATGCCTCGGCGAAGACCAGTTGGGCCGCACGAGGAGCCGATTTGCGTTGACGCCAGAGGAAGCGACTCAACCATGAAGGTCGTAAGAGGATTCGCCCGAGCGAGCTCCCGATCCGAAGCGGAAAGGGACGGCTCCGGGTGGAATCTTCAATACCTTTGAGAGCCGCGGTCTGCCACCTTTTGGATTGGATGATGGCGTTGGCACGCTCCGAATTGGTCATGGCAACCTCCCCTGATCGTCACTCCGCCCCTTCTTCGGTGGAGGAATTCCCGCGTTGGGGTTTCGCCGAGGTTTTGGGGCGAGACCGTCCCGCAGGTCGGGCCCTGGGTGCGGGCCGGTGGAGGCGGGGGCTGGTCGGCAACCCGGCTTCGGCGGTAGACTCGACGACCGGTGGGGCAGGGGCCCGGACTGGCGGTTCGGGTCGAGTGGGTCGGCGGTCGCCCTGGGGTTGCGGACGGGGGGGACGGCGCTCCCCCGCGGATTCCTGCCGAGGAGGGCGTCGTTCTCCGCTGCCCTCGGGACGCGGCGGGGGACCGGCGGGTCGACGGTTGGTCGATTGTCGCTGGCTGGGGGGTGGGCCCGTGGGGAGTCGGAGTTTCTCTCCAGGTTGGCCCAGCGTGTCCAGCCCGATGATGCGGCGGGCGGGCTCACGATTGGGGGGTTGGCGACGGTTGGCGGCGGGGGAAGGCGGTCGGCCGACTCCGGGGCGGCTGGGACGGTCCTGACCAGGCCGGGTTGGGCCGCCGGGTCGTCGCGGAGGACCCTGGGATTGCGGCGACGGGGGACGGCTGGCGCCTCCGACGCGACGCTCGGTTGACGCTGGGGGACCGGATGCGGCCGGCGGGGTGCTGAGGCGACGCGGACCGCCCTGCGAGAGAGGGCCTCGGGCGTCGGCGGGGCGGGGGGGGACGATACCGGGCCGGGAACGGCCACCAGAACCTTGCGGTCGTCCCTGGGGACGGACAGAATTGTCGGAGTTGACCCGGGGACGCTGGTAGGAACCCTTACGCTCGCCGAAGCGGGGGATTCCCGCGGTCTGACCGGCGGCGACTCGTCGGAGAAGGTCCACTTCGTCGGACCGCAGGGGCCGCCAGGTGCCGGGGTTCAGCCCTTTGAGACTGATGGGTCCGATGGCGACGCGGGTCAGGGCCATGACCTTGTGGCCGAGCTTGGCGAGCATCCGGCGGACCTCGCGGTTCTTCCCCTCGGCCAGCACCATGTCGAGAACGGTGGAGTCACCCTTGCGGGCGACGATCTTGATGTGGCGGGCACGCACCTTGCCCTCGGCGAGCCACACGCCCTCGACGACCTGGTCCAGTACCTCGGGCGTGGGCAGGCCGGCGACAACGGCCCGGTAGACCTTCTCAACGCCAAACTTCGGGTGCGAGAGCTTGTTGGCGAGTTCGCCGTCATTGGTCAGGAGCATCAAGCCGACGCTCATCTCGTCGAGGCGGCCGACCGAGTAGACGCGCTGGGGGATTTCGGGCAGGAGGTCGACGACCCGGGGACGGCCGGAGGGGTCGTCATTGGTGGAGACGTAGCCCTTGGGCTTGTTGACGGCGTAGTAGACGTGCCGCTCCTCGCGGATCTTCTGACCGTCAATGGCGATGGGAACCTTGGTGGGGTCGACCCGGATGCCCAGCTCGCGGATGACCTTGCCATCGACCGTGACGCGGCCCTGGAGGATGATCTCCTCGCAGGCACGCCGGGAGGCGATACCGGCATGGGCCAGGATCTTCTGGAGACGCTCTTCCCCCTCGATATGAGGCTGCTTGGGCCGGGGCGCGGCCTTGCGGGCGCGGCGTTGAGGTCCTTCGGCGGATGTGGGCCGGTTGACGCGGCGGGTATCGTGCGGCTGGGTGGGGGCGGACGTGCGCCGGGGACGAGGCTTCGGCATGGGAGGCGGGCCTGGGAGCGGGGGCGATCGGTCGAGGCCGTCGGACGGGCCGAAAACGTAGCGGCGCTACGCCGGCGGAAGATCTTGATTTTAAGATGTGGGGGGCGGGTTGTCCAATGGCTGACCTGGAACGAAAAAGGGCTCACGCCCTCTGGACGTAAGCCCCTTCACTGCCTTTGCAAGGGCGATGGGCGGCCCATGGTGTGTCGGATTTGTGTCATGAGAGAGCGAGGCGGGTTGGACGATTGACAGGACCCGGCTCTCGCCTTGCAATTCGCTTCGATTTTTCTCAGACGGCTGGTTGACCCAACCATTCATCGTCCCAAATCGTCACAGCGGATCGTCGCAAATCGACCGCGCCGCGACTCATTGTCAACGAGAAATTTAAAATGGGCGCACCAGGATTTGAACCTGGGACCTCACCCTTATCAGGGGTGCGCTCTAGCCAACTGAGCTATGCGCCCGATGACCCTCGCGAGACTTGCGATCGCGAAGGGTCTCTCATTGTAATGTCCGCCCACCCGGCGTCAACGGTCTGTCGCGGAGGTCTCGGAGAAGGCCTGGGGAGATTGAGCGCGGCGATCGCGGGACTGGCGACGTGGGGGACCGTCGTCGTGGGCTCGCAGGAGGCGGGCGGCGAGGTCCGCGAGCGTTTGCCGAAATTCGGCGGGTTCCAGGATCTCGAAGTCGCAGGTGAGGTCGGGCAGCCAGGTCAATCCCGTCGCGAGTCCGGACGCGTTCCAGCGAAGCAAGGCGCCCCCGTCCTCGGCCATCTCGATGAGGCGGACGCGGCCCCCGGCGGCGTCCAGGACATCCGCGAGGGATCGGGGTCCGACCCTGGCCAGCACGTTGAAGCCGTCGCCCGAGGGATCGTTCCGGTGGGAGAACTCCGAGGTGAACCGGGGCGGAATGGCGAAGGGCTCGTCGGTCAGGAGGGCTCGGCGGACCTGCGAAATCCGGAGCGTCCGCACGCCTCGATGGGCGCTGGAACGGCCGGTGAGTCGCCATCCAGGTGGGACGAAGGCCAGTTGATAGGGGCTGAACTTGGTGGCGTCGAGCGCCTGGGACGACTCCCCGCGCGTCCAGATGCGGACCTGGACGCGCCGAGCCAGGGACTGGAGCAGGGCCTGAAAGACTTCGATGCGGCCCGGAGCTGGCGGCGGCGGGTCGTTGCCCGGCCCCACCGGCTCGGCCAGGTTGCGGGCCTTCTCGCGAACCTCGGCCGGGAGGGTTTGAATCAACTTCCGCAGGCCCGACCGCCCGTCGCGAGCCAGTCCCAGGTCATCGCCCTCCCCGCAGCGTCGGACCAAAACGACCAAAGCCAGGGCTTCGGCCTCGTCCAGGGCAGGCGGGGCGAAGGTGAACCCGGGCGACAAGTCGTAACCCTGTCGCTCGGAACGGAACTGGACCGGAACCCCCGCCAGTTCCAGGAGTTCCAGATCTCGATAGATTGTGCGACGGCTGACCTCGCACGCCTCGGACAGACCGCGAGCATTGGGGCAGCGGCCGGAACCCAGGAGCAAGAGCAGTTGGAACAGCCGAGCGAGCCGCCCCTGACCGGCGGACAACTTCGCCATGCAACCCTCGTTGGCCTGGAGCCCCGGCTACGCCCTCTCCGGAACCCTACGCGATCGAGTTCCCCAATGAGAACTCGCCTGGCGACAATTTCCCAACCTCGGGTTTCCGCGGCAAACCGTAGGATTTCACCGCAACGAATCCACCCGAGGGTCAGGACCAACCCTCTTTGCGGGTTCTGGACAGGGAAACACCGTCAAGGTCGTGGAAAACCTTGCTCGCGATTGACAAGCGCGCCAGGGGCGACTACTTTCGAAGGCGTTCCCGCCATGCGGGCAGATAGCTCAGCTGGTAGAGCACGGCACTGAAAATGCCGGTGTCGGCGGTTCGATCCCGCCTCTGCCCATTGATGAAAAACCAGGGCCAGACAACGAGGTAAGTTGTCTGGCCCTGGTTGTTTTCGGGGCTCGCCGGAGCGGCTTTGTCGCCAAACTGTCGCTAATCGCGGTCAGCCCGCTGATCGGAGCCTTACCTGCCAGTCGTCCCGGCATCACCCGAGCCGGCCGTTTCGCCGGTCCCGCCGTTGGCGACCGTGCCATTGCCGGTCGAGCCGGAGCCGTTCATCCCGGTCGTGCTGGGGCCGATCCCCGCGCCGGATTCCGGCTTGGTCTGATCGCACCCCGCCAGCGTTGCCAGGCCAACGAAAAGAGCCGGTAGCGTGAGACGTCTTCCGATGCGAATCAACATGGCTGGTCCCTTGTCAGGGCCGTTGGGCGAGACGGCATCAAGGTCCACCTGCATCCGACGTACCAACCCGGACTGAACAGGATGCCGCTCGCTTCACGACTTGGCGACGGTGGGCGGCGGGTCATCCGTCCGGGAATCGGCGATCACCTTGGGGGTTTGCTCGTTGTCGACGATGACGAGGGGGTCGGTCGTCAAGACAAACCGGATGTCGCGGGCCTCCATCTCGGCTCTCAACTGGTTGAGCCGTTCGTGGAATTTCCGCGTTGCCGCCAGGAATCCGAGCGTCCCCTTCAACCTTTAGTTCCTGGACCGGGGAGGGACGTCGGGATATCTTCGTGTGGAATCGTCAGGATTGGGTAACGTCCTTGCGAGACCTCATGGTGCACGACTCGGAATTCCCAACGCCGGCCACGCCGTCGGGTCGTGAAGGCCTGGAGACGACCGCTTTGGCGACGCGGACCGGCCCGGCCCCCCCGGGCGTGGCCGAACCCCGGTTCGCGGACCCCCTGTCGTTGACATTCGCGGACGACGCGTTGAACGGGTCGGTCGCCGCGCGGTCGTGCCCCCGGGTGATTGGGCGATATCGGGTCCTTGGGCCCCTGGGAGAGGGAGGGTTCGGCAAGGTTTACCTGGCCCGCGACGACGACCTCTACCGATCCGTCGCCGTCAAGGTGCCGCACTTTCACCGGGTCGCCAAGGCCGAGGATGTCCAGGCTTACCTGGATGAGGCCCGAGCCGTGGCCAGTCTCGACCATCCCCATATCGTCCCCGTCCACGACACGGGCCGAGACGAAGAGGGCTTTTGCTTCGTCGTCTCCAAATACATTGAGGGCAGCGATCTGGCGGTCCGTATCCGCGAGGGGCGGCTGACTCCGGGGGAGTCGGCGGGGATCGTGGCCACGATGGCCGAGGCGTTGCACCATGCCCACTCCCGAGGGTTGGTCCATCGGGACGTCAAGCCGGCGAACATCCTGCTGGATGTGTGGGGACAACCCCACCTGACCGACTTTGGCCTCGCGTTGAGGGACGAAGATTTTGGGCGACGAGCCCGCCACGCGGGCACCCCGGCCTACATGAGCCCAGAGCAGGCCAGGGGCGAAGGGCACCGGGTCGACGGCCGTTGCGACGTTTTTAGCCTGGGGGCGGTCTTCTATGAGTTGTTGACCGGCCGGATGGCGTTCACCGGCACCTCCCGGGAGGAACTCCTGGGCCGGATCATCCGACTGGAGGTTCGGCCGCCTCGGCAGATTGACGACGCCATTCCTCGGGAGGTCGAGCGAATCTGTCTCAAGGCGATGGCCAAACGCGCCGCGGATCGCTACAACACGGCGCTCGACATGGCCGATGACCTCCGGCAGTATCTCAAGCGAACTCCCGAAGTCGGCTTTGCCCCGCCGTCCTCGCAGAGGGATGAGCGTAAAATCACGGACTCCTCGGCCGAGGCAGGGCTCCCTCGGGATCGGGCCTCGGTGGTCCCCAAGGGGCTCCGCTCCTTTGACGACCGGGACGCCGACTTCTTTCTGAACCTTCTGCCCGGACCTCGGGACCGCGAGGGACTTCCCGAAACGCTGCGGTTCTGGAAGACCCGGATCGAGTCGACCGACCCGAACTTCGCCTTCAAGGTCGGGCTGATCTATGGCCCCTCCGGTTGTGGCAAGTCGTCGATGGTCAAGGCGGGCCTGCTGCCCAGGCTCGGGGAATGGGTCCGGCCGGTCTACATCGAGGCGACCCCCGAGGAGACCGAGTCCCGCCTCGCCCTGGCGCTGAGCCGCATGGGGCTGGGAGAACGGGCGGACCTCGACCTTGCCGGCCAGATTGGCGAGTTGAGGCGCGGTCGCGGCCTGCACCAGGGGCGGAAGTTGCTGGTGGTGATTGACCAGTTCGAGCAATGGCTGCTGGCCCGGGGCTCCGGAGGAGGGGAGGAACTCGTCGCCGCGCTTCGGCAGTGCGACGGCGAGCGAGTGCAGGCCCTGGTGATGGTCCGCGACGACTTCTGGCTGGCCGCGAGTCGGTTCATGAAGGATGTGGAGATCCGTCTCGTCGAGGGAGAGAACGCCGCGATGGTCGACCTGTTCGACGCGGACCACGCCCGACGGGTGCTGGCGGCGTTCGGGCGGGCGTATGGGATCTTGCCGGAACGCCACCGTGACCAGACCGCCGAGCAGAAGGCGTTTCTGGATTCGGCCGTCGCGGGCCTGAGCCAAGATGGCAAGGTCGTGCCGGTGCGGCTCGCCCTGTTCGCCGAGATGACCAAATCCCGCCCGTGGTCCCCAGCCACCTTGAAGGCCGTGGGCGGAACTCGCGGGGTGGGCGTGGCGTTTCTGGAGGAGACCTTCGCGGCGGGGGGGGCCCCCCCGGAGCATCGCCTTCATCGCAAAGCGGCCCAGGCGGTCCTCAAGTCGCTCTTGCCTCAGACCGGCTCGCGGATCAAAGGGGAGATGCGCTCCGAAGGCGAACTCCGAGAGATCGCGGGTTACGAGGGACGGCCCGAGGATTTCGACGCGTTGATCCGCATCCTGGACCGCGAACTCCGCCTGATGACCCCCACCGACGCCGGCCAGTCGGCAGGCGCCTCGGAGAGCTTTTATCAGCTCACCCACGACTACCTGGTTCAGCCCCTGGAAGACTGGCTGACCCGCAAGGAGCGGGAAACCCGGCGGGGTCGGGCGGCCTTGCGACTGGCCGAGCGGGCGTCGGACTGGTCGGTCCACCCCGGCCGCCGCTGGTTGCTCTCGGCCTGGGAACTGCTGGCGACCGAAGCCTTGACCAGGCGACGGCTCTGGTCGGCGCCCGAACGGGCGCTGGTGAGGGCCTCGTGGCGACATCACGCGGCCCGTGGCCTGGTGGCGGCGGCGGCCGCGACGGTCCTGGCCCTGACCGGGGCCGAGGTGTTTGGCCGGTTCCAGGCATCGTCATTGCGCGACCGGGTCGTCGACGCCGCGACCGACGACGTCCCGGCGATCGTGCCGCGGCTTTCCCCCTTCCGACGATGGCTCGACCCAATGCTCGCCGAAGAGGCACAAGGACGAAACGCCCCGCCGGAGAGCCGCCGCGTCCTCAATGCCAGGTTGGCCCTGCTGCCCGCCGACCCGGGACAGGTCAGCCCGCTGACCGAGCGGATGCTGATGGCGACTCCACGAGACTTCCTGACCATCCGCGCGGCCCTACGGCCCCATCGAGAAGCCCTGAGCGCGGGACTCTGGACGATGGCGTTGGACGCCGAGGCCGACCCCGGACGTCGCCTGCGGGCCACCTGCGCCCTGGCCGATTTCGAGCCGGACGACCCCCGCCACGGCGGCGACGACGGCCCGGCGGTCCCCCTCTTGCTCAGTCAGGGCGAGCCGATGGTCGGCCAGTGGGTGGAAGCCCTTCGGCCCCTGGCCCCGAAGCTCGTCGGCCGGCTCACGCGGACCTGCCTGGGCTCCGAAGCGGCGGATGATCGGTACCTCGCCGCCTGCGCCCTGGCGGACTACCTGCGCGACGACCCCGATTCGCTCCTCCCCTTGGCCTTGCGAGCCGAACCTCGCCAGCTGGGCGCGCTGATCTCGTCGCTAGCTCCGCACGCCGGACGGGTCGTGCCGACGCTGCTGGGCCGGTTGCGCGAGCCCCCGGGCCAACCCGCCTCGGACGCCGACCGGGCGCGGACCAATGCCGTGATCCTCCTGCTGAGGCTCGACCCCAGTGGGCCGGCCTGGGCGGAACTGGGTCGGGGGGCGGATTTGACGACCCGCACCCGGCTGATCCACGAACTGGGCCCGGCGCGGGTGGGACCCGAGCTTCTCGCCAGACACCTCGACGCGACCAATGACCCGGTGGTCCGTCAGGCGATCGCCTTGACCCTGGGGGAGACCGCCCAGGATTTCGCGCCGGAGCGGAGCCCTTCGTCGCTGGTTCGACGCCTGCTGGATCTGTACCGAGGCGACCCCGACCCGGGGGTCCACTCCGCGGCGGGCTGGGCCCTGAGACGCGCCGGTCGCCAGGCGGACCTCCAGTCGGCCGACCGCCAAACCTCCTCGGGCGCGCCCCGGCCGGGCTGGAACTGGTTCGCGAACCCCTTGGGAATGACCCTGGCGGTGATCCCCGGTCCGGCGGTCGTCCGGGGAGAGGGGCGCGAGTCGAAGCCGGTCACGATCCCGAGGTCCTACGCGATCGGGACGACCGAGGTCACCCGCGATCAGTACCGGGCCGTCCTCGGGCTCGCTCCCCCGGGCGACGTGGCGAGCGTCCCAGGCGAGCTGCCGGCCGCCTCGCTCAACTGGTACGACGCGGCGCGGTTCTGTCGTCGGCTCAGTGAAAGGGAAGGCTTGCCCGAGGACCAGATGGCCTATCCCCCGCTCGACCAGATCGTCGAGGGAATGACCCCTTACCCGGATTACCTCAAGCGCCGCGGGTATCGCCTGCCGACCGAGGCCGAATGGATCCACGCCTGCCGGGCCGGGTCGACCGAGCCCTACTTCTTTGGCCGTTGCGAGCCCTGGCTCTCGAAGTTCGCCTGGACGGTCCAGAACGCGGAGGGTGAGCCTCACAAGGTGGCGAGCCTGAAGCCCAACCGCTTCGGACTCTTCGACACCCTGGGCAACCTTTACGAGTGGTGCGAGGGTCCCTTCATCCACGGCCCCGCCGAGGATCGCGAGGCCCCCGGCCCGGTCTCGGTGGATGGCTGGCAGAGGGGCGGGGCCTATGACTCTCGGCTCTCGATGGTCGGGCTCACGACGAGGAACCCCCACCGACGGGTCGATCGGAGCCGCCCAGTCGGATTTCGCGTGGCAAGGACTTGTGATTGATGACCATGTGCGTCAAACTGGCCCACGCCCATGTTTGCTCCCGCTTCCCAACACCTCGCCCCCTTCCGACGGGCGGTGCCTCTTTGCCGAGGAGGATAACCCGTGAGCGCGACAGGCAAGCCGCCTCAAGAATGCCATTTCATTGCTGCCAAGCATACCGTTGTCCAGGAATGGACCGGCAAGGAGTGGATCGTCGTCGACTCGACCAAGGCGTTTGGCCGGTCGTATCGCCCGCTCGACCCCCAGACCTCTCCGGGTGAGTATGTCGGCGAGCGGGTGGTGACCCCCTGCGATTGATTGATCCGGGCGGCCCGCCCGATCCTCCGGGGGATGCGCGACGATGGAGCCGAGGCGACCGCCCGGACCGGCCGAGGCTCAAGTCCGAGAACCCGCGGACTGCCCGCATCGGGAATCGTCGTCGAAAGACGGGAGCCCGGCCTGCTGCCGCCTCGCCGCCGAGATCGCCGGGACCGATCCGCAGGGCGTACCGGTGGGCGTCGATGCATGCCGGGCCTGCTGCCGGCGGCCGATCCCCAATTTGGGGAGGATCAACCCGGTTGTCGCCTCGCTGGTCAGCCGGACTCTCTCCGAGGCCAAGCGACGCGGGACCCCCGGCGCCTCTCCGGAACGGGCCGCACTGATCTTACGGTGGGTGTCCCGGGAACTCGCCGTTCAACCTCGTCCCGGCGCGGAACCAACACCTCGCGATCCCAAACCCGAGCCAACGCCCGCACTTCCGATCGCCACCCCCTCGTGGCCGGTCGCGGTCGTCCTGCCAGGTGGAATCGACGCGAGGGTCCTCGCCTCGCTGCTGGCTCGGGTTCGCGAGCAAACAAGAGCGCCGACCGAGGTTCTGGTCGTCGGTCCTCACCCGGGAGTGGGATCGACACCGGAGGGACTTCGGTACGTCCGCCCGAGGGAAGGCGAGGCCGACGCGCTCGCGAACCAACGGGCGGCGGTGGAGGCGGCCGAGGCGGACATCCTTTGGTTTCTTGAGCCCGGAGACGAGCCCGCGGTGGATTACCTTGAGCGGGGCGTGCCGCTCTTCGCCGACCCCACGGTGGGGGTGGTCTATTCCGACTGGGAGCACGGGGGACCGCTGATGGGCCGGTCCTTCGCCCCCGAATTCGAACCCAGGACGGTCGATCGACGCCCCTGGATCGTGCACCGGGGAAGCCTCGTGAGACGCTCGGCGGTGCTCACCGCCAACGCTTGCCGGGCGGCGAACGTGCCGCTAACTTCGGCCGATCGGGTGATCTGGCGACGGGTTTTCGATCAAGGCTGGAAGGGGGTTCGTCAACCGTCGCGGTTCCGCGCGGCGACCGATGAGCCATCTCAGGGGTGGCCCGACTTTTACGACTCCGCGGCGCTGGGCGCAGCCGACGTGACCATCTTCACCCCGCTGGCGGGCCGGGCGTCGGCCTGGGAGGCGTATGCCCGCTGGCTGAAAGACCAGCAATGGCCGAGGGACCAGTGTCGGCTGCTTCTATCCGACACCTCGGGCGCCTCGGCCTTCTCCCGGACCGTCCGTGACTTTCTGGCGAGTTGCGACTATCCGGACGTCCGCTACTCGGCCCGCCCGGTTGGTGCGCCGGGGCTGGCCGACCGGCCTCGGGGCGAACATCTGGCCGAGGTCCGCCGGGCCTGCTCGCGGATCTACGCCGGGCTGGCCGTGGAGGTCGCGACCCCCTTCGTTCTGATCGTCGAGGACGACGTGATCCCCCCGACCGACGTGATCGAGGCCCTCCTCCGCTGCCTCGACCCCGGAACCGACGCGGTGGCCGCCCCCTACCGGGCACGACAACACCCCGCCTATGTCGTCTGGGATCACGAGGAGGTCAACCTCGGCGGCGGCCGGGGAGTTCAGGAGGTCGGCGGCAGCGGCTTTGGCTGCCTGCTCCTGCGGCGGGACGTTCTGGAAGAACTCCGCCCGCCAGGCCCGGACGATCCGCCCGACATCGACCGGACCTTCGGCCGGAGGCTCCGTCGCGGCCTGCGCTCCTACAAGGTCGACTGGTCTCGGGAGTGCCAACATCTGGCGGTCCCGAGCGACTCCCAACCGTCGGCAACGGTTGAGGTCCAGGCGTGATCGGCGTTCGCGACCCGTCGACCTGCCCCTTTCGGATCGCGACCCAGGGGCCATCCGGGCTCGCCTTCTGCCGACTGGCGGGAGAATTGGCGGCCCTGGGCGGCGACGGAATACCTGTCGGCGAGGACGCCTGCCGGGCCTGCTGCCGGCGCCCGTTGCCCAGCCCGACACGCATCAATCCCGTGATCGCCTCGCTGGTCGATCGCGGTCTGGGCCGGGAGGACGGGGCCCCCAACGCTCGCCGCCAATGGGTCCAGGAGCGGCTGCGGGTCGCCCTTCATGAGGATCACCCGCTGCCCAGCCTTCCCGCGAGGTCGTTCGTCCCCTGCATCCACCTCGGCGACGCCTTGACGGAGGAACCGGTACGTCCCACCTTCGCATGTCGACTGCCTGGACACGGCACCGCCCGGACGACCCCGGACGATTGCCACCGTTGCCGTCATTGGTCCGATCGGGTGCGTCCCTCCCCTCGGCCAATCGGGGAATGGCTGCCCCGTCCGAACCATCGTTGCGGGTCGAGGGTGCGTCGCTGGGCCGTTGGGGTCCGGACGTCGCCTCGGAAGCCCTCCCTCGTGGATTGGTCCCTGGACAGCCTCGTACGCGCCGGTTGGCCCGAGGCGATGGTCTCGTCCGATGGGCCGGTCCCGCTGGCCCCTCGCCACGAACACCGGCGGATGGTTCAACGGGGGCAACCGGCCGGCTCCTGGCCGAATTTCTACCTTTTGCTGGTCGAGTTACTGATGCGCGACCCCGACGCCGACGCCTATTTCCTGGCCGAGGATGACGTCCTGTACCACGACCGGCTGAACTTGAGAGAGTACCTCGAAGGGGTGCTCTGGCCTGGAGACCGGCCCGGGGTGGTGTCGCTCTACTGCCCCTCGGCCTACGACCGACCGGACGACGGCTGGCATCGACCGCCCGGAGGCTGGGCCCTGGGGAGCTTGACCTTGATCTTCCCGGCCGAGCTGGCCAGGCAATTCGTGACCGACCCCGAGGTCCTCGACTGGCGAAGAACCGGCCGAGCCGACGGTCTGGCCGGTCCGGGCGTTGCCGTCGGCCGCTGGGCTTCTCGACGGGGCATTCCGGTCTCCTATCCCTGCCCGAGCCTGGCTCAGCACATCGGCGACCGCAGTACCCTTTGGGCTGTCGCCGAGGCCGACGAAGGCCGTCGCGCCGCCCGGTTTCTTGGTGACCTGGACTGAACCCTTCCGATCCGAATGGCCCCGGGACGTCCGCGATGCTTTCCCTGATCACTCCCACCCGCGACCGCCCCGAGGCCTTTGACCTCCTCCAGCGCTGGGTCGGGGCCCAGACCTTCCGCAAGCCCTACCAGTGGATTGTCGTCAACGATGGGTCGCAGCCCTACGACTACCGAATGGGCCAGGAGGTGTTCCGCGAGACCGGCGGCGAGCCCGGCACGGCCAGCCAGAAGCAAAACCTCCTGCTTGCGCTGGAGCACGTTCGAGGAAACAAGGTTCTGATCCTGGAAGACGACGACTTCTACCGGCCCAACTACCTCGAGCGGATGGACCGGATGCTCGACCGTTACGCCCTGGCGGGGGAGGGCCGGGCGGCTTACTACGACGTCGCCGAGGGCCGCTACCACGTCTGGTCGAACACCGAGCACGCCAGTCTCGCGCAGACTGGCTTCACGGCGGAGGCCCTCCCCGACCTGGCCGAGTGCTGTCGGGGCGACTGCCGTCTGATCGACCTCGAACTTTGGTCCCGATTCCGGGGTCTGAAGCACGTTTTCACGGGCGCGGGCCTGCACGTCGGGATCAAGGGGATGCCCGGCGCCCCGGGGGTCTACCGAGCGGGCGAACCCGAGGGGATTCCCGACGAGGACCGGCGGGTCTTCCGGGCCTGGAGCCTGCCCGCCGAGTACGAGCGGTTCCATCGCCGGCCGCCTGTCCTCCCTGCCCACGACCACGGCGCGAACGGCGCCTCCGGCCCCTCGGCCGGTCTGGGTGGCGCGGGCCGCTGGGACCTCATCGCCCCGCTGGGCACCGGCGACACTCCACGTCGCTACGAGGGCCGTTGCGCCCGCAAGCCCTGGGATTACCGGGTCACCGCCGTGATCCCCCACCTCAACACGCCTGCCCCCCTGCGAGGGTCGGTCGAGACCCTCAGGCACCAGAGCGAACCGCCGTACATCCTGGTCCTGGATACCGGCAGCAACGAAGCGACCTGCCAGGAACTGGAGCGGATGCGTGGCGAGGACCTGGAGATTCACTACCTGCGGTCCCACGCCTGGACCCACGCCTCGGAGCCCGTCGCCGCGGCGATGGATGTTGCCTGGGCCCTGGTCCACACCGAATTCCTCTACTGCACCCACGCCGACTGCTTCGTCCGCCGTCGAGACTGGATTGAGTGGCTGCGCGCCCGTTGCGGAGAGACCACCCCGGCCATCGGCTACCAGATGAGTGACCGAAGCTGGCTGACCCGCGACTGGGAGTGGATGGTCTCGCACACCGCCACGATGCTCCACGTCCCGACAATGCGTCGCATCGGAGCCTCCTGGAGCTTCGAGCGCTACCGGACGATGAAAGGGTCGTATCAACCCGATTCCCTCGACTGGATGGACACCGAGACCGGCTTCAACTGGACCCTTCGCCAGGCCGGGATCACGCCCGTGCTGCTCGGCCCCGAGGCGAACTACGAGCGTCAAACCGACGACAACATCGACCACGTCCGTAGCTTCCCAAGTTCCACGCTCTACGAGGTTGGCTCGTCGCAGTACCGGGAAGCCAAGGCCAACTGGATGGCCGCCGCCCTGCAAGAGGCCGAAGCCCGAGTGCGTGACTGGTCCCGCGGAACACCCCATCCCGCCGCGACCCTGACACCCTCCACCAAGGAGCGACCGTTGGGCCTCCCCGGCGCCGGCGCCCCATTTCCAACTGGCGTGCGGGCGTCATGACGCGCTGAGGGATCGAGTCGACCTGGCCGAGACTCAAGGTCCAACCACACCCCGGCGGAGCGCTTGGTCCACCTCCGACTCGCTGGGAAACCCGAAATCCCGCCGATCCAGAACCAGCGCCGACGCGGCCGAGGCTCTGCGGGCGGAACGTTCCACCAGTCCCTCAACGACCGGCCCTCGCCGCCAACCGGCTCCGACCAGGGCCGCAACCAAAGTCGAGGCAAACGCTTCCCCCGCGCGATTCGTGTCGAGGGGCGGGTGCCTCCTGGGGAACGCGGGGACGCGAACTTCCCGACCACCGCCGTCGAGGGACTGGAATCGCAAGGTGGCCCCGGCCGCTCCATCGGTGACGGCGACCACCGCCACCTGGGCCTCCACTGCCTCACGATCGGCCGTTTCCAGGCTCTCCCACTCCCGACGGTTGCAACTGAGAACCTCCGCATGCCCGGCCAACTCCGTCAAGGGCGGGTCGCGGTCGAGCATGGTCCGGGTCGTCGGTGCCAGCAGGCGCGTCGCTCCCTCCGAAATCCGCAACGCCTCGATCGCCAGGCGGTTGTTCAGCGACGCCACCACCACGAGGTCCCCACCGGGCTCTCGCCGCGCCCCGAGCGTTTCCAGACTCGCCAAGAGACCGCGAGATCCCAACGGCAACTTGTCGCCATGCTCGCCGCTGGTGACCAGCAAGGTCCAATCGGCCTGGCCCCCCGGCACAAGGATGGGCCTCACGGCGATGCCTTCCGCTCGCAAACGGTCGAGCACGGTCGAACTGAGGAGGCCTCCCTCATCGCCGAGCGGGCAAACGAGGGTTCCGCCCAGAGCCTTGGCGAACCCGGAACCCATCCCGCCCAGGTCATCCTTCCAGAAAACCCCTCGAAGCGTGCGGGACCAGTCCCCACCCCCCGTCACCAGCTCGCGGTCGAGTCGAGCGGTCCCGTTGGGCCCCGGCCAACCTTCGGGAAGCTCGATCCGCAACCGTCCCCCACCCGGGTCGGCCAGAACCAGCCCCTGGCCAGGCTCCCAACGGACATCGGCCCCCTGGTCCACCGGCCCGCCCTGCGAAGAGTCCAGGATCGGCCGGTCAACCCGCAAAACTCGGTCCAGGTACGCCGGACCATACACAACCACGTTCCGCATCATCCCACCTTCCCACTCCGAGGGCCGAGGCTCCAAGCCCGACCGTCTCACGGTCGCGGGCCGGCTGACGACCTCGCCAACGCCGAGTATACTCGGACCTCCCGGGCGTCCGACCACGACGCCCCACCGATCGAGACCGGAGGCGCATGCTCTTGGACGAGGTAGACACGTCCCCCGAAGACCTGGACCACCCCGTCGACAACGCGCCGGTGCGCACCCTGTCCCACAAAGGACTGACCGTCGAGGGCTATTCGCGAGCCGCGGTGCAAACCTACTGGCGCATCCCCGAGATGAAGCTGGGGTTTGACCTCGGCGGCCAGCCCTGGTCGTTCATGACGACCCCCACCTGGTTCGTCTCGCACGCCCACCTCGACCACATCGCCGCCCTGCCGGTCTACGTCGCGCGCCGACGAATGCTCAAGATGGAGCCGCCGACGATTTATCTCCCCGGCGAAGCCATCGAGGGGGTCAACGCCGTCCTGAGGGCCTTTCAGCGTCTCGACCGCGGCCGGATGCCGGTCAATCTCGTCGCGGTCGCGCCTGGGGACGAAATCGAACTGTCCCGGGAACTGGTCGTCGCCGCATTCGCCACCCGGCACACGATTCCCTCGCTCGGGTTCATCGTCTACGACCGACGCCGCAAGCTCAAGCCCGAGTATTTCGACCTACCGGGCGAACAAATTCGTGACATCCGCCTCTCGGGAGTCGAGGTCTCGGCCGAAGTGCGAGTCCCCAAGGTCGCCTACCTGGGAGACACCGCCCCCCCCGGCCTCGACGCCCACCCGGACATCTACCTAGCCGAGATCCTCATCACGGAGATGACCTTCGTCGGACCGGCCGAACGGCCCGACAAGATCCACAAGTTTGGTCATACCCACCTGGACGACATCCTCGCCCGCGCGGACAGGTTCCACAACGACTGGATCATCGCCTCGCACTACAGCACGAGATTACACCCCGACCAGATTCAGCGGATCGTGTCACGCCGACTGCCCGAGTCGTTGCGCGACCGCCTGAAAATCTGGCTCTGAGCCTGGAACCAATACGGACTCGCTTCGGTCTGGCTCGAAGGGAAAAAGGGGAAAAAAAAGGTCATTCTACTTTTAGCTCGCCCCGCTTCTCTGTTCTGGGGGAAAAAGGGGTCATTCTACTTTTAGCTCGCCCCGCTTCTCTGTTCTCGCTAAAATATCGGTTAGGGGAAAAAGGGGTCATTCTACTTTTAGCTCGCCCCGCTTCTCTGTTCTCGCTAAAATATCGGTTATGGCACGCACTCTCCGGGCCTCGGTCGCCGACTATTGCTACCACGTTCTGAACCGGGGCAACGGCCGAGCCGAGGTCTTCCACAAGCCTGGCGACTACCTGGCCTTCCTGGAAGGCATCGCCGACGCCCAGGCTCGCTTGCCGATGCGGGTGCTGGGCTACTGCGTCATGCCCAACCACTTCCATCTGGTGGTGCGGCCCCACGGCGACGGCGACCTGTCGCGTTGGATGCAATGGTTGCTGACAACCCACGTCCGGCGTTACCGTCGCCACTACGGCTCCAGCGGCCACGTCTGGCAGGGGCGATTCAAGGCATTTCCCTCTCAGGACGACAGTCACCTCCTGACGGTCCTCCGCTACGTGGAACGCAACGCCCTGCGTGCCGGGCTGGTGCGTCGCGCCGAGGGCTGGCCCCACGGCTCGCTCCACGCGATCGCCCGGCCGCCCGGACCCGTGGAGCTGGAACCGGTCCCGGAACTCTCCAACGCTCAGCGGATCGCACGCGTCAACCAACCCATGAGCGAAGCGGAGCTAGCGGCCTTGCGGCACTGTGTAACCCGGGGCTCGCCCTACGGCTCGGAAGCCTGGACACGCCAAGCCGCCGAGGGATTAGGTCTCGAGTCCACCCTACGACCCAGGGGACGGCCAAAGAAACATGTGGAAAAGTAGAATGACCCCTTATCGACCTTCCACCCGGACATGCAGAGGGCCTTGGTCAAGGCTGGACAAGTGACCCAGAAGGGAAAGGTCAAGTAATGCAAGGTCTCAAATACGAGGAAATTGGCCCTATATCACACACGGAGGCGGACGAGGCTCTTAGCAGCAATGATCTCCAGTTGGTCGCCCGAACCTTGATATCCATCGGCCTTCATGATGAAGATTGGCGATGGGTCCAAAGTCATGCTTTGAAATGCTTGTTTCATGAGAATGAAATCATAGTTTCGGCTGCGATACTTTCTCTCGCACACACCGCTAGGGTCAACCAATCTATCGACAAAGACTTGGTGATTCCTGCTCTCCAATCGATTGTGGTCGATTCCCGTTACACCGGGAAGGTTCAGGATGCTCTGGATGATATTGACATGTTCGTGAAAACCGGAAAACCGATGTCATAGACACCGCTAGCCACCCCGTCCGCCCCCCACCCCCCACCACGACCACCTCCAAGCTCGTCCCCAGCGACGATGGTGGCCGGAGATGGGACCCGATGAGACAGGGGGTCGGGCGATAGCCGGTGTGGGGAGGCCGAGCGGGGAAAAGGGGTCATTCTACTTTTCCCTTAAACGGGTTATTCTCCCACTCGTGCAATATACGCCTTGAACCCTTCGTATATCTATTTAGTCCAAGATCCTCGGCTCCGACACAACCCTTGGACCCAACACCACGGCCGAACGCACACTCGCAATCCAACGACAACTTCCCGTAAACGCAATAATTCGCTTCGCATTCCCCCCACCCGCGCGCCATACTACCTCTACGGGAGGCTCCCAATACTCCAACTCGTCCTTCTCCGCGAGCCTCCCTCATGGCCCCCGAACCCGCAACCCTCTCCGAATCCCAACCCAACGCCCCGCTTCCCCTGGCCACCCTCAGAGTCATCCCCCCCGACCAGGAGGCCCAGGCCCTCATCGACCGCATGAACCTCTGGAATTCCTCTCTCAAACCCTGGGACGAATACGAACTCTGGCTCGAACAGGGCGTCGGCCAAACCACTCTCCACACCGATCGCATCCACCAGCAAGAAATCCTCTTGCGACACGCCCAGGCCCAACGTGCCCAACTCTACTGGGATCACGACCGCCGCGCCGACGTCGAGGCCCTCGCCGCCGGCTTGATGCGTCACCCCGCTCTCATCATCTCCCGGTTACGCAGGACCAAGCACGGCTGCGAACTCCTGGCCGAACGCTGGGATCTCCTCCTGGCCACCGCCGAGGCCCGGGGCGTCTGGTCCGAGCCCAACCGTCTGCTCGCCATGAACCTCCTGGGAATCCCGCCCGAACTGCGAGATGCCGTCACCCCGCTGGACACCCCACCCAACGCCGACCCCAAAACCCACCTCATCGCCCTGGCCAAGGCGCAGGCCCAGCGTCACCGCGACCTCGCCGTGATCCTCACCCCCATCGACGCCACCGAACGAGCCGCCGCGATGGCCGGCCTCGGCCCGGTCACGCCGGAGTTGAAGGAACTGCGCAAGGAAGCCAGGGGCGTCGACCGTCGCCTTGGCTGGTATCGCTCCCAGTTCAAAACTAGCCGCCCACCCCCCGACCCATCGACCGCGGCGACCTGCCGGCCTACATCCCCGGCGAATACCCGATCACGCCGGTGAAGCCGATGATCCGAGACGAACCCCGCAGATCCCGCAAGAAGGACCCCAAATCGTCCAATCCCGAAGATCCCCCCTCCCTCCTCAAGGCCTGACATCCCCCCCCAACCTCCAACCGCCACGGTTCTTTCCCAATCCGGACCCGCTCCCCCCGCCCCAAGGAGAGGGCGTCGCGCGAGAATTCCCGACCACCAAACGGCCCAAATCGACCACCAAAACCCTCAAATCGACCGCCAATCGCCCCTCATTCACCTCCGAAAAGCCCTCTCGAACCCTCCCAATCGAACTCCCGTCAGCAGGTGCCAGACAGCCCCCGCCCCCGCCCAACATCCCTCAACGGTCGAGCCGTGCCCCCCCCGACGCTCGGAACGATTCCCATTTCCTAGAGGAATCCGCCCTCCTGTTCACGACGGATCGACGCCCTCGACCGCCTGGCCAAAGAACGACTCGGCATCGGCGACAATGTCGCGCAAGATCGCCTCGGCCTCGGTATCCGTCAGGCCGATCAGGCTCCTCGCCAGTTCTAGTTTGCTATGCTCCTCCAAGGTGACAACCCGGTCACTGACGACCTTTCGAACCATCAGGGCGAATTCTTCCCGCTGACAGGTCTCCACCCACGAGGTATCCAGATCCAACGCCCCGGCATCAGTCATCAAAGCCGGCCACGCCTCCCGGGTCGCGGGAAGTTTCTCCAGAAGACGCTTGAGTTTACGTCGCCACTGCTCCCGGTCGAACTCGGTCGTCCGGGGAGGAGCCGCCATCTCGTCGGGGTCGGCCGCGACCACCTTCCCGGCGGGATACTCCGGGTGAGCCGAGTCATCCAACTCATCCGTCTCGACGATCCGAGGGTCACCCCGATCCCCCCGATCATCCCGCTCGGCTCCCAAAACCTGCCGCAAGGCGTCGAAGAACCCCATCGAGTCGCCCCTTCCAAAATGGTGCCCATTCCCGGAATACCCGTCTCGGAAGCGATTCGCATGCCACGGGCCATTTCCTGACAAATGTCGATGAGCCCTTGCCCGACCCCAACTCGTCGATTACAGTTGTCAAAGGTCGGACCAAAGGGGGCTTCCGGAAGCCAACAGGAGGCGACGATGCACGGCACACCCATCGAGCGTTGGCGGCGGCGGATCGGCTACGCAGTGACGGGCTTGGGGATGACGGGAGTGGCCTGGGCGGCGGTCCCGGGCCTGCCGATTTGGTGGGCGCCTCGCGCTAGCGCCGAGGTCAAGGCCGCGGGCCGAACCCTCTTCGAGCACGAGTGGCAGCCTCACGACACCTTGGCCGGCGGCGACGGCCTCGGCCCGGTCTTCAACGAACGGTCCTGCGTCGCCTGCCACTTCCAGGGGGGCGTTGGCGGTGGCGGCGGCAACGACCAGAACGTCACCAGCTTCGAGGCCCACCCCACTCACGACCGCCCCGAGGTCAAGGGCGGCCTCGTCCACAAGTTCGCCGTGGCCAACAACTTCCTCGAACACAGCCAGGCCTTGCGAGAGCTTTTCCCAATCATCCCCAACGGGTCGGTGGTCCACGCGGTCTGCCAGCCGGTCTTCACCCGGGACTTCGACCCCGTCCGCACCGAGTCGGTCAACTCCCCCCCGCTTTTCGGGGTCGGCTGGATCGACCGCCTCTCCAGCAAAAGCCTCCGCCACGCCAGTTTGAAGGCCACCCTGGCCCGCGTCGGCGAGGAGCTTCACGCCAAGTTCGATGGGGTCGGCCCCGGACGCCTCCGCCAACTGCCCGGAGGAGCCATCGGCAAGTTCGGCTGGAAGGCTCAGTTCGCCAGCGTCGACGAGTTCGTCGCCGCCGCCTGCGCCAACGAACTCGGCCTGGGCAACCCCCGCATGGAACAGGCCCGCCCCCTCGGCCACTGCGACTACCCCGACGTCGAGCCCGACCTCGACCGAACCCAGTTCCGCTCCCTCCTGGCCTTCGTCGACACCCTGGAACGCCCCATCGAAACCCCACCCACCTCCGAGCAAGGCCGAACCCGGGCGACCCACGGCAAAACCCTCTTCGCCACGGTCGGTTGCGTCGCCTGCCACCTGCCCGAAGTGGGAGGTCTGGCCGGGGTTTACAGCGACTTCCGCCTCCACCGTCTCGACGATTTCGACGGGCCCGGCAAGGGGGGCTATGACGAGGAAACCCCCGACCTCCCCCTGCTCCCCTTCGAACACCCCGACCCCGCCGAGTGGAAAACGCCCCCGCTCTGGGGAGTGGCCGACTCCGCCCCCTACTTCCACGATGGCGGCTCCCCCACCCTGGAGTCCGCCATCAATCGCCACCTCGGCAACGCCAAATCCGTGACCAACGCCTACAAGGCCCTGCCCGCCGACGATCGGCAGGCGATCCTCGAATTCCTGGGGACGCTCAAGGCCCCCCCCGAATGATCCAGCGGCGGTCGTCCCGGTCAAGAAGCCGCCGCATCCAGCCGCGTCCGAAAGGCGGCGGCGGCATCCCTTGGCCGATTCGCCCGGGTCACGGCCGAACTGACCGCCACCCGCCGGGCCCCAGCCTCCAGCACCTCGTCCAGGTTTTCCAGGGTTATTCCACCAATGGCGAACCACGGCAACGGAGAGCGCTCAGCAGCCTCGCGAACAAAGGTCAGGCCGGCCAGGGCAGGGAAAGCCTTGGTCGGAGTGGAGTAAACGGGGCCAACCCCCAGGTAGTTCGCCCCCGAAAGCGCCGCGGCCTCCAACTGCTCGGCATTATGGGTCGAAAGGCCAAGGACGGCGTTGGGCCCCACCACACGGCGGGCCTCTCGGGGAGGCAAGTCCTCCTGGCCCAGATGAACGCCATCCGCGCCGACCACCCGAGCCAGGTCGGATCGGTCGTTGAGCAGGAACGCGGCCCCAGCGCGGGCGGTCAGTCGGCGCACGGCCTGGGCATGTTCCAGCAACGTCCGGTCAGACAACCCCTTTTCCCGCAACTGGATCGCCCCGGCGCCGCCATCGAGCGCTTCCTCAACCAACCAGTTCAGGTCTCCCAGAGTTGCCTGACCGCCCACCAGGACGTACAGTCGAGTGTCGCCCAGCGTCCGTCGAGCGGCGACGGCGGACAGCGCGAGTTTTTCGAGCGTATAGACATCGTAGCGAAGCGATTCAAACCGCGAGGCGACCCAGACGTCCAGCAGCTTGGCGTATTCCTCCAGGCTTCGCAGCGCCTCGGTGGTGCGACGGAAGTTGGCCAGCAGGACGGCCCGGGGGTTCTCGCGGATCCGTTCGGCGGGGGTCGTGACGTGGGCGCCGACGTCTCCCGGAGTGTCGCGTCCGGAGAGCAGCCGCTCGCGCCCCAACCCTCTGACGGCCTCGGCCAGCCGGTGGCGGACCTCCTTCAGCCTGCGGGTCAGACCGGGGTGATCCAGCGCGAACCGGGCGTAGTCCTCGACGACCCGCAGCCCCTCCCCCGCTCGGTTGGCCGAGGCGTCCAACAGCCGGGCCAGGTCGGCCGCCTCGAAGGGGTCGGCCAGCTCGGGGGCGGGCAGGTCGTCTCCCAGGGGGATCGGGCCAGTCTCGGGCTCCTCGACACGGTCGACCAGCGTCTCGGGGGCGAGCCCAGCGTCACTCAGCAGTTCGGCGACCGGCCCGGAGGTGGAAAAAAGACCGAGCAGAAGGTGTTCGGTCCCAATGGGTCGGCCCCTCCCGGCGGCTCGGGCCCGCAGGCCAGCGTCTCCCAGGACAGCGCGAAGGTCGGCCGATGGGGTTGGGGTCGGCCCGCCGTCGGCGTCGAGATCCGGCGGCTCGGCGTCGGTTCCCAGGCGACGGGCGAGGGCCTCGCCGTCAAGTCCGCCGAGGGCCAGCAGCGTCCCGGCGCGGCTTTCGGGCTCGTCGGCCAGGGCGGCCAGCAGGTCCAGGGGCTCGGTTGCCGAGGCGCCTCGTCGCAGGGCTCGGGCGGCGGCTCGGTCCAGGGCCCGTTGGGCGCCGGCGGTGGTCGTCTCGGACATGGCTCGACGGGGTTCGGTGGGCGGAACTCGTGGTGTGGTCTCGGGATGGACGGACAGGCAAGCCGCCGTCAAACCGCATGGGAGCTAGGGGCGGGCCGCGGTCTGGATGCCGGCCGCTGGGGGTGTGGGTTGGGTTGGGAGCTTCAGGTCTGGCGGCGGCGCGGGGAGCGCTCCGGGAGTGGCCACGACGTGGTCGCCGGGGGCCAGTCCCGAGCGGACCTCGGCGAATTGGGCGTCGGCCAGGCCAAGTTCCAGAAGGCGCCACTCCGGGCCGGACGGGGTCATCCTCGCGGCGAAGGGGCGGCCATCAACCCAGCGGATCGCTCCCAGAGGGACCCGCACCACATCCAGCGCCGTGCCGGCGTCAACGGTCAGGCGGGCGCTGAGGCCGGGGCGCAGGCCGTCGAACGACTTGCTGGTGATGTTGACGATCGCGGTGTAGTTCTTCACATCCGACAGTGCCCCGTCGGCCACTGGGATCGGGGTGATCTCGGCCACCACGCCCCTCAAGGGCTGATTGGGGTAGGCGTCAAGGACCACCTCGGCCACCTGGCCGGTGTGCAGGCTGTTGACCTTCGACTCATTGATCCGGGCGCGAACGCGGAGATGCTCGGGGTCGGGCAGATCAAAGATCGACATCCCCTCGCGGACGGTGATCCCTTCCTGAATTGGGTTGTCGACGCGTCCCCAGCGGTTGGCCGTGTTGGCGTAGGCGACCACGCCGGGCCCCGGGGCCTTCAGCGTGCAGTTGGCCACGGCCGCCTGCAACCGTCGCAGACGGTCCGACTCCAGTCCAAAGGCCGCTTCCTGGGCCAGCAGGTCGGCCTTGATGGCGAACCCCTTGGCCTCCAACGACTTGATGATCTTCGGCGCGGTGTGCTCGTCCAGCCGACGCTTCATGCCGCGGGCCTCTTTCAGGGCGATCTCGGCCTGCTGGTAAGCCAGTTCATCGCCGCGCACCTGGGTCTTGGTGCGGAGCCCCTTGGCGGCCATGTCGTGCGACCACTGCGACTGCATGTCGATGATCTGGAAGGCCAGGAGGCAGGCGGCGATGTATCCGTCGAGCGATTCGGTGTCCATCGGCAGGACGCCATCGCGATACTCCTTCAACGCGATGTTGTTGACCTCCAGGGCCGAGTGGGCCTGCTCGACGTAGGACCGGGCCTGGGCGTGGCGGATGAGCTGGGCGTTGACCTCGTCACGAAAGGTCGAGGAGTCGAGTACGCAGACGGTGTCGCCGGTACGGACCGGAGTTCCCTCGGGCAGAATCGACAGGATGCGGGTGGCGCCGGGCTTCTCGGCCCCGACCTGCATGCCGCCGCCACCCCCGCCTCGTCCGCCGCGGCCTCCTCCGCCGCCGCCCCCGCCCGTGCCGGCGGCGGGGGCCGCGGCGACGGTCTTGCTCTGGGTCGCGGAGGTGGGACGCAACGGGACGTGGGCGGCGATGGTGTAGGTGAAACTGCGGATGTCGGGCGGCTTGATCGTGGCCGAACCGCCCGCCGAGGATGCCCCACCCGCGGCGGACGACGACGCGGCGGATGCGGAAGACGTGGCGGCGGCGGTGGTCGCGGTGCCTCCGGTCGTGCTGGTGCCAGCGGTGGTCGAGCCAGTCGCGCCGCCAGCGGCGGTGCCTCCGGTCGCCGCGCGGGAGGCGCCGGTGGTGGCGGCGGCCTTGGTCGTGGTCGTGGTGCTGGTGGCCGAGGAAGCTCCCGCGGCCGTGGGAGTCGCGGCGGTCGCGCCGCCAGTCAGACCGATCAGGGCCTCGACCTTGCTCTTGACCGTGACGTTGTTGGCGCTTTCCAGCGACCCACCCTCGACCAGCACGACCGCGATGTCACCGCGGTCAACCTCGGTGGTGGCCAGGGGTTCGGGCTGAGAGATCCAGGGAGACCGGACCCTACCCCGCCCCGCCGCGACGACGCCCCCGAGGCCCAACGCGACCAGGGCGAGCCAAACCCAGCGCCGTCGACGCCGGGCAGGGCGGTCGAGGTGGCGGGGGGGGATGGCGGTGGGATCAGTGGCGTCACCCTGAGACATGGCGTGGGAAACCTCGCTTCGGGCGGGGCGGCCGAGACCACGAGGGTCCAGGTCGGGCGGGATCTCTTGACTCTAGGTATCGGCACCCGCCGGGGTCAAGGGGCGCAGACCCCAGGGGAAATCGGCGAGATTTCGGCCGCCATCGTCCCAATTCTCGCGAATCTCGTTCCAGATTTAGTCTTCCCAGGCGGCCAGAAGGGCGGCAAGGTCGTCGCCTTCGGCCAGGGTCACGCGGTCGGGGCGGTTCAAAGCCCGGAAGACGGTCCGGGCGGCGTCGTAGGCGTCTCGGAGCCGTTCGGCCGAGACGGGCTTGCCGTCGGGCTCGGTCCCACCGGCCACGGCCAGGCGGTTGGGGGCAACCAGCGACGCGAGTTGGCCCACGTCGCCGACCTCCAGGATGTTGGGGGCGATCGTCCCAAGGTCCCAGCCCCTCCAGGGGCCCGGACCGACGAAGCTAACCGGGCCGCCGAGGGTGCCCACCCGAGCGTCGACGCCTCCCAGCCCAACGGCGACCAGGGCGACCAGGGCGAACGGGCCGACTCCCACCACGACCGGCGGCGGCGCTTCCTGGTCCTCCTCAATATCGGCCAGGGCCTCCAGCCAGCGACGGGCGTCCCAGGCCCACTGGCCCAGCAACGGTCGACCGAGCCACAGGCCCCACTGGGCCGGGTGGTGATGCCCTCCCGGACCGAGCCAATCGGGGTCGGGCTGCTTCAAGGGGTCACGCAGGTCAACAGTCAAGACGGCGCGGGCCGCCGGGCCGTTGCGCAGGGCGGCGACCAAAGGATCGTCGGGCGGCGCGACCCCCTCGGGACGCAGCAGGACCACGGTCCCTCGCCCGGGGTTCTCTCGCAAGGGTCCCAGAAGGCGGCCCTTGAGGCGCATCTCCAACTCGGAGGTGATCGTCAACGACCGGCCGCCCCCCTCGACCTCCTTCGCGGCGACTTCCAGGTCCAGGGGCGGGGAATTGCTCGGGAAGCCGCCGAGAATGTCGTCGCGGAGGACCGACCGCATCAAAAGGGCGTCGGCCTCGAACCTCTCGGGGTGGTCGGCCGCCGGCGGCAGCGCGGCCAGCCGGGCGCGACCTTCCCGCAGGGCGAGCTCGGGAATCGTCCCGATCGTCGCGGGTCGCGGGGTGTCCTCGGGGTAGCAGCGCAGCTCGGCCGGCTCGAATGTGGGGAGAGTCGGCTCGGGCATCGGACCGCCGTCGCCGTGGTCGCGGAACCAGCGGTCGAGCCAGCCGTAGAGGGCCTCGCGCATTGTCTGGTTGTAGTCGTGCCCCGAATCGACGGCGAGGTGCTGGATCCTGGCCTCGGCGTCGAGCCCCTGGTATCGCCCCCGGGCGTAGTCGACGCTTTTGAGGGCCTCGCCGACACTGAACTGGGGGACGTCCTTGGTGGCGTTGATGACCAGCAGGGGGCGCGGAGCGATCAAAGCCAGCAGGTCGCCGGTGGAGGCGTAGCGGAGGCCGCCCAGCAGGACCTCGCAGAGGCAGCAGCCAGGGCCGATGTAGGAACCGAGGGTGCCGATGCCGCAGACCGGGATGACGGCCGCGAGCCTCGGGTCGGTCAAGCCGGCATAAAGCGACTGGTTGCCGCCGCCCGATGCGCCGGTGATGGCGATGCGGGAAGCGTCGACCTCGGGACGGCTGATGAGGTAATCCACGGCTCGACGGTTGTCGAGAACCTGCGCGCCCATCAGGGTCAGCCCGGAGGGGAACAGCGAGGCGGCGATGAGGCCGCCGTGATAGGTGCCGGCCTTGACCTCGACGGCGCGTTCGCCGGAGCCAAGGGCGTCGACGGCCAGTGCGACGTAGCCGAGCCTGGCCAGGCCGACGCAGCGGTCGCGAACCTGCGGGGCGAGCCGGGCGAGGGCCCAGTGACCATGCACCGACAGAACCGCCGGGCCGCGCATCCCGCTGGGATTCTCGGGCCGGTAAAGGTTGGCCGTGACCCGGACGCCGGGGCGGCTCTGGAAGGTCAGGCGCTCGACGGTCACGCCGTCCCGGGTGAGGGTGCCGAGGATTTCGGGGTCGAGAGAGCAATCCTCGGCCGGCATCCTACCGAGGGATCGCTTGACCCCGGCGCGGACCGACTCCAACCGGTCGTCCCACGCCTTGCGAGTGGCGGGCGGCTGGGGCGGGGGGGGGACCTGGGACTTCTCGAACGCCGCGAACTCGGAGACCTGCGCGTCGGGTGCCCGCCTCATCGCTGTTTCCCCCTGACCACACTCTGCTTCGGAACCCATTCTGCGCGAAACCCAAGCCGCTTTGTACCCTCAACCCGAGCGGGAGTTAGCTTTGAGATGGATGGGCATTAACGGGAGGGATGATGTGACGCTGAGAAGCCAGAAACACACTGGCATCACTCTTTTCTAGTCAGGCAGAGTGGTCAGATTTATAAAACAGGGGTCAAAATCTCACGAAGTCGACTCAAAGCCGTGGCTCGCACATCGCCCCCATGCCAACATTTATTGACAAGTCGGGCGACTCTGGAATTGGCCCACGCTGCTCTCCTTTCTACCCGTGATCGTCCCCGTGTGAGTCAAAAGCCGCCGTCGGTGCGGAAGGTGGCGGGGACGAGAACCGCGTCGTCGGGAGAAAGGCTCGGTGCGGTGGTGTGGCGGGCGTTGGAGAAGAGATCGTCGTCCAATGGGCTAAGGCGGCGGTCGGGGTGCCAGGCGACGTGGCCGTCGCCGAACAGGACGTTCTGGCCGTGGCTGGCGTGGTTGCGGCTGTTGCCCGGCAGGATGTGCCCGGCCGAGTCATCCGCCGGTCGGTCAGCCAGCAGCGGGAGCATGTGCTGGGGGAACCCACTGCGAGCCGTCGGCGCGGGGCCGGGCCGGCCGGGTTTGTGCTCGTAGCCCTGACTGTAGGCGTAGTCAATGTGATGCAGACAGGGCGGACAGCCCGACGCTTTCGACTCGGCGTGGCCCAAATCCCGGTAGTGGGGCAGGGTGTCGGACAACTCCGCCGGGCCATTGGCTGGGCATTCCAGGTCGGAGGGGCGGGGCAAGTACCCGGCGTCGTGCAACAGGACGGCGAACGCACCGGCCCGCGGGGAAGGCTCGTCCGACTTGACGTAAGGATAGGCGCCGTGGGCGTTGGAGTATTGCCGAAGGGCATAGCCCAACTGTTGAAGGTTGAACGTGCAGGCCGCCTGGACGGCCCGCTCCTTACCCTTCTGAACTGCCGGCAAGAGGGTCAGCACACCCGCGGCAAAGATGCCCGCGGCGACCGCCACGTCGGCCCAGCGGAACGGGACCCGCGTCGGAGAGAATTCCAGCAAGGCGCGCTTCCGGCGGCGTTCGGCCACGACCGCGAGGGTGCGCTTGGCCAGGTCTCGGGGCGGTTCCAGGTCGTCGCGGCCGTCGTCCAGCAGCAGGTCGAGGCGCGACCTCAGCAAATCGAGACGTAGGCCATCACTGGGACCGAGGTCGAAACTCGCGACCGGTTCGCCGCGACGTAGGGCCAGTTCGAGCAATTCGTCGGCGTTCATGGGAGGGAACCGTTTCCGTCGGGGCCAGGGCCGCGGGCCATCTCTTGCAGTTTGGCCAATGCGGCGTGCAGGCGGGACTTGACCGTGCCCACCGGGATCTTCTGGATCTCGGCGATCTCCCGATACTTCAGATCCTGGTAATAGGCCAGGATCAGCGTTTCCCTCAGGACTTCCGGCAGCCGAGCGATGGCATCCTGAACCCACCGAGCCCGCTCGTCCCCCTGAAGACGGGCGAGGGGACCGGGCTCGTCGCCGACCAGGAGGTCGACCAGCGCCCCGGGCTCGTTGTCGCCACCGTCGCCGCGCTTATCCAGGCTGACCGTCGGGTGGCGGCCAGCCTTGCGTAGGGCGTCGACGGCCTGGTGGGTCGCGATGGCATACAGCCACGGGCGGAACGGCCGCCCGTCCTCGTAGAGATGGCGTTTCAGGTGGACCTGCAGGAAGGTGTTCTGGAAGACGTCGTCGGCCAGGGCCGGATTGCCCAGGTAGCGGGCCAGGTAGCGGTAAAGCTCGCGCTCGTAGCGGTGGACCAGCGCGTCGAAGTCGGCGGTCTGGCCGTGGTCTCGATAGCGGCCGAGCAGTGCCTCGTCCGTGTCTCGGGCGAGGTCCTCCGCCGAATCGAGGGCCTTCGTCATGGTTACGTCTCGTCGCGGCGTGGTGTTCGGCGATCCCGGGCCGAAATTGGCGAGAAAATCTCCGTCGGGGCCAACCTCGCCGGTCCCCGGGCGTCCGCAACCCATAATCCGGCACACCCCTGCGCCCCGTCAAGCGTCGGGGTCCTGCGTCGTGTTGGGGTCTCCGCGCCGCTACAATCCCCTCCGCCCACGAGTCAAGTCGCCGAGGGGCCGGGGAGGGTCGCGAGGTTGTCCAAAGTCGAGGTTCAGGCCATCGGGCGATGCTTCCCCGGAGGGTTTCTGGCCCTTTCCGAGGTCAATCTGACCGTCGAACCGGGCGAGTTTCGCGTTCTCCTGGGTCCGTCGGGCTCGGGGAAGACCACCCTGCTGCGACTGATCGCTGGCCTGGACGAGCCGACTTTTGGCCGGGTGCTGCTGAACGGCCGTCCCGCCTCCCGGCTGGCCCCTCGCGACCGCGACGTCGCGTGGGTCTCACAGGACCCCGCCCCCTATCCCCACCTGGACGTCTTCGAGAACCTGGCGTTCGGTCTGCGTGCCCGCAAGGTCCCCGCCGCCGAGATTCGCGCCCGAGTGCAAGAGACCGCCGCCGCCCTGGGCCTCTCCGACTGCCTCCGTCGCCGCCCCTCGACCCTCTCCGGGGGCCAGCGGCAACGGGTCGCCCTGGGTCGCGCCCTGGCCCGACGCCCGGCAATCTTGCTCCTCGACGAACCCCTCTCGAACCTTGATGCCCTCCTGCGGGCCGAGATCCGCGCCGATCTGCGGGCGATGGTCCGAAGGCTCGGGACCACCACGATCCTGGTCACTCACGATCAGGCCGAGGCCCTGGCCCTGGCCGATCGGCTCGCGGTCCTCGAACGCGGCAAGCTCGCGCAGGAAGGGCCGCCGGCCGAGGTCTATCGCCGCCCGGCGACTCGGTTCGTGGGCCAGTTCCTGGGCCACCCGCCGATGAGCTTCCTGGACGCGACCTTGCAATCCGATGCGGTGGGGACGCTTTCGCTCCGCCTGGGCGAGAGTGGGACGACTCTCGACGCCGACGAACCGTGGACCCGGCCCTTGCGTCGCCGAGGCGCGGGGCGTGTGGAGCTTGGACTGAGACCCGAGCACGTCGCGCTCACCGACGGAGCGACTCGCCTCAAGGTCATTGGAATGGTAAGACTTGTCGAGCCCGCCGGCCATGAAGTGATCGCCACACTCGCAACCGCCGGCGGGCTGATCCGCCTGCGACTGTCGGCGTCCGAGCTTTTGCCGAGGACCGGCGACGAGTTGACCGTCCATCTCGACCTGACCCGAGCGTCCTGGTTCGACCCAGCGACGGGCCTGGCCCTGGTGTAGAACACGCTAAAACGGACTCTTCGCCTTCGATGGATGTTCGTCGGCATCCCATGCCGCGGTAGGAATCGTCGGACTCAGGCCCTTGATGGCGAAGGAGGGCGATAAGGCCGTCGGGGCCGAGGGCGGGTCTTGCCCTCGACGCTCTGGGCCGCCACCTCGGCCGGTTGACCGGGAATTTCCCTGGGGACGGGAGGACCAGCCTCGGACAACGCCTGTCCCAAGGCCGGGGCGGGAATCGAACTGGTCGTGGCGGCCGAGGCGGGGGACGCTGGCCAGAAGGCCGTGAACTGCTCCGGTTCGATTAGCGGGCGAACGGCCGTTTCCACCTGTCCGTCGCAGAGCTGATGGCGCAGGACGTCCCCCTCCAGGTGGTTGGCGATGGCGGCGAGCACCATTCCCTGGTCCAGCGAGAGGATGCAGTTGGAAACCTTTCCCGACTTCACGTCCACCGAGTCGTAAAACCCGAATGGGCCGTAAGCGGGGAATTTCTCCTCCAGGGCTTTAAGATTGGCCATCGCGGCGTCGGGCACGAAGTTCAAGGCAAGGAACGAGGCGTGGGGGGTGACAACGCCGTCCAGCGGAGCGTCGGGGCCCTCCGGGGTCAGGCCAGTTCCGGCCGCGTCACCGGATGGGTAGCCGATTGGCTTGGTCGCCAGGGACGGAACCCCGTACTCCCGATAGCCGCCGTGCGGGCTTTTGGAAGGGGAGAACCCCCAGTACCCGTATCTTGCTTCGTTCAGGCCATATTCGACCTGGGCGCGCGCGTAGAGCGGATGATTCAGGCCCCAGCTTTGGGGAGCCCAACGGTCCTCGGGCACGAACAGGGGGACCATCAAGGCCTCGAACATGCTGCCACCCCAGGTCGGAACGATTCCTGCCCCTCGATACGTTGTGTGCCCCTCGAAGACGGTCACCCCGGAATAAGTGCGGGCCTCGCCGGCCGGGGCGGGCTCTCGGCCCCCGAGCCGCGAGGGGATCGTACGATTCAAGCGGTAATAGTGCTCGGCGGGCAGGTCGCCGCGCGCGATTCCAATATAGGAGGCGATGCGGGGTTCGGTGTTGGCCAGGCCGTAATGATAGGGGGTGTAGGTCTTGTCGTCGACCCAGTAGCCGATGACAAGCTGACCAGGATGCGCGATCGGGTCGGCCGGGTCGTAGGGATCATAGAAGAAGCGGAAGTCCATTGGGGCGAGCAGCGCCTCGGCCTGGGCTTGTAACTCGGGCCGCGAGTGGGCGACCATCATCAAGGCCGCGGCGAGCCAACCGTTGTCGACGCTGGACAGAAAGGGGCGAGTCGGGTGACCACCCAGGGGCCAGGTCGAGAGCCGGGCCCCCGTTTCGGCGTCGTACCAGTTGAAGAAGAAGCCGTGAGCCCGCTCAACCCGGGAGAGGGTTTCCAGGGTCTGGGCCAGGCGGCGGCCGGCCTCGTCGTGGTCGATCAGCCTCAGGGCGTCGGCGGCCTGGGTGCTCCACAGGTAGGCGGCGATGTCCGTCGGCGAGGTGAACGGGGCGGTGGTCCACGTGCCGTCACTGGCGACCGTCAAGAAGTCGGCCGGAAGTCCTCCAGGACGACCCAGCGCCTCGAAGGAGTGCCAGGTGTCTCGGGCATAACGCAAGAGGCGGTCGCGGACTTCGGGAGCGGCCTCGCCCCTCGCGGCGGACGGTTTGACGCAGCCCAAGCAAGCCGCGAAGCCCAGCGCAATGACACAGGCGGTGGAAGCCCGGCGGGTTGGGTGCAACATGGATGGCCCCCTAGGCTTGACCGGAGCGACGAGCGGAGCTGGAGGGCGCTGACCTCGTCGCCATGTGCTGGCGATGCGCATGACTTGCTCGGCCCGCCGTCGCCGGTGGTGGTTTGTGGGCGGATCGCACCTCGATGAAGGGTAGCTCTTGCCCCGACCCCCGGGGCCACCTCGCCGCTGGGAACGGCGAGGACTCGACTGGAGGAACGCCGCACTCTCCACATCAATTCTACGCGGAAATTTGCGCAAGCGTTCTGTTTTCCGACTTCGGATCGGCCACCTCCGTGACTTGAGCCAGAATCCTCGGGCGTATCCGAATCCGAACCAAGACTGTCCCGACCCCGTGGACCCGGGGAAATTCGCCGTCAAGAATTTCGGGGAGAGAGGATTCGCGAACCCCAGTCGGGGAACGCGGTGTCCGATTGGACGGATTATAGGAGAGTCGAACGGCGACGGAAGGGTCCGACGTCGGGAAGCGGCGGGTTGGACATTTGTGAGAGGAGGAATCTTCATGGGCGACTACCGAGGACCGTTGGAGCCGGACGGGTCCTGCCGTTGGCGCATCCCCAAGGCGTACCGGGAGGATATGCGCGTCGACGGCCTGATCTTCGCCGACGAGACCCTGATTCAACAGATTCGCAAGGACCAGGGGCCCGAGCAGGTGGCCAACGTGGCGACCCTGCCCGGAATCCAGGTGGCCAGCCTGGCGATGCCCGACATCCACTGGGGCTACGGGTTCGCCATCGGCGGTGTCGCGGCCACTGATCCCGAGGAAGGCGGAGTGATCTCTCCGGGAGGGGTGGGATACGACATCAACTGCGGCGTCCGCCTGCTGCGATCGGACCTGGAGTGGGCCGACGTCCGTCATTCCATCCGGCCGCTGGTCGACCAGCTCTTTCGAGATGTTCCCACCGGCGTCGGCCAGTCGGGTCACTTCAAGTTCGCCAAGCCCGATCTGGCCGAACTCATGGCCGTGGGCTCGAAGTACGTGGTGGATCGGGGTTTCGGCACGGAAGACGATCTCCGCCGCACCGAAGCCGGCGGCCGGCTCGACGGCGCCGACCCGAATCTCGTCAGTGACCGCGCCTACGAACGAGGTTACGACCAGTGCGGCACGCTCGGCTCGGGCAACCACTTCCTGGAGGTGCAGGTCGTCGACCGCGTGCTGGACGACCACGCCGCCTCGGTGATGGGTCTTCGCGAGGGGCAAATCACGGTTCTAATCCACTCGGGGTCGCGCGGGCTGGGGTATCAGGTCTGTGACGACAACCTTGCCGCCTTCCGCGGGGCGCCGTTGAAGTACGGGTTTACCCTGCCCGATGGTCAGCTTGCCTGCGCCCCGGTGCGTAGCCCGGAAGGTCAGAAGTATCTGGGGGCGATGCGGGCGGCGGCCAACTACGCCTGGTGCAACCGCCAGCTTCTGGCCTACCAGGCCCGGGAATGCTTCGCTCGGGTGCTCGGTCGTCCCTGGGAAGAACTCGGCCTGGTCCAGGTTTACGATGTGGCCCACAACATCGCCAAGTTCGAGGAACACACCATCGACGGGCTGGTCAAGACGGTCTGCGTCCACCGCAAAGGGGCGACCCGGGCGTTCCCGCCGGGCCACGACGAGATTCCCGAAGTCTACCGAGGGGGCGAGGGCCGGGGAGCGGCGATCGGCCAGCCGGTGATCGTGCCAGGGTCGATGGGGACGGCCTCCTGGGTCTTGACCGGCTTGCCCGGCTCGATGGAGCACGCCTTCGGCTCGTGCTGCCACGGCGCCGGTCGGGCGATGTCCCGGACCGCGGCGGTTCGACTGGCTGGGGGTCGGCGGATCGACAAGGAACTGGACGCGCTGGGAATCATCGCCCGGGCCCGAGGGCACAAGGGTTTGGCCGAGGAGCAGCCGGCCGCTTACAAGGACGTCGACCGCGTCACCGAGGTTGTGGAACGGGCGGGTCTGGCTCGAAGGGCGGTCCGATTGCGCCCCGTCGGGGTTATTAAAGGATGAAACCCGAGGACGGAGTGCTCCACCCGGGATTTTCACCTAGAATTGTGGGGTTGGGCATCTTCAAGAAGGGGACGGTTGTCGAGACCACCGGTTGCGATTCGGTCCGCGGCGTCGGCAGGCTCGGAACCGTCGGGGAGACACTGGCCATGACTCACATCTCGGGGGCTGGGTTGCGAAAGTTGGGTCGGTGGGCGGTCGGGCTCGCGGCGCTGGCGATGCCCGCCCCCGTCGCGTTTGCTCACGGGGGAGGCCATAGCGGCGGTGGTCATCACGGCGGCGGTGGTCATCGCGCCGCGGGCGGTCACCACGGCGGCGCCCACCACACGACGCCGCACAAAAGCGGTGGGGCGCATCACACCCCAGTGGCCCATCACGCCGCCGCCGGCCATCACGCGCAGGCTGGTCCCAACCACAACGGCAACCATGGCCACGACGGAAACATCACGAACAACCATTTCGGCGGCCACAACGGTTATGGCGGCTTTGGCCACGGTGGCTATGGTCACGGCGGCTACGGTGGATGGGGTGGTGGCCTGGGATGGGGAGGGGGCTTCGGCGGAACTTATTACCACCGCGCCTATTTGGGTAGCGCAACGGAGTATGGATATGGTGTCGGGCCTTTCCAACCGGGATATGGCCCCACGACATCCTCGACCTACCTGGGAACCTCCACGACGCCACTCGTCACTCCTCCTCTGGACTTGTCGGCGTCCCCGCCGCTCGCCGACCCGACGACGACCGACCCGACGCCTTTTCTGGAGAGCGCCGGGGCCCATGCTCTGGGAACGCAGTCTCCTGGAGACAATGGCGAGCCGAAGCCAACGTCCGAGACGACACCGACGGGTTCCGGCGCGTCGGACATTCCCTAAGGGATGAGTTCGAGCCCTTCCTCGACGGCCTGGGAGGGCTTCACCACGCGGAGCGTCAAGAACGACGCAAGCGGTCGCACAGGAGCAGGGCGAGGCGGGATTTGGCGTCCTCGATGCGCCCGTCCAGTGCCATCGCGATGGCCTCGGACCAGGGCAGGACGACCGAGGTAATCTGTTCGTCGGGCTGGTGGTCGGTCGGGCCAGGCGTGAGGCCCTCGCAAAGGTAGAGGTACATCCGCTCGGTGAACAGCGAGGGGGAGACCCACCACTCGCCGACCCGTCGGATGCGTTCGGCGGTGTAGCCGGTCTCCTCGCGAAGCTCTCGGGGGGCGGTGGCGTCGGGCGATTCACCGGGTTCGAGCGTCCCGGCCGGGATTTCCAGGGAGACCGCGTTGATCGCCAGGCGGTGGACGTGGATCAGGCAAACGTGGTCGTCGTCCACCATCGGCACCAATGCCACGGCGCCGGGGTGGAGGATGACCTCGCGATCGACCGTTGTGCCGTCGGAATGAGTCAGGGATTGCAGGGCCACGTCCACCTTCCGCCCCCGGAAGATGACACGTCGAGGAGGCGTGGGCGGCGGGTCGGGCATGATTCTCTCAACCCTGGCGAACGAGGGCGTGGAATCGTTCCAGCAGGTCGCGAGTGATTGGGCCCGGCTGGCCGTTGCCGATCGGCCGGCCGTCGCACTCGACCACCGGGATGACCTCGGCGGCCGTGCCCGTCAGGAAGCATTCGTCGGCCGTGTAGACGTCGTGTCGATCCATCGCCCGTTCGACCACGGTCAAGCCGGTCCCGCGAGCGATCTCGATCACGGCGTCCCGGGTGATCCCTTCGAGGATGCCCGCGTCGATCGATGGCGTGTGCAACTCGCCTCGCCTCACCAGGAAGATGTTGTCGCCGGTGCATTCGGCGACCTCGCCCTTGTGGTTGAGCATCAACGCTTCGAGGCAACCGGCGTTGGTCCCCTCGATCTTGGCCATGATGTTGTTCAGGTAGTTCAGCGACTTGATCCGAGGACTGAGGGCCCCGGGGTGGTTGCGGATCGTCCCGGCCGTGACGATCTTCAAGCCGTGCTGGTACAGTTCCGGCGGATAAAGGCTGATCGCGTCGGTGATGATGATGATCTGAGGGTCGGTCGTCTTGCGGGGGTCCAACCCCAGCGAGCCCGAACCTCGGGTGACGATCAGGCGGATGTAGGCGTCCCGCAGGCCGTTGACCTCCAGCGTGTCGAGGACATCGCGGGCCAGGGCGGCCTTTTCGATCGGGATGCGCAGGTGGATGGCTCGGGCCGACTCGTAGAGGCGAGTCAGGTGCTGGTCGAGGCGGAAGACTCGGCCGGAGTAGGCCCGAATGCCTTCAAAGACGCCGTCGCCGTACAGCAACCCGTGGTCGAAGACGCTGATCTTGGCGTCGGCCTTCTCGTAGAGCTTGCCACCGATGCGGACCTTGGGGCTGCTCATCCTCGGGAGACTCCGCGGCCCCCGACCCAGCCTTGGTTTCAGGCCAGGGCGGGGGCCCATTCCTCGATCCGGCCCTCGGCCAGGCGGACGGTGCGGTCGGCCTGCTGGGCGATCATCGTGTCGTGCGTGACCATCATCATAGTGAGCGACCGTTCCCGGTTCAAGTCGCGCAGGAGGTCCAGCACGCCCCGGCCAGCCTCGGCGTCAAGGTTGCCGGTCGGCTCGTCGGCCAGCAGGATCGACGGCTCGCCGGCCAGGGCGCGGGCGATCGCCGTGCGCTGCATCTCGCCGCCGGAGAGCTCGTTGGGATAGTGGTCCAGGCGGTGCCCCAGCCCGACACGCTCCAGCAGGGCGGTCGCCTCGGACCGGAGCCGCCGTCGCTGGCGGAGGTAGGCCAGGGGCCCCAGGCGGATCAACTGCGGCGTCAGAACATTCTCCAGCGCCGTGAGTTCGGGCAGGAGGTGATAGAACTGGAAGACAAAACCGAACGTGCGGTTGCGCAGTTCGTCGCGACGGCGGTCGGGCCGGTCGTCGATCCGCTTGCCGTCGAGCAGAACGGCGCCGGCGTCGGGGGTGTCGAGCAGGCCCAGGACGTGCAGCAGGGTGCTTTTGCCCGAGCCGCTGGCGCCGACGATGGCCACGAGCTCGCCCCGTTCGACGTCGAGGTCGACGCCCCGGAGCACGGGGACGGGGTTTTTCCCCTTGCGATACGACTTGGCGAGGTTCATCGCCGAGAGGTGGCTAGGCATGCGTCGGGGCCTCGGGGGACGGTGGTCGGGTCGCCGGTCGATCGAACCGTTTGGACATCACTCGAACCGCAGGGCCTGGACAGGCCGGAGTTTCGAGGCCCGGTGAGCCGGCCAGACGCTGGCCCCCACGGCGATGAGCAAGGTCCCGCCGACGATCCAGGCGACGGTGGCCGGGTCGATCTTGGTGGGGATCTCGTTGAAGTAATAAATGGCGTCGTCGAAGACCTTGCGCCCGGTCAGTTCGCTCAGATACTTCTCGATGACGTTGATCTTCCAGACGAACCAAAGGCCGCCGAGCATGCCGACGCCGCTGCCGACCAGCCCCAGCAGCAGCCCATAGCCCAGGAAGATCTGGCGGACGCCGCCGCTGGTGGCCCCCAGCGCCTTGAGGATGCCGATGTCGCGAGTCTTCTCCACGACGATCATCGAGAACGTCGCCAGGATGCCGAACCCGGCCACGGCGATGATGAAGAACAGGAGCATGTTCAGGATGCTCTGCTCGATCGCCACGGCGCCCAGAATGGCCCCCTGCTTCTGCTCCCAGGTCGAGACGTGGAAGTACGTCGGGCGGATTCGCTCCAACTCCAACTGGAGGTCGTAGGCCAGCTTGTCGAGGTCGGTGCCGGGCTTCGCCTTGATCTGGAGGTGCGTGACCCGGCCCCGGCCCTTGCCGTCGCCGACGCCTCGGAGGTACTGGAGACGCTCGATCGGGACGAAGACGTGGGTCGAGTCGTACTCGCTCATGCCGCTCTTGGAATAGCCGATGACGGTGAAATCGTCCTGGACCGCCTTGGGGGTACGCCCGGCGGTGGGGAAGGACAGGAGGACGCGGGCCCCTTCGGGGCAGAGGAAATAGTCGTCCTTCACGCCGGGGATGTGGGCGGTGGCCACGGCATAGCCGAGGATGGCCCCCTGCGCCGGGACCTGTTTGAGTGCGTCGGCCTTCATGTCGGCGTAGAACGGGTCGGAGGGGTCCATCCCCTGGAGGATCTCGCCGGCTGGGGAGTTGTTCAGGCGGAACCGCTCGGGCACTTCCAGTGAGGGGACCGGCATCTTTTTCCCCTTCTGGTTGAACAGGTACTCGGCGAAGTCGCCCGTCCTGGCCCGTTCCTCGGGACTGATGCCGATCACCTGCACCAGTTTCTGGATGACCTGTTGAGACCCGGGGGTGACGATCGTCAACATGCCGGGGGTCTCGACCGTCGGCGCGATGGCGACGACGCGGTCCCCCCCGACCTGGTGAACCTTGGCGACGATCGCGTCGGGGTCGGCGAACCCGCCAACGGAGTCGACCGACTCGACGACCACATCGGCCAGGACCCCGTGCAGACGGTCGCGCATCTTCTCGGCGAATCCGGCCATGACTCCGTTGACGACGATCATCGTCGCCACCCCCAGCATTACGCTGACGATGCTCGCCAGGGCGATGTAGCGGGTGCGCAGGTATCGCCAGCAGAGAAGATATTTGTACATGGGCCGGGGCCGTCCTTCCGTGGAATGGCCGAGGGATCGGGAGGCGCGGAAGATACGGCCAAGGCCGGACCTTGTCAAAGGCAAACGCCCCGGCGACTTCCTTCCCCGGCGTCTCGGCGACGGACGGGAGGTCGCGGGGGGCGTTGCAATCTCGGAGCCCGCGACGCCGCGAGGCCCCGAGACGCTGGACAGAAAGAACGTGGGCCCCGTCGCGCGACTGGTCGGCGACGGGGCTTAGGGTCACGTGACCGGTGGGTAGGCGTTGGGGACGAGATAGGCCGTCAGCAGGGCATGGTCCAGCGGGATGGACGCCGAGGAGCTTCGCACGACGATCCCCACGTAGTAAGTCCCTGGTGCAAGCCCGGTAATCACGCCGTTGAGGGCGTACTCGTACTGGCTGCCCGCGACCAACGACCGCGTCAAGGTGATCGAGCCGGGGTCGGCCGGAGTTCCGCCGCTTTCCGAAGCCACACTGACGCCAACGTCCAGGGACAGGGCGGACGAAGGGGAGAACAGGGCATCGCCGATGACCACGATCGCATCGGTGGTGGAGGAAACGGTGATCGGCAAGGTGAAGGTTTGCGTTGAGTCGATGAACGCGTAACTCTCGGTCAACGTCAGGGTCCTGGCATTCGTGGGCTCGAAGACCAAAGTGCTGATCCCGGTGGCACCCGTGGCACCGGTGGCTCCCGGAACTCCGGGCGGTCCCGGAACTCCGGGCGGCCCCGGGGCTCCCGGATCGCCCGTATTTCCCGGATCGCCGGTGGCTCCGGTGGTTCCCGTGGCTCCGGTGGCCCCAGTAACTCCCGGATCGCCGGTGGCGCCGGTCGCCCCCGTGCTTCCCGGATCGCCGGTGGCGCCGGTCGCTCCCGTGCTTCCCGGATCGCCGGTGGTTCCCGTGGCTCCGGTGGCCCCAGTGGTTCCCGTGGCTCCGGTAACCCCTGGATCTCCCGTGGCTCCGGTGGCCCCAGTGGTTCCCGTGGCTCCGGTAACCCCTGGATCTCCCGTGGCTCCGGTGGCCCCAGTGGTTCCCGTGGCTCCGGTAACCCCTGGATCTCCCGTGGCTCCGGTGGCCCCAGTAGTTCCCGTGGCTCCGGTAACCCCTGGATCGCCGGTGGCCCCGGTGGTTCCCGTGGCTCCGGTAACCCCTGGATCGCCGGTGGCTCCGGTGGTTCCCGTGGCTCCGGTAACCCCTGGATCGCCGGTGGCACCTGTGGCTCCGGTGGTTCCCGTGGCTCCGGTAACCCCTGGATCGCCGGTGGCACCCGTGGCTCCGGTGGCACCTGTGGCTCCGGTGGTTCCCGTGGCACCTGTGGCTCCGGTGGTTCCCGTGGCTCCGGTGGCCCCAGTAGTTCCCGTGGCTCCAGTAACCCCTGGATCGCCGGTAGCACCCGTGGCTCCGGTGGCCCCAGTGGTTCCCGTGGCTCCGGTAACCCCTGGATCGCCGGTGGCCCCGGTGGTTCCCGTGGCACCCGTGGTTCCCGTGGTTCCGGTGACCCCTGGATCGCCATTGGCTCCTGTGGCTCCTGTGGCACCGGCGATTCCCGTGGCCCCGGTGGCTCCGGTGGTTCCCGTCGCCCCCGTGCTCCCCAGAGCACCTGTGGCTCCGGTGGTTCCCGTCACCCCCGTCGCCCCCATGCTCCCCAGAGCGCCAGTGGCTCCTGTGGCTCCTGTGGCTCCTGTGGCTCCATCTGCACCTGTGGCTCCTGTTGCCCCGGTGGACCCAGGAGTTCCGTTTTCTCCGGTGGCCCCGACAAGGCCCGTCGCTCCGGTGGCCCCAGTGGCCCCCGTCGCTCCCGTCGCTCCCGTGGCTCCCGTGGCTCCGGTGGCTCCCGGGTCGCCTTGGGGCCCGGTTGACTGATCGACGAAGGTGGTGCCGATGGTCCTCAGGCGGGCGACCTGGCCCACACGGATGGCTGGGTTCGACGTCTGCACGATCGTGACGAACCGGGTTCGTCCCGAAAGCCAGACCGCCGCGGGAACCCCTCCTGGGGTCGCGCTGCCCAGTGCCACGGAGAATGTCCGGCGGCTAATCGGGACGGTTTGGGTTTCCTGGAATAACACCTGGCCGCCGCGAGGACGGTCGGTGATCTGGAAGGTGATCGCCAGCGAGCCCTGGTAGGGACGGGCCACCCGACCCCGGAAGGCGATGACCGGGACGGTCGAATGCGAACCCAACAGGCTCGCGGAATTGGCCTGCGTGCCGGCCGCCGAGACCTGGCCGCCCACCGAATGCGTCGTGATCCCCGTGGCCGTCAGGGAATGCACGGCCAGAGCCTTGGAGCGGGCCGCCGCCAGCTCCGCCTGCTCGTGAACCGCCAGCGCATGCTGTCGCAGCCACGCGGAGGCGGCGGCGTCCTGGACCACTCGTGGTTCAAGGTTGGGATCAATCCACGCCCGGAATTTGACGCTTCGGTGTTTCTTCATGGAAGCCGTTCCCGCCCTGGTGTTGGAATTCGCCTCAACTAGCGGGACCATAGAACAGTCACGAATCGAAACGATGGGTGATATTGGGATAATCGGTAAAATCTGGCGAGTCGAAGGGATGGGGCCCTTGGGCCATGACCGCGCATGCCGTCGCCCGGGCTTAACGACCCGGGACCGACGAGCGGACCTTGGACATTTCCTGGCGAAGGTTGCGGAAGAAGTGATTCAAGCCGCGGCCGTGGTCAGGGCGTCGAGACTCAATTGCCGGTTGATGGCGACCTGGCGGGCGAGGTTCGGGGGGAGCATCCCTCGGTCGAGGAGGCGTTGCGAAAGGGCGATCGCCTCGGGGTGGCCCCCCGTGTAGTAGAGCGAGACGGCGTATTCCAGCTCGATCGCGTAGTCGTGAAGGGTTCGCCAGACGAACAGGCGCGTTGGCTCAGGCGCGGGGATCGCCAGGGCGCGGCGGAAGAAGATTTGCGCTGTGTGGAATTCCCGGGCGGCCTGGTAGTGCATGGCGATCAGGTACAACGGCTCGGCGCGGTCGGGGGAGTGTTCAAACGCGGCCAGGTGCGCGGCGAGGACCTCGGGCCAGGGCTTGCCCAGGCGTTCTTCCATCAGGGCGATCTGGTAAAGGGAGTACCAGACCTCGTCGGCCCAGCCGCCCATCGTCAGGCGTTGGCGGTAGGCCCGCAGCGCGAGGTCGGGGAGGTTGGCGTCGCGGTAGCTCTGGGCGAGGTAAAAGGTGTACCTGGGATGGTCTGGTTCGTCGAGCAGGGCCTTTTCCAGGAGTAACGCATCGCGCCGATACGTCAGGGGGTCGCGGGCGCGGGCCCCGTCGTGAGTGACCTCGGTGCGAAGCCCGGGGAGGAAGGCCTCGGTGTGCGGGACTGGGCAGGCGATGTGCTCGTGAAGGACCCCTTGATATCGCCAGGGCAGGGCGCTTCGCAGCAGTTGCTTGCGGTGGTACTTGGTCTGGTTGTAATGGACCGTGAGGTTATAGGCGTCGGCGGTCAGCGGCGGTCGACGGAATCCTTCGTCGAGGCGAAGGGTCTCGTCGGCGTCGATCGTGAAGGTGTAGTCGCCCAGGTCTCGCGCGGCCTCCAGGGCCTCGTTTCGGTTGTGGGCGAAGTTGACCCAGGGGCGCTCGATCAACGTCCCGGGGAGGTCGGCCAGCAGTGCGCGGACGATCTGCTGGGTGCCGTCGGTGGACCCGGTATCGGCGATGGCCCAGGAGTCGATCAGCGGGCGAACCGACTTGAGGCAGCGTTCGATGACGTGGGCCTCGTCCTTGACGATCATGGACAGGCACACCGACTGGCCTTCGGCGTTCATGGCGAATCTCGGCCCGGGGACGGAGGTCGATTCGTTCGCACCCCTCACGGCGGGGAACGTACGACATCCCGGGGAGTTTCGAGAACCATTTTCGCGAGTTTCCCTGGCGAGACCCGCCCGGAACGTACCCTCAGCCGGGAGCCGCCGACCCCTGCGAATCGGGCCGTAGCAGGGGGAAGAGGATGACGTCGCGGATCGACGCCTTGTTCAGCAGGAGCATGCAAAGACGATCCATGCCGATGCCCAACCCTCCGGCGGGGGGCATCGCGTGCTTCAAAGCGCGGATGAAGTCGTCGTCCATCGTCGCCATCGAATCCTCGGCCTTTTGCCCGGCCAGTTGCGTCTGGAAGAGGGATTCCTGGAGCAAGGGGTCGTTCAACTCGGTGTAGGCGTTGGCCAGTTCCATGCCGTGAACGAACAGCTCGAACCGTTCGGCCAGGGTGGGGTCCGACGCCTTGCGCTTGGTCAACGGACAGATCGCCGCGGGATAGTCGGTGATGAAGACCGGGCCGGCCAGGCGGGGCTCGACCAGATGCTCGAACAGGTCGCTGACGACGAGGTCTCGGTCCTTGCCGGCGGGGTCCAGGCCCAGGGCCTCGGCGCGTTGGCGTACCGCCGCCTCGTCGGTGGGTACGATCCCGACGTGTTCGGCGAACGCCTCGGCATAAGTCTGTCGGGGCCAGGGGGGGGTGAAGTCGACCGTCTGCTCGCCCCAGGAGCGGCGTTGCTGGCCGTCGATCGCGGCGATCGCGCCACAGATGAGCGCCTCGGTCAGATCCATCATCCCCCGGTAGTCGCTGTACGCCTGGTAGGCTTCCAGCATGGTGAACTCGGGGTTGTGCTTGCGGCTGATCCCCTCGTTGCGAAAGACGCGGCCGATCTCGAAGACACGCTCAACGCCGCCGACCAGGAGACGCTTCAGGTGCAGTTCCAGGGCGATCCGCAGGTACAGGTCCAGGCCCAAGGCGTTGTGGTGGGTGACGAACGGGCGGGCCGCGGCGCCCCCGGCGACCGACTGCATCGTGGGGCCCTCGACCTCGACGAACCCCCGGGAGGCTAGCACCTTGCGAAAGGCTGAGACGATCTTGGTCCGGCCCAGGAACGCCTGCATCGACTCGGGGTTGCTGAAGAGGTCAACGTGGCGCTGCCGGGAGCGTTGCTCAACGTCGGTCAGCCCATGCCACTTCTCCGGAGGCGGCAGCAACGACTTGCCCAGGAACGTCAGGGAGTCGGCGAAGACGGTGATCTCGCCGGTCCTGGTCAGTCCCAGGTGGCCGTCGACCCCCAGCAGGTCGCCCAGGTCAAGTTCCCCGGCCAGGTTCCAGCCGGCCTCGCCGACCTGAGTCTTGCCGATGAAGATCTGAACCTGGCCGGTCCAGTCGCGCAGTTGAAGGAAGTGGACTTTCCCCTGACCACGCCTCAGCACGATTCGCCCGGCGACCCGAACGCGCGGTCCTTTCTCGGCGGGGTCGGCCGGTAGGGTAAGTTCGCGGACCTCGGCGATCGGTCGGTGGTCGTCGAACCGGGAGCCCCAGGGGTCGAGACCCAGGGCGGCGATTCGCTGGAGCTTTTCCTGGCGAACCGCTTCCAGTGAGGATTCAGAGGTATCGTCGGCCATCGATCGGTCTGCCTTGCCTTGCGAGGTCGGTCGCCTCGGGGAGAGAATGGCCTGATTCTAATGGGGAAACGGGGTGAGGGCAAAGCTCGACGGCGGAAGCCGAAACAAAGACGCCCCGCGGGGGCGGGGCGACCGAGGTCATCTGTTGGGCCGGTCGAGGTCAGGGAAGGGCGGCCGCCTGGGTGTGGCGAACGGCGGTCGCGGTCTTCGGTTTGATGAGAGTGAGGATCTTGTCGCGAGCCTCGGGCAGGCCAAAGACGACCTCGTTGGAGCCGGATTCAGACAGCCGAGCGGCCAGGGCCTTCGGGTCGCCGGGGTCGCCCCAACGGCCGATCAGGATGGGGGTCTCGGGGAATCGGGCACGGATCCGACGGGCCAGGTAGCGAGCGGGGGTCAACCCCACCGGCGGCAGGTGGGACAGGACGATCAGGTCGGGCTCGGCGCTGGCGATCGAGTCGAGCAACGCCATCGGCCCGACCTGCTCCGAGAGAACCTCAACGGTCGTTCCGGTCGGTGCCAGAAGCTGGGCGAGCATCCGCAAAACCAGGGCGTCGGAGGCGTCGTTGGCGGGGATGCCCACGATCTTGTAAGGCTGGAGCGTTTCCTGGCCGCGAGTGGCCGGCGGCGAGAGTGGGGCCGTCGTCAGCGTCACGTCGGGGGTGCCGTCCAGTTCGGTGACGATGTCGCTGCTGACCCGCCAGGCGAAGGCGTGCTCGCGGTCGTCCAGTTCCTCCCGGGCGAAATCCCGCTCGGCCTTCGAGAGCGCCGGGATGAGGATTTCATTGTAAACCTCGGCCCGAGGGTGCGTTTTCAGCGACTCCTCGACAATTTCCGACGCCCCGTCCTGGTCGAGAGCCAGGAGTCTCTGGTAATAGCGGACGTCTTGCGGCAGTTCGGCCTCCTCGCCCAGCAGGATCGAGAAGAACCCCAGAGCCGGAACGTATTTGCCCACCACCGCCAGCGAGACGGTCAACGGAGTTGACAGCAATAAGCCCAGAGGCCCCCATAACCAGGTCCAGAACATCGCGGCCACCAGCAGCCCCAGCGCCGAGATTCCGGTCGTCTTGCCGTAGATGATCGGCTCCAGGAAGCTATTGGCGGCGATCTCCATCACCCCGAACAGCGCGGCGACCTTCAAGGGCTGAGACAGGTCGTCGGCCGTGGCGAAGGAGAACGCCAAAGGCAGCGCGAACGCCGTGCCGGGACCGATATAGGGGATGAATCGCAACGCAGCGGCCAGGAACCCCCAGAGCGCTGCGTATTGCACGCCGATGGCCCAAAGACCGATCCCCACGATCAGCCCGAACGCCGAATTCACCGTGGCGAAGATCCCCAGATATCGGCTGATCCGCTGGCCAACCTCGTCCATCGTCCGGGTCGTCAGGGTGACCCTCCGACGGCCGAACAATTGGATGATCCGGTCGGAAAGATCCTCGCGGTTCATCAGCATGAACAACACCAAAATCAGAATGAACGCTCCGGAACCCACGACTTCCAGGAATGGGCCCACGGTCTCGCCAACCTGCTGGCCGATCGTTGGCTTGGTGACGACCTGGACCTTGGGAATCTCGGCGTCGTCGTTGGGCTGGTCGGAATCGCCCTGTTGAGGCCCCTTGCCAAGCTTCGCCTTGAGGTCGCGTCCCACATTTTCCAGGTTGGTGAGCTTCGACGAGCCCCCCGCGTTGAACCTGTTGAGCTTCTGCGCGACCTTCTCCTCATATTTGGGGAGGTCGTCCGCCATCTGGTCGAGCTGACTGTAAACGACATACCCCACCCCTCCGATACCTCCCAGGGCCAGGAGCACGGTGAGGATGACGGCCGGGGCCCTGGGGATTCGTCGATGCTCCAGGAACGCCACGACCGGCGACAGCACGAAGCACAGCAGGACCGCCAGGGCCAACGGCTTGAGTACCTCGGCCGCCTGGGACATCGCCGTGACGATGGCCATCATCACCAGGAAGATGATGACCGGGTGGTCCCAGCTGAACTGGCGTTGCTTGACGGCCAAGGGAGTCTCCCGCGAAGAGATGCGGATGGGGGGATTTCGGAGGAAGGGTCGTGGAAAACGAAAGCAACCCTCGTGCCGAAGCCGGCGCGAGGGTTGCGGTGGAGTCAAGCCGAGATGGCTCGGGTTGGTCGAGTGTCGGGCCTTATCGGCGAGGGTCGGCGACTGGTCGTCGGACGCCGAGGATTGGCACCGGCTGGAGGAGTTCGCCCGAACCGGTCAACGAGCCGATGACCACCGTCAGCATTGACAGGATGACGCCGCCGAGGGTCCACCAGGTCGCGATCCGGGTGTTCCTCACCAGGTCCTCGGCCGAACGCTGCATGGTGGGGTCGTTGGCGATGTTGCCAGCGACATCGCGGGCGCTGGTCGGGTCGTTGGTGACGCGCCTCAAGGAGTCGCGGACCTTGTCGACCTGGGCCTGGTCCACGCCCGAACGCTTCAGGTCGTCGGTGATGCGGTCGACGTCCAGTTCCCCCTCGGAGTTCCCATAGGCCCCATAGGCCATGCCGGCGATGGCGCCGAAGCCCCGGCTGACCCCGGCGCTGACCAGCCAGATCAGGCCCGAGAACAGCACGCCCCACAGGATGATCCCGTAGAGGACGGCTTCCAACTTGCTCTCGCCGACGGCCAGGCGGCTGGTGGCCCAGCCTCCGAAGAACATCGCCAGCAGGAGGGACACGACCGAATAGATGGCCGCGCCGGTCTGGAGGTTGAGGGTGCCGCGCCTCACGGCCACTTCCAGGCTCAGGGCCGTGCCCAGCAGTGTCAGGAGGAAGTAAATCGCCAGCGCGATCATGGCGCCGGCGGCGATCGCCCCCCAGCTCACTCGGCTTTTGACGGACAGAAGGTCGGTCGCCTTGGGTTGCAGGGTCTCGTTGGCCATGGCCGGGGTCCTATCGACGGGTCGAAATCATTGCCGGGGCGCGAGCGCTGGACGACCAGGCCCGCGGATTGGCCCGGGTTGCTCTCCCACAGATTAGCCGATCCCGCCGAGAATTGCCCTCTTTCCATACCGGCGCGCCAGTTGCCGCATACAACGGGACTTGCGAGGTCCACGGACCTCCGCCAAAATCGTCCGCTCGCCCCCCTATTTCGGAGAATCCCCCAATGAGTGCGAACGACCCCAACCGCCGAGAATTCCTCCAGGCCGGCGCCGCGGGACTGGCCGCCGCGGGACTGGCCACCGGGGCCGTCGCGCCAAACTCGGGGGGCATCCCGCTGCGCCCGCTCGGCAAGACCGGAGAGATGGTGACGATGCTGGGCCTGGGAGGCCACCACGCCTCCCGAGCCGACGACGAGGCCGAAAGCCTCCGCCTGATCCGCCGGGCGGTCGACGAAGGCATCACCTTCATGGACAACGCCTGGGACTATCTCGACGGCCGAGCCGAGGAGCGGATGGGCAAGGCCCTGGCCCAGGGCGGACGTCGAAACAAGGTCTTCCTCATGACCAAGGTCTGCGGACGGACCGCCAAGGAAGCGAAATCCAACCTGGAAGACAGCCTCCGTCGCCTGAAGACCGACCGCATCGACCTCTGGCAGTTCCACGAGATCTGCTACGACAACGACCCCGAGATGGTCTTCGACGCCGAGGGGGCCATTCACGCGGGTCTCGAAGCGCTCAAGGCGGGCAAGATCCGCTACCTGGGGTTCACCGGCCACAAGGACCCGGCGATTCACCTCGACATGCTCAAGATGCCTTACGACTGGGCAAGCGTCCAGATGCCCCTGAACGTCCTGGATGGCCGGTTTCGCAGCTTCCAGCATCGCGTCCTGCCCGAGTTGGTTCGCCGGGGAATCGCGCCGATCGCGATGAAGTCGCTGGGAGGCGAAGGTCAAATTGTCAAGGACGCGGGCATTCCCGTCGAACAGGCTCTGCGTTACGTCTTCTCCCTGCCGATCGCCACGCTGGTCTCCGGCATGGAGTCGGAGAAGGTGCTGGAGCAGAACCTCAAGATCGCCCGCGAGTTCCAGCCGATGACGACCGAGGAGATGAAGGCGCTAGAGGAAAAGTATCTCAAGGTGGCCGGAGACGGGCGATTTGAGCTGTTCAAGACCACCAAGTTTTTCGACGGCCCCGTCCACCGCAAGCAGCATGGGTTTGAGACGGCCATGAATTGAATGAATCCCCAGGCGATCCGGGACGAAGCGGGGTGATCTCGCTTCGGAGCCCCGGGTCGGTGACTGACTTTCGAACGTAAGGGTCGAAGATTGGGATACACTCGCACGCCTTCGGTCGATGATATTTGCCGCAGAATCCTCGCCGACGGCGCGCCGGAGGCAAAGGCATGGAGTGCCGACCATCCCGAGGCCGGAGAGGGGGTCTATCCCTTTCAAACTCGATCCTATTTCGAGGCTGGTGCCGAGGGCTGTTGGCTTGATGGTGGACAAGCGGCGGACGGCGGACCGTTCCGGATCGAGGCGATCGTGGTGCGTCTTTCCGACGACCTCGCAACGCGTCGGAAAATCTACAAACTACTTTGCGAACATCTTTGCCAACAAGTTGAGGCCTGCGAAAATTCGAGTGCGGTCCTGGAAGACCCGAAGCATTACTTCGGTGAAGAGTATTGTCTGATCCGGTATGATTGGCCCGACCACGATGATCTTGACCCGGATATTGACACGCCCTGAGAAATTCTCAGCCCTATGCCGTTTGGCGAAGATCTTGCCCAAGAAGCGATTCGATTCTTGCGAACCCTTCCCATCACGGCAACGTGGGACGACCGCAAGGCACTCTCCTGAACCACTGATCTTCAAAGCACTCCGGCGGTGATTTCGGTCAGGGCCGACAGGAAGGCCGAGACATCCTCGGCGGTGTTGAACGGGCCGGGGCTCAGCCGCAAAGTCCCGTCGGGCGAAGTGCCCATCGCCGCGTGAATGTACGGCGAGCAATGCAGTCCAGGCCGAACGGCGATGCCGAATGAGGTGTCCAGCGCCGCGGCGAGGTCGAGCGTCGGGAAGACGTCGGGGTCGGGCGGGATCAGCGACAGGGCCCCGACGTGCGTGGCCGGTTCCCAACGCCCGGCGATCTTCCAGCCGTCGCCCGAGCCCTCCACCCAGTCGACAACCGTCTGCAACAGCGCCACCTCATGCAAGCGATTGGCGTCGACGCCCCGGCCGGCGACCCAGTTCGTCCCGGCCAGCAGCCCGGCGACTCCCAGGACATTGGGCGTCCCCCCTTCGAGCAGGAACGGCAGCAAATCCGGCTGCAAAGGACTCTTGGAGTCGCCCCCGGTGCCTCCTTCTCGCCAGGCCCGGGGCTTGGCGCGAGGGCCGACATACAGAGCACCCGTGCCGGTAGGTCCGTACAACGCCTTGTGACCCGGGAAGGCCAGGAAGTCGATCGGCGTGGCCTTCAGGTCGATCGGCACGACCCCCGCCGACTGCGCCGCGTCGACCAGGAACAACGCTCCGGCCTCTCGAACGATCGGGGCGATTGCCTCGATCGGCTGGACCGTTCCCAGCACGTTCGACGCATGAGTCAGGGCAACAAGGCGGGTTTTGGGCGTCAAGGCCGCACGCACCTCGTCGGGGTCGAGGTAGCCGTCATGAGAGGTCAGCCGCGTCAGGGAAATCGTCCCGGCGCGTTCCAGGGCCACCAAGGGCCGGCTGACCGAGTTGTGCTCCAGGTCCGAGGTGATGACGTGGTCGCCCGGCTGAACCGTCCCCTTGATCGCCAGGTTCAGGCCGTCGGTGCAGTTCAGCGTGAACGCCCAGCGAGAGGGGCTTTCGCCGTTGAAGAACTGGTTTAGGGCGTGACGGGCGTCGTCGAGGGTTCGCTCGGCCTCGATCGCCATGTGGTGGCCCGACCGCCCGGGGTTGGCCAGCTTGGTGCGGGCGAAGGTGTCGAGGGCCTGATAGACCGGCTCGGGCTTGGGGAAGCTGGTGGCGGCATTGTCGAGGTAGATCATCGTTGGCCTTCAACTCCCCACGAACTGAGCGTAAAGCGTCCGGGCCTTGGCGACGTCGTTGGTCCCCTTGATGATGGCGCGACCGTCGGGGAAGACGGTGAACTCGTGACCATCGGCGGCGAACCGGAGCATGTAAGCGTTGTGGCGGACCTCCCCCAACGGGGCGAGGTTCGCGGCCAGGGCGGAGAAGTCCAGGGGCTCGGGCCGTCGGGCGGAAACCTGCACGGCGTTGCGCCCGCAAAGGGTCGTCGTGTGAGAGCCCTTCTGACCATCCAGCCACTCGAATTGCCGTCGCTGGCAACACGGGCAATCGACCTTGCCCAGCAACCCGGCGATCTTGAGCCGGCGGAACGACCAGTCCCAGATGTCGATCATGATCAACTCGGAGTTGGCCACGTCATGGGCCCCCGAGAGGACCTTGATCGCCTCGACCGCCTCGAACGACGCGATCACCGCCACCGCCGGACCCAGCACGCCGGCCGTCTCGCAGGTCTCGGCCATCCCCGGCGGCGGACTCGTCTCGACCAGGCAGCGAATACAAGGCGTCTTGCCCGGGATGATCGTGGTCGTCTGACCCTCCGAGCCAATCACCCCGCCAAAGATCCACGGCTTGCCCAGCTTCACCGCCGCGTCGTTGATGAGGTAGCGAGTCTCGAAGTTGTCGGTGCCATCGAGGATCAGGTCGGCGTCCGAGACGAGTTCCAGGATGTTGGTATGGTCGATGTCGGTGACAACCGGCTCGACGGTCACCGCGCTATTGATCGCGCGTAGCTTCCGGGCCGCGGCCTCGGCCTTGGGCAGGTTATGGGCGACGTCCTGCTCGTCAAACAGGATCTGACGCTGAAGGTTATGGGTCTCGATGAAGTCGCGATCCACGACCCGCACATGACCGACCCCGGCGCGGACCAGGTGGTTGGCCAGAACAGTTCCCAGCGCTCCGCAGCCGCAGATGGTCACGCGGCTGGCCATCAAGCGTTCCTGACCCTTGGTGCCCAGGCCATGAAAACGGACCTGGCGGCTGTAGCGGTCCAGGGGGTCGGCGGGATTGGAGAGGAATGCCATTGCGATGAGCCTTGCGGGTGGAGGCGGTTCGAGTCGCCGGGGTCAGGAGGCGGCCTTCTCTTGACTGTAGTGAAGGAGGTTAGCGATCAGGCCGTGGATTTCGCTTGAAGACAAAATCTCCCTTAGCCACTCACAATACTCGTCCATATCCCTGAGTTCTCGACTAAGGGACTCACTGTAGTCGAACGTCGTGACCGGGAAAGGGTTGAGTGGGTCGACTTCGACTGGGTAGGCGAGCGAGAGGAGTTTCCGGCGATAGTTCAAAAGGGCCGGCACGCGAACAAAAAGCGATGTCCATACCGTCCCGATATCGATTCCCGCGTCGATCGAAACCTCCCCGACGATGCGACCGTTAGTGCGGTTTGTGAGGATCCGCGCTTGCTCCTGAAGCACGGAGACCAGTGGCGTGCTGGGAGGGATCGGATCGAACTCCGCTCCCCACAAGTCCCCGGCTTTTGCCTCCAAAGGTTCAGACATCACCAACCTCCTGGAGATCCGGGTCTGGAGTGAGTCGGATCTTGAAAAGAAGTGGAAGATGATCGGAATAGTTGAGTCGCCAGTGACGTCCCGTCTTGCGGACCAATCCGATGGGCGCCCCAGTGGGGTTGGGCAGTTCCCGAAGGATTTGCAGATCCTCATCGTGGAACGCATCAAGAAGGGAGGGACGAATCAAAACTCCGTCGAAGCAGTTCCAATACGGATTGGATGGCTCGCCTGGGTTTCTCCAATAAAACGTTCCGGGGACGTGGGAATGTCCCATCATTTTCCACATTGGATTATAAAAACGCCCATGCGTGTCGCTGAGCGAATGAGTAGCGGCAAGTGCCCTCGTCATCATGGCGCCCAGGCCAAGCTCTGGGTTGAGCATCGCGGGATGGTAGGGATTCATGTTAAAGTCACCAAAGAGTATCGTCCGCGAGTGCCCAGCCTCTCGTTCTGCTTGCAATAAATGGAGACGAGGCAGCTGGAATTTGTTCAATTGCGCGCCTGGAGAATGATTTCGAGAGTCAACATGATGGATCACCGAGACCAAAATGTCTTGGAAACCGTGAAGTCTCAACCGATGGATCGAGATTCGACGGTCCTTTGGCTCCATTACCTCAAACTGATCCGAGGAGAACCGGGTAAAGAATTGAAAGCGTGAGTGCGGGAGTCGCGGGGTTTCAAACCGTTCATCCCCTCTCTGTAGCTCCTTCAGAATCTCAGGGTGTCGAAGCTCGCATTCGGCCAGTACCACCACATCGACGCCGTGGGCATGGACGAGTCGGGAGACGATCTTCTCACCTGAGAGTTTTGGGAAGACGCCGGCGGGAGTGTCTCCTTTGCTCAGATTGAAGTTCCAAAACAGGAACGTCAAGATCATCATAACCGCCCGATGCTTTGACTTTCCGATCTTCGAGGCGGTTCAGCCCCCCGCAATCGCCGGGATGATGGCGACCTCGTCCTTGTCGGCGACGGGGGTGGACAGGTCGTCCATGAAGCGGATGTCCTCGTCGTTGACGTAGACGTTGACGTGCTGGTGCAACTCGCCGTCGGCGGCGAAGAGGCGCTTGTGCAGTTCGGGATACCGGGCGCCGGCGTCTTTCAAAACGTCGCCGACGGTGACGCCTTCGGCCTCGACGCGGCCGAGGCCGCCAGTGTGGGGTCGCAGCGGGGTGGGGATGCTCACGACGGCCATGCTCGGAACCTCAATCGATGTCGGGTCGGCGGGACGATGGGTTTTTTCCAGGGTCGGACCCGGCGGTTTCGGGCTTCGACCAGCCTTCAGTACAGTCGGAACGGCTGCAAACCTCAGGCGCCGACCGTCGCCAGTTCGATGGTGGCGGCGGGGGATTCGGCCTCGGCGTCAACCAGCGCCTCGAATTCCGCCAGCGTGGGCCGGATGATCACTGGCCGGGCAATCCGATCCATCAAGGCTTCCTGGGTCTTCAATCCGTTGCCCGTGATACAGAGAACCGTCGAGCCGTCCCTGCGGATCTTGCCCTGCTCGATGAGCTTCCGGGCCACCGCCACGGTGACGCCCCCGGCGGTCTCGGCGAAGACCCCCTCGGTCTCGGCCAGCAGGCGCATCCCCTCGACGATCTCGTCGTCGCAAACATCCTCGCCCCAGCCGCCGGACTCCCTCATCAGTTTCGAGGCGTAGAAGCCGTCGGCCGGGTCGCCGATGGCCAGACTTTTGGCGATCGTCCGAGGGTCGCGTACGGGCTTGACCTTGAACGCCTCGGTCTTGACCGTGTTGGTGATCGGGTTGCAACCGCTGGCCTGGGCGCCGAACATCTTCGTCGTGACCGGGCCGACGATTCCTAGCTGCTCGAACTCCTGGAAGGCCTTGTGGATCTTGCCGATCAGGCTGCCGCCGGCCATCGGCGTGACGACGTGGTCGGGGGTTCGCCAGCCGAGATCCTCGGCGATCTCGAACCCCATCGACTTTGAGCCTTCGCCGTAGAAGGGCCGCAGGTTGACGTTCACGAACCCCCAGCCGTAGCGGAAGGCGATCTGCGAACAGAGACGGTTGACGTGGTCGTAATTGCCGCGAATCGCGACGACCTTCGCGCCGTAAACCGTCGCACCCAGGACTTTCCCCTGCTCCAGGTCGTCGGGGATCAGGACATACGCCTTGAGCCCGGCCGCGGCGGCGTTAGCCGCGACGCTGCCGGCCAGGTTCCCCGTCGAGGCACACCCCACGGTTGTCAGGCCCAGTTCGACGGCCTTCGAGAGCGCGACGGCGACGACCCGGTCCTTGAACGACAGGCTCGGGTGGTTCACCGCGTCGTTTTTGATGTAAAGCTCGTCAACGCCCAGAATTCGGGCCAGACGGTCGGCCTTGATCAAAGGCGTGCAACCCACGTGACGGCCCACGGTTGGCTCGGCGTCGAGCGGCAGTAACTCGGCGTAGCGCCACATGTTGCGTGGCCGGGCGGTGATCGCCTCGCGAGTCAAGGTTTGGGCCACCGCGGCGTAGTCGTAAACGACTTCCAGCGGCCCGAAGTCCTCGGTGCAGAAGTTGAGGGCTTCCTTGGGGTAGAGTTTGCCGCAGGTCCGACACTTCAGGGCGGTGGCGTGGCCGTGATTCATCGCGAGAAACCTCCGACTGGCGGGCGGAGCTATCCATGACTCACCTCGCGGTGGTCGTTGGAACGCTCATGGTCCGGTCGGCGCGATGGTCTCAACCAGAAAGGGAATCGAGGGGAGGGCGATCCCGACGAGGATGCGGAGGGGCAGAGAAGGGGGTAGGGCCTCCGACGGACAGCGCCACGAAGGCGATCCGCCGAGGGCCATCTTATCTGTCCCAACGACCCGGCTCGGGAAAAACCCAAAAGCCGGCCTGGGCAGGAGTTAGCACCAGCGTCCACCAAGTCGGTGGACCGGTTGCTGTGGCGTCACAGGGCCCGTCCCTCAGCCACTCTGGATAAGATGCGCGCCGAATTGTTATGACCAAACTCTAGCCGCGGGCGGTTGTCACGTCAAGCGGCGCGTCGCAAGTGGTTGCGCGGAGATGAGGGCGCTGGTCGGCCGATCGGGCGGGCTTCGGGCCGAAGGTGGGCGAACGAGCGTACAATAGAAGGAAGAGGGGACGCCGCGAAACGGAGGAGACCCGTCGATGAGCGCTACGGCATCCGCTTCGGCAAAACCCCGGGCGTCTGGGCCGCAACCGGACGATCACGACGGTCGGGTCCGGTGGATTGGCCAGGCCCTGCTGCGGTCGATCGGCCGGGGTCCGGCGGGTCCCTGGCTCGCCGGCTGGTGGGACCAGCGGTTGATGGACCTGACCGTGGCCAACCCTCGCGTCAAGGTGCAGCTTTTTCGCTTCATCGACGCGCTTCCGGGCCTGACCGAGGCCGCTTCGGTCCGCCGTCACCTGGAAGAGTACCTGGGAGCGGCTGGCGAGAATGTCCCCGCCGCCCTCCGACTGCCGATGGGCCTGGCCCCGCCCGGAACCCTCGGCACTCGGGCCCTCGCCGCGGCGGCCCGCGCCGGCGCTTCGCGGATGGCCCACCGCTTCATCGCCGGGGAGACGCCCGCCCAGGCGCTGGCCACCGTTAAGCGGTTGAGGCGACAACACCTGGCCTTCACCGCCGACCTGCTGGGCGAGGCGATCATCACCGACCCCGAGGCCAACGCCTACCAGGCCACCTGCCTGGACCTCCTCCGAAGCCTCGCCCCGGCCCTCGCCGCCGAGCCCGAGGACCCCCGCATTGACCGAGATAACCACGGGCCAATTCCTCGCGCCAACCTTTCGCTGAAGTTGACCAGCCTCACCCCACGCTTCGACGCCCTCCACGCGCGGACCACCGCCGACCGCGTGCTCGAACGCCTCCGCCCGATCCTCCGAACCGCCCGAGACCTCGGGGCGTTTGTCAACGTCGACATGGAGCAGTACGCCCACAAGTCGCTTACCTATAACCTGTTCCGGCAGGTCCTCGGCGAGCCCGAGTTCCGCGGCTGGACCGACGCCGGCATCGTCGCCCAGGCGTATCTCCCCGAGGCCCTGAGCGACTTGGAGGTCCTGCGAGACTGGGCGAAGGGGCGAGGAGCCCCCGTCTCGGTTCGGTTGGTGAAGGGGGCCTACTGGGATTACGAGGTCATGAACGCCGAACAACTCGGCTGGCCGGTCCCGGTCTACCTCCAGAAGTGGGAGACCGACGCCAATTACGAGCGTTGCGCCCGTTTCCTGCTCGAGAACCGCGAGTGGCTTCGCCCGGCGCTGGGCAGCCACAACGTCCGAAGCCTCTCCGCGGCGATCGCCTTCGCCGAGTCCCGCGCCATCCCGGCTGATGCCTACGAGCTGCAAGTCCTGCACGGCATGGGAGAACCGGTCGCCCGCGCCCTGGTGGCCCGAGGTCATCGGGTGAGGGTCTATACCCCCTACGGGGCGATGCTGCCAGGCATGGCGTATCTGGTTCGCCGACTCCTGGAAAATTCCTCGAACGAGTCGTTCCTCAAGGCGAGCGGCTCGGCGGACGTGGACGAATCCGAACTGCTGCAAGACCCCGAGGAGGCCGGGACCATGCTGGGCTTGAAATCACGAAAGCCAACGACCCCGAAGGCCCCCGCCGGAGAGCTTCCGCCGTTCCGCAACGAGCCGCTGACCGATTTCTCCCGGCCAGACAACCGCGAGCGGATGGCACGGACGCTGGTCGACGTCCAGGACGACTTCCCGGTGGAAATCCGCCCGAGGATTGCCGACCAGGAGGTCGAGGGCGGCGAGGGCGTCCCTCACCAAAGCCCCGGCGACCATCAGATGCGATTGGCCAAGGTTCATCTTGCGAGCCCCTCCAACGCGATGAACGCGGTCGAGGTCGCTCGCTCGGCCTTCCCCGGCTGGGCGGCGACCCCGGCGCGAGAGCGGGCCGAGGTGCTCCTCAAGGTCGCCGAGGTCTTCCGAAACGACCGCTTTCGCCTGGCCGCGATTGAGGTCTTCGAGTGTGGCAAACCCTGGAGAGAGGCCGACGGCGACCTCGCCGAAGCCATCGACTTCTGCGAGTTCTACGCCCGGGAGATGATCCGCCTGGCTGAGCCCCGTCATCGCGACGTCCCCGGGGAAACGAACCGGCAAGAGTATCTCTCCCGGGGAGTCGTCGTCGTCATCCCCCCCTGGAATTTTCCACTGGCGATCCCCGCCGGAATGACAGCCGCGGCCCTGGTGGCGGGGAACTCGGTGATCCTCAAGCCGGCCGAGCAGTCCCCTTTGATCGCCTGGCGATTGGTTGACGCCTTCCGCGAAGCGGGCCTTCCGCCCGGCGTCCTGACCTTCCTGCCTGGCGTTGGCGAGGCGATCGGCCCGACCCTCGTCGAGCATCCCGACGTCGACATGATCGCCTTCACCGGCTCCAGAGCAGTAGGTTTGGGGATCAACCAGGCGGCGGCGACTCCCAAGACCGGCCAGTCGCAAGTCAAGCGAGTCCTCGCCGAAATGGGCGGCAAGAACGCCATCATCATCGACGATGACGCCGACCTTGACGAAGCGGTCGTTGGCGTCCTTCAAAGCGCATTCGGTTACGCGGGGCAGAAATGCTCGGCCTGTTCCCGCGTGGTCGTAATGGAGGGGATCCACGACGCCTTCCTCGCCCGCCTCGTCGAGGCGGCCAAGGCGTTGACGGTTGGGCCGGCCGACGACCCCGACACTGTCATTGGCCCCCTGATCGATGCCGAGGCCCGCGACCGCGTCCGCCAATACATCGAGGTGGCCCGAGGCGAAGGGCGAATCGTCCTGGAAGTCGACCCGGGCCCTCTCCAGGACCGCGGAAATTTCGTCGGACCGGTCATCGTCGCCGACGTCGCGCCCACCGCCCGGATCGCCCAGGAAGAAGTCTTCGGACCGATCCTCGCCGTCCTCAAGGCCAGAAACCTCGAAGACGCGCTCTCGATTGCCAACGGGACCGACTACGCCTTGACCGGCGGTCTGTACTCGCGCAGTCCGGCCCATTTGGAGCGCGCCAGGCGCGAATTCCGGGTGGGCAACCTCTATTTGAACCGCCCGATCACGGGCGCGCTGGTCGACCGTCAGCCCTTTGGGGGATTCAAACTCTCAGGAATCGGGACCAAGGCGGGAGGTCCCGACACCCTCAAGGACTATCTTCTGGCACGGACCATCACCGAAAACACGTTCCGCAGTGGTTTCGCCCCCCAGGCCGCCGAGGGGGGGGACTGACGGCCCTCACGACTGGTTCGACTCTCATCCCGAGTGGAAATGGACCCATCAGCGAGGCCGCGACGGCGCGACGGGCGAAGCGAACCTGGCTCGCTGCGGTTCTTCCAGGGTGATGTAATCTCGATAGCGGAGCCCCCAGCCTTCGTGACGGGTGTTCCCCTCAAACACGAGGTCAGCCACCCCCGACAGGCTCGCGTCCACCACCGTCCGCAACCCATAGAGCCGCCCGAACGGAGGAAGCGCCCCCCGTTCGCAATCGCGGAAGACGGTCCCCACTTCCTCTTCGGAAGCCACGGCAACCCCCGCGACTCCCAGCACCTCGCTGAGCTTCGCCAGGTCAATCCGATGCGTCGCTGGCAAGACCGTCAGCACATATCCGTCCCCAGCCCGAACCAAAACCCCTTTGGCAACCCGGCGACCAGGGACATGCAACGACTGAGCCACCCGCGTCGCCGACGGTGCAGGCGCGTGAATCAATCGCTTGAACGGGATCCCTCGGCTCTGGAGATAGTCGCGGACGTACATGGGTGTAGGCTCCTGACGGACAAAACCTCTGCTGGTATTATGTGATACTTAGGAGTTTTGGGTAACTTGTGACGACAAAAATCTCCAAGTTGTGACGGATCGAGTGAGTGGGAGTCATTGCCGCCATGGATGGTGAGGAGTCAAGGTGCGAGAAATTTCCCACCGACGTCATTATTTGGCGAAGTTTCTGGATTTTCTCTGGTGATAGGTTGTGAACAGGATACATTAGGGGTGGGTTCATGGCGGGAGGGATGATCGCCGCGGAGCAGCCCCCTCGGCGACTTGGGGAGACTGGTCGTGCCGCGGAGGAAAGTCCGGACTCCAAAGGGCGCGATGGTGGGTAACTCCCACCGCCCGAGCGATCGGGTAGGGATAGTGCCACAGAAAATAAACCGCCTCTCCGGTCGTTCGCGACCGGGGAGGTAAGGGTGAAACGGTGAGGTAAGAGCTCACCAGCAGGGCGGGTGACCGCCCTGGCTCGGTAAACCCCATCGGGAGCAAGACCAAATAAGGGAGCAGTCTCCGGCCGTCGCAAGGCGTTCGGAACGCGGGTCGGCCCGGCCCGTTACCGACTTCCGGGTAGGTCGCTTGAGGCACCGGGTAACCGGCGTCCCAGAAAAATGGTCATCCGGGGTCGCGAGATCTCGTACAGAATCCGGCTTATCGGCCCGCCACGAACCCACTTTCTTCCCAGGCCAGTCTTCACGTCATTTTCGGACAAAAAAAGCTTTTTTTGGAACTTCGCTGCTTTTGTGGCGATTTGTTCAGGATTGACCCTCCGATACGATGGATGCAGCCTGTCCTCGATCTTGGATGGACAATGCCGCCATCCTCGACCTCCTTTCTCGCGAGGCGCCTTGGATGGACTCGGAAACCTTGCTGACCGGGGCGATCGTCGATTCCTGGGTTGAGTCAGCTCGGGAAGGCGCGCGACTGGTGTTGCAGGTCGCGCCCCGGGGGCGGCCGTCCGACCTGATGATCGTCGAGGCCGAGGCGTCCTTGGTTCCCGACAAGGGTTGGCTGGAGGATCTGAGGTCCAACCTCTGTCACGGCAGCCCCGTGGCCGCGATGGGTCGAACGACGGTCGCGGGCCTCTTCCACGCGACTCAGCTTGAACTGGCCCGCTGAAGGGCTCGAGCCCCGGGGACACCGGCACGGGCGTCGGCCACCCTCTTGATTCCCCAGAGCCCTGGCTCTACAAAACATCTGGCGTGTTCGTGACGCGGCCGGCGAACCGGTGAGCGGTCCGATCGTTGCCCGTCAAGGTTTTGGGACGCTGATGGCACAATCGACGGTCCGAACCCCCCAAACCTACCAGCCCGGCCTCGGGACTCGAATGGCCGAGGGGCTCCGCTACGGGGGGGGAATCGGCCAGTGGTCCTGGCTCCTCCACCGCATCAGCGGCCTGGGCATCCTGGTTTATCTGGTTGCCCATATCACCGACACCTTCTTCGTGGTAGTCAACCCCTCCTGGTACGACCACGCCCTGGCGATGTACGCCGGTGAAGTCGGCGGGATCTATTACTGGCCCCTGCGATGGGCATTCCGACTCGGCGAACTCGGCCTGATCGCCAGCGTCCTGTTCCACGCGGTCAATGGGGTGCGCATCGTCCTCTTCGATCTTTGGCCCGGAGCGGCGCTCCATCCCAAGACCCTTTACCGGGCGGTGGTGTTGGTGTTCTTGGCGATCATGATTCCGGTGACGGTATGGGTTGTGTTGCCCCTAGCCAAGCCGCCGATTGCCCGCCCCGAGCAAATCGAGGCGTCGCCGACGAACCGGGTCGTCGAGGCGGGCCAACGCTGAGTTTGGGTCGGACCGGGGATCGTCGACGACCAAAGGGCAGGGGGGACGGCAACGGTGGCGCGGAACTACGCGGGGCGTAAGATCAAGCCGGCCGGAGGCTTCGAGCTCTGGGCCTGGTACTTCATGAGGATCTCGGGCCTGGTCCTGGTGTTTCTCTCCCTGGGCCACCTGTTCATCGTCCACATTGTCTACAACGTCGAGACGATCAACTACGCTTTCGTCGCTGATCGCTGGGCCGCTCCCCGGACCGGCTACCTCTGGCGTTTGTATGACCTGGCGTTGATCAACCTGGCGGTCTTCCACGGCTTCAACGGCCTTCGCCAGATCCTCGACGAATACGTCACCCGTCCGGGCCGACGAGTCGCCGTCCACACGTTGATCTGGGTTGCCACGACCGTCCTGATCGCCATCGGCAGTTACGCGATCCTGATGTTCCAGAGGGACGAGGCGTACATTCGCCAGCATCCCCGGGTCAGCGAAACCAACGACCAGGCGGTCGCCCGGGCCCCGGGCAGCGTTGGCCAGAACGTCCAGGTGGCGGGCCGACCCGTCCGCCGAGAGGCTCCATGAATTACCACAAGTTCGACAGTCTCATCGTTGGAGCCGGCGGCGCGGGATTGATGGCCGCTCTGGAGTCGAGCCGCTCGGTCGGCACGGCGGTCGTCAGCAAGCTCTACCCAACACGCTCGCACACCGGGGCCGCCCAGGGGGGAATCGCCGCGGCCCTGGCGAACCTGGAAGAGGACTCCTGGGAAAACCACGCCTACGACACGATCAAGGGGGGCGACTTTCTCGTTGACCAGACCGCCGCCGAGATCCTCTGCCGAGAGGCGGTCGAGTGCATCTACGAACTGGAGCACATGGGCCTGCCGTTTGACCGCACGGCGCAGGGGCGAATCTCCCAAAGGCGATTCGGCGGCCACACCAAGCCCAACCCCGACTTCGACCCCTCCGCCGCCATGGGCACGCCCAACGCCCGGCCCCGGGTGCCAGTGATGCGCTCTTGCCACGCGGCCGACCGCACCGGCCACATGATCTTGCAGACGCTCTACCAGCAGAACATCAAGCAAGGCGTGACCTTCTTCGACGAGTTCCACATGCTGGACCTCGTCATGGTCGACGGCGAGTGCCGGGGCATCGTCGCCATCGAGCTCGCCACCGGCCAGTTGCACACCTTCCACTCCAAAAGCGTCCTGCTGGCGACCGGCGGTTTTGGCCGGATGTTCAAGGTTTCCTCCAACGCCTACGCCCTCACCGGCGACGGCCCGGCGCTGGCTTATCGACACGGCCTGCCCCTGGAGGATCTGGAGTTCTACCAATTCCATCCGACAGGCATCTACCGACTGGGCATCCTGCTCAGCGAGGCCTGCCGGGGCGACGGCGGCGTCATGTTTAACGGGGTGGGCGAACGATTCATGGAGAAGTACGCCCCCAACCTCAAGGATCTGGCCAGCCGGGACGTCTGCTCGCGGTCGATCTACCAGGAAGTGCGGGCGGGCCGTGGCGTCAACGGCAAGGATTACGTCCACCTTGACATCCGCGCCGAGACGATCAACAAGTACGGCACCAGCCCCACCGGCCAGCCTGTCGACAGCGCCTGGGTCGAGCACCGCCTTCCCGACATCATCGAATTCGCCCGCACCTATCTCGGCGTCGACCCGGTCCGCGAGCCGATGCCGATTCAACCGACGGCCCACTACGGCATGGGCGGAATTCCCACCGACGTCCACGGCCAGGTCATCCGCGATGCGTCCGGGACTCTCGTCCCGGGCCTCTACGCGGCGGGAGAATCCGCTTGCGTCAGCGTCCACGGAGCCAACCGTCTGGGGACCAACAGCCTGGTCGACCTCGTCGTCTTCGGCCGCCGAGCCGGCCGAGCGATGGCCCAGGCCGCCCAGGACCGTCAATCCTTCGCACACCTGCCGGCCGACCCCGAGGCCCCCACTCGCAAAGCCATTGACGACCTCCTCGCCCGTCCCCGGACCGAGCCCTGGGTCAAGCTCCGCGACCAGATGCAGACGACCATGATGGACGACTGCGGCGTCTACCGGACCGCCGAAACCCTGGAAAGGGCCACGGCCACCCTCGCCGACCTGAAAGACCGCTACTCTCGCATCGGCGTCCAGGACAAGGGGTCGGTCTTCAACACGGGGCTGCTGGAAGTCCTGGAGTTGGGCTGCCTGCTCGACGTGGCCGAGGCCACTGTCGCCAGCGCTCTGGCCCGCCAGGAAAGCCGAGGCGGCCACTCCCGAGAAGACTTCCCCGACCGCGACGACGATCGATTTTTCCAGCACACCTTGGCATACCAGGCCGAGGAGGGCGTCCGGCTCGACTACAAGCCGGTCGACGTCGTCACCGTCGAGCGTGAGGGACAGCGTGTGCCGAAATATCCTTTGGAAATCCGCAAATATTGAGGGGCGTCCCCCGGGATCGTTGTGAAGGACCTGATCCAGGCCCGATTCAAGGACAATCTCGATTGCGTTCGGCGAATCGTCGCGCTCTACGGTTTACTCGCCGGGGGCGTGGGACGACGTCTCGTCTCCCATACCGATCTTCTCAGGTCGGGAGTCGTTTTGCTTCATGCCTCACTCGAAGACCTGTTACGCGATTTAGCCGAGTGGAAATGGCCATCCGCTTCCCCTTCGACCTTTGCCGATCTACCTCTTGCGGGACTTTCCCCTGGTAAACGATACACATTGGAAGACCTCGCGGCCTTTCGCGGACGGACCGCGGACGAGGTGATCAGGGAGTCGATTCAGTCGGTCCTGGGTCGGTCCACCTACAATAATCCCGGCGAGGTGAAGGCACTCTTTGGTAAGATCGGGATCGATCCGGCCATCGTCGATCCCCATGCCGCGGAACTCGCGGCGATGATGACGCGGCGTCACCTGATCGTCCATCGTCTGGATCGGAATGGCTCCAGTGGACAAGGCCAGCACCCTGCCCGTTCGATTTCGCGGGCCACCGTTGATGACCGGGTCGAGATCATCCACCAGCTTGGTGACACCGCCTTCCAGCAGTGCTGAGCGAACAAACCGAGAAATGCCGAGGGGGGGGGGCGTCATGGGACTTGCGGAAACGGTCAAACAGTCGTTGGAAGCCCTGAACCTCCCAGGCGACGAAGTCGAGATCCACAAGAATGGCTATTACCTCATGGCGAACCTCGTGACCGATTCTTTCCAAACCATGGACGAGGGCGAACGTCAGAAACTGGTCTGGACTCGACCCCTTGCCGACTTGACCGATGGCGAAGTCAGTCGGATCGAATGCATCTTCACCGACACTCCCGCGGAGACCCAGGCTGTCGGCGAACAGGATTGATCCTGCCCGATCGCTGTCCTCGGGCCCCAAAGTTCGCGACGCGATGTGCGCATCCCGGGTCCGACTGTCCTGCTTGAGGGAAACTCGACCCCATGCCTACCGACGCCCCCTCGACCGCCGCCCCCCACCGCAAACTCACCGTCCGCATCAAGCGGTACGATCCCGAGCACGACGATGCTCCGCACTGGGAGCAATACCAGATCGAGGCCGACCCCCTGGATCGCGTCCTCGACGTGATCCAGAACATCAAGTGGTATCAGGACGATCGCCTGGGTCTGAGGCGCTCCTGCGCCCACGGGGTTTGCGGCTCCGACGCGATGCGCATCAACGGCGCCAACGGCCTGGCCTGCAAGATCCTGGTCCGCAACCTCCGGTCTGACACCCTGACCCTGGAACCGATCCTGGGCTTGCCGGTGATCAAGGACCTGATCGTCGACATGAAGCCGTTCTTCGACCACTACAAGTCGGTCATGCCGTTCCTGGTCAACGACGACCCCCCCCCGACCACCGAGCGTCTCCAGTCCCCGGCCGAGCGGGCCCGGTTCGACGACACCACCAAGTGCATCCTCTGCGCCTGCTGCACCACGGCCTGCCCCCCCTTCTGGGGCGACCGCAAGTACGTCGGTCCGGCGGCCATCGTCAACGCCCACCGCTTCATCTTCGACTCCCGCGACCGCGCCGCGGGCGACCGCCTGGACATCCTCAATGACGCCGAGGGTGTCTGGCGCTGCCGGACCGTCTTCAATTGCACCAGCGCCTGCCCCCGAGATATCCAGGTCACCCAGGCGATTCAGGAAGTCAAGCGGGCGATGCTCACCGGCAATGTCGAGGTCGAGGCCGGCGTGACGTCGCCCTGAATGTCTGTTCGGTTCGTCAAAGCCGACCGCCAACCCCCTGGCTCAGCCCCTCGGCGAGTGAAGTGATCGGACGAATCGTGGGGCGGGGGGGGACGACGCGAGCCCCGTCGGGCACGTCTTCCTGAACGATCGCATTCGCCCCCACCTGGACGTGGTCGCCCAGGGTGACGGGCCCCCGCAACAACGCGCCGGTCAAAAGCCGCGCGACCTTCCCGACCCGGGGCGCCCTCGGGTCTCCGGCGGAGGCGCTAAGGGAGACATTCTGGAAAATCCAGGCGTTATAGCCAATGACCACGCCAGGCCCGACGGAAATTCCCTGGGGGTGGGGAAGGACCAGCCCCCCCCCGATCCTCGCCTTCGCGGACAGATCGCAGCCGTACCAGTGACGGACCCACCAGCCCAGGGCCCCCGCCATGCGCCTTCCAACTCCGCCGCATCGGTGGTGCAGGGTGTGGGCCAGGCGATACAGGAAGGTCACCCGGGCGCCCGACATCCCCAAGAGCAAGGTCAGCGTCAACCGGGCCCGGACGATCGCCGGGACACTTTGGCCAGAAAGGTCCGGGTGGAACGACGCGACGTCTTCCCAAAGCGTTGCCAGCAGGGGGAGCGGTTCGTTTGGCTCGATCGGGTCGTCGGTGAACAAAGGGCGATTCTCAGGGACGCGGGCGGCGGCGGGTTGGCCAAATCGGGCCCGTCGACCAGCCTAACGGCGGCTCGCGGCCCGACGCAACTCGAACTCCGGACTTGCCGACCCGACCGAGGGGTTGGTAGGACGAGGGGGACAAATCGCGGCGAAATCCCGGGAGTTGACCGACATGGACGACGCAAGAGAGCCGGCCCCATTCACGGCGCCCTCGACGGACGGGCTGGAGTTACCGGGCCTGGGCCCCCAGCACTGGAATGACTCCCACGCCGAACTGGCCGAGCACGCCATTTCCCGAGCCGAGGGCCATCTGACCTTCCGTGGCGGCCTCGTTTTCCTCACCGGCAAATACACCGGCCGTTCGCCCAGGGACAAATATTTCGTCCGAGAGCCTGACAGCGAAAGCCGGATCGACTGGGGAACCGTCAACCAGCCCATGGCCCCCGACCAGTTCTCCCGGCTATTGCACCGGGCCCGATCCTACCTGCAAGGGCGCGAAGTCTGGATTCGCGACGCCTGGGCCGGCGCCGACCCCACTCACCGCGTGCCGATCCGCGTCGTCTGCGAGCGGGCCTACCACGCCCTGTTCGCCCGCCACCTCTTCGTCCGCCCGAGCCCCGAGGAACTCGCCAACCACCGGCCCGAGTTCACCGTCCTGGCCGTCCCGGGATTTCTGGCCGACCCCGTCCTCGACGGCACCCGTAGCGAGGTCGTCATCGCGATTGACCTGGCCCGCAAGGTCATCCTCATCGGCGGCACGCTCTACGCTGGGGAGATCAAGAAGGCCGTCTTCACCCTGCTCAACTACCTCCTGCCGGGCCGGGGCGTCCTGCCGATGCACTGCTCGGCCAACGTGGGCGGTCGCGGCGACGTGGCCTTGTTCTTCGGCCTTTCCGGGACCGGCAAGACGACCCTTTCGGCCGACGCCGACCGCTTTCTCATCGGCGACGACGAACACGGCTGGGGCGACGACGGCGTCTTCAACTTCGAGGGCGGTTGTTACGCCAAGTGCATCCGCCTGAACCGGTTCAACGAGCCCGAAATCTTTGGAGCCCTCCGGTTCGGCACGGTCCTGGAAAACGTCGTCCTCGACCCCGCCACCCGCATCCCGGACTTCGCCGACGCTTCGCTGACCGAAAACACCCGCGCCGCCTACCCGATCGACTTCCTCCCCAACTTCGTCCCCGGAGGCCGAGCCGGGCACCCCGACCACATCATGTTCCTGACCTGCGACGCCTTCGGCATCCTCCCTCCCCTGTCGAGACTGACCCCCGAGCAGGCGATGTATCACTTCCTTTCCGGCTACACCGCCAAGGTCGCCGGCACCGAGCGCGGCCTCGGCAACGACCCCGAAGCGGTCTTCAGCACCTGTTTCGCCGCCCCCTTTCTCCCTCTCCCTCCGGGGCGCTACGCCGACCTGCTGGGCGAAAAGCTCCGCCGCCACCAGGCCACCGCCTGGTTGCTCAACACCGGCTGGACCGGAGGACCCCACGGCCGTGGCCAGCGAATCAGCCTCCCCCACACCCGAGCCCTCGTCGACGCGGTCCTCGCCGGCTCGGCCGAAGCCGCCCCAATGGTGACCGACCCAGTCTTCGGCCTGTCCCGACCGTCGGTCTGCCCCGGAGTTCCCCCCAGCCTGCTCGACCCCCGAGCCTCCTGGTCCGACCCCAACGATTACGACACTCAGGCCACCCGCCTCGCCGCCCGCTTCCGAGACAACTTCCAACGATTCCAAGCCGTTGCACCCGAAATCCGCGCCGCCGGCCCCCGAACCTGATCCATCGCGTTCTATGCGGAAGAGTTGGTGACGGGACTGGCGAGCTGGTTCCGGTTCTACAACAAGGAAAGGCCGCATCAGAGTCTGAAGTACCGGATCACAGTCGAGGTCTATCAGAAAACCAAAAGGAAGTCGGGATGAGCCGAAGAGGGTGGGGACCATAACGAAAAAATCGGGTTCTGTGGTCTAGACTTTGGGGTCCACTTCACCTTGCGTCACCAGATCGCCCATCGGGGCAATCCCAGACCCACGTCCACAACCACTATTCGAGACCATTGCCAGAATTCATTCGCAACCTGGCCCGTGCCACCGACGGCGTGGTGAGAACTCACCTGATCTCGGCTCATGGTGTTGTTCACCCCTGGTCACCTTGATCGCTCACTCGTAGGTGATCGACACCGGCACTGAACGACCTTGCACTCGCGCTGGGGGGACGAGCAAACCACGGCCGTGAGCGTTGGTTTTTGGCGACCCGCTTCAACCCCTCGCCCCGCCCGCCGGCCGTGCGACGGCCTTCGGAACGACCCCCTTGGCCACCGCTCCGCCGTCGGAGGGGGAGAGTGGCCTGGCGTTGTCGTCCTCGTCGTCGAGGCCGTCGTCGGGCTCTCGGTACATCGGCAAATAGCGGTAGTAAACCTCCAGCGTCAGGAGCGACAGCGAGGTCATCGCCAGCCGCCCCCCGCGCATCAGCCAGATGTCGGGCTCGGGCGTGACGGGGCTCCAACTGCCGTGGTCGCAGCCGTCGCCACTGATCTGGGTAGCGATCAACTCCTCCCGAATCCGCTCGTTCCAGCGAGGCCACTCTGGCCCTTTCTGGTTGTGGAGCAGTTGCGTCGCGTAGTACCAGTAATACGTGTTGCGCTCGCCCGAGGACTGAAGGTGCGCCGCGACCCCGGCGACCCCCTGGACCAGCGTCGGGTGGTCGCGTTTCCAGCCCAGGATTTGCCGGCCCAGCAACCCCTCGGCGGTCATGCTGGCACGAGGCCCCATGCCGGGCATGTAGGCATACTGGGTCCGTGACGAGTCGGTGGCGGCCAGGTCGAGGTACTGCTTGCAGCGGTTGATCGTCGATTTGCTGGGCGCGATCCCGGCCATCTTGCCACTACGCAATGCGAATAATTCCCAGCCGAAGACCGACGTGTCGCTGGGCTCGCCAACAAAGTAGCGCCAGCCGCCGTCGGTCTTGTTTTGCGTGGCCGCGACGTTCATCAACGCCTTGCGCACATGATCGCGCAGGGCCGGGTCGTGGGTCATGCCGTAGGCTTCGCAAAGGGCCATCGTGGCGACGGCGTGAGTGTACATCGCCGTATGGGCTCCCCCACCGGTGAACATCGACCCATCGGCCCCCTGATGCTTCATCAGCCAGTGCAGGCCCTTCTGCAAGGGCAACTGGTAAGGCCCCTTGGCCATGTGGGTGTGCCCTGCCCCCATCATCGGCAGCAAGGCCAGCCCGGTCGCGGCCACATCCGAAATCCCCGTGGGTACGTCGGGACAGCCCGGGTCCTTGGTGCAGGCCGAGGTCACGTCCAGCGACCACGACCCGTCCCGCTTCTGGTGGCGGGCCAGCCAGGCGATGCCCATCGCCACGGCCTTTTCCGACTCAACAGTACCCCCCTCGCGCCTCAGGAGCTTGGCCTTCATCGCCGGGCCCCGACTGGAATAGGGGACGGTGGTCTTGGCGACCAACTCGCCGTCGCCGTCTCCCCCGTCGGCCCCCGCCGCCCGCCCGCCGTCGCGCATCGCCAGCGCCGAACTCTTCCCCTTGCTCCCCTTGCCTTTCGTGCCGCTGGGACCGGGCACGTTGACGTTCAACTCGGCCCCAAGGCGGAAGGACTCCGGCAGTTCCGGGACGTTGGAGACGCTCGGGTCAACCCGCGCCAGGTCGATCGTCAACGACGGGGCCTCGGCCATCGTCTGGGTGCTGAACGGGTCGCCAGAATGGTCCGACCGCCCCAGGCTCGTCAGGTCGTCGCTCAGTTGGCCGTCGATGGTGGGCGTGCGGGCGGTGGCCTGGACGTGAATGAACCAGACGAGGCCCAGGATCAACAGCAGCAACGAATGAAGCGCCAGGCTCGTGCCCCAGGGGGTCAGCCCCGCCAGCCAGCCCGGGTGCCGGCGGTCCAGCCCTCGGGCGATCCACCGGAGCCTCAACCGGAGGGCCTGCCCCATCGTCCTGCGGCGGTGTCGGGCCATGATGCATCCGCCTTCCGGAGCCCCACGGCTCAGTTCCGCGACGGGACGATCGCCCCGAACGCCCCCAGAATTCCGCCGACGTCATCCAGGTAGTATCGGCGACGATCGATCCGCGCCTCGTCCCCATCCAGCCGGAGAAATTGCCAGACCTCGCCCGTCGTCACGCAGCCATGAATGGGCCAAAATTTACCCGTTTCGTGGTTGAACGCCGCGGCGGCCACCATCTGGGCCACGCATGGCCCCAGGCCCGCTTCAATGTCGTTTTTCTTGGCTTCGACGACCGCCGCGATGGGAGCACGCAGGGGCAAAACGGCCTCGGTCGCCGCCAGAAGGAAGTCACATTCCCCCACCAGGCCTCGGGACGCGTCGACGTCCAGCCTCTGGCCGGAGTAGATCGAAAAGGCCCCTCCGGAAAGCTCCCGGGCCGCCAGCAGCATTGGCGCCACCACGAATTCGCTGCGGGACTTCTCACTGATCAGCGAAAGGTGAACCCCCTGACCGCCCCGGGCCAGGGCGTCGGTCAGCCAGTCGGGGGCGAGCCCTCGACGAAGTTCGGGGAACAGGTCTTCCCCCCGGGTCACCACGCCCAGGAGCCGTCCGGCCGATTCGAGCGTGAAGTCGCTGTACGCCATCGACCTGGAAATCCTTCTGGCCCGCCGAGTCCCCACACCTAGAGTAACGTGGAGACGCCCTCGACCGAGACTCCGCCCCGAAAATCCGAGACGAGGCTGGGGCGGTCCCCGCCACGGTTGGACGTCGCCGAAGTCTCCCGCATTCGATCACGCCCCGGCTCGGGCGATTGTTGCCGCCCCGGCTCGTGACTATACTTTGGGCCCGGAGGATGGGTCGGACGGCAATTCGGGGTGGGGATGGATGGGCATGGCCGAGGCGAACGAATTGGAGCTAGATTTTCTCGCCGTCGGCGCGCATCCCGATGATGTCGAGATCGCCTGCGGAGGAACCCTCGCCCACCTGGCCGACCTCGGCTACAAGGTCGGCATCGTCGACCTCACCGACGGCGAGCCAACCCCACGCTCCCCCGGCCCCGAGGTCCGCGCCGAGGAGGCCCGACGCGCCGGGGAAATCCTGGGCGTCCACCTTCGCATCAACCTCAACCTCCCCAACCGCCGCCTCTTCGACACCTTCGAGCACCGCGTCGAACTGGCCAAGGTCTTCCGTCGCTATCGCCCCAAGGTCGTCGTCGGCTTCGGCGGAAAGACCGTCCTGGCCTCCCCCGACCACTACCAGGCGATGCTCATCACCGACGCGGCGGTCTTCTACAGCCGTCTGACCAAGTGGGACGAGCACTTCGACGGCCTGCCGGTCCACACCATCACCAATCAGCTCAGTTTCCCCATCGCCCTGCACGGCCTGGACTTACCCGAGTCGGCCGGAACCCTGATCGCCGACATCAGCACGACCCTGGCCCGCAAGATCGAGGCGGTGCGAGCCTACCAGACCCAGTTCGGCGAGCGCGCCCAGATCTTCCGGGCGGTCGAGACGATGAACCGTTACCAGGGAATGTCCGCGGGGTTCGAGGCCGGCGAACTCTTCCTGACCTATCGCTCCGTGGGCCTACACGACCTGATGACCTGGGCTAGCCCCAAGCACGCACGTCGGGAAAATCGGAAGTGAGGAAAAACTCCGAACAAGGAGCCCGAAAGTCGTTTCCCCCCGCCAGTCTGGAGGTGCTGGTCCGTGTGGAAATCCAGCGTCGGTTCAGTTTTGAACTGGCACCGGAGAAATCCTGGACTGACACCAATATGCACTGACACCAATAGTGTTCCCAATATGAACTGACACCAATAGTGTTCTTGAACTGACACCAATAGTGTTCTGCGCCTTCTGGTTGGCCGCGAGCTTCGCGTTAAGGGCTTCGAGATTGCCTTCCTCTCGGGTCCTGATGATGAGTTCGGCGACGTCTTGGTTGTACATCGGCGGGTAACTCCGGGGCTGGTCGCTGGGCATGCCGTCATGGACAACGCTGGGCCTCCAAGTTAGGCTGCAAGGCGCCCAAGACGGTTAGGATTTCGTGTCAAGGCGGCGGAGGGCGGCAGATGTCTATCCGTGTCACCTGCTTGGCGTGCGGCAAGGTCGGCAAGGTCGACGATTCGGCGGCCGGCAAGCGGATCAGGTGCCCCGGCTGCGGCGAGGCGTTCCTGGTTGGGGCCGCGCCACTCACGGAGGCGGTCGAGTCGCCGATCCCTGAACCCTCGCCGTCCCCTCGGCGGCCGTTCTATCGTGACCCTGTCGTGCTGGTTGGGGCGATGATTCCCTGCCTCATCCTGGGGCCGTTCCTCGGCTATCTGGCTCGGGAGCGGTCCCGGCAGGCGTTCGCGGAGCGGATCGTCATTCTCAAGGCCGATGCGGACCGGGACGCGGCGGCGGGGCGTGTGGTGGAAGCCGTGCGTCGTTACGACGAAATTCACGCCCTAACGGCTGACCGTGATCCCTTGACGCCCGAAGCCCGAGAGGCTGTGCCTGCTGCCGAGGTCGCTCGACGCGACTTGAGGTACAAACTTGCCGAGATCACACGCCGAAAAATCGAGGCTGAGGACGCTCGGCGGGTCGCCGACGAGGCCGAGGCAAAGCACAAGATCTTCGAGGCGAAGAGGCTGGCCGAGGAGAAGGCCATGGCTGATGCGGCTGAGCGGGAGCGCGTTGCGATCGCTGAGACTGAAGCGGCGGAAGCAAAGCGGCTAGCAGCGATCCGGGCAACAGTCGGCGGGGGCGTCTGGATCAACAAAAAAGGGGGCCAGTCGGACATTATCCGGGGCACGAATATCTATGTGTTGCCGTCCCAAACAACCCTCAAGCGAGCGTTGCCCTTGATCGGCACGACCGAGGCGATCGCCGATACCCTTCTTAAGTCGTTCCTGAAAATGAACAACCGATACGCGAAGGATTCCGATGTCGCGATGTCCGAGGCCGGAAGCAAGTATTACAGGGAGCTGCTGGCCGATCTGAAAGAGTTTCGCGAGCAACACCCAGATACCCTCGTCGACCTCTCTCGTTTGGCGAAGTTCCCCTTGCGAGCCTTCGGTGAGGGCATGGATTTCGGTGAAGGGATCACGTACATCGGAATGAAGCAGTTCGAGGCGTTTGAGGAACTAGCCCGCGATCTAGCCGTGGCCAAGGCGACGACCGGCATCGACGGCAAATACGTCATCGCGGGCGTCCCGGGAGGAGTTTTCCTGGTTTACGCCCGCCACTTGGACATGAATGGTTACATCGACTGGCTGGAACCGCTGAAGGTCGAGAACAGTCAAGCGTTCACGCTGGACCTGTTCAACGAGAACGCCATGACGATCGCCAACAACACCAGTGACGACTGATCGCCAGAGCTTGCCCCGCCCCTGCCCAAGCCGGCTCCATCGTCCGGCCGGGGCCACCCTCCGCTCCTGTCCCCGAACCGCAACCTCTCCCGTAACGTAGGAGAGGCCATCAGGCCGGCCACCTCGGGCTTGCGAGGACCGAGGGCGTCACTCCAAAACCGGCCACCATGCCCGCACTCTAACACCCTCCCCTGTGAGGCTTTTCGGCAACGTTCGGCGAGAAAATCCGAGCGGGCCGAGCATCACTGTATGGGGTTACTGCGTCAAAGTGGCGGCCGTTGACCTCTGCCTATAACATCGAAGATGGCCGAATTGACGGTCAGTCGGGGCGTCGCGTCCTATGGATTTCGTGGGTCCACTCCCCGCCGTGGGTGAGTGTCGCCCAGCCGGCGGCCGAAATCTTCGGTGGCGGTCCCTTTCGCTCACGGGAGTCACGTGTCATGATCAGCACCTTGATATCAGGGCGATGGCTTTCAGCTAGACAAGGCCTCGCTCTCACGCTACCGTTCGGGGCCGGGCCATGGACAGCCCGGCAGGGCACCCCAACTGATCGCTTCATCTCCATGGTATGCCCCGCAAGGACTGGTGGGGAACGGCCAAGGAGGTAGTGCCGATGAAGACCAAGCACCCCATGAGCACTGCGGCTGCAACTAGGGCGGGCATGCGGTTTTCGGCGAAGTCGGTCGAAGCCGAGCGGGCGATCTTCCGCCAACTCGGGACCGTCCTGCGAGGCTTAGCGTTGAGACGAGCCCACGAAGCCGGGCGAACCGTAGTCGAGCCGGAAGACTTCGCGGCTAGTATGCCGGATCTAATGCCTGCGGCCATGTCGTCGATCTCCGGTAATCAGCATGTGCCCGCCTAAGCCAGACGCCGAAGGATCGGGCCTTTATGATCCCCCTCCGTACAATTCGGAGGGGGATTTTGATTACCCGAGCGACCATTTGACCGGGATCATTACAGGTTCTCATGCGGAGCAGCAGGCAACCTGGGATCGGTGGCTCGTCGACCCCGCCAAGCAGTCGCCGGCCGAGAAGGCAATCCACCAAAGCATCCCGGCCAAGCTGAAGAAAAAACTGGGCTTCGGACGCCAACCCAAGCCAGCAATCGTGATCTCGGAGGACGCCATAGCTGCCTCTGAGGAGATCATGGAGACCTTTTGGGCGCTCTTGCACCATGCCGCACAGATATCAGGCCTGCGACGCAAGACAGACCTGATTGGGCGGGTGGATTACGATGAAGGTTTCAAGGCGATCGCCAATCCTCAGCCTCGGCCAAAATGGATCGGCACCTCAATCGAGTCGGCGACACTGTTGTGCGGTATTGTGATTTCCGCTGGTGTAAACATTATCACAAGCGATAATCAGGACAACGCGTGGATCGGATGGACGCTTTCCATTTCGGGAGCATTGATCGGAATTTCGCTCATCGCAATCGACCACAATAAATCCTGAACTGTTCTGCCAGCTCATCTCCTCACCCTTGCTGTCCGACCTCCGCTATTATCCCCGCTCCGGCCAACCTCGGAGGCGGGAGCGACAACCCGTCAGTTCGTCCCGTTCGGAACACTATTGAACACTATTGGTGTCAATTCAATTTTCCGCCGGTATTGGACCTACCCGTCCGGTAAATTCGAGGCATGGGACGTTTCCTGCGACCGAATCATGATGGCCTTATCTAACATGCCCTGAGCCGTGGGAACAACCGCGAGGCCGTATTCCAAGACGATGGCGATTTTCGTGCCTTCCTCGAGGCCCTCGGCAACGCCCAGCTTCGCTATCCGTTTCAGCTCTTCGGCTACTGCCTGATGACCAACCATTTCCACCTCATGCTCCGCCCCGAGCCTGGAGTGGCCATCGGCCGCGTCATGCAGTCGGTGTTGGTCTCGCACACCTGGCGCTATCACAAGCGACACCAGTCCCTCGGCCATGTCTGGCAAGGCCGGTTCAAGAGCCCGCCGGTCCAGGACGACGGCCACCTGTGGACGGTCCTGCGATACATCGAGGCCAATCCCCTTCGCGCCGCAATGGTCGCCGACCCGGCGCATTACCCGTGGTCGAGCTACCCGGCGCACGCCCAGGGCCGTCCCGACCCGCTCCTGAGCGAGTTGCCCGAATGGGCGGAGCTCGGCGACTCGCCCAGGTCCCGATCGCGAGCCTGGCGAGCCAAAGTGCTGGCGGCACTGCCCGAGGGCGTGGCGGCTGGCGGGAAGATCGCATCCAGCCGGCAGCGGAACCGGGCAGGACCCCCTCGCCACTCAACTCGTCGCCCGCACGCAGTTAATTCGCCGTCCCGTCGAGGCGATAGACCCGGGCCGAACGATTCTCGGGGTTGACGACCCACACCAGGCGGACCCCCGCCGCCAAGTCTTCCTTCACCTTCCGGTCCACCTCATACGCCAGGTCGTTCGGGGAAACCACCTCGACCACCAGGTCGGACGCGATCGTCAAGAACGACTCCGCCAACTGCCCCACAGGGAGGCGGTCCTGGAGGACGTAGCAAACGTCGGGCTTGCGAATGGTATTGGGCCGATCCGTGTAGCATCGTAGCGGGCAGTTGGCACCGAAGACCCAGGCCAGTTGGTCGCGGTCGCAAAACACTTCCAGTCGAGCGCTCAGTTTCGTCGCGACCAGGCTCGAAAGCGCTCCCACGTTCAGATCCATGATGACGCCATCGACCAGTTCGTAAGCAGCCCGGTCGGGTAGAGTCAGCAACTCCTCGGCGGTCAAGGTGACACGGCGTTCGACGGCCGAACTCATGATCGGAGGGCCTCGCGGACGGAGGATGGGAACCGCTCCAATGGTATCTGACTCAGATCCGATGTCACATCCCGGTTGACCCGACCCCCGCCGCGCCCGTATAGTGGTTCGTCCGGGGCCTCCTGCCGACTCCCCAGACGAATCCGCCGAAAGGGACCGATGAGCGTGACCGTGCGACTCCTAAGCCTGCGACTGCTGGGCCTCGGCCTTGATGGCCGGGTGGAGTCCTAGGGTTCGTCGTCGGCACCGTCCCCGAACGACACAACACAACCCCGAGGCCCGCCCTGCCGGCGAGCCTCGGGGTTGTTTCGTTTCCGGGGCGAACCGTTCCCAACCGCCACGCTTCAGTCTCGACCCGATCAATGGACCCGAACCCTTTGCGAGCCCCCGCCATGGCCGACGACGCGCGACGGATCATCATCTTCGACACCACCTTGCGCGACGGTGAGCAATCGCCCGGCGCGAGCTTGACGATGGCCGAGAAGCTGGAGGTCGCCCGCGCCCTGGAGGCCCTGGGGGTCGACGTCCTGGAAGCCGGCTTCCCGATCGCCTCCCCCGGAGACTTCGAGGCCGTCCGCGCCATCGCCGCCGAGATCGCCGGCCCCTCCATCTGCGCCCTGGCCCGCTGCGCCGACCGCGACATCGACCGAGCCTGGGAAGCCATCCGTCACGCCAGGCGCCCCCGCATCCACCTGTTCCTGGCTACCTCGGCGATCCACCGGGAACACAAGCTCCGCATGACCCGGGAGCAGATCATCGCCAAGGCCGTCGCCAGCGTCGAGCGAGCCAAGGCTTGCTGCGACGACATCGAATTCAGCCCCGAGGACGCCGCCCGCACCGAGATCGACTTCCTCTGTGAGGTCGTCGAGGCCGCGATTTCCGCCGGAGCCACCACCGTCAACATCCCCGACACCGTCGGCTACGCCACCCCCTCGCAGTACGGCCAGGTCATCCGCGCCCTGACCCAGCGAGTCCCCAACATCAGCAAAGCCATCATCAGCGTCCACTGCCACGACGACCTCGGCCTGGCCGTGGCCAACAGCCTCGCCGGGGTCGAGGCCGGTGCCCGTCAGGTCGAATGCACCATCAACGGCATCGGCGAGCGAGCCGGCAACGCTCCGCTCGAAGAGATTGTCATGGCCTTGCGCACCCGCCATGACTACTACGGCGCCGACACCGGCATCAAGTCCGAACGCCTCTTTCCCACCAGCCGCCTGGTCTCCACCCTCACCGGCATGGCCGTCCAGCGCAACAAGGCGATCGTCGGCCGCAACGCCTTCGCCCACGAGTCGGGCATCCACCAGGACGGCATGCTCAAGGAGCGATCCACTTACGAGATCATGAGACCCGAGGACGTCGGCGTCTCCAAGACCGACCTGGTCCTGGGCAAGCACTCCGGCCGCCACGCCCTGCGAGACCGCGCCGAGACCCTGGGCTTCCACCTCGATGAAGAGCAGCTCGAAGCGGTCTTCCACGCCTTCAAGGCCCTGGCCGACAAGAAGAAGGAGATCTACGACGAGGACCTCGCCGTCCTGGTCGAGCGACACCTCCAGGAAGGCGAGCCCGCCGCCTGGCAGTTGGTGGACATGCACACGACCGCCGGAACGAACCTCCTGCCCACCGCCACGGTGCGGATCCGCCGGCCCGACGGAGTCGTCGTCCAGGACGCCGCCACCGGAGATGGTCCCCTCGACGCCATCTTCAAGGCCGTCGAGCGTGTTACCGGCATCGCCGCCAACCTGCGAGACTTCTCGGTCCGGGGCGTCACTCAGGGCAAGGACGCTCAGGGCGAGGTGACCTTGGAACTTGAAGTCGAGTCGGCCGACCGCACCTTCCGCGGCCGAGCCGCCTCCACCGACATCATCGAGGCCTCGGCCATCGCCTACCTCAACGCGGTCAACGCCATCGCCAGCCGCCGAGAGCGGGGTCAAGTCCGCGAGGTCGTCGGCCGACCCGGCGCCGGGGCCTGATCGGATCGCGGACACGCGGGAATCCGCCCCTCAGTGCCGACCCGGCGGCGGAAACCCCTTCGCTTCGTCATCCAGCACCAGAACCCAATCCTCCGCCGACGGCGGCCGGAACTCCCGACGCCCCTCCCTGGGGAACGCGCCGATCGCCTCGGCCGTCCCCTTGCGAGGGTCATACCACCACGCCTTGAGGCTCGACCCCGCCAGCTTGCCCAAGTCGACAACGAACGCCTGCCCCATCGCCGAATAGATAAACGCATAGCGACCATCGGCCCCACGCGCCGCCTGGACGTGCCCGGCGCCCTTTCCCGGATCGGTCGCCAGCAAGGACTGGTCCGGCACCCTCGACGGGCCCGGTCGCGATTCCATCAAGGCCCGAGCATATTGCATCTGACCGGCGCCAGGCAGGTCGATCGCCTCGACCCACGGCGTCCTCGCGAACGTCACGGGAGGATGCTTCGGCCCCAGGAATTGCCAGATGTCGTGACAGCCATAGGTGTGACCGCACGCCCCTGCCAGCAGCGACCAGTACGCGAACTTCCGCGCCTGGTGAGCGTCCAGATACCCATTCTTCGCATCGAAGGCGGCCGGGTGGTCCTCATACCCCGGCTCGGCATCCAGGCAAGGCTTGACCGGCACTCGGGCATAGTCGGCGGCGATCATCTGGTCATTGGCGTTATCGTAGTTGTGACCCGACTGGATCATGTGAAAGTCCAGCCAATCCGCCTTCGGGAAGAATTTTGACGAGCTCTGCCCGCCCGGCGGATGGAAGCCAACCAGGTGACGCCCCCGATCTCCTCGACGAAGCCCGGCGGCCATTCTCGCCAGAATCTCCGCCTGACTCGGTGTCTCCACCGGCCGGTCCCCGCCCAGAATCCAGATCACCGGCCGGTCCTTGTACCGTTTGCCCAGAAATTCCCCATACCCCTCGGCGTTTTCGGGCGTGAAAATTTCAGGCCCCACGCCCCACTTCTTGTTCCACTTGTCTCCCCACGTCGGCAGCATCCCCACCACCAGACCCAATTCCTCCGCGCGATTCACCACGCGGTCGACGTGGCGGAAGTACGCCTCGACAGGTTTGGCGGGATCGCTGCCCTCCAGCGGGAGGTCGCCGTTGGCGTTGGGTTCGACCAGGCCCGAGAATTCCGCCAGCACCACCGCCTGGATCACCGTGAACCGCTTCCCGGCGCGGTCGCGTAGGTAGCGGTCTGCCTCCTCGAAGTTCAAGCGATGGAACAATTCCCAGGCCGTATCCCCCAGGTAGAAGAACGGCCGCCCCTCCGCGTCCACCAACGACCGATGATCGTCGCTGACCCGCGTCGGCCACGCCGGAGACTTCGCCCCCTCGGCGGTCGCGACCCCCTGCCAGGCCAACACGGCCGCCACGGCCAGAGCCGCGGCGAGACGGAAAAGGATGCGGCTCAACATGGCGGGCGATCCCGGGAAGAGGTTCCAGGAGAAGGGAAGGGGGCCCTCGCCGATCCTACCGGCCGGCTCCCCGCCCCGATACGTCCCACCCGACCGCCTTGACGCGCGTCGACGGCCCGCCCACCCTTGTCCGGGGCCGGCCCGCGTCGGGGCGTCCCTCAATCGCCGACGAGGACCCTCGCCGATGCCCAAGTTTTCCCCTGTCTGGACCGCTCTCTTGATGGGAATGACCCTCGCCAGCCTCGGAGCCTCCTCCCCGGCCCTCGCCGGCCTTGATGACTACCTCAAGGTCCCCGAGCCCGCCTTTGCCTGGACCTCCGAGGGCACCCGCACCGTCGCCGGCGCCACGGTCCATTCCCTCAAACTGACCTCGCAAATCTGGCACGGCATCACCTGGACCCACAACCTCTCGGTCGTCGAACCAGCCCAGATCACCCACCCCGACGCCGCCCTGCTGTTCATCACCGGCGGCTCGATGAAGGACGGCTTCCGCGACAAAGACGCCATCGCCGGCCTCGCCCTGGCCAACGCCTGCGGAGCCCGCGTCGTCGTGTTGCCCCAGGTCCCCAATCAACCCTTGCTGGGCGACAAGTTCGAGGACGCCCTGATCGTCGAAACCTTTGTCCGCTATCTGGAAACCAAGGACGAAACCTGGCCTTTGCTGTTTCCGATGGTCAAATCCGCCGTCAAGGCGATGGACGCCGCCCAGGCGTTCGCCCAGCAGCAAGGGAAGCCCCTGAACCGCTTCGTCGTCACCGGAGCCTCCAAACGAGGCTGGACGACCTGGCTCACCGGCGCCGTTGATCCCCGGGTCAAGGCGATTGCCCCGATGGTCATCCCCACTCTCAACATGCCCGCCCAGAACGCCCACCAGCTCGAAAACTTCAACGGCCGCTACAGCGACCAGATCCGCGACTACACCGACCGCGGCATCGTCGGCCGCAACGACCCGGTCGCCGTTCACCTCACCGACATGATCGACCCCTTCGCCTACCGAGACCGCCTCGCGCTTCCCAAGCTCCAGATCAACGGCACCAACGACCCCTACTGGACCCTCGACTCGATGAATCTCTACTGGGACGACCTGCCCGGACCCAGGTGGGCGGTCTATCTGCCCAACGCGGGCCACGGCCTCGACCAGCACCGAGACTACGCCATCTCCGGCGTCGGAGCCCTGTTCCGCCACGTCATCGGCGGCGCCCCGTTTCCCAAACTCTCCTGGACCTTCTCCGACGACGACGCCAAGGGGCTGAACCTCGCCATCGAGTCCGACCCCGCCCCAAGGTCCGCCCAAACCTGGTCGGCCACCGCCCCGTCCCTCGACTTCCGCAAGTCCCCCTGGACCGCCACCCCTCTCGAACCCGCCGCCAAGATGAACGCCTCCGCCGCGCCCCCCGAATCCGGCAACGTCGCCCTTTTCGCCGACCTCCAGTACGAAATCGACGGCCTCACCTACCACCTTTCCACCCAGCTACGCCAAACCAACCGCAAGTCGTCCCCCTGAGCCAGAGTGCTCGAAAATCCTTTGACCGCCGATTCCGCCAAACTTATCGTGACGCCTGGCATTGCGGTCGCCCCGGCCGCGTCCGGTTCACGTCCGGGGTGACTTCAAAAGCGAGCGAGGGAGGCAGCCGATGGCCCACAAGACGTTGCTGGAGATCGAGGCCGAGATGATCCAGTTGCGCGAGGCCCTGAATGACTCGGTCGCCAACCGCAAGGCCTACGACGCCTGGGCCCACAACCTTTGCATGCTCTCTCTATTAATGGACGACGGCCGAACCCTGGACTTTTACGCCTATTCCGACGTCTCTTCGCTGGCCGACCGCTCCATTCGGGTGATTCAGTCTCGGGGCGCCGAGTTCGTCCCCACGATCGACTCCAAGATCGAGTTCGGGGTCAACTGCGGAGGAATGGGCCAGTACCATACCGAGCCCAAACTCTTCCGCAACGTCCTGGGCCGGCCCGGGATGATCGAGCGCGTCAAGGAGATTATCGTCGCCAGCGAGATCAAGGTCTGCGGCACGTGCATGCCCTACACGATCCAGGCGTTCCGCCTGCGCTACCCGAGCATCCCCGTCGTCATCCACGAATTCGGCATGAACCCCGGCAAGGGGAAGCTTCCCCAGTTCCCGACCTTCTCGAGCACCTACCTGGGCGGACAACCCATGTACGACTGAGCCGGCCACGCGACCATGACCCACCGGCGACGGCCTTCGAATCGCGGATTTCCCAGTTGGAGGAGCACTGAGTCGACCTCAGCATTTCAGTGTCTTCGCTCGAACAGGCATTCAACTCTCCGCCGGAGACGAGAACCGAATCACCGCGAACGGCAAGGCTGCGGACGAAAAGCATAAGCTCAACAACGGATCAATGTATCGAGTTGCCAGTGTGGATGACAAAGGGAACGTCGCACGAATCAACGGCTGGACGATCGGGGCGGATTTTCGCCACCTAACGCACGGCTACGTGACCACGTCCCACGCGAGCCAGGGCAAGACCGTCGACCGCGTGCTGATCGCCATCGGCAGCGAGTCTCGCCCGGCGATTTCCACCTAGCAGTTCTACGTCTCGGTCAGCCGAGGCCGCGACCAGGCGACGATCTACTCCGACATCAAGCCGGAGGAGCTACGTGAGGCGGTCCAGCGGGCCGATCCGAGGAAGTCGGCAACGGAACTTCTAGGGCAACCAAAGCCGAAGCCGAAGAAGCGGAAGGGTCTGCCACGGCTGAGCGAGAAGATGAGGGAGGCTTTTAGACAGTTGCGTGAGAAGGCGGCGGGTGCTATCGAAATCCAACGCGAGCGGGAGCGGGGATAGGGCAGATAGTCATTTAAACGAGATTCTGGGCGACGACGACAACGCCTCGGTAGTTGGCGAGGTTGGCGACGTCGATCTTCCCGATCCCGGCTCGCCCTACAAGGCCCATGCGGGGCCCGCCAACCATGCGGTCTACACGCTCCATTGCCTCCTAGGCAACGAGGGTTGCCGCTCCTTCGAATACGTGGTCGAGGAGAATGCCGAGTACGAGATGACCATCATCAGCCGGCCGGAGGGGAAGAAGGGCTGGGTGAAGTTGCCGATCCGCTGGACGGTGGAGCGGACCCTCGCCTGGCTGGGTCGGTGCCGACGGTTGAGCAAGGATCGGGAGAAGACCGTCGGGTCCTCGGAGTCGTTCGTCAAGTTGGCGATGATCCAATTGATGCTGCCCCGTCTCCGACCTGACGGGATCGACCCCGAGTTTCGCTACCGCCAAGTGGCGTGATCTCCTCCCTTGTGAGACAGGCTCTGAGTTGGGAGAGGGCACGGATGCCTCGGGCAATGGGGTTGAACAGGGCGACCATGACGAGGCTGCCCAGCTGATCGAAGTGGAGGGTGCGGTTGCCGGCCTTGGCGCCAGCACAGCCCTGGTCGTGGAGATGGGCGAAGAGGTCGCGGAGGCGTCCCAGGGTCTTCAACCCAGTGAGCCGCCGAGGAGCATCACCGCCCCCTTGGCATGGTTGCATGCCAGGACAGTCTGCCCAACAAATCCATCTGGCGGAAGTCGCCGGTAGACATGAAAATGCGGCTCGAACCACCGCACAAATCTCGTGCCTAACACGATTGGTGTCAGTTCAATTTTCCGGGGAGGGTGCTGGGAATTCGATTCCTGAATTTCTCCAGTTAGCCTATTTCCCCTAGTTTAGAAAAAATGCACCTTCCACATCCTTTGTTTCGCAATTCTGACGGCATGCGATTTGCCCCAACGGCCGGTCGTTCTAACAGGAATTCCCTCCCCCCATCGATCAAGGATGATCGCCATGCGAAATCACGTCCTCGCCGCAACAATCTTGCTCGCCACCACTGGCTGCTCCATGGTCGACCGAGTCGACACCGCCCTCGATCGACTGGGGACGGCGAACGCGCAGCTTGCCACGGCCAACGCCGAGATCGTCACCGCCAACCGCCAGCTCGCGGAGATGAAGGGCCAGCTTGCCGACGCCACCCACCAGATGGCGGACGTCAGCGGCAAGCTGCAAGAGGCCAACCAGGCCATTGTCCAGACCAACGGCAAATTCGATCAGGCGAACCAGGGCATCGCCCAGGCGGTCGGCGGCATGAAGGACGCTACCGGCAAGATCGGGCAGGCAATGACCAGTCTCGACGCCACCAACAAAGATCTAGGCCGCACCAACGCCAAGCTCGCGGAGACGAACAGCCGGCTGGGCATCATCGATCAGGCAATCCAGAAAGTCCCAATCATCCGCCAGTAAACCGGTTTCCGCGGCACGATCGGGGTCATACCACGTTTCTCGGCTCAGAAGCAGAATGACCCCTCATCCGTACTGCCCCTCAACCTAACCTGGCGCATCCTCATGAGAATGCGCCAGGGCGTATCCGGCGTGAAAGGAACCGGACATTGCCGATCAGCCGCGTGACCGCCGCCGATGCGCCAGGCCCAGCACGCCGAAACCGCCGAGGCAGGTCAAGGCCAGCGAGCTGGGCTCGGGAACGACCTGCACCGCCTGGCCCGCCACGTCGTTGTACCCCACGAGTCCAATCGTCAGGCCCAGGGGATCGAGCGGGTCGTCCAGGGGGTTGACCGTGATCTGGGCGAAGCCGTACAGGATGTCGTCGCCACGGTCGAATCGCAGCCCGACGAAACCCGTCCGGCCCTCGAAGTTGCCCGTCGGCGGCTCGATCGTGATGTTGTAGTAAAGGTTGCTCTGGTCGAAGGGGAAGGAGAAGGTACTGGAGTCGGAGACCGTGGCCCCCGGCGTCAGGAGACTTGCGGTGGGGAAGCCATCGCCCGTCGTCTTCTCAACGACCACGGCGTTGTCGAAGGAGTTGCTGCGGGGCACGTCGATCGTGTCGAAGCCGACCGAGAGGACCGGGTCCGGGACAAACGCGGCGGTGAAGGTGAAGTCGCTGGTGCCGTTGAGGTCAAGGTCCAGGTTGTACGACTCAAAGTTCGCCGCATTGAGCGTCACATTGACGTTGCGAGTGACAAGGCTTGCCTCGGCCGCCTGGGACGACCCCAGGACGAGCGTGGCAAGGCCAGTCAAGACTGCAAGCAATCGCATGAGGGAAAAGCTCCAGGTGGAGTCGAATGCACGGTCGGTCCCGTGAAGCATTCAACTGGCGATGGGCCGGGGGGGAAAGCTCGCGAACGCAAGGTTCGCCGGGCAAAGCCAAAACGCCAACGACCCCGAGACACCTCGATGTCTCTCGGGGAGGTCGGACGATCCGCCCTGATGGGCGAGACTCACCAGTACCCATACGTCGCGTTGCCGCGATTGTCTCTGGATCGGGAAAAAGAGATCATTTCAACATGCGCAGCTAGCTTCCCTCGCCGGCGAGCCTGACCTTCGCGTGGGGCAACGCCTTGCGGACCTCGGCGAGACCGTGCGGAGTGAGGCCCGTCCCCCGGAGGTCCAGGGTCCTCAAGTCGCCCAGGCCGAACAGATGGGCCACCCCCGCGTCGGTGACACGGGTTCCCCCCAGGCCCAGGTCCAGGAGCTTCGTCAGCTTGCCCAGCGAGACCATGCCGACATCTCCAACGGACGTTCGCCCCAGGTAAAGGGCTCTCAACTTGACCAGCGAGAGCAGTTGATTCAGCCCCGCGTCGCCGATTTTCGTGTCGTCCAAATCCAGCACTCGCAGGCGAGGCGCGGCCGCCGAGAGTCGCCCGAGCCCGGCGTCGGTGATCGCCGTCCCCTTGAGCTTGAGTTCCTGAAGGCCGCCCAACCCGCCAAGCAAGGCGGCCAGCTCGTCGTCGGTCACGCGAGAGCCGGTAAGGTCAACCGCGACCACGGGGTCGCCATCCAGGGTCTCATCCTGGCGGCTGGACCCCCCCAGGGCCTGAACCTTCGCCACCGCCGCATCCTGAGCGGGGTTGCCATGCCGAGAGCAGCCCGTCACCAGCAAAGCCCCACCAAGCAGAAGCCCGGCCATCGTCGGCCCGAGTCGTCGGATCATCATACCTGAACCCTCCCCGAACGCCCCCTGAGGCCCCGGGCTCGATGAGTCCCCAGAGGCTGCCGGTGGGCCGGGATGACCCGCTCTCGGCGACCGTGCATCCAGTGGCCGACAATCGTATGCCGGACCATCGCCTGATAGCTCCCCAGACCAAGACCCACGGTCACGCTCAACACAGCCACGAACTTCAGGATGGCCGGAACCTCCACCCCCAACAACCCCACCTGCATCAGGCCAATCACCGGCAAGTGCAAAAGGTAGACCCAGTACGAACTATCGGCCAGGTAGCGGACCGCCGGCCTCGACCGGTTCAGCGCCGGGGTCAGGGCCACGCCCATGAGTCCGAAGGTCGTCAGCCAGACAAACAACGCCCCCATGACCGACAGAGCGACCTCGGCCCAGCCATCGAGCGGCCTCGCCAGATCGCCCCGGACCAACCAGGCCCGGCAGGCGAAGGCCGGTACCGACAGCGCCAGATAAGCCCAACCCCAGGACGCCAGCCGCGCCAGGTCCCCCCGGGCGTGATACATCCCGACTCCCACGACGAAGAAGATGGCGTTATGCAGCAACCGGTAAGGTTCCGGCGTGAACGAATTCTGCCGATCCATGATCGCGTCCAGCCCAACATGGCGATGCCCCGCCCAGAGGACCAGGGTCGTCGGGATCGCCGTCAGCAACGGCCGCCACTTCGACGCCAAAGCCCGCCCCCACGCCGACGAACCCGGGGGTCGCCACGACCGCCACGACTTCGGCAAGCTCAGGAACAACCAGAAGGCCGCCAGGAACAAAATCAGATATTCCAGCGACCAGAGGTGCGCCGGGCCGTAAAGGTTATGCTGTAACCCTTTGCCCCGGAACTTCATCCGCTCCATCTCTCGCAGACTGCACTGGCCAGACGCCAGCCACCCGCAGGCCCAGACATAGAAGGTGGCCGGTAAGAACGTGAGGCAGGCGACCAGGAACGGAACACCAATCCGCTTGCAACGGCCAACCAGGAACGCGGAATGCCCGCGGGCCTCGTGCAGCGAGGCGGCGAAAAACCCGCTCATGAGGAAGAAGGGCGAGGAGATCCCCAGCAGCCACCAGCAAAGAACGTCAAATCCCCGGGTCCCCCCCGGGTCATGGACCGCCCAGATGAGGTTGCGGATCGGCGTCGGGTTGTACGCCAATCCGGCATGAAGCGCGACGACCAAAAGCATCGTCCCCGCCCTCAGAGCATCCAGGCCATCCAGCCGGAACGCCCCACCCGCATCCTTCCGCCTCGGGTCATCGGTCCGAAACCGAGCCGCCGGTTGACCATCGGCCCGAGCAGGCGTTACGGCCGTGTTCATCCACGGTCTCCCAAAGTCGCGACAGCGGCATGGACACAGCCAAACAATCGCTTGATTTATCGGCGCCATTATTGACCAACATCAGGTTAATTTAACGGGCAGACGTCCAGCGACGGTTCTGCCGGTCGAAACCAAAAAAGGGAAAGCGCAACCAGTCCGCGCCCTATCACCGCAACGCCTCAACAAAATTTGGAAATGGTCGTCACCATTTCCGCCCTTGGTCGCGATAGTGAAAGACGGGGGGAAGAAAACCGCACCACCCCCCTCGCTTCAGCGCACCTGGCACCCGCACCAAAAGACTCACACCATGACCATTCCCAACGCCGCCCCCGAAATCCACACCACCCCCCGCCCGCTCCTCCACGGCCTGACCATCGTTCCCCCCGAACACGAGGCCGACGCTCTCAACGACCGCATCGATTTCTGGACCTCCTCCCTCAAACCCTTCGACATCTACGAAACCTGGCTCGTTCACGAAGTCGCTCGCAACACGTTGGAAATCGAACGCCTCCACCAGACGCAGATCGTCCTGAGACACGACCATGCCCAGCGCATCGCCGTTGTTTTCGAACAACAACAGCGCGACCACGCCGAGCTCCTCGCCTCCGGACTGTCCCGCCACCCCGCTCGTGCCCTGGCCTCCCTCCGCAAATTCGCCCAGGGGTGCCTGGTCATCGCCCGCCGCTGGGAATGGCTCCACCAAACCCTCGAAAAGCGAGGAAGCTGGACCGAGTCCCAACGCCACCAGGCGATGAACCTCCTCAACGTCCCGCCCGACCTCCGAGACGGCGTAACGCCCCTCGACCCGCCCGATGACGACCCCGAAACGCTCCAGGAACACCTTCGACGGATGGCCGAAACCGAGATCCAACGTCACAAGGAACTCGCCGCCCTGCTGCAACCGCTCGACGAACGGATGCGCCACGCGCTCACCCTCGGCCTCGGCCCTGAACCCCCCGAAGTCGCCACCGTCCGCAAGGTCCAGCGCCAGGCCGAACGCCGCCTGGCCTGGACTCGCTCCCAGTTCAAGACCTCCCGCCCCGATCCCCGCCCCATCGACCGAAACGACCTGCCCGCCTACATCCCCGGCGAATGGAAGAACGACATTCCGTACCAACCCAACCGGACCAGTTCGGCCGAACCCCCCGCGCCTCGCGAACCCCAGCCCCCTTCGGTCGCCGCGACCCCATCCTGGTCCGCGCCCCGCCCCTCGCCGGTCGCACCGGCCCTCAACGATCCTCCCAACCCGAAACCCCAAATCTCCAAACCGCCCGAATCCCGCTCCAAACGCCAACGACGCCGCGCCTGACGTCCTCAACCGCTCTTTGACAATTCACCAACCCTCAGGGCCAAAGAAAAGGTCCCCAGGCCCCCCCACGCCCTCGCCTCGCCCCAACCGACTCGACCCGTCGCGACAATTGCCCGCTCGACCCGGGGAATCGACCGCCCCAGTCAATCCCTCAAGGCGATCGCCTCGCGAATCCGCAAGCAAGTCCGCAGCAAGCCCGGCAGGTCGTCCAGCCGCAGGGCGTTGGGTCCATCCGAAAGCGCCTCCTCGGGACGGGGATGCACCTCCAGGAACAGGGCATCGCAACCGGCGGCAACGGCGGCCTTGGCCAGATACGGGACCATCTCGCGCTCCCCCGACGACACCCCGGCCCCGGCGCTGGGCAACTGCACCGAATGCGTCGCGTCGAAGACCACCGGCGCCCCGGTCGCCTGCATCTGGGGGATCGCCCGGAAATCATTCACCAGCCGCCCATAGCCGAAGGTCGTCCCCCGCTCGGTCAACAAAATCCCCTTCGCCCCGGACCCCGCCAGCTTCTCGACGACGTGGTTCATATCCCAGGGAGCCATGAACTGCCCCTTCTTGACGTTCACCGGCCGGCCCGTCGCCGCCGACGCCTCCAGCAAGCTCGTCTGTCTCGCCAGAAACGCCGGAATCTGCAACAGGTCCACCACTTCCGCCAGGGGCGCTGCCTGCTGAGACTCATGCGCGTCGGTCGTCACCGGCAACCCCGTCTCGGCCTTCACCCGCTCAAAAACCCGCAATCCCTCCTCCAGCCCAAGCCCCCGATAACTCGACTTCGATGTCCGATTCGCCTTGTCGAACGACGCCTTGAACACCAGGGGAATCCCCAATTCGCCGCAAATCGCCTGCAACCGCCGAGCAATCACCAGCGTCAGGTCGTTCGGCTCCATCACGCAAGGGCCGCAGATCAGCGCCAGGGGGCGACCACGGCCAATCACCGTCGAACCCACGACCACGGGGTTGGAAACATCCATGTGTTCACGGGCTCCTGGAAAGGTCCGCGCCGAAATGGGATCAATCAGTAGATGCGGAAGCTGCCGGCCCGGCAAAATTCGACGAACTCACGCAGCAAGGCTCGACCCTCGGGCGAGGCGATCGCCTCATATTCCCGGATGTCCACGGGCCGGATCTTACGGGGCCGCTTCACCGGCATCCGCTCGGCGGCTTCGGCCAGGGCGTCCGCCAGGTTCTTGGCGTCCTTGGCATAGAACAGTTGCCCTTCGTAGCCGAAATAAGACCCCGGAAACCAATCCGCCTTGAGGGTATGCGGAGGGGGACCCGTCCCCATCGGCTGCCAGCCGTAAATCTCCCCCAGGGTCAAGATATCGCCCCAGCCGAAGTTGGTCCAACGATGGTAACCACCAGCGCCGTAAAGGTCGTAACCCACGCCAAGGACCCCGGCCCTCACCCATCTGGATCGCCGTAATGAGGCGCTTCAGAATACCACGGCCCGCCCATGGGTCCATCCCGGCCCCAACCTTCCAGCGCTCAACTCGGCGGCATCAAGACGTCCAAGGCCCTCGGCAAAACCTCCACCGACCACGGCGAACCATCGGCCTGCGGAACAATCAACCCCCCGGGGTCCCCATCCAGTTGCACTGGGACCACTCCCGAGCACGCCACCGAAACCCGCCGCACCCGTCGATGCTCCACCCCCGGCCGATCCAGATGCCGACCCCTCGCCACCAGCCATAAATACCGCAAACAGTTCAAGGGACCAGGCTTGTGAAATACCAAAAGGTCCAGCAAACCGTCATCCTGAAGCGCCTGGGGGGCAAACGGCAGCCCCAGGGCGTATCTCGGCAAGTTGAAGACGAACGCCGTGGCTCCCACCAGCGACTCAACCCCCGAGGGGCCCTCGGCGCTCACCGTCAAGGCCGGAAATCGGTAGCCCAAGCTCGCCCGAAGCACCGGCTCGACATAGGCAGCCCGATGGGTCCGACGCATCCGCCCGGTCTGCCCGACCCGAGCGAGGTGGTGGCGGGTCACCACGTCGGCGTCGAACCCGATCCCCGCCATCAAAGCAAACCGTCGGCCCGCCGCCACCCCCAGGTCGATCGCCGCGACCCGACCGGCGGCCACCGTCTCGGCGACTCGCGACGGAGACTTGCCGACGCCGAAATGCTGGGCGAACAGGTTCTCGGTCCCCGCCGGAAGCACCGTCACCGGCACCCGCGGCCGCTCGTTGATCAGGGCCGAGACAGTCCCATCCCCCCCAGCGGCGACCAGGCACCGGCACTCCGGGTCGCGGCCCGCCTGGGCCACCAACTCCGAACGCTCGGCGACCGTCCAGGCGATCCGAGCCTCAACCCCGCGACTGGACAGGCCCTGAACCAACCGCTCAACCCGCGCCCGGCTCGACCCCCGTCCCGAGTGGGCATTGGCGGCAACCCCCGCCCAGGGTCGACCCGTCGGCGTCCGCTCGATGCCCACCTTGTCCATGCCCACTGGCCCCGGCCCACACCCTGGCCGCGGGATTTCCGCGGACGACCGACCCATCGTGGCGGGCGGCCTCGTCACTGTCAATTCGCGGCAAACGGTCCGAAATGACGCCTCAACGCGTCCGCGGCTTCACGCTGGACTTGGCCGCCTGGTCGGTCTCTCCCTTGACCTTGATGAATTCCCCTTGGAGGCCGCCATAAGTGCCCGCCAAAGCCGCATTCTCGGCCTTGAACTTGCCAACCACGGCCTGCACATCCGCCAGTTGGCGCTTCAACGCCGCGACGTCGGCCTCCCAGCGCTCGCGAGTCGCGTTGGCGTCCTCGGCCGCGGCGTCTACGGCCTCACGATCGATCTTGTATCGCGAGTTGGTCTCATTGGCCAACGAAAGCTCCTTCTCCGCGTCCGACAGCCGACCCCGCAAAACCACCGCATCCTTCTCCTGCCGAGAGCGAATCAAAGTGGTGTCAACCTTGGTCTTTTCCAGCGAAATTTCCTGGGCATCGGCCTTCTTCGCGACATCCTCGGCCTTAACCTCCAGGGCTTGCAAGCTCTTGCCCCAGTTGGTGTTGCGCTGGGCAACCGCCGAGAACAGGACGATCCAGCCCATCAAAGCCAGCGTCACCAGGACGACCAGAACCTTGCCGGCGGTGGACATCGGACCTCTCCTGCCTGGGGCCGGCCGAAACTGATGGCCGGGAGGGGACGGGGATTCCCGAGCTTACGTCCACCAGTATATCTCCCGCAACCGACCAAAGCCAGCCGTCGCGCCAAATCTCCGCGCCAAATCCTTGCCGTAATCGCCAGCCGCTCCCGGAATTCGTTTTCGATGGCTGCCCGACGTCGTAGGGTTCCTCAAGGCTTACGCAACCTTCGCTCCAGATCAGTGGCCGGTACGAAGTAGAAGGATTTTCCAATTTTGGACTTGGTCAGCAATTTCAGTTCAACCAGACCCAGGAGGTCGGTTCGTGCGGTTTGATAGACGACGTCATGGGTGTTTTTATGGGCCTCGATCGAATAACGCTGGCCAGGATGCCGGATGGCTTTCCCAAGTAGCTCGCGCTGTCGGTGATTCAGGGTGGGGTATCCCCTCAATTGATCGTCGATCTGGCGAAGCTGGTCGCCCCTACGATTCAGGTAGTCGCTCAGGTCGTCCAGGGCTCGCCGTATGATATCGAAATGATAGATTAAGAAGTAAGTTAGATCGTTGGCATCGGTCTCGGTGTAGAGGAAGGCCCGCCCGTATCGGGTGCGAGCCCCGAGGATGATCTTGGAAATCGACACGAACTCCAAGAGCCAGTACCCATGTCTGAGGACGGACCAGTAGAAAAGGGCGCGAGCCGTTCGACCGTTTCCGTCAATGAACGGATGGTCGTAAGCCAGCCAGAAGTGGAGAGCAATCGACCGGACCAGGGGGTGGACAAACGGACCAGTCTGGCCGCCGTTGGCGAACTCGCACATCCGCGTGACCCGATCGGGCAATTGCTCCGCGGGCGGGGGCGTGTGGAAAACTTCGCCCTCCTCGCTCACCACGACGATCGACTCCTCAGCCCGCCGGAATCGCCCCGCCCCGGAGGGGTCTTCGAGGGTCCGTAAGGTCACCGCGCGATGGATCTCCAACAACAAATCGGGGGTCAGATCACAGCTTCCCAGTCCGCGGATCTTCTGCATGGT
>CBDAVP010000003.1:0-227470 GCA_965201075.1 Isosphaeraceae bacterium | reverse complement strand
AAAGTTGGCGTTGAGATACGAGATTTTGTGCTGGACGGAGCGGGCGAGAGTGTGGACTTTGTCGGACGGCACAGCCCACTCAGGGTAGAGCGTCCCCAGGCCGAGGAAGATCGGGACGAATAGCAAGGCCAGCACCGGCATGGTCAGCGAGGCGGCCTCCATCGGCCGGCGGGCGATCAGGCCCCAGGCGCCCCCGACCAGGCGGTGAAGCATCGAGAGGGCCAGACCACCCAGAGCGATGCCGAACCAGAAAAGAAATCCGACCAGATAGGCCGGCAAGGCCCGCGCCGGCATGGTCAAACCGGCCAGCAGACAGACGGCTAGGCCGGCGACTCCGGCGACCAGGGCGGGCACCTTCAAGCGTCCCAGGGATGGGGGCAACGACTCACCGAGGCTCATCGACCCGCCTCCTGGACCAACCGACGCTCATCGTCGGTCGGGTCCTTGATCCCTTTCAGTTCCTCAACCCCCGCCCCCTGGCTCAACTGCAAGGCCCGGATGTAGGCGGCGATCGCCCAGCGATCCTTGACCGCCACCCGGGAGGCATACGAATACATCGCGCCGTGGCCGTTGGAGATGACCTCGAAGAAGTGCCCCAGCGGAGCCTCCCGCAAATCCTTGTAGGTGGGAACCGACCCGGTCAAATCCTTGGCGACATACTGACCGTAGAACGGCGGCGGCGGGGTAAACCCTCGCTGAACGATCATCCCCTTGCCATCGCCGAGCTCGCCGTGGCAAGGGGTGCAATAGATTCGAAATCGCCCCTGACCACGGACCAGCAACTCGCGGTTGAACTCGACCTGCTTGGGCAGGGCATCCGCGTCCTTGCCGTCGACCTTCCCTTTGTAGAGATGTAAATCGGTCCGCAGGGTCGTGCCGGGCTCTTCCCGAGCGACAGCACCCACTTCCAGGGGCCGGTTCGCTTCACCATCCGGGAAGAAGCTGCTGGCCTCTTGCGGCTCGTAACGCGGTTGGTCGTACATTTCGTGACGACAACCGGAGCCGGCGGCCATCACGACCAAACCCGCCGCGGCGGCCAGTCGCAGACCCAGGGCCCGGGGTAGTGGCAGGGGCCAGTGTTGGAGGTGTTCCGGTCATCAGCGCTCCACCACGCAGAGGGACATCGGGTGCAGCCCTTCCAGGAAGCGGGTTGTCGCCTCGGCGTCGTACTTGGGGTCGTCCGCCTCAATGCTCAGGAAGAAGCGATCACTGCTCGCGGCGGCAAAACTCGGCGCGTTGAACAGAGGATGGTACGGCTGCGGCAGCCCATTGAGACCGAACATGCCGAAGACCGCCCCAAACGCCGCCGACAGGACGGTCAGTTCAAAGGTGATCGGGAAAAACGACGGCCAGGAAAGGTAAGGACGCCCGCCGACGATGATCGGGTAATGGTAGGAGGCCGAGAACCATTGCATCCCGAATCCCGCGAGGCCACCGCAAACACCCGCGATCAGTACGATCAGCGACATGTTGTTGCGGGGAAAGCCGATCGCCTTGGCCAACCCGTGGACGGGGAATGGCGAATACGCATCCAGCTTACGATACCCCTCGGCATACGCCTTGTGGGCCGCTACCAGGAGGGCCTCGGGGGTCTCGAACTCCGCCAGCAGACCGAAGGGTCCCGCCAGCTCGTGGTCGTGGCTCATCGGTGACCCCCTTCCGGATGGGCGTGGGCCGTACCAGGCAATGTCCCACCGCCGAGCGTCCCGGCCGACCGATCAGCCGTCGCCCGGCTGTGAGCCTGCTCCTGCTTCTGGTGGACCAGTTCCTTCATCTCGGTGATCGAAATCGCCGGCAGAAATCTCACGAACAGGAAGATCAACGTCCCAAACAGGCCAAGCGTCCCGAAATAGGTCATGTAGTCCCAGATCGTCCCATGGTAGACGTTCCAGGACGAGGGCAGGAAATCCTTCTGAAGACTCACCACGATGATGACGTAACGTTCCAGCCACATCCCGATGTTGATGATGATCGAGACCAGCCAGAGGATGTAAACATTGGTCCGCACCCACTTGAACCAGAAGCACTGGACCATAAGGATGTTGAACAAGATCAACATCGCGTAGGTGTGACTATAATAACCCCGCACCCGCTCATCAAGGCTCAAGAACTTTTCATAGGTGTTGTCGCCGTACCAGGACATGAAGTATTCCATCCCGTAGCCATACGCCACGAGCAGCCCGGTAGCCAGCATGATCTTGGCCATGCTGTCCATGTGCTTCTCGGTGATGTAGGCTCGCAGGTTGTAGAAGTACCTCAGCGGCAACATCAACGTCACGACCATCGCGAAGCCCGAATAGATGGCCCCGGCGACGAAGTAGGGCGGGAAAATCGTGGTGTGCCAACCCGGCACGATGCCCACGGCGAAGTCGAAACTGACGATCGTATGCACCGACACGACCAGCGGCGTCGACAACCCCGCCAGCAACACGTAGATCGTTTGGTAGCGGCTCCAGTGACGGGCCGATCCCCGCCACCCCAGGGCCGCCATGCCATAACCAATCTTGGCGAACTTGTTGCGGGCCCGGTCGCGAAGGTTGGCCAGGTCGGGAACCAGTCCGACATACCAGAAGAGCAGGGAAACCGTGGCGTAAGTCGTGACCGCGAAAACGTCCCAGATTAAAGGGCTGCGCCACTGGGGCCACATCCCCATCGTATTGGCGTAGGGCATCAGCCAGTAGAACAGATAGGGACGGCCCAGGTGCAAGATCGGGAACATCCCCGCGCATGAGACCGCGAAGAGCGTCATCGCCTCGGCGAACCGGTTGATCGACGTCCGCCACTCCTGTTTCAACAGGAGCAAGATTGCCGAGATCAAAGTCCCAGCGTGGCCGATACCGATCCACCAGACGAAGTTGACGATCGCGAATCCCCACATGACCGGCGTCTTGATGCCCCAGACGCCCACGCCCATGTAGAAAAGATAGGTGACGGCGATCATCAGCATGTTGAGCATGCCGAAGGCGATCGCCAGGCCCAGCAGCCAGCCCTTCTGGTAGGGCCGCTTCAGGACGTCGCCGCCAATCTGGTCGGTGACCGAGGCATAGGTGTGCGCACCGGGACCCAGGACCGGGTAATCCCCGGGCGGCGGCTCGGTGATCTCGGGCTCTTCGGTCGCCATCGGGCTAGCTCGCCTCGTGCTCGGGGTGCTCGGGGGCCCGGACGACCAACTCCGGGTTGGGGTTGGTGATCTTGGCCAGATAGCTGGTCCTCGGCTGGGTGTTCAACTCTCCCAGCAGGGCGAAGGCCCGAGGGTCGGCCTTCAGCTGGACCACGTCGGCCGTCGGGTCATTGAGGTTACCGAAGACGATCGCCTTGGTCGGGCACGCCTGCTGGCAGGCCGTGGCGATCATGTTCCCGGGTACCGTCGGCTCCTGCCCGGCCGGGTTGGGAGCGTCATCCTGCTGCGTCTTGATGCGGGCCGAAACGATCCGCTGCACGCAATAGGTACACTTCTCCATGATCCCCCGTGTCCGGGTGGTCACATCGGGGTTCCGTTGGAGTTTCAACGACGCCGAGACGACATCGTTGTACGACAGGAAGTTGAACCGACGCACCTTGTACGGACAGTTATTACCGCAGTATCGGGTCCCCACGCAGCGGTTGTAGGTCATCTCATTGAGACCCTCCGCGCTATGGGTCGTCGCCGCGACGGGGCAAACAATCTCGCAGGGGGCCTTCTCGCAATGCTGGCAGGTCACCGGCTGACGGAATGTGGCGGGATTCTCGGGCGAATCCCCCTCGTAATAGGTGTCGACCCGAATCCAGTGCATTTCTCGACCGGCCAGAACCTGCTGCTTGCCCACAACCGGGATGTTGTTCTCGGCCTGACAGGCGACCACGCAGGCATGGCAGCCGATACAGGTGTTGAGGTTGATCGCCATGCCCCAGGCATTGCCGACCTCCCCATCCTGCCGCACCCGCTGAGGCTCGGGGTTGAGGAACATCGAGAATTCGCGGGGCTGGTCATGATGCCCCTTGGCGAACTCGGGATGCTTGAGGAAGTCGCCCAGGGTGGCCGTCCGGACGATATCTCGCTCGTCGGAATACTCCGTCGCGGGAGGGATTGACGGGTCGGCCGGATGAGGCGTCGCTCGCGACTCGGGCGTACCCTCGTGACCCGCGTTCCCCTTGATCAGGAAGTGATGCTGCGTCGCGGCGATCTTGTAGTTGCCGGCGACCTTCTTCACCCCGAGGCCGCCACCGTGGCCAGGGGCCTCGGAGGTCCGCAGGGCATAGACGTTGACACCCACCTTGGCCCCGTCGTCGCCGCCGATCCGGCCCGACCGCGAGCGGCCATATCCCAACGTCACGCTGATCGACCCGTCAACGTGCCCCGGAACGATCCAGATCGGCAGGGTTCGCGTCTGACCTTGGTAGGTCAACTCGACCAGTTCCGAATTATTATCGACCGGGTCGGTCTGGAGTTCTAACTCCTTGGCCGTCGCGGCGCTCATCATGGCGACGTTGTCCCAGGTCAGGGACGTCAAGGGCTTGGGCAATTCCTGAAGCCAGCCGTTGTTGGCGTACCGGCCGTCGTAAATCGTTGGGTCGGGCCGGAAAACCAGCTCACGCCCCTCGGCCGCCGCCTTGGGCAAATACCCGCTCGCGGGCTTCAAGGTCGGGGTCTTGGCCGACGGCCTGGTCTTCTCATCGACCACCCCCTTATTCAGGGTTGTGATCCAGAACGCGTCGAAGTCGTCGGCCAGTTTCCGCCCTTCCCAGGTCTCGCGGACCAGAGCCAGGGGAGCGACCGCCGGTCGTCCCAGGAGATTTGACATCACCTCGATGGCCGAATGGCCATCGTACAGCGGGGCGATCAACGGTTGCTGGATCGTCGCCGTGCCGTCAAAGGCTCGGGCGTCGCCCCAGGTCTCCAGGGGATGCGTTTCGGAGACGTTCCAATGGCAAAGGGCCGAGGTCTCGTCGGCGTGCAGCCCCAGGCGGAACGTGTAGGGAACCTTCGCGTCGACGAGCGCCTTGCCGAAGGCCAGATCCACCGGGGACGAGTACACCGGGTTTCCGCCCAGAATGAACAACGCCTCGACCTTGCCCGCTTTCAGATCACCCACCAGTTCGGCCAGGCTCCCGCCGGGGTTGGCCAGGACCGGCTCGAAATACTCCACCGTCTTGCCGACATTCCCCAGGGCCGCATTGATCGCGTGGGCCAGGGCGTGAACCTCGGCCGGCTGGTGGCAACCGGCGACCACCAGACTCGCCCCCTTATGGGCGATCAGGTCGCGAGCCACAACCCCGGCGAACGTCTGATCCTGGACCGAAAGCGCCTCGGCCGTCACCGCCGTCACCCCCTCGACCTTCAACGCCTGCGCGACCGCCTGAGCAAACGCCCCGATCCGCCCCGCGGCGATCGGCCGTCGGTGGTCGGCCATTGAGCCAGTGATGCTCGGCACCGGCTCCACGACATAGAGCCGGTTCATCGTCGGCTTGGACCGATCCTTGGGCGACCGAACTCCTTCATATTCGTAAATCGGATCCTTCGACACGACACCGAGGCCCACCTCTCGACGCGCGGTGAACGCTCGGGCATCTCGCAGTCGAGCGGGGCCTTCCCCCAGGAAATTCGCGTCCAGCGAGAGAATCACATCCGCCCGCTCGATGTGGTGGACGGTCTCGACCGGCTCTCCCAGGGCCATCAAGGCCCCGGCGCGAGCCGACTCACCGCCGACTGGCTCGAAGACGTGCCAACGAGCTTCGGGGAGCTGCTTCTTGAGCTCGGCGAACTGGGCGATCAAGGTCGGCGAGGAGGTTGCCTCGGTCAGAACCCGCAGCCCGGCCCCTTTCTTGGCGCTCTGCTCCTGCCGCATCCCATAAAGAGCGGCCAGGGCGTCGTCCCAGGTGCTCACTCGCCCTTTAGCAGTGACGAGTTGAGCGCGGTCGGGATCGTAGAGCTGAAGAATTTCGGCCTGAAGGTAGATATCCGTGGCCCCCAGGCTCGCCGGGTGGTCGGGATTCCCCTCGATCTTGGTCGGCCGCCCCTCGTGGCTGGTCACCACGACCCCGGTGGCATATCCGCCCAGGCAGAGCGCCGTGGCAAATTCCATCGGCCTGCCAAGGATAATTCCCTCGGGAGCCTGGGTGTACGGGACGATTGACTCGGCGGGCTGCACCACACACCCACTGACACCAGCCAGCGCCAGCGACGCCCCCATCAACTGGAGGAACCGCCGTCGGCCGACCGGCTCGCCCCAGGACTCCATCAGGGCCGGATATTCCTGGCCCAGGTAGTCCTGAAACGCCGGGGTGCCGGCCAACTCATCAAGGCTCCGCCAGTAGCGGGAACCACTTTTGCCGGCCAGACGGGCGCGAGCCGCGGCCAGGTCCAGCTTTCCGCTCGCGTTGGTTCGTTGGATCATCGGTGGCACGTCGAGCAATTGGTGAGCCGGTCGACCGGGATGTGGTAATCGTGGACGAGCTTCTTCCCCAGGGCTTCCTGGGTCATTGGCTTGCCGTCCGCGCCTTTCTCGTCCTCAGCCTTCCACTCCATGTTGACAACCTGCTCCTTGGGCCGAATTCGCTTCTCGGGCTCCCGGTGGCAGTCCAGGCACCACTCCATCGTCAGCGGCTTATCCTTGTAGGCCAGCGGCATCGTGTCAATTCGGCCGTGACACTCGACGCAGCCGATCCCCTTCTGGACGTGGATGCCATGATGGAAATACACAAAGTCGGGCAAGTCGTGCAGTTTCGACCATTTCAGCGGCTTGTCCTCGGCCAAACTCGTACGCACCGGCTGAAGCATTGGGCTGCCGGTCCAGATCTGCGAGTGGCAGCTCATGCACGTGTAGGTCGGCGGAACGCCCGAGATTGCCGTGGTCTCAACCGTGGTGTGGCAATACCGACAATCAATTCCCAGGCCCCTCACGTGGTGTTCGTGACTGAAAGGCACGGGTTGGTTGCGGATCAAGCCCACATTGGTTTGGAGCGGTGATTGGTTATAGAGGTAAACCAGGCCGACGAAACCTGCCGCGGTAAACGCTCCGGCGAGGATGCTGATCCTCGCCAGGGTGTTCATGCTCCGGTGGAAAATCTGCGCCATGAGCGCCCCCGCCTGGTACTGCCTTGATCATCGCGGTGACGCGAACCGCCCACGCACCATACCGCGACGTTGCCCACTTTCAAGGGCCCGCCCCCCAGACTCACTCCGGTCGGGACGTTTTCTGCCGTCTCCTTCGTCGGAGACCCGCTCTTTCGAGTGCTGACCTTCATCGAAAGCAAACCAGGGGCCTCGTCGCGAAACTCATAGAGATTGATCCAAGGAAGAAGGAAATCCCCAGCAAACCCAGCCCATTCGCGATCGTGTTGATTCAAATCCGGCCCGTCGATTTTCTGTTCTGAGAGAATCGGATTCTCAACTTCGGGAATCGCCCGATTCTCCTCTGCGAGTCAAATTTCCCTGGCCTCAAAACGCAATCGCCCCGACCTTGGAGGGCCGGGGCGATCGGGTGAACGCGGATTTGGGGTCGGCAGGCTCAGGGGTTGCCGGCGACCTGGGGCGGAGCCACCGCCACGGGGGCGCCGGTCGGCATCAGGTTGAACCGGATCCACCCGGACGGATCCAGGGGAGAAACTCCGGTCAGGGTGAATCCCGGCAGATTGATGTTGCCCAGGGGCACGTCGATCGGCTGCCCCGTCAGTTTGTTGCCAAAGACGCTCAAAACCAGGGAGTTGGTGAACGCCGGCAACGGGGTCGCCTCGGTCTCGGACTCATTCAGGGCGAAGACCTGGGCACCTGGCCCGGCGTCAAACCCCGCGATCTTCCCGGCCAGACGCAGTGGTCCGGAGGGGGTCATCGGCTCGACGTGGAACTCGATGTCGAACTCCGCGTCGGGCGCCGTGATCCGGTAAATCCGCGCCGGGGGACCGGCCAACCCGCCCTTCGCCGCTGAAGGAGGCGCGGGCACTTCGATGAGGAAGTCGTGCACCAGGGCGACGAGATGTCCGTCCTTGTCGGCGGCGAACTCGGGAGACCGACCCGGCCGCTTCACTCTCAAGGCCAGCACCTTGGGGTCATTGACCGCGGCCGATTCCTCGGCCGCCTTCAAGAATGTGGCGTAATCGGCATTGCGGGTCGTGGCAATCCCCTCGGTCGGCGAAGCGCCTGGGGGCAGTTTCTTGGTCACGACCAGAAGGTTCTCGATCCCCTGGGCATCGGGTGATTGGATGTAGCCTCGAGCCAGGTTGGTGAGAATCGAGGCCAGGTGGATATCAGCCGTCACTCCCCCCTGGTAGGTATTCAAGGAGGCGGGCTGAGGGGCATCGGCTCCAACTTGCTCCTCGGCGCCCATCCAGCGGATCGTTCCCCCGATGGTAGCTCCCTCGGCACGGGACGCCAGACTGAGACCGGTGATCTCAACCTCTTTCACCCTGGCCGTGTCATTGCCCACCAGGACATTGGCCAACTGCGCATTCTTCTGGGCCGCGGCCTGCCCCGCCTTGATCTGACCAAGTTCCGCGGCTCCATCGGCCACGCCCTGAACAATCTTGCCCACCGATGCCTGATAAACCTTGTCCGTGATCTTGCCCTGGTTGAGCCCCACCAGGGACGCTACCGCGCGACCCAACCCTTTCCCCTGGATCGGGTTGGAATTGACCGCCGCTCCCACGTGGTGCAGATAACTCGGTGCCACCGCCAGCCCGCTCGGGCGTAGAATCGCGGTGATCGTCAACTGGGCGTGGTCTGTGGAGGTCGCGTTGAACTGGTAAAGTTTCGCCGCCCGTTTCCCCTTGGGGTCGGAGGCGACCTGCTGCTGGTATCCGCTGATGGGCGTGACGTTGGTCAATGCCTGAATGTTGTAGAACAGGATGCCGTCATTGCTGGGCAGCAATCCAAAGCCAACCTTGGGCCCGGCCGTGACATAGGACCGCTGTCCCTTGAAGTCGATTGGCCCCGACTCCACGATATTGGTGTTCAGGGCCGGACTGAGCGAGGCAACGTCGGCCGTGGCGTCCAGGTTTGGCCGGTTGAACAGGTCGTCCAGCGCCAGTTGGAGATCCCGGGAATAACCCCAGGGCCGGGAGCGGTTACCCTCATCCAGGGCGTGAAGGGCGGCGTACACCTTCTTCAAGCCCTCTTGACGCTCCTTGACCGTGGCCGCTCCCTCATAAGCTTGCAGGGCCGAGCCCAGGTCGTTCTGAACAAAACCCACCCAGCGGTCCCGATTCTCCTTCGCGGCCTCGTCGCCGGTCGCCGGCAACCCCTTGACCGCGTCGGTCAGGTGCCGGGCCGCCCAGGCAAGCCGCACGCGGGGCCGAAGCCAGTGGCGCAACCCTTCGCGAATCTCGCCCGCCGGACCCCACGATACGCGGCTCAGGGCGACTGATTCCTGATACAGCCGGCCCAGCGACTTCAACTGCTCATCATCCGACTTCGCGGAGCCATACCCCTTCAGGTCGGCCTCCACGGCGTCGAAGTACGCGTTCCACCCCGGAGCGTTCGGTTGGGCCGAGGCCCCAGGCTTCGTCCATTCCTCCCGAACGCGCTGAATCACCTGTTCCACGCTGAAATAGCTCGGGGCCGCCGGTGCGGCGCCTACCAGGGCGACCGAAGCCAGCCCCCACAACCAGGTTTGTCGCTTCCGCATCCCGTCCTCCATCCCCAGTTGTGCCTTCGCGAGACGGGCCTGGAGAGGGTTGCCCGTCCTCAGGATGATCGCCCGCAACGCCCGACGGCCTCAGGCCATCCGCGGCCCAAGCCGGTCGTCGGCGCGAGTTGTGTCGGTTGTCAGGAAAAAGTCGTCTCATGGCTCAACCCTTCAACAGGGTCGCACACCTACGGCCGCACGCTCCATGCCAAATCCCCCGGAACTCGCTTAAGCCAAGGTTTTCCCAACCCGTAAAATGGACCAACCTCACCCAGACCCCAATCTCCCGGCGGGTCCGATTCCCCTGGAGATTGCGGGGCCCAGCTAAAGTCCGTTACCATCGGGCCGACCGCGAACCTTCCACGACCCTCTGGTCGATCCCGTCGAATCGGACCTCCCTCCGGACCGCCGCATGAAAGCCTTCGAAGCCACCAACTACTACTTTGAGAAGGCGGCCGCGCTGCTGGACCTCTCGGATAACATGCGCACGCTGATGATCACTCCGGATCGCGAACTCCGGGTTGAATTGGTCATCGAGATGGATTCCGGCCAGATCGGCAACTTCATTGGCTACCGCGTTCAGCACGACAACGCCCGTGGCCCATTCAAGGGCGGCTTGCGGTATCACCCCCACGTCGATCAGGACGAGGCCCGCGCCCTGGCCAGCCTGATGACCTGGAAAACGGCCGTGGTCGACATTCCCTTCGGCGGCGGCAAGGGGGGAATCAACTGCGACCCCGCCAAGCTCTCCCGGGGAGAACTGGAGCGACTAACGCGCCGGTTCGTCCAGCAGGTCCACGACTTCATCGGACCCGACAAGGACATCCCCGCGCCCGACGTCGGCACCGACGCCCAGGTCATGGCCTGGATCAACAACGAGTTCGCCAAGTTCCACGGACACAATCCCGCCTGCGTCACCGGCAAGCCCGTCGAGTTGCACGGCTCCGCCGGCCGCGAGGACGCGACCGGCTTCGGCGTGGCCCTTTGCTGCCGGGAAATGCTCGCCCGCCAGAACCGCGAAATTCGCGGGACCTCTTTTGCCATCCAGGGTTACGGCAACGTCGGTAGTTTCACCGCCCGATTTCTTCACGAGCAAGGAGGCATCATCGTCGCGGTCTCCGACGCCTATGGAGCCCTGTTCCAGCCCGAGGGGATCGACATCCCTTCGCTCGACGCCCACGTCGCGGCCAGCCGCAAGGTTGTCGGCTTCAAGGGGGGGGAGGCCGGCACCAACGAGCAACTCTTGACCGCCGAGGTCGACGTCCTGATCCCCGCGGCCCTGGGAGGAGTCTTCGACGCCCGGACCGCCGAGGCCGTCCGCGCGGGGATCATCGTCGAGGCCGCCAACGGACCCACCTGGCCCGAGGCCGACGAGGTCTTCCAGCGACGCGGCATCCCGGTGGTCCCCGACATCCTGGCCAACGCGGGCGGCGTCATTGTCAGCTACTTCGAGTGGGTCCAGAACCTCCAGCATTTCCGCTGGTCGCTGGAGCAGGTCCGTCTTGAGGAAGAATCCCGCCTCGTCGCCGCCTTCGCCAAGGTCCACGAACTCGCCCAGCGCAAGGGGGTGCCCCTCCGCACCGCCGCCTTCATGCTCGCCATCTCCCGGGTCGGCCGCGCCCGGGTCCTCGGCGGAATCTGAGTTCGAGCCCTCGTCCCCACCCGCCCCAATCCTCGCCAGGCCTCCATGTCGCACGACACCTACCAAAGCCCTTTGATTTCGCGTTACGCCAGTCCCCGGATGGCCCGTCTCTGGTCGCCCCACCGTCGCATCGCCACCTGGCGACGCCTCTGGCTTGCGCTGGCCGAGGCGGAACAGTCCCTCGGCCTGAACATCACCGACGAACAGGTCGCCGACCTGCGCAACCACCTTGACGACATCGACTTCGAGGCGTCCCGAGCCCATGAAAAGCGGCTCCGCCACGACGTCATGGCCCACGTCCACACCCTGGGGGACGTGGCCACGGTGGCCCGGCCGATCATCCACCTAGGCGCCACTAGTTGCTACGTGACCGACAACGCCGACTTGATTTTGATCCGTGAGGCCCTGACACTCGTTCGCGACGGCCTGGTCGGGGTCATTGACGCCCTGGCGGATTTCGCCGATCGCTGGAAGTCGTTACCCTGCCTGGGGTACACCCATTTTCAACCGGCCCAACTCGTGACCGTGGGCAAACGGGCGACGCTTTGGTGCCAGGATTTGATTTTGGACCTGCGAGAGGTGGAACGCCGGCTGGCGGATCTCCCCTTCCTCGGGGTCAAGGGGACCACCGGCACCCAGGCCAGTTTCCTCGCCCTCTTCAACAGCGACCACGACAAGGTCGAGGAATTGGACCGACGGGTCGCCGCGTCGTTCGGCTTCGCCGGGTCGATCCCGGTTTCGGGCCAGACCTACACCCGTAAGTTGGATACCCAGGTTCTCAACGCCCTGGCGGGCCTGGCCGAGAGTGGCCACCGCTTCGGCAACGACCTGCGACTTTTGGCCCACGAGCGCGAGGTGGAAGAACCGTTCGAGGCCGAACAGATCGGCTCATCGGCGATGGCCTACAAGCGCAACCCCATGAGAGCCGAACGGATCTGCTCGATCGCCCGCGTCCTGATGGGTCAGCCCGCCGTTTGCGCCCAAACCGCCGCGACCCAGTGGCTGGAGCGTTCGCTGGACGACAGCGCCGCCCGAAGGATCTACCTGCCTGAGTCGTTTCTGGCCGCCGACGCGATTCTCGGGCTCTACCTCAACGTCGTCCCCGGCCTGGTCGTCAACCCGGCCGTCGTGGCTCGACGAGTCCGCGACGAGTTGCCGTTCATGGCGACCGAAAACCTGCTCATGGCCGCCGTCACTGCGGGGGGCGACCGTCAGGACCTTCACGAGGTCGTCCGGACGGCCTCGCTCGAAGCCGCGGCCATGCTCAAGGACGGGGCGGAGCGCAACGACCTGCTGGACCGCCTCCGCGAACACCCATCCTTCGCCGCCGTCGACATTTCCGCCGAAATGGACCCAAGCCGCTACGTCGGCCGCTCGCCCGAGCAGGTCACGGCCTTCCTCGAAAGCGAGGTCCAACCCATTCGCCGGAATTACCCCGACCAGCTTCGTCAACGGCGCGACCTGGACGTCTGAGCCCGGATGCGCGGCCGGGCTCGGGGTGGGTCCAATTCACTCAGACGCGAACGATCTGACGGGCCTTGCGAAGCCGCTTCAGCTCTTCGCGACGGCGACGCTCGCTGGGCTTCTCGTAATACGCCTTGCGGCGCATCTCTTTACGCAATCCGCTCCGCTCGCAAAGTTTACGGAAACGACGGACGGCATCCTGAATCGACTCGCCGGAACGGACCCGTAACTTCACCACAGGCTCGATCTCCCAGACTGAAGGCACCCATTCGCAAACCCGGAAACGCCCGTCTCACAAGTTCCCAAGGGGAAAGTGCGGGCAAGACCAACGATCGTACCGCGTAACAACGCCCGAGCCAAGAGGGGTGTCGCCCTTTGCTCACGGGAAGGTCAGGCCATTGTCGGAAGCGGAGGCTTCAGTAGCCGCCGCCATACCCACCCCGGTCGCCGCCCCCACCTTCATATCCGCCGCCCGAGCCACCTCCACCACCGTAACCCCCTCCGCTACCGCCATGGCCGCCAGCACCTCGATTGCCACGGCCTCCGCCGCCGCCTTCCTCGCGGGGCCGGGCTTCGTTAACGGTCAGGGGCCGGCCGCCGAAGGGGACGCCGTTGAGCGCCGCGATGGCCGCCTGGGCTTCCTGGTCCTCGGCCATCTCGACGAAACCGAAACCACGGCTCCGGCCGCTGAACTTGTCGATGATGACCTGGGCGCTGGTGACCGTTCCGTGTTGCTGGAACAGTCCGACGAGGTCGTCACCCGTCGTGTCGTAAGGCAAGTTGCCGACGTAGATGTTCGTTCCCATGGTCGCTGGCCTTGTACCGATGACCGGCGGGCCGCACCGTTACAACCCGTCGAGATCGCCTCCGGCATGACGCCCGGCTCGCGCGACGATCCCCCGGACCGTGCCCGACCAGCGCCATTTGGCACTATGACAGGCGTCGAAATTCCACACAACCAAAATTTTCATGATTCACAAGCCGTCGCCACCTTCGTCGCGGGAGCCCCATCCGGCGGGTTCCCCGGGGACCGTCGCCGAACCTTGGCCCGGGGCTGATGCTTCCAGCGACGGTGGAGCCACAGATATTGATCGGGGTCGCGACGGATGATCCGCTCCAGCGCCGAGGTGTAGCGCTGCGTCAGCAGTCGGGCATCGTCGGCCGATCCGGCGAAGTCCTCGGGCTCCAGAATCACCTCGCAACCGACTTCGTAGCGAAACCCCGGACCGATCCGTCGGGCATAGCCCACAAACACCGGGGCTCGATGTTCCAAGGCCAGCAAGGCAATCGACTTGTGCGTCGAGGCGGGCCGACCAAAAAACTCCACGAACATCCCCCGCTCTCCCGCGTCCTGGTCCGCCAGGAAGGAGAGGACGCCGCCACCGTTGAGCACGTCGAGCATCTGCTCGTACCCGCCGGACTTGGGAATCATTTTCTGGCCCGTCCGCTCCCGGAAGTCTTTCAAGAAGCGGTCTAGATAAGGGTTGTCCAGGGTGCGATAGACCGAGTTCGGCGGGAACCCGAAGACGCCGAATAGGTAACCCGCCATCTCCCAGTTACCGAAATGGCCGGTCAGCATGATGATGGGACCGCCGCGCAACAACCGCTCCAGAACCGCTCCCTGGTTGACCAGGGTAATCCGCTCTCGCCAGGTTTCCGGATGTAGCTTTCGGGGGATGTGTAGCATCTCCATCAGCATCCGGCAGAAGTGCCGGTAGACGCCGCGGACGATGCGGTCCCGATCGCTCTCGGAATACAGTTCGCCGAAGGCCACGCGAAGGTTTTCCAGGCCGACAGCGCGATGCCGCTTGTCGACCCGGTAAAGCAACGCGGCGAGAGCGTCGGCTAGGGCGTAGGACTGCTCGACGGTGAGCGCCTGGGCGACCCCGACCACCAGCCGAACCGCCAGATAGGAAAGGTAATCGAGCGAGCGGTTCCGTGGGCGTTTCATGGCCGGTCACTCCCTTGACCCGATCGGGCGCTGGATCGTAGTGCCTCGAACCTCGATGGTCAACGCGACCCAGGCCTCCTCACTCGGGACCCGCCGGCTCGGAAAGGGGGAGAGTCACGGCACGGCACGTCTCGGCCGATCGGTAGATGGCGCGGATGATCTCGACGGCCTTGCGCCCCTCGCGTCCGTCAACCAAGGCGGGTCGGTCCTGGTCCAGGGCTTCGAGAAATTCGGCGATCTGGTCGCGGTGGCCTCGGTGGTCGATGCCTCGGGGGTCGCTTGCCCCGGAGTTGGCCGTCAGGTTTTCCGAGCGGATCTCGGGGTCGCCGGGTTGGGGGATCGCGAATTTCCAGAAGGTCAAATCATCCTGCTCGACCCGGACCGAGCCGCGGTCGCCGTGGACCTCGGTCCGTCGGGCCAGGCCGGGAAACGCGGCGGTGCTGGCCTCGATGGTGCCAAGTGCTCCGGACCGAAACCGCAGGACGGCGACGGCGACGTCCTCGACCTCGATCCGCTCGTGAGCCAGGGTCGCGGTCAGGGCCTGAACGCTGGCGACCTCGCCCATCAGCCACTGGAGCAGGTCGACGTTGTGAATCGCCTGATTCATCAAGGCTCCCCCACCGTCGAGGGACCACGTCCCCCTCCAGCCTCCGGAGTCGTAATACTCCTGGGAACGCCACCACTTCACCGCCGTGCTGCCCAGCGTCAGGCGGCCAAACCGCCCGTCCTCAACGGCCCGCTTGATCGCCCGGTTCGCCGTCGTGAACCGCGAGGGGAAAATGGCTCCCAGGCGGACCCCAGCGGCCTCGCAGGCGTCGATAATTGCGTCGCAACGAGGCAAGGTCACTTCCAGCGGCTTTTCCACGAGGACATGCTTGCCGGCGGCGGCGGCGGCCAGGACCGGTTCCATGTGGGCGCCGCTGGGCGTGCAAACGCTAACGACGTCGAGCCCCGGGGTGGCCAACATCCGGGTCAGGTCGTCAAAGACCGGGCAACCCCCGTCGACCAACGCGGCCACTCGATCGCCGTGGGCTGGGTTGCGACTGAACGCGGCGACAACCCGAGCCCCCGGAATCTCGGCGATCGCCCGCGCGTGATATTCGGCGATCATGCCGCAGCCAATGATGCCGAAACCATGACTCGTCAACGGTTGACCCTCCGGCCCTTCCCCTCAAGCGGCGATCGTTAGTCGTCCAGCCGCACCCGGGCGATCTTCCGTTTGCCGACTCGCAGGATCAGTCCGTCGGTCACGTCAATCAAGGTGTGAATGTCGAGGATCGGCGTTCGCTCGGGTCCCCAGTTGACCCCTCCCTGCTCGACCACCCTTCGGGCGTTGGAGGTACTGGTTTCCAGGCCCAACGCGACGATCAGGCGGGGGATCGGCAACCGACCTTCGTCGAGTGTGGAGGAAGACAGGCCGACCACGGGAATCACTTCCGGATCAAGCCCCTCGCTCCGTCGTCGGAACGCGGCGGCGGCGGCCTCGGCGGCGCCCTCGCCGTGATACTGCCTGACGATCGCCCGGCCGAGGACTTCCTTGGCGTCCCGAGGGTTGACCTCCGGCCCCAGCAGCCGGTCGACCTCCGCGATCGAGACGTCGGTCAGCAAAGTAAAGTATTGTCGCATCGGCCCATCGGGCAAACTCATCACCTTACCGAACTGGGTGATCGGGTCATCGGCCACGCCGATGAAGTTGTCGAAACTCTTGCCCATTTTTCGTTGGCCATCGGTGCCAACCAGAATCGGCATCGTCATCGCCACCTGGGAGTCATGTCCTTGTCCTTGCTGCAAGTCGCGGCCCACCAACAAGTTGAACAACTGCTCGGTCCCACCCAACTCGACATCGGCGCGGATCTCGACGGAGTCCTGCCCTTGCATCAAGGGGTAGAGGTATTCGTGCAGTGAGATCGGTTGTCCCGCCTTGAGACGGTTGGCGAAGTCTTCCCGGGCCGAGAGTTGCGAGACCGTGACCTTGCGCATCAGGTCGAGGACGTCCAGGAACGACCAGCGGCCAAACCACTCGCCGTTATGGTGGACCTCGGCGCGATCGAGGTCGATGATCCGGCCAACCTGAGTCAGGTAGTCCCTGGCGTTGGCCGTCACCTGCTCCCGGGTCAATGCCTTGCGGGTTTCGTCACGACCCGAGGGGTCGCCGACAAGGGCGGTGTAGTCGCCGATGATGACGACGGCGGTATGACCCAAATCCTGGAACTGGCGAAGTTTGCGCAAGGGGACCGTGTGGCCGAGATGGACACTGATGGCGGTGGGGTCGATGCCATACTTGACCCTGAGCGGCCTCCCCTCGCGGACCGAGCGTTCCAGTTTGCGGGCGAACTCGTCGCCGGGGACGATCGCGTCGGTCCCCCGGCGCAGGAGGTTCAATTGCTCGGCGGCGGGCAACATCGGGCGGTCGACCTCTCCCTTTCGAGACGGCACCCAGGACGGACGGATCGGAGCGATTCTATGGGGAAAGGACCGGGCCGGGCAAGGTGGTCCGCCTGACCGTCCGCCGCTACGATGAGAAGGACCTGAACTCGCCGAGCGCCGTCCTGGGAGTGCCGCCTCGATGCCGCCGCCGCCGCCTCAACTGGCTCCGCTCCCCGCGATCCTGTTACTGCTGGCCTCGTCGGCGGTTCTGGCGGGAATGCTCCTGGCCTGGTACTGGGCCCTGGGGAAACTGCTGAGGGGCGAGCCTTTGCTGCCGCCGAGGGCCCCGAGACGTGTCCCCTGGGGAGTTTCGGCGATCCTGGCGACGATCGTGCTGTACTTCCTGGTGAGCAACCTCGTCGGGCTCTCGTTTCTCGTCGCCGGAGGACAGACGGCGCTGGACAGTCCGAGAGCGAAACTCTCGGCGATGGCAGCCATCAACGGCCTGCTGCTTCTGCTGTTACCCCGGACGTTGCGAATCCTCTCGGGAGCTCGCGCCGCCGATCTCGGTGTCGAGCATGTCCACCGGGCCGACCTGCGAATGGGAGTGGTCGGCTGCCTGTTGGCGGCGGTGCCGACCTATTTGTTGTTTGCCGTGGCGTCGAGGATCTGGAAGCCCCAGGGACATCCGATGGAGCGGATGATCGGCGAGGGGGGGGGCCCGGGAATGGTGGCTCTGGCGATCCTCTCGGGGGTGATTCTGGCCCCGATCGCCGAGGAACTGGTCTTCCGGGGCGTACTGCTGGGCTGGTTGGAACGGGTGTTTCGCCGCGCGGCCCCGAATGCTCGCGAGGGGGATGGACCGTCGGCGTCGTTGGTCCCGGAGGTGGAACTGGCCGGTGGAGTTCTTGTCGAGGACGTGGGTCGCGAGGAGAACCCCTGGTCGGCACCCCAGGTTATCGCGTTGGAGTCGTTGAAGCGGGGACATCCCGGCGCGGGTTTGATCGGTTCGTGGGGACCGAACATTCTGACGTCGATCCTGTTCGCGGCCCTGCATGCGTCTCAGTGGCCCGCCCCCGTTCCGCTTTTCGCTCTCTCGCTGGCGCTGGGATGGTTGGCCAGAAGATCGGGCGGGCTGGTCGCCCCGATGGCCATGCACGCGACCTTCAACGGGCTGAGTACGGGGATGCTCCTGTTGGCGACGTGGGCCGGCGCGACGGCTCCCCCGGCTCCCGAAACGGGGCCGGCCCCCGAGATGGTCCAAAAATTGGTGAAACCTCCCCTTGGCAAGAACGCGGGGGTGCGGTAAGCTCTCGGACCCTTTGCATCCCGCGGCAAGCCTTCCGACCTCTCCGACGCCGGCCGATGGGATCAGGTGAGCGAAGTTTCGCCGGTTGGGCGCTGATCCGGACGCCAACAAAGCCGGGTCCGCGGAGTCCGGTCATCGAACTTGAAGCCTCTCGCGATGCCGTGTCATCGCGGGCCCGATGCATCGGACCCGGCCCGTCACGACGACGAGACCCTGGGTGATCGGGGGATTCGGGGCTTTCCGCTGGGACAATGGATTGGAGGGCGGCCACGTCCGCCTTCTCGGGAGCTTCCGTCGCGATGAACCGTCTGAACGCCAAAGGTGCCAAGGCCGAACCCTCGCCGCTCGACTTCCAGTGGACCGGCACCCTCGCCCGGGTCCGTCGCATCGGCGGATCGACCCGCTCGGGACGCCGCTCGGCCCTGCTCGGACTGCTGACCTCCGCCTACGCCAACTCATCCCGAGGCCAGGGCCGTCCCGCAGCCCCGACCGACCGGAGCTGATCGTTCCCGTTCATCCCCCGAAATACCGAAACTCCGCCGGGGCCCGGGATTGGGCTCCGGCGGAGTTTCGTTTTTCGAGTCGTTCGAGCCGGCTCAGGAGCCGAGCGTCTTGTAGCCAGGGGTTGCCTTCTGGATGTTCGGCTCGACGTCGAGATCCAGACGGCCTGTGGCCCAACCGAGAGCACCCACTAGCAGCGACTGATACTTGGGGTTCTGCCAGACGTCCTCGCGGTGGCCCATCGAAGTGTAGAAGACACGGCCCTTGTCGTGCTTGCGGGCCCAGGTCTCGGGAAAGTCGGGCCGGGCGTACTGTTCGCCTTCCATCCCCTCGGTGTCCTGCGCGAGGATGACGTGGAGATCATCGGCCAGGAATTTCTGGGCGTACCACTCGTCCTCGATCTGGAACGACTCGCGACCGAAGGCGGAGACTCCGGGGAACTCGGGGTCGACGACAATCAAGCGGGCCTTCTGCTGGGCGCCATGGCCAGCGAAGTGACCGCCGATCATCTGGATATAGGGGTCGTCGCCCCCCTTGTCACGGTGAACGCCGAAGGTGTCCGTCGCGCAGTGCATGCCGACGAACCCCTTGCCTCCGGCGATGGCGTCGAGAAACGCCTTGAGGCCGTCGGGGGAGATGGGCGGCTGCTTGTCGGTCCCTTCCTGGGTCAGGTCGCCGGTGGTCTCAAAGGCGAAGGCGTCCCACTGGCCGATCTTGTCGGGATCGAACTGGCGACCATCCTTGGTGGCGACGACCTCGAACCCATTGGCCTTGCCGATCTCGGTCAGGATTTGTTCGGCCAGGCTGAGCTTGTCGCCTTCGCGAGCGATGACGGAGTGCTCGAACCCCGCGCTCTTGGTGAAGAATAACACTTTCTTGGTATCGGACGCGCCCCGAGCGGCACGGCTCAGGAGCGGCCCGGCGCCCAGGAGCGCGGCACCGGAGGCGAGCATCATCTGTCGGCGGTTCAAATTCATCGGTGTGGAAACTCCCTGGCGTGGGTGGCTGTTGGTTATGGGCGGCAGGCCGAGGCGTGGCACATTCCGGCCGACCCACACCTGGCATCGTAACCGTCCCGTAGGCCCTCGGCACCCATCGACCCTCCGAAACGACGGGTAAGCCCAATTGGAATTTCGAACCAGCATCATTGAGAATGCGAGCCCGGGCTCCTTGACGACTGACCGGACCGGTGGAACGGCTTCGATTCTCTTCCTGTTCAGGGTAACTGGGGGTGAGCCACGCCAATCCCGGCGTGATGGCTCTTCTCGTTTCTGTCTTCGGTGGCGGGCTCGTGGAGCTGTGAGTCGGCAGGGAATTCGGAGCAGTCCGCGACTTTCTCGCTTGGTTCATCAGTGAGGCAGGAGACTGGACCTACCTCGCTCATTGGTGGGTTGGAACAATGTCCGTCAGTTATCATTGAAGTAGTGGGCGGAAAAAGAGAGCGGTCCTGAGGAAACCGTATGCGTTCACCATCACCCTCAATCCATGCCCCGAATGTAGCCACCAGTTTCACGAGACGCCCCAGGTCAGTTATGGAGCCGTCGGTCGATGTCCGGGTAGGATTCTTCCTGTCCCAAATCTCCGGCGGGCGGCGGACCTCGATCCTCGCGATGCAGCGGACCCGCACCGCCGCGGCGGGATTCGTGCTCTTGAACGACATCCAATCGGGTCGAATCCGGTGAGCCTCGACTTTCGACGGCCGAGTTCCTACCCTCGTTTTGAGAGTCTAATACGGTCGCGGCCGCGGGTGATCCTCGAGGAGAATCCCTTTCGATGAGTACGTCCGCCAAATCCTTGGGAATCGATCGCTTGAGCGTCGCCGATCGCCTTCGCCTCGTCGAGGAGATCTGGGATAGCGTCGCCGAATCCGTGGAGTCGATGGACATCCCGCAGTCTCACAAGGATGAACTCGATCGCAGGCTCTCGGCGATGAGGGAAGATCCTCGGGCCGGCTCGACATGGGAGGAGGTGAAGGCCCGCCTGCGGAACAAGGCCGAGGATGCGTCGTGATCATCCGCCCGGAGGCGGAGGCCGACCTCGCGGATGCCCAGGCTTGGTACGAGAGCCAAAAGGTCGGGCTCGGTGATAAGTTCTTGAAACGCGTCGACGAGGTCCTCGACAGCGTTGAGCGGATGCCAGAGCTGTACCGAATCATCTACCAGGGGGTGCGGCGGGCCCAGACTCGCCAGTTCCCATTCACCGGTTATTATCGCGTCGAGACCGATCAGGTCGTCGTCATCGGCGTCCTCCACAGTCGTCGCGACCCCCGGACCTGGAAGTCTAGGGCATAGCTTTGCGTCACGGTGAACTCAGCCGGCGGAGGCGCATTCTGGTAGAGTTACAACCAACGATCGATGGCCGGTCCGCTAGGTAGGATCGTCGGCCGAACCGTTGAGGTTGCCGATTGATGGACGCACGCGCCGCTTATCAAGAACTGGTCCGACGCTCTCGGGAACGCTCGACCCTGGCGTCGTGTTCAGCCCTATTGGGTTGGGACGAGCAGACGTACATGCCGGCGGGCGGGTCCGAGCACCGCGGCGCGATGATGGCCACCCTGGCGGGCATGACCCACGACCGGGCGGTGGATGCCCGGGTGGGCGTATTGCTCGAAGAGACCGAGGGTTCCGCCGAATTCCCGGACCGGGAAAGCCCCGAGGCGGCGAACCTTCGCGAGTGGCGACGGGATTTTGACCGCCAGACCAGGCTGCCTCGTTCGCTGGTCGAGGAGTTGGCGAGGGTCACGACGATTGCCCAGGGGGAATGGGTCGCCGCTCGCAAAGATCGGGATTTCCCCCGGTTCCGCCCCTGGCTGGAGTCCATCTTCGCCCTGAAACGCCAGGAGGCCGAGTGCCTGGGGTATCGCCAGGCGCCGTATGACGCCTTGCTGGACGACTACGAACCGGGGGCGACGACCGAGTCCCTGGAGCCGATCTTCTCGACCTTGAAAGCGGGCCTTGTGCCCTTGGTCCGGGCGATTGCCGAGTCGTCGAGCCGGCCCGACCTGTCGGTTTTTGACCGCGACTACCCCGTCGATCGCCAGAAGATGCTGGGCGAGGCGGCGGCCTCGGCGCTGGGTTTTGATTTCCAAAGGGGCCGATTGGACGTGACCGCGCACCCGTTTTGCTCGGGGATTGGTCCGGGGGATTGCCGGATCACCACCCGTTACAATCCCCGAGATTTCTCCGAGTCATTCTTCGGCGTCTTGCACGAGGCTGGGCACGCCCTTTATGAGCAGGGGCTCGCCGCCGAACATGCCGGAACGCCGATGGGCGAGGCGGCGTCGCTGGGGGCGCATGAGTCGCAATCGAGGCTATGGGAGAACTCCGTGGGACGCGGTCGGCCCTTCTGGATTTACTGGTTCCCGATCCTCCGGCGAACCTTCCCGTCATCGTTGGGGGACCTTGACGCGGATACCTTCCACCGGGCGATCAACCGGGTCGCGCCGACGTTGATTCGGGTCCAGGCCGACGAGGTGACGTACAACCTGCACGTCCTGGCCCGATTTGAACTGGAACAGGCCCTGGTGGCGGGAGACCTGGCCGTCGCCGACCTGCCGGCGGCCTGGGACGATGCCTATGAGGCGAACCTGGGCATCCGTCCGGCTCACGTCGCCGAGGGATGTCTGCAGGATATTCACTGGGCCGCCGGGCTCGTCGGCTATTTTCCGACCTACACCCTCGGCAATCTTTACGCGGCGCAACTTTTCGACACCGTCCGCGAGGAACTGGTAACGCTCGAGGAATCGTTGGCCCGAGGAGACTGCTCCGGTCTGCTTGACTGGCTGCGGGGAAAAGTCCATCGTCACGGGCGGGCCTTCCGGTCGGCCGAGCTGATGGAGCGGGCGACCGGCTCGGTCCCCAGCCCTGTTCCGTTGTTGCGGGCCTTGACGAAGAAGTACGGGGAGCTTTACTCGCTCGGGTCGTCCCCTTTGAAGGACCCGGGGGGTGCTGGTCGATGAGAAGGGCCATGCGGACCGGAGAATGGGTCATCGTGACCTGAACCGGTTGGGATCGGTCGAGGTCAGCCCCCAAGGCGGAGGATCGCCGCGATGGACGAACGACGCGAAGCGATCTGCGCGAGCACGGCGCGCAAGCTGGGGTCGGCCGTCGACCGCCTGCCGGGCCTGCGGGCCCTGGTGGGCCTGGACGGGTTCGTTGACGAGATTATCGAGGTCGTCGGCACTCGCCATGCCGAGGGGGGGCACGACCCGGTCGCGACCATCGGCGATCTCGGCCGGAAGCTGCTGGCCGCCGCTGGACAGTCGACCAACTACGAGCTGGTCGTCCGCGAGCGGAAGCCCGGGGGCAACGGCCCGATCCTGGCCAACGCTCTGGCCAGTTGCGGCATGGACGTGACCTACATCGGCAGCGTGGGCTACCCGCGGATCGACCCGGTGTTCGCCGAGTTCGCCACTCACGCCACGGTCCTCGGCATCGCCCAGCCGGCGCACACCGATGCCCTGGAGTTCGAGGACGGCAAGGTAATGCTGGGGAAGCTCGGCCCGTTCGCCGACGTGACCTGGGCCAACCTCGTCGAGCGGGTCGGCGCCGAGGCCTTGAAACAGCAGGTGGCCCGGGCCCGGCTGATCGGCCTCGTGAACTGGACAATGCTTCCGCACATGAGCGCGATCTGGGAGCGGATGATCGAGATTCTCCCGGCCGACCCGGGACCGTTCCCCCGAACCCTGTTCGTCGACCTGGCCGACCCGGAGAAGCGCACCGATGACGACCTTCGTGGGGCCCTGGCGCTGCTGACCCGGTTCCAGGAGCGGGTCGACGTTATCCTGGGAATGAACCTCAAGGAGGCCGAGGAAGTCGCGGGGGCCCTGAATCTGGAGTACGACGCGACTGACGAGGTGGGGTTCGCCTCGGCTCTGCGAGATCGGCTGGGACTGGGCTGCGTGGTGCTCCACCCTAGACGAAGCGCCTCGGCGGCCACGCGCCACGGGCGGGCGTCGATCGTCGGCCCGTTCACGCTCCACCCCAAGATCAGCACCGGCGCCGGCGATCACTTCAACGCCGGGTTTTGCCTGGGACGCATCCTCGGGTTCGACCTGGAAGAAAGCCTTTGCGCCGGCGTCGGTTGCAGCGGTTACTTTGTGCGGACGGGGCGAAGTCCGTCGCTCGAAGAACTGGCGGAATTCGTCGAGACCTTGCCCCCGCCCGAAGCGTAAGAACTCGGGATTCGGTCGTCTGGGAAATGCCTCCCGACGCGAGCGCCGGGAAGCAATTTGCCGCGTGTTTCGGTTACTTGAGAAGGCCCAGCTTCCGGAGCTTGGGGACGATCTGCTGTTGGCAATAGGCCGCCGACTTGTTCTTCCGGTAGTAATTCTGGTGGTGAGCGTCGGCGGGGTAGAACGCCTGGAGGGCGACGAGATCGGTGACGATCGGCGCGGAGAAGTGCCGCGAACCCGTCAACTCCTCGTAGACCTTGCGAGCCTCGTCCTTTTGTTCGTTGGTGGAATACAGAATGATCGAGCGGTACTGGGTGCCGAAGTCGGGCCCCTGCCGGTTCAGGGTCGTCGGGTCGTGCGCGGCGAAGAAAATCTTGAGGAGCTTCTCGTAAGAGACGACCTCGGGGTCGAACGTGACCTGAATGACCTCGGCGTGGCCGGTCTCGCCGGTACAGACATCCTCATAGGAAGGCCGCGGGACCGTTCCCCCCGCGTAACCCGAAACGACGTTCTTAACTCCCTCGATTCGCTCGAAAACGGCTTCTAGACACCAGAAGCAGCCGCCGCCGAATGTCGCTTTCTCGGTCTCGGACTTGGCGGCCGCCTCGGGGGTGTCTTTCTTTTCCGTTTTTGGAGTCGATGGGGAATCCTGGGCCCTTGCGAAACCGGCCAGGATCAAGACCAGGCTCAGGGTAGGGAATGCATTGGAAAGGATTTTCGAGAAGGGTCGCATCGCGGGGGACCTCCGGGCTCGCCGGGCCGGTTGGGCCGAGGGCGAGCCTGTTGCGGTTGGGGGATGACAAGGATGGAGCGAACTTGGGGCCTCGTCAAGGTTCGACACTCTCTGGGCGAACCAGTTCGGAAACGGCGGCGACGTGGCGGCGCAGGGACCGCATCTCCAGCCAGGCGGCGATGACAATCGGACCGAGGCCGATCAAACCCAGGGCCACGCCCAGGTCGGGCCGGCCGAACGCCCCGAAGAGGCCAACGAACATCAGGGCGATCACGCCGACGACCGCCGTGAGCCCCCAGGTGGCCCGCCGGTAGCGTTCCACCTGAAGCACCAGGGGTTCGGCACCAGGCCGTAGACGGCTCGGCGACGGTCCGGCGGCTCGTCTCATGAGCGAAGTCCTCAGTCGAACAGGGTGGTCCGCCGTCGCCCGGGTGGGATGGGCTCGGGCAGTTCGAGCAAGCCCCGCAGCCGGCGGGCGGTCTCCGGGGAATGTCCTTCGTAGTGGTTGTTGCAGAAGACGGCGACGGGAACCCTCGCGGCTAATCGGGCGATCACCGCCGCCGAAACGGACAGGTCGGCCGAGCGGTCGACGACGGGCCGGTCCCAGGTCGTCGTCACCTTCTCGATCGCCTCGCGATCCCCGAGCAATCGGACATACGCCAGCGGTCCGGTCACGGGATCGACCAGTTGCTCGACCTCGGCCATGCTGGGCATCCACTGGTGCTCGGTCAGTGTGAACGCCGCGTCATGGGACCGGAGGACGCGCATCAGGTCGGTCGTGACCCAGCGGCGGTTGCGGACCTCGACGGCCACGGGGACCTTGGCGTGCGGCCAGTTCGCCAGGAACGAGCCGAGGGTTTCGAGGAACGCTTCCAGCGTGGCGAAGGCGCCGCGGTTGAAGTAGCCCAGTTGCAGCAGGGCTACCATCAGCTTGTCGCCCAGGGGCTCGATAGCGGCCAAAAAGCCCTCGACCTCCTCGTCGCAGTCGCGCAACTGCTTGTCGTGGGTGATGGCTCGCGGAACCTTCAGCGCGAAGCGAAAGCCGTCGGGGGTGCGGCTCCGCCAGGCCCGGACCATCGCGGCGCTGGGGGGACGGTAAAACGTGCTGTCCACCTCGACGACGGGAAATCGGCCGGCGTACCATTCCAGGTAGTCGCCCGCGGCCATCCCCTCGGGATAGAACGGCCCTTCCCAGTCGGGATAACTCCAGCCGCAGCAGCCGACCTCGATCGGGTGCCCGGGGCGGGTCGGGATCTCAGCCATCTTGAGGACAGTCTCGCGAACGCGGCGGCCGGGCTCCCCGCTCGGCCCTTGTTCTGATTATAGGAAGGCCCCGAGTCAATCGGCCACCCGCCGCCCCTCCCCTCAAACGGCGAGAGCACGCAGGCGGCGGACCAGGTCCAGCGCCTCTTCGGGAGTCAAGGACTCGACCGCGATCCCCCGCAACTCCGCGACCAGGGGCTCGGGCAAGGCGGCAAAAAGGCTCCCCTGCAAGGCCCGACCGGTGCGGACCTGGGGAACCGGCGAGGGCGCCGCCGTTGGCGAGGACGGTAACTCCGACGGGGCCTGGGGAACATGCTGCCGTTCCAGAAACGCCAAGATCTCGCGGGCTCGGCCCAGGATGGACGCCGGGACGCCGGCCAGCCGGGCGACGTGGATGCCGTAGGACTGGTCCGCGCCTCCGGGAATGATCCGGTGGAGGAACACGACATCCCCCGACGATTCCCGGACCGCGACGTTTGCATTGCGTAGGCGGGGCTTGGTCTGTTCGAGCTCGACGAGTTCGTGGTAATGCGTGGCGAAGAGCGTCCGGCAGCCGATGGCGTCGTGGAGGTGCTCAGTGATCGCCCAGGCGAGCGAGACGCCGTCAAAGGTGCTGGTTCCCCGGCCAATCTCGTCGAGGATGACGAGGCTCTGGGGGGTCGCGTTGTTGAGGATGTTGGCCGTCTCGGTCATCTCGACCATGAACGTGCTCATCCCCCGTCCCAGTTCGTCGGTCGCCCCGACCCTCGCGAACAGGCGATCCACCACGCCAAGTCGGGCGGACCGCGCCGGGACGAAGCTGCCGATCTGGGCCAGTATCGCCATCAGAGCGACCTGGCGGATGTAGGTGCTCTTGCCGGCCATGTTGGGGCCGGTCAGGAGTAAGATCAAACCATCGTCGGTCCCCAGACGAACGTCATTGGGGACGAACTCCCCCTGAGCCAAAGTGGCGTCAAGAACCGGGTGGCGGCCGGAATCAATCTCCAGGACCGGGTCGGAAACCATCTCCGGCCGACAGTAATTCTGCCGGGCCGCCAGTTCGGCCAGGCCCACCAGGACATCGACCTGGGCCAGCACTGCGCCGGCCTGGATCAGCCGGGGAGATTCGGCGGCCACTCGGTCCCGCAACGACTGGAACAACTCGACTTCCAGTGACCGGGCCCGCTCCTCGGCGTTGAGGACCTTGTCCTCGTATTCCTTCAGCTCCGGGGTGATGTACCGCTCGGCGTTCTTGACGGTCTGCTTGCGTACGAAGTCGGGAGGGAGCGTTTTCCCCTGAGCCTGGGCGTGGGTGATCTCGACGTAATAGCCAAAGACGTTGTTGAAACGGACCTTGAGTCCCGAAATGCCCGTCCGGCGGGCCTGCTCGGCCTCGTAGGTGGCGATCCACGACTTGCCCCCCCTGGCGATCTCCCGCAGTTCGTCGAGGTGGGGATGGTACCCTTGGCGAATGACCCCGCCATCCTTGGGGTTCATCGGCGGATCGTCGGCCAGTGCCGACTCGATCGCCTCGCGAACCTCGGGCAAGAGTTCCAGGTCGGTTTCGAGCTTAGCCAGCAGTCGAGACGTCCGGGCGGTCAGCCGGGCCTTGATCCTGGGCAGGAGCGAAAGGGTGCGAGCCAGGGCCACGAGGTCCCGGGGGGTTGCCCGGCCGGTACCGGATCGGGCCGAGAGACGTTCCAGGTCGGCGGCCCGGCCAAGGCTGGCGCGCAGGTCGGCGCGTAGGGCGCCGTCGTCGACGAACTCGGCGACCGCCGAATGCCGGGAGCCGATCGCGTCCAGGTCGGTCAGCGGCGAGGTCAGCCACTCCGCCAGCAGTCGGGAGCCCATCGGCGTGGTGGCGCGGTCGATGACCTGGAGCAGCGAGCCTTCGCGTCTTCCCTCGCGGAGGGTGCGGGTCAACTCCAGGCTGCGACGGGTCATCTCGTCGAGGGCAAGCACGCGGTCGAGCCGGTGGGGCGTCAGCCTTACGAGGTGGCCCAGGCCGGATTTCTGAGTCTCCCGCAGATACGAGACCAGAGCGCCGGCGGCGGCGACCTCGATGGCGTCGTCCTCGATCCCGAAGCCGGCCAGGGTGGTCGTGCCGAAGTGGTCGAAAAGGGTGACACGGGCCTGTTCGGGCACGAAATCCCACGAGGGCCGTGACGTCAACACGACGGACCCCTGCCCCGGCCCATTCAACGCTCGCGCCCAGGGCGTGCCCAGGCTCGTCTCGCTGACGAGAATCTCGGCCGGGTCGAGGCGGGCCAGTTCGTCGGCCAGTTCTCGTCGGGAAACCTCGGTCAGTCCGAACCGGCCGGTCGAAAGGTCGACCCAGGCCAGCCCCAGTTTTCCGCGGGCTTCGACCACCGCGGCCAGGTAGTTCGCCGCCCTCGGGTCCAGCAGCGCGTCGTCCACCAAGGTGCCGGGAGTGACCACCCGGACCACCTCGCGCTTGACCAACCCCTTGGCGAGCTTGGGGTCTTCCACCTGCTCGCAGACGGCGGCCCGCCGGCCCAGGGCCACGAGTTTGGCCAGATACGACTCCAGCGCCGGGTGAGGGAACCCGGCCATCGGCACGGGGTCGGCCCCCTTGTCGCGCGTCGTCAGCGTCAAGCCCAGGAGCGCCGAGGCTTGCTCGGCGTCCTCACCGAAAAGTTCGTAAAAGTCGCCCATCCGGTACAGCAGAAGGGCGTCGGGGTCGCGGGCCTTCAACTCCCGGTATTGACGCATCATCGGCGTCGCGGATGGGTCGCTCATCGGGCCGATACCATCCCCGCGCAAGGTCTCCGTCCACCCAGAAAGGGCGGCCCGTCGTTACGCCCGTCGGCCCCGGGCGGGCCGTTCGTCTCAGAACTTGTCCAGGGCGACCGTCTCGTCGTCGTAAATCTGGAAAACCTGGTCCAGCCGGGTGATTTTGAAAACTTCGAGGAGGTCGGGGTGGATGCAACAGAGTTTGAGGTCGCCCTTGACCACGCCAACCTTCTTCTTGAGATTGATCAGCTTGCCTAGCGCGGCACTGGACAGATAGCGGACGTTGCGGAAGTTCAGCAAGAGCCGGCGATGTCCCTCGCTTTCCACGAGGCTATACAGTTGATCGCCAACTTCCTGGATGTCTTCCTCGGTGACAATCTTGGAGTCGATGAAGCTGACGACGGTGACGTCGCCCATCGGTTCCAGGCGTAAATGCTGGCGAGGGGCCGAGGACATCGGGCGAACTCCTTCGGGCAGGTGACGGTTCGGCGTGGGCGCGTGGTCCGCGGCTTTTCACCCCATCGCGGGGCTTCACCGGTCACGGCCGAGGTCCGCGCCGGTGCATCCTAAAGAGTTAGCACAACCGCGGCCCGAATCAAGGGTTTATCGGGACCGGAACCCCGCTCAGGCCCTTCCACAGGCCCGGGCGATCCCCAGTTGAAAAATGATCTGGAGGGCCTTCACCGCTTCGGCCTTGTTGATCTTGGAGATTCCGGCCCGACGATTCTCAAAGAGGATTGGCGTCTCTCCCATCGTGCAGCCCACCTGGCGGCACCAGAAGAGAATCTCCTCCATGAAGGAGTAGCCTCGCGAGCGGACCCGGTCGAAGTCGATCTCGGCGAGCTTGGCCACTCGGTAGCAGCGGAACGAGCCGCTGTTGTCCCGGGTCTTCAAACCCAGCAGAAGTCGGGCGTACAGGTTGATGCCCGTGCTCATCACCTTCCGCTTGAGGTTAAACTCCCCCTCGACCCCTCCGCCCGGAACGTAGCGAGAGCCGATCATGATGTCATGCCGGTCCATGCCCGCCAGCAGGTCGGGGATGAAGCGGGGCGGGTGGCTGCCGTCGGCGTCCAGATTCAGGAAATAGTCGTACCCGTGGTCGATGGCGTACTGCATCCCCGTCAGCAGGGCCGTGCCCAGGCCCATCTTGCTGGGCCGGTGAATCACGTGGAGGCCGGGCAGCGGCGCTCGCAGTCGGTCGGCGATCTCACCGGTCCCGTCCGGGGAATTGTCATCGATGACCAGGATCGACGCCGAGGGCGCGATAGGTGCGGATCTCCCGGACGAGGTCGGGGAGGTTATCCTTCTCATTGTAGGTCGCCAGCGACACCAGGACCTTGCCGGTGGCCGGGGCGGGCTTCGATTCGGTGGGCACGTCCGTGAATCCCCGAACGAATACGGAAATCTCGGCGGAGGGGGCCGAGGATCGATCCTCACTCATTCGTTTGTACGGGATTGCCGCAAAGAGGCGCCAAGGCGAGCCAGCGTCTTCGATGGGGAGATTCGCGGAGAGCGGGAGGGGATGGACACGAGGGTCGAGGAGCAGGTGCCGTACATTCGGGGCACCCGGCCCGCGAGGCAAGGCGCCTCCGACGGGACAGGGTCGACCGCCGTTGAGGCCCCTCCCGGGAAAGAGGGGATCTGGGAGCACCAGATGGTTCACTCGACGGCACCTGCTCTTCGCCAACGGCGGCGACCCCCGGCCGAATCCTCGCGAACTCGACCCGCGGGCCACTACCGAAAATTTCGACCCAAATCCCGCCCACCCTTGAATTCTTTTCCCGAGTCCGGAAGAGCTGCCCTGTCGGCTCGGACGCGAATCGTCGCGGGACGGGGATCGGCCCGGCCCGCGAGTGACGGCGACCTCGTCGCGAAAACCCCCGACAAGCCGGGGTCGCTCAATAATCGCTGGCGCTAATGACTTCGTTGCCGTTGCGCGAACCCAGTGACCAGTAGACCACCTGGTTGACGCTGGCCTTGATGAACCGGACCGAGCCGTCAGTCATGGCGAAGTTCGCTCCGCCAGAATGGTAGCTGCTCGCGCCAATGGCGCCATAGCCATAGTCCTGGTCACCGCCACCCAGCAGAAGGTAGCAGTTGGGATAGTTGCTGTTGGGCGGAATCAAGGTGTTGCCCACGGTGTGACCGAAGAGAGCCTGATACCAATCACTGCCGAGGCTGCTGCGTTGCAGAGTGTTGGTGGTGTCGCCAAGCGAGGCAGGCGCGGCGCCGGCACACTGCGCCAGCCAGGCGTTGAACCCACTGCCCCCAAACGGCATCGTCAGCAGGGCCGAACCCTGGCTGGCTCCGGAGGGATAAGTGGTCGTCATGATCATGTCCTGGGGAATCGACAGCTTGGAATTGCTGCCGTCACCCAGCCGCCACTCGCCAAAGGCCACGGTGTTGGAAGTTCCGTCCAGGACGTCGCGAGTGCTGTAAACCGGACCGCCGACAGCAAAGATCCCATTGGCCGGCGACGAGCCGCAAAACCCGTTGTTGGACCCATACTCGCACATGCTCGACCCGACGGAGGCCCAGTAGCAATTCGCCTCCGCGCGTCGCCCGTAATTGTCGGTGCCAGGGTAGTCCGGCGAGGACGGGCAAAGGAAGGCGTTGATTACCACGCCGGTCGCCGTCGATTGGATGAGGGCCTCGCCGTTTCCATTGTCGAGCGAGATATTAAAGTTGATCGCGTTGTAGACGGCCGTCTGCTCCAGATACGGCAGCATCAAGGAGTGGGCGCTCCAGGCGCCCCAGCCGCCCGTCACCCCGAACTTCAGGTTCGTGGTATACGACCCGCCCAACGGGAATGCCCCGGTGGCGGAATGGTAATTGTGCAGGGCCAGGCCCAACTGCTTGAGATTGTTGGTGCACTGAGCGCGTCGGGCCGCCTCCCGAGCCGCCTGGACCGCCGGCAGCAGGAGGCCGATCAGAACGCCGATAATGGCGATGACCACCAGCAGTTCGATCAGGGTGAAGCCCCGAGCCCGCCTGGGCCCACCGCGATTCGGATTGGACAGACACATGCGAGTTACCCCCCCTCAAGAAGTGAATGCGACGAATGGCGAGGCAACATCATCGAGTCGTGGGAAATTTTCACCCACGAGAGACGCGACTTTGCCCGACGTCCGAGACGCGCGGGATCGAGGCCCCCATGGCCTCAGCGGTAGCTGGGCAGCACGGCCGGAGAAAGCCCACTGGGATGCTTCCCTTTGCCATTGTCCGGCTTGGCATCAGTGAAGCCGGGAGGCGGTGGGGGGACCTTGGCCAGCGGAATCTCCTCGCGGGCTCCCCCACACCCAAGGGCGGTTCCTCCAACAAAGATCCACAGGGCGTACAACCGCAAAAGACGATGACACGGCATCGCGATCCCCCGATCGGAAGTGCACGGACGCATGATGTGGGCGATTGAGTGAGGACGTGAATCGCGACGGGTAATTCGCGGCGCCGCGATGATCTAATTTAGCCGAGTACGAAAAACTTTCAAGTATCCAGATCGGCGGGGATGAACAACCTAGGAATCTAGTACTACTAGACAGGAATATGCCAGTTCGCGAATTCTGTTCGTGGGTATTCGATGTGGATCGGACCTCTCTATCCAATCTCATGATCGATTCTATCGGATACGCCAAGCTCTCCCCGCCCGACTCCGTGAGAAGTGATTACGAAATCCGCGGACGAACCAAGTTCTTTTGCGAAATTCAGAGGAAGTCACGAGGACTCGACACTCCCCTGACGCTCTCACCGCGCGAGGCCCGGAGTGTTCGCGTTTTGGGAGCCAACGGCTTCGCGGCAAGGCCCGATAGGATCTGGCCCCCCTTTCATGAGGCGCCCTTCTCGTATTGCTTGAGTCGAGAAAAAAGTTGGCTGTACGGGGCGAATCCTTGAGGCTCGTCGGCCCAGAGTCGGGTCGGGGGATCGGAATCTTCCTCGGAGTCAGGACCGGAGACCGATTCATCCGCCCCGACGGGCTTGTCGGTCCGCACCTGGCCACGGCCCTGGTTTTCGGACCACTCCGCCCAGGCCTGGAGCGCGGCGTAAGGGTCCTGGACGAGTTCGTCGGAGGGGTGGTCGAGCCGCGAGCTGGCCGGTCTCGGTGGCGAAGCTTCGACCGTCAAGGTCTCGGGCGTGGATTCCGCCTCGTCACCGGCCCAGCCGACCTCGATGAGGCCGTCCTCGACCCGCAAGGGCGGCCGAGGGGGGCCAAGGAGCGGGGTGGCTTGCCTCGATAGGGCCTCGTGAGTCGGCGACGGTGCGACCGGGACCGGAGACGGACTCGCGAGATCCTCATACCGAACCGCGAAGCGGGCGCCGGCGCGAAGGAGGCGGCGAGGATTCCCGGCCGCGTCCCGATGAAGGGCGTCGGCTTGGTCCGCCGACCACGCCGTTGCTGGGTAGCTCGAACAAAGCAACGCATGCGCCTCATCGGCGTCAATCGGCCTCAGGTGGATCCGGGCGGTGAGTCTGCCGTTCAGCCCACCCAGTACCTGGACATCCAGCTGGCGGGCGAGGCGGGTCTGCCCGACAACGAGAAGCGCGGCGAATCCCCCGGGCTGGCCCAGGCGGTTCGAGAGAATCCGCAACTCTTCCAGGACGGCGGGATTCGCGTTGTGAGCCTCATCGACGATCAAAGCCACTTTCCGGTCGTCGTCATCCGCCTCGGCCAGAGCTTCGCGGATCGCGTTGCGCGTCCGTCGTGCCCCGAGACGTCCCAGACCCATTGCGAGAGCGAGAGTCCGAAGAAATTCGTCGGGATCGAAGGTTGGGAAGAGATCCAGCGCGACCCATCGACGCGACGCCGCCCGAGAGTGGTCCACCAATCGTCGCCAGAGCCAGGTCTTGCCCGATCCCGCCTCGCCGGTCAGCAGGACCGGGCCGTGATCTTCGGTCGTCGACAGCGCCGCTCGGCAAAGCGTTAATGCCTGGTTGCGGCTGGGGAGCATCCCGCGATCGGCGGTGGCCGGTTCGGCAGACCGATTCATCGACAATCCTCCACGCCCCAGCGCCGGCCGGTCGCCCGTCGCGATCCTTCGCATCACGCTTTGATATCGGAGCCGGCCCCCTCTCCCCTTGAGTCCGCCGCGTCCCCGACTGGGCATCGGGCCTCCCGGCGCTTAGAATCATGACCCTCGCGAACCAAAATGGACGTAAACCGCATCCCCCAAGAGTCGCCACCGAATGTCCGAACCGGCCATCCTCGTCCGCGACCTCCGCAAGACCTATCCCGGCCGCGACCGCGAGGTGGTGGCCGTGGATGGCCTCGATCTCCAGGTCATCCAGGGCGAATGTTTCGGACTTCTGGGGCCCAACGGCGCCGGGAAGACCACGACGGTCGAAATCCTGGAAGGGTTGAATCGGCCGACCTCCGGCACGGTCGAAATCCTGGGAATGCGCTGGGAATCCGACGCGCTGGCGTTGCGACAGCGCATCGGCGTGACACTCCAGGAAACGCGATTTCCCGAGAAATCCACGGCCCGTGAGATGGCGCGGCTCTTTGGTAGCTTTTATCGCCAGGGGCTCGGACCCGACGAGGTGCTCGGTCGGGTGGCCCTGGAGTCCAAGGCCGACGCGTTTGTCGAGGATCTCTCCGGAGGACAGCGACAGCGATTGGCCGTGGCCCTGGCCCTGGCCGGCGACCCGGAATTGCTGTTCCTGGACGAGCCGACCACCGGACTCGACCCCCAGGCCCGCCGCCAGCTTTGGGACGTGATTCGCGACCTCCAGGGCCGGGGCCGGACCACTCTGCTGACGACTCACTACATGGACGAGGCCGAGCGGCTCTGCGACCGGGTGGCGATCGTCGACCAGGGAAAAGTCATCGCTCTGGGCTCGCCGGCGGAGCTGATCGCCCGGATCGGCGGGGAGCACGTCGTGGAATTCGCCATCGCCGACGCTGCCGAACCCGTCCGGCCGGAGGATTTCGCGGGGCTCGCCTCGGTTCTCTCGGCAAGGGTCGAGGGGGACGGGCTGGCCCTGACCGTGGATCAGCCTCACCGGGCCATCCCCGCGCTGCTGGAACACCTGGCCGGCCGACGGCTGGCCATCTCTCGATTGACCACGCGACAGGTCAGCCTGGAAGACGTGTTCGTCGCCCTGACCGGCCGGCATCTCCGGGATGACGAGGCACCCGACACCGTCGCCACGCCCGCCAAACGCCGCGGCCGACGGGGAGTCTCGAGCCGTTGACTGAACTCAACGGCTGTCCGAGGCCGGGCTCGGCGTGGTGGCCTTTTTCCGGGCAAGTAGTGTCCAGTTCGACAGTTCGGCGACGGCGCCGGGCGCGGTGTAGTCCCGGTAGAATCGGTTGCGGATGTAAAAGCCTTGGCTCCCCACCCCGATCCATTTCGGCGGGTAGGCGATGTATTTCGGAGACGGCGGCAGCGTCGCCGCGAGGGTCGCGTCCGGCACCATGACCTTGCCAATCTCGGGCTCGTAAACCCCGTCCTCGGTCGTCCAGAATCGGTGCTCGGCATAGGCCATGACGACGGGATTCCAGGGGAAATAAATCTCGCCGGGATGACTCCGGGCAAAGCGATAAGCTTCGGCGGCGGGCTGCTTCCTCAGATTCAAAGGGCTCCAGGGGATCTCGCGGACCGCCTTCGCGGCATCGACCCCGATCAGCAGCATGGCGGCCACCGCGAACCTTCGGCGAAACCAAACCGACGGCAAGCGACACATCTCGGCCAGGGTCCAGGACGCCGACGCGGCGAGGAAGTAGAGGCAATAACTGTAGGCGTTGGAGTCGCCGCCGAACTTCAACTTCCCCACAATCGCGATCGGAGCGGCGCAGGCCGCGACGATCAGGGACGCCAGGGCGATGCGGCCACCGGGCGAGCGTTCCTCTCGTAAGCTGTCGCCAACCCGGGAGTGTCGGTAATAAAGGGACCCCAGGGCGACCAGGGCGAAGAGCCAACCCCTCTGGAACAGCGTCTGTACCGTCTCTCCCAATGGAGCGCTCCACTCGTGACGACTGGTCACGCCGAGCATCTGGAAGAACAGGCCCCGAGCCCCGAACGCCCCCGTCATCGTGAGCAAGAGCCCAAATTCCCAGACAGCCAGCCACCCCAGGAATCGCGACGCGCGACCCAGACCCCACATCCCCGCCAGATACAGCACCAACGCGGGCGGGTAAAACGCGCCGACCGGCTTGGACCACGTGGAGAGGGCCGCGAAAGCCGCCGCCAGGACGATCGTCCGATTCCCCGGTGGCCCAGGTTTCCAGGTGAGCCAGAGAACCGCCAGCATCCCGAACGCCAGGACCAGGACATCATGGGCCGGGCTGAACAGGCTATAGGTCAGTGATGGGTCTCGAAGAGAAAGAAATCCAAAGCCAACCAGACCCAGGACATGCCCCCGCGCATTCCCCTGCCTCGCCGCCAGCCAGTGCATCCCCACTACCGGCCCAAAGCCATAAACGACGGTCAGGACCGCCGCGACCACCATCGCCGAAACCGGATCGGGCAGCAGTACGATCGGCAGGTACGCGATCGCGGAGACCGGCCCATAAAGGAGACCCGCTAGCGGAACTTTTTGGTCGAGCGTGGGATAGGGCGTGATCCCCAGTCGAATCGCATAGGTGGGCCCGAGCCGAAATTCGCTCCAGGGGAAATCGAACATGAACCCCAGCGCATGCAGGACGATCTCAACCGCCAGGACGCCCAGAGCCCCCGCCGCCATCAGGCGTATCCAGAAGGCGCTGGGGGTGAGGAACCAAAAGTCATCCCAGCGGAAAACCTCCTGTTGCAGAAACGCCCAGGCATTTCCGCCGCGACTCTTCCGTCCTGGTCCAAGCGAGCCCGTGGGTTCGAGGGGCTCCGGCGAGGGATTCGTGGCCAATCGAGAACCTCCTCAAGTCGGGAGCGGTCGACGAAGCCGCCAGGAGCGGGGACCAGGTGCCCTGTCTCGGTCCGTTGATTAGAATGGTCCGGCCCCTTCAACGCGACCCGAGACCGCCCCGCCCCGCACCGCCCTTGAGCCGAGCCCGCCATGCCCGCCTCCCCGCTTCGCGAACTTTACCTGGCTCGCCTACGAGAGTTCTATCGTCAACCGGCGCGGATCTTCTGGGTCTACGGGTTTCCCACCTGCCTGGCCCTGGTCCTGGGCTTGGCGTTTCAATCCGCCCCCAGTCCGGTCGTCGACGTCGACATTCTGGAGGGACCGGCCGTGGACCAGGTCGAGGCCACCGTTCGCCCTCCCTCCTCCGGAATCGCCCGGCCAGGTCAACCCGGTGTGGCGCTGCATCGCGTCGGCAAGGCGGAAGGGGAACGCCGGATCACAACAGGCAAGTCCTCGATGCTGGTCATCCCCGAGGCGTTCCCGGCGATCCGCTATCGCTATGACCCCACCCGCCCGGAAGCCGTCGCATCCAGAGCCGCCTTCGACGACGCCTTTCAGCGCGGTCTGGGCCGGATCGATCCCGCCGCCACCGGCGACCAACTCGTCACCGAGCGAGGCTCTCGCTACATCGACTTTCTGGTCCCCGGCCTCATCGGCGTCAACACGATGGGGGGCGGGCTTTGGGGGGTCGGCTTCCTGATTGTGAACTTCCGCATCGGCAAGCTGTTAAAGCGATTCGCCGCTACCCCGATGCCCCGGCGAGACTTCCTCCTGGCGATCCTCGGCGCCCGCCTGACGTTCCTGATCCCCGACGTCGCGGTGCTGCTGGCCCTGGGCGTCTGGGGATTCGGGATGCCCATGCGAGGGAGCCTGGGAACGCTCGCCCTGGTCGAGATCGCGGGCGCGCTGGCCTTCGCGGGCATCGGCCTGCTGGTCGCGTGCCGAGCCGCCACCACCGAGACCGTCAGCGGCCTGATGAACCTGGTGATGATCCCGATGTGGCTGTTCTCGGGAGTCTTCTTCTCCTCCGACCGCTTCCCCGGCTGGCTCCAGCCGTTTATCAAGGCCCTGCCCCTGACCCAACTCGTCGACGGCCTCCGAAAGGTCTTGCTGGAAGGCGCCGGTCTCTCCGGGGTCGCGGTTCCCCTGGCGATCCTGTCCGCCTGGGCCATCGCGACCTTCGCCCTGGCCTTGCGGTTGTTCCGCTGGAGTTGAGCCCGCCTCGCCCACGCCCTCGCCCAGTTCGCCGAACGTCAGGGCCGGCCTTCGCAAGACCGTCAAAAAATCCTGCCCATGGCCGAAAAGGGGCGGTCGGCTCAGAGGAGGCACGGGAACCTCGTCGATCAGGTGGCCGAAGAACGTCGCCTTGGCCAGGGTCTCCACATCCAGAAAGGCCGAGGCCGACTGGAGGGGAATCGCCTGGAGCTTCTCCGTCCGATGGAGCCGGCAAGGGGAATGGACATCCTTCACCGGCAGGGCGAACAGCCACCGCCAGACCCGCGCCACGATCCAGCGACGGGCCCGCCCCCAGGGCGAGGCGGGACGGCGGCCCAGCACATGGTCGGCCCGGTCGATGGCACTCAGTAATGGTCGAAGGTGGCCCTCGGTCCACGGTTCCGACGACGCGGACAGCAGGGTCAACGGCTCGGTCGCCCCCTCCATACCGCGCAGGAGGGCCCGATCCCAGCCGCGATGCTCGGCGGAGACCACCACGGCCGAGGCGGACCGTCCCAGCGCCTTCAATGTGGTCACCAACCCTTCGGCAATGACGTCCGCCGGGGACGCCTTGGGGTCGGTAGCGGCGAAAACAACAACCCGGACCGCCGCGTCGGTCAGCAAGGTGCGCCGGGCGTGGACCTCGAACGGGTCGACATCCACGACCGAGGCGTCGGCGGGGGTGGGGCTAGGCATGGTCGCTCGGCGATCCGGTCCGTCTCCCCAACGCACGGCCGGGGCGTCCGACCCAGGATAGGCGGAGCCCCGGCGAGTTGGCAAAGGGGTGGCGACCCAGGCTCAGCGATCCGAGGGTCGCGAACTGGTGGTGCGGACCTCGGGGTCCTTCTGCAACTGCTTCTCCAGGTCGGCCGCCGAGCGGAGGTTGCGGCTGACCACCTTCCCCTGCGGATCGACCAGGAAGATCGTCGGCAACGAGATGATGCCAAACTGGTTGGCAAGCTCCCCATCCATCCCCTTGGCCTCGTAAATTTCCGGCCAGGGGAGGGCGTTCGCCTTCAGGAATGTTTCCACGGCGGACCGGTCGCTATCCAGGCAAACACCCAGGATTTCCAGGTCCTTGGCCTTCTGCTGCACCTTCAGAAGGTCGGGCAGGTCGCGGCGCCCCGCCTCGGCGGCACCCGTCCAAAAGAGTACGACCAAGGTTTTGCCGCGATACTTCGACGCGTCGACGGCCTCGCCTCCAAGCCCCTTGCCGGCCAATTCGATCGGCTTGCCAACCAGGTCAAGCCGCCGCAGGGCCCCGGCCGCCTTCTTGCCGGCCTCGGTCTCCGGGTATTTCTCGACTAGCGACGAGTAATAGCGTCGCGCGTCCTGCTCCTCGTTGTTGTACTCGTTGTTGCTGGCCAGCTGGAAAAGGACGTCGGGCTCCTCCTCCGAACCGGGATACGCTTTCAGGAACGCGTCGAGGTTGACCAGGTACCCGGCTTGCACCTTGTTCTGGTTGGCGTTGGGGTCGTCGAGCTGGATCGTGTAGTCGGCCGTCAGCTTGCGGAACGCCGCGTAGGAGGCGATTGGCCCCTTCTCGGCGATCTGCTGGTCCAGCGCCGCCTGGGCCGGCTCGTATTTCCCGGTCTGATGCAAAGCGATCAGGCTGTCGATCACCTGGCGGTCATAAACCAGTTTCTCCTTCGGGTCGTCTAGCAGTTTGGCGACCTCTCGGAGCAGGTGAATCCGCTGTCGGTGATAGGTGGCGAATGCCTTGAAATCAGCGATGGGGTCGGGAACACCCTGCTTGTCGAGCGCCGCGACGGCTTCGATGGCGGCCTTGACCTCGGGCCGAACCGCCGGACCCGCGTCGGGCCGCTCCTCGCCGAAGAGTGCGGCCCGCAAGGTCTCGCGGACGGCCACCGGAGCCGGCTTGGCGGGATTCAACGCCTGAGGCAACCCGGTGAACTTCCAGGCCTCGCCCACCTTGACGATTTCGGGCGACTGCAAATACGCCATCTTGTCCGCCCCGGCCTGTCCATTCGGCAGACCCGCCAGGATCAGGGCGTTCTCGAAGAGCAGCAAGTCATCGGCCAGGTGCAGCATCGGATCGGCGGGGATCAGGTGGGGAACCTTCCCGTCGAAGAGGGTAAAGACCGTCTCCCGTGTCCAGCCAACCAGATCCTTCCGCAAGGCGCCCACCTGGTCGGCACGAACGGCGGCGTCCTTGGCGGCGAGGTCCTGGGCGGTTTTGGGTAGTCCCAGCGCCTCCAACTCCGCGGGCGTGGCCATCAGGGTTTCGAGCAAAACCTTATCGTCGGCGACCAGGGCCTGGACCATCACCTTGGCCGACTCCTCGGCCGAGATTCGTTTCCAGGCGACAATCTTCCCCCCCTTGACCTCGCCCACGCGAGTTCCCCCGGCGTTGAGCCAGCGGCACTCGTCCAGGCTCTTGTCGCCGTTGAGGTCGCTCTCCCGGTAGACCTCGAAGCCGTTCTGGTAGTAGCTCCAGCGGTCCATCCCGGGGCGGGCGTCGGTGTCGACGAATCGCCGCAGAAGCTGCCCCTGGCCGTCGCGCATCTCGTAGCCGATCGCTTTTTTGCGAGCGTCGTGGACGGTTTCGACCTTGCAGGCGGCGATGGCGGCCTTATCGGTGGGGATGTCGTAGTCGACGCCAAGTTGACTGGGCCGGAACATCTCCAGGATGCGTTCAGGGGTTGGCTTGCCCGGAGCGGCCTGGGCGTGGGCGTCGGCCGGGATCAAAAGCCCGGCGAGCCCGACCGCCGCCAAGGTGGTGCGCACTGCCCGCATCGACATCTCCTTGGGGATCTCCCCGGGGCCCGGGTCATCCGGGGTTCGGCCTCAACGCCCGGCCCCTCGCCGTCCAGGCGTCCCCGCACCATCCCATTCCTCGGCGCGCTCGGCAAGACCGATTTTTCAACAGACCCATTGGCGGCCCGTGACCTCGGGTCACCTCGCCTTGACAGAAGCCCCGAAGCGCGTAGAGTCTAGCGATTGGGGACGGGTCCACCATGCCGGCGGCCCACCCCCAGTAGCCCGTCCGCAATCGAATGGACTCGCGTGGACGACACCCGCCCGTCCCGGCTCTCCGGACCCTTCCGGACCCACCTGGATGAATGCGCCATGGATCGACGCATCCTCGTCGTGGACGACAGTGAGCTGATCTGTCAGCAACTTTCGCAGCTCCTGTCTCGGCCCGACCGCCGGATCAAGGTCGCCCACACCGGCACCGCCGCGCTGGAATATCTGGTCGAGGGCAACTTCTCCCTCGTCCTCACCGACCTGCGCCTCCCAGGCCCTGACGACGGCCTGGAACTGATTCGCCAGGTGCGTCAGCGTGACCTGCCCGTCACCGTCATCATGCTCACGGGCTTCGCCTCCATCGACACGGCCGTCGAGGCGATGAAGCTGGGAGCCTACGACTACCTGCACAAGCCGATTGACCCCCTCCGGCTGGAAGTCGTCGTCGAACAGGCACTGGAAGACCGTCGCCTGCACGATGAGGTCGAGTCTCTGCGCCATGGCCTTCGCAAGCGGTTCGCTTTCCACAACCTCCTGGGCAAGGGGGAGCGGATGCGCGAGGTCTTCGCCAAGGTCGGCCGGATCGCCTCCAAATCCTGCACCGTGCTGATCACCGGAGAGACCGGAACCGGCAAGGAACTGGTCGCCCAGGCGCTGCACGACGCCGACGCCACCCGCACCGGCCCCATGATCGCCGTCAACTGCGCGGCTCTGCCCGAGCACCTCCTGGAAAGCGAGCTTTTCGGCCACGAAAAGGGGGCGTTCACCGGCGCCGACCGCCAGAAAAAAGGCCGCTTCGAACAGGCGGCGAGCGGCACGCTCATGCTCGACGAAATCGGCGAGCTGCCGATGGGCATGCAGGCCAAACTTCTGAGAGTCCTCCAGGACGGGACTTTCGAGCGGGTCGGCGGCACCGAAGTCATCCGCGTCGACACGAGAATCCTGGCCGCCACCAACGTCGACCTCGTCCGAGCCGTGGCCGAGGGCCGATTTCGCGAGGATCTCTACTACCGCCTCAACGTCGTCTCCGTCGAGCTTCCCCCCCTTCGCGAGCGAGTGGAAGACGTCCCCCTGCTCGTCGACCACTTTCTGGAACGACTGGTCGAGCGTCGCCTTCCCATCAAGACCTTCGCCCGGGAAACGCTCTCGCGACTGGCCCGCTATGAATGGCCGGGAAACGTCCGCGAACTGGAGCACCTCGTCGAGCAACTGGTCGTCACCACCCCCGGCCCGACGATCCTCCCCGAGAACCTCCCCGGCCACCTCGTCTCAACTCGCGAGGAACCTTTCAGCCTCGACTTCGACCCCCAACGCCCCCTGACGGCCATCACCGACGAACTCACCGAGCGCGTCGAACGAGCCTATCTCCAAAGAGTCCTGGAGCGTTATCGAGGACGAATCGACCGCTGCGCCGCCCACTGCGGCCTGTCCCGCCGAAGCATCAGCGAAAAACTCCGCCGCTACCGGATCGACAAGGCCGACTTCAAGCCCCACGCCAACCGTCAACGCGACGTCGCCATCGCCGATTGACGAGGCAACGCTCGGGGTCGGTCCATGGTCGTTAGGGTTGAATCCCAGGGCCGGTCCAGCCGGAAGACCGATCATGATTCATGCCGGCGGGTGGCGTCCCCGCTCGGCGGCTTCTCGCCGGATAGCCACGGCTAGCGGACGATTCATCGCCAGGGCCGCAACCGTCACCCGCCCCGTTGGAGTCAGGGGGACGACCTCAGCATCATCCCAGCGAAAGTGGTCACTCCAGTCTTCCCTGCGCGGGTTGAACAGCGAGACCGACTCCCCCGATGCGAGGTCGGGCACGAAACGCCGGGCCCCCTTCCGCAGGGAACAGGACACGCACGCCAGGGCAAGATTCTCCAGCGCGGTGGGGCCTCCCGCCGCCCGAGGAACGACATGGTCGATGTGGAACAGAGCCTCCTGGCCCGCTTGAGATCACCTGCTATATTCCCATCGATTGTCAGCCCGCCGGACGATCTCGCCACGCAGACCCGCCGAAATCCCGCTCAAGGCGTCGCTCGTTCGGCTCGGAGCCGTAGCAGCATGAGCAGATCAGCCAGGTCCACAAGTCCCTCCGCCTCGGCCCGTTCCTCGGCGGTTAACGGTTCACCAGCATCCTGCCGGTCGAGAAGGAATCTGAGTCGAGTCGCGACGGCCGAGGGAAGTTGGAACCTTGACAGATCCGCCGGCAAATCGAGATCCAGCGTCAAGGACATGGACCACCGCCTTTCGAGGAAGAACCCCTTGCTCCCACTTTCCTGACTGCCATTGTTCGCATCGACGGTATCGAAGCTCGCCCAGAATTTCGGTGTAACGATGTGGATGTTAACCTGACCTGAAATTCAGCCCCCCGCCCCCGATGCTCGCCCGCCCAGCGTATGACGCACCTCGCCAGCAACCAGCACCGTATGAGCCCGCCCCCGCGCCTCCCAGCCACCATAAGGCGTGTTCCGACTCTTGGACAGGAACGCCTCGGGATCGATCGTCCACCGGACGTCCGGGTCGATCAACGTCACGTCCGCGTCGGCCCCCCTTGCCAGCGTCCCCTTGGCGATCCCCAGCAGCCTCGCCGGGTTGACTGTCAGCATCTCAATGACGCGGGGCCAACCCAGATGCCCCGGCTCGATCAGCCCGTGGACCGTAATCGGGATCAAGGTCTCCAGTCCCACGATCCCAAATGGGGCCTGGTCCAACTCGCGCATCTTCTTCTCGGGCGCATGAGGGGCATGGTCGGTGGCCAGAATCTCGATCGTCCCATCAATCAACCCGCCAATCACCGCGTCGACATCCTCTTGCGTTCTCAAGGGCGGATTCATCTTGAACCGCGAGTCAAAAGTACGCAGGCATTCATCGGTCAAGGTGAAGTGATGCGGACAGGCCTCGGCCGTGACGCGAATCCCCCGGGCCTTTCCCTCGCGGACCAGCTCGACCGACCGGGCCGTGGAGATATGCTGAATGTGGAGCCGGCCGCCGGTGATCTCGGCCAGGCGGATGTCGCGGGCGACCATGATGTCCTCGGCCGCCGCCGGCATCCCACTCAGCCCCAGCCGCATGGACTCATAGCCCTCGTTCATCACGCCGCCTTCGGTCAGCTCCGGCACCTGACAGTGCTGCATGATGACGCGATCAAACATCTTCGCGTACTGCAAGGCCCGCCTCATCAACGCCGCAGAAGCCACAGGCGCCCCATCATCCGTAAAGGCCACCGCGCCCCCCTCGACCAACTGACCAAGTTCGGCCAGTTCAATCCCCTCGCGCCCCTTGCTAACGGCCCCCACCGGATACACGTTGGCCTTGCCGGCTCGCTGGGCCTGAAGCATGACGAACTCGGCCGCCCCCTGGGTATCCAGCGCCGGGCGAGTGTTCGGCATGCACGCCAACGACGTCACCCCCCCGGCCAGCGCCGCGGCGGCGCCCGTGGCGATCGTCTCGTCCTCCTCGTTGCCCGGCTCTCTCAGGTGGACATGCACATCGATCAGGCCAGGACAAACCAGCAAGCCCGTCGCGTCGATGACCAAGTCGGCCGTCCGCCCCTGCCCGGCCGACTCGCCGATCCCCAGCACCTTACCGCCGTCGAGCCAAAGGTCGGCCAGCCCGTCAAACTTCGACGCCGGGTCAATCACCCGACCATTGCGAATCTGGATCATCGGCACGGCTCGCCTCTCGATTCTCGGCACGCCCGCGGCACCCCGCCGGATTCCGCCCTACGATGCGACCTTCAGGATCCGACGGGCCCAGACCGCCCACTGACCAGGTATAGCACGGCCATCCGCACCGCCAGGCCGTTGGTCACCTGATCGAGGATGGCCGAGTTCGGACCGTCGGCGACCTCGGGCGTTAATTCCACCCCCCGGTTGATCGGTCCCGGGGCCAGGATCAACACGTCGGGCTTGGCGGCCAGAACACGCGACTGGGTCATCCCATACAGACGGGAATATTCCGAAAGCGAGGGGAACAGCCCCTTGGCCTGTCGCTCCGACTGAATGCGCAGGATGTTCACCACATCGCAACGCTCCAAAATCGGATCAAGGTGATCGGCCACCTCGCAGCCCAGTTCGCGCATCCGCGCGGGAACCAGCGTGGGAGGACCGCAAAGGATCACCTTGGCCCCCATCTTCGTCAAACCCCAGATGTTCGAGCGGGCGACTCGCGAATGGCTGATGTCTCCGACCAACCCCACCGTCAGCCCGGCGATCGTCCCCTTGGCCCGGCGGATCGTCAGCAGGTCGAGCAACCCTTGCGTCGGATGTTCATGCGCTCCATCCCCTGCGTTGATGATCGAGGCGTTCACATGCTGGGCCAGCAAGTGAGGAGCGCCCGGAGTCGAGTGGCGGACAACCATGATGTCGGCCCCCATCGCCTCGATGTTCCGGGCCGTATCGATGAACGTCTCCCCCTTGGCCATGCTCGAGCCGGCCGAGACGAAATCCTGGGTGTCGGCGGAGAGCCGCTTGGCCGCCAGGCTGAACGACGTGCGAGTCCTCGTCGAATTCTCGAAGAACAGGTTGAAGACAACCCGACCCTGGAGAGCCGGCACTTTCTTGCGGCTACGTCGGGAGATTTCGCCAAACGACTCGGCGGTGTCCAGGATGGCGGTGATCTCCTCGGCCGAGAGGTCTTCCAGGCCAAGCAGGTGCTTGCGCGTCCAGGTCGGGGCCGCGGAGTCTTCCCGTGGTCCAACGGCCTCCGCCGTCACTGTCAACGTGCCTCGCTCCATCGTCGGTGGCCTCACAAGCTGCCGTGACCGGGCTGGTCGATGCGAACGATCTCCTCAACGACATCGGTGGGACGAATCCGCACGACAATTCGCTGACCAGGCCCCGCCTCGGCGACCACGCCCACCACGTCCGGCTCGATCGGCAACTCGCGATGGCCCCGGTCCACCAGGACCGCCAGCCGAATTCTCGCCGGTCGTCCCAGATCGCAAACGGCATTGAGCGCCGCGCGGACGGTCCGGCCTGTGAACAAAACATCATCAACCAGCACAATCTCAGCGCCATCGACGGGGAAGGCGATCTCGGTCCCCCGCAAAACCGGCCAGCGACGGCCATCCCCCAGATCATCGCGATAAAGGGTGATATCCAGAGCCCCGACTGGCACGGATCTACCCAGCAGCCGGCTCAGGTGAACCGCCAGTCGGAGAGCGATCGGCACGCCTCGGGTGCGGACGCCGACTAACCGCAAAGGCGCGGACTCAGCGGAACGGGCGGCCAGCGAATCGGCCATCTCCGCAATGGCCGCCTCCAGCCCCTCGGCATCGCGAAGCTGGATTTCCCGACCATCCATTGGGATTTCCTCGACAGCAAGCCTCCCTGCGACCGCCAACTCGGATCGTAGCACCCCAACCCACCCCTCGCAAGCACCCACGACTAAGGGTCTACCTTGATCTCGCAGCACCGACCAATCTTCGGGGAAAGGGAGAATTCAAAACCGTTGGATCAGAAAAAAAACGGACGCCCATGATGGATCGCAGGGTGGTGACGAAATCCATGACTCGGCCAACAAATCAGAGCAAGGAGCATTGAACCGCCAGAGCGCCAGGGACCGCCACGCGATTGCGAAGAAAACCGCGGAAGTTGGGCGATTTCTTCGCTTCCATCTCTTCGACCGACTCTCCGTCTCGACGAACGGGCGTCCTGACGGTCCCATTACCGATCTTTCACTTTGGGGACTCACCACCCCCGACCTTATTACCACCAGCTCGCAACTCAATTCGGAAACGAGTGGATGCAGCCCAACCGAGCCCCGGCGGGCTAGCAGGTTGCATCCAGCGAAATCAGCGGAGAGGGCGGGATTCGAACCCGCGGTACGTGTTACCGCACACGGCATTTCCAGTGCCGCACCATCGGCCTCTCGGTCACCTCTCCTCGCAGAGACGCGGAAGGCTCGGTCGACCCCGAAAGCCATGACGCCGGTTCAGGCCGCGGCGAGTCGGAGACTCGGGCAGCGTTGGCGTTTTGGCGAATCGGGAACCTGAGCCGCCAGTTAAGATACCGCAAAGCGCGGCGGTTTGACAACCGCGTCGACCCGCCCCGAGGATCAAACCCGGGCCGACCGCGCCGACCGAGCTTTCCGACCGCCAATCCGCCCGCCTTTCCCCGGCGAGGTCGAGAACGTACCATGTCCTTTCGAGGTGTCATCCCGCGCCGCCGGAGGCCCGCCCCGCGATGAAGATCATCCTGGCCAACCCCCGAGGTTTCTGCGCGGGGGTCAACATGGCCATTGAAAGCCTGGAACGGTCCCTCGATCTCTTCGGGGCACCGCTCTACGTCTATCACGAGATTGTCCACAACAAGTACGTCGTCGAGCGTTTCAAGCGTCGCGGCGTCGTCTTCGTCGAATCCCTGGAAGACGTCCCCCGAGGAGCCCCCCTGCTCTACAGCGCCCATGGAGTCTCTCCTCAGATCCGCGACCAGGCCCGCGGCCGAGACCTCAAGGCGATCGACGCCACCTGCCCCCTTGTCACCAAGGTCCACCTCGAAGCCGTCAAGTACGCCCGAGAGGGCTACACCATCGTCCTGATCGGCCACGAGGGGCACGACGAGGTCATCGGCACGATGGGCGAGGCACCCGAACGGATGATCCTGGTCGAAACCGCCGACGACGTCGACGCCCTGACCATCAACCCCGAAAAGATCGCCTACCTGACCCAGACCACCCTCAGCGTCGACGACGCCAACATCGTCATCGCCGCCCTCCGTCGCAAGTTCCCCCAGATCCACAACCCACCCAAGGACGACATCTGCTACGCCACCCAGAACCGCCAGGAAGCCATCCGAGCCATCGCCCCCCGCGCTGACCTGGTCCTGGTCCTGGGCAGTCAAAATAGTTCCAACAGCAAGCGACTCGCCGAGATCGCCAACATGCTGGGACCGCACGCCCATCTGATCGACGGAGTCGGCGAAATCCAGGCGGCCTGGCTCGACGGCGTCGATACGGTTCTGATCACCGCGGGGGCAAGCGCTCCGGAAGATGTCGTCCAGGAGTGCATCGAATTCCTTCAGGACCGCTACGGCGCGACAATCTCCGAGGAGGTCGTCCGCGAGGAAAGCGTCCACTTCCCTCTACCCAAAACCCTTCGCGAACTGCTGCCGGCCGGCCCCGCCCGCTAACGAAGGTCCAAGGCGACACTCCCCGCGTTCACCACCGATTCGGGGATTGCCAGGGATTCTCTTCTTCCCAGGTTTCCGAGCGAGACTTCAGCAAGTCGATCCCGCGGTCGTCGGCTTCCGATGACCGCGGGGTTGCCCGCGAGCAGGCCCGGTTGGCGGCCAAGCACAGCGGGATGACATTGAGCATCGCCATCAAGGTCAGCGCGTCAGTCCCCATGAGCAAGAACAGACCGCCCAGCCGTGGCGCCCGGGCCTCCAGGGGCCAAAGGTGATCCCAGTTCGTCAGTTTCAGGAACGTCAGGCCCCAAAGAACCAGCCCGGCCACGCAAAACACCTTGACCTTGTGGCGCAACGATGCTTCCGCCGCTCCAAAATGCTTCGTCAGGGCAAACGCCATCCGTGAGACCAGGGCGAACTCGATCCAGTTGAACAGCGAACCAACCTGATACCGTAACCAGGTATGGCCAATCGTCCCCACGTTCAGGCCCAGGTCATTGCCGTGGTCCAACGTCCATTGAACCCCGTCAATCGAGTTCAACAGCAGCAACAGTCCCGCCTTGCGACGCCACGACGGGTCGGTCCACCCAGCCCAAAGGAAATAGGACCCCAGCAGCGTTAGCCAGGTGATCGGGGCGCCGACCCCCCACTTCCAGAACGCCGAGTTGACCAGCCGCTCCAGGTCGGGCGCACCGCCGAACATCCTCGCCAGGCCCACCCCGACGCTCAAGGCCAGCAGCGACAGCCCCAACGCCACCAACGTGAGCCCAGCCCGACAAATCCGCGGCCTCGGCCGGGGTGGCAAATCGTGGTCGTCCCAGTCAAGCAAGGCTATGGCTCTCGTCAGGGCCCAAAAAAAAGGGGGGCTTCGGCTCGACCAGTATAGTCGTCGGCCCGAAAGCTCGCCAACGCTCCCGCTCAGGACCGTCGAATCACCAGAGCGATTTCCCCCCAGGCCCCACCATCCAACCCCCTGGGATCAACCCGCAACGCCAGAACATTCCGCTCCGGAAGCCCTGCGGGCAAGCCGGTTTCCATCTCCGCCCCATCCAGAACGAGGGGGAAATTGAGCCGCTCGCCGTTGAGCGAAACGATAAGAAGCCCAGGAACCAGTCCCACTCGCAGAAGCAGCCGCTCGCGGTCGGGGTCGATCGGCGGCTTACGGAAACCTCGATCGAGCCAGAACGGCCCAGCCTCCGCCGGCCAACCGGGGCAAGGCAGGTCGACCCGCCTCGTCGAGGATTCGTCCCGCAACTCCCAGGCGCGTCTCAAACGGATCAGATGGTCAGGCATCTCGGCCGCCGATCGAGGGAACCACCTCGGGCTGGGATAACCCGCTCGGCGGGCATTCCCCTGGCCAGGCTGGGGGGGGCGCAGTATAGTCGAAAACCTGAGACCCGGCGAAGGATCGCGAGCCGATCGTGGGTCGCCGCGGAGTGTCGCCCGTCCGGGGCCGACCTTGGCCGGACCTCCTTCCCTCTCAATCATGACGCAAGGCTCCACCCCCGCCGACCTCCCCATCCGCTCTTTGATGGGGGTACAGATCGTGGGAACCGGGCGGTTTCTGCCCGAAACCGTCGTCACCAACGAAGACCTCAAGCGCACCCACGGGTTCGATCCCGAGTGGGTCGTCAACCGGACCGGCATTTCCGAACGACGATTCGCCCCGCCCCACCAGGCCACCAGCGACCTCTGCGCCGAAGCCGCCACCCGCTGCCTCAAGGTCGCCGGCTGCGAGCCCTCGGAGGTCGACCTCCTGGTCGTCGGCACGATGACCCCGGACATGGCCTTCCCCTCCACCGCCTGTTTGGTCCAGGACCGCCTCCGACTGAGCTGTCCGGCCTTCGACCTGCAAGCCGCCTGCGCAGGGTTCATGTACGCCCTGGTGACCGCCGCGCAATTCGTCGCGGCCGGGACGAGTCGCCGGGCACTGGTGATCGGCGGCGATTGCAACAGTCGCGTCATCAACCCTGGCGATCAGAAAAGCTTCCCCCTCTTCGGCGACGGCGCCGGCGCGGTTCTCCTGGCTCCGGGAACCGCCGAGCAAGGGCTCCTCGCCTACCAGCTTGGTTCCGACGGCGGCGGCGGCGACCTTCTCAACCGACCCGCCGGCGGCAGTCGCATGCCTCCCTCTCCCGAAACCGTCGCCGCCGGACTGCACTATCTGACCATGGACGGACGAGCCGTCTTCAAGTGGGCCGTTCGCACGCTGGCCGACTCATCGACCGCCGTCCTGGCCCGAGCCGGCCGCACCGTCGCCGACGTCCGCTGGTTCATCCCCCACCAGGCCAACATCCGCATCATCCATGCCGCCAGCGACGTCCTGGGCTTCCCCCGAGACGTCGTCTACAAAAACCTCGACCGTTACGGCAACACCTCTGGCGGCTCGATCCCCATCGCTCTCGACGAAATCCTCGAAATGGATCAGGTCCGTCGGGGAGACCTGCTCCTCTCTTCCGGTTTCGGAGCGGGTCTCACCTGGGGCACGGCCCTCTGGCGCTGGTAGCCACCTCGCTCACCCGAAAAACACGACCGGAGCCCCGCATCCCCAGGGTTGGGAAACACGGAACTCCGGCGGATTTCGGGACAAAGCGGGTCGAGAACGGATCAATACTTCAGCACGCCGTTGCGATTGCGCCGGGCCGTCGCCGGCAGAGGCAGCGTTCCGTTCTTGCGACGGGCGAAGAAACCGCTGCCCGAGTTGCCCAGCGTGGTCGTTTGACCAAGCGCGTTGTTGGTATTGGTGCTGCCGGTGATGTTCCCCGTGATGGAACCCGGGCCGACGACGTCGTCGCTCGTGCCGTAAATCTGGTCGGGACCCGACCCATACGAGGCACTCACATCCGAGTTGTTCAATTCGCCCCGCAATCGAAGCGGTCCAATGCGGCTCCGGGCGCGAGTGGATTCCAGCCCGGCGATGTACGACGAGTTGCTCGCCCCCGCCTTGACCTCGCTGTTCTGGGCGTTGCCGATGATCGTCGTCCGGCCGATCGACCCGTTTGAGACGATCGCCGTGTTGGTCAAGGCATTGCCCGGTCGAGTCACCGCGTTGGAATGACCCGTCACGGTGCGGATCAAATCCGGGTCTTGCGGGGTCGTCCGATCGAGGGCCGCGGCGCCCACAGTCAAGCGGCCAATCTTCTTGGCCACCACCCGGCCGCCTTCCAGCCCAAAGGCCGAGTAACCGTACTCGCTGGTGGGAATGCCATAGGCTCGGGCGCCGCCGGTCGTCGCCGTCGGGTTCCCCACGCCTCGGAGAAACCTCAGGTGCTTGATCGGACCGTTGACATCCAGGGCCACGGCGTCGGGCGTCCCGCCAAACTCGGCCGTGGTAATGTGGTCCACCCCGCTGAACCCGTGCTGGAACGGTTGCGGAGTTCGCGAAACCGTCGTGTTGTTGGCCGACCCGACAACCTTGAGGTGGTCGATCCCCTTGGCCTGGATCGCCGTCCGACCGGTCGAACTGACCCGGCCGAAGTTGATTCCATCCGAGGCCGTGAGCGCCGGCGCCGCCCCCGACGACACATACGACAGGTCATGCAACTGCCCGTTGACCACGATGTTCACCGTCGGAGTCGTCACCGGCACGCCGTCAGGCACGCTGGTCACGGTGCTGTCGTTGACGGTGTTGAAGATCGAGTCGAGATGGATCGTCGGGCGAGTCTTCAGTGGCGTGTTCGGGTCGCCAATGATGACCTGGATCGGCGTCAGCGTCGTGCTGGCGTCGTAGGTGGCCCGGATGTCATGGAACGAGAGATACTTGATTCCACCCGGCAGATAAATTTCCGGCTCGCCCACGCCGGCCGTCGCCTCCACCCCCGTGGCCGTCACCGGCAGGGCGTCTCTCTCCAGCGTGAAGCCGTTGAGCGCGACCTTGCCGACCGGGTTGACGTCGATCAGGTGATTGAACCGAACCACCCCATTATCCTGCACCCGAGCGGACCCCACCGTCTGGCCAATGACCACCGTTCGGCTCGTGGTATTCAGCAACTGGATGGTGTCGATCGGGTCGTCCAGCACCCCGTCATTCGGAGTAATGTCGGTCACCACCACCGACCCCGGCCCAATCACCCGGATGCTATATTCGTCCCCAGCGCGATCCTTCCCGGTGACGTATTTCTGGGCCTCGTTCGTCGAAAGCTGCTGGGCGGTGGTGGAACCGCCGATCGGGTGTGTCACGCTGATCGACGGAGTCGACGTGTTGATCGTCCCCCCGTAACCATTTGTCGGCAGGTAATAACTCGCCGCGGTCAGAAGTTGCCGCCCTTCCAGGGTCTCCAGAACCCGCCGGGCCTTGCGCCCCTGGCCAGGCCGACCGGACCGTCGCCGCTTGGACCAATGCATTGAAGACTCCCTCCGCGGGTCGAGCCCGAGCCGACCGCCCGGCGCGCGGACGGTCCCCGATTCCATTCCGTACATCCAACCCATCCACGAGTCGCCACGTCCGCCCAACCCCAAGGCCGGAACCCAGGGATGAACGACCCCACGCGCCGACCGCGATCCCGCGGTGACGCGACGACCTCGATTCCCCCCTATTCCTCGGTACATCAGAACGAAGGACTTCACGGGGGATTGGCAGGATAGCGAAGACAGGGTAACGAGGAAAACAGGAGAAACGATTAGACCGATCGAGCCGAACGCAAGAGTTCCACCGCGGATCGGCGATCGGGGGCCGAGGGAAAATGGGGGGCGAGGGAGGTTCGGCGCAACTGGTCGCGAACCGAAGGCTTGAGACGGAACAAAACAATTTGGCCCTGTCCTCGTTCCACTCGTCGTTTCAAATTCACCAAAATGCGCAAACCCCGGCTCGACAGCAGGTCGACCGCGCCCAGGTCAACGGCCAGGGCGGGCGCGGGGCCTTCGGGCACGGCTCGATAGAGCGATTGCGGATAGGCGTCCCCAGTCTCGTGGTTGAGACGGTGGGAGTCGGCGATTTCCAGAACGCGGGGCTCGTCGATGTCGCGGTGGGTCATGGGTGTCGGCAGCCTCTCGGGCTTCGGCCGGCCTGGTTCGGCCAGTGGGGTAAACTTGTAGAGATCACGCTCCTCGACAAAGTTCCGGGATCGGCGGTCGGATCTCGACCAGCGAGGGACCAACGGTGGGAGTTCTCGCGATGTCCAGCAAGGCGCGTCGCTTCAAGCCCATCGGGATGGCCCTCCTACTGGCGATCGGAATCTCGTCCTGCGCTCACAGCCGAACAATCTTCTACCCCCGTCCACCCCGAAGGCTCGCCAAACAGGTCCCCGACGTGACCATCCAGGCCAGACGCCCCCAGTCCACAAAGCCGGGTCAACACGGCCAGGAAGTCCGCTCCGCATCCAACCGCAAGGGAATCCCCGAGGCGGAACGTCGCCCCGGAAGAACCCCACAAGAAGACGAAGGGTTCGATCGCTCCCCAACCGCTCAACCCTAGGCCACGGGGTGGCGTCGGACAACTTGAACGCAAAGTTGGGCAGGAAAAACGCATCAAAGGCGGGTCGCGGAAGTGGATCACCGTGGACCATTTGCCCCTCGTCGCTCGTTGCTCCGCGCCCCCGCAGGTAGACCCGCCACCGCCGCTCCACGAATCGCGCAACCCCACCCGAGTCCGTCGAAAACGAACCTCGCGGAAAATTTTCCCGGAATTCCCGCGCAACAGCCCATCTGGTCACGATTCTGTTCAGGGAGACTCAGTTATCCCACCTCAAGGCCCCGGCCGACCTGGACGACCCAACCGCCTGGAATTTCTCAACCACCAGCCAAACGCCCAAATCTCTTCATCCTGCTGCCCACACCAAACCCATTCCGAACCAAAACCAATCATGGCCGCCACTCTTCGCCAACTGATCGCCCAGTACGAACTCGTCGTCGCCGGTGACCCCAACCTCGGCCCCTTCGACGACCTCCCGCTCCCCGACGAGGAGCGCGCCGCCATCCAAACCCGCGCCGACCAGTGGTGCTCCTCCCTCAAACCAAACAACGCCATCGAGATGTGGCTGCTGGAACAGGTCTGCCTCCAGGCCCTGCGTCTCGAACGCTGTCAGGTCGATGAGGCCGTCCACCGAGACGCCCTCGCCCGCCGCGCCATCGAAAGTTGGGACGACGACCGCCGACTTGAGGCCGAGCAACTCGCCCAAAAATTACCCAAATCCCCCGCCGCCATCGCCTACCAGCTTCGCTCGACCCGCGCCGGCGCCGCCTGGCTCCTGGACCAATGGGCCAAACTGCAAGCCTCCCTCGACGCCGGAACCCCCTGGGACGCTGCCCAGCAATCCCGAGCGCTCCAGCTCCTGGGCCTTCCGGCAGAGTCCACCGAAGCCCTCCCCCTCGCCCCGGCCGACCGGCTCGTCCTAGTCCGTTCCGAAATCGCCCGCCTCCGATCGCTCGACGACGGACCCCTCGCCGACCTCGACCGCCGAGCCCGCGCCGCCGCCGCCCGAGGTCTCGGCCCCGCCATCCTCGCCGCCCTGACCCCCCTCCGTCGCCAGGAAACCAGCATCAACCGCCGGCTCGAATGGCTCCTCGGCCGCTTCCAATCGGGCCGACGCCCCGCCAACCTCGCCCCCGGCTACCGCAAGGACCCCGACGGAGACCTCATCTACGTCGACCGAAGCATGCAACCTGCCTACATCCCCCCCGACGTCGATCCCGCCACAGTCCCCCCCGTCAACGAACCCAGCAACGAGCCAAAACCCAATCGAACCCCCCGCCGAGCCCGTTCCACCCCTCTGCCGGCCCTCTGGAATTTCCTCGCCAGGCCAAACCCCACCCCATTGCCCCCAAACACCCCTCCTCGCGACATTCCGCGTGGGTCTGCCTCCCCGTCCAATCCGTGGCCTGCTCCCCCCACATCCCGTCGCCGTCATTCTCCGCCCAGAAGCTCCGCTTGGCCCCACCCCTCGCCCCCCAACGGGTAACAACGACGGCCGCGAACGCTCTCAAACCCAGACCAATCCCCCTCGCACGGCCTTGCGTTGTCAGCATGTGGGAGGATTGGCTAAGATCGGGAAGTTCACCGACGTCCGCGGCGGGCGCTCTCGTGCCCGCTCACCGTCGCGTCGTGTTCTCATTCTCAATCGCGGGAGATCCGTTTGAATCGCCTGTTGCTGGCCTGCAAGGCGTTATGGCTGACCCTGACCGACGCGCCGACGGCTCAGAGGGTCGAGCAGGTGGTCCGCAAGGCCCCCGCCGGCCCCGACCTGCGCGTCCTGGCCGTCCTGCAACGCGATGGCCGCCTCGTCGACTTCCTCCAGGAAGAGATTGACGGCTTCACCAACGACGAGATCGGCGCCGCGGTCCGCGATATCCACAAGGGCTGCCGCAAGGCGTTGCGCGACTATCTCACCGTCGAGCCGATCCTCTCCTCCCAGGAAGGCGATTCGGTCACGGTGGCCCACGACTTCGACCCCGCCGAAATCCGCCTCACCGGCGCCGTCAAAGGTTCGCCACCGTTCCGGGGCGTGCTCAAACACCACGGCTGGCGAGTCCGAACGGTCCACCTCCCGGTCATCCCGGGCGCCCGAGACGACTCGGCCGTCCTGGCCCCAGCGGAGGTCGAGATCGCCTGACGGCCCCGAACCGTTGGGTTCCGAACCGTTGGAGACACGACGATGGTCCCGGCCCGTTCAAAATCGTCGATCGCCCTGGCCCTCCCAGCCTGTGCGTCCCTGTTCATGATCGGGATCGTGGTCCTCGGCCGATTCGTCGATCTACCGAGGGACTTCGGCCGAATCAGTGCCCTCGGCCTTCTCTTCTCGGTCGCGGCCGGAATCCTCATCGGGGTCGTGCACTCGGCCCGTCAAGGAATTCGCAACAGCCGAGGCGGCCTCATCGACCCCGGCGATGGGTTTCCAGCCGTGGGAGCCAAGACCCTCCCGTCAGGCAAGCCGACCGCCCCGACCTGGTTGACCGAAGTTCCGGCCAGGCTCGACCCCACCACCTGGGGCGTCCTGCTGGGCCGCAAGCGACGGCGAGACGGGACCTCGCGCCGGGCTTTGATTCCCAGACACCCCTCCCGGTCCCCCTTCGCAATCGAGCCCGAGGCGTCGGGCCCCTGGCCCCCCGACCGCGCAAATCCCTGGCCAACCTTGCTGGAACGCAAGCGGAGGCGGGCCCTCGCCGCCGACGAGGCCCGGGCGGCCGCCAAACCCTGATCCTCATCTCCCCAAGTCGTCCGAGGTGCGTCGATGGCCAATTTCGTGGTGGGGATCGACCTGGGGACGACCAACTGCGCCCTGTCCTACGCCGACACTCGCGAGGCGACCGAAAGCCTCTCGGCGACGATTCGCACGCTGCCAATCCCCCAGGTCGTCGGCCTCAACGACATCAAGGCCGCATCGGTACTGCCTTCGTTCCTGTACCTGCCCGCCGACAAGGAATTCCCGCCCGATAGCCTCGACCTCCCCTGGAAGAAGAAGCCGGGCCGGACCGTCGGCGCCTTCGCACGGGACCACGGAGCCAAGGTGCCGGGCCGCCTCGTCTCCTCAGCCAAAAGCTGGCTCTCGCAGCCCGGAGCCGATCCCCGAGGGGCCATCCTCCCCTGGCGGGCCATCGAGGGAGTCGCCAAGGTCTCGGCCGTCGAGGCATCAACCGCCTACCTGGCCCACCTCCGAGACGCCTGGGACCAGGAGATCGCCGGCAAAACGGCCGACGACCGCCTCGCCCGCCAGGAGATTCTGCTCACGGTCCCCGCCTCGTTCGACGCCGCAGCTCGCGAACTCACCGTGGAGGCCGCCCACGCCGCCGGCCTGGAGAACATCACCCTGCTGGAAGAGCCCCAGGCCGCCTTTTATGCCTGGCTCTCGGTCCAGGGGGAAAACTGGCGTAAACGGGTCAAGGCCGGCGACCGCCTTTTGATCTGCGACGTCGGCGGCGGCACGACCGACCTGACTTTGATCGCCGTCAACGATGAGGGGGGAGACCTCGGCCTGACCCGAGTGGCCGTGGGCGACCACATCCTCCTGGGCGGCGACAACATGGACCTGGCCCTGGCCCACGCGATCGCCGCCACCCTTCCCGGCGGGATGGACGCCCTGGACCCTCTCCAGAAAATCGGCCTGACCCACGCCGCCCGAGGCGCCAAGGAAACCCTCTTCAACCACCCCGATCGCCCCTCGGCCCCCGTGGCGGTCCTGGGTCGAGGCTCCAAGGTCATCGGCGGCACGACCCGCGCCGAGCTTTCGCGGACAACCTTGGAATCCATCCTCCTCGACGGCTTCTTCCCCCTCTGCCAGCCAACCGACACCCCGGCCCGCGGGCGTCGCCTCGGCCTGGCCGAGATTGGCCTCCCCTATGAATCCGACCCCGGCATCACCCGCCACCTCGCCAGGTTCCTCAACCGCCAGGCCAGCTCGCTGCACGCCGGGGAGCCGCTCAAACCCTCCGCCGTCCTGTTCAACGGAGGCGTCTTTCGCGCCTCGCCCCTGAGAACCCGAATCGCCGAGGTCCTGGCCGACTGGACCGGCGCACCGGTGCCGGCCCTGGAGTCGACCGACCTCGACCTGGCCGTCGCTCGCGGGGCGGCTTATTACGGTCTGGTCCGTCGCGGCAAGGGGGTGCGCATTCGGGGAGGAGTGGCCCGCTCCTATTACATTGGCATCGAAACCAACGCCCCGGCGGTCCCCGGGCTCGCCCCGCCGATCAAGGCCTTGTGCGTCGCGCCCATGGGGATGGAAGAAGGCACCGAGGCCGACGTGCCGGGCCCCGAGTTCAACCTCGTCGTGGGAGAGCCCGCCGAGTTCCGCTTCCTCGGCTCGACCACCCGTCGAGACGACCGCATCGGCACCGTCCTCGACCGCTGGTCGGCCGAGGACCTCCAGGAGCTCGACCCCCTGGAAGCGACCCTCCCCGTTGAGGGCCAGTCCGAAGGTCAGGTCGTGCCGGTGCGCCTCCAGGCCCACGTCACCGAGGTCGGCACCCTGGACCTCTGGTGTCAAGGAACTCGACAACCCGGGCGCTGGAAGCTCGAATACAACGTCCGAGACCCAGCCGAGGGCTAACCCACCCCATGACAACATCGCGCGCCATTGAAATCCAGCAGCCCGCACGTCGCAACCGCTGGATCGGTCTGGTCCTGCTCCCCTTCGGTCTCATCATCGGCTGGGGAAGTGTCTCTGAGTTGATCGGTCTAAAACAGATCCAGGCCGCCCCGGCGCCGTTGGCCCTGGCGGCGACCTCCGCGGCGGCCCTATTGATCGGAATCCAATCACTCGCCTTCCGCCGCCTGGTGGTGATCGACGTGGATTCCGCGAGCGTCCTGGAAACCGGCCACTCGCCGCGAAGCCGCTGGGAACGTCGCTACCGACTCCTCGAGTTTGACCGGATCGAGCGAGTGGACCAGGCCAAAGGGCGACAAATCGCGCGCCTCGCCGGCCCCGAGTCCGTGGTCAACCTGAACGACCCGTCGCTCTTCGTCCCGCCAGCCTTCATGGACCTAAGCAGGCAAACCCCCGAGGAAATCGAGACGGGCTCAACCGCCAACCTGGCCACCCAGGTTGCGGCGGCTTGTGGTTTTCCGCAGGAAATCGCCCCCATCGTCGGCTCGGGAGAGGCGACCCGTGGATGATCCCGCGTCGAGAGTTCTGCGGATCGACGGCGCCGTGGCTCATCCTCTGGAATTGACGGCCGAGGACCTCGCCGCGTGGCCCGAACCCTGTCAGGTCGCCGACGTCTCACGATTCCACCCCGACCGCCGCGGCGATGGAATCTGGCTCAGTGCCCTGCTGGACCAGGCCCGTCCCGATCCCGATGCGACGCATATCACGCTCCATGCCACCCGCGACGATTACCACGTCTCGGTCCCGCTGGCCCCGCTGCGTGCCGAGGCGGCCGTCGTCTACCGCTTGGACGACGAACCCCTGTCGGTCGCCCGGGGCGGCCCGTTCCGACTGGTCATCCGCGACCCTTCGGCCTGTTCCGGCGGCGAACTCGACGATTGTGCAAACGTCAAATATCTTAATCGGATCGAAGTCACCCACGCCCGGGGCCGCGACACCCGCCCCGCCGACGACGCCGCTCACGCCGCCCTGCATGAAAGAGCAACCCCCGTCCCCGAATCGGCCGAAGATCATCTTCCGTTTTTCAAGGAACACTCGCGCAAACTTCGTTTGACCCGGGACTACCGGTTCGATAAACTCGGGCCCACACGGAGGATGGATCTCGATCGATTCTCCGTCCCCTTCCTGTTGCCGAAGCGAACCAGTCCCGACCCGGTCCAACCCGATCAGCCCCTAGTGGGCGGCGGGGTTTCCACGACGTCGTGGCATAACCTCGCGAGCACCGATCCCCCCCGATGTCGCGGGTGGGTCGGGGCTCAGTCCCTTCGTTCGAAACCGAGGGCGACCGGATCAGCGCCAAAGGTTCAACATCTCGTTGAGTTTCAGCAGCAGGACCAAAACACTGATCGCGCCGGAGGTCGTCGCGGCGACCAGGACTCCACCGGTGGCGATTTCCCGGGCCATCTTCAGGCCGGGCTGCTCGGGATCGCCCAGGGCGCGGGCCAGAGTGTCGATGGCGCTGTTCATCAGTTCGGCGATCAAAACCATCGCCGCGCCAATGATGATCAGGCACCATCCCAGCGGGCCGACTCCCAGCAACCCGGCGGTCAGGGCGATCAGCAGCCCTCGATAGGCGTGCGCGAAGAAGCTGGAATCCCCCCGCAAGGCGTACTTCAAACCGCGAAGGCCCGCGGCGAACTTGGCGCGGAACGTCGGCCGGCCCGCCTGCGCCGCCAGGGACCGGGGACCGTCGTCCCCCGGCACCGAGTGCGGACCGGCCATTCGGCTGGCGTGGTGGTCAATAGGGGTTGGGGGATTCTTCATGATTAGATCACTGGGTCGGCGCGAATCGCGTGTCGATCTGGGGCAGCCCCGACGACGAGCCGAGTCGAATATTCGGGCTGATCCTCGGCGTGACCTGGATGCCCGCCGTCACGGCTTGCCGCTGAGGGTCGGCGTTGAAACCGATCGAGGTCAGGAAGTCAGCCCCGATCTTGGTCACCGAGCACGACGCCGACAGCCATCGCTTGTTGCCGAAGTCATACATCGTCGAGAACGTCATGTACCACTTCGGGCTCAACAGGTAGCTCGACGACAGCGTCAAGGCCGAGGTATTGATTGGCCCGGTGTTGATGATCGAGTACCCAATGTACCCGGTCGCCCGGGGAGGCAGGTTTTTGCTGAATCCCGCCGTGATGACTGAGAACTGCAACGGATTGCTCGCGTTCTGCGGATTGCCCGAGGTAAACAGCGGCTTCCCGCCGGTGATGTCGAAGAACTCAAACCAACCCGTCGAGGTGAAGCTGGTCCGGTCGCCAAGATACCACTCATAGTTGTACATCGTCTGACCGAACGGCTTGTTGAAGTTGTCCCTTGAGGAGTTCGGAAAGTAGGTCGATTGGACGTCAAAGACCATGTAATCGACCACTCGCTTGCGACCGTCGGGGCCTCGTCGAGTTTGCAGCCTCTGGTTGATCCCAAACCTTACGGTGTCCATGCTGCCTTGAATGTCGGTCGAGCCGGTGATCGGCGAGATTGCCCGCCTCAGTAGCAAGAGTCTCGGGTCGTACTGCATCGGCAGCACGGCGTTGGTGAACTGGCTCATGGCAAAGTAGCGGCGGACGAACTCATAAGTGTTGTCGTCAAGCTGGTCCTGCACGCCAAGGCTGTTGAGTCCGACGTTGGAGTAGGCGAATCGCGCATCGACCTCGAATTGAATTTTGTGATTCAACCCGTGGATATTCAGCAGTTCGCTCTCGGTCCAATCGCCGGAGTACTTTCGCCAGGCGATCGCGCTGGCTCGTCCCCCCGCCGCCCCCATGTAGCGGCCCACCGCGCCGTTGTTGTTGATCTGGTTGTCCCAGCCAACCACCTGCCCTTGGAGGTAAGGAGTCAGCTTGAAAAACCCGAAGTCCAGGGGCGCATCCAGTTCGTCGGCCAGGAAGAACCGGCCGCTGGTGAACCCAGGCCGGCCGGTGTTGGAAACCGGGTCGGTCGGCAGGAAGGCGAAGACGTTGGCGTTGCCGACCTCGATGGCCGAGTGGACGTTGGAGTAGTTGGCCCCGGCGTTGAAGAAGTTGGTCAGCCGGTCGCCCAGCAGCGAGTCCCCCAGCCGGTAATACTTCAAGGCGGGGAAATCCTGCGTCGCGGTATAGAAGTTCTGGAGATTGGCCGAGGCATCGAAGGTAAACGCCCGGTTCTGCTCCTGGCGGATGCCGTAGATGATCGTTTCCTGGTCCGGCCCGACGTCGAAGAGGCGCTTGTAATACTCTTCCAGGAAGTGACGGTCCGACACATAAGCCGCGTTGAACTGGAGGCGGAAATCCTCGTCCAGCGCCGCGTCCTCCGGCAAGATCTGCATCATCTCCTTGAATTCGACCCGCCCGCGGAACCGCTGGTAAGGCGGCACGGCGCTACGGTCGAACCGGGCGCGACCCGGTCCAAACGGATTATCCGGGTGGACCCCGGCCAGCGGGTTGGGCGAGTCGGTCACGATCGCCGGACCGCCGCCCAGCACGTCGAAGCTCCGGTCGTAGATTCCCCACAGATTCAAGTAGCCGTCGTGCGGGCTGATTGTGTTGTTGAACAACTGCTCGCCGAAGTAGGCGAACTCGGTCCCCAAGGCCGGTCCGCGGCGGGTCAGCACGTCGATGTCGACGTTCCAGGTATCAACCGTGAATTCCTTGGTTGGGTCGGGCTTGGTCAGGCCAAACAGCTTGAACCCGTTCCAGTCGGTCAGGATCATCTGGCCGAAGTAATTGTTGTAGAGGTACAAGATGTTCTGCAACGGCGGGGTCGGGTCGTCGGGGTCGATCACCATCCGCGGCCAGTAGAAGACCGGGAGATTCCCGACGAAGAACAGGTTTTGTCGCGCCTCGATCAACTTTTGCTTGGTCCGCCGCGTCCCTCGACGGCCGCGCTTGAGCTTTTGGGCCCTGGGATCGTCGGGGTCGAGCGGTTCCTCGGTGATGTCCACCGTCCGGCTATTGAAGCTGTAGCCGGGGTACGGGAACCGGCTGCCGGTCGTCATGGTCTTGTCGGCCCGGGTCAGCGACGGACCGATCGGCGCGAGCCGCCCATCCTTGTCCGGCAAAAGGTCGGTGTACTGCTGAATCCTCGGGCTCTTGATCCGCAGCGGCGTGATCAGCCCCGGCGCGAACTGCGACAGTTCCGCGTCCAGCCCCAGGAATCGCTTGAGCTTGGCGTCGTAATACGCCTGAGCGGCCTGATAGGTTTTCGAGTCGTCCTGACCGGCCAGGAGGCGGTCATCGGTGCGGACGACGACGTGACCTTCCAGGTAAAACTCCAGGAAGTCGTCGGCCTCCTGGGCGAACTGATCCCCCAGCCCCTGGTTCCCCTGGGGATTCTTGACCGATCGCCGCCAGACCACCACGCTATCGGCCGAAAGGTCGGTCGTCCCCTTCGGCCCGCTCGCCTTCACGGCGGGGTTGGCCGACGGTGGAGTGTTGATGAGGACGTTGACCCCGCCGGTGATGATGTACGTTTCGGTCCCATCGGCCAGCTTGGGCAGCGATTTGATGGTGTAAGCCTCACCGCCGTTGCGCGGACGGATATCCACCACCCGCTGCGTCCCTGGAAGGATGGGGCTGACATTGGGGAGGTTCAGCGGGTCGGTCTCGACCGGAACGGGAGTCGGCACGGGCGACGGCACGGGCGACGGCACGGGCTCGGGTCCGGGGACGAGGTCCGGGAATCCCTCGACCGGCGGCAAGTCATCCAGGGGCGCCCCACCCGAAGGCATCTGACCGGGTTGCGCGGGGACCAAAGGGTCAAGCTCGGGCAAGGGATCGGTCTCGACCCCCGGCCCTCCGCCAAAGCCCGGCCCCTGGAATTGCGTCGGGACAACGCCCGGGTCGGGCAATTCGGGCAAAGGCTGCGCGGGCGGGGACGCCCCCGCGGGCTCGACCTTCGGGACCGTCCGCGCTGGCTCGGACGTCGTAATTGGCTCGACCGCCGAGACGACTTCCGTGGCCGATCGCTCCGCGACCGCAGGTGTGGGCCGCGTCGGGAGGGGCGTGACGTCCGCGATCGGGTCGTTGGACTGGATCGGCTCGGAGGTTGCCGGGACATCCGGCGGCCGAGCCACCTGGGTCGGAGCCTTGGGTTTCGCGGCGGCGACTGGCCTGGGGAAGGCGCTTTCGAGGATCAGCGCTTCCCAACCGCCCGTCGGCGCCGCCTTGAGCCGTTCCACCCGTCCATTCGCGAAAGGTTCGAGCGTCACGGCTCGGGGTGTACGCAAGACCTTGCGGAACGAGTTCCCTTTACGCCGATCGCCTCGGGTCTGGCCGTCGCGCTCTGCGTAAAGCTCGGCGACCACGACGTCCGGGTTTTGGGGGTCGGGTCCATAGCGGACCACCGCCCGACGGGCGCGGTCGCCCTCGGTGCCCACGTAGGCGGCGGCGTCGCCATCGAGGATGGCCCAGCCTCGGCCGTCGGCGTCCCAGGAGACGATCCGGTCGGCCCGCAGGACGATCGGATCGGCCAACTGGCGAAGCCCACCGGCGGCGCCGGGACTTGCCTCGTCGCCGCCGGACTGGGCCCGAGCGGTCGAAAGGGCGGCCAGAAGCGCCAGCCCGACCGCGAGGGCCAGGCGGACGCAACCGTTGTTCGGGACGGAACCCCGCACGGCACCTCCCTGCACGTCGACACCCCGCGACACAACAGGACCGAACCCGCTCCGCCCGGCCGTCCTTGGCCGAGGGTCGAGATCGGACGCGCCCCGCCTCAACGGCTGGGGACCGCCATCGTTCGCGAAGGGTGTCAGTCGAAGGGGGGGGAACGTGCCGGCCTGGCCGTGAAGGGGCAATCGGCGGGAACCTTATCCGCCTCCGTCCCAACCGTCAACCCGAGTGGTTCGCTTCCCCACCGCCAGGGCCGTTTATTTCTCCATTGGCCTTGCAATCGGGGACTGGCTCCGGCGGTACTCCGCAGGTGCGTGTTCCCCCATTCCAGGGACCGGTGGGTGGAGTAGGAGGGACATCCGTCGGCGAATGGGGCCCTTTGGTCCACCCAAAGTGAGAAGGCAATGGCCCTGTCCTCACCGCCACCGTTCAGCACTCACTGAGGCTCACTGGCACCTGGACGGCAAGCCCGCCCTCGGAGGTTTCCTTGTACTTGGCGTTCATATCCAGCGCCGTGGCCCACATGGAGCGGATCACCGCGTCCAACGACACGCGGGCCTGCTCGGGGTCGCCTTCCAGCGCGAGATTCGCCGCGGTAATTGCCTTCATCGCCCCCATCGTGTTTCGCTCGATGCAGGGAATCTGCACCAGCCCGGCGATGGGGTCGCAGGTCAGCCCGAGGTGGTGCTCCATCGCGATCTCGGCGGCGGCCAGAACCTGGCCCGGCGTCCCTCCCAGAACCTGGGTCAAGCCGGCCGCGGCCATCGCGCTGGAAACGCCAATCTCGGCCTGGCAGCCGCCCATCGCCGCGGAAAGGGTCGCTCCCTTCTTGAACAGGCTGCCAACCTCTCCGGCCGTCAGCAGGAAGTCTTCAAAACGGGTGGGGCCGACGTCGCAAAACAGTTCCGAGTACGCCATGACCGCCGGGACCACCCCCGCCGCGCCGTTGGTCGGAGCGGTGACGACCCGGCCAAACGCGGCGTTCTCTTCATTGACGGCCAGGGCGAAGCAACTGACCCACTTCAACGTCTGGCGAAAATCCGCAGGTCCCTGGCGAATCGCCGCGAACCAGTCCTCGACCGTCGCGAACACCCGATCCCCCAGCAAGGCCCGATTCATGCTCGCCGCCCGCCGGACCACTCCCAACGGCCCAGGCAACCGCCCCTCGGCCCGATACCCCCGAAAAATACAGTCCCGCATCGTCTCGCGGATCAGGGCCAACCCCTCGGAGATCGCCTCCGGAGACCGCCAGGCCTCCTCGTTGCGTCGCACGACCTCGGGGATCGTCCAGCCGGTGTCTCGGCAGTATCGCAGGAGGTCCGCCGCGGTTTCGATCGGAAACGGCAGCGGAGGGCGATCCGAACCCCCGCGACCCTCCCCCTCCCGCACGATGAACCCGCCGCCGATCGAGTAATACGTTTCGGCCAACTCCCGGCCGTCGTCCACGGTCGCGGTGAAGGTCAGCCCGTTGGGATGAAAGGGCAAGGCCCGGTCTCGATGAAAGATGACATCCGTTTGGCAAGAAAACGCAAGCTCCCGCCGACCTCCCAGGCGAAGCGTCCCCGCCTGTCGGATCGCCGCGACCCGGGCGTGGATCTGAAGCGGGTCGCAAGTGACCGGGTCATCGCCGGCCAGCCCGGAAATGATGGCGACATCGGTGCCGTGCCCGAGCCCCGTCTTGGCCAGGGAACCATACAGGTCGACGCGCACCCGGGCGATCTGGTCGAGGACTCCGGCCGCCTCGCAATCGTGCAAAAACCGCTGGGCGGCACGCCAAGGGCCCATCGTGTGAGAGCTGGACGGGCCGACGCCCACCTTGAAGATGTCGAACGTGCTGATCGATTCCACGAGATCCCTCCCTTGCCGCGTCGCGACGCTCCTGCCCCGAAAATTGTAACGAATCCGCATCGGACTCGTTCAGGTTCAGGACAGCGACCGCTTCGGCTTGGGATCTTTCCAGACGCGGCGCAAACCTGGGTTCAGCCCATAAGCCAGCGCCAGCAGTTTGATGGGGTGGAGCGTCCGCTTGGCGATTCCTTGCTCCATCTGCATCCGACAGGTCCCGCACTCGGTCGCTCCGAGTTCGATGTCGTCATCCCGCAAACGAGACCTCAGCCCCCGGCCGGCCCGGAGCGAGGTCCGGAAATTCTTGCGAGTCAGGCCGAAGGTGCCGGCGATCCCCGAGCAGCCTCGGTCGATGAACTCGACGTCCAGTCCCTCGATTCCTCGCAAAAGGTCCAGCCCCGGAGTGCCGATGCCCCCCGCTCTGAGGTGACAGGGTTGGTGATAGCCGACCCTGGCTTTCAAGGGGACATGAGGCGCCGGCAACTGGCCCCGAGCGTTGAGCCCCGCCAGGTATTGTCCGACATCCATCGTGTTCGCCGCGACGAGCTTGGCATCGAGGTCGTCGGTCAGTTTGAGGTATTCGCGGGTGAGCATCAACGTCGCGGTTGGCTCCGAGCAGACGACCGTGTAGCCATCCCGGACGGCGTTCCCCAGCACTCGCAGGTTGGCCAACGCCAGGGCCCGAGCCCGGTCAAGGTCCCCGGCCGCCAGGGCGGGCATCCCGCATCCCCGCTGGCCTCTGGGAACGTAGACGTTGACGCCCGCGTGCTGGAGGACCGCGACGACCGACTCGGCGAGGTCCTGGTCGAAATGGTCGGCGAAGACATCCACGAAATAGGCGACCCGTGGCCCCGGGGTTTGCGAGCGGGGACGGCCCAAGCCCAGCCGCTCGGCCCTCCGGACGAATGGCGTGCGGTGCGCTTTGGGCAACCTCCGCAAGCGAGACAGGCCGAACAGTCGCTCGAACACCCAGCGAGAGGCGGGGCTGGCCATCAGGGCGTTGCAGACAATCGGGAACCGGCTGGCGATGCGCGACCAGACGTCAATTCGGGACAGCATCCAGTCGGGCGTCGTCAGGCCGTGGGCCTCGACGAAGGCGGCCTTGGCCTCGACCATCAATGCCGAGACGTCCACCTCGGCGGGGCATTCCTGGCGGCAAAGGTGGCAGTGGACGCACAGGTCGGCGATCGCCTTCACGTCCTCCGAGGCCCACAACTTGGGGTCGATCGTTCCCGCGGCGAACTGGCGAAGGAGGTTGACCTTGGCCCGGGGCGACGCCGCTTCCGAACGGGTCGCGCGGAAGGTCGGGCACATCCGCAGCTCGGGATCGCGACTTCGGCAGGCCCCGCACCCGTTACAGGCCAGAATCTGGTCGGCCCGCCCCACCTCCTCCCAGTTCAGGGGATGGTCGAGCAAAGGCAAGGCGCCGAAGGCTCCGCCATCGGCCGGGGGCGGGGGCGTGGGCCGCAGGTCTCGCAGAATCAGGTGAGGGTCATCCCCCACCACCTTGCCGGGATTCAGCAAGTCGGCCGGGTCGAAGGCGTTCTTGACCTCTCGGAAGACCGCGACCAGTTCGCCGTACTGGCGCTTCAGGAACTGGGTGCGCACCAGCCCGCAACCGTGTTCCCCCGAAATGGTCCCGCCCAGGGCCAGGGCCGCCTCATACGCCTCGGTCGCCACCGGTTCGAGCTTGGCCACGTCGGCCGGCTCACCCAGGTCGAGGAACGGCCGGGCGTGGACCTGGCCATCCCCGGCGTGCGCCGAGACGATCCAGCGCAAGCCGTGACGCTTCAGAATGTCCCGCAACTCACCCAGGAACTTCGGCAGCATTTCGGGGGGCAGGGCGATGTCCTCGATGAGCGGCACCGGCCTCGCCGAGCCTCCCATACGCATCAAGAGGGGTCGGACCTCCTCGCGCAGGGCCATCAGTCGGCGGCACTCTTCCCGCCGGGTCGTCTCGATGGGCGAGGCCGCCAGCGTCCCGAGCTTCAAGGACCGGGTGGCCAGTCGGCGGACCCGGGAGGCGACCCCCGCCGGATCGTCCCCCTCGAAGGTCACGACCAGGGCGGCCTCGGCGGCGTCGGAGATCAGTTCTCGATAGCCTGGCAGCCCGTCCCGGACCAGGCTCAACGACCGCCAATCCAGCAGTTCACAGGCCGCGGGCGAATCCTCCAGGCACGACCGCACGGCCTCGGCCGCCTCGTTCAACTTGCGGAACGGCAAGAGCACCACGCCCACCGACCCCGGCGTGGGGACCGTCCGCAAGGTCGCCTCCGTCACCAACGCCAGCGTCCCTTCCGATCCCACCACCAATCGCCGCAGGTCGACCCCCTCCTCGGTCGCCGTCGCGTTCAGGGCGTAGCCGCACCGGTTCCGGGGGGAACGAGGGATTTTGCGGTCGATCAACTCGGCGTGGCGATGCAGCAGACCGGCCACCCGACGAGTGACCAGGCCCTTGAAGTCCGCCGGCTCCTCGTCCAGCAGCGGCCAGGGTTCGGGGCGGGCGAGTTCGGCCTCATCCCCATTGGCGAAGAGCACCCGGAGCCGCTCGACATGGTCGGCCGTCGTGCCGTAAGCCAGCGACCGCGCCCCGGCCGCGTTGCCGCCGATCATCCCGCCGATGGTGCAAGCCTCTCCGCCGCTGGGGTCCGGACCGATCCTCCGGCCCAGGGGAGCGAGCTGGCGATTCAGCTCGTCGAGAACCACTCCGGTCTGGACGGTCACGCTTTCCGGACCGATCTCCAGGATACGTCGGAGGTAACAACTAAAGTCCAGGACCAGCCCTGGCCCCAGGCTTTCCCCCGCCAGGCCGGTCCCGCCTCCCCGTGCGTGCATGGGCAGGGAGTGCTCGTGCGCGTAGCGGACCACGGCCACGAGTTCCTCGTGAGATCGGGGACACACCACGCCCAGGGGGTCGATTTCATAGAGACTGGCGTCGTGGGCATAGGGGGCGCGGGCAATCGGGCCAAACCGGAGGTCACCCCCGATCAGCCCTCGCAGGTCGTCATGAATGCGCGCTCGCCGTTCGTCCACGTCAGCCGAGCCGATCGGGGATGGGGTCCAGGCCCGCCGCCGTTGAGGGGCAACTCACGTCCGACGTCCGTACAGATAGGACAGCACCTCGGCGCGAGTCGCCGGCTTTTCGCGAAAGGCGCCGCGAAGGGCGCTGGTGATGCAGGTGCTGCCCGGCTTGGAGATGCCCCTCACGGTCATGCAGCTATGGCTGGCCTCGATCACCACGGCCACCCCTCGGGCTCCCAACTCCTTCATCAGCAGGTCGGCCACCTGCGAGGTCAGCCGCTCCTGTACCTGCGGACGCTTCGCCAGGGCGTCGACGACTCGGGCGATTTTGGACAGACCAATCACCTTTCCGTTGGGAAGATAGGCGACGTGGGCGTGCCCGGTGAATGGCAACAGGTGGTGCTCGCAGAAGCTGGCGAACGAGATGTCCCGCTCGACCACCATCTCGTCATACTGCTCGTCAAACAGCTTGGTCAGGTGGATTCCGGGATCGACGCGCAGGCCGCCGAAAACCTCGGCGTACATGCGGGCGACGCGGTCGGGAGTTTCGCGCAGACCCTCGCGGTCCGGATCCTCGCCGACGGCCAGGAGGATTTCCCGGACAGCCTTGCGAATGCGGGGTTGGTCGACTTCGGCGGGGGTCGCGACGGGATGGGGCGACCTGGCCTCGGGGTCATCCTGGACCGCCTGGCGTCGGAGGGGGCCGTCGGCCATGGAGCAACTCGCGGAACGATGGCGGGAGGTTCGTTGGTAAGTCGAGTGGCGGGGCGATCTTCCGTACAGATTATCGCCTTGTCCTCGACAACGCAACCGCCTCGCCATCCCATCGTGACGGGACGCTCCTAATTGTCGCTGAACGGCTGGGGGTAGGGGCGTCGCCCTCCCCCCGACGACGGACCGGGCGTGGCGCCCTGAAGCGTTTGCAGAAGCTTGCTCAGGGCCGCGGCCCGGCGGTCGACCCGACACTCATCCAGAAGGGACTGCTTGACTTGCGGCGGCAGAACCAGGGCATGGGCCAGGATGTCGGTCAACACCCCCAGGGGCAGGTCGCCCGTGAGCAGGGCGGCGAGGTCGGGGTCGACCGGCGGCCCCTTTTCCGACAGCGACAGGAACCGCTCGATCAACATCGCGGCCGATGCCTTGCCGATCCGGTCGTCCGTCGGCCCCTCGTCCTCCACGATCGACGCATCGGCCTGACGGTAGAGCGTCCCATCTTCCGCGAATTCCCGGGTCAGCCTGACCCGTACGCAACCCAGCAGGAGGAAGTTGAACCGACCATCGGGCAGCTCCTCGTGCAGGAGGATCTTGCCGAGACAGCCGATCGACTCGATCGTGGGTCGTTGCGGGTCGGGATCTCCCGACCGCGGCAACGCCTGGACGACGCTCACCAGACGGTCGCCAGCCAAGGCATCACGGGTCATCTGTCGATATCGTGGCTCGAAGATGTGCAGAGGAAGCACGGCGTGGGGGAAGAGCACCACTCCCGCCAGAGGGAACAGGCGGCAGACATTGCCGAATTGGCTGAAATCCTGGTCGATATCCATTCCATCACCCATGTCCACGACCGAGCCTCCCACCACATTACCGCGTCGAGGATTCCGGGAGGATACAGAAACCGCGGGGCCGAGGACGGGTCATCCGGCCGGGTTTCCCGAGATCGCCGCCCCGGGTATCCTCAACCATCGAGGCGCATTGTAGTTTGGCGAGTGCAACCGGCAAGGTGCCGGCGGAGGCTCTATGTCCGGCGGGGTCGAGAAACCATCCCCAGCCCTGAAAGCCCAGGCGGCTCGACTGTTACGGCGGTTGGTCCGCCTCTATCCAGAACCCCGCTGCGCCTTGAATCATCGAAACCCGTTCGAGCTTCTGGTGGCGACGGTTCTCTCGGCGCAATGCACCGACGCCCGGGTCAATCTCGTGACCCCAGCCCTTTTCGCCCGCTTCCCGGACGCCCTGGCCCTGACCGCCGCCGATCGCGCCGAGGTCGAGGCGTTGATTCGTCCCACTGGTTTTTTCCGAGCCAAGGCCCACAACCTCCTGGGACTGGCCGCCGCCCTGGTGGAGCGATCGGAGGGCCAAATCCCCACCGACCTGGACGCCTTGACCAGCCTGCCCGGCGTCGGCCGCAAAACCGCCCATGTGGTGTTGGGCAACGCTTTCGGCATCCCTTCGGGGGTGGTCGTCGATACCCATGTCAAACGCCTGTCCTTCCGGCTGGGACTGACCGAGCAGACCGACCCGGTGAAGGTGGAACGCGACCTGGCGGCGCTTCTGCCCCGGGCCTCGTGGATCGACTTCAGCCATCGCCTCATCGAACACGGCCGCCGGACCTGCCTGGCGCTACGGCCCCGCTGCGAGGGATGCTCGCTCCGGTCCCTTTGTCCGAGACACGGCCTCTCCGCCCCGGCCGCCTGACGCACACGATCCACCCGACCCGAAGCCACGGAAAGCGACCCGACGATGCATATTCTCGACATCTTCACGGCCCACCCGACCACGTTCAGCTTCGAGTTTTTCCCCCCTCGCACCGACGCGGCAGGCGAAGCGCTGTTCGGGGTCATCGCGCAGCTTCAGGAATTGCAACCGTCGTTCGTGTCGGTCACTTATGGCGCGGGGGGCACGACCCGGGACCGAACTCACGACCTGATTCGCCGCATCCAGACCGAGACCAGCCTGACCGCCGTTTCTCACCTGACCAGCGTTTGCCATAACCGTTCGGAACTGGAAGGCATCCTCGACCGCTACGCCGCCTCGGGGGTGGAAAACATCCTGGCCCTCGGCGGCGATCCCCCGCGCAACAAGGCCGGATATGACCGGGCCAACGACGCCTTCCGCCACGCCGAGGAACTCGTCCGCTTCCTCAAGGCCCACGCCAACCAGCCCGATCCTCGGGGGTTTGGTGTCGGAGTCGCGGGCTTTCCCGAAGGGCATCCCGCCACGCCCAACCGCCTCAAGGAAATGGACTTCCTTAAACGCAAGGTCGACGCTGGCGCCGATTACATTTGCACGCAATTGTTCTTCGACAACCGAGACTTCTTCGATTTCCGCCATCGCTGCGAACTGGCCGGCATCAGCGTGCCGATTCTGGCGGGGATTATGCCGGTGGAGCGTCGATCGAGCCTGGACCGCATGGCGGACCTCGCCCTGGGTGCCCGGTTCCCGGCCCCCCTGCTCCGCTCGATCGCTCGCTGCGAGGGGGACGATATTCGCAAGGTCGGCATCCACTGGGCTTCGGAGCAATGCCGCGACCTGCTCGACAACCAGGTGCGTGGCCTGCACTTCTATACTCTCAATCAATCGGACGCCACGAGGCGGATCTACCAGAACCTCGGCGTGAAGGATTCGGTCGCCCTGCGAGCCTGATCCGATCTGGAGGCACTCCGTTGACGACGGTCACGATCGAGGCGGAAACCCGGGCGTCTTCCCCCGCCCCACCCAAGGCCCTTGAGCCCGACATGATCGTCCACCTGGGCGCCGTCGGCTGGGACGGGCTGCTGGCGATTGAGACGCTGCTACTCGACCGACGGCGACCCCGAATTCTCTACGATCAAGGGCAGTTGGCGCTAATGACCCCCTCGAAACGACATGAGCGACGGGTTGAGCGTCTGGATTCGTTGGTCAAAACGATCTGTGAGGAGTCGGAGATCGCCTTCGAGCCGACTGGGGCCACCCTTTTCCAGAGGAAAGACCTCGACCGCGGTATCATGAGCGACCTAAGTTATTACCTTGAGCGCGAGGCCATCATCCGCGAGGTGGAAGGAGAACTGGACCTCGACATTTACCCCCCGCCCGACCTGATCATCGAGGTCGAATTCACCCACCCGGCGACCCTGGCGGTTTCCATTTGCCAGGCGCTCGAGGTCCCCGAAGTCTGGGTGTACGACGACCGATCGGGGTCGCTCCGAGTTCTTCATCTGGATGGCCAAGGCAAATATCAACTGGCGACGGCTAGCCGGGCCTTCCCTTCCCTTGCGGCCGCGGAGATCCTTTCCTGGGTCACGTCCTTGGAGAAGGAGGGTTATCTCCCCTGGTTGAAGCGGCTCCGCGCCTGGGTCCGAGAGACCATCGGCCCCCATTTCCAGCGATGAATGCCTCGGATGACCTGACCGACCGCCTCAAGGCCGAAGCCCTGCGGCTGGGGTTCGAGGCCGTGGGGATTGCCCCGGCCATGGCGCCTCCGGGATATCCCGACTTCCTGTCCTGGCTGCGCGAGGGTTTCGCCGCCGGCATGGGTTATCTCCATCGCCAGGCCGACGCTCGCTCCCACCCGAGTCATTTGTTACCGGGCGTCCGTTCGGCCGTGGTCGTGGCGATGGTCTACGGCGCCAGGCAAGAGTTGGCCGAGGGGCCGACCCTGGGCAAGGTGGCCCGCTATGCCCGAGGCGACGACTACCACGAGGTACTTTGGCGACGGCTGGAAAGCCTGCTCGACTGGCTCCGGACCGAACGCCCCGGGACCGCCGGCCGCGCGGTTTGCGATACCGCTCCGCTCCTGGAACGTGACTTCGCACGACTGGCGGGGATGGGGTGGATTGGCAAGAACACGATGTTGATCCACCGCCGGCTTGGGTCGTTCACGGTGCTCGGGACCTTGTTGACTGACGCGGACCTTCGCCCGGACGAGCCGTTCATGGCGGATCACTGCGGCACCTGCACCCGTTGCCTGGACGCCTGCCCCACCGACGCGTTCGTCCAGCCGGGGCGGCTCGACGCCAATCGCTGCATCAGTTACTGGACGATCGAGCACAAGGGACCAATCCCGGACGAGGCCGCCGCCAACCTTCACGGCTGGGCCTTTGGTTGCGACATCTGCCAGGACGTCTGCCCCTGGAATCGCAAGGCTCCCCCCGGTCGGGAACCGTCGCTCGCCCCCCGGCCCGATGCCGCCACGCCCGATCTGCTGGAATGGCTCGGGGCCGAACCGGACACCTTGCGGAGATCGCTGAAAGGAACCGCTCTGGCCCGCGCCAAGCGACAGGGTCTCGCACGTAATGCGGCCCTCGTCCTGGGAGGGCGACGAGCCGCCGAGGCGATCCCGCTGTTGGCGGACCGTCTCTTGCACGACACCGACCCGGTCGTCCGGTCGGCCTGCGCCTGGGCCCTGGGCCGTATCGGCACGCCGCAGGCCATCGCATCATTGAGACAGGCCGCCCAGGACCCGGATCCCGAAGTCCTGGCGGCCGTGGCTCGCGCCCGGGATGTCCCCGGCTAACTCATTTGGTGGGGTCAGTGGTGGTCGTGGGGGCGCTGGACAACCCCGCAGCCAGTTGGCTCAACGAAGGCAGTGAAGGGTTGTAGACAATGGGGTCGATCGTCCCGGTGATTGACTGGCCGAACGAGTCGGTCGAGGTCACCTTGTACGTGTTCGATCCCTGACTCAAGGTCAGGAAGATTCCATATTTGTTCGAGGCATCGGCGGTGCTGGTGACCGCGGGCATCTTGTCGGCGATGTCCTGATAGGTGATGGTCGCGCCGGCCGAGGCGTTGCCGGTCAGGTGGATGGTCTGCACGTTGGTGGTCCGCTGCTGGTAGGTGCTGATGCTGTCCGGGTCGATATTGGAGGAGATCAGCGGCTCGATCGTGGTCTTGGCTCCCAGGTCTTGCTGGGCGAGCTTCAGGTCGGCCCGGTCGATTCGCCCGTCACGATTGGCGTCGGCCTCGAAATCGTAGTTCGCGCCGCCGGTCTTCGAACCCATCGCCGTCTTGATCGCCTGAATGTCGGTGCTGTCGACGACGCCATCGCCGTTGCTGTCTCCCGGTAGATAGAAGCCCAGCATCCCGACGCCCGAAGTCTTCTTTTGACCGGCGACCACCACGGTATAGGTGCTCGGCGTGGCGCCGACCGGCAGCGTGACGAGAACCCCCCGAGTGCTCGACTGCCCCTCGCTACGGGCAATCTGGGGTGAGTAGTTCGAGTGGGTCAGATGCAACGGCTTGTGGTCGGGTCCGAGGACTGAGACGATCTTGGGGCTGAGCTTCGACCCGGAGTTGGCCGCGACGTCGATGCCCAGGGTGATCTTTCCCCCCGAGCCCGTGAACTGATTCTGGTTGATCGTGAACGTCTGAGCCGCCGTGCCGCCGGCCGTGGCGACCGTGGCGGGGACCAGGGCGAAGGTGCTCCCGGCGCCCCCGGTCAGCAACGATCGGCCTTCCAATCCCTCAACCACGGGCCGACTCTTCGGGCGCGGGAAATGACTCATCTCAACCCTCCTGAGCGTCCGTCCGCTCGACCGGGAAATCACCGAACCACCTGGGGGTTCGTGCCGGTCGCGCCGACTTGCGCGATCTTGAGGTTTCATCGGGTCGAAAGAGTCAGTGGCTTGAGCCGAATCTCAAACGGTCGAAGTCATGCTTCGGGAGCGAGTTGCAGCGAATCGGTTGTCGTTTTCCGTGGCAGGATCGCCAGGTGAGGCGTTGGGATCGGGTCGTTGGAGACGGGCGCGACCTCGCCTCGCTCGGCCACGACCCGCCAAGCCGTCGCCACGTAGAGGACCACACCAGCCCACAAGAACATCCCGTAGAACTGGGCGAGTTTGTGCCCCTGGTGACCCCCCAACACCCCGCCGACCTCGCTGGACGTCGTCGCCATCAGGAAGGCCGAGGCCAGGAGTGAGCCCACGAGGACCAGCCGCTTCGTTGAGAATCTTGGGAATTTCTGGACCTGCCAGACCAGGTACGCATAGGGCAACAGGACGGTCACGAAGTGATGTTTCCAGCTTCGTTCCGAGACGATCAGCATGGTCAGGACAACCAGACTGAACTCTCCGAGCAACCGAGGGTCGTCGCGGCGGCGGATCTTGGTCCGGCAGAAGTAGGCCAGCAAGCCGAGCATTCCCAGGAGGATTCCCTTGGCGATTCTCGCCACCGTGCCGGGGTCCATCGCCAGGAGGTAGCGATCGTCGAAGAGCATGTCGTAGCGGTCGGTCCGCTCGACCGGCTTGGTGAAGAGCCGGGCGAGGACGCCGACCATCGACTGATTGATCTCCTGGCCGGTCATCTCGTGCCCGGCGACAAAGGGGCTCAAAATTCGGTGCCACCACATGTGCAGACACTGGCCGTTGAACTCGGGCCCGATCACCAGGCTGGGGGCGATCAGCAAGAAGATCCCCACGCTGAGCCCGGTGGAAACCACGGTCCGCCACGATCCCCGATAGGCGAAGTAGAGGACGAACAGGGCGGGCGTGACCTTGTAAGTGATGGCCAAGCCGAGGGCCAGCCCCGCCAGGACGTCGTAACCTTTCCGCCAGGCGGAGAGGGTCGCCACGATCAGCGCGAGGATGATGAGGTTGTTGTTGCCGTGGTGTAGGTCGCTCAGGATCGGCCGGAGGCTCAGGAGCAGGACGATTCCCTCGGCCCACGGGGAGAATGGCGTCGCCGAGTCTTCTCGAACCATCCGAAAGCAGGTTCGGGCCGAGAGCGCGGCGAGCCCGGCCTTCAGGGCGAACCAGAGCATCGCCCCGCCAAGGACCGTTGGCAGGAGCATCAGCGGCAACATCGAGATTGGGACAATCGGCGGGTTGGGGAACATCTGCTTATCCCAGATGTTCACGCCGTCGAACCAGAAGAGTTGCACCTGCTCTCGCCAGCGGACGAAGGCGCTGTTGCCGTCGGAGGCCTTCTTGGCGTACCAGCAGGCGGCGACGACCAGCAGCAACGCGAAGGTCGACCAGACGAGGCGCCGGGCTCGGCGTTCGGGGATGTCGGCGACCCACGAGGCGACGGTCGTCACGGCGGACTCCTTCCTTGGAGGCGACGGCTGCGGCCCGGCGGACGGTCAGGCAGGCCCGAGGGCGTCAAGGCGTGTGCGGGTCGGACTGGATCGGGCGTGGTTCTCCGGACCAATCTCCGGATGCGACGTTGGCCGACCCCCCGGCGCAAGCGCCGGTCCGGTCGGGGCGAGTGATACCCCACCGGCACTCCACCGTCAACCCCGCGTCTCCAACGGTTCAGGGGCGTTCCGTTCTCGGTTGGAGAGAGTCATCGCGAACTGGCCTCGGCCAGGTCGTCGGTTTGATCGACCAGGCCCCCTTCGCCGCGGAGTTGACCGTCCTCGATCTCCAGGACCAGATCGTCGGCGGTGATGAACCGCCGGTCGTGGGTGACGACGACCAAGGTGCTGTTCCGCTCGGCCTGAAGTCTTCGCAAGATCCGGTAGATCTCCTCGCCACTGCGGGAATCAAGTTGACCGTTGGGCTCATCGGCGAGGACCAGCATGGGGTCCTTGATTAGCGCTCGAGCGATCGCCACTCTCTGTTGCTCGCCGCCGGAAAGGTGCCGGGGTTTGTGATCCAGACGGTCCGCCAGGCCGACTCGGGTCAGCAGGTCAACCGCCTTTTCACGGGCTCCGGCTGGTACGCCCCCCGGCATGAACGGCACCAGCACGTTGTCGAGCGCTGGGAGGTTGTTAATCAGGTTGAATGACTGAAAGACGAACCCGACCTTGTCTCGTCGATACGTGTTCTGTTCCGCCTCGGACATGGCCGTCAGGTCGCGGCCATCGACCCGAATCGTTCCCGAGGTCGCGCGATCCAACGCGCCGAGGAGGTAGAGCAGAGTGCTTTTGCCTGAACCCGAGGGGCCCACGATAAAGGCGCAACGGCCGTCGGGGATTTGGCAGGAGATTCCGCGCAAGACCTCGATCATCCGGTCGCCACTGCGGAACGACTTGTGAACGTCGTCAACCTCGATCATGAATCGCCATCCTCCGCACGGGACCCGCGGCCAACCCACCTCGGGCGAGCCGTCTACCTTGCCCCGAGCCGGATCGCGTCCATCGGCACGAGTCTCGACGCCCGCCAGGCCGGGATCAGGCCGCCGAGGGTTCCCATCCCTAGCGAGAGGAAAAGTCCCAGGGCCACCAGTCTCGGCGTGATGATGAGTTGCAACCCGCCCCCCAGGAACTGATTGGCCAGGGTTGCCCCAAGCCAGGCCAGGAGGCAGCCGAGGATGCCCGACATCAACCCCAGGAAGGCACTCTCCCGAGTCACCAGACCCAAAACATCCGCCCGGGACCAACCATTGGTACGCAGGACGCCGAATTCCGCGTAGCGTTCATAGGTACTCATCAACATCGTGTTGACGATCCCGACGACGCCGACGACCAGCGCCAGCAGGACGGTCATGAGCAGGAAGGACTCGACCTGGCCCATGATGTTGGCGAAGTCGGACAGGATTCGCTCCATCGGCCGGGCCTCGTACCCCGGGACTTTCACCCGAATCGTCTCGGCCATCTGGAGATTCTTGGAAGGGTCGGTCATCTCGACGTAGCAACTGGAGCATTGCGTGGGGGAGACGCCGAGGAGGTTTCGGGCGGTGTCGATGTCCATCAAGATCGCGACATCGAGCAACATTGAGCCCGTGCTGTACATTCCGACAATGTGAAACGTTTTGGGTCCGATCTTCAGGGTATCGCCCACCTTCCGATCCGGGCCGTTCTTGCCGAGACGGAAGTCGTGGGCCACCTTCTTGCTAATCACGATATTGGGCTGGCCGCGGTCGCTGGGCACGAGGAATCGGCCGGCGACCAGTGCTTTGGGAAAGAGGTGGGTCTTGAGAGGGATGTGGGAGGGGATGTCCTGGCCCAGGATCAACGGCTTATCCAATAGACTCTGCTGGGCCTTGACGTCGCCGCTGGCGGCCCTGGCCAGGTCGGCCAGCCCCATTGCGCCGCGGTTGTCAATCCTTGGTGCCTGCTTCCATAACTCGGGGGCCACCGCCTGTATTCCCGGGATGGAGCGTAACTGGTCGGCCACCGACATCGGCATGTCGCTGAAGACCGGGCTGAGGCAGTCTTCCCTGAGGACGACCACTCCCTGAATCTTGTTCAGGGTGCTACCGACCAGATTTCGCAAGCCTCCCGAGATGCCATAGAGCCCCAGAACTCCCAGGATCGGGATGGACAGGCCGACCAGCGCCAGAGCAGTGCGCAGGGGGCGAGTCATGAGGTTGCGCCAGGCGAACATCCACATTACGGCCATCTCTCCCCGGGCCGCCAAGATTCGGCGGAACCCTCGGATGATTCTAGACTCGCCGGCGACCCGGACCAGATTCGCCGGGGGAATCACCAGGCCGTCCTGGTGACGGCCCGCTCAATTGCTCGATTGATCCGATTCGGGCTGGGGGTCGGGACTCGGCTCGACCTGGGGCGGCCCTTCCTTGACCGGAGGCGGAGTCGGAGATTCGGGAGTCGCTCCAGAATCGTGGGGGGGGTTGCCTTCCGGGCTCAACGGCGGGGCACCTTCCACGGGCTCGTCCACGAGAGCGGTCCAAAGTTGCTTGAGTTGTCCGAACGACCGCAACGGGACCGTCCCGGTGAGCGCGGCCTTGGACAGGGGTGGGGGCGGTCCGGCCGGTTTGGCTGGCTTCGGCGGGGCCGCGGGCGTCGAGCCCGAGGGTTGAGGGGGAGGCGATCCGTAACGGTTCTGACTTCCGCCCCCTCCCGTTCGCGGACCACCGGTGCGGCCAAAGGCTCCGCCCTGGGGCCGCTGGGGCGGACCCGGGACGCGCATGTTGGGTCGGGCCGCTCCGCCGGGAGCCCCACCCGGTCGGGCGCCTGGGCCACCGGCTCCAGGGCCTGCCCCGGGGCCGCCCGCCGAATCGGCGCGGGGAGGACCTTGGGGGGAACGGGGTCCTGGGCCGCGACGGTCACCCTGGCGGCCTGGGCCTTGAGCCTGCCCTTGACCGGGGCCGCCTTCGCCGCCCGGCCCTTGCCCCTGCGGTGGCCGTCGGCTGGGTCGCTCGCCTCGTTCCGGCGGGCCACCCCGGGGACGTTCGGTTCCGGGCTGGACCATCGTCAGCGAAACCCGCTTGCGCTCGCCGTCGACACCCATGACCCAGGCTGTGACGACGTCGCCCACACTGACAACGTCGTGGGGACTTTTGATGTAACGATTGGCCAACTGACTGATGTGGACCAGGCCGGAATCCTTCAGGCCGATATCGACAAAGGCGCCGAAGTCGACCACGTTGAGAACCGTGCCCTTGAGTTCCATGCCCGCGGTCAGGTCTTCGAGCTTGAGGATGCCGGTCTTGAAGATCGGCTTGGGCAGGTCATCGCGGGGGTCGCGGTCGGGCCGGGCGAGGGCGTTGAAGATGTCGTGCAGGGTCGGCTCGCCCACCTCGAGTTCCCTGGCGAGGTCGGGCAGGTTCGCCTCATTGAACTTTTCGTGGAGCGCTGGGAGTTGGTCGCGATGAAGGATCACGTCCGGGGTGAAGCCCAATTTTTCGAGCGCCCGGGTGGCGACTTCATAGCTTTCGGGATGGATCCAGGTGCGGTCGAGCGGATTGGCCGACTCGCGGACTTTCAGGAACCCCGCCGCCTGAGTGAAGGTTGCCGGGCCGACGCCGTCGACCTCCTTCAACTGCTCTCGGTGGGTGAAGGGACCGTTGGCCTGGCGATGTTCGGCGATCCGCCGGGCGGTCAGCTGGTTCAGCCCCGAAACGTGCCGAAGCAGCGGGATGCTGGCCGTGTTCAGGTCGACCCCAACGAAATTGACGCAACTTTCGATGACCGACTCCAGAGAATCCTTCAGGTGCTTGGGATTCACGTCGTGCTGGTAGAGACCGACGCCGATGCTCTGAGGCTCGATCTTGACCAACTCGGCCAGAGGGTCCTGGAGCCGCCGCCCGATGGAAACAGTGCCCCGGGTCGTGGCATCGTACTCGGGAAATTCCTCGCGGCCGACGGGGCTGGTGGAGTAGATGCTGGCCCCGGCCTCGTTGACCACCACATAGGCGAGTTTGGCCAGCAGGGGGTCAGCCGGGTGGGGTTTGGGCGGAGGGGGCGGCAGCTTGGGACGCGGAGGACGAGGTTCCCCCTTGCCCGATCCCTTGCCGGTCGAGGACGAAGGCGGAGCGCCCTTGGGAGGCCCGGTCAGGGACGCCGACGGCGCATTGGGCGTTCCCTCGGTCGCGGTGGACGACTCGGAAAGCGGGGCTTCCACCGCCTGCGCCCCGGACTCGTGGGGAGGGGCGGTTTCTTGGGGTTCGCCCGGGGACTCGGCGGGGGAAGAGTCACCCTCGGCGTGAGTTCCGACGGGCGACTCCTGGATTGGCGCTTCGACGGCGAGCCGAGCCATCCCGGCCGACTCTCCCTCGGGCGAGGATACGAGATCCTCGGCGATCGGCGCCTCGATCGTGGTCGGGGCGGACTGGGTTGAAGTGCTCTCAGGGTCGGGCGGAGGGATGGTCTCGATCGGGGTTTCGGAGACCGCCTCGGTTTGCGGCGACTCACCCTCGATCACGATCTCTCGCGCGGGATTGTGGGTGCGCTCCGAGTGTTCCAGGAGGTCGGCACGGAGGGCCTGGGCTTCCTCGATGATCCCCTCGGAGTAACCCGCGGCGGGGGGAATTCCCGCTTCTTCCGCGGCGGTGGGGGACTCACCCTCATCGGGTCCCCCCCCCGAGATTGGCGGGAAGGCCTCGGCGGGGATTTCGGTCGAAGTTGTCCCGTTGGTCAACTCCCCGGTCGGATGGGGCTCGGTCGCGGGCTCCGGGGAGGTGGGGTCCTCTGGGGTCGGCGGCTCTAGTGGTTGCGATTCCGCGGTGGCCGCGAGGTCCGCGGTCTCGGTGGAAGGTTCGGGGACGTCGGCCGGAGGAGGAGGCGTCGCGGATTCCGCCTCGGTGGGGGGCTCGGAAGCGGTCGCGTCCTCGGCTTTCGGCTCGGCGGGGAGGGCCGAGGCGTCGCCGGACTGGGCCGCCTGGTGGAATTTGGTTCCCTCGGCGATGACCTCGGCGACCAACTCCTCGGTTTCCCGGCAGGCGGTCCCGTTGCCGATGGCGATCACGCCGACCTGGTGCTTGGCGACCAGGTCCTTGATCGCCTGTTTCGCCTCGTGGCGGCGGTTTTGCGGGGCGTGGGGGTGGATGACCGACTGGTCGATCAAGACGCCATGGCCGTCCAGCACCGCCACCTTGCAGCCGGTGCGGAACCCGGGGTCGAGGGCCAGGACGACCTGTTTGGTGATGGGAGGCTGGAGCAGCAGGCTGCGGAGGTTGCGGGCGAAGACCTCGACGGCGTGGCGCTCGGCCATCTCGGTCAGGTCGCGACGGACCTCGCGCTCCAGGCTGGGCATGAGCAGCCGGTCCAGCGCGTCGATGGCCGACTTCTCGAAGATGACTCGTTGAGGGTGCCCTTCCAGGGGAAGCTGGTGGAACAACGCCCGCTCCAATTCCTGACGGGGCACGTCAAGTTTGACCTTGAGCGGGCCTTCCTTGTCGCCTCGATTGATCGCGAGCACCCGGTGGGGCGGGATGTTGGCCACCGGCTCGGAGTACTCGAAATAGTCGCGAAACTCCAGTCCCTGCGCCTCGGTGACTTCGCCCTTGGTCGTGGCGATCTTGCCGGTCTTCCAGACAACGCGGCGCACGGCGTCGCGGACGGCGGCCAGTTCGCTGATCGACTCGGCCAGGATGTGGCCGACGCCTTCGAGAACTTTCTCGACGGAGTCGACCCCCTTCTCGGCGTTGAGGAACTCGGCGGCGGCGGCGTCGAGGTCCGTCAGCGACTCATCCCGTCCCCAGACCCGCACGGCCAGCGGTTCGAGCCCTCGCTCGCGAGCGTCGCCGGCCTTGCTCTTCTTCTTGGGCTTATAAGGGAGGTACAGATCTTCCAGGCGCTTGGGGTTGTCGGCGGCCTGGATGGCCTCGCGCAGTTCGTCGCCGAGCTTTCCCTGGGCCTCGATCGCCTTCAGGATGGTTTCCTTCCGTTCGGCCAGTTCGCGGAGCCGGCCCACTCGTACCTGGACTTCGTGCACGGCCACCTCATTGAGGTTGCCGGTGCGCTCCTTCCGGTAGCGAGTGATGAACGGGACGGTATTCCCCTCGTCGAGGAGCTGCACGACGCTTTCGACCTGGACGCGGCGGATCTGTAAGTCTTGGGCGATCCGGCCCAGATCGACGGCGATCGGCGGCGGCGGCGTCGGGGTGTCCATGAGAGGTTTCCACCTGACAAGGGGGACGGCGAGGCCACTCGGCGAGGCGGAACCTCATCGCCGGTGGCGGATGATCGGCGCGCGGGCCGACCCAATCCGGGGGATCAGATCGAACAATCTAGAACATGGGTCGCGCCCTGTCAACCGTCCGATCCAGCCGAACCCCTGACCTTGCTATCGGTTCGGCGCGAGCCTCTTCGACTCAACCGGTCGGGCAAAATGGATAGCCCCGAATCCATTCGTCAGGTCTGGGACCTGGTCCCAACGCTGTCGTTGCGGTCGATGGACAACCCGAGGGGCGCCGCCTATGCTCGGGTTCGTTGGTGCGACCGAACCCAGATCCTCCATTGACGGAGCCCGGGAGATGCCCGAATCCAGCCGCGACGAAGTTGAGGTTCTGGTCGTCGGCGCGGGGCCGGTCGGCCTGGCGATGGCCTGTGAATTGCGCCTCAGAGGGGTGGACTGCCGGGTGGTGGAGGAGCGCCCCGAGCCCACACCTTTGACCGAGTCGCGCGCCTTGGCCGTCCAGGCGCGGACCCTGGAACAGTTCCGGGGACTGGGCGTGGCCGACCGCGCCCTGGCCGAGGGTCACAAGGTTCATGGCTTCAATGCATATAGCGATGGCCGGCGGGTCCTGCACCTGGGGCTGGACCTGGACGAGATGGACACCCCCTATCCCTACATCCTGATCTTGCCGCAGGGGTACACCGAACGCCTGCTGGCCGACCGGCTGGTGGAACTCGGTGGCTCGGTGGAGCGGGGAACGAAGCTGGAACGTTTCGCCCAGGACGGGTCGGGCGTGACGGCGACCCTTTCCGCGCACGACGGCACGCGACGGGAGGCGCGGGCCCGCTGGCTGATCGGCTGCGATGGGGCTCGTAGCGCCGTGCGGAAGGGGCTGAATCTGGCCTTCGAGGGAAGTGAATACGAGGAACGGTTCGTGCTGGCCGACCTCCACGTGGGCTGGTCGATGCCGAGGGATGAAGCCCTCGCGTTACTCACCCCGGGGGGTCCCTTGCTGGCGTTCCCCTTGCCGGGAAATCGCTGGAGGCTGATCGAGGGCTCAGGCCTGATCGATTCCGACGACCCCGTTCAGATCGTCGCCCATTTTCGAGATCTGGTGAGGGCCCACGGCCAGCCCGACGCCACGGTGGATGACCCGTTGTGGACCTCGACGTTTCACATTCATCGGCGGGTGGTCGACCGCTATCGAGAAGGACGCTGCTTCGTGGCTGGGGACGCGGCGCACATTCACAGCCCCGCCGGTGGCCAGGGGATGAACACGGGCATCCAGGACGCCACGAACCTGGCGTGGAAACTCGCTCTGGTGTGCCAGGGCCGCGCCAGGGAATCCTTGCTGGATTCGTATGGAGCGGAGCGTCGGCCCGTGGCTGAAGGGGTGTTGCGGGGTTCGGACCTGGCCACGAGGGCCGTGACCCTCCGCGGAGAGGTGTTGCGGACGGTGCGAGACGGCCTGATGCGGCTGCTTTCGGAATTCGACTTCGTTCGGCGGCGGTTCTCGCTGGGTGCGTCGGAACTCGCGGTGGGCTACCGGGGGAGCCCCATCGTCGCCGAGGACCGCGCGGGGGTTCTTCACGCGGCGTTCCCCCACTCTCGCCAACCCGGAGAGCCGGGGTTCGTGGATGCGCTGGACTTCGCCACCGGTCCGCATCCCGGCGACCGGGCTCCCGATGTGCCTGGCGCCAACGAGGGAGACCCCCGACTCATCGATACCTTTTCGCCGACGGATCACACCCTCTTGCTCTTCCCCGGCACTCATCCCGAGGCCGACGCCGAGTCGCTGAGAACCGCGGGGGAGCGGGCGGCTCGCGAGCGGCCGAAGGATGTGCGGACGGTTTGGGTTTCGAATCAACCCAAACCCCCCTGGGCCAGCGCTTCGTGGCCCGATGCCGAAGGGTCGGCGTCGAGGCGTTATGGGGGTGGTTCGCCCTGTCTCTACCTGGTCCGACCCGACGGGTATGTGGGCTATCGGGCCTTGCCGCCGGTTGGTGACAAACTCGTCGCCTACCTCGACCGCCTTCTGGACGCGGGGCCGTCCACCTAACTCGATCCGACGGGCCGTTCGGAGTGCGATGCCCCGGCCCAAGATGCACCCGGACGACCCTGTCCCGAGAGCGACGGACGACGCCTTTTTGGAAAGCGACCATGCCGCAAGCCGAGACCGCCGAGCATCGACGCCTGGAAGAGAGTCGTTCGCGGAACGCGAATTGGAAGGACTGGGGGCCTTACGTCAGTGAGCGGTCGTGGGGCTCGGTCCGCGAGGATTACAGCGTCGAGGGGGATGCCTGGGAAAGCTTTCCTCACGACCAGGCCCGGAGTCGCGCTTACCGGTGGAACGAGGACGGCCTGGCGGGGTTTTGTAACCGCCACCAGAACCTTTGCCTGGCGATGGCCCTGTGGAACGGTCGCGACCCCATCCTGAAGGAACGCCTGTTCGGCCTGTCGGGGCCGGAAGGGAACCACGGCGAGGATGTCAAGGAGTATTACTTCTACCTTGATGCCACCCCGACGCACTCGTACATGCGGATGCTCTACAAGTATCCCCAGGCCGAGTACCCGTATGAGCGATTGGTGGAGGAAGGTCGGCGGCGGGGCTCGACCGATCGCGAGTTCGAGCTGGTCGACGCCCTGGAGGACGACTGGAAAGAGGGTCGCTACTTCGACGTGCTGGTGGAGTATGCCAAGGAGGCGCCCGACGAGATCCTCTGCCGGATCACGGCGACGAACCGGGGCCCCGACCCGGCCGAGTTGCACGTTCTGCCGCACGTCTGGTTCCGTAATCGCTGGTCGTGGGGAAATCCGACCCAGCGCCCCGAGCTCTCGGTCGCGGGGGAGGGAGTGATCCACGCGACCGATTCAAGGCTGGGGGAGCGCTGGTGGTTCGCCGAGGCGGATGGATCGGACGCGCCTCGGCTTTTGTTCACCGAGAACGACACCAACAACGAACGTTTGTTCGGCGTTCCCAACGCTGGCCCCCATGTCAAGGACGCGTTCCATGAGGCGGTCATTCACGGCCGGGACGCTTGCGTCAACCCATCCCAGGTCGGGACCAAGGCCGCGGCGCGGTTTCGCAAGAGGCTGGAGCCCGGGGAATCTTGGGAGATCCGTGTCCGGATTTCGACCCGCTCGGAATCTCTGCCGCGAGCGGCCTTCGACGCGATTCTGCGGGACCGCCTGGCCGAAGCGGACGAATTCTACCAGGCCCTTCACCCTCCCGAACTCGACGAAGATCAGAAGCGCGTTCAGCGACAGGCGTGGGCGGGTCTCCTGTGGAACAAGCAGTTTTACCACTACAGCGTGGAACTCTGGCTGGAAGGCGACCCGGCCGGACCTCCTCCGCCGTCGCCACGGGCGAATGGACGCAATGCCGAGTGGGGCCATATGTATTGCCTGGATGTGCTGAGTGTTCCCGACAAGTGGGAGTATCCCTGGTTCGCCGCCTGGGATTCGGCCTTTCACGGCATCCCGCTGTCCCGACTCGACCCGGAGTGGGCCAAGCGGCAGATGATTCTGCTGCTTCGCGAGTGGTACATGCATCCCAACGGCCAGTTGCCCGCCTATGAGTGGGACTTCTCGGACGTCAACCCGCCGGTCCACGCCCACGCGGCCCGACGCATTTACGAGATTGACCGCGACCGCAACGGCCGGGCCGATGTCGACTTCCTTGAGGAAGTGTTCCACAAGCTTCTGCTGAACTTCACCTGGTGGGTCAACCGGAAGGATTCCACCGGCCGCAACGCCTTCCAGGGCGGATTTCTGGGGATGGACAACATCGGCGTCTTCGACCGGAGCAAGCCGGAAGGGCTGCCCGAGGGGGCGTGGATCGAGCAGGCCGACGGCACCGCGTGGATGGGGCTGTTTTGCCTGGACATGCTGGCGATCGCGCTCGAACTGGCCAAGACCCGTCCGGCTTACGAGTCGACCGCCACAAAGTTCTTCGAGCATTTCGTGGCGATTTCCCACTCGATCAACGGCCTGGGGGACCGGATTGGCCTGTGGGATCGTCAGGATCAGTTCTATTACGACATCATTCGCCGGGGAGACGGGCACCCCCAGGTCCTGCGACTCCGGTCGTTCGTGGGGCTGGTCCCCCTGTTCGCCAACCTCGCCATCTCCGAGGAGACGTGGGAACGGCTGCCCGACTTCCGCCGCCGCGTGGAGTGGTATTTGAAGTATCGCCCAACGCTGGCCGACAACGCCTGCCTGCTCACCACGCCGGGACCAGGCGGGTATCGGCTGCTGTCGATCGCCGATCGCTCGAAGTACGAGGCAGTCCTGACCAGGATGCTCGACCCCAACCAGTTCCTTTCGGATTATGGCCTACGGTCGCTGTCTCGGGAGCACGCCGAGCACCCGTATGAGTGCGACGGACAGTCGGTGCGCTATGAGCCGGCCGAGTCGGCCGTGCCGATGTACGGGGGTAACTCAAACTGGCGAGGGCCGATCTGGTTCCCGGTCAATTACCTGATGATTCAGTCGCTTCGGGAGGCCCACCTTTATTATGGGTCGACCCTGACCGTGGAGCATCCCAAGGGGTCCGGAACCGTCGGCGACCTTGCCACGATCGCCGACGACCTTTCCAACCGGTTGGCCTCGATCTTTTTGCGCAACCCGGCCGACGGTCGACGGCCAGTGTTCGGCAAGACGGACCTGTTCCAGCGAGACGAGCACTGGAACGATCACATTCCGTTTTACGAGTACTTTCACGGCGACCTGGGTTGCGGGTTGGGGGCAAGCCACCAGACGGGATGGACCGCATTGGTGGCCGAGTTACTTCAGGAGACCGCCCGGCCCGACGAACAGGCGACCTGACTGGGGGTCGGGCCGGGCGAGGGGCTCAACGCGAACGCTCTTGCACGGTGGCGAGGCCGACGTCGATGAACTGGCCGCCGGTGCTCTGGTGACAATGGACGGCCAGAATGTTCTCAGCGCCCGGCTTGAGGGCGACCCGGGCTTCGGGGCGAATCGGCACGGCCTCGTAGTCGCCGGTGTAGCTCGAAAGCTTGGCGGCGAGGACGCCGTTAAGGTAGACCTCGGCGTCCTCGTCGTGATGGACGAGAAGTTGGAGTTGTGCGTCCCCGACGACGGGAGGGGCCTGAAACTGGCGTCTCAGCCAGATGTCGGACGTGTTCCACTCCGTGCGAAGAGCACCCGAGGTGCCAGGAGTGCCGGCGCTTCCGAAGCCTCCAGGGGCGTCGGACCAGTCGGCGGCGGCGAAGGTGGGGGTCGCCCACTCCGCGGCTGGTTGATGCGTGGTGAATCGCCAGGACGCCTCGTGGTTTCGGGCGGTGGCGATTACTTCGCGGATAAGCGGGGGGGAGGGGATGGGGGCCCATCCCTTGGGGTGATCCTGGCCTCGGCTGGCGTACTTCTTCCAGGTGGCCTCGTCGCCCAGCAGCTTGATGAATACTCCACCCACCACCGAGCGAGCCTGGAAGCCGGCCTGGCGAGCGTCTTGTGTGAAATACCAGTCGGCCATCTGGACGCGCGTGGAGGTCTGGTCGAGGTACTTGTGAATCGGGTTGACCAGTGTCTCGAAACCGGCGCGGTCGGCGACCATCGTCGCGGTCCAGACCGTCCAGTCGAGCTTGGCATAGGGCTTTCGGTTGTCGAGAGGCAGGCCGAAGGGGTCCATTCTCGGAGGGTAGGAGGCGAGTTCCTTGGCGATCACCTCGGGCGGAAAGATCCCCAGGCCCAGGAGCCGGTCCCAGACGAGGTTGTATTTCTGGCTCCAGGTTCCGGGCCGGTCGAAGGCGAGTCGATAGTGGTCGCCATCGTCGGCCTCCTTGGCCCAGCGGACGGCCATCGCTCGGGCGACGTCACGATAGCGGGCTCCGTCAACGGCCTCGCCACGGGCCTCGCAAAGCTGGCCGAACGCGGCGAGGGCCAGGATCGCCTTGGCCGAGAGGTTGACGTTGTGAGCCAGGTGGCCGGAAAAGTCGTCGGTGCAGAGCTGGTTTTCGGGGTCGAACCCCTTGGTCTCCAGGTAGGTGGCCCAGCGGCGGAGTTGCGACCAGTAGGGCGTGACGAACTCGGCGTTGCCTTCAACCTTCGCCAGGGCGGCCAGCAGCAAAAGCATGTTGCCGGTCTCCTCGACCGGCATCTGGTCGGCCTCGGTCCGCTCGCCGCCGCCGTAGACCTGCCCGTTGGCCTGGGGATAGGTGCCGAGGTCATGAGGGGCGAAGGGGAACGCCCAGCGCTCCGAGGCGGAATAGGCCAGGATCGGCTGCAAGGTCGCGCGAGTCAGTGCGGGGCTCGTGAGCAGCAGCAGCGGACCCATCGGGTAGAAGACGTCGACGGTGGCGATGCAGCCGTTGCTGAAGTTTTCCTTGGCGAACATCAAAGGCTGGCCATTGCCGTCGGCGACGAGCTTGTTGGCGGCGAACGCCTGTCGGTAGGCCAGGGCGGCCAGTTGGGCGTACTTCTCGCCGCCGGCTCGGGCGAGGTCGTCCATCAACTCGCGATCGAAGGCGACGCAACGGTCGCGGAGGGCGTCGGCCTCGGCATGGGCGGTGGCCAGGAGCCCGGCGGCGTCGGCCCCCTTTCGCCTCCAGTAGGGTTTCAGGGCCTTGCGAAAGTAGGTGATCGAGAACCCATCATCGTAGGCCAGCATGGCTTGACGACGAATTGCCTGGGCCGAGACGTTGCCGAGGTCGTAGGCCATCGCCAGCGAGGGCGACGCGTCATTGGCCGGTCGAGGCTGGCGGGGGTCGTCAGTGCTGGGCAATTTGCCGTCGGTCGCGAAGGCGGCGCTCAGCGCCGAGGCGTCGCCCGCCGATCCGAGGGCCTGCGAGCCGTCGGCGGCCAGGTAGGCGTGGCCCCAGTCGATGCGCAGGTCGTCCCCTTTCTTGCGTAGCACTTCCTGATCCTGCGAGCCGACCCGGAGGACGGTCAGGGGTCCGACGGATTCGCGGGCCCACGTCACCGGCTGGTCGGGAGTGTTCACGGCCAGTGCCGCGCCCACCGAGACCATCAGTTGGGCGGCGTGGGGCTGGTTGTCCGTGGTCGAAACGTCCCAGGTCAGGTAGGTCAGGGGACGGGCGAACACGTCAAGGTCGTCGGGCAGCGACGGAGTCATGAAGGTCAGGCTGACGCGGACGCCCGACCCTTCAAACTGGTAGAGGGTGCGGGTCGGCAGGACTTGCAGCGCGGTTTGAGGCAACGGGGGAAGGGTTTTGGGCTCATCCCCCATCAAGCGGAAGGTGGTTCCGTCGATGCGGATCAGACTCGAAAGCGGTTGGGGCTTACCGGTCCAGTGCCGAGTGACGTCGTCATTAAGGTGATCGGCATTGGACCAGACGGAGAAATACGGGTCGCATGCGACCAGTGGAACGGAGGGAGGACGAAACGCCTTCGCGGGTTCCTCGGCGAATGCGGGGACCGCCAATGTCAACAACAGGAGGACCAGGGGCGACGCGGGTCTGAGCCCTTTGGGGAGGGGATGCGAACGCATGGGTGGCTCCACGGGTGAGACGTCCCGCGGAGGATTTGCCAGCTCGCGCGGGGGAAGATTCCCAGCCTAGCCGTGGAGGGGGCGAAGGGAAATGTCCTGGAAGGATCAGACTCGCGAGGCCCCGGGCTCGTCACGCGTGGGCCCGGTGCGCCAGCGTCCGTTTTCTCGGAGGACGAGGATCGTTTCGTGGTAGACCAGCAGATCGTTGGGTTCACCAAGGCTCAGGGGGGTGATGTCGGCGTCCTTGAGGGCCTGGTAGAAGCGGTTGAGCTGGTCGGGGCCGAGGTCGCCGTTGATCCGTTCGAGGAACACGAAGCGGGGGCGAGATAGCAGCAGGCCGGCGAGGTCGAGCAAATGCTGGTCGGCCATGGAGAGAGCGTCGGTCCAGACCTGAGGGGTATCGAGGCCGCCCAGGCGATTGGCCGCGGAACGAAAACCCGCGCGGTCGATGGCGTCCTGAAGATCCTGGTCCGTGGGGGGGCGGTCGGCCGGAAGGTCGCGAGCAAGTCGCTGACGGAGGGTCCCGGCGTCCTCGTGAGACTGGCGAGGGACGAAGCGGATGCCGTCGGCCGAGGGACGGAGGATCTGCCCCGCGCCGCATTCCCAGACGCCCGCGGTGGCCAGGAACAAGGCCGAGGCCGCCGGTCCGTTCGGGCCCGTAATCAGAAGTCCGCCCCCCTGGGGTACCGTCAGCGTCAGGCCCTCCACCAGAGTGCGCTTTCCCTTGGGCGTACAGAGTCGCAAAGCTTCAAACGCGACACGGTCGTCGGCCGAGGCAATGGAGACGGATTCGGCCTCGTGCTCGGCGGCGTGGTCGATCGCGTCGAAGATCGCCCCGAGGCGGCCGGTGACCGCGGCGAAGGAGGAGAGCGACTCGAACTGGGTCACAACCAGCGAAAAGGCTCCCAGAACCTGGGCAAAGGCCATCGCCGACTGGGTCACGACCCCAAATTCGACCTCGCCACGCATGTAAATGGGGGCGACGATCAGCAGAGGGACAAGCTGGATGCCGTAGTTGTACGCATTCGTGAAAAAGCCGACGTTGCGGGTCACGCCGATGATCTTACGATTGTTGGTCACCAGGGCCGCAAGGCGGTCGCCCAGGCGGGTGCGCTCCGCGCGCTCGCCGCCGGTGACCGCGAGGGTCTCGGCCGCCTCGCGGACGCGGATTAGTTGGTAGCGGAGGTCGGCTTCCTTCTTCAGCTGCTGGTGGTCCAGCCGGGCTAGCGAGCGACCCAGACCAATCGTCGCGAACGTGCCGAAGGCCGAGTACAGAACGGCCACCAGCACCAGGGTTGGTGTGATCGACCAAAGAACGCCCAGGAAGGCCACCGAGGTGATCGTGGCGTTGATGGTGAGCAGGCTGAAGGACAGGGTGGTCTGCGTGTACGCCTTGACGTCCTCGGTGATCCGCTGGTCGGGGTTATCGATCTCCTCGCGGGCCTTGAGCCGGTAAAAGGTGCGGTCGGCCAGGTAACGATCCATCAGTTCGCCCGTTAGCCATTCCCGCCAGAGGAGCCGCAACCGCTCCTCGGAAAACCGGGCGAGGACGGTCCCGACTGTCGAGGCGGCGAAGACTGCGGCGTATTTGAGGGCGAGGAGGACGTACCGGTGCGAATCACGCTCGGAAATGGCGGTGACAAAGTCTCGGCCGACGTAGCTGTTGAGGACATTCAGGCCGCTCATCGAGAGCAAGACCGTCAGGAGCAGGCCAAACCAAAGCCAGGCCCTCCCCCGAGCCTCGGAGTTGAGAAAGCCACGGACGATGGCGAACGAGCGCGCGATCGCGGATTTAAGGTTCTGAGCCATCCCACCCCATGTCGAACCGACCCGCCCTGGCGGACGCACGCGGGCCGCAACGCATCCCGCGAATACCGAGGGCTAAAGCCTACCGCGTTGGCCGTAATCCGGGGAGGGGGTGGACCCTTGGAAAGGATGCGCGGGCGCCCTACCCCGAGGAGGAACGACATCCGTGGTTCAGGACGAAAGCTTCCACAAGACCGCGAAAGCCCTGGGGAGAACATGGAAGCCCCGGACGAATGGAAAGATCGTCGATCAGGTCGTTCCGTCACGGTTCTGATGTGAAGGGGGGTCAAATGTCATGGGTTTCAGCCCCGCGACCCTCGATCTCGGGACGCGGGCTTGAATTCTCATGGGTGGAGTACCAAGGAACGGATCGCTGACCCCGTCCTGCATCATTAGCCATCCTGAGACACCACCCATTTTCCGAGGGAATTCGATGCGGAACTCACCGTCGCGAAGGATTCGGTCGACGACGGAACGCAAGGCCAAGGAGACCAGCTCCCAGCAGAGTGAGAGACCAAGGCTCCGGCACGGTCGAGGGAGGGTTGTCGACCGTAGGCGAGCCGCCATCGGTCGCGTCGGCCGTGACGAACGTGCGGAAGACGGCATCGAAGTCAGTGGGATAACTGCCCGAAGGGTCGTTCAGGCCCAGATTGCCGAACGGGTAAGGGTCGAACACTCCGACCGCCACGTCGTAGGGGTCGGGCACGGTCGCGGCGTTGGGGGTGATCTCGAAGGTGTAACTCGATCCCGCGGTCACAGCGATCGAGACCGCCCACTGGTCCCAATTCAAGCCGGACCCCGAGGTACTCGTTACCGGCACGACCAGCGACTGGAGTACGGTTCCGTCGGTCCCCGCGCCCTGGTAAAGCCGCAGGGTCGCGTCTCCCTGGATCGTGTTGTAGAACCCCATATCGATCTCGGAGAGCGTACCGGTCACTCCGGCGGTGAACGATTGCCAGACGGTATAGCCGGGCAAGGTCCGCGCGCTCAGGCCCCCGTCGGCCGTTTCTTGATCCTGGTCGAGGATCATGTCGGCCCGAGCGTGGCCAGCGTTCCACATGGCGGCAAAGGCGAGGAAACCCGAAAACCACCAACGCGATGTCATGAGACCCCGGACCATGTCAATCCCCGCTTCTGAGGAACAAATCCGCCGACGCCGGGAGCCTTCCTTGGGCTACCGATCGTCCCACGTCGGTCGGGTTGCCACAGGATGCCGCAGGCGGAGGGTGGAAGCAAGCCCAAGTATACAAAAAGACACAATGTCGTGTTCGGGAACGCGACGCGCCAGTCTCGGCGTCGGCTTTTGTCCCCATCGGACTGGCGAGTTTGGTGGGAAGCCCCGCGGATTGCTAGCGGGATCAACGAAATGGCTCAGGGAACGGATTTTGCCAGATCGACTGTACGGTTTCGGGGATTCCTCCGATAACCCCGGTGGTAGGGCTGCGGTCGTCCGGAGCTTGGGGTGCGTCTCGAACGTGGCGAGGTCCGCCGTTGAGTCGGCTCCGAGTGGAATCAAGGGCTCGCAATGCGCCAGGATGGCGTTCGCTGGATCGCCGGATTTCTCGTCATCTCGCTGGCCAGCGGGTGCCGCGACTTGTCGATTCGTCATGTTGGGCTGGAGATGGGCCCTCCGGCCGGCTATCACGTCGGCAATTCCGGGGCGTTGATTTCGGACGATCCCTCCGGGGCTCCGGCCTCAACGCGACTCTCCGGGGCATTGGCCAGCGCCGTGGCGTCTCGGGCATCGGTGGGCGTCGCGGACGACCTGGCGATCGCCGGAGCCCTGGACGCCATGAACCAGGCGTCGAAGATCTTCCTGACCAAAGCGGAATCGGACGACCCCAAGGCGGCCGCGGAGCAGGCGAAGGCACGCGCCATTTACAACCGGGGGCTGGAAACGCTGCTGGTCGCCAGCGGAGGACGGAGGATCCGACTCGATGAATCCTGGCGGGCCGAGATGGCCGCCAGAGGCATCCGCGTCACGATCCGCCGCGATGACTCGGTCTGGTCTCCCGAGCAGTTCGACCAGTTCACGCCGGTCTCGGAATACCAGGTCCGCGGCCTCGAACCGATGGCGAGGACCGAGGGCGTCGGGGTCTCCCTCATTGCCGAGCGGCGCTTTCGCTTTCGCGAGTTGGAATCTCGACAGGGCCAGGACAAGTACCTGATGCCTCGACAGGTCGTCCCCGTGACGGCCGTCCTGCGAGTCGCCAGCCCCGGCGATCCGGCCCGGGGCGTACGTCCGGACTATTTACTGGAACTGCACGACCCCTTGCGGACGGATCGGGTCGATTTTGGACCAATCCGCCAGCCGCTGGCGACCGACCTCTCGACCTCGCTGGCCTTCCACTTCGCCCATAGCCCCCTGCCGATCCTCCAGGAAATTGGACTCCTTGACCCGCAATGGCTGGAAAAGTTGTCGGGCCTGTACATGCTGCACCCCTATGAGCGGGGAAAAATCCCGGTGATTCTCGTCCACGGACTGCGGTCGAGTCCCGCGGCCTGGACCAAGGTCATCAACGCCCTTCGGGCCGACCCCACCCTGCGGTCCCGCTACCAGTTCTGGCTGTTCATGTATCCCACCGGGATCCCATTTCCGTACTCGGCCGCTCGGCTCCGCGAACGGCTCGCCGAACTCCGGGCAATTGTCGACCCCGAGGCCACCGATCCAGCGCTCGGGCGGACGGTGATGATCGGGCACAGCATGGGCGGCCTGGTGACCAAGATGTTGATCGTTGGCAGCGGCGACGAGATTTGGAAACTCGTCAGCACCCAGCCGTTCGAGGCCCTCAAGACCTCTCCAGAACGTCGCGAGTTGCTCCGCAAGGTCTTCTTCTTCGAGCCCGACCCGACGATCGAGCGCGTGGTGTTCATCGCCACGCCCCATCGAGGCAGCGAGCTGGGGGACCAGTTCATCGGCCGGCTCACGGACCGGCTCATCCGTTTGCCCGGGTCCCTGAGAGCCACCTATCGCTCGCTTTTGATCCAGAACGGTCGGGATTTCTTCACGCCGACCGCCCGCCGTGGCCTGCCTTCGAGCATCGACGAGTTGCGGCCAAACAACCCCTTGCTCAAGACCATGAACGCCTTGCCGTTTCGTCAGGGAGTCACCTACCACTCGGTCATTGGCCAGAAGGAACCGGGCCCAGTCGCTTTGGGAAGCGACGGGGTAGTTCCATACTGGAGTTCCCACCTCGAAGGCGCGGCGTCTGAACTGGTGGTCCAGGGAGACCACGGCTGCCAGGATGAACCCGACACCGTCGGCGATCTGAGACGCATCCTCTACGCCCACATTGGGAAACAGCCGCCGGCCAACGCGGATGGCATCACCGTGCCACTCCACGATGAAAAACCCATGGCGGGGCGGGTCGCGGACCGGGTGGCGGAGTGAGCGGACCGACGCAACCCCTGACCCCACCCCCGATTCGCTAGCTGGCGACCTTCTCTCCGACGAGCGTCCGGGAGAAGGCTTCCAGCTTACGGGCGTCGGCGTTGAACTTGCGGATGCCGTCGCTGAGCTTCTCGACGGCCATCGGGTCTTCGTTGTGCAGCCAACGGAAGCCCTTCTCGTCGAGGTGGATCTTCTTGGCGTCGCTGGCCTTGGCCTTTTCGACAGTCAGCTTGGGTGTCAAGGGGTCATTCGACTCGCCGAGCTTGGCCAAAAGGTCGGGGCTGATCGTCAGGAGGTCGCAGCCGGCCAGGTCGACGATTTGCTCGACCCGGCGGAAGCTCGCCCCCATCACCTGCGTCTTGTAATCGTACTTCTTGAAGTAGTCGTAAATCTTCGTCACGGAAGTGACACCGGGATCCTTGTCCGGGGGAACGTCAGCCCCCTTCTCCTTCTTGTAGTAGTCGTAGATCCGTCCCACGAACGGGGAGATCAGGGTGACGCCGGCCTCGGCGCAGGCGACCGCCTGGGCGAAGCTGAACAGAAGCGTGAGGTTGCAGTGAATCCCCTCACGCTCCAGTTGCTCGGCGGCGCGGATGCCTTCCCAGGTGCTGGCAATCTTGATCAGGATGCGGTTGCGGTCGACGTCGTACTTCTCGTACAGGCCGATCAGCTTCCGGGCCTTCGCCAGGGTGCCCTCGGTATTAAAGCTGAGCGAGGCGTCGACTTCGGTGGAAACTCGCCCGGGGACGATTTTGAGAATCTCGCGACCGAACGCGACGAACAGGCCGTCCATGAAGGCCTCGGTCTGATCGGATTCAGACCCGCCTTGCTCCTCGGCGTCCTGCATGGCCTGCTCGACCAAGTGCTTGTACTGCTCCTTCTGAGCCGCCTGGAGCAGGAGCGAGGGGTTGGTTGTGGCGTCCTGGGGCGTGTAGGCCGAGATCGCCTCGATGTCCCCGGTGTCGGCGACGACGGTGGTGTACTTCTTGAGGGAGTCAAGGAGGCTCATGGCAAGATCCTCGGGAGAAGGCCCCGGTGCGGCTCCCGGGCCGACAGGCCGGCCGGGCGTTAACAGGTTTTCATTATACCGAGACGCCCCCCTCCCGGGCATGCCTCGCAACCGGATCGGCCCCAAGCCTTCGGGAAATTTCAGGGATCGGCGTTCCCAACGGCGACGACCGTCCCATTTCCGCGGCGATATCAGTTCCCCGGTCTCCGGAGGCGGCGACGCGGAGGCTCGCCGCGACACCCAGACTGAGGAGAGTGGCTCCGAAGGCGAGCAGGCCGACCAGCGGGAAGCGGGTGAGCGACCCATCCGCCGCCCGGCCCAGGATCGCTCCGCCCAGATACGCGGCCAGGCCCGAGGACAGGTGTTGCACCGAGGAATTGAGACTCATGAACGTGCCGCGGCGGCGGGGCTCGACGCAGGAGGTCACCATCGCCATCGCCACGACCATCCGACCGGCGTTGCTCGCCATCAGGCAGGCAACCACGCCCACCGCCGCCGCCAGGGAAACCCTCGGCAGGTTCGTCACCGCCAGCATTAATACTCCGGAAATCGGCGCGATCGACGAGTAGACGCGGAGCTTGCCGAAGCGGTCGGCGAGCCGGCCCACCGCTGGCGCGGCGACCAGTGTGACCACCCCGCCAACAATATAAATCAGCGGAAGTTGCTCCGAGGTCACGCCCAGGTTGGCAACCAGATAGTCGCTGATGAAGGGGATGACCGAAAATCCGCCGATCATCAGCAAGGTCACCAGTAAATAAGCCCGCAGGTGATTCGGGTTGGCCAGGACCGCCGTGAATCGGGAAAGCGGGGACTCTCCGTGACCGCCGGGGACGAGGTGGCCGCTTAGGCTCGGCAAGGCCCTCGCGGCGACAACAAGAACCAAGAACCCCACCGCCGCCAAAACCAGGAATGGCGCGTGCCAGCCGAGACGGTTGCTCAGAACGATCCCCAGTGGGACACCCAGGGCCGAGGCGACGGCAAAGGCCGACATCAGCGTGCCCGTCGCCCGGCCTCTCCGCTGTTCCGGCACGATATCCCCGACGATTGTGAGAGCGAGACCGCCCAGTACTCCTCCAAACGCGCCAGTCAATGTCCTGGCGGCAAGCAACGTGGAGTAGGTCGGGGCCACGCCGCAGAGCAAGGTCCCGACCAGGAAGCCCGCGAACAGGCCCAGGAAGGCGGTTCGCCGATCGAGCCGATCCACAACCAGGGCCGCCAGGATGCCGGCGAGACTGGCGCTGAAGGCATAGGATGAGACCACGAGTCCGAATTGAAGCGGGCTCAAGTCCATGGCCTTGATGAGCTTGGGTGCCATCGGCATGACGATCATGAAATCGACGATGCTGATGAACTGCACCGAAGCCAACACCAGGAGGATGGCCCGTTCCCGAACATGGCCTTGTGTCGAATCCATCCGATCCGCCTCCCGTCCGAGGTCCGCCAATTCCACTTGGGCCGAGATCCTAGGGGATTATGCCAGAGGGTCAAGTGGGCCTTGGCGGGGGGCGTGTCGACTCAATGGGAGCGGGGAGGCCTATTCCTCCCCGGAGTTGAAGTGTCCGGCCGTTCTGGAGCTTAGTTATTGAGAGCCTCGTCGAAACCGTCCGCTCCCACCGGCTGAAGCGCCTGAATCTTCCGGCAAGCCTCGGAGTGGGCCAGCCCAACCTGCTCGGCGTCCCAGTCGATCATCCGGGCGGGAAAGTCCTGGAGCTTCGCCCAACTGTTGAGATACTTCAGCAGGCCCACCTCGTGCCGCTGCTCCTGGTCCTTCGTCCAGGCGAACATGGCCTTACCGGTGCGGGGGGCCGAGGAGTTTGGGGCCACAGCCTGACGAGTCGGAGTTTCGGGCACTGGTTCGGGAGCGACCGTCTCCGCCGGGGCGACTCGCTCTCGCACAAACGAGGGGATACCGTCGCGGTACAAATATCGGGCCACGCCGAACTTGGACGCGGCGCGCTTGAAGGCATCACTGAACCCACTCTTGTCGTCATCGCCCCCGTCGGACATACCCGCGTAACCGCCCGCGTCCGACTTGGTGATGATCAGCCCATCGGGCAGGCGGATCGAAAGCTTGCAGACGACCGACTTTTCCAGAGGGACATACTCGTCCCACCAGTTCTCCGGCCCGAGGATGCTGTCCAGACGGTTCATCGCCGTCCGGGCCGTGATGTAGTGCAGCGATCGCCCGTTCTGAGACGGTCGGGCCTTGACTTCGTTGGACTCAAACGGAGCGGCGAGGGCCGCGAACAGGTCGGGATGCTGGGTCATAGGTCTCGCCCCCCGGAGGACTCGAACGGCCTGGACGAAATACGTCCAGCTCGATTCGCCCTCGGCAGTGGTCAATCACCGGGTGCAGCGACGCTCCATCGCGGAACGCCGCCATCCGGCCGACCCGAGCCTGTTGGCTCCGAATCGACCGGACGGGTGGATTGTATCGGCGAGAGCCCCTAGTGACAAGCGTTCAGTAGATAATTTTGTTCAGTTCGTCCAATTTCGTTCAAACGGCTTTCAGATTGAACCCGACCGCGTTGAGTTGCAGGACCAGAAGCAGCGAGCCGATCAGAATGGCGCCCAGGGCGATCGAGAGGAGGGCCACGTAGATATCGCTCTTGGGCTTCTGGACGAAGACACCGGGTCGACCGGGGGCGGCCGCGCGTTTGGCGGTGGGCTTGGCTCCTGGCTTTCCGGGCTTGGCGGCCTTGGCCGACTTCGCGCCCTTGGCCCCCTTGGCGTCTCTAGCGGATTTTACTCGAGACATTGTCCCCCTCCAGGATTCGTTGGCCGTTGATCGTGGTGCCCTGGACCCTCCCGACGGCCTGGTCGCCGTCGGCCGACTCGATCACGATCCGGCCCTTGTAGGCGACCGGATTGAGGCTGAAGACCGACAGGACGTGACCGGGCTTGAGTCCATCGTCCGAGCCGGCGCTGATCTCGACGTGCCGGTTCTGGGAGTCGACTCGGGTAATTTTCGCCTCCACCGACGGGGGAGGAGCCGTGCCGGATGTCACGGTATCGGGGTTGATGTTTTTCAGGTACAAAACGGAATTGAGCTTCTCCACTCGATTCCGCAGAGTCTTGTTGTTTTCCTTCGCGACCTCGACCTCTCGCTGGAGAATGCGGATGCGGTCGTTCAGGTCGCGTTGCTGTTCCTTGAATTGGTTGGCCTGCGTCTGGGTCGAGGTGACCACGGCCTTGAGCTGATCGGACTCCTCGGTGCGAGCCTTGGCGACGTTGAGCGCTTCCTGGGCGTTGTTCTGAGCCGTTTCCAGGAGGGTTCGGTTTTCGGTGATCTCCTTGCGCACGGAGTCAAGGTCGCGCTGACGGGCGTTGATCTGGGCCTCGTAATTCTTTTTGGCGGTGTCCAGGTCGTCGGTTGCGTCTTTCATATTCTTGGCGGCGGCCTCGGCCGCGGCGGTCTTCTCGCTGAGTTTGTTATTTAGATCCGAGATGCTCTTCTGCGCCGTCTTTACCTTGGCATCCCAGTTCTCGGCGGTGGAACTCACCACGGCCGAGAGGGCCAGGAAGAAGAGGGAGAAGACGAGGATGATGATCACGAGAATCTTGCCGACGAACGTCATGGTTTCATCCCGCCTCTCGGCGACAGCCGGCCGGCCGCCTACCCCCCGACGTAATTGTCGACCCAGGGGCCAGCGCGCGAACCCAAATGACGGTCAGCGGGGGCATTATCCCGTGACCAAACAACCGTGCCCGTCAAGATCACTTTATCCATCGTAGCGGGGCCCGAATCGGTCTGGCAAGGTGCCCGGTCGCCAGCAAAAGGGCGCAAAAGCCCTTCACCAACGATTTCGACAACTCACGACCCGGCTCGGCCGTCGGACTTGACCAAATCTACCCCACCATTGGGAGATGGGCAAGGCGGGTAGGCTAGATGCGACCCCGGCGACCGTGCAATTTGCGGGCGACGGCCTGCCCGAGCATCCCCAAAGTCGCCACCAGGCACGACACGGGCAGCCAATCCCCCCAGGCCGAATAGAAACTTTGCCGGTCGTCCAGCAGGAGGCTCACGGACTTCACCACTTCCCGGCTCTTGGGAAAGGTCTCGCGAATCCGTCCGTTGCCATCGACCCACCCCGAGATGCCGGTATTCGCGGCCCTCGCCAAGGGGACGCGGTTCTCCACGGCGCGGAAGACGCTGATGGCCAGGTGCATGTCGGGCTCGGAGGAGTTGCGGAACCAGCCGTCATTCGACTGGTTGAGGAGGACGTCAGGCTGTCGGCCGCCGGGGGCTTCGGCGAAGAACCGCCGAGCGACCCGAGGGACGGTGTCCTCGAAGCAAATCACCGTGGCAAAGGTGGTTTTGCCCAAGGTGAACCCGACCGGCTCAGAGCCAAAACTTAGGCTCGGGAGATTGTCCGGACTGTAAGGAGTGAGCGCGGCGAGCCAGGGCAATGCTCCGATCAACGGGACGTATTCGCCAAACGGGACGAGATGGAGCTTGTGATAGCTCGACACGTCGGTCCGGTCGGGGGCGATCAGGACGGCGGAGTTGTATCGATCGAGCTTGCCCGGTCGGTACTCGTAACTGATCGCGCCCAGGAGCATCGGAGTGCGCGTGGCGTTGACCCAACGTCGGAGGTAGTCGGCCCAGAATCGGGACATTTCCCGCCAGTCCTCGCCCCGATCCTCGGGGTTGCGGGCGCGAACCAACCGATCCAGCTCGCTCGCCGTCAGCCCTGGTGCGAACGAGGCGACCGGGATCGGCCAGGACGTCTCGGGCCAGACGATCAGGTCGGGCGCTTCCTTCAACGCCCGGACGACCAGCCCTTCGTAAACGGCCCGAATCTCGTCGCGGGTGATCCGCAACTTCATCCGCTGGACCAGATCCGACTGGAGCAACGCGACCCTCGGACCTGGTCGGAATCGAGCCGTCGCCAGCCGATACCATCCGTAGCCCAGCGTGCCCGCCACGACCAGCGCAAGGATCGCCGTCGCCAGGACTTTCGGACGATTCGCCCATCGACCCGGAACCAACGAGGTGCCGGGTCGCGTTGGGTCCAGCAGAACCACCCAGGTGGCGTTGACCAGGGCCAGGACGAAGCTAGGGCCCCACGCTCCGGCGAAATCGGCGATCTGGATGAAGGGCAGCACGCGGTACTGGGAATGGGCCAGGTAATACCACGAAAATCCCGTAAAGGCATACCCCTGAACAAATTCCAACGCGACCCAGACCGTCGGCGCCGCGATCATCAGCGGCCAGCCGTGGCCTCGGACGGCCAGTCGGGTCAAGGCCAGGAAGGCGGGCCACCAGGCCGAGAGGGCCAGCGACATCACAATCCAGCCCAGGGTCACGTCCTCCGGGCACCACAGAATCCAGCGGATCGCGATCAGCCAGAACGCCAGGCCTCCCAACCACGCCCCGAGGTACAACACCCACGGGCGTCGTTCCACCCGAACCAGGGCGAACAGCGGAACCAGGGCAAACCAGGCAAGCCAGGGCCAGCCTCCTCCCAATTCTCCGGGGAACGAGGGGGCCAGCAGCGCCGCCGAGATCAAGGCCAGCACCGGCGCCGGAGGGAGTTTGAACCTCTCGGCGGTGGGAGGCGTCGCGGCGAGGGCGTCCGCGGGGGCCGGCAGGGTCGGCGTCGTCATCGGTTCGTTCGTCCTTGGAGGCCGGAAGTTTCGGCCGGGAGCCGACGCCGGGTCAGGGGAACGCCACGAAGCGAATCGCGTCACCTCGACCGTAAACGCAATCCCCTTCAGGAAATCGGGCGAAGCCGTCGGCCCGCGAAAGGCCACGGAGGTCGGCCGACCCGGCCCAGTCGAGCGGCTCGACCTGAGGGAGCGAGCCATCGGGGTTCCGGGTGATCCGCGACGGATGATACGTCGGACGGACTCCCCGTTGCACGTACTCCCTGGCGAGAATTCCCGGCTCCGCAACCGGTTCTGGGGTCGTGCCGCCGAGGAGACGACTCAAGGCGGGGCCAACAAACAGCAAGGCACAAACCGCAGCGCCAACCGGGTTGCCGGGCAGGCCGAAGACCATCGGGGAATGTCCCGCCCCCCCACGGACGGGCCCCACGCCAAACCATAACGGCTTGCCGGGCTTGAGTCGAACCTTGTGAAACACACGTTCAACACCCAGGCCGATGAGGGTGGAGGGAACCAGGTCAAGATCGCCGGCCGAAACGCCACCGGCGACGACCAGGACGTCGGCCTCGGCCAATCCGCCCGCCAACGCCTCGCGAAGCCTGGCGGGATGGTCGGGCGCGATCGGACCCAAAACAACCTCGGCGCCACGACTTTCCAGGAAGGCGCGAAGCATCGGGCCGTTGGAATTGCGGATCTGGCCCGGACCGGGAAAGCGGTCGGCCTCGACCAGCTCGTCACCCGTCGGGATCACCACGACCCGGGGTCTTCCGTGAACTAGCACCTCGGCACGACCGACCGAGGCGAGGAGTCCGACCTGAGCCGGACCGAGAAGCTGGCCCGCGAGGAGAACCGTCTCGCCGGCTCGCATTTCGCGGCCACGCGGCAACCCGTTCAGGCCGGGCCGCACGGGCTTTTCCGGGCGAAGGTGGACCCATTCCGTCCCGTCCGGATCGGCTTCCTCGCGCATCACGACGGCGTCGGCCCCGTCGGGCAAAGGGGCGCCAGTCATGATGAGCGCCGCGTCGCCCGGCCCGAGCGAGCGAGACGGGGCATGACCGGCGGGAATGGTCTCGACGACGCGGAACCGGCCCGAACCCGCCGGGAAGTCGGCGGAACGGATCGCGTAGCCGTCGACGAGGGCCTTGGCGAAAGGCGGAAGATCCAGGTCAGCGGTCACATCCTCGGCCAGCCATCGCCGATTGGCCATTTCCAACGAAACCCATTGGGGGGGCAGGGGTTGGGTCCGGGCTAGCACCGCTTCGAGGGCCGCGTCCAGGTCGAGCATCGGGCCTCCCTTCCCGAGAACGAGGCTCGAGTTTTAGCGGCCGATGAAGTTGGCCAGGAGGCGAACCCCATCCTGGGTCAGGAAACTTTCGGGATGATACTGGACCCCTTCGAGTGGGTATTCGCGGTGGCGGACGCCCATGATTTCCCCTTCCTCGGTCCACGCGACGACAACCAGGCTCTCGGGCAAGGTCCCGGGCCGGATGACGAGGCTGTGGTAGCGGGTTGCCTCGAAGGGGTTGGGCATTCCTCGGTAGATCCCCTGTCCATCATGGAAGATGGGGGACGTCTTGCCGTGCATGATCCGGTCGGCCCGGACGACCTCGGCCCCCCAGGTGTGGCCGATGCATTGATGACCGAGGCAAACCCCCAGGGTCGGCAACTTCGGGGCGAAGCGGGCCAGGGCGTCGTTGGAAATGCCCGCCTCGCGAGGGGTGCAAGGCCCGGGAGAGATGATCAGATGGGTGGGCTGGCGGGCCTCGATCTCGTCCAGCGTCACCTGGTCGTTGCGGACGACCCAGAGGTCCAGGCTGGGGTCAATTTCGCCCAGCCGCTGAACGAGGTTGTAGGTGAAGGAGTCGTAGTTATCGATCAGGGCGATCATGGCGGGTCCGTCGACGCGGATGCCGGTGCGGGGGCGACTCGGCGGGTCGGATCATACTCATTCTAACGAGACCGCGGAAGTTTGAGCGGTCCGAATCGTCTCAAACGGGGCAATTCCCGGCTACGCTGATAAGAAGCGTGGAACATCGGGGCGGCGAGGAGGCCCGCCGAGGCTGGTATCGGCCCCCTGGGGTGGAGCCCTGGGGGGACACGGAGGATCGCGATGGGCTCGACCCTGGCTTCCCTGACTCTGTGGCTCGCCCTCGGATCGGCCGGCGGCGTCCACCCGACGCACAACGGAGGCGACATTACCCCGCCCGGTCCTGGCTTCGGTCTGGGGTTTCCCAATGATAACCCCGATGGCTTTGGCTGGTGGTACAAGGGAAATTCCCTGCCGCTCGGTCGAAATCGTACACCGGAGTATTACTTCCCTCGATACTACGCCTTGCCGGCGGACCAGATGTTCTTGCCTACCTACTACAACTCTTATGTGACGCGTGGTCAGCGTTATATTCCCTGGACCAACTGCGGAGGGGCCCACCCCGCGGGCGGGCCTCCTTTGACCTCGGCGCATCTGCCCGAGAATCCGGCGGTTGACGCCGCCCGTCGCCCGCCGCAGTTCCCCGTACCCAACTATTCGGGACGAGTCGAGGCCACGCCGATCAATCCCGGCGGCACGGGCTTGACCCCCTGACATCACCGCCCCAACCGGGCAACCGTTGATCGAACAAGAGGTGACGGCCCCGACCCAACCATTCGGGCTGGATCGGGGCCTGGTTACGCGCCTTTTGATTCAGCAATTCACCGGCGTCCGGGCGACAATGCGGTCGACCTGGGCCTGAAGATTGTCCAGCCAGTGGCCGATTTCGTCGCCGAAGTGGTCCTGAACGCGGGAGCGGACGCGGCGGATCGACTGAGCCAGGGCCCGGACCTGGCAGCGATCCACCGTATGAGCGTTGTCGACGAGGTGAACTTGAGCGGCGATGGAGCGGAGCGTGGCGTGAAGCTCGGCCGACTCGGGACGGCTCCCGTACGTCAAGGGAGCGAGCGACTGGTTCGTCTGGGGCGTCATCACCCCTCCTTTTTGCAACGGGCCGTCCCCGGTTGGGGAACTCAGGCCAATCGACACGCCGAGGCGCCCTTCGGTTCGGGCCGGCCGTCTCGGGGAATTCGTCGCGGGCCCGGGAACATTTCCGAGGAATTGGCAACCTGGCTGGGAACGGGTCCTCGGGTACTGGAGTCTCGACAGAGGGTTGGGCCGGGCATACATTCAAGCCAAGGTTGGGTCGCGGGTCCTCGCCGACCCGCCCTCCCGGACCCTCCGAAGGACCAGGTGCATGACCGGCCGGCGACTGCTCTTCCTCATTCTCGCGACCACGGCAAGCCCGGGGCTCGCCGCGGCCGCACCCCCGCCGTTCTCACTCTCGGCCGAGGATCGCGTGGTCTTCGTCGGCAACGCCCTGGTGGAACGCGAGCAGGCCCAAGGGTATCTGGAAACCGAACTGGCCCGCCGGCGTCCCGGTCAGGTAATCGTTTTCCGCAACCTGGGCTGGAGCGGCGATACCGTTTTTGGAGAGGCTCGAGCCGCGTTCGACCCCCCTCCGGTCGGCTACAAGCGGCTGGTCGAGCAGGTCACCGCCGCCAGGCCGACAGTCCTGTTCCTCGGTTTCGGCGGGGTGGAATCGTTCGACGGCGCCGGGGGGCTGCCTCGGTTCGTCTCGGGATACCAGACCCTGCTGGACGACCTCGCCCCGCTCAAGGCTCGCCTGGTGTTTCTCGGCCCACTGGCCCAGCGAGACCTCGGCCGGCCCTTGCCCGACCCCACCGCCCACAACCGCGACGTTCACCTCTATGGAGAGGCCATCCAGAAAATCGCGGCCGGCCGTGAGGGTCAATTCGTGGACCTCCTCGACGGACTCGACGACGTTTCGACGGCCGACGGGGTCTTGCCCGATCAACTGGGCTTGTGGCAACTGGCCCGCCAGATCGAGCGCGGACTTGGCCTGGAAGACTCACCCTGGTCGGTTCAGATCGACCTGGTCGGCGACCATCCCAAAGTCACGGCCCAGGGGGTGACGACGACGCAGGTCAAACGGTTCGATGGCGGCCTCCGCTTCGAGGCTCGCGACACCGTCTTGCCCCCCTGCCCCGCTCCCAGCCCGGGGGATGCCGCACGGCCGGCGCCCACCCGGAAGCTGACCATTCACGGCCTGGCCGCCGGGAACTTTCGCTTGCTGCTGGACGGTCACGACACGGGGCGCACCGTGTCGTCGGACGACTGCGAACGGGGTATCGATCTCGTGGACGACGTATCCCTCGCCCAGATCCAGCAAGTGCGGGCCGCGATCGTGAAAAAGAATCGCCTTGAGTTCTATCGCTACCGGCCCCAGAACGAGACCTATCTGTACGGGTTCCGCAAACATGAACAAGGACGGAACGCGGCCGAGGTCGTCCAGTTCGACCCTCTGGTCGCCGAGCAAGAGGCCTTGATCGGCCGACTGACGATCCCGACCGCCCGGACGATCGAACTCCGACACGAAGTGGGGAATCCGCGACCATGATCGGTGCTCGTCCGGTTTGCCTTCGTAGCTTCTGGATCACTCTGGCGGTCGGCTGTCTGGGTTTGGGGTTGGTCGCTCGGGGCCAGGTGCCCTCGAATGCGCCTGATGTTCCCGACCCCGACCCGGAAATTGAGCGCAAGTCGTTCCAGGTGGCCGAGGGGTTCGAGGTGAACCTTTACGCCGCCGACCCGTTGCTGGCGAAGCCGATCCAGATGAACTTCGACGCGGCGGGCCGCCTGTGGGTCGCCACGTCCGAGATTTATCCCCAGATCGCGCCGGGGGGAACCGCCAACGACAAAATCGTGGTCCTGGACGACCGCGACGGCGACGGCAAGGCTGACCGAACCGAGGTTTTCGCGGGCGGCCTGCTGATCCCCACCGGTGTCGAGCCGGGTGATGGTGGGGCTTATGTCGCCAATAGCACCGAGTTGATCCACCTCAAGGACACCGACGGCGACGGCAAGGCCGATTCGCGTCGAGTTGTCCTCTCGGGGTTCGGTACCGAGGACACCCACCACCTCTTGCACACGCTGCACTGGGGTCCCGAGGGCCTGCTCTACATGGCCCAGTCGATCTACATTCACAGTCACATCGAGACCCCCCACGGCGTCCGTCGCCTGGGAGGCGGCGGATTCTGGCAGTTCCGTCCCGAAACGATGCGACTGGAAGTCTTCGCCCGTGGTCTGGTCAACCCCTGGGGCCTGGTCTTTGACACCTACGGGCAGACGTTCGCCACCGACGGCGCGGGAGTCGAGGGGATCAACTACATCGTCCCCGGCGCCTCCTACTTCATGGACCCGGCGGCGACCCGCGTCATTCGGGGTTTGAACCTCGGCAGCCCCAAGGATTGCGGCCTGGAGCAGGTGGAAGGGCGTGGATTCCCCGACGACTGGCAGGGGAACCTCATCACCAACGACTTCCGGGGCAACCGCGTCTGCCGCTACGTCCTCTCCGACGACAATTCCGGCTTCGCCTCCCGCGAGTTGCCCGAACTGATCAAAACCACCCATCGCGCCTTCCGACCCATCGACGTGAAGCTCGGCCCCGACGGGGCTCTGTATGTGGCCGACTGGTACAACCCGATCATCCAGCATGGCGAGGTCGACTTTCGCGATCCCCGCCGCGACCACACCCACGGCCGGATCTGGCGGATCACCGCCAAGGGGCGGCCGGCCCTGCCCAGACTAAAACTGATCGAAGCGACGACCGAAGCCCTGCTGGATGAACTGAAGTCGCCCGAGTCGTGGACCCGCCAACGAGCCAAGCGGGTCCTTCAGGAACGCGGGCCAAAGGTCGTGTTTCCGTCATTGGCCGCATGGACCGATCGCCTTCCGGCCGACGCCTGGCACGACCGTCTGGAAGCCCTCTGGATGTATCAGGCCATCGACGTGGCTCGACCGGCTTTGCTGACGCAACTCCTGGCGTCATCGGACTATCGCGTCCGAGCCGCGGCCGTCCGCGTGGTTGGCCACTGGAAGGACCGGCTGGACGATCCCCTGTCGCTGCTGGCGTCACGGGTCGTTGACGAGCATCCCCGGGTCCGCCTGGAGGCCGTCCGCGTGCTGGGCGGCATCCCCTCACTCTCGTCGGCCGAGCTTGCCTTGAAGGCGATCGACCGACCGATTGACCCATTCCTCGACTACGCCGTCTGGCTGACCTGCCGACAACTCAAGGCTCAGTGGCTGCCGGCGGTGGAAGCCGGTCAAACCGACCTGGGCGGGATCGACCACCTGGTCTGGGCCCTGACGGCCATCGAGTCGCCCAAGGTCGTCGGCTACCTGATTCAATCGCTGGCCGGGGGAAAGCTCAACGCGGATCAGGAAGCCAGCGCCATCGCCCAGATTTCCGTGCGTGGGAACCCAGACGAGCTGGGGAACCTGCTGAACCTGGCGGTGGACCCGTCGGCCTCTCCGGCAAAACAGTCCACCTTGCTCGGCAACCTGGTCCGCGCGACGGGTCCGCGAAAGATCCAGCCCTCTGGAGATCTGGGAAGGCTCGGCCCGCTCCTCCAGTCGAACGATGCAACCCTGAAAGCCGAGGCGGCCAGGGCGGTTGGGCTGTGGAAGGTCGAACCGTTGCGTCCCCTGCTCGAAGAGGCCGCTCGGGGGGACGACAAGACGCCCGGGCCATTGCGTCACGCCGCGATCGAGGCCCTGGCCCACCTGGGTGGTCCCGAGAGTCGTCGGGCGTTGATCGACCTGGCCGGCCCGGGTCGTCCCGAGGAGGATCGGAAATTCGCGGTGGCGGCGCTGGCGGGGCTGGATATCGCCTCGGCGGCAGGGGTGGCCGTGGACCTGCTGGGTACGGGCGATCCCGCCGAGTTGTACCGGGCCTTCCTCCGCCAGAAGGACGGGCCCAACGCCCTGGCCCAGGCCCTTTCGGGTCGCGATCTGCCCGCGGATGCCGCCAAACTCGGCCTGCGCACCGTGAGAGGATCGGGGCAAAGTGTACCAGGGCTAGTCGAGGCGCTGACCCGCTCCGGCAAACTTGACGCGGCCCACGCTGATTTGACGCCCGAGCAACGATCGGCCCTGGTCACCGAGGTCACCCGCGACGGCAACCCTGCTCGGGGCGAGGCGATTTTTCGCGACACGAGCCTGAATTGTCTCGGCTGCCACGCCATCGGAGGCGCCGGGGGGCAAGTCGGTCCGGATCTGTCCAGCCTCGGCGGCAGCGCCCCGGTCGACTATGTTATTGACTCATTGCTGACACCCGACAAGGCGGTCAAGGAAGGTTATCACTCAACAGTCGTGGCGACCGACGACGGCCGGGTTCTCAGCGGGATCAAGATCGGTCAGTCAGCCACGAACCTCGTTTTGCGGGACGCCGACGGGGCCGAGCAGGCGATTCCCCTGGCGTCCATCGAGGACCAGAAGCCGGGCGGCTCGCTGATGCCCCCGGGCCTGACCGACAGCCTCACCCATGCCGAGTTCGTCGACCTGGTCCGATTCCTCTCCGAACTGGGGAAGGTGGGCGGGTCGTTTTCCTTGGGCAAGGAACGCCTTGTCCGCCGCTGGCTCGTGGCCGTGCCTCCCGGCGTCCCGGGCACGCCCTCCGGCTGGAAGTCGGCTTATGGCGAGGTCTCCGGAGTTCTGCCCCCGTCGGCTCTGGTCGGGTCTCCGGCCGTTGCCTTCGATCTGGACGTTTCGACTCCCGGCAAGGTCCGGCTGGATTGGCAGGGCGCCGAGGGGGGAACTGTTCTGATTGACGGAAAGCCCGGGCCCTCGGGGTCGAACTTCGTGCTGGATCTGGCCCGGGGGCGGCACTCGATCTACCTCGGCCTGGGAGCGAATCGCGACCCCCGACCGCTCCGCTGCGAGTTGATCGACGTCCCCGACTCACCGGCCCGTGCCCAGGTCGTCCTGGGCCGTTGACGCTCGGCCTCGCTCGTCAAGGAGATTCCCATGGCCTTCCTCCGAGCCTCGGTGGTCCTTGTCGTCCTGGCCATGACGACTTTCCTCGCCAGGGGAGACACACCGAAGCCCGCATCGGGCCTGACCCCCCTGGCGTTTCACCCGTTGCCCCTGGGGTCGATCAAACCCAAGGGTTGGCTCAAGCAGCAGTTGCGCATCCAGGCCGACGGCCTGACTGGCCATCTCGACGAGTTCTGGCCGGACATCAAGGACTCGGCCTGGATCGGCGGCAAGGCCGAAGGGTGGGAGCGAGCTCCTTACTGGCTCGACGGCCTGGTCCCCCTGGCCGTCGAGCTGGAGGACCCCCGCCTGATGGCCAAGGCTTGCCGGTACCTCGACTACATCCTCGACCACCAGGCCCCCGACGGCTGGCTGGGGTCGGTGGGGGACAGCCAGAACCACGAGGCGTATGATCCCTGGCCCCTGTACGTCGTCTTCAAGGCGATGACTCAGTTCCAAGAGGCCACCGGCGACCCCCGCGTCGTCCCCGCGATCCGCAAGGCCCTGCGCAAGATTGACGAGGTCATCACCAGGACCCCCCTCCATAGCTGGGCCCAATTTCGCTCGGCCGACCTGCTGGTGACGATCGCCTGGCTTCAGGAGCGTTCGCCCGAGACCTGGCTGCTCGAGCTCGCCGCCAAGGTCCGCCACCAGGGGTTTGACTGGTCAAAACTGTATGGCCCCGACTACCCCTATATCGGTCGTCCCAACGAGCCGACCGACATGGACAACCACGGCGTCAACACCGGCATGGCCTGGAAATACGCCGGAATGCACTACCGGTTCACGGGAGATCCCGCCGACCGAGCCGCGACAGGCCGAATGCTGAGCCTGTTGGACACTCACCACGGCCAGGCGACCGGGATGTTTACCTGCGACGAGCACCTCTCGGGCCGCTCCCCCTCTCAGGGGACGGAACTTTGCACCGTGGTCGAGGCGATGTACTCTCTCGAACTGTTGATGAGCCTACACGCGGACCCCGCCCTGGGAGACCGCCTGGAGCGGATCGCCTACAACGCCCTGCCCGCCACGTTCTCACCCGACATGTGCGCCCACCAGTACGACCAGCAGGCGAACCAGGCCGTTTGCAAGCTCGCCCCCGAGCACGTCTATCGCAGCAATGGCGACGACGCGAACCTCTACGGCCTGGAGCCGAACTTCGGTTGCTGCACGGCCAACATGCACCAGGGCTGGCCCAAGTTCGCGTCGCAACTGGCAATGACAACCCCCGGAGACGGCCTGGTACTCGTCGCCTACGCCCCGGCCGAAATCGACACCCAGCTCGGCGGCCAGTCCGCCAGGGTTTCCGTCGTGACCGATTACCCCTTCCGCGACCAGATCACCTTGAAGATTCGGATGGACCGACCCGCGAAGTTCCCGATCCACCTGCGCATCCCATCCTGGACGGATTCCGCGAAGGTCGATATTGGTGCGGAACACCAGGTGGCCCGGCCCGGGACGTTTCACACCATTGACCGCGAATGGTCGGGGACGACCGAGGTCCAACTGACGTTGGGGATGCCGATCCTCCTGGGGGGCGGCTTCAACGACAGCGTCACCATCTCGCGAGGTCCCCTGCTGTACGTCCTGAAGATCGAGGAGGAGCGGCGAGTGCTGAAGGGCGACCCTCCCTTCACCACATCGGAGGTTTTGCCGAAATCCCCCTGGAATTACGCCCTGGTCGTCAACCGGGAGCACCCCGAGCGGACGTTGACCTTCGAGGACCAGCCGTTGGGTCCTCGACCGTTCTCGCCCGAGGGGGCCCCGGTGGTCGGCAAGGCCCGGGGAAGGCTCGTCCCATCGTGGAAGCTGGAAAAAAACGCCGCCGCCCCGCCACCGCCGAGCCCGCTGGAAGGGGAAGGCCCGTTGGTTGACCTGTCGCTGTTGCCCTATGGTTGCACCAACCTGCGGATCACCGAATTCCCCGTCTTGAAAGCGCGCGGGGCCGAGTCGCCCTGACGTCCCCAGGCGACACGCTCGGGAGCGGGATCGCAGCGGGATAGCGGCGGCCTTCGCGGAACGCTAGACTCAGTGGATCGCCCGTGGAAGACGACGACGAATTTCGGTCGTCCCCCCGCGTGAAGGTCTTCGCCTGTCCTGTAGCGGTCCAGGGTTCCCCCCCACCCTCCCGCGCGACCTCGCCCAGAGTCGGCCCCGGGTGCAATACCCGGTTTTCCCGGTCCATTGCGCCCTTCTTTCGCTTCAAAGGGCGTTCGACCCAGGTCCCTGGCGGCCAATTCCCCACGATGCCACTCTCCCAACCCGCGACCGAGGCGTCGGAGAGGACTGAAACGCCGGAGTTCGACCACGGCCGACTCGCCGAGGCGATCGAGCACGCCGCGCATCTCCTCCCGGCGCAGGGCCCGATCACCGTCTTCATCCACCACAACACCCTTCACGCCTTTGAGCATCTTCCCTTCGACGAGGCGATCAAGAAAGCCGCCTCGGTCTTCGGTTGCCATCCCTACCTTACCGAGGATCGCTATCGCTTCGAGCTACGACGCGGGCGAATCCGGTTCGCCGAGTTGCAAGAGGTCCTGGAGCAAGACCTCGCCGGTGACGCCAACCTGGCAGTCCCCTGCTTCGGCACGCGACGAGACCTACGCCTGGCGATGCTCCAGTATCCCCTGCGAACGGGACCGACCGAGGAGTTGGTCTGGTACGTCGCCGAGGCGAATGCGTTGCGGAGGGTCCGCGAGGAGGTGTCGTCGGCCGTCCGCGCCCGTTTGATCGCCGAGACCCGTCGCTGGGTGATGCGCGACCTGCGGGGCTGGCACGACGGGTCGAAGGATGGACCGTCTCGGGGCTGGGCTCGGCAAGGGGTTCCCGAAAGCCTGGCCGAACTCCTCGGCCGCTCCCGGCACTCGGCCCTGGAGAACTGGAGCGACGACGACTGGGAGAGCTTCACCCTTCAGGCTCTCTGGCGGGTCTGCTGCGACGGGGTCCGCCACCTTCCAGCGTTTACCCCGCCGCCCGCGATGGCGATCCGCCACCGAGACCTGTTGCTGGAGGCGACCGGCGAGGACGCCGATGCCCCGGTCCACGACCTTCTGATCCGCTTTTGTGCCTCATTCCTGGACCAAGGGCTCGCCCACTGGCCTTTGCCCGGTCGGGATGCCGGGTTCTATCGCGCCTTTTGCGACCTCTACCGACAACCGGGGGGCTCGCCCGCCCGCTGGATGGACGGACTGGAACGGGAGCTCGCTCGGCTGGCGGAACAGCGAATTTCCCCATTGGACTCCGTCCGCGAGTCGTTACGCGTCCTGGGCGTGCCGGCCTCGGAATGGGACGCGTTCCTCTCCACCACCTTGCTGGCCTTGCGGGGATGGGGGGGAATGGTCCGCCAGATCGAGAACCGAGGCGACCGCGCGGTGCAGCCGGTGGCGTCGGGCAGCCTGGTGGAGTTCGTGGCCGTCCGCCTCCTGCTCGACCGATTTTCCCTGGCCCACGCGGCCCTCGAAGCACTCGACCACGACGGGCCGCTCGACGCATTGAGGGGGACGCTGAGAGCTCGTCTGGTTTCCCACTGGCCGCCCAGCGTCGAGCAGCGAGCCTTTCCCCTGTTCCAGCTCGCCCAAGTCCACGGCCTTTCCCCCGACGTACTCCACCGGCTCGACCCGGCCGACTGGTCGCGGCTGATCGGCGAGATCGAGGGGTTCTCGGCCATCGAACGACGGCGGGTGTTTCATGTCGCCTACGAGCGGCGGTTCGCCAACCAAACACTCGACGCCTTCGCCCTCCACGCTCCGAAGGCGCCTCAGCGTCGTGAACCGGCCCGCTGGCAGGTCGTCACCTGTCTGGACGAGCGTGAGGAATCGTTCCGTCGCCACATGGAGGAGCTCGACCCCGGCGTCGAGACCTTCGGCGCGGCCGGTTTCTTCGCGATGGTGATGTACTACCGAGGGGCGGCCGACGCCCATTTCGTCCCGCTCTGTCCGGTGGTCGTCCGTCCCCAACACTGGGTTGTCGAGGAGGTCGGCGAGGAGCTGGACAGGAGCCACCGACGGCGGGCCTTCACCCGTCGGGCGCTGGGCACGGCGTCTCACCAGTTCCATGTCGGGAGCCGGACACTGGGTCTGGGGGCGTTGCTGACCGGGGCCCTGGGGGTGCTGGCGTCGTTCCCGCTGGTGGCTCGCATCCTGTTCCCTCGACTGACGGCCCGCATCCGCCACGGCCTGGGCCGGATTGTCCGTACCCCGCCGGCCACTCGGTTGCGCCTGGAACGGGCCTACCCCATGCCCGGTCCCGACCCCGGCCAGGTAGGGTTCAACGTCGCCGAGATGACCGACGCCGCCGAACGATTGTTGCGCGACATCGGCCTGACCTCCGGCTTCGCCCCGTTGGTGGTCCTGCTGGGCCACGGTTCCGACAGCCAGAACAATCCCTATGTCTCGGCCTACAACTGCGGGGCCTGCGGCGGCTCGCCCGGCGGCCCCAACGCTCGGGCGCTGGCGCAGGTGCTCAATGATCCCCGCATCCGCCAGGGACTCGCCGATCGCGGCCTGGCGCTTCCCGCCGAAACCTCGTTCGTGGGCGGATATCACAACACCTGCACGGACTCGGTGACCTATGCCGACCTCGATCGCCTGCCCGAAGCCCGTCGCAACGAGTTCGCGGACGTCCGGCGGGTCGTGGAGTCGGCCCTGGACCGCAATGCCCACGAGCGTTGTCGACGGTTCATGTCAGCCCCGTTGACGCTCTCGTTCGCCGCCGCTCGGCAGCACGTCGAGGAACGCGCCGAGGACCTGGCCCAGACCCGCCCGGAACTGGGCCACGCCACCAACGCGATTGTCGTGGTGGGACGCCGAGAGTGGTCGCGCGGGTTGTTTTTGGACCGTCGCGCCTTCTTGACCTCCTACGATCCCTCGCGGGACGACCCGCATCATTCGATTCTGACGCGCATCCTCCAGGCGGCCGTACCCGTTTGCGCGGGGATCAACCTGGAATATTTCTTCTCCCATGTCGACAACCAGGGGTTCGGCTCGGGAACCAAGCTGCCGCACAACCTGGCGTCGTTGTTGGGGGTAATGGACGGCGCCGCCAGCGACCTGCGGACCGGCTTGCCCTGGCAGATGGTCGAGATTCACGAGCCGGTCCGGGCCCTGTTCGTCATCGAGACGACCCCCGATGCTTTGTTCCAGATCATGGCCGCCCAGCCGATGATTGACCAGACAATCCGCAACGGTTGGATCCAGCTCGCGACGATCGACCCGGAGACTCGGGCCATTCAGGTTTTCCGCGACGGCCAGTTTGAACCTTACGTGCCAGGCGTCTCGGTGCTGCCGAGCGCGGCGTCGTCGGCCGACTGGTATCGGGGCTGGCGAGAACACCTGGAGTTCGCCGAGATCGACCGGGCGTCGTCGTCCCCGCCGGGTCCGGAGCGTTCGTCATGAGCGAACCCAGTGGCTGGTTCCTGTTCCTGGGCCTCGTCACCGTCGCCAGCCCGCTGGTTTTGACGGCCATCCTCGGCGTCTCCTCGCTGCTGGACCGGAAGCTGGATGAGGCGGTGACCACTACGTTGGTTTACGCCTGCATCGCCTCGGGACTGGTCGCGGCCGTGACCGTGCTGGGGATCATGCTGGTGCAAGGGACCCGGCACGTCCCGATCGACCTGGGTGAGTGGGTCTCGATCGCCCATGAACCCCATCATTACCACTTCTCGGTCAAGTTCGTCTTCGACCGGCTCTCGGTTCCGTTCGCCATCCTTTCTTATGTTCTTTCGGGAACGATTGGGGCCTTCGCCGCCCAGTACATGCACCGAGAGCGCGGGTTCAACCGCTTCTTCACCCTGTACGCCATCTTTCTGCTGGGCATGGTGACCGCCTCGCTGGCCGGGACGATCGAGACGCTGTTCACCGGCTGGGAGTTGGTCGGACTGTCCTCGGCGCTACTTGTCGCGTTCTTTCAGGAACGGCCCGCGCCGGCCCGCAATGGCCTCTGGGTCTGGACCGTCTACCGAGTCTCGGACGCGGCCCTCTTGCTGGCGGCCGTGGTGATGCACCGCATCAACGGCGAGGGAGATTTCGACAAGCTCCTGGGCGCCGGCCCCTGGCCGGATGAGTTCTCGACGATCAGTTCTCACCAGGCGGGGCTGGTCGGCCTCCTCCTGCTGGTCGCCGCGGCGGGAAAGTCGGCGCTGGTCCCCTTCTCTGGTTGGTTGCCCAAGGCAATGGAAGGGCCAACTCCCTCGAGCGCCATCTTTTACGGGGCCCTCTCCGTGCACCTCGGCGCGTTCTTGCTGCTGAGGGTCAACTCCCTGCTGGAACATTGCTTCTGGCTCTGCATGGTGATCGTGATCCTGGGGCTGACGACCGCCTTGCTGGCCTATCTGGCGGGAAGCGTTCAGACCGATATCAAGTCGGCGCTTTCGTTCGCCTCGCTGACACAGGTGGGGATCATCGTGGCCGAGATTGGCACGGTCTCCACCTTTGGCACCGCGAATTCCCCGCCGCATCACCTTTGGTATTACATCCCCCTGGTTCACATCCTGGGGCATGCCAGCCTGCGGACGCTTCAGTTCGTCCGGGCGCCGAGCCTGCTGAAAGATTACCGGAGCCTGGAGAACGCCATCGGCCGCAACCTGCCCAAGGCCAGCAACGTCTGGCGGCGGGTAGGGACCAACCGGTTGCGGGCCCAACTCTATCGTCTGGGGCTGGAACGCGGGTTCCTCGACGCCTTGCTGATGCGGTACTACGTCGACCCATTTGTTCGGGTCATGCGCTGGTGTGACCGGCTGGAACGGCGCTGGACCGACTCACTTTCCGGCGCGTCGTCTCGGGAGCCGGCTCAGGTGAACCCTCAGTTCGGCACGATCGAAGAGCTGCTATGAACTTGCTCAACGTCCCCTGGCTCGAACTCGCGATCGCGATCCCCATCCTGGGCGCGATCCTCATCAGCCGACTGCGAGAGCCCGACCGGGCGTTTCGCTGGAGTCTCGCCTTCACCGGGGCATCGTTCCTGTGCGCGGTTCTGGCGAGCCTCGGCTACTTCCTGGGCTCGCCCCCGCGCTGGAGCGCCCAACCTGACCTGTTTGGCCAACGCCTGTTCGATGTCGACGAACTGAGCGCCCCGCTGATCCCCGTCATCGCCCTGCTTCACTTCCTGACGACCCTGGCGACGGCCCGGACGCACATGCGGCGGTTCTCGTTCTCGTGGTCCCTGACGGCCGAGGCCCTTCGCCTGGCGACCTTCAGTTGCAAGACCCCCTGGCCCCTGATCGCCCTGCTGGCCGTCGCGACGATCCCCCCCTACGTCGAGCTGCGTAACCGGCAACGTCCCACGAGGGTCTACGTCCTGCACATGGCGACCTATGTCGGTTTGCTGGTGGCCGGCTGGGCGATCATCGAGGCGGTTGGCCACGCGACCGGCCCCTCCCCCTGGTGGGCGACGGCCCCTTTGATGCTGGCGATCTTGATCCGCTGCGGAACGGTTCCGGCCCATTGCTGGGTTTCCGACTGGTTCGAGCACGCCTCCTTCGGAATCGCCCTGCTGTCGGTCGCGCCCTTGGGAGGCGTCTACGCCGCGTATCGCCTGGCCTTGCCAATCGCGCCGGAATGGGTCTTGCGGTCGATCGGCCTGCTTTCCCTGGGGACGGCCCTCTATTCGGCGGCCATGTCCACCATTCAGCGCGACACTCGACGGTTCTTCGCGTCGTTCTTCCTCAGTCACGCCTCACTCGTGCTGGTTGGGCTGGAACTGACGACAGAGCTTTCCTTGACCGCCTCATTGTGCATCTGGTACGGGGTGATTCTTTCGCTGGGAGGGTTCGGTCTCACCCTGCGGGCGCTCGAATCGCGTTACGGACGGCTCTCCCTGACCTCGTTCCACGGGCTCTACGAGCATTCCCCCAACCTGGCCGTCTGCTTCTTGCTGACTGGCCTGGCCTGCGTGGGCTTCCCGGGGACCATCGGGTTCGTTTCGACCGAACTTCTGGTCGATAGCGCCGTCGAGGCGAGCCCCTACGTCGGAATCCTCGTCGTGGCGACCGCGGCCCTCAACGGGATCGCCGTGATGCGGGCCTACTTCCTCCTCTTCACCGGTGCCCGCCACCTGTCCATGGTTTCCCTGGAAGCGGGCCCTCGCGAGCGATTCGTCTTCCTGACGATCTCGGCGCTCATCCTGGCCGGCGGCCTCTTCCCCCAACCGGGAATCGTCTCGCGACAAAAGGCCGCCCAGCACATCCTCCGGGAGCGTTCCGGCGACCCCCACCCGGTTCACGACCTGGCCGACCACGCCGCGACCCGTCGGTAAACGGTTGTCCATGTCTCAACCGCCGGCGCGGAACTCTCGCCACTCCAGGATATTGAGGTCGCCGTCTCCCATCAAGAACTGGCGACTGCCTAGCCCCAAAACTGGTCCTCCGTCAGTTTCGAGCCAGTCGGTCGCTCGCCCGAGCTTCAGCGCGTCGTCCGTCTGCTCGGCTGTTCGAGGATACAGGGCCGGCAGGAAGACCTCGCCGTTGGACCCCTGGATCTCGATGCGAGCGGGAACCCAGATCAGATCCCGAGGCGCGGCCGGAGCGACCATCGCCAGCGAATCCACCTGTTCCAGCGGCACCCAGTAATATTCGTCCTTGGCGAAGACCTCAAGGACCGTACCGAACAGGCCGTCGGCATCGCGAAACCCCTCGCAGGCCGAGCCATTGACGGTTCCCAGAATCGTCCCGGCCAGGCGATCGGCTTCCTCCAATCGACGACTGGCCTCCTCGCCACGCCCCTCGCGCAGGTCCTTGACTGCCTCCAGGCGAAGGCGGACATGAGCCGGCGGTTCGGCCAGGAACTTGGGGGGCATGCCCTCCTGAAAGAGCCGCCGACGGGCCGACTCCGAGTCCAGTAGCCCGTGATACGCCGCAAGGGCCGCCTGCTGAGCGGGCTGCTCGCAACGGATCGCCTCGATCTGGCGGCGGGCCCGGTCGTACTCCCCGGCGAAGGCCAGAAGCTCGAACAGGAACATCCGCGCCCCGGTGTCGACCGGATGCGCCTTGACCTCGCGGACCTGGGCCTCGATCGCCTCACCCAGCCGACCCGCCCGATACGCTTCGCTGGCGACCATCCTGAGCCCTCCGCCTTGGTCCCGTCGGATCGACAACACACTCACACCCCGAAACGTCGATCGTTGGGGAAGCGAGATTCTCAAGGTAATGCGGAGGGGATGCCATCGCAATCCTTCGGAACACCTCACCAAGCCGAGAAGGTTTCACCGGGACCGGGTCCGTCGGCCCGCACGGTGTTCCTGAAACGCCCGGACCGATCCAGTCCTATCGTGGAATTGGTGAAAGTCCACCGGCCGGTCCTCTGGAGTCATGCCGGGAGAGAGGGTCGATGGCACTTAATTTGCCTACTCACATGCGGTTTAACGTCGCAGGGCATGGCTTCCGACGAGGTCGGGCCGGGCGACGTTCTGGGAGACTTGCGATGCGCATCCCTCAATCGTGCCGACTCATTGCCTGGGGCTTCGCCGCGCCGCTGTTGATGTTCGGCACGGCCGACGCGCAGGACGGCAAGCAACCCGTTGGACCGCCGACGACGACTCCCGCCACCAACAAACTCCGCGACAACGCCGACACTTTCGATCCGCCGACGGTTGGGAGCGAAGTTCTTACGCCCGTCCCTGCCACCGCGTCCGACCCAGCCCCTCCCGGCACGAGAGCCGAGCGAGTTGACCTGAACGGCAACGCCGGACGTCCCAATCGCGCCCCCTCGAACCAGATGGCGGGCATCCCGGGCGCCAATCCCAGGGCCACCTTGCCCGCGGGCACGGAAGCCGCGGAAGGATTGATTACCGGCGACCTCGCCCGGCCCGGTAAGGATCTTCCGGGAGAGCAGATCCGCTTCACCATGGAGCCGGCTCGCAACTGGGCCGACTATGCCGCGAAGTCCCCCAAGTCCAATACCGACGCCAAGGACGCCCCGAAGCCAGTCTCGGTCGTCGTGACTCGCAAGACGAAGATTTACACCTACGCTCGTACGCCCGCAGGTCGGATTGTGGCCGATGGCTCGAACCCGTACAACCCGACCACCACCAACGCCCGAAGCGCTGCCAACGTGCGGATGCCGATGGTCTCGATGACCAACTTCACCAACCTGAAGCCTGAGCAGTACGTCGCCGTGCAGTACCGAACGGCCGGCAATCTCAATGAGGCAACCTCCGTGGCGATCATCGTCCCGGCCTCGGACGCCGCCATCGCCGCCGCGGCCGCCGCTCCGGCCGCCGGCAGCGGAGCCGCCAATAATGACCTGCCCAAGGTCCGCGTTCCCCGAGTACCCGCCACCCCGGCGGCTCCCTCGATCGGCAACTGACCCGTCATTCGTCGATCAGCCCGTTATCGCGAACCGGCGACCCCCCTCGGGGCCGCCGGTTTCGTTGGATTCTCGGGTCGTTTCGATGAGGCGATCAAAGGTCGATTCGGCGTCGCGGTCGAAAACGAACCGGGTGGGAAGACCGATAATCCGAGCCGCTCCCAGGCCCAGCAGGTGACGACGAAACCCGGTCAGCGCCTTGGCCGCGACCAAAGCCGTGACCCGCCACCCAGGCGATCCCTGGTCGTCGAAAATCTCTCCGCGGGCGACGTGACGGGCTCCCCGCTCGCTGAGATAGGTGGCCACTCGGTCAGCCGGGTCCCCGCCGGAACTCGCTGGCCCGCCAACCACTTCCATGTGTAACCAACCCTCCGAGGCCCGAACGCCGTCCAGGGCATCGAGGAGCAAGGCTAACGGGCTGTTCGGACCCTCGGCGGTCAGTTGGGCAAGGCTTGGGCCGTGACCAATCAGGCAAGCGGCCGACTCCAGCACGGTCCCCTCGCGAATCTCTCGCAGGCGATTGTCCTTCAAGGTCGTCCCCGAACTGGTCAGGTCGACGATCACATCGGCGATCCCCAGACTCGGGTGCAGCTCCAGGGCCCCATCGGACTCGATCACCTGGAAGTCATGAACGCCCCAGCGCCGCAGGTGGGCGCGGGCGAGCGAGGGGTACTTGGTGGAGACCCGAAATGACCTGCCGGCCGCCTTGAACTCGGCGGCGAGGTCGGCGAGGTCCACGATGTGGGTCGCGTCGATCCAGCTTTCCGGGACCGCCACCACCAATCGGCAGCCGCCATACCCCAGGTCCTCGACCACGACCCGGGCCTGGTCGACCTCCCCGGCTCGCTCGGCGTAGACGTCGAATCCGGTGACGCCTAACTGGCAACGTCCCTCCTGGACCTGGGCGACGATGTCGGCCGGCCTCATGAAGACGACGTGAAACCGGGGCTGGCCGGCGATCGTGGCCTCATACTGCCGGTCACTGACGCGCTGGACCTTGTATCCCGCCGTTTTCAGGAGGGCAACAATGCCATCGTACAGGTGCCCCTTCGAGGGCAAGGCCACCCGGATCGGGTCGATCTGGCGGATCTCTCCACTCATCGACGCGCCCCCGCCTCGCCCCTGGCGAATGCGATGAGATCCTCATCGCGGAAGAACCCTACCGGGGCCTCCGACTCATCCGCCCGCCCGCCTGCTCGATCGACCCATAGCAACGGCTGGGCGACCCCCGATCCCCCGGCCGAAGCGACTTGCATCACCTTGCCCAACCCCAGGGAACGGGAATAACGCCTCGCCTCGTCGAGTGTCCCGCCCGCCAGCGGATGAACGGGGCAACCCTCGGCCCTCAAGCGTTGGGCCAGGCGGATGGACGCGGCATCCCCCTCACCGCCGAGCATCACCACCCCCCGACGCACCGACGTCCCACCCTCCGGACGAGCCTCGATCGCCGCCGCCAGGCGTTCCAAACCGAAGGCGAACCCCACGCCACGGTCGTCACGTTCCGACCCGAGCACCCTCGCCAGGCCGTCGTAACGACCCCCGCCGCAAACCTCCAGAGGGCCGTCGGGAGTGGGGGCGATCAACTCAAAGATCACCTGCGAGTAAAAGCCAATCCCCCGGCCAAAGCCAAAGTCCAGGTGGATGCGATCGGGGCCAATCCCATGATGATCCAGCGTCGCGATCAACGCCCGCAGCTCGGCGACCGACTCGGGCGCCAGGTCGACATGATCCCTCGTCAGGCGAGCCAGAACCTCGACCGGAGGCCCTTGCAAGGTCGCCAGCGTTCGGCACTGGTGGCGGACCGAGTCGACGGTTCCACGCAACGAACGGCCCAGGTCCCACTTACGTCGCAGACGACCGACGATTTCGTGCCCCTCACGACGGCCGTTCACGACCGGGACCAGCGTCCGGAACAGCCGATCCACCCCACGATCTTCGGCCCCTTCCACCGCCACCGCCGGCCCGCCATCGTCGGCCCCCGCCGAGGTGTCGAGCCAGTGCAGCAGGTTATCGAGCCCCCGTTCCAGGGCCGAAAGGTCGCCCCCCTCGGCGGCGGCCTCGCCAACCGTCTGAACCAAAGTCGCCCGCGCCGCCGCCGGCAAGCCCGACCGGCCGAGCATCTCCAGGATCAAGCCCAGGTGCCCCAGACGAATCGTCGCCCCGGACACTCCGGCCTCGGTCAGGGCCCAGTCGGCCAAAGCAATCACCTCGGCATCGGCGGACGGTCCCCCCGCGCCAATCAGTTCGACACCGACCTGACGAAACTCCCGCCAGAGGCCCGGGGCCGGCGACTTCTCTCGACGGAACACCGAACCGGCCTGCGACACCCTCAAGGGCAGCGCCGGTGCCTCGGCCGCCGAGGTATAGGCCTGGATGATCCCCGCCGTCAGTTCGGGCCGCAAACAAAGCGAGCCGCCCTGCCCATCGGCCAGCTCATAAAGCTTCGAGACGATCGCCGCCCCGCTCTTGCGCTCGTGCAGTTCGGTCGGCTCCAGCACGGGCGTCCGCATCTGGTCGAAGCCGGCCAGGGCGAAGCGGTCCAGCAGCAACGCTTCCAGGTCCGCCAGGCGAGCGTATTCCCCCGGCAAACGTGACTGCGTGCCCCTTACCGCGGCGATCGGTCGTTCCCCGTTAAGGATCGTCATCCCTCCGCCCCGGACGTTCCTTCCAGAGCCTGTTTGACCACTTGTTCCAATTCCGCCCACGGAATCCCCTTTTGCTCCTGGCGAGTCGCCAGGTCGCGAAGGTTAAACACCTGCCCGGCGAATTCTTCCGGGCCGACAATGACGGCCAGGCGATGCCCCCGGGTCGACCCGTACCCCATCTGCTTGCCCACCTGGATCGCCTCGGGAAACACCTCGGCGCCGATGCCGGCCTTGCGGAGCCGGCTCGCCAGGCGGACCGGCGTGGTCGGCTCGACCCTCGGGAAGTTCGCCACCAGGACCGGCGCCGGATGGCTGACCGCCGGCAGGGCTTTCGACTCTTCCAATAAGGCCAGAAGCCGATCCAGGCCGATCGACCCGCCCACCCCGGGAAGCCTTCTGGTGGTGTACAGGCTCGCCAGGTGGTCATACCGCCCGCCCGAGGCGATGCTGCCGAATCGCTCCCAGCCGTCGACGGTTGTCTCGAATACCACTCCGGTGTAATAGTCCAGCCCCCGGGCCAGCCCCAGGTCAATCCGCGTCCGACTCGCCGAAACTCCGCCGGCATCGAGCAGCCCGACAATCCCTCGCAAGCTCGCCAGACCTTCCGCCGCGCCGGGGGCTCCACCCAGCTCGGCCTCGGCCCGATCCACGACTTCAATGCCCCCCCGACCCGCTTCGGCAAAGTCCAGCACCCGCCCGGCCGCCTCCGGGTTCAGCGCCGCCCCCGCTTCGGCCACGAGTTCGGCGATCACCGCCTCGCGACCAATCTTCCCCAGCTTGTCCAGCGAGCGAAGCACCGCCCCCGTCTTGCCCACGAGCCCCAGCGAGCCGAGTAGCCCGTCCAGGACCCGGCGATCATTCAGGGCGATCGTGAACGACGGCACCCCGGCGGCGGTCAGGGCGTCGTGGACCACCTGAATGATTTCGGCGTCGGCCACCCGGCTTTCGGTGCCCACCGTGTCGAAGTCGCACTGCACGAACTCGCGAAATCGCCCCTTCGCCGGCCGCTCTCCCCGGAAGACCGAGCCGATCGCGTACCGTTTGAACGGGGTGCCCAGCGCCTCGACATGCTTGGCGATGAACCGGGCCAGCGGGACGGTCAGGTCGAACCGCAGGGCCAATTCGCCGGGGGTTCCGCCCTTGTTCGTGACCTCGAAAATCTGCCGCAAGACCTCGTCCGACCCGGCCCCCTTGCCGGTCAGGACGTCCATTCGCTCGATGTGCGGGGTCTCGATCGGCAGGAAGCCGAACTGCGCGAAGGTCTTGCGGAACGCCTCGGTCATCCGCTCGCGGGGGAGCATCGCGGCGGGAGGGATGTCCCGCAGCCCGCTGGCCACGCGGGGGTCGATCATGGCGAGAAGATCCTGCGGCGTGGGATCAGCGAGGAAACCAGTCCGGCGGGCGCACAACCCGAGACCCCGGGCGGGTTTGTTGCCGGGCCGCGATCCTATCAGATCGGCCCCCCCCTTTGCAAACTCACCCCAACGACTCACCCTTCCGGCTCCTTCCCCTCGAAAGGCGCCCACCGTATACTTGCGGACAAGCCCCCTCGCGTCCCGGAAGGATTCCGTCATGAGGCTGCGGACCGTCTGCCTGGTGATGATCCTGGTTCCTTCGTCGCTGTCCCGCGTTCGGGCCTACGAGCCTCCGGCGAAACCCCCGGCCGCCGTCGAGAGCAATGACCCAACCGCCGCCGCCCGGGCGCGGATGGTTCAGCTTCACCTGGTCGAGCGTGGTATCAAGGACCCTCGCGTCCTGGATGCCTTCCGCACGGTCCCCCGCCACCGTTTCCTTCCTCCCGAATCCCAACGCCTGGCCTACGAGGATGAGTCGATCCCGATCGGCCTGGGCCAGACGATCACTCCGACCTTCGACGTCGCCTTCATGACCGAGGCCCTCCAGCCCAAGACCACCGACAAGGTCTACGAGGTTGGCACGGGCTCGGGCTACCAGGCGTCGATCCTCTCCCGGCTGGTCCAGGACGTCTATTCGGTCGAGATCCACAAGCCCCTGGGCGAGCGAGCCGCCAAGGTCATCGCCGAGCTTGGGTATAGCAATGTCCATACTCGGGTGGGGGACGGTTACGCCGGTTGGCCCGAGGCCGCGCCGTTCGACGCCATCATCGTCACCTGCGCCCCGCAGTCGGTGCCCCCGCCGCTGGTTGAGCAACTCAAGGAGGGGGGCCGGATGGTGATCCCCGTGGGCGGTCGTTTCGACCAGGCCGTGTTCCTGATGGTGAAGAAGGACGGCAAGCTTACCGGCAAGAAGCTAAGGCCCACGCTGTTCGTGCCGATGACGGGCGAGGCGCTGAAGCAAGGGGAAAAGGGGGCGACCGTGGACCTGCCGCGGAAGCCCAAGCCGTGACGAACGTCGCCCGTACCCTCTTTTTGGTCGTTGCCCTCGCCGGGTCCGTGGGTGCCCAAACTTTCGTCGACCCCCGCCCACTCGAACCGCCTCCGACCCTCGACAACTTCGACACGGACGAGGACGGCGACGGTGTGCCCGACCACTGGTACAACCTCCGGGACGCCAGGGTCATCAAAGGGGGGATTGGCGACGGCGTGGCCTGCCTGCGGTTCGAAAACACCCGCCCGAGTCGACCCGCGAGGGCCAGTCGCGCCTTCAACCTCGACGGCCGGGAGACCGGCGGCGTGACCCTGGGGTTGTGGGTGCGCGGGGAAAACCTACGAGGAGGCAGCCGGGTGGGCGAGGACGCGGCCCTGTCGATCGACTTCCTCGACGACGGGCGGCAAATTCTTCGCCACGGCTCCCTCGGGCCCTGGACCAAGACGATCGGCCCACGCTGGACCCGGGTGGCCCGCCGGATCGCCGTCCCCCCCGGCACCCGCGACGTCATCATGACCGTCGGGCTCCTGGGCGCGACCGGGGTTCTGGAGGTCGACTCGCTGACCTTCGACCTCGAACCCGTCGGGGGTTCCGAAACGACGAATCTCTTGCGCAATGGCGACTTTGAGTTGGGGGACCCGAAGCCCACCGGCTGGGTCATCCAGGAGAACGCTCACCGGACCTATCCCGGCCATCATTCCGCCTCTTGCCTGGAGTTCCCCCGGGGACGGGGCAAGGCGCTCGCGGGCCTGGCCGGTCCGATCGATCCCGGAGGCGGAGAACTCCTGATCCGGCTGTCGTCGTGGTCCAAGGGACTTCGAGAATCGGGCGGCGCCGAGGGTACCTGCTATTTCCTCGACGCCTCCGGGGACCTCCTGAAAGGCGACGCCGAGCGGGCCACCGCGTTCCGCTGGTCGGGCTCGACAGACTGGCAGGACGAGCGGGCTACCGTCCGAGTCCCCGTCGGCGCCTCGGCCGTAATCCTCCAGTTCGAGACATTCGACCCGACGGGCATCTTGCGGATCGACGACGTCTCGGTCACGACCTTCACCAACCCCGGAGCAGGGACCTGGCCCCTCAACGGAGTGGAAGACGAGACCTCCGACTGGGTTCCCTTCGTCCCTGGAGGGCCGATCGTCGAGGGGTCGGCCCTCGACGCCTCCGTCTGGCTCGACGCCCCGGCCGGCGCCCACGGCCGGGTCACAGTCCGAGACCACCACTTCGCTTATGAGGACGGCCGACCGGCTCGGTTCTTCGGGGTCAGCCTGCTCGCCCCCACGGCCTTTCAGACAACGGCCCGGGCCGACGCCTTGGCCGACCGACTGTCCCGCTCGGGAGTGAACCTGGTGCGTCTGGGGGATCTGGACGCGTCCCTCGGTCCCGGCCGCAGCCTGTTCGACGATACCCGGGACGATACCAAGGCCCTCGATCCGGAATCCCTCTCGCGGCTCGACCACCTGCTTGCCGCCCTGAAGCGCAGGGGGATCGCCTACGCTCTGGAACTCCAGGGGGCCCGGCGGTTTCGTGCCGAGGACGACGTCCCCTCGGCCGGCAAACTTCCCCCCGGCGGTGGCCCAGCGGCGGCATTCGACCACAAGGTGAGGGCTCTGGCGATCGAGGGGGCCAAGGCCCTGCTCGGCCACGTCAACGCCGAGACCGGCCTGGCCTTGAAGGATGACCCCTCGCTGGCCTGGATCACCCTGGCCGGCGAACTGTCTCTGTTCGACCTGACCGAGGACCCGGACGCCTTGCCCGCCGAGGTGGATCGCGTCCACCGGCCCGCCGGCAAACGGTCCGCGGCCAGTCACCGGAGGGCCTGGCAGCTGGCCGAGGCCGCCCAGTGGAAGGCCGAGGCCGAGGCCCTGCGCGCCTTCGGGGTCAAGGCGCCGCTGGCCGGCAACTCTCACTGGCGCCGGGAGACGGAGTTCAACGCCGCGCAGATCGCTCCCGGGCTCGACCTGATCGACGACCGTCTCTACTGGACGCCCCCCCCCTGGGCCAATCCAGATCATCGGACGCTTCTGGTGGAGCCCGGCGGCTTCCTGGCGGAGGCTGCCCGCAAGCGTAGGGCCGACCGCCCCTACGTCGTCGGCCAGTGGTGTGCCCACACCGACGGCTCCTGGGCCTTGCCCTACGAAGGGGCCGACCTTCTGTACGCGACCCAGGTCGCCCGTTCCGAGGACTGGGATGCCCTGGTTCGTCGCGGAGTGTTCCTCTACCCGACGACCTGGGGCGCCGCCGCCACCGGGACCGGTGGGGTGGATGACATCTTCCCGATCCCCGAGTCCCTCGGCGGCAACCCCCAGGTCTTCGCCCTCCTGCCCCACGCCTCGTCGATCTACCTGCGAGACCGCGACGACCGAACCCGCGCGCTCCGCCCCAAGGGCCGCCCTTCGACCCGGAATCGCCTGATTGTCGACTCGCCTCACACCCTGGCCCTGGCCGGCTGGACGGGGAAAGATCCGGCGGAAACCGAGGACCTGCGGTTCGAGGTCCGTTGCCCCTATGCCGTCGTCGCGGCGACCGCGATGGGAAGCGAGCCGATCTCCCGGACCAAACGGCTACTGGTCACCGCGGTGGCCCGCGTCCAGCCGACCGGGTTTCGCTGGGCCGACATGCACCGCGCCGAGGTCGCCGACCCAGGTCGACCCCCATTGCTGGTCGAGCCGATTGATGTCACGGTCCACTGGAGGCGGGCCGGGAAGGTCCGCGGCTTCGCTTTGGACAACACCGGCGCACGGGTCGGCCCGGCTCCGCTGGTCGAGACCCCAGACGGCGCTCGACTGGACATCCGGGGCGCGACCCACCTGCACTGGGAGTTGATCGTTGAGTGACCCCGAGCGGAGCGAACGCCCCATCGGCCGGACCTTGGTGACGGGGGGGGCCGGGTTCATCGGGTCGCATCTCGTTGACCGGTTGCTCGGCGAGGGGGTGGAGGTCGTCGCGGTCGACAACTTCGACCCCTTTTATGACGAGGCCCGCAAACAGGCCAACCTGGCCGCGGCCCGTTCCCAACGAGCCTTTCGCCTGGTCTCGCTCGACATCCGCGACGGCGAGGGGGTCACCCGCCTGATCGGCGAGGTACGTCCCGACGTTATTGTCCACCTGGCCGCCCGCGCGGGGGTTCGCCCGAGCATCGAGGACCCGGCCGGGTATGCCGAGGTCAACGTGTTGGGGACCACCCACCTGCTTCACGCCGCGAGCCGCCTCGACCCGCTTCCCCGGTTCGTTTACGCCTCCAGCTCCAGTGTCTACGGCGACCGGCCGGACGCCCCCTTTCGCGAGACAGACCGGGTGGATTTGCCGATCAGTCCTTACGCCGCCACGAAGATGGCGAGCGAACTCCTGGCCTACACGTTCCACCACCTTCATGGGTTGCCGGTGACGGGCCTGCGGTTCTTCACCGCCTATGGACCTCGCAACCGCCCCGACCTGGCGATCGCCAAGTTCGCCAACCTGATCGCGGCGGGGCGGCCCATCCCGGTCTTCGGCGACGGGTCCACCCGCCGGGATTACACGTTTGTCGCCGACATCGTCGAAGGGATCGTCCAGGCCATCCGCCGCTGCACTCGCCACCACCTGTACAATCTCGGCAACTCCGAACCAATCACGCTGAGCACAATGATCGCCACGCTCGCCGATGCCCTGGGCCGACCGGCGACGCTCGACCACCGACCCGAGCAGCCGGGAGATGTGCGGCAGACCTACGCCGACATCTCTCGGGCGACCGCCGAACTCGGCTATCGACCGGCCACCTCGTTCCCCGAAGGCATCCGCCGGTTCGTGGAGTGGCGGAACGCGGAACCGGCCTCGCCCTGAGCGACCGACCGCCCGGCTGGTGGTGGAACCGGGCGCGGTGGGTTCAGCAGTAGGATCCGCGGGTCCGGTTCAGGAACTGGCCGACCGAGCGGGTGACCTCGTAGGGGTGGGTCAGGAACCCGATGTGGCCGGCGCCTTCCAGCGACCGGAACTGGGCCCCGGCGATTCCGTCGGCCAAATCCCGCTGGCGGCCAATGGCGACCACCGCGTCGCGGGTCCCGCCCATCACCAGAGTGGGGACGTCGATTCTCCAGAGGCGGTCGGAGACGTCGAACGACTCCAGGGCCCGCAGGCGGCGGGCAATCATTCCCTGGTCGGTCTCCCAGCAACGCTCCACCACGAAGTCGGCCAGGGGTTGCGAGCCGGGGACGCCCCCGTGCAGGAGGTTGAAGAACTGATTCAGGAACGGGTTATTGGCCGGCAAGGGGTAACGTTCGAGGGCACCCAACGCGATCGCCGAGCCCACGGTCTTGCGAAACCGCGCCTCGGCCCCCTGAACGATCAACCCACCGAGAATCCCCGGGTGGTTGGCCGCCAGTTCCAGAGCCACCGCCCCGCCAAACGACACGCCGAAGACCGTCGGGCGCTCCAGACCCAACGAATCCAACAGGTCGGCCAGATCCTCGGCGTGACCTTCCATCGAGTCAGGACCCGCGACCGGAAGGGGACCACGATCCCCCCGCAACCCATAGAGGATCACCTCATGGCGGCACGCCAGGTGACGAGCCAGCGGCCCCAGGAGCCGCCAACCTCCCGCCAAACCCGGCACCATCACGATCGGCTCTCCCCGACCCAGGCGGACCACTTCCAGGATCCCCCGTCTTGAGAGAAGGCGTTGCGTTTCTCCCTGAACCAGGGGAATGGTTTGGGTCCGTCGCTCACGGTGCTTCGCGGAAAGTTGCATGGACTCACCCCACCACCACGGCCGCATCTCTGGGTGTCACATCAACGGGAGGCTGGCTACGGCGTGCATCCCTTTTCCTTGGCATCTTGTGTACCCGAGTCTCCCGAACCTGTGAGATTCGAGGAACCATCGCACGACCGCGAATCCCTCGAACTGCAGTCCCTTTTTCGGGCGATAGTTGTTAACGAAAATTCGCCAATCGTCGGCAACTTCGTCTGGCACTGTCCCCCAAAGCCCCCAAGATCCCACCTGACGGTGGAAGGCTTTTTCGCCATGACTCCCAGATTGACCATTCGACGCAATCAAAACAGATGACCTGACTGGGTCGCGATGATTTGGCAAGTCCTGAGAGTGGACTCGGCGCCGAGATTTCGCTAACGTGACTTTGGCGATTCGGCGCCGAACGCCCGGGATTGGGTGTCGGAAAGGCGCGTTGGTTCGCTCGCGGATGCCGAGGTTTCGATGTCCAGTCCCAGACCCAACAAGGTGCATGACCGGCGTGGGTGGACACGCCTTCCGTGGCGTAAAGGGGCTCAGGGGCTAACGGGGATTTCCCTTCTCAAGGTTTGCGGCCTGGGTGTGCTGCTCTATTCGCTGATCATCTTGATTTTCGTGGCGACCTCCGGGGATATCGGAATTCGTTGTGTCCTCGGGACCAAGCTCAAGGACAAGGTCCCTCCCTCGTTCGGTTGGCTCAACAAGGCCCCACGGGTCAACCCCGGTTGGCGAGAGGGGGGATTTCGTTGGACCACCTCGCCCCCCGTTCTGGATTCGACGATCCTGCAAATAGGTGAACAGCCGATTGCCCACTATCCTGGGTATGTGCGGGCGTTGCACCATGCGGTCGTCGACCAGCCCATCCATTCCCCGGTGGAGGTGCGCTGGTCCGACCCGGAGGGGCGTCGCTGGGTCGGGATGGTCCGGGTGGAACGTCGGCCCATCTCCGTGTACCTGGCGTCATTGCTGTGGTTTCTTCAGGAATTGAGCATCTTCGCGATTGGAGCAAGGGTTTTCTGGACGCGCCCTCGCGACGACTCCGCTCGGCTGTTCTTCTGGCTTTGCGTGGTGACCGTTGGCGCATTCATGGGAGGCTATCACTGGTCGGAGATCGTGATTTATCCCCCTTTGATCTATATCTTCGCACTCTGCGCGATCTTCCTGCCGCCGGTGAGCCTTCATTTCTACCTGACGTTCCCGCAGCCTCAGACATGGTTCCTGGAGCGGCGACGGACCATCTTGCGGATCCTTTACAGCGTCCCGACGGTTTACCTGGCCGCTCTCTGGCTGAGCATGGGATACAGCCGAACCATTCGCGACCAGTCGGGGCCCGTCGTTGATCGGGCGATCCTGGTCGTCAAAACGCTGGCGCTGGGGTATGTGGGTCTGGCCGTCCTGGTCTTCGGGGCCACCCTGGTTTACCTTTTGACGCGATTCGTCACGGCGTCCAACCGTGCCCAGCGCAACCAACTGCGGTGGATCTTGCTCGCCACGCTCCTGTCCACCCCGTTGATCGCCTATGTGATCCGGGAAGCCTGGATCGACCAGGGGAGCCTGGGCCGGGACCGAACCGCCTGGCCGATGTACGCGGTTTCGTTGCTCTACACCGCCGCTTACGCGGTGAGCATCACCCGTTACAAGTTGATGGATGCCGAGGCGATCTTCCGACGGACCTCGCTCTACATGGCCGCGGGGTTGGGGTACTCGGCGCTTTTGGTCGTCGTGGCGTTGGTGATCGGGATGAAGCTGGAGAACTTCTCGACCTCCAGAGAGGCCAGGGTTGTCGCGGTGACGGCCCTGGCGATGCTGGCGCTCTCAGGAGCGGCCCGTCAGCAGTTTCAGCAGGCGATCGACCGGCGGTTCCACCGAGAAAAGTCGAAGTTTGACCAGGCCATGGGGCGGATGCGACTGGCCGTTGGCAGCCTGGTCGACCGGCCGACGCTGGGGCGTCGCCTGCTGGAGGCGGCGGCCGACGTTCTGCATGTGGAGTGGGGGGCGATCTATCTTTCCGAGGTCGCCGACCAGCCGCCCCGCCTGGTCGCCTGCCTGGGACCCGAGCCGGACGTTCCGTCGCTGTCGATCGACGACCCACTTTTGACTCGGCTCAACAAGTCCCCTACCTTCCGCCTGCCGACCTCGCATAGCGCCGCGGCCGACCCGGCGGCCGACGCGATCATCGCCCTGGGGGGCGAGGCGGCGGCGGCTCTCGGCTCCGAGCAATCTCTCGCCGGGCTACTCGTCCTGGGCCCGAAGCGCAGTGGTATCCCTTACGAGGATGAGGAGGTCGCGTTCCTCGGGGCGTTGGCCTCGGTGGCGGGCCTGGCGTTGCACTCGGCGGGCATCCAGCGGACCCTGGAGTCTCTTGAGGAAAGTCTTCAGGCCAAGGTCGAGAAGATCGCCGAGCAGCAGCGGAGAATTCTGGTCCTCCAGGATCAACTCATGAGGAGGGGCGACCCTGGCGCGGCCGAGGATGCGTCGGGCGAGACTCCCACGATCCCGATTCTCGAGGAACGGCCCGCGGCCTTCGAGGCGATCCGCGGGTCGAGCCCCGCTGTCCGAGAGTTGCTGGAGGTGACGCGCAAGGTCGCCACGAGTCCCTCGGCGGTTTTGATCCTGGGAGAAAGCGGCACCGGCAAGGAGTTGCTGGCCCAGGCGATTCACGCCGGAAGCCCTAGAGCCGCGCGGCCGTTCGTGAAGGTCCACTGCGCGGCGTTGTCGCAAAACCTCCTGGAAAGTGAACTCTTCGGCCACGTCCGGGGAGCCTTCACCGACGCCTACCGAGATCGGGTCGGCCGATTTCAGGAGGCCGATGGGGGAACCTTGTTTCTTGACGAAATCGGCGACATCAGCCCCGAGGTTCAGATCAAGCTCTTGCGGGTGCTTCAGGCCAAGTCGTTCGAGAAAGTCGGGAGCGCCCAGACGATCCACGTGGATGTTCGCGTCCTGGCGGCCACCCACCAGGATCTGGAAGCCCTCATCCGCACGGGACGCTTCCGGGCGGACTTATACTACCGGCTGAACGTCATCAGCTTACGTACACCCTCGCTCTCCGAGCGTAAAGAAGACATTTTCGAGCTTGCGGTTCATTTCCTGGAAGGTCACGCCCGACGGATTGGGAAAGTGATTACGAGGATCGATGACGCGGCGATCGAGGCTTTGATCGCCCGCGACTGGCCTGGCAACATTCGCGAGCTAGAGAACGTGATCGAGCGCGCCGTCGTCCTGGCGGACGGCCCGGTGATACGCCCGGAGGATTTGCCGGCGGCGGCCCGACCCGACCCGCTCTCGAAACGTTCCGCCGCTTCGTCATCGTCTCGAAAATCGCGCCGGGGTAGCTCCTGGGACGCGAGTCCTTCGTCGACCACGGCCTCAACCACTCGGACGAACGGGAGCAGTCTGCTCGATGCCGAATATCTGGCCTTTGAACGAATTCGGCTCGTGGATGCCCTCCAAGGGGCCCAGGGCAACATCAGCGAGGCGGCCCGACTGCTGTCGATGCCCAGGAGCACGTTCTTCAGCAAACTGAAGAAACATGGGCTCGTTGAGGGCCGCACCGGTCCGAGCCCACGATCTCCAACGATGACCTGAAACCCAACCGAAAAAATCGCTTCAACCACCGAGGCCCTACAACCGATAAAACCCTTGACTATGGACAAAATCACCAAATCCCCCCGCAGGTCGGAATGCCCCCCCGACTCGTTTGTTTCCTGGCGATAGTCGGCGTCCTCAGTCTGACCGGCTGCGCGAATACCCAGTTGCGCCATTCCACGGTGGCCCAGGCCAGTACCCTCTCCGACCTGCAATATCAAATGGTGCTGGAAAACCTGGCGATGTTCGCGGCCAACCCAGGTTCGATGCCCTGGCACGTCAATCTCACCGGAGGGGCCTCGCAGGTCACGGACTCGGGCCAGGGGTCTTTGGGACTGGGTTTCAATGCCTATCGGACACTCCGTAACAGCTTCCTCAACGTCAACCCCATCGGGTCGGCATCCCGGACCATCGTCCAGCAGTGGGGCCATACCCCGGTCACTGACGGAGACGAGTTGCGCCTCCTGCGGGTCGCCTATCGACGCGCCTGCGGCTCTCCCGAGATGCCCGACCCGGAATTGCTCGACGACATCGCCCACGAGTTGAAAAACCTCACCCCCTCGACCGAGGATCTGCGAACCGAGTCGTACCTGTTCTACCAGGACCTCGCCAGCCGCCAGCACACCCCATTCGAGACGCTGGCCCGCGAGATGAACTCAACCGTCGGCGATCAGCGGATCATCGACCCCAAGCGCCCGTCCGGCGTCATCGAGCGGAAGACGCCGCTGGCCCGAGAGGTCGCCCACCAGGTCGATGAGATCGTCGACGAGCTCCGCAACATCCGACCCGGCTGGTATGGGGTCGGCGGCAAACGAGACGTGCCCAGGAACGCCTGCCACGTCGCCAATTACGGCGACCGTTATGTCTGGGTTTGCCCCTCCGGGGTCGATGGCTTGACCCGCTTCACCCTTTCCATCCTGGAGATGGCCTCGGCGCTGCACCCGCCGTCGCTCAACGCGACCGGGTCGAATGGAGTGTCCTACTCTCCCGGATTCGCCACCTCGTTTTGACCGATCCGACCGGTCCGTCGCGCCAGCAGGGCCAGGGTCCGGTCCCCTCCCAGAAGGAACAGCGTGGCCCGGCCCCGTCCCATCAACGGGAGGCGGGGGCGTAGGGTCTCGGGCCGCGCGTCGACCCCCACGGTCTTGATCTCCAAGGTCCCCAGGTCGTGGTCGGTCACCAGCCTCCGAAGCCGCTTGAGGTCGGCGGGAAGAGACTCGAGCACCTCAAAGGGGCTCAAGAACGGAGAAGTTACGGCTCCCGGACCGGTTAGCAGGTCGAGACCTGGCCCGACTCGGCACAGGCCGTGCTCCAGGGCGAATCCGTCGAGCAGGCCAGAGCGGCCGAGCGAGGGGTCGGGGTCGTATAGCCACGTCCCCGGCGGTTGGCGAGGGGCCACGCAACCGGTTGGTCCGTCGTGGTTGGTCCAACTTGCCCCGGTTGGCAGGGTCGTCGCCCGTCGCTGGCAGGTGGCCAGGGCGCCGAACCAGGCCGTGGCCTCCTTGCATTCCCCGCCCAGACTGGTGATCTCGAACTCCAGTCCCAGATCCCCCAGGCTCTCGGCGAAGTCGGTCCCGGGCCCGAGCTTGATCGAGCCTCCTCGACAGCTCCTCGCGAGCGAACGCAAAAACGGGAGACCCGGAACGTATTCGCGGACCGACCGGGCCCGAGAGCCACGAGCGGCCCGTCGGTCGGGGTCGATGTGGACGAGCGCCCGACCGGGAACGGGGGTCGCCTCCGCGCGGCTTCTCACCGCATTGATGCGGGATTCCAGGCCGTGGACCCGGACGTTCCAACGGAGGCGTTGGTTCATCGCCGGATCAAGGTCAATGGCCGCGACGAGGCAACCCGCGGCGGCCAGGGCGATCGCGTCGCCCCCCAGTCCCGAGCACAGGTCCAACACGGTGGACCCGGCGAATCGGCGGGCCTTGTGGGCGGCGACAACCTCGTGGGTGGCCTGCTCCAGCGGGGTTGGCGTCAGCCACATCTCGCCGGCCCGGGCGAACTTCGCCAGACCTCGACGGCGAGACTGAGCCAGTCGCAAGGCGGCGGCGGCGACCTCGGGAGCCGCGACCTTTCGCCAGCGGGCCACGTCCGCGGGTTCCGGGCGGACGATGACCGAGGCTTCGGCCATCACGAGGCGGCCGGCGTCGGTGGTCAGGGCGGCGAATTCGGCGTCGGCGTCGGTGGTCGTCATCGGCGGGTGGGTTCGGCTCGAACGTGGAGGCTCGACGCGGTAGGATAGCCGATCCGCGACCGCCGCGGCCCTCCCCCGGAGTCCTCGCCGTTGGATCTCGCCCTCGACTCCGCCACTCTGCCCGACGCGCCACCGATCACCCGAGAGCCGCTGACCATCGGTGGGGTGGCGATCCCCTCGCGTTTCTTCCTGGCGCCATTGGCGGGTTACACCAGCCTGGCCTTCCGCCTGGCGGTGCGGTCGGAAGGGGGCCTGGGCCTGGCGACGACGGATCTGGTCAACGCCCGCGCGATCCTGGAGCGACGGCCGCGCTCGTTCGAGTTGATGGCCACCTCCCCCGACGATCGCCCCGTCGCCATCCAGCTTTACGGCCACGTCGAGTCGGAGATGCGCGAGGCGGCCCGACGCGTGGTCGACCATGGGGCGACGCTCGTCGACATCAACATGGGGTGCCCGGTCCAGAAGGTGGTCAAGTCCGGCGGCGGCTCGGCGTTGATGAACAACTGCGCGGTCGCGACCCGACTGGTGGCCGCGGTGGTGGAGTCGGTCGCGGTGCCCGTCACCGTGAAGATGCGCCTGGGCTGGGACGCCGAGAACCTCGCCGCTCCGGCCCTGGCCCGCGCCTTTGAAGGGGTGGGCGTGGCGGCGGTGATTATCCACGGGCGGACCCGCGCCCAGGGGTTCAACGGTGAGGTTGACCGCGAAGGCATTCGCGCGGTGGTTGAGGCCGTTGATCGCCTTCCGGTGGTGGGCAATGGTGACGTGCGGACCCTGGCCGACGCCGCGACGATGTTCGCCGAGACCGGTTGCGATGCGATCTCGATTGGTCGAGGAGCCCTGGCCAACCCCTTCCTGTTCGGCCAGCTTGACCGTTGGGCCCGCCTGGGAGACCCCGGCCCCGACCCGTCGTTTCCGGACCGGGTCGACCTGATGGTCCGCCACTTCCATCGCCTCGTGGCCGACCGGGGCGAGCGAACCGCCTGTTTGGAGTTCCGCAAGGTGACCCGGTGGTACAGCCACATGATCCGCCCTCCCAAGACGCTGTACCACCGTCTCATCAACCTTCCCAGCCTCGCCCTGTTCGACGAAACGGTGGCGTTGATGCGCGAATCGGGGCCCGCCGCCCCCCTGCCCGGCCACTTCGAGCCCAAGGTCCCGGTTCCTTCGGGCCCGATCGACAAGTGGTGACGGTGGTCGAAGTTCGGGCGAAGTCGGGGGGCGTGGGACGCTGGCATCCGGCTTGCTCTGGACGGTTGCGAGGCGACGGGGGCCCTGTCGACCCACCCGCCGGACTTCCGCCAAGAGTTTCGCCCGTCGAGGACGTTGATCGATGAAAGTGAAGCCGGGACACCCCAACCCATTAGGCGCGACCTGGGATGGCAAGGGCGTGAACTTCGCCCTTTTCGCCGAGAACGCCACCAAGGTGGAACTCTGCCTGTTCGACTCCCCCGACGCCACCAACGAATCGACCAAGATTCGCCTACCCGAACACACCGACCTGGTCTGGCATGGTTACCTGACGGACATCCCGCCCGGCCAGCTCTATGGGTATCGCGTCCACGGGCCTTATGAGCCGGCGAAGGGGCATCGTTTCAACCCGGCCAAGGTGCTGCTCGACCCTTATGCCAAGGTCATCGGCCGCGACGTGAAATGGGACGACTCGGTCTTCGCCTACAAGGTGGGCGGAGAACAGGAAGACCTGGACCTCGACTATCGAGATTCGGCCGCCTTCGCGCCTCTGGCCCGGGTGGTCGACCCGGCCTTTGACTGGGGCGACGATCGCCACCCCAACACCGCCTGGCACAAGACCGTCATCTACGAGGCCCACGTCAAGGGGTTCACCAGGAACCACCCCGGCGTTCCTGAGGCGATCCGCGGAACCTACGAGGCGGTTGGCAGCAAGGCCGCCATCGAGCACATGAAGAAACTCGGCGTCACGGCCGTCGAGCTTCTGCCCATCCATTACCACCTCGATGATCGTCACCTGCTGGAGAAAGACCTCAAAAACTACTGGGGTTACAACACCCTGGGCTACTTCGCCCCCGACCACCGTTATGGGAAGGATAACCCGCTCGCCGAGTTCAAGGGGATGGTCAAGGCCCTGCACGCCGCTGGGATCGAGGTCATTCTCGACGTGGTTTACAACCACACCGCCGAGGGAAATCACCTGGGGCCGACGCTGTCGATGAAAGGGATCGATAACGTCGCGTACTACATGCTCTCGCCCGAGGACCCCCGCTTCTACATGGACTTCACCGGCTGCGGCAACGTCCCCAACATGTCGCACCCGCGCGTCTTACAGCTCATCATGGACAGCCTGCGCTACTGGGTCACGGAGATGCACGTCGACGGTTTCCGGTTCGACCTGGCCAGCACCCTGGCCCGGGAACTTCACGAGATCAACCGCCTCGGGACGTTTTTCGACATCATCCACCAGGACCCGATCGTCTCACAGGTCAAGCTGATCGCCGAGCCCTGGGACGTCGGCCCCGGCGGCTATCAGGTCGGCAACTTCCCGGTCCTTTGGACCGAGTGGAACGGCAAGTATCGCGACTGCATCCGCTCGTTCTGGAAGGGGGAAGGTGGCGCCATCAACGAGTTCGCCACCCGGTTCAGCGGCTCCAGCGACCTTTACCAGGACGACGGCCGCAAGCCCTACGCCAGCATCAACTTCATCACCTGCCACGACGGGTTCACCCTCCGCGACCTCGTTTCCTACGACGGCAAGCACAACGAAGCCAACGGCGAGGACAACAAGGACGGCGCCGACGACAACCGCTCATGGAACTGCGGCGTCGAGGGACCCACCGACGATCCGGCCATCCTCAAGCTTCGCGGCCAGCAACGACGCAACCTGATGGCCACCCTGTTGCTCTCGCAAGGGGTGCCGATGATCTGCGCCGGCGACGAGTTGGGCCACACCCAAAACGGCAATAACAACGCGTATTGCCAGGACAACAACCTGACCTGGTTCGAATGGGACCTCTCGGCCGACGACCAGGCGTTCACCGACTTCGTCGCGAAGCTGGTCGAAATCCGCCACACCCAGCCGGTCTTCCAAAGACGGCGGTTCTTCAAGGGGCGGCCGATCCGTGGGGTCAAGGACATTTCCTGGCTGGCACCCTCGGGCGAGGAGATGGATGAAAGCGCCTGGGAAGCTGGGTTCGTCCAGTGCGTCGGCGTCCGCCTGGCGGGCGACCAGATCGGCGACGTCGACGACGACGGCAACCCCATCATCGGCGACACCGTCATGATGCTCCTGAACGCCTACCACGAACCGATCCCGTTCACCATGCCGCCGCACCAGGACGAACGCCACTGGGAAAGGCTCTTCGACACGGCCGACCCCGGGGCCCAGTCGTCGTTCCACGAACAGAAGCAGGACTATTTGTTGCAGGGGCGGTCGGTCGCCTTGTTCTGCCTCTGTTCTCGGGATGCCAAAGCCGTCAAGTCCCAAGACTGATCGGTTGGAGATGGACGCATCGCTGTCGAGATCCCGACGCCCGGAATGGAGGCCGGGCGTCGCCGTCGAACCATCGGTACTTGCCTTTCCAGGACGGCATACCGACGATTGTCCCAGTCCGCACGACTTCCCCGGAGGGCGAGACGATGGGCGATTCTCGACGTGGATGGACGATGGTCGAGGGGTTGGTCCTGATCAGCGTCTTGCTACTGGCTTTCGTGTTGTTCATGCCCATGACGCAACGCGGCCACGGGGGTCATGCCAAGACCCAATGCCTCAATAATGTGAGGCAACTCAACCTCGCGCTTCAAGGTTTTCTCTCCGAGAAAGGGGCGTTCCCCGCGTCGGGCACTTACGGAGAATCGCCCCTAGCCCTTGGTTCGGGGAACCCGGACGACTCCGTGATTCGCGACACGTTTCGAGGACGATTCTCCGTGGCAACCTCCGGAACTCCCGATGTTGGCCCGCTGTACAATTGGGTGGTCGACATCCTTCCTTACACGGGGAATGACAACCTCTACAACAATTTCAACCGTCAAAGATCTTATCTGGATGACGGTCGGCCCGGAGATGATCCGGCGCATCCGACGAACAAGGCCATCAGCCAAACGGAAATCGGCATCTTCGTCTGTCCCTTCGATCAAACGGTGTCGACCGACCGAGGGAACCTTTCCTATGGCGTCAACCTCGGCTTCACTCGCTGGCACGCCGAAGGAAACGCCTATGGGTGGACCGGGACCAAGACCGGCGGAAGCGATGGCCCAAGCCTGGACTGGGGGCAGGCCGTCGCCAGTCAGACCGGCGTGATGCAGCTCGGCACGTCCACGGGTAAGGCCCCTTGGGACCATCGGACCAGTTCCCAGTCGATCACCGACGGCCTTGGTTACACCATCCTGCTCGCCGAGAATGTCCAGGCCGGCGCCTCCGAGAATTCCCCTTACGCCAACGGGGTCACCACCAACTGGGCCTGCCCGCACCCCAATTTCTGCGGGTTCGTGGCTTCCGACGACGTCTGCACCGACGGGGATGGCCATCGACGCAACTGCTCAACCGTCGGCGACCTCTCCGAAGTCGGCTCCACTCCCGGTTCCGGCTGGAAACGGGCCAACGTCAGGGATTCGTTCGAGGCGATCAACTCCGGCGTGCGATTGGGTCATCGCCAGCAAGGCTCGTCCCCCGTGGCGAACAGTCTTCACCCCGACGGGAAGATCGTTGTCGGGATGTGCGACGGCTCCGTCCGCGTGATCTCCGCCAACATCGACGGCGCGGTGTACAGCAAGCTCATCACCCCCGCTGGGAGTTCCCTGCCAACCCAATATCGTCAGGGCCCGCTCGGCCCGGACGACTATTGATCGGGTTGGGAACCGGCAACCGTTCTTCAACCCAAAGTGAAGAGGTCACCTCATGGCGCAATCCCCCGGCCGGTTTCTGGTGGCGCTCACGTTCGTGTGGCTCGGGTCATCGACCGGGGCCGATGAGCCCAAACCCGCCGAGCCGGCGTGTCGGTTCGAGGTCGACACCACCGAGGCTCCCGAGTTCGCCGACTGGGCGGGCAAGGCCAAGACCCTCTGCGAAACCTGGATGCCCAAAATCTGCGACGAACTGAAAAGCCCCGGATTTCAACCGCCCCGGACGGTCCGCCTGGTCTTCAAGCCCAAGGCCGAGGCCATCGCCTACGCCAGCGGGAATACCATCACGTTCTCGGGCGAATATCTGAAAGACCACCTCGACGACTTCGGCATGGCCATCCACGAGTTGACCCACGTCGTACAGAACTACCCGGGGGGCAATCCCGGCTGGCTGGTCGAGGGAATCGCCGACTACGTCCGCATCGTCGACTTCGAGCCCGACGCCCCCCGGCCTCGCCTCGACCCCGAGAAGGCCAGTTACCGCGACGCCTACAAGACGACCGCGATGTTCCTGGAATTCGCCGCCCAGCAGCACGACCCCAACCTTGTGCCCAAGCTCAACCGGGCGTGCCGCGAAGGGCACTACAAGAAGGCACTTTTCCGCGAGTACACGGGGCTCACGCTGGATGAACTCTGGAGCGATTTCGTGGCGACCCTGCCGAAGACCAGGGCCATTTAGTTCCCAGTTTGGATGGACCTAAGGGCTCTCTTTCGCCGACTGTGGTCCCTCCCGCGTCGCCCACCGGGCCCCGGAATGGGGGACAGGTACTGGCGGAGTACCGCCAGAGCCAGTCCCCGATTGCAAGGCCAATGGAGAAATAAATGGCCCTAAGCCGAAGACTGATTGACCTCGACGCTCAGGCACACTCGGCGTCGGCGGCTCCGAGGGTTCGGCGGCGGATCGGGCCGAACTCCACGCGGGCCAGGGCGTCGGGATGCAGGTGACGACGGGCCGCCCGGCGGACCTGACCCGGCGTGACGCGGGCCACCCGGCCGGGCCATTGGAGCGGCTCGTCCAGCGGCAGGCCCCAACGCTCCAGTTCCAAGAGGCGGTCGGCCCGCTGCCCCACGGTCTGGTAGTCGAAGATCCAGGAGCCCGCCAGGTAGCGGCGGGCCCGCTCGACTTCGTCGTCACCAAATTCGCCCCGGTGCATCGCCCCCACCTGCTCCAGCACCGCGGCGACCGCGCGATCGGCATCGTCGGGGTTCGTGCCCAGGTAGACCCGAAACAGCCCCGGCAGGTCGTCGGCCGAGTCGGTGATTCCCCCACCGACCGAGTAGGCCAAACCCAACTGGTCGCGAATGATCCGGCCAAGGCGGTCGGTGAACCCGGGCCCGCTGCCGAGGACGTGGTCCAGCACGGCCAATGCGGCGAAGTCCTCGTCGTCCCGGCGGATGCCCAGGTGCCCGATCAGGATGTGGACCTGCTCCCCGACTTGCGAGATCCGTTTCAGACGGGGGCGGCTGGCCAGGAGGGGCGGGTCGACCCTGGGAGGGACTGGACCCCGAGACGACCAGGGGCCCAGTTGTGACCGAAGGAGCGACTTCAGGCGGCGGTCCTCGAAGTCGCCCACCGCGACGAGGAAGGCGTTTCCCGGAATCCAGAGACGGTCGTGGTGGTCCCGCACGTCATCAAGGGTCAGGGCAGAAAGTTGGCGAGACGTCCCGCGGGGATCACGGCCGAGGGGGTGGTCGCCGTAAACCAGGGCCCGGAAGGCCATTTCGGCCCGAAACGACGGGTCGTCGCGGTCGGCCTGCAACTCCGCTGAGGTCCGTCGCTTCGCCCAGGCCAGAGCCTCTCGGGGGAACGCCGGCCGGAGCGTCAGGTCGGCCAGGATTTCCAAAGCCAGTGGTAGGTCTTCCGACCGAACTCGGAGCGAGGCCCCGGTCGAGCCGATCTCCAGAACTCCGCCCACGTCCTCGATCGCCCCGGCGAGATCCTCGGCCGAGCGACTGGACGTCCCCTCCTCGCGCATTCGGCCAACCAGATGCGCCAGGCCGGGCCTCGCCTCGTGGACCTGCCCCGCGTCCACGTGCAGCTCGATGGCCACGGTACCGGTCCCCGGCCTTCGCTCCGAGATGACTCGCAAGCCATTGGAAAGCGCGGACCGCGCGGGGAGGTAGCCTTCCAGGGACGGCACGCCACGGGGTATCGTCAGACCCAGGGGACGCTGAGCTTCCGGGATTGTCACCGGACGGGGCGGGGCCGGGTTGGGCCGGACTTCCGACGGCAGGAGGATCGCCATCGACCGGGAGGACCGGGGGAGACACCAACCCGCAGTCAAAGCGTCTTCCACCAGATACATCGAGGCGACCCGACGAATGTCCTCGGCGGAAACGGCCAGGGCGCCTCGACGTTCCGCCTGCCAGGTTCGCCAGTTCCCCCAAAGGGCCGCCTGTCCCAAACCGGCGGCGAGCCCGGCCTGGTCTTCTTGCTCCCAACGCCAGGCCGATTCCAGGCGGTTGCGCGAGCGGCCCAGTTCCTCGTCGGTCGGTCCCTGGTCGGCCAGGTCTTCCAGCAATGACCGGATCACGTCCTCGATCTTGCGAGGCTCGGCGCCCGGGGCGGCCTCGACCTGGATCAGGAATTGACCGGCGAGTCGCGAAGGCTCCTGGGCGGCGTCAACATAAGTCGCCAGCCGTCCCCGCTCGACCAAAGCATCCCAGAGGCGAGAGCGTCGTCCGCAGGTGAGGATGTCGGAAAGGACGTCCAGGGCCGGCACGTCGGGATGGTCGCGGGGAACGCTATGCCAGCCGAGCAGGCCGCGGGCCACGGCGTCGGATTCCCTCAAGGTAAAATCCCGACGACCCGCCTGGCGAGGCTCCGCCACTTCCAGGTTCGGGAGGACCACGGTCCCTCGCTTCAAGACGCCGAAGTGAGCCTCGACGCGGTCGAAAACTCTTGAAGGTTCAACCCCACCGACCACGATCATCACGGCGCCATCGGGCCGATAATGGGTGTCGTAGAAGCCGCGCAGGTCGGCCACCGACGCCCGTCGCAGGTCGTCCGGCCAGCCCAGGACCGGGTTGCGGTAGGGGTGGACCAGGTACGAGAGGGCCAGGTGGGTCTGGTCGATCCGGCCCAGTGGCGAGTCGAGGTCCCTGGCCCGTTCCTCCACGATGACATGCCGTTCCGCCTCCACCTCGGCGGGGTCGAAGCGGGCCCCGCGCATCCGGTCGGCCTCGACTGGTAGGGCCAGTTCCCAGCGGTCGGAGGGGAAGGCGAACCAGTAGTGAGTGGCGTCCTCGCTGGTCTCGGCGTTGGCTTGACCGGCGGCGGCGAAGGTCAGGCGGTCGACATGCCCCTTGGGGAACCGGTCGGTCCCCTTGAACAGCATGTGCTCGACGAAGTGGGCCAGCCCGGAACGGCCCGCCGGCTCGTTGACCGACCCGGCGGGGTAGTACAGGTCGCAAACCACGGTGGAACTGCCCTCGCGGGGCAGGACCAGCACCTTGAGGCCGTTGGTCAAAACCGTTTCCAGGACCGGGAGGTCCGCCGCCCAAGGAGGGGCGGTGATTGAAGGCTGCCGACGGGCCATGGCCGTCCTCCCGGAACGAATTCTCGCGACGGCCCGCCCGGGGCCTGCCGAGGCCGTCCCGAGAGGGCATCGCCGCGACATGGGCGGCGAGACTCTCCAGTTTAACACTCCCCCACCCCCCGTCGACCCACCACGCCCGGCTTTTCCGAAGAGACCTCGCCCGATTTCACGCTTTGACTCCACCCATGGGGGATCGAGGAACGATAGGTAATTCGCGTAGACCATGTATGAAGGCCCAGATGACGCCGCTGTCCAAGTGCTAGGGGGAATCCTTGAGAGGATTCGCCCGACGGGGCCTGTCCCGCCGAGATCCCCTACAAGGATGACTCGCCATGATTGGATGGATTCTTTTCCTGGGCTTTCTTGAGGATTGCGGTCGACGAGCATTCGGCTGGCTTTGGCAGGGACGCGAACGATCCTCGACGGGTTCGCTCACGAGGGTCCGGCGACGGCCGGCGCTGGAAGGACTGGAAGGTCGGGCGGTCCCGGCGGTGACGTCGGCGGTCGTCGGCGGCGTTCTGAGCGTCACGAGCGACTTTGCCGACCCGATTGTCATCTCGTCGAACAATGGCCAGGTTCTGGTCAATGGTCTGGCCCCTCAGTCGGGAGCGGCCCTGGCCTCCGGGCTCTCGGGCATCAAGCTTCAAGGCGGTCCAGGGGCCAACTTGATTGATACCACGGGGGTAACAACCGCGGCCTTCACCTCCTTGAATTACATTGGAATCAATACCGGGGGAGGGGTCGGCGACCAGGTCCAGATCACTGGCGACTTCCCGGCCCAGGTGGCCGGCGGGGAGTCGACTCCTGCCGACTTGTTCCTAAGCGGTACGGCCACCAATGTCGGGTTCGACCAATCCCTGGCGGTCCCGACCGCCTTTATCGATGGCCGCTCGATCACTTACAGCGGCGTCACGATGCACGACAATCTCTTCGCTTCGCACCTCGCGTTCCAGCTAGGCGCGGGAGAGAGCGTTACGGTGGCCGACGACTCCACGACCGGCGACGGCCTGTCTCGGTTGGTCGACCCCGCCGTCGGCACGGCGTTCATCTTCCGAAATCCGAGTCAATCGCTGGCGATCCGGGCAGGGTCCGGCCAATCCCAGATCGGGTTCAACGGGCTGGACCCGATCGGCCGGCCGGCGAACCTGGGCTTCTACGGAAATTCCGGGAGCACCCTCGTCCTGGGCGGCGGCAACGGGAGCGTGTCGTTCGACCTGCCCAACACCCTCGCGAATCTGGACGGGGTGACGCTGGCCTATCCCGGATTCGGGACCGTCCGCGACGCCATCGTCGCCCAGAATCTGGCGTTCCAGGGAGGCCCGGGGGTCAACCAGGTCCTTTCCGACGACGGAACCGCCGCGGACGGCTTTTCGATGATCAGCGTCCCGTCGACGGGCCAGTCGATTGACTTCTTCAACCCGACCCAATCGCTGGGGGTGAAGGCCACCGGCAACGGCTCGACCCTGACGTTTCAGGGGTTGGACGCGGTCAACCGTCCCTCGGGGGTCGTCCTCGACAGCGGGACCGGCTCGACCACGGTGAACCTCCAGGGCTCGGCGGTCGACGCGGTGTTTGACGATGGGGCGTCGGTCTTCTCGCTGGATGGTTTGCCGATCAACCTCGCCAACTTTCGAGGGACGCTCAACGACGAGGTCCACTCCCAGAACCTGACGATTCGTCTGGCTCCCGACGCCAAGGCCCAACTCGGCGATGGACCGGTTTCTGGCGCGGGGATCTCCGTCGAGTCCAACCTGGCCACGGGCCGGGGGATCAGCTTCTACAACCCTTCCAACGCCCTGGCTCTGCAGGTGTCGGGGGGCAACACGCTGTTGACCTACAATGGTATCGACCCGGCTGGGCGGCCGGCGAATATCAACCTGGATGGGGGAGGGACGGTCGGTAGCAGCCAGTTGGTGTTCAATGGGACGGCCACGAACGTCAGTTATAACCTGGGGGCGAAGGTGGCCTGGTTCGACGGCCGGGGAGTGAATTTTCCCAACTGGGGCTCGGTCTTCGACAACGTCACGGCCACCAATCTGGTGATCCAGACCGCGCCCGGGGTGGGGCAGCAGGTCAGCGATGGCGCGACACCGGGATCGGGAATCTCTCGACTCACCGAGCCGATCACCGGCCAGGTGATGGACTTCCGCAACCCGTCAACCGCCCTGACTTTCCAGGCCGTGGGGAACGCCCCCTTCCTTTATGAAGGCCTCGACTCGCTGAGCCGACCGAGTTCCGTCACGTTCGTGGGATCCGGGACGAGTCTGTTCTCGGCGGATGTCCCCGGAACTCTCAACACGATCACCTATGACGAGACGAGTGGTCATAGCATCAACTTCGATGGAAACGTGGTCCAGTACGTCAATTATCCAGGGGTCGTGGATGCGTCGGTAGCGCTGAACCGGGTCTTCCTGTTGCCCAACGACGGGGGAAAGTACAACCTGTCCGACAACTCGGTGGCCAACGACGGAATTTCCCGGCTGACAACCCTGCCGAACCGCCCGGTCATCGACTTCCGCAATCCGGTTTCGGCGGCCACGATTGAAGGTGGGAGCGGCAACGATTCCATCACCTTTACCGGGTTGGATCAGGTCCAGCGTCCGCAACGGGTTGTCTTTGATGGTGGGGCGGGCCGAAATGTCTTCGTTCACCTGGGCGGGGCCTACCCGACGAAGTTGTCGGCGCTGCATAGCCAGATTGTGCGCGCGAAACTGCCGAAGGCCCAAGTATCACTCTTCTGAGCAGGATGGGATCGGTGGCGGGCGTCACTGACGTTGGCCTTGCACGGTGAGGGGGCATCCCCCACAATGCACGGGCCGACGCGACGCCCGCCGCGATGGCCGGCGGGGGTCCGGGCGAGCCGGGGGGGACCCGGGCAATGGGGGCTTGCGAACCTGGTCAGGGCGGGAACGCAGCAGCCATAAGCATCGCTTCCATGTGCCCGGGAGCACCTCCCCGGCTCCCCCGGCCCTCCGAGGCCTGAACTCTCGGGTTGGACCCGGTCGCACCCCTCTCTCTCCCCCAAGCCCCGACGGAGCCCCAGCCGTGGCCCGCACTCCCGCCACCGGCGCCGGGGCGATCACGGCCGATCCCCGAGCGGCCGACCCCGGCGGTTACACCGTCGTTGCCCGCCGCTACCGCCCCCAACGCTTCGAGGACGTGGTCGGCCAGGATCACGTCGTGCAGGCCCTGCGCAACGCCATCCGGCTGGACCGAGTGGCCCAGGCCTACCTGTTCAGCGGCACCCGGGGCGTCGGCAAGACCTCGCTGGCGAGAATCCTGGCCAAGTGCCTGAACTGCGAGCGAGGGCCGACCGATGAGCCGGACCTCACCTGCGACATCTGCCGGGCGATCACCGTGGGGCAGGACGTCGACGTCATCGAGATTGACGGTGCCAGCAACAACGGCGTCGACGCCGTGCGTGAACTCCGCCAGAACGCTGGACTGCGGCCCAGCCGGGCGCGGTTCAAGATCTATTACATCGACGAGGTCCACATGCTCTCGACCGGGGCGTTCAACGCCCTGCTCAAGACGCTGGAGGAGCCTCCCCCGCACGTCAAATTCCTGTTCGCCACGACCGAGAAGAACAAGATCCCCGTCACCGTGCTGTCTCGCTGTCAAGTGTTCGACCTCGCCGGGATCGCCCCGACGCGGATCGTCGAGACCTTATCCGAGATCTGCCGCAACGAGGGAATCGCGGCCGACGCCGAGGCGCTTCAGGTGGTGGCCCGACGCGCCGGTGGGTCGATGCGCGACGCCCAATCGCTGCTGGAACAATTGCTCTCGTCGGGGGAGTCGCGGCTGACCGTCGAGGCCGTGCATGGGGTCCTGGGTACGGCGGCCGACGAGCGGATTCTCGGAATTCTCGACGCCCTTGCCGACCGTGACCCCGCCAGCGCTCTCGTCGCCCTGGACAACGCGGTGGGTTCGGGCATCCAGGCGGCTGACGTCCTCTCCGGGACGTTGGAATTCCTGAGGGACGCGATGATTCTCGCCGCCGGGGCCCAGGTGAGCCTGATCGCGGCCTCGCCCGGCCAGGCTCAGAAACTCAGGAAATTGGCGGAACAGTGGGGACTCGACACGATCCTTGCCGCCCAGCAAATTCTGGCGGAAACCCGCTCTCGACTACGAGGCAGCCCCCACGGACGCTTTCTGGTGGAGCTGGCCCTCGCCCGGGTGGCCCGCCTGGGAGACCTGGCCGAGTTGGGGCAGCTGGTCGCCCGGCTCTCGGCGATGGAGGGCGAGGTGGACGTACCCCTGTCCGACGGAGACGGGTCTCTAGCGCAAAAAAAAAAGCTGACGCCCCCGGAACTTCCTCCGGAACCGCCGCCGGCCGTTGAACCACCGCCCAAACCTCGCCAGGGGCCGATTGCCTTGGATGAGGTCTTGAATGCCTGGGAAACTCTGGTCGAACGGCTGGGGGACGCGGGGACCGGGTTGTCGAAAATTCGCCCAAATGCAATTTCGGGGCCAAACGTTCTGGTCATCCCCTTACCGGGTGGGTACAATTGGGTCGCCGACGCCTGCGAACGGGATGGAACCCGTGCCAAAATCGAGTCGACCCTGGGGAGTTTGCTGGGGAGATCGGCCACGTTCCGCTTCGAACGGGCCGAGCCGGCGAAGCCTCCCGAGGCGCAGACGCCCCGACCTCAGGTCGAGGACCTGGCGCAGGACCCCATGGTTCGCAAGGTGATCGAACTGTTCGAGGCCCGTCCCCACTACGTGGAATCCGACGAGACCGCGGAACCTTGACCCGCCCTTGTTCCGCCCCGCACCGCACCGCCCCGTCCCGTCGATGGAGGAAATCTCCCGTGTTCAATCAACTCGGTAACTTCGCGGACCTGTTAAAGAACGCGGGGAAGATCCGCGAGGCCGTGGAGAAGGCGGGCGAAACGCTCTCGGTGATGCAGTTCGAGGGGACGGCGGGCGGTGGAGCGGTCACGGCCCGGGTCAACGGCCGCCTGGAAATGGTCGCGGTGCGAATCGACCCGAAACTGGCCTCCGACGGGGATGTCGAACTGCTCGAGGATTTGGTCCTGGCGGCGACAAATCACGCGTTGGGGAAAGCCCGTGAGGAGGCGGCGCGGTCGATGACCGGCGCCTTACCTATGGGCAATCTCGGCCAGATGTTCGGCCCCGGCGCCGGGGGAGCCTGAACGATGGCCACGGCGGTCGACCCTAACGGCGCGGTCCGCAGGCTGGTGACCGAACTGGGCCGTTTGCCCGGGATCGGGGCCCGTAGCGCCGAAAGGCTCGCGCATCACTTGCTGAAAGCCCCGGTCGATCAGGCCATGGCGCTGGCCGAGGCGATTCGGGCGGCCAAGGTCGAAGTGCATCACTGCCAGGTCTGCTCGCAATTGACCGAGTCCGACCCTCCTGTCTGTTCGATCTGCGCCGATGGCCGCCGAGATCCGGCCGTGGTGTGCGTGGTGGAGCAGCCCTGGGACCTGGAAGCCCTCGAAGGGGTTGGCAGCTACCAGGGGGTTTATCACGTTTTGCTGGGCCGACTCGCCCCTCTCCAGGGAGTTGGACCCGAACACCTGACGTTGAATGCCCTGGAAACGCGGGTTCGGGGAGGAGGGGTCCGGGAATTGATCCTAGCGACCAACCCCAACCTCGAAGGGGACGGCACCGCCATGCACATCGCCGACCGCCTCGCTGATACCGGGGTGACGATCACCCGACTCGCCCGCGGCCTGGCCTCCGGGGGTTCGTTGGAATTCGCCAACAAGGAAATGCTGGCCGACGCCCTGGCCGGCCGGCAAAGTTTCTAGGCTTTGCCCGGTTCCCCCCCTCTTCATTTCCCTCATCGCGTTCGTCCCGACCTCTGGCCGCACGACACTTTTCCGACGGGGTCCGACCATGCGACTCGATACGTCCCAACATCAGCGAATGGACATGCGGCTTCGCATGGCCCCGCGGATGATCCAGTCGATGGAAATCCTCCAGTTGCCGTTGATGGCCCTGCAGGAGCGGATCGACCAAGAACTGATCGAGAACCCGATTCTGGTCGACTTGCGGGAGTCGGCGACCAAGCCGGAGTCGGAAAGCGAGTCGGAGGAAACCCCGGCCGCTCCCGAGACGCCCGAGTCGACCGAGCCCGAATTCGACCCCGGCGACGACTGGTCGGACCAGTATGGCGAGGGACACCGCCCCAGCCGGGCGGCCCTGAGCGAGGAGGCCGACCGCAAGCACGACGCGATGCAGAACATGGCCTCAAGGCCCCAGTCCCTGCACGACTACCTGTCCGATCAACTCGGGTTTTTGGATAGCGATCCGGCCGTCCGCGAACTGTCCGAGTACATCATTCACAACCTGGATGACAACGGCTTTCTGCATCTGGACCTCAACGAGGTGGTCCGCGACTTCGGCGGGGACGCCACGATGGCCCAGGCCGAATACGCCTTGAGCCTTGTCCAGGCGCTCGACCCTCCCGGAGTGGGGGCCCGCAACCTTCGCGAATGCCTCCTACTGCAACTGACCCCGGACGTGCCGATGCGCGACGTCCTGCAAGTGCTCATCGCCAATCACCTGGACGACATCCAGCAGAACCGCCTGCCGACCATCGAGAAACGCACCGGCATCCCGATCGACCAGGTCAAGGAAGCGATCGACCAACTCCGCCGCCTCAACCCGCGCCCCGGCGCCCGATTCGTCGCCGACAACGCTCAGTACGTGGTGCCCGACCTGATCGTCGAGGCCGACGAGCACGGCAGCTACGGTGTCCGTCTCCAGGACGACCACACGCCGCAACTGTCGATCTCGAAGTACTATCAGAAGCTGCTCAAGGACCGTCAGGGAGACCCGGCGGCCCGCGAGTACATCCAGAAGAAGATCCAATCGGCCCGCTGGCTGATCGAGTCGATCGAGCAACGGCGCAATACTTTACTGAAGGTGGCCAGGGCGATCATCGAGCACCAGCAAGATTTTCTGGACAAGGGACCCGAGTCGATCGAGCCCTTGAAGATGCAGCAGATCGCCGACCGGGTTCATGTGCACGTCACCACGGTCAGTCGCGCCGTGGACGATAAGTGGGTGCAGACTCCTCGGGGAAACTTCCCTCTGAAGCGATTCTTCGGCGGCGGCACGACCGACGCGGATGGCAATGAAGTTGCCTGGGACACGATCAAGCAAAAGCTGCTGGAGATCATCGCCAAGGAGGACAAGGGGAACCCACTCTCCGACGAGGAGATTGTGGAGGAACTGGGGCGGACCGGCCTGCCCGTGGCGAGGCGAACCGTGACCAAGTACCGGAAAGCCCTGCGGATCGCGTCGAGCCGGCAGCGGAAGCAATTCTGAGGCGGAGTTTCGTGGGCGGGGCAGGCGATGCGGGGGGGGAGGAGGGCGCCCTAGCGACGCGGCCGGGGAGGCGGTCACGTCATTGGTTGGTCGAGGTTCTCAGTCCTCAGGCCGAGTTGGCCCGGGAGGGGTGGGCCGGCGCGGGGCGGTGCCCACCATCGCCAACCTCGATCAAGGGCTTCATCTCGGCCCCCAGCAGGCGGCGGATGGCAACTTCGTAGTTGAGTTCCGTGGCCGTTTCCAGCAACCGACGGGCCTGGCGGAGACCAAGCCCCTGCGCCAGTTCCAGGACCTCTTGCTCGCCCCCGGCCAACGCCTCGGCCGGGCGGGCCGGGTCGGCGTCGAGCGCGTCGTCCGCCAGATAGTCGAGCGAGATTCCCAACGCACGGGCCAGCTTGTAGGCATTCTCAAGGCCCGGCTGCGACTTGTTGTTGAGAATACGGGAAACTTCCGAATCGCTAACCCCCGAGGCCTCGTGAAGCTGCTTCTGCGTCATGCGGAGCTGTACCATCTTTTGGTACAGCTTCTCGCTGTAACGATGCTCGGAACTACGATGTTTCATACCGTCCCCAGGCGAAAAGAAGGCCCAGGTTCGCCGAACCGGGCCGTGGCAAGTTCGACGAGGCCACCTTGGGGTGCGACCTCGTTCGCTGCCGGTTGCAAACACCGTCCAGAGTGTTGCGTCAGATAGGGGAACCTTAGCAGATTTTCCCGTAATGGCAACACGGTTTTCCCGCGTTCGCAACAAAATTCATCGCTGGAACCAAAGACTGGACTCGAATGCCGTTTCGGGGATGCCGGAGACCGGAGGGAGATCAGGTGTCGCGCTGAACGACGAGACTGGCGAGGTTGTGCAGGATGGATCTGGCGGGAGAATCAGGAAGACCGTCGAGGGCCTCCCGAGCGTTGGCGACGGCCTCGCGGGCTCGTCCCCAGGCGTAGTCGAGCGAGCCGGTGGCTTCGAGGTGGGGACGGAGGTCTCGGCGATGATCGCCATCGGGATCGGCCAGCAGAGCGCGGACGGTGGCGGCCTCTCGGGGGGGAAGGTTGGCCAGGACGTGGATGATCGGCAGAGTTAGCTTTTGCTTCTGAAGGTCGGTGCCAAGCGTTTTGCCAGTAGCGGGTTCGTCTCCCCAGAGGTCGAGAACGTCGTCGGCGATCTGAAACGCGACGCCCAGGTCTCGGCCAAAGCGATCGAGGTCGGCGACGGTGGCTGCGTTGGCCCCGGCGTAGTGGGCCCCCAGTCGGCAGGAGACAGCCGTCAACTCGGCGGTTTTGCCCCGGATGATCTCGAAGTAGGCCGCCTCGTCGAGGTCGAGGTTGCCTCGGTTGCGGATCTGCTGGAGTTCCCCCTCGCAGACGAGGTTGGTGGCGCGACCAATCCATCGGCAGGCGAGGGTTGAGTCGAGCGAGGCGGCGAGGTGGAAGGCGTGGGTGAACAGATAGTCGCCCATCAGGACGGCGGTTTCCTCGCCCCACTCGGCGTTGACGGTCGCGGCGTGGCGGCGGACGAGGGCCTCGTCGAGGATGTCGTCATGGACGAGAGTGGCGGTGTGGATCATCTCCACGACGGCCGCCAGGACCGGGTGAGCGGGGCGAATGCCGCCGCAGGCCCGAGCGGTCAGGAGGACCAGGGCGGGCCGGAGGCGTTTACCTCGGAAGCGGCCACAGTGCCGGACCAGTTGCTCGACAAACGGCGAGCGACTGGCCAACTCGGTGGCGAAAACGCGCTCGGCCTCGGCGAGTTCGGCCTGAATGGGGAGGTAGGCCGCGGCGAGGCGGGCCGCGGTGCCTCCCGTGGTCGCCGGGTGGGTCTTGGGGGCGATCATGATGAGGTTCCTCCCTCAATCTCGCTGGTCGCCTCGCGTTGGTAGCGGCCCGACCGGCCGCCAGACTTTTCTTCCAGGCGGATGCGCTCGATCACAACGCCACGGTCGACGGCCTTGACCATGTCGTAAACCGTCAACGCCGCAAGGCTGACGGCGGTCAGGGCTTCCATTTCCACCCCGGTGCGCCCTCGGACCCGCGCGGTGGCATCAATGCCCAGCGTCCCAGGCCCCTCGGCTTCGGGACGGAAGGTGACAGTGACGCCGTCGAGCCCCAGTGGGTGGCAGAGGGGGATGAGGTCTCCGGCGCGCTTGGCGGCCAGAATTCCGGCGATGCGGGCGACTTCCAGGACATCCCCCTTGGCCAGGCTTCGATCGAGGATGAGTCGCAGCGTCGAATCCTCCATCCTCACCAGACCGCTGGCCCTGGCCAAACGATCGGTCTCGGGCTTGGCCGAGACATCGACCATGCGGCTCGCCCCGTCCCGGTCAAAGTGCGTCAAGTCGTCCATCGGGCGACCCCGGGCGGCAAGAAACGCTGGCGAAAGCATTGTACGTCCTCCGCCCCCCCGTTCAATGCGGACCGGGGGGAATTTGAGCTGGGTGGGGCGGACTCGACGGGTCCAGCTCCCGGCGATACAGAGCCGAAAGCCGCACCCCCTGGCGAGTCCGCTCGGCCACGAGCCGCGAGGTGTCGAGAATCCGCCGCAGGGCCGGCGACCAGTAAGCCTCCCTCCGATAGACCGCGATCCAGGTCGCCCCGTTAACGGCCTCCTCATCACGAAGGTAGACCTTGCGGCCCAGCAACGCCGAGGGAGTGGCGAATACCCCCTGTCCCGGTGCCAGGGTCGGGGCCAGCGCCGCGGTCTGGTCAGGGCTGGCTTCGGCGACCAGTGGCCTCAGGAGTCTGCCATCCACCGAATCTCCCCAGTAGGTCAACTCCAGGCCCAGCCGTTCGGCGCCGGGGAGACCGCCGACCAGGGCGTTGTAGTAACTGAGGCCAAACGGGTGGAGGGCGACGACTCCGTAAGCCTGGGTCGCGAGGAAGGCCATGACCGCGAGCCTTCGGATGCGAAAGCCGCCGGTGAGCGACCAGACCCAGGCGAATCCGATCCCGATCAAAATCGCCCAGGCCGGGAAGACGATCAGGAACAGACGTTCGCCGTCGTAAACGGGGGCTTTGAGGGTAAAGAGGAGGAGGACCCCCAACATCGACACCGCCAGAGCCAGAGGGTCCGGTTCCACTCGCCGACGCTTCCAGGCTCGGGCCAGTCCCAGCAGCCCAAGACCTTGGAGCCCGATCGGCACGGTCGCGGCGAAGTAGAGCCAGGGGTAGTGCCAGGGGATATCGCGATCGAGAAAGAGTCGTCCGAAGTAGAGCACGCGGATGGGGCTGCGATGCAGTCCCGTGGCGAAGAAGTCGCGCAGGCGATTCACCGGGTCGTACCAGAGCCAGGGCCAACCCCCGACGAACACGGCGATTCCCACCAGGCCCCAGGCCAGCCAAGCGGTCAGGGCCTGACGAGTCGGCAGGCGGACCAGGCACCAGAGGAGGATCAGCGGAGGCAAGAGCCAGGCGTGGATCTTGGTCAAAAGCGCCAGGCCGAAGGCAACGCCCGCGAGGGCCATCGCTCGTGAGGGGCGGGACGACTCGGTGGCACGCAAGGCGTGGACGAGGGCGAGGGTCCAGAACAAGGCGATGAACGTGTCGAGGGCCCCCAGGTGGGCATGGGCGAAGGCCCTGGGCATGGCGATCTGGGCGAACCCGGAGGCGAGCCCTCCAGCTCTCCCGGCGAGCCGGCCTCCCGTGGATGTGACCAGGGCGACCAGGAGGGCGAAGGCGAGGGCCGGAGCGAGCCTTCCCGCGAGAACATAAGCGCCGAGGGGATCGGGGCCGTTCGTCCAAACCTGGAGCGGCTCGCCCAGGGTGGACGCGACGCCCAGGAGCCAGCGGCCCAGGGGGGGATGCTCGGCGTTGTCGCGGAAGACCCGGGCGACCGTCGGTCCCCGGAGGAAGCCGGTGCCTTCCTTGAGAAGCGTCTGGACGTACTTCCGACCGGGACGGACGTCGAGGGGCTCGTCCACGGTGATGCCCGGATCGGCGAGGGTTAGCAGGACCGCGAGGCCGGCGACCAGCCCGAGGGCCAGGGGGTCGCTGTTGGTCGTCCGGGACGGCGGCATCGGGCGGGCCGAGGGGTCGAGGGTTGACCGGGCATCGGAGACGGCCAGGTCCTATCCTATCGAGGAACGCTTGAGGGGTGGAACCTCCCGGGACGCGCCGAGCCCGCGATCGCCTCGAAACTCGGGGCGGTCGCGGGCTCGAAGTGCCGCGGGTCGAAGTCCCGAAGCGGTTTTCAGGGCTCGTCGGCCTTCTTCTGGGAGATCAGGCGGCGGACCCTCTCGGCCAGCAAGGCACCATCGAAGGGCTTCTTGAAGGCGTCGTTGAAACCGAGCTTGTAGGTTTCCTCGCCGGGCTCGTCGCTGGTCAGGGCGATGAGGATCGTCGAGATGTGGTCGGCCGAAAGGCGAAGGTTCTGGGCGATCTGCCCGGCCTCGATCCGGCCGACGGCCAGGTCGATGACGATGCAGTCGGGGTGAAAGCTCTCGGCGCGGATGCCGGCCTCGAAGCCCGAGGCGGCGGTTTCGATCCGGAAGTCGTCGGCCTCGCGGAGGTGTTCCCTCAGCAGGCCCAGCAGCGGGGCGTCGGCGCCCACGACCAGGATCTTATGATAAACCTCGGCTTCCAGATCCCCCAGGGGCATCCCGTGCTCCTTGAGGAAGCGTAGAAGGTGCTCCCGGGGGATGCGGCGGTCCTGGGAGCCGGGGATGCGGTAGCCTCGAAGGCGACCGGAGTCGAACCATTTGGAAACCGTCCGGGGCGCGACCTTGCAGATCTTCGCGACCTGGCCGGTGGTGAACACTTTCTTCATGAACGAGGACTCCACTCGCGTGGGTGGTTGCTGTGCGAGGCCTCGGAGGTTGACTGCCCCCTCCGTGGGGACCCGGCTCGGGCGTGGCGATCGCGGGGCGGGCGGCCATGATCCAACGCAGGGCCGTCCCGACAGCGAGGTCGCGCCTCGGTGGGACTTTGGTCAAGGACCGGCTTCGGCTTCGAAGCGATGACTCGCTCTTCCGCCGAAGCGGACCTAACCGTCAAGACTAATTTTCGTACAACGCGGCGTGGGACTTTAAGGAGGGTCGTCGGGGGAGTGCGGATGCCGACTTTTGCGGGGGTCGTTGGGGATGGGCTTCGAGGCGGGAATGGCGGGGCGAGAGGGGTCGCGAGGTCATCGCCAGGAAGACGCGGGGCTGGTGCGCCCACGCGTCGTCCCAGGCCGTTGCGATCAGTCGGCGGACTTGGAGGAGGCGGGCGTCTTGTCGCGAGAGGGAGTCTTGCTCGAATCGGCGTTGTCGGAGTCGGAGTCGTCCCGGTCGCCGCCGAAATAGCGCTTCTTGAGGGAGGACAACGGCCGGCGGATCTCGAAACGGGCGCGGCCGACGTCCTCGTCCTTCTTGGGAGGCTTCTCCAGGCTGAGAAGCTGATTCTGGAGGTAGGCCGGGCTGGGCACGGGGACCGAATCCACCACCAGCGGACCCGAGAGGTTCTTGCGGGAGTCGGCGGCGCGGAGCAGTTCGAGGATCTGGGGATAGTTGGCCCCCAGGCGGGCGACCGTGGCGATCACTTCCCCCAGGCCCAGGTTGGAGGCGACCTTGAGGGAGGGAGCCTCGACGCCGGAGACCCCGACGCGGGTGACCTGGATCGAATCATCCCCCTCGGCGGCGTTCAGCAAAATGCTGCCGGCGGGACCCAGGACCACGGGAGTCAGGAGTTTTTGCTCCCGTCCGAAGATGACGATCTCGCAACGGCGGGTCTGCGAGACGTGGACCATCGGCGGCCCCTCACAGTCGACGAGGTAGAGGGTGAAGGGGTCTTTCTTGCGGGGGGGCGGCCGGTGTCGGTGGGTGAGCCCGTCGAGGGACATGCCCGTCGTGTCGTCCTCCTCTTCGGGAACCGGGTCGTCTCGCAGGACACGGACCTGGCCGAGGAACGGGTCGCGGTCGTCCAACGCCAGCAGGGAGTTGAACGCTCCGTAGCGGACCTGGGGGTCGGGCTCGTTGAGGAGTTGCCGGAGTCGCAGCGTCGAGGCCGGGTTGTCCATCGCGGCCAAAGCGGCCAGGGCATGGGCCCGGAAGCGAGGCTCCGTCTTGGAGGTTTCGGCCAGGACGTCCACCCCGGCGGGGTCGTCCAGATAGGCCAGGACCTCGGCGGCGAAGAAGCGGACGCGGGAGTCGGACCCCTTCAAGGCCGGCTTGATGTGAGGCAGGGCGAGCTTGCCGATACCCTCCAGCCGAAGCGCGGCGATCCCGGCCTTCTCGGGGTCGAGCAGGTCGTTGCCCCAGCGGTTCATGCGGTCAGCCTGAACCTCGGGGATGGAGTCGATCATCGGCAGAAGCTTCAGGACCTGGAAGAAGCGAGATTGATTGAGATGGTAAACGTGGGGAACCTTGAGGACCAGACTATGGTCGGTCTTGGCGACCGCGGCGCCTTTCTCGTCGACGCCCTCTCGGTGGTGGAAGCGTCGCTGGATGACGCCCTCGATCGCCTTGGCGGTCCGTGCGCTCTTGCGTCCTTCCTTGAGGAGCATGACGAAGGGGACGTCGTTGCGGCAGCGACCGCCACCCAGGACGTGGCCGGCGTTCTTGTCGGCGGGGTCGTCGTTGGTTCCGGTGACGACGGGGCCGCCGGCCAGGGCGAGGTACTGGCCCTGAAGCTGCTCTCCGCGAGCGAGGCCAACCTCGTAGAGCCGAGTCTGGACGAGGTGGCCGCCCACCAGACTCGTGTCGGAGGAGGCGCCCCCGGGAGGAATCGTGACCTCGACGTCCAGAGGGTCGACCTTGGTGGCGCCGGCGGGGATGCGGGCCTTGATCAGGACCAGGGCGGTGGTCTTGGAGTCGAGGATCTTCTCGGCCTCGTCGACGCGGGCCTTGCGCATCTCGTCCAGCAATCGCTGGCGGTCGGCGGAGGGGGGCGGGTTGTAGCCAGTGCCGTCGAGGCCGACGACCAGTCCGACGCCCTGGACGGGGAGGTTGACCCCCTCGAAATCCGAGAGTTCGCCGACGGTCTCTTCCAGCTTCGAGGCGGACGGGGTGACCTTGCTCCGGGGCGGGGTGGCGCCGGTGAAGGTCAGGGTCGCCGCAACGGCTCCCACGACCAGGGCGCCGCCGAGGGTCTTCCGCATCGTCCTCGCCTCCTTGCTGACACGCCCGAGGGGGGCCGGGCCGCCGACCGAATCGTTCGGGTCGGACCTTACGGGTACACGCCGGGACCGCGATCGAGGTCCGGCGGCGGCGGGAATTTATCGCCGCCCGGCCAGGGCGTCAAGCCAGGGATTCGGAACCAGGCCAATCCCTGGGGAACCGGACGGACACCCGCGTTTACGGCCCGCCGGCTTTCCGCTATCTAAACCGTTGGCCAATGGCCCCGCGGACCAAAGGACACCAGAACGGCTGGTCGCGCGGTCCGCCCGCCGCCGAATATGGATGAAAATGGATCTTAAGGCAGGCGAGCCCAAGGAAGTCTCCCCCCTTTTGGTCGAGGCTTCGGTTCAAGGAGGATGCATGGCGATCGGGATTCGGAGGGACTGGATCCTGCCGTTGATCCTCCTGGCGGCATTGCTGGTAAGACTGCACAACCTGAGCGTTCCGCTGCTGGACCAGATGTTCGTCAAGCAGATTTACGTGGCCAACAAGGCCCGCAACGTCGCCCGAGCGCCGATTGCCCCCTTGCGTGACACGCTGGACTTTCTCGACCCCGATGGGGACCGGATGCGACTGGCCGAGGAGATTCCGCTCTACCCCGGGATTTTGGGAATCGCCTACGCCGCTTTCGGCGAGCAGGAATGGCTGGGACGGGTCCTGAGCCTGGCGGGCGCTCTGGTGGCCGTCGCGGCGTTCCACTCGCTGCTGAAACGCGAATACTCCGGGAGGGTCGCCGATGCCGGGGCCTTACTCCTGGGTTTTGCTCCCTTGCTGATCTTTTACGGCCGGGCTGTGATGGCCGACTCGTGGATGCTGGCCGGAATGCTGGTGACCGCCGCGGCCTATCGGCGATTTCTCGACGAACGGTCGGCCCGCTGGCTGATCCTGGCGGCCCTGTCGCTACTGGTCGGGGCGGCCTTCAAATATTATGCCTTGATGGTGGTCTTCCCACTGGCCGAGATGACCCGTCGACGTGATGCCCGAGGGTGGCGAGCTTGCCTTGCGCCAAGGTTTTTGGCCCTTTGTGCCGTTGGCATCGTCCCGGTGGCATGCTGGGTGGCCCTGGTTTTCGCCCGGACGCCCAACCCCACGGCCAAGGCTGCGTATTATGCCTTCCAGGAGCCGAGCGTCCTTTGGACTCAACGGCTCTACCAGGCGATCCTCGACCGCTTCTTTCTGAGAGATTGCGGGCCGGTCGCCGCCGCTTTGGCGGTTGTGGGAGGCTGGGCCGTCGCGAAACGACGGTTTGAACGTGGCCCCGTCCTCGCCTGGGGTCTGATGGGCCTGGGCTTCATGGTCCTGCTTGGACCCAAGACGCTGACCCACGACTATTACGAGTTGATGGCCGTCCCTGCTGTTTGCCTTCTGGGCGCTTTGGGATGGGAAGCCTTGCGGACGGCCGACCGGTTCGCGACGGTGAGCCCTCGTCGACGGTCATTGGCCACGGCGGGGGTGGTCGCGGCGGTGGTGATCATCCATTCCCCCTGGGTCGGCAGCATGAAGTTCGAGCAGAACCCGATTCATGGGATCGTCGCGCAACGACTGGATCGTCTCTGCTCACCAAACGGTCGAATCGTGGTTCTGGGTCAGCAAATTGGCTGGCCGGTCGTCCATTACTCGGGGCGGCTGGGTTGGGTTTTGCAGGATCGGCGACTTCGCGACGATTGGCGAACGGCGCTGGAGGACCGCGCCTCCCGGGGAGCCGAGTTCGTCGCGCTTTACTTCGACCCAACAGTCTCGCCCGCCAACCGAGGGAGTTTTCAACCGTTGCTCGACAGTCTGCCGATCGTGGAGCAGGGCCAGGGCCCCTGGTTCGCCAAGGGCAAACCGTGCGAGTACTACATCCTCAGTCTGCGGAACTTGCCCCAGTGGGCCCGTAGTTGCCCAGAGGCCGGGACGGTCCGATGACGACCGCTACGGCGTGCCCCTCTTGCCCAAGGGCCGCCGTCGGGGCATCCTGAGTCCTCGACTTCGAGAACATCCCGAATCCTCCGGCGAGCCGCCCGAACTCCTCGCGGCGTGAGAGAGCACCCATGGTTGCGAAGTTTCGACCTCAATGGGCCTTGCGCCTCGGGTGGCTCTGCGGCTGTTGGGCCGCGACCATCGGCCCGGCGATGGCCGAGGAGCCGTTGGCCACGACCCCCTGGCCGGCGACCGACGCCCTGGGAAGAGTTGTCCCGGTGGGCGGCGAGGTCCCGACGCCCCGGCCGGGGAAATTCGTCGGCATCTTCTACTTCCTGACCCACAACAACGTTCGCCAGGAGGGTGACCAGACCGGTCCCAACGACATCGCCAAGATCCTGAGTCAGGACCCCGACGCCCTGAAGCACCCCACCTCCCCCCTTTGGTCGCACCCCGGCGAGTATTACTGGGGCCAACCGCTGGTTGGGTACTATCACAGCCGGGATCGCTGGGTCATCCGTCGCCACGCCCAACTGCTGGCCGCCGCCGGCGTGGACACCCTGATCTTCGACACCACGAACGCCTTAACCTATCCCGACGTGTACTCCACGATCTGTCAGGTGTTCGAGACGATCCGGAGCGAGGGGGGTCGGACGCCCCAACTTTGCTTCATGGTCAATTCCGAGGCGGGAAAGACCGCGGACAAACTGGACCACGACCTTTACCGCCCCGGGCGCTTTCGCGACCTCTGGTTTCAGTGGGAAGGCAAGCCGCTATTGATCTGTGACCCGGCCAAGGCGAGTCCCGAGTTGAAGGAACGCTTCACCCTGCGCAAGGCTCACTGGCCGTTCGAACTGGTGAATACTCCCTACGCCTGGCACTGGGAGTCCACCTATCCCCAGGTTTACGGCTATACCGACGATCCCAACCGGCCGGAACAGGTCAACGTCGCGGTGGCTCAGAACCTGCGGGCCTCCGATGGCAAGGTCACCAACATGAGTTATGGTGACGCCCGGGGGCGGAGCTTCCACGATGGGAAGCAAGATGTCACCCCGGGCGCGGTCAACCACGGCTATAACGCCGAGGAGCAGTGGAAGCGCGCAATTGCCCTCGATCCGCCGTTTGTCATGGTGACGGGTTGGAACGAGTGGTCGGCGGGCCGGTTCAGCGACCCCACCCACCCCGTCATTTTCGTCGACCAGTTCGATGAGGAATTCAGCCGAGACATCGAGCCGATGAAAGGCGGACACGGCGACAATTACTACTATCAACTGGTGGCGAACGTGAGGCGCTACAAGGGAGCCCCCCCGCTCCCCAAAGCCTCGGCCCCCAAGTCGATCCCGATCCGTTCACCGATGGGCATCTGGGACGACGTTGCCCCCGAGTACCATGACGATCTGGGTGAGACGAGCCCTCGGGACGAACCGGGGCTGGCGGGTTTGCACTATACCAACCGATCGGGCCGCAACGATCTCTCGACGTTCAAGGTGGCGCGGGACCCCAAGACCCTGACCTTCCTGGCCCGCTCACGGTTGCCCCTGTCCCCCAGGACCGACCCTCGCTGGATGTGGCTCTGGCTGGACGTTGATCGTGATCGGCGGACGGGCTGGGAAGGGTATGACTTCGTCGTCAATCGGTCGGTCGAGCCCGATGGGTCGACCTGGGTGGAGAAACGCGGGGAGCGTGGCGATTGGTCGAAGGTCGGCCGAGTCGAGGCTCACACGGCGGGGGATACGCTGGTTCTGGGGCTGCCTCGGGCCGCCCTTGGCCTGCCCGAGGGCCCCGGCGGGTTGGCGATCGACTTCAAATGGACCGACAATCTCCGCGGCGAGTCCGACATCCAGGATTTCTACGAGAGCGGCGACGTTGCTCCGGAAGGTCGATTCAACTTCCGCTACGTGGCGGACTGAAAACCGCTTCGGGAACCCGCCAACGCGGGAGCGGGCTCGGCAGGGGAGGCAACGCAGCGCGGCCGCCCCGGGCCGACCCGCCCCGATCTCGGGAAACCTGGGCCAGGAAGGCTTCGAGTTCCTGAGCCAGCGCCTCGGCTGATTCCTGGCGACGCTCTGGGTCTCGAGCCATCGCTTTCATGACGGTCGCCTCAAGCCCCGAGGGCAGCGACGGGCAGACCTCCCGAGCCCGCAACGGGCGTTGCCCAGCCAGGTACCAGTAGCAGGCCCGGCCGGTGGGCATCTCGCGGTCGTCGAAGGGCCGTTGAAGGGTCAGGGCCTCAAACAGCGTGACGCCCAGCGCGTAGATGTCGCAGCGAATCTCGTCCCGATACTGACCCCGGAGCTTCTCGGGAGCCATGTAGAGGGGTGATCCCGACCAGTCTCGCAACTGCTCGGGGGTGGCCACGTCCAGGTCGCGTCCCAGTCCAAAGTCGGCCAGCATCGCCCGCCCCGAGCGGAAGCGGTCCAGCAGGATGTTGCTGGGTTTGACGTCTCGGTGAACAATTTTCGCCTCATGGGCCGCGTGCAGTCCCCGAGCCACGCGAGCCAGGAGCGCGACGACCGCGGGCAGGTACTCGGAGTCCGGTAAGCTAGCCAGCCGATGCATGTCGTCGATGGCCCGGCCGTCCCGGGCTTTGCGGCGAGCCTCAAGAACCTCAGCCAGGCTCCATCCCTCTACCAATTCCATCACCAGATAGGCAACGCCCTCGGTTTCGCCGAATTCCCAGACCGGGAGGATAGACGGATGATCGAGACGAGCCCCACGAGCGGCCTCGCGACGCAGGCGAATCCGGGCGTGGCGATCCCGAGGCTGCGGGCCCACCAGGAGCTTCAGGGCCACTTCCTCGTTTCGTCCATCCTCCAGCAGGGCTCGCCAGACGATCGCCTGCGTCCCAGCGCCTAGCGGCTCGATCAATCGATACCGCCCGACTCGTCGTCCGCTCACGGCCTCTCCCGAGCGAGCCGCCGCTCCGAGAGGCTCCGTGTCGAAGAGATTGGTCCGAGAGGACGAACCCGTCGGGGCGACCCAGCCGTCGAGGGGAACGATTCGAGTGTCCGAACCCGAGTGAGCCGCTCGCGACTCGTCGAGGGCGGCGGCGAACGGTGTCGTCACGGAGTGGCGCATCACGGATCTTCGCCCCCGAGCCTCGGCCGGGATTTCCCCGGAACGTCTCTCGGCCGACAACGTCGTCGGCTTCCCAAATCAACCCTATCTCACGACTCGGGGATTTTGTGGGAAGATGGCGGCGTTGCCGAAAAATCATCGGGCGCGTCCCGATTGAGCCTCAGGCCCACGGACGAGTCCGGGAGCTTTCGTCCCGGCAAATTCGTCCGTCGCGGCCTTGATCTCGACCGCGACGGTTACGGGTGGGGATGGTGCGGCGCACTCTCAAGGCCGGTGGCTCCATTGGCGGCGGCGGTGCCCACCAGCGAAGCGGCCGACCCGTTCCGATGGCCCTGGAGCGTTTCCGTGAGAGGGGAATTCGACTCGTCCTGGATCAATTTGCGACCGTCGGCGAGCTTGGCAAAAATGTAATACAGGCCCGGGATGACGAGGACCCCGATCAGCGTGCCCATGAGCATTCCACCCACCGACGCCGTGCCGATGGTGCGGTTTCCGATGGCCCCGGGTCCCGTGGCGACGACCAACGGGAGCAGACCGGCGATGAAGGCGAAGGATGTCATCAGAATCGGCCGAAAGCGCAACTTTCCGCCCTCGATCGCGGCCTCCTTGATGCTCAGGCCCTCCTGACGTCGTTGCACCGCGAATTCCACGATCAGAATCGCATTCTTGCCGAGCAGCCCGACCAGCATGACCAGGCCGATCTGGGCGTAAACGTCGTTGGCCAACCCCATGACGTCCAGCAACGCGAAGGCGCCGAAAATCCCGACCGGCAAAGAGAGAATCACCGCCAACGGCAACAGGAAGCTCTCGTACTGCGCGACCAGAACCAGATAGACGAAGATGATGACGATCAAAAGAATATAGATCGCCATGTTTCCCTTCTTCGCCTCGTCGAAGGTCAGGCCCTCCCACCCCATGTCGTACCCTCGGGGCAAAGTCTCGGCGGCCACCTCGCGAATCGCTTGAATTGCCTGTCCAGAACTGAAACCGGCGGCCGGCGCGCCTTGCATGGCGGCGGAGGGGTACAGGTTGTAGCGATTGATTTCGTTCAGGCCCTGCTGTTTCTTGATCTTCATGAACGAGGAGTAGGGGACCATCTCCCCATGCTCGTTCTTGACGAACATGTTTTGCAGATCCTCGGGAAACCGCCGGAATTCGGGCGAAGCTTGAACGAAAACCTTGAAGAACTGGCCGAAAAGGATGAACCCCTGCTCCCAGGTGCTTCCAACGACGATCGACAGGTTGTCCATCGCGTCGGCGATCGACACCCCTTTCTGCATCGCCACGTCGTTGTTGATGACCAGTTCATACTGCGGGTAATTGGCGGCGAAGAAGGTGAACAGGCCTTTGACTTCCTTGCGTTTGGACAGGGTCGCCATGAACTTATCCGTCACCTCTCCCAGTCGCTTGTAGTCGCTGCTGTTGGTCTTATCCAGAACACGAATGGAAAAACCACCCGCCGCTCCAAAGCCTGGAACCGCGGGCGGCTCGAAGAATTCGAGCTTGACGTTGGACATCTTCTGGCACTTCTCCTCAAGCTCCTCAATGATCTGGCGAGAGGTCAGCTTGCGGTCGGACCAGTTCTTCAGGTTGATCAGACAGGTCCCGGCGTTCGAGCCACGGCCCTCGGTCAAGACCTCATAGCCGGCCAGCGAGGAGACCGACGTGACGCCTTCGATGTCCTTGGCGATCTGCTGCAATTCGTGAGACTTGGCGTTCGTGTATTCAAGCGTCGAGCCGGGAGGCGTCTGAATGACGCCGTAAATCATCCCCTGGTCCTCGAGCGGGATGAATCCGGTCGGAAGCTGGGTATTCACCAGGTAGATCGCCGCGCCAAAGCCGACGATAATCATCACGGTCACAAGCCGCTGGCTGACGATCCGCCGCAAAATCGCGGCATAAATGCCAGTGACCTTCTCGACGCCGCGGTCGAATAGGTGCAAGAGATAGGCCAGGGGACCACGTTTTTTCACCTGGCCCGTGTGAGGCTTGAGGATCATCGCGCAAAGCACCGGCGTGAGCGTCAAGGCGACGACCCCGGACAGGACGATGGATGTGGCCATTGTGATGCCGAACTGGCGGTAAAAGACGCCGACCGGCCCGGTCATGAACGTTACGGGAACGAAAACCGCCGTCATGACCAGGGTGATGGCGATGATCGCGCCACTGATCTCCTGAACCACTTCCAGGGTGGCCCGGTAAGGAGACAGGTGTTGTTCCGCCATCTTGGCATGGACCGCCTCGACTACCACGATCGCGTCATCCACCACGACGCCAATGGCTAGCACCAGCGCGAAGAGGGTGATCAGGTTGATCGAAAGTCCCATCATCAGCATGAAGAAGAAGGTGCCAATTAGCGAAACCGGCACGGCCAGGGTCGGAATCAGCGTGGAACGCCAGTCCCCCAGGAACAGGAAGACCACCAGAGCCACCAGAATGAACGCCTCGAACAAGGTATGAAGCACCTTTTCGATGGAGGCCTCCAGGAAGCTGGACACATCGTAACCAACCTGGAAGTCCATTCCGGGCGGGAACGAAGCCTCCTTGATCTCCCTGAGCTTTTCCTTGACCTCCTCAATGACATCAGAAGCGTTCGTGCCGGGGAGTTGCTTGAGGACAATGGCGGCAGAGGGGTGGCCATCCATGTCCGAATAGAGGTTGTAATACGCCGCGCTCAAGTCGACCTTGGCGACGTCCTTGAGTCGCAAAATTTCTCCGTCGGGATTCGCTTTAAGAATTATGTTTTCATATTGTTCCGTTTTATTAAATCGACCCACCCATGTCAGAACATATTCAATCGTCTGCGATGTCCTGCCCGTGGCCTGCCCAAGTCGACCAGGCGACCCAATCATGCTTTGTTCGCCCACGGCCTTCATGACGTCCGCGGCGGACAGGTTGTAGGCTCGCATGCGGTCAAGGTTCAGCCAAATGCGCATGGCATACTGGCGACTGCCGAGAATCGTGGCGGTGCCGATCCCCCGAATTCGCTTGATCTCGGGCAAAAGGTTGACATAAGCGTAGTTATAAAGAAAATTCTGATCGACCCCCTCAGCAGTGCTAAAAACATTTACATACATCAACATGCTTGTCATCGCCTGCATGACGATGATTCCTTCCCGCTCCACCAGGGGGGGGAGCCGGTTCTTCACGGTCTGGATTCGGTTGTTCACATTCAAGACCGCCACGTTGGGGTCCGTGCCGGGCTCGAAGATGATTTGAATCGTCGCCTCGCCGGCGCTGGTGGCGGCGGAGGCCATGTAACGCATATCGGGAACGCCGTTGATGGCCTGTTCGAGGATGATCAGGACCGAATCCACCAAGACATTGGCACTGGCGCCGGGATACGCCACGGTCACCAATACGCTCGGCGGTGCGACGGAAGGAAACTGGGAGATAGGCAGCGTTTTGATCGCCAACCCACCCAGGAACAAGATGATCACCGAGATTACGATCGCCAAGGCCGGCCGATAAAGAATTCCCGCCATAGTATCGACACCACTTTCCAAAAATTGGCATGATCATGTGTGTGCGGTGAATCTTAACGATTACCGCCTCGACACCGGCGCCAAACCGCCGACCTTCACCAATCCAGGCCCGCCACAATTTTTCCGGTCATCCCTCACGGGGAAGACTGATCCGGCCAAACCGAAATCCAGGAGTTGGGGGGCGGCTCCAGATTTCATCACCCTGACTCGGATGGGGGGATTCCGAGAAGATTGAGCCAAACTCGTCGTTCGGAGTGGTTGTCGTTACTCCGCTCGGTTCTTCAAGCTCGCGACGACCTGTTCTGGCGGACGAAACTCGAATTCCACCTTCTCGCCATCGCGTACCTGACGAACCCCTTCCAGAATGATCTTGTCGCCCACATCGAGCCCTTTCTGAATGACGAAGATGTCATCCATTTCGTTTTGAATGATGATCTCGCGCTGATGCACCATCCCATCGTTGCCTACTACATAGACGTACCGCTTGTCGAGAGTTTCAAAAACCGCCCGTTGCGGGATCACGATGACGTTCTTCAACGTTCGGTGGATCATCACGGTGCCAGTCTGCCCGTGACGCAGCAGGCTGTCGGGGTTTTGAAAATCGGCGCGGAAGGGGATGTTTCCGGTTTCGTTGTTGAACTTCGCCTCGATGGCACCGATCTTTCCGGTATGCCGGAACTTGATTCCCCCCGCTAGTTCCAGAGCGATTTTCTGTTCCACCTTGTCCTGATCCACGTCCTCCATGTATTCGAGGTAGCGCTTTTCGGGGACATTGAAATAGACCCACATTACACTATTGTCGGACAAGGTTGTCAGAATATCCCCCTCTTTGATCAAGCTCCCCAACTGCTCGTGCAGTCGGTCGATCATACCGTCAAACGGCGCGATCACGTCAGTGAAGTCCAATTCGGCCCCGGCCAGGCTCGCCTTGGCCTTGGCTTTCGCCAACTTGGCTTGAAGCAGGAACACCTCGTTCTCGGAGACGAACTTTTTCTCGGCCAGCTTCTTGGTGTAATTCAGCTCAAGTTGCGCGACGTGAGCCTCGGCCATTTCCGCGTCCAGTCTGGCCTGGTAAAGGACTGGCTTGATCTTGAACATCAAATCGCCCTTCTTCACTGACTGACCTTCCTTGACCAGGATCTTCTCAAGATATCCCCCCTCCAAAGCGCGGACGTTGATGTGACGCTGCGAGTGGATCTGACAGACGTATCCCTCGGTCAGGACAACGGCTTTCGCCTCGGGGCTGGTGACCACCACCTTTCGTTGCTCAACGTGGTGCTCCTCCTTGTGCGAGTGGAAATACGATTCCACCTGGCCAACGATCCGCCATTCCACCCGCTGAGCGCCCAGGGCAATGTGATCAATGCGCCCGTAGATCTTCGGGGTGTTCAGAGCCGGGATGTCCACTCGCATCTTGTACAGACCCAGGACCCCGCCGCCGACCAGGCCGACAACCAGCATCAAGGTGCTCACCGGCCGTCGCTTGGCGAACGCAATCGGATTCATCACAGGGCTCCTGTTCGACAGTTTCGGCTCGAACCTGCCCGGTTTCCTTTGATCAAAGGAACCCCGGCGGGGATAGGAAGGATTCGAGTACGGACGGCGATCCGACTCGGTTTGACGCCCTGGGAGAGAACATGGCGTCGGAGAGTGTGGGGAAGGATGTTCCTTATGCTGGTTGCCATCGCTCGAATTCGGAGGTCCGCTCACCCGGTCACGCCAAACCGACGACCACGAGGGACGTCGAGCCCATTTCAGGGCACTGGCGAGTCATGGGTTCGCCGAGCCAACGGACTCCATTGCACGTTCCGCCCGATGGGGAGGACCCCGGACGGCGCGTGGAACCTTTGCGACTCAACCACCGGGGAGGCGGAGGTCGTCAGCCGGCGATCAACAGCGGAGAGGGTAGTGGGAAAGGAGGGTGGGGGGAGTGATCGACTGGCGATCGGGGAGCTTGCGGAAGGAGGAAAGGGGTAGGAAGGAGACGAGAGGTTCGTGGAGCGGGTCGACCCAATCTTGCTCTTCATCTTCCAGGGAAAGAGCATTCTCCTCAAGCGCGACTTCGGGAATTACAACAGCGCTGAGGCGAGAGGTGGAGGTACCCAGCGGCAGGGCGAAGTTGCGTCGAAGACAGTCGGGGCGGGACGAGACCGTGACAAAACCTGAGGTTCGGATCGGCGCAAGGAACACAGCGACCAGCAGCGCCAGTCCAGAGAACAAAATCCAGAGGGTGGAGACGAGGCGTTTCCGCTCAAGCATGGCCCCTCGCTTCTCAAACGTCGTGGTTCGAGGTCGACCCGCCGAATGCCGGCGAAGGGCCGTTCAAACCTTCGCTACGCGATCGTCCGGAACTCCAGCGGGAACACCGCACTGCGCCTTTTCCTCGTTCCCTCGTTGTGCGACAATCCCTCAATAAGCGACAACGAACTCGCGACATTCCTGTCGCCCGATTTATAACCTTGCCTCCTCGGGAAGTCAAGACGCGCTAAATTCCGGGTCAAAAACCATGGCAAACGGACCCGACTGGACGTTTCTGAGTAACCACGCTCACGTGCTGCTCTGCATCACCAACGAGCCCGAGGTTCGTCTTCGGGAAGTGGCGAACCAGGTGGGGATTACCGAGCGTGCTGTCCAGCGGATCGTGGCCGACCTGGAAGAGGGAGGCTATCTCTCCCGATCACGTGAGGGGAGGCGCAATCGCTACGAGGTTCACCTGGAACGCCCGTTGAGGCATCCCGTCGAGTCTCACCGAGAGGTGGGCGTGCTGCTCAACCTCATCCTCCGGCCGGATCACGCCGGTCCCGACGAGCCGAAACGGTAAGGAAAGGTGCAAAAACCATTGGCCCATTCCAGCAAAATCGATTCGCCGGCCGATCTGTTGCCAGCGTCTTGCCTTATTTCTCGGCCGTGTCCGGCTTCGGCGAGTCATCAAGATCAGTGGCCGTGTTCCGACCGAACGGCCCAGGGGAGGTTGAGGGGGGCGGCGGAGGCAGCGGGGGTAGAAGCGCCGGTTCCTCCTTGGAATCCAACCCCGGAGCAGCGGGGTCAGGACCTGGCCCCCCCTCGATCAAGGCCGGATCAAGCTGGTCGATCCGAGGGATGAGGATCTTGGCGCCGGCGGTCAGGCGTTCGGGTGAGGAGACCACCTTCTTGTTGGCCGCCCAGAGAGCCTTGTGAAATCGTCCGGAATTGTAGTACTGCTCCGAGATCATCCAGAAGTTCTCGCCACTGCGAACCGTGTGCAGATACGGGTGCTGACCAAAAACGCCAACCTCATTCGAGATGGCCAGTAAATCGCCGCCGCCCAAGGCCTGATAGGCGTTGACGATGGCGGACAGTTGCTGAGTCTTGGTATCGATCAGCACCATCCTCGCGTCCCGGAGGTCGCGCTGGGCCAGCAGCACATCGATGTATTCGATGCGGGTATTCTGGAACAGATTGTTGGCGACCTCGACGGAGTTCGAGAGGGATTCCAACTGCTGCGTCTTGATCTTGATGCTGTTGGTGTAGTTCTCCACCATGGTCACGCGGTTGATGACCTCGGTGAAGGCGTTCAGAATGGTGCGTTGGTAATTGTAGAGGGCCTGCAATTGCCGGGCATTCGCGGTGAGATACTGGGCCTTGATCGCCCTCCGGTTGACGAACGGTCCGACCAGCCCCCCCGCGATATTGCCAATGACCGCTTGCGGTTCAAAGAGGTATTTCAGGTCGAAGGCCTGAAGGCCGACGCCGCCGTTGATGACCAGTTGAGGATAGAAATTGACCCGAGCGACCTTGACATCGAGCCCGGCGGCGGCCAGGTCACGCTCGGCCTGGCGGATGTCGGGCCGATTCTGAAGCAACTGCGAAGGCACTCCCACTTTCAAGGTGTTGATCATCAGCTCGAAAAATCCCGCCGACACGCGTTCCACCGGCTGCGGGTAGCGATTAACGAGGAAGTTGATTCGGTTCTCAACCTCGATGATGTCCTGATTCACAATGAGCTTTTCGCTCTGGTTCTTACGAACCTCGGCCTGGAATCGCAAGACACCGAGTTCGGTGCCCCGGGCCGCTTCCTTGGTGGCCTTGGCAACTTCTAGACTTCGCTCCATCAGCTCGATCGTAAAATTCAGGTTCTCAATCCGTTTATCCAGCGACATCAGCCGGTAATAATTCTCGGCGATATCGGCCACCATCCGGGTCACGAAGTAGTTCCGCCTCTCGCTGGCGGCGACGTAGCGTTGACCTGCCGCATCCCTGGCGTTGCGCAACTGCCGATAGATGTCCAGTTGCCAGGAGAGGTTAATGCCTCCCAGGAAGTTCCCAAACGGATTGGAAAAGAACTGCCCGGGGCGGAACGCGTCGTCGCGCAGACCGGCTCCTTCCAAGGTGAACTTGCTGGCTCGGTTGAGGCTCGCACCCGTGCCAACGCTGATGAAGGGAAGGTAGGCTCCGGACCTCGCCAGAATCTCATTACTGGCGATCTGGACCTCTTCGTTCAGAACCTTCAACTCCCGATTGCCCACCAGCCCCTGTCGGATCAAGTCCGTCAGGGTGGGATCATGGTAAAACTCCTCGATCACCAGCCGAGACGAGTTTTCCGCGGTGGTTCTTCCATTGAAGGTCGGCGGCAAACACGGCGCCGGTTCCGGCCGGCGAAGGTAGGGTATCCCGCACGACGGCAAGACCAAGAGCAGGAGGGCGCAAGCGAGGGTTCTCGCGGCCGACCGCCTCCAGGGCTTTTTGGTCAAGTCCATGAACGAGATGTGCATTTGCCTCTTCCTTGAGGAGTTCCCGCGTGTCTCCCGTCTTCTCGACCAGGCTGGAGTCGATGAAGATCTGATTCGTGAGCAGTTCACTCGTCAGCGACCTCGGCGGGGCGTCGGAGAGGGTGTTCCGTGGGGGGAGGATTTTTGAATAATCGACTCGCGCGGAATGTGACTTGAGTAGCGAATGGTCCGGTTGGAGAAAATAACGGGGTTCTCGAACGGTCTGAGCCCCAATCGTCTGGGGCACGGTATTGACGCGGACGACCCATCGTCCTCAGCCGTGTTGGGCAAAGGTGTTTGAGCGAAGGTCAGTCGTCCGCTTCCGGAGGTTTTCTCGCTCCGCCGAGGCTCATTCCTCTTTCAGCGTGATCGACTTGACCATCTCATCAAAGGCGGGTTTCGCGGCCTTGAGGGTGGCGGCGGGTCCGGTCAGTTTGAGGAAGAACGAAGCCTGTTTGCCCACCACGATGACGCCCAGCAATCGATAACCGGGCTTGTCGAGCTTGCGCGGGTCGCCCGGGCGGACCGAGGCGACGTAGTGGCCCGAGACGTCCACCACGGTCACGTCGACGTTGGTCCCCTTGGCGTCGCTCACCTCGGCCTTGGCGGTGGCGTCTCCCTCGGGCTGAAACATCCCTTCCCATCGCTTGACGTTCGGCTCGACTCCCCCACCGTCGCTGAACAAGGAGGTCACGACCAGCTCGCCGGGGTCCTTATCCCCTTCAGTGGGTGGAACCTTGAGTACCGCGCGTCGGAACCGTTCGCGGGTGGGGACGGATTCCCAGGAGGTCGGCGCCTCGAAGGTCATCCCCTGGGCGTCGATCGTCTGGGTCTTCTCCGGCGAGTCGGCCCCCAGGCCACAACACAGGGCGGCCAGGGTGGCCCAAGCGAGGACGGGGCGAGACGAACGGACCATCGGAACGCTCTCCGGAGGGTGGGGAAGTTGGTTGCCGGCGGGGGTCGCGGGGGCTACGATGCGGCGGTCGGGACTGCCGAAAACCCCTCGACCCGAACCCGCCCCGAGGAGTTCCGCCGTGTTGCTCCGCCGATTCTCGGCCTTCCTGATGATGCTGACCTGGCTCCTTAACGGGCCCGCCCTGGCCCAGAAGAAGGCTCCCGAAGGGGCCCGCCTCCTCCTGCTCTCCGGTGGCCAACGAGAGCACCACGGATACCGAGAGCAGGCATCCTACCTGGCCAACCTCCTGGAAGATACCCATCGGTACGAGGTGACCCTCGTCGAGGACGCCGGCATCCTCCTGTCCCCCAGCCTGAACAAGTACGACCTGATCGTCGCCCTCGCCGACCGCCGCGACCCCGAGTTTCACTACACCCTCGACCAGCAGAAGGCCCTGCTCTCGGCGGTCTTGAAGGGGGGAACCGGCTACGTCTCGATCCACGGCGCCGACTGCGCCGCTCCGGACTGGTTGCCCGAGTGGCGAACGATGCTCGGCGGCGTCTTCGCCCACTTCGGCCAGCCCGATGGCAAGACGGTCCGGGGCCAGTTCCGAGTCAAGATCGCCGATCACGACAGCCCCGTGACGAAGGGGCTGAACGATTTTGATCTGACCGACGAACTCTACAGCAATATGCAGATGGAGCCCGACGTCACCCCGCTGGCCACCATCGAACACGCGGGCACCGCCTGGCCGGTCGCCTGGATTCGCCAGGCCGGGCCCGCGCGAGTCTTCCACACCTGCTTGGGACACCGAAGCTTCGGCCCCGACAAGGACGACCCCCTGCGCAATCCGGGCCTGCGGCAACTCGTCCTCCAGGGGATCGACTGGGTCGCCGACGGACCTCGGAAGCCGCGATGACGCGGGCGTCGGCGGCGTGGCTGGCCGCCATCCTGGTCGTCGCGACGGGGCTGCGGGTGGTCCACCTCGACCGGGCCAGTGTCTGGGAGGACGAGGTCGTCACGATCACCCTGGCCCGTCAACCGACGGTCCCGGCAATGCTCGCGAGCCTGCGAAAAGTCGACGCCACCGGCGCACCTCTCCATCCGCTGTTGCTCCGAGCCTGGAACACGATCCTGGGCGACTCGGTGGCCCTCGACCGCGGCCTCAGCGCCGTTTGCGGGGTCGCGGCCGTCTCGTTGGTTTATGCTCTGGGCCGGCGAGCTTACGGCGTCACAACGGGAAGGCTCGCCGGGTGGCTCCAGGCCCTCAGCCCGCTGGACGTGAACCATTCTCGCGAAGCCCGGATGTACGAGGTCCTGGTTCTCCTGACCTGCCTCTCCTGGTGGCTCCTCCTCTCGTCCCGCTGGTCCTGGGGGCTCGGCCGATCCGTCGTGTTGGGCGTGGTCCTGGCGGCCTTGGCGTACACTCACCCGCTCGGGCTGCTGATGGTGGCCGCCTTGATGGTTGGCTATTTCGCGATCCGTCGAGAATCCAAGCTCGGCGTGGCCGCCTGGGTCGCGGTCCAGTTGGGGATGGCGGCGGCCGTCGTCCCGTGGGCCCCTCGCTACCTGGACCACGCCCCGGAGTCGCTCGTCGCCCCCAGCGGCTGGAAATCGCTGGGGGAATGGCCCGAGTCCTTCACCGGAGGTCGGACCGAGGCCGTTCTGGTCGGCGGCGTCTTGCTGGTGGTGGGCGTCCGGACGGGTTTGGTTCGCGATCGTAAGTCGACCCGGGCGTTCCTGGCCTGGCTGCTCGTGCCGGTCGCCTTGCTCGCCGCCTACTCGTGGTTCGCCTACCCAATCTTCGCGCCTCGTCGTTATCGGATCTTCGTCGGACCACCCTATCTGATCCTGCTGGCCCACGGCGGCGTCGCCCTGCCCCGCACGCCGCGGCGATTGCTGATCGCTTTGCTGACGATAGTGGCCGGCGGGGCGACCCTCCGAGTCCTGGAGCCGAACCGTCCCGACTGGCCGGGTGTCGCGGCGATCGTCCGCCGAGTGGATCTCCAATCGCCGATCCTCATCGTGGACGACCGCGCGAATCAATCCGCCTGCCTGGCCTTTTACCTGGGGAAGACGCCCCGGGTGATCCCCGCCCGTCGGAGTCGCGATCTCTGGGACAGCCACCCCGAAGCCTTCTGGCGGGCGATCGGTCAGGCCCGGCGAGACCCGCTCCCTTCACCGCCTTCGGTTTACCATCGCGATAGGGCCGTCACCCTGGAGCGGGTCCGTCTGGAACACTGGTCGGCCGTGACCGCCGCGGAGAGCATTCCCCCCGGTTGACGAGACCGGCTAAACTCGGTCGTTACCGTCCCGCCGAGAAAAAGAGAGGACCGCCGATGTCGCTCGCCCACGCCTGGTGGATCGCCCTGCCGCTGGTCTGCCTCTGGGGATTCGCCGCGAATGCCGCCGATCCCACCCCCGCGGCCGATCCCTGGATTGACTCGCGTCTGGAAGGGCTGGTCGACCTGTACAAAGCACTTCACGCCCACCCCGAACTGTCCTTCCATGAGGCCGAGACTTCCAACCGCCTCGCCGCTGAGTTCCGCAAGGCCGGGGCCGAGGTCACCACGGGTGTCGGCGGGCACGGCATCGTCGGAATTCTGAAGAACGGCCCGGGGCCAATGGTTCTGGTCCGCACCGACATGGACGCTTTGCCCGTCACCGAGGCGACCGGCCTGCCCTATGCCAGTGTGGTCAAGACGCAAGACGACGCGGGTCGGTCGGTCGGCGTGATGCACGCCTGCGGCCACGACCTGCACATGACCAACGCCGTGGGAACCGCTTCCTGGCTGGCCGACCACAAGGATCAGTGGTCGGGCACCGTCATGCTGATCGGCCAGCCGGCCGAGGAGCGAGTGGGAGGCGCCAAGGCGATGCTCAAGGACGGCCTCTACGAGCGATTCGGCCGACCCGACTTCGCCCTGGCCTTGCATGTCGGCCACGACCAGGAGGCTGGAACGATCGGCTACCGAGCCGGGCCGACCTGGGCCAGTTCGACCTCGGTGGATATCACCGTCCGCGGCAAGGGGGGGCACGGGGCGATGCCGCACAACACGGTCGACCCGGTCGTTCTGGCGGCCTTGCTGGTGCTCGACTTGCAGACCGTCGTCAGCCGCGAAATCAGCCCGGTCGACCCGGCGGTCCTGACCGTCGGCTCGATCCACGGAGGGACGAAGCACAACATCATCCCCGACGAGGTTCGCCTCCAGTTGACCGTCCGCGCGTTTCGGCCCGAGGTCCGCGCCGCGATCCTCGACGGCATCCGCCGACGAGCCGAGTCACTGGCCAGGGGGCATCGGGCTCCAGCACCGACGGTGGCGGTGGACGAGTCGGAGGGGGTGCCCCCGACGGTCAACGACCCGGCCCTCGTGGCGAAACTCGTCCCGGCGTGGGTGGCGGCGCTGGGTGCCGATCGCGTGGCCGAGACGCCTCAGTCGATGGGAGCCGAGGACTTCGGCCTCTTCGGCAAGGACGGCGTCCCCACGGTGATGTTTCGCCTGGGGACCATTCCCCCCGACCGCCTCGCCGCCGCCAGGGCCGCCGGAGAGCCGATGCCCTCGCTCCATTCGGCACTCTATCACCCCGACCCAGCTCCCAGCCTGCGCGGGGGCGTCCAGGCGATGACCGCGGCGGTGGTCGCCCTGTTGCCTCCGAAGCGTTGAATCGATCGGGCGGGGCTCAATCGTCGGGCTGCATGGCCCGTTGCAAGGCCCCGGCCAGCTCCTCGGGCTTCTGGCTGCCGATGAGCAGCTTCGAGCCGTCGATGAGAGTCAGGCGGACACCGCGGTTACCTCGGGCATTGAGGACTTTTTCCCCTCCTCGACCTCGGCGGATGCCCCACCCTCCGCAGTCGACTAGAGGTCGATACGTGACGGCTTCCACGCTGCGGATATCCGCCAGGGAAATCGCCCGTCGATAGGAAGGGAGCCAGCCGAACCAGACGCGGACGGCGTTGGGTGTGACCTCCGTGGTCATTCTCAGCAGTCCTACGATCAATATCGGCGGAAAGGTCAGGCCGAGGACGGCGAGCGAGCGCTCCGTGCCACCCCAATGATGAATTCCCCCATTCGCCGCGGCATGCTGGGCCATGAACAGGCCCACCACGCCGTTGACCGCCAAGGCCAGCAGGACGGCGTAAAGCCACCAGGCGAAGTTTTGCTCCTCCCGGTAGATGGCCGAGGGAGGGCGCAGCGTCGTCACCAGCGACACGCTCAGAACCCTCCCGCTTCGGCGCCTGGCCCGGTGTCCTGGCTGTCCCGGACGCCGCTTCCCAACACCGGCAGCAACCGCGTCGTCGCTTGATAGGCAGCGTCGGCCACCCGGTCGGCCGGGATCGCCCAAAGCATCGGGTTCATGGCCTCGAACGAAACCGGACCCCGGTAGCCCAGCGTCGAAAGTTGTCCCAGCATCGCGGCCAGCGGGAAATCGCCATCGCCCGGCAAGATCCGGTCCCCGTCGCTGGCGATCTCCCTGGGGATGCCGCTCAGGTCGGCCACCTGAACCCACGCCAGCAGGTCCGCGGTCAGGTAAGCGAAATCCTCGGGCTTGCTGGGACCTGTCGCGTAATGGAACAGGTCGAGGCAAACGCCCAGGTTGGCCGATCCCGCGGCCGAGACCAGGGCCAAGGCCGTGTCCAGACAGGCACAAAAGCCGGAACCTCGCTGAAACTCCAGGGCCAACGTGACCTTGTGTCGCCCGGCGAGTTCCGCCGCCTCGGCCAGGGACGCGGCGGCTCGCCCATAGTCTTCCAGGACCGGGCTCTCCTCGAAATCGGCCCCCACGATCAAGATCGGGACACCCAGGGCTTCCAGCAGGTCGAGCCGCCGGCGGAACAGGTCGCGATGGGCCAACGCCTTCTCACCGCCGGCCAGCAGGAGGCCCCCTTGAAGCGCCGCCGCCCCGACGTTCAGCCCATTGTCGACCAGCAGGCTCGCGGCCTCGGTGATGGGGTGACTGTCGAGGAACGTTTCCAGCTTTGTCAGCCAGAGTTCGACCGCCGTGAAGCCGGCCTGGTGAAATGCCGGCAGGTCGGCCTCGAATGGCGTGGGCAGTGTCGTCACCTGACTGATGCAAGGCGTCATCCGGGCGAACCCCCCTACCCCGAACCGAACCCAACGCGATACGTTTAGGACGATGATGCCCCGCCCCACCGCCGTTTGCAATTCGGGGGCCGATACGTTCAGGACATCCCCAGCGCCGAATTCCCCTCCAGCACATCGCGCAACGCCTGAACGACCCCCGCCGACGGCACTCGCCATTGCCTCAAGGAATCGCGGTCGCGGAACGTCACGGTGCCATCAGCCAGGGTCTGACCGTCCACCGTGATCCCGATCGGCGTTCCCGCCTCGTCCTGGCGACGATAGCGACGGCCGATCGCCCCCTTCTCGTCGTAGAAGACCGGGAAGTGACGTTTCAGGTCGCGATAAATCGTCTCGGCGGCCTCGGGCATCCCGTCCTTCTTCACCAGGGGGTAGACCGCCGCCTTGATCGGCGCGAACCTTGGATGGAACTTAAGGACCGTGCGCGTTTCCCCCTCGATGACGTCTTCGGTGTAGGCCTCGCAAAGCACCGCCAACGTGGCGCGGTCGGCGCCGGCCGACGGCTCGATGACGTGGGGAATGTACCGTTCCTTGCGCTCCTCGTCGAAGTAACTCAGATCCTTGCCGCTGTGGGTCTGGTGCTGGGTCAGGTCGTAGGCGCCTCGGTTGGCGATCCCTTCCAACTCGCTGACGCCGAAGGGGAATTCGTATTCGATGTCGGCCGTCCCGGTCGAATAGAACGCCAGCTCGTCCGGGTCATGGTCTCGCAGACGCAGTTTGTCGCTCTGGAGGCCGTGGCGGACGTACCAGTCGAACCGCTCCTTGCGCCAGTACTGATACCAGTGGGCCGATTCGTCCGGTCGGCAGAAGAACTCGATCTCCATCTGCTCGAATTCTCGAGAACGGAAGATGAAGTTTCGCGGAGTGATCTCGTTCCGGAAACTCTTGCCGATCTGCGCGATGCCGAAGGGGACCTTGAGCCGGCCGGTGTCGCAAACGTTCTTGAAGTTGGCAAAAATTCCCTGGGCGGTTTCGGGACGGAGGTACGCCTTGCTGGTCGCGTCGGAAAGGGCGCCGACGTTGGTCTCAAACATCAGGTTGAAGGCGCGAGGCTCGGTCAAGGTCCCCGGCTTCGTCGCCGAGGGGCCGAACACCCGAGCCCGTTCGTCCGTGGCCATGTCGAGGTAGGCGACAACGACCGGCTCGGGTAAATCCTTCCGCTTGACCGGCAGGAGATTCTTGTTGCCCAGGCGGGAAAGACGGTCGTCCAGGGCCTCGCGAGCATCCCCGGCCGTGGCGCCGGTCAGGGCGACCTCGAACCGTTCGGGGTGGTCGGCGTTGGGTCGAGTGATTTCATGTCGGAAAACGTAAAGCTGGTCGGCCCGGTAGCGCTCCTGGGTTTCTCGGCAGTCAACCATCGGGTCGCTGAATCCGGCGACGTGACCGGAGGCCTCCCAGACCTTGGGGTTCATGATGATTGAGCAGTCCAGCCCCACCATGTCATCGCGGGCGTGGACGTTGTCGTGCCACCAGGCATCCTTGATGTTGCGCTTCAGCTCGACGCCCAGCGGGCCGAAGTCCCAGAACCCGTTGATCCCGCCGTAAATCTCACTCGACGGGAAAATGAACCCCCTACGCTTGCAGAGGGAAACCAGCTTATCCATATCCATCGCGTCGCAACCCCTCTGGGGACATGACCTTGGCAGGGCCCATCCCGTCCTTGAACGCTACAAGGGCCCCCGCCGATGTCGGACGGCTGGAGGCGGGCGGAGGATCGAGGCCATCGCCCCCCGCGAGGCTCAGTCTACAGCGCGGGAGAGCGTGAGGAGACCCCGTTGCGGGACGGATTGTGTCCCGGAACCGGACGGGGCCAGAGTTTGCGCCGTTCCAGTTCGTCGAGCAGGTCGTTGCGCAGGTCGCCATGAGAGTCGAACGGGCGGGCCCGGCCTCGGGTCAAACCTGACTCCACCGCCAGTATCTGAGTCATCAGCAGGAACCCCAAAACCACCCAGGCGACCCACCAACCGAGCGACCGCCCGATCACCGCGAGCCCTTCCGTCAGAATCAGCATCAGACCGGGGACCGCGAAGTAGAGCAACCGACCGTGGAACGGATATTTGTGCAACGCCGATGCCGCCAGGGCCGCCAGCAGCGGCGAGGTCAAGAGCCACAAGATCCCCCGATTCCGCCGCCAAAGCGACCCCAAGCCCAGTCCAAACAACACCAACCCGAGCGCCGAGTCGCCAAACACTCCCAACGGACTGCGCAAGCCAACCGGAAAAACCAGCACGTTCGCCAGCGACCAGCCAACTCGCTCGGCCGCGTCCCAACTCGTCGGCGGGATCGGCAGGAACGCGAAGCCCCACCAGGTCCACATGAACGGCCCGGGAGCCAGGAGCCTCATCGACGCGACGTAGCAGCCCGCGAAACTCGCCAACCAGACCGCGACCATCCCCAAGAACGCCACGGTCCGCCGCCGGTCCTTCGCCAGGACCGCCCGAACGATCAGCCACGACCCCACCCCCCCCAGCACGAAGGCGGAGGGGTGCGAGAACCAGACGATCGCACCCCCGATCACCGCGCCCTCAACCGCCCTCCCCCCGTTCACAACCCTCGACGCCATGACCCAGCAAAGGAGGGTCGCCGCCATGTCGGTCGAGTATTGTTTCAACTCAATGGAGTAGTAGACCAGGTCGTCCTGGACGGCCAGAAAAGCCACCGCCATCGGCGCCGCCCTCCGGCCGAGGAAGGTTCCGGCCACCGATCGCATGAGGAACAGGCCGGCGATCGCACTGAGCAGTGGGAAGAAACGCAAGGCCCGGCGGCTCGGGCCCAGGACCGCCGCCGCGACCCGCTCGACGATCAGAAACCCCGGCGGCACGAGTTGGTCGTCAGTCAGGGGGGTGGACAGGTCAAGGATCGGCCGACCGATGAGATTGTGGGTCAGATAAATCTCGTCGCCGTAATAAGTTCGGTCAACCGCGTACTCCCCCAGCCTTGCCGCGATTCCAGCGACCAGAAAGACCCACGCCGCAACTTCGGCCGTGAGGGTCATGGGCCGATTCCAGAAGCGAGGTTTGCCTCCCGAGGGACCCGCCGCGCTCATCCGATCCACCCTCCGGCCGCTGGGATTTCAAATCTCAACCGGCAAGTCTTCGCGGGCTCCCCACTCGTTCCACGACCCATCGTAGATCGTCCCGACCGGCAGCCCGAGTCGGTGGAGGTGGAACAGCGGAACCGTCGCGGCGACTCCGCCGTTGCAATAGGCCACCACCGGCCGGGACGGGTCGACACCCAGCCCCTCGACCTTGCTCCGAATCGCTTCGAGGGGAAGGAACCCGCCCCCCTCGGCGAAAAAAAGTTCGCGGGGGACGTGGGTCGCCCCGGGAATGTGGCCACCACGCGGCCCCCGACGCCTGGCCGCGGTGAATTGCCCCCCGTCGCGGGCATCGATGAGTTGCAGCCCGTCCTCCCCCAACCGGTCACGCAGTTCCTCGGCATTGATCCGCAATTCCGGCCGCTTGTGGGCGACAAACTCGCGAGGCTCGACCTTGACGATCCCGCCCTCGACTAGACGTTCTTCCTCGACCCAGCGGTTCCAGCCACCATCGAGCACCGCGACGGCGTCGTGGCCGTAATAGCGTAAGGCCCACCAAAGACGGGTCGCGAACTGGCCCCCGGCGTGGTCGACCGCCACCACCTTGGTTCCCGGCCCGATCCCCCGAACGCCCATCGCCTCCGAAAACCGCGAGGGGCCGGCAATCTGGGCGGGGACTGAATCGTCGGGGTCAACGATGTCCTCGGTCCAGTCGACAAACACGGCGCCGGGGATATGCCCGGCCTCATACTCCATAGGGGCGCCCTGGTAAGTCGCCTCCTCCACCCCCGGCGCCACTGGCCGGGTGGCGACAGAGCCTCGAATATCCACAACCCGCAGGTCGGGGTCCTTGAGGTGGTCGGCCAGCCATTGAGTCGTCACAAGCGCGTCGTCGGCCATCGGTGAAAGTCCTCCCCGGAAGATCCGCCCCAGGATAGCCGCCTGGGGCGCTCGCGTCACCCGCCCCGCCCATGCTACCGTGGCCGGTCCGCCCGAACGCTCCGCATCGCAACCCTTTTGTGGCGAACCGACCGCGATGAAAGCCCTCGTCTTCGACCGTTTTGGCGAGCCCTCCGAAGTCCTCCGCTGGGCCGACGTGCCAATCCCCGAGCCCGGCCCCGGCCAGGTTCGGGTGCGGATGATCGCCAGCCCGATCAACCCGTCCGACCTCCTGGTCGTTCGCGGTCGCTACGGTGTCCTCCCCCCCCTGCCCTCAACCCCTGGTTTCGAGGGGGTGGGCGTGGTTGACAAGGTCGGACCGGGCCTTCTCGGCTGGCTGGTCAAGGGGAAGCGAGTCCTGGCGATTAATGACAAGGGGGGGAATTGGGCTGAATACGCCGTGATTTCCGCCCGCCAGGCCCGCCCCTTCCCGGCCGACATCCCGGACGAGCAGGTCGCCTCGGCGTTCGTGAACCCGGCGACAGCCCTGGCGATGACCCGTCACGTTTTGCGAGTCCCCCGCCGTGAGTGGCTGCTCCAGTCGGCGGCCGGTTCGAGCCTGGGCCGGATGATGATCAAATTGGGCCGTCACGACGACTTCCGGACGATCAACGTGGTCCGCCGTCCCGAGGCCAAGGCTGAACTGACCGCCCTGGGGGCCGACGCGGTGATCTGCTCGACCGAGGGTCCGATCGCCGACCAGGTGAGGCAAATCGTTGGTGGGCAAGGGGTTCGCTTCGCCCTCGACCCCGTCGGCGGCGAGACCGGCACCGGTGTCTTCGACTCGTTGGCCAGCGACGGGAGGATGCTCGTCTATGGCACGTTGACGGGCGAGCCGATCCAGGTCGACTCTCGCCGGATGATCGCCGGACGCCGCGTCCTGGAAGGGTTCTGGCTGGGGCACTGGATGCGGTCGCGGTCGATTCCTCAGGCGTTGAGGTTGTTTCGCGACCTGGCTTCCTTGATCCGCGCTGGGGTCCTCGCCACGGAGTTGGGTGAAACGTTCCCGCCGTCGGAAATCGTCCAGGCAGTGGAGGCGGCGGAAGCTGTCGGCAAGCGTGGTAAAATCCTCATCCGCTTCTAAGCTCGGGAGATCGGGCGAATTTGGCGGAATTTATTCGCCAGCGTACGCGCCTCGTCGTACAATGCCCTTGTTGATGGAAACGGGCTCGCCGACCCTGTTTCGGCGGGCTCGGGCTTTCGAACCAGCGGCGTTCGCGCTCCCTGGCCTCTCGCCCCGGTAGGCCAACCTCCCGGCCTCGATGGGTTGGACGCGATCGCGATTGGCCGGCTCGCGAGCCTGGTAGCCGTTGGGTGGGAGACGATTGTTGGAGATGGTGGCTTGCCCTCCACGCCCCGCCCACCGCGGGGCGTCGCCGTCTGCCCTCGCGATGATCGTCCCGCCCGCTTATCCCCGAATGAAATCCCAGGCTCCGGGATGCTTGCGTGCGACCACCCGTCGCCGTGACCACCCCGAGCAAGGAGTGACACCCATGAGCCTTTCTGAATCCACCGGCGTGCAAGATTGGCGCGCCGTTGCCTGCTTGGCTCCCGCCGGGGAGCGACTTTTGTGCGTCGGCGGCAGTTCCGCCCAGGTTCGCGCCGCCTACGCTGGCGCCTGGGGAGAGGTGATCCGAGACGAGGACCGCCCCACCGTCCGCGCCATTTCGCTCCAGCGCTGGTCCGGCCACGCCTGGCAGGGTCAGTGGGAGCACCAGACCTATCTGGCCGTCCCCGCCACCCGCAGCGGCAAGGCCAACCCCGTCGAGGTCGAGCCCGCCGCCCCGCCCGCCGGCTGAACCGGTCGACCGTCTTTTGGTCTCAACGCGAATCGCCAACGCCCCCGGCTCTCCGGGGGTGTTTTGCTGCGCCCGGATCGACCGAGGGGACAGGCCGGAGAGGGTCGGTCTCGCTCCGGCTGGCCCAGACCACCAGTTGCGGGAACGCCGAGTAGATCGCCCCCGCAAGGTCTTCAACACCAGGCCGTTCGGTCGCATGGTGACCCGCCAGGATCAGGCCGACTCCCAACGCCTCGGCTTCCAGGGCGCGATGAAACCGTGCCTCCCCGGTGACGAGGACGTCCGCCCCGGCCCGTGCCGCGTCTTCCAGGAAGTCATCCCCCGCGCCGCAACCAATGGCCACTCGCGACACCACCCGATCCGGGTCGCCCGCCACCTGGCCCGTCGCCGTCTTGAGAACCTCCACCACCCGTCTCGCGAACGGTTCCAGCAAGATCGGCTCGGGTAAGCGTCCCAACCGCCCGACTCCCGGCCCCGAGGCTTCGGCCCGAAGCGGATAAACGTCGAGGGCCGACTCCTCATAAGGATGAGCCGCCCGGATCGCCCCCAGAACCGGCCCGAGGCAGTCTCCGGGACAGACCAATTCTACCCGTCGCTCGCGAACCCGTTCCCGACGACCCGACTGCCCTACCACGGGGCTTGTCCGCTCCCCTCCCCAAAACGTCCCCTGGCCCGGTCCCGAGAAGGAACATTGCTGATAAGCCCCGATTTGACCCGCGCCCCGAGCGAACGCGGCGTCGATCACCGCGTCCCGAGCGGAAGCCGGCGTAAATACCACGATCTTGAACGTCTCCGGCAACTTCCCCGGTCGTAACGGGCCGACCTCGACCAGTCCCAGGCGGCGGGCCAGGCCATCGTTGATCCCGCCGACCGTGTTGTCGAACGCCGTGTGAGGGCTACAGACGGCCACCCCCGCCCTGGCCAATGACCAGAGAATGGCCCCCTCGGGCCGGTCCGCGCGAACCGACTTTGTCGAGCGGAACAGGACCGGGTGATGCGAGACGATCAGCCCAACCCCCTCGGCGACCGCCTCCGCCGCCACTGGACCCGTGACGGTCAGGCAGGTCATCACCTTGCCGACGATCGCCGATGGGTCACCCCAGAGCAGCCCGACGTTGTCCCAATCCTCGGCCATTCTCGACGGGGCGAACCGTTCGAGCCATGCGGCGACCTCCGCGACTTCCGCCATCCGTAATGACTCCGGGGGCCTGGAATCAACCGTTTCGTCCCGATCGGGCAAGTTCTCGACACCAGACATCCAGATCCGAGGCCAGAGATCCGGCGATCGGTCCCGGGGCGGGCAAATCGCGGCCGAAGAGTCGGCCGATCGGGATGATGCCCCGGACTGAGTTGGTCAGGAACGCCTCGCTGGCGCGATCCAAAAGGGCGAAATCCACCTCGGTCTCGATCGCGCCTTGGTCCACGACCAGGCCACGCATCACGCCCGGTACGATCGGTCCCGAGGCGGGCGGCGTGAGCAAGGCTTGCTCGGCAACCAGGAACAGGCTCGTGCGGCTGCCTTCCCAGTACCGACCATCGGCCGACCGACTGAGCAACTCATCGGTCCCCGCGGCGATCGCCCGCTCGTGAGCCCGTCGACGGCCCCAGTAATTGAGGGATTTGTGACGGGCGAGGGAATCGTCTCGGGAGACCTCCCAGGTCGTCTCGACAATTGCCCCGCCCGCACGTCCGGGGGGCGGCAGGGTTCGCGCCCGCATCCAGACCACTGCGCTGCCCGGTTCGTCGGTTCCTCCCGTCATGGTGATCCGCAGCAACGCGTCGCCCCTGAAGTTCTCGGCTTGGAGCAACGCAGAAACGGCCTCCGGGGTCGGCAAACGGGCGGGATTCAGGTGTAGGCCCAGAGCCCTCGCCGAATCCGTCATCCGTCGAAGGTGACGTCCCAGCAGTGGAGCGCGGCCCTCCCAGGTTCGCAAGGTTTCAAACAGGCCCAGACCGTGTTCGAAGGCGCGGTCCAGCGCCGGGATTGTCAGGGCCTCGTCCGGCACGACCCGTCCCTCGACCCAGATCACGGCCTTAGCCCCCAGCCGGAGACGACGTCGTGCAGCCCTTGGCCTTTGTGGAGGGTCTCCTGGTATTCGGAGTCAGGCAGGCTATCGGCGACAATCCCCCCGCCCACCTGATAACTCACCCGAGGCCCCTCCACCAGCAAGGTGCGGATGGCGATGTTGAACGCGGAGGTCCCACCTTTGCCGAAATAGCCAATCGAGCCGGTGTAGACCCCCCGGCGAGTCGGTTCCAGCTCATCGATGATCTCCATCGCTCGGATCTTGGGAGCGCCGGTGATCGACCCGCCCGGAAACAGGGCGCGAACGATGTCGACTGGCCCTGCCCCCTCGCGGATTTGTCCCTCGACCGTGGCGACGAGGTGGTGCACCTGGGCATACGACTCCAACGTCCAGGGGTCGGTGACGCGGACCGACCCGTAACGACAGACCCGGCCCAGATCGTTCCGTTCGAGGTCCACGATCATCGTCAGTTCCGCCCGATCCTTGGGGCTGGCCACCAGGGCTTCGATGTTGGCAAGATCCTCGGCGGGGGTCGAGCCCCGGGGCCGCGTCCCCTTGATCGGCCGGGTCACGAGCCGGTCTCCCTCGCTGCGGTAAAACCACTCCGGGCTCGCGCTTAGGATCGCCAGATCGTCCCAGCTCAGGAAGGCCGAGAATGGCGCCGGACTGCGTGCCCTCAACCGGGTATACAGATCCAACGGTTCGGGGCTCCCCTGGGCGTCGAATCGTTGGGACAGGTTGACCTGGAAGATGTCTCCCGCCCGGATGTATTCGAGAGCCTGGCCCACCGCGTCGAGGTAGGACGACCGCGAGACAATCGGCTCCGGGATTTCCAGAATCGAGGGTCGCGGCGGCTCCGGGTCGCGACGCAACCGGCGTTCTCGGTCCCTCAACCTCGCCGACAGGCCGCCCTGCCCATCCAGGTCAAACACCTCAAGTTGGGCGCGGCCGTCGCGGTGGTCGACCGTTGCCGCCCAGTCATAAAGGCCGAAGCGGATTGTTGGCATCCGCGAGTCGGCCGGCGCGCGGCGGGGCAACCGTTCCAGTCGGGGGGCCAGGTCATAGGAGAAGAACCCAATCAGACCTCCTCGGAATGGCGGGGCGTCGGGATCGGGGGCGTCCTCCGGGCGGGCCAGGGCGTACTGATCCAGTAGGCTCGCCAGAGCTTGGAGGGGATCGTCCCCAGGGGGAATTTCCGGGCGGACGCCGCCGATCAGTCGCCAGCCGTGGTCATCCGCCTCGAAGATCAGGATCGGTTCGGCGGTATAGACGCTCCAGCGGCCCCCGTGGCCGAATCCCGCCCCGCCTTCGAGGATCGCGGCGCCGGGGAGGGCCCCGACGCGGCGGACCAGTTCTCCGAGTGGGAGATCGAGCGGGGTCGCGAGATGCCAGGCCGCGAGATCCGCCACGAAATTCCCCTGGCCAAGCGGCCCGACCCACGTCCCAATAGAATGACGTCCCCAACTGGGGCCGAGCGTCCCGCCCATTGGAACTCGGTCCGACCCCCGGCGCCAATCCGACCCAAGGTCCCTCAACGATGATCGGCCACCCCCTCGGCCTGCGGATCAACCCCGAGCCCGCCGCTTCGATTCGGGACCAGGTACGCGAGGCCGCCGTCCACGGCGCCCGGGGCGTGGTCCTCGACGCCGCGGGAGACCTGGCGCCGGCCCGGCTCTCGGACACCGGACGCCGGGAAATCCGCCACCTTCTGCGCTCGACCGAACTGGCTTTAGTCGCGCTACACCTCCCCACCCGCCGTCCGTTTGACACCATCGACCAGCTCGAAGACCGACTCGCCCGCGCCGAGGCCGCCTGCTCCCTGGCTTATGAATTAGGGGCCCGCATGGTCCTGGTCCGCGTCGGCCCAGTCCCGCCCGAGTCCGGGCCCGACGCCCCAAGACTCGCCACCTTCACCCAGGCCATGACGGAACTGACCCGCCGAGCCGACCGCCGGGGCGTCCGGCTCGCCCTGGAAACCGAGGGACCGACGATCGACGCCCTCAAGGCGATCCTCGACGCCCAGGACTCCCCCGCGTTGGGTGCCAGTCTCGACCCCGCGGCCTTGCTCCGCCTCGGGCTCGACCCCTCCATCGCCGTCGCCTCGCTGGGTGCGCGCCTGGCCCACGCCTACCTCAATGACGCGACCGCCACGGCCAGGGTCGCCCACCCTCGGGGTCAGGGATATCCGCCGGGGGCCCTCGACCTCGAAGCGTATCTCGGCTCGATGGAGGAAGTCGGCTACCGGGGATACTTGACCGTCTGGCCCGACCCGAACCTTCCCCAAGGCCCACAGGTCGCGGCGATGGTCGATCGGCTCCGGCGGTTCTGACGCCGAGAGGTTGCTTGAGCGCTGGCCTGGCGACGGCTAGGATGGCCCGTTCGCCCTGGAGAGTCCCTCGACGATGAACGCCAACGACCCCCCAGAGCCGGCCCGACCGACCCTCTCCGCCAAGGAACGCCGGGTGTTGGGGGTCCTCGTCGAGAAGCAGAAGACGACCCCCGACGCCTACCCCCTGTCCATCGCGGCGCTGGTCACGGGATGCAACCAGAAGAGCAATCGCGACCCCGTGACCCAGTATGACGCCGACGATGTCGAGGACATCCTTCAGTCGCTCCGCAGGAAAGGGGCGGCGGTGCAAATCGAGGGCTCCGGCCGCGTCGTTCGCTGGAAGCACGCCCTTTATGATTGGCTCGACCTACGCAACCAGCCGGTGGCGATGGCGGTGCTGGCCGAACTGCTGCTGAGGGGTCCTCAGACCGAGGGAGACCTCCGCTCCCGGGCCGACCGGATGGACGCGATGCCCGACCTCGACGGGCTGCACTCGCTGCTGGAAACGCTCGCGGGTCGGGGACTGGTCGTGTTCCTGTCGCCGCCAGGTGTCCGTCGGGGGGTGGTCGTGACTCACGGCCTGTATCCTCCCGAGGAGTTGGCGAAAGTCCGCCAGAACGCCCCGACGCCCACCTTTGAAGAACCTCCCGCCTCGCGACCAGCCACCGCCCGCCCCGACCCGGCCGAGGTTGCCTCGCTGCGCGCCGAGGTGATCGAGTTGCGGCACGCGTTGGCCGCCTTGCGTAACGAATTCGAGGAATTCCGGTCGTCCCTCGGCTCCTGATCGGCGGCCGGTCCTGAACGCGACGGCCGATTTCGCCAACGAAACTCGGATCGCCGAGTGACCCAAGAGGCCGTGACCCTGGCATGTCCCTCGACGACCCCTCCGCCCCGCCCACCCGTCGCCGCCTCCTGGTGCTGATCCCCGGCGACGGTCGCGAACCGCCGGCCGACCTGGACGAATCCACCGCCGCCTCGGCCTGGGCGGTCGCCTCGGCGGTCTGGCACCCGGAGATTCTGGCGCGCCTGGATGCCTTGCCGTCGTCGCTGGACCCCGAAGTCCTCTCCGCCGCCGACCCTGGCGACGTCCAGGTCCTGGCCGTCGGCGCGGACGCATTGCTTCCCGCCGATCACCGCGCCCGTCTCGACGGCGCGGGGGCGACGGCCGTGGATGTGGCTGGGGCGGATCGGGCGGCAATCGCCGGGCAAGTCCTGCGAGAACTGGTGACGACCGGGGCCGAGCCTCCGCAAGCCTCCCTCGACGACCCGCTGGTGCTGGACTTTCTGGCGCTGGGGACCGCCCGCTGGATGCTGCGAGACCTGACGGCCGCGATGGGCCACGTCGACTGCCTCGACCACGAGAGTCTCGCCCGAGAGACCCTGGCCGGCGCCCGGGCCTTCGTGGAGGGCGATCACTCCGCCGCGGCCGGCCGCCTCCGCGCGGCCTTCGAGCTGTTGACCGAGGCCCGAGAGCGGTTCTATCCCACCGACGCCTATATCCTGGACCTCTGCCTCCTCGACCCCAACAGCCCTCCCGGGTCGCTGGCCGCCCCACTCTCGGCGAAGGTGCCGTTGACGATTCTCGGGCCGGCGATGGCCATCGAGGCTCAGGCGCGATCCGCCCCCGCCGACGTCGCCGCGCTGCTGGCCGGCGTCGAGGAAGGTTGGGTGGACGTCATTGGCGGGGCCTTGACCGAGGTGGATGAGCCGCTGAGGCCGGTGGAGACGGTCCTCTGGCAGTTCCGCCAGGGATCGGAAATGTATCGGAGGCACCTGGGGAACCGCGACGTCGAGACCCTGGCCCGTCGACGGTTCGGGCTCTACCCACTCCTGCCCCAGATCGCCCGCCGTTTCGGCTTCCGTTATGGGATTCATCTCGGTCTGGATGACGGCCTCTTCCCGGTCCGCAACGAGCCGAAGCGGCTCTGGGAAGCACCCGATCATTCGACCCTGGAAGTCCTGACCCGACCGCCGCTGGGGGCCGACCGCGCGGCTTCGGGCCCGCGACTGCCCTGGCTTCTCGGCGAGGCGATGAAGGACGACCAGACGCCGACGCTGCCTCTGGCGCACTGGCCCTCGCCCGTGGCCGGCTGGTACGACGACCTGCGGCGGGTCGCCGCTTATTCGCCCGTCTTGGCCCGCTGGGCAAGCCTCTCCGACTACTTTCACCGGACCGACCGCCCCTACGACACCTTTCGCACGACCCCCGACGACTACGTCACTCCCTACCTGGCGCAGGCCGTCGCCCGGAAGGACCCGACGCCCCTTTCCGGTCGGGCCGAGCATGCTCGCCTGCGGGCCCGCCTCGCGTCGGCCCAGGGATTGAGTTCCTTGGCCCTCGCGTTGGGCATTCCTCTTGGGGAGCCAGAGGACGACGCGAGGATTGCCGACCGGATCGAGGAGGGTCGCAATGACGAGGCGGCTTCGGCGTTGAAGGACGTCGAACGGGAGCGGACCGACGCCCTGGCGGCGGTCATCGCCAATGGCGATCCATCGAAGGGCCCGGGATTCTTGCTCCTCAACCCGGTGGGGGTGGCTCGCCGGGTGGGCGTCGAGCTTCCGGATGCGTTCGACCTCGGTCCTCGCCATCCGCTCCGCGCCGCCCAGCCGGTGGAAGGGGGAACTTTCGGCGTGGTCGACCTACCGGCGTTTGGCTATGCCTGGGTGCCGCGGTCCAACGCCTCGACCCCGCCCGACGCGGGCAGCGGCGGCATGATCTCGGGCCAGACCCTGAGCAATGGGTCGGTCGCCGTGGAGGTTGACGAGACCACGGGCGGAATCCGCTCGATCCGGGGAGTCCACGAGCAGGTCGCCCGCGTGGCCCAGCAACTTGTGATCCTGGGAGGGGGGGATGGGCCATCGGTCATGGCGGGGGACTCATTCCGCGTGACCCATTCGGGGCCGGCTCTCGCCCGCGCCGAGTCCCGCGGCCAAATCCGCGACGGCGCCGGGCGGCGCTTGGCCACGTTTCTCCAGGTCATCACCTTGAGGGCGGCGCGACCGACCGTAGACCTGGAGATCACCCTGGCCGACCTCGACACGTCGTGGCTGGCCCTCCTGGCGGACGCCGACCCCTGGGAGCGTTACCTGGCCTGCCGTTGGGCCTGGCCGGATTCGGGAGCCGAATTGCGCCGGACAAGCTTCCTCGCGCCGATCCCCACGACCGCCGACCGTCCCGAGACGCCCGACGCCCTGGAGATTGGCCTCCGTCGGCAGCGGACCACCTTGCTTTTCGGCGGCCTGGCTCACCACCGACGACGGGGGACGAGGATGCTCGATACCCTGCTGCTCGGCGGGTCCGAAACCTGCCGACGGTTCCAACTGGCCGTCGCCCTGGACCTGGAGCACCCTCACCAGGGGGCCACTGACCTGCTGGCCTCCACCCTTCTGATTCCCGTCACCGAGGGGCCGCCCGCCACCGGTCCAAGCGGCTGGTTCTTCGCCCTGGAACCCGCCTCGGTCGCCGTGACCCGCGTCGCCCCGCTCGCCGGAGAGCCAGGAAGTCTCGCCTTCCACCTCGTCGAGACCACGGGACGAGCCTGTCGAGCCAGGCTACGCCTGCCGCGCAACCCCTCCGCGGCCCGCCAGGTGGATTACGTCGGCAACCTTCTGGCCGACCTCCGCATTGAGGATGATGCGGTGCTGGTCGACCTGACCCCTCACGAGCTGGCCGAAGTGGAAGTCACACTTGGCGGCTGAGACGGGTGTTCTTGGCCAACCGCGGCGACCTCCAGCCACCGGAGGGAAGTCGCCCACCCCAATCTCCGGCCGCTTGGTTCAACCCGGACGCGAATCGCCCAGCGCCTCGAGGATTCCCTTGCAGAACTCGGGCAGGTCATCGGGGGTCCGGCTGGTCACGAGGTTGCCATCTCGAACGCACGCGGCATCCTCGTAGATCCCGCCCGCGTTCTCGATGTCATCGCGAATCGCGAAGAATCCGGTCAGGCGTCGGCCCTGAATGCAGCGGGCCGAGCAGAGCATCCAGGGTCCGTGGCAAATCGCCGCCAGGATTCTCCCGCTCGCCGCGGCGTCCTTGACGAGGTGGACCATCGCGGGAGTGCGTCTCAGGTGGTCGGGCGAGTAGCCGCCGGGAATGATGATCGCGTCGAAGTCCTGGGCCGAGACCTCCGACGCCGCCTTGTCGGCCTTGGCCGGGTAGCCGTGCTTCGAGTTATACGATTCGCCCGCCTTGGGGCCGACGATCGTCACCAAGCAGCCCGCCTCGCGAAGTCGGTAGACCGGATACCAAAGTTCCAGGTCTTCATAGAGCTTCTCGACGAGGACCGCCACGCGCCGCTTCAGGTTGTCCGCCATTGCTCATTCCCTCTGAGTTCCTACCTAGGCTGGGGACCCTCGATCATTGACCGCATTTCGACAGCCAGAGGCGTTAGCGGGTCCGATGCCACGAAATGGTCGATAATGCCTGAAGGGATCTTCCACCTAGGCCGGTTTCTGCTCAAACCGTGACGGGCCAAGCCGAGGCCGAAGCCGCTGGACGATCGGCCAAGGCGCGTTCCAGGCCCTGGTCGGTCGTGAAGGGTGGGTCGTAGCCTAACACTCGACGGGACTTGGCGATCGAGAAATCGAGGTTCAGGCCCAGGAATTTATAGCGAGCCTTGTTGACCAGCGGAGGCTCGGTCGCTTTGAGTCGCCTGGCCCGACGCTCCATCAAGACTGCCAAGGTCCAGGCCAACCAGAGCGGAATCTTGCGCTTCGGCTGGGGCAGCCCGGCGAGACTGGCCACCTTGCCGACGAATTGACGCTTGGAGACTCTCTGGCCGTCGGTGACGTTGAACACCTCCCCGACAGCACCCGGGACTTCGGCCGCCAGGAAGATCGCCTGGACGAGATTCTTGACGTAAATGCAATTGAGAGCTTGCTCTCCCGAGCCAAAATAGACGAACCGCCCGGCCCGTAACGCGTTCAGGAGTTTGGGCAGGACTGTCCGGTCGCGTTCCCCATAGATGAAACCGGGCCGAACAATCGCCAGGGGAACTCCCCGCTCTTTCACGTACTGGAGGGCCAAGGCCTCGGCTTCGACCTTGGAGCGTGTGTAGGCGTCCAGCGACTCGACGGCCGTTGGGGTGGTCTCGTCGGTCCCTTGGTGGTCTCGGGCCTCGTAAACCCCCAGGGAGCTGACGTGGACAAAGCGGCCCACTCGCGCGTCGGCCGCCGCGTCGAGGAGGAGCTTCAGGGCATCGACATTGAGCCGCCGAAAATCCGCCAGGGTTCCCCAATCTCCCACCATCGCGGCGCAATTCAGCACCCAATCTACCCCGTCCACCCCTCGGCGCAAAGCCTTGCTATCTTCCAGGTCTCCAGGAATTTTCTCGACGCCGAGGGAGTCCAGGAAGCGGGTGTCGCTGGAGGCGCGGACCAGGGCGCGGACGTGAAATCCGCGACGGACCGCCTCCTCGACCACGTGACTGCCGACGAGACCCGTCCCCCCAGTGACAAACACGATTTTGCTCGGGCCGCTCATGGGGAATCCTCGGGCGATGGGGCGGGGTCGGGGTCGGGGGGCGGTCAGAGATGATCTCCAACCCTACCCGACGGTCGGGCGAGGTCAAGCCGGGCGGTTTTGGCGAAACAGGGTGGAACCCTCCGACCACCGCGCTGTAGGGTAGAGGATCGGAGATCGTGGTCTCGCTCGGACGGGTCGAACCGTCCGAGCGTCGAGGCCCGGTTGACAGTGGCGAGCCCGCGGCCTAGCATGCCCGGCCCTGCCGACGCCGGATTCTTGGGAATGGGGAAGGGTGGGATCGCAAATGGCCAGCGCGTCGTTGAAGCCGGAAGACCTGGACTCGTTTCGCATTACCCTCCTCGACCTCCGAGCGCGGTTGCGCGGCGACCTCAGCCAAATGACCGACGAGGCACTCAACCGCAACGGACCTGACTCCTCCGGCAACCTGTCGAACCTCCCGTTGCACATGGCCGACGTTGGGTCCGAGAATTATGACCAGGAATTCACTCTCGAACTGATCGAGAACGAGCAGGAAACCCTGGACAAGATCCAGGAGGCCCTGGTCCGGGTCGATGCCGGAACCTACGGCCGTTGCGAGCGTTGCAGCCAGCCAATCGCCAAGGTCAGGCTCCAGGCGTTACCGTTCACCCCCAACTGCATCGAGTGCGCGCGGCTGGCCGAGGATGGCCGCTGACCAGGATACGGACTCAGTCGGGAAGGAGCCAAGATGACGCGGTTGATGGAGTCGATCCCCCTGCGGCGGGTCATTCTCTTCTGGGCGATCGCCCTGGGGGGCGCGACGTTCGACCTGACGACCAAGGCGATCGCCTTCCGCCAAATTGGCGAGCCCAGGCAGGGGGTGGTCCGCACGGTGATTCCCAACGTCCTGGAACTCCAGACGAGCTATAACACGGGAGCCCTGTGGGGGTTCGGTCGGGCCTGGCGGCATAGCAGCCTTGTGTTCGCGGGGTTATCGGTCGCGGCGGCGGTGGGAATTTGGTACTGGCTGTTCGTCAAAGGGGCCGCGGCCGACGGTCGGCTGACCGTGGCCTTGGCGTTCATCATGGCGGGGGCCCTGGGCAACTGTTACGACCGCCTCTTGCTGGGCCACGTCCGCGACTTCGTCCACTGGCACGTCGACCCGATCGGCTTCGACTGCGCCATTTTTAACTTCGCCGACAACATGCTGGTCATCGGCGCGGTCGCACTCCTGCTGCTGGCTCTCCGACCCGAGCCCGAGACCCATCCCCAGGCCGCCGCGGGAGAGCCGGCCTCGGCCTGAGCCTTTGGGATGGCCCCGGGCGCGACGGCCCGTTAGGCTGACTCGCGGACTCGCCTCTCCTGAGAGAACGCCTTCCATGAGTTGGGACGAGGTGCGAACGACCGAGTTCCTTATCTCCCAGCGGTGGGCCTACTTCGATCACGCGGCCGTCAGCCCCACGCCCGCCCGCGCTTCCCTGGTCATGCGCGAGTGGATCGAGGGGATGGAGCGGGACGGCGTCGCTCATCTGTCCGACTGGGTGCAAAGGCTCGCCGCCGCCCGGGCTCGGGTCGCCCGCTTGTTGAACGCCGAGTCCGACGAAATCGCCTTCGTCGCCAGCACGACTCATGGCATCGGCCTGGTCGCCGAGGGGTTCCCCTGGCGAGACGGCGACAATGTTGTCACCGCCGCCGAGGAGTATCCCTCCAACCTTTACCCCTGGATGAACCTGGAAGGACGCGGCGTCGCGCTCCGTCGGGTTCCTAGCCGAGACGGTCGGGTGGCGATTGAGGACCTGGCCGCCGCCTGCGACGCCCGGACCCGTCTCCTGACCATCAGCCACGTCGAGTTCGCCTCGGGATTCCGCAACGACCTCGACGCCCTGGGCGAGTTGTGCCGGTCTCGGGGGATCGCCTTCTTCGTCGACGCGATCCAGGGGCTTGGGCCGCTGACGATCGACGTCCGCCGGACGCCGGTCGACTTCCTCGCCGCCGATTCTCACAAGTGGTTGCTCGGCCCTCAGGGGGCGGGCCTGATGTTCGTGCGTCGGGAATGGATCGATCGCCTGCGTCCCCTGGGGGTCGGATGGCATAGCGTGGTCGGCGGTTACAACACTCCCGAGCCCGATTTCACCCTCAAGGCCAGCGCCCAGCGCTGGGAGGGTGGCACGCACAACAGCGTCGGGATTCTGGGGATGGACGCGAGCCTTTCGCTGATCGAGGAGCTGGGCGTCGCGGCGGTCTCGGCCCGCATCCTGGAGGTCGCCGAGGCCGTCCGCGAGCGAGCGCGATCAGTCGGCTGGACGGTATACGGCTCGCGACGGCCAGAGGATACGGCGGGAATCGTCTGCCTGGAACGGGCGGGTTCCGATCCAGACGCGGTCGTCGCCCGTTGTCGGGATCTCGGCGTGATCCTCAGCGCCCGTCGGGGACGCCTTCGCGCCAGTCCCCACCTTTACACCGACTCGACGGATCTCGACCGCCTGACCGAAGCCTTGGCCTGACTCCCTTCCGCCCAATTCTTCGAGGCACACCATGATGGCACTGACTCGCCGCGGTTCGTACGTCCTGCTCTTCCTCGCGGCGATGAGCGTCGTGGTTTCCGCCGCGCCCCCCGACGCCAATCCGGCGACGGCCGAGCAGGCGAACACGCCCGAGTCGGTCTTCAAGGCGTTCTTGATGGCAATGGCCACCGGAGACGAGGACGGCCTGCACGCGACGACCTTGCCAACCTCGGACTTCGACTGGCTGACCCGAGGCGAGCACGTCCCCGCCGCCGAGGTCGAGACCTTCCGCAAGGAGGTCATCGACGAGATGGTGCTGAAACGGCTCGCCGCCAACGACACGTTCACCCTGCCCAGGGGCAAGGTCATCACGGTCAAGCCCGAGGAGGTTGACGAGGACCACGTCATCCTGTTGCAGGAGGGGGCGCCGCTGCCGACCCGCACCCAGAAGGTGGAGGGTCGCTGGAAGGTGGATGCCCGGCCGATCATCGCCGGCCGGAAAGCCGCCGACGCCGCCCGTCGCCGGGACGCGGCGGGGAAGGCCGCCCCGTCCGCCCCTGGCCCAAAGGCCGCCCAGCCCTGAGACCCCGAGCATCAATGCCCCCGACCCTCGACCCTTCCCGCATCGCGGTCTTCACCGGCACGTTCGACCCCCTGACTCTGGGGCATCTGGACGTGATCCGGCGGGGGTGCGTCCTGTTTGAGCAACTGGTCGTCGGCGTGGGCATCAACCCCAGCAAGCAAGCCCTCTTCGACATCGAGGAGCGGGTTGGGCTGGCGCGTCTGGTGGTCCGGCCATTCCCCAACGTCACCGTCGAACCGTTCGAGGAGTTGGCCGTCCAGTTCGTCCGGCGGATTGGGGCCCGCGTGATTCTCCGCGGCCTGCGAACGCTTTCGGACATGGAATATGAGTTTGGCATGACCCTGACCAACCAGATGCTGGACCCTGACCTGGAAACCGTCTTCCTCATGGCCGACGGCGAGTATTCGCACATCTCCAGCACCCTCATCAAACAGATTGCCCGGATGGGCGGCGCCGAGCCGTTGACCCGCTTCGTCCCCCCCGAACTCATCGCGCCCATCCTGGCAAAGACCCGCGCCCAGACGCCCGCCTAGGGGAGCCCTGCCCGTCATGGAACCACCCGCCGTCATTGCCCTCCGCCGAGAGCCCGGCCACCTCGTGCGTAGTCTGACCGCCCTGCTGCTGAGGGTTGGCCTGGGCATGACCTTCCTTCTGGCCGGGGTCGAGAAGTTCCAGGCCAAGCAGCACGGGGCTTACCCCGGCTTCATCCTGGCCATGTTCAATCCCGCCGAGCCCGGCTCCGACGGCAAGCCGAAGCATTTTGTCGTGCCCCTCTCGCCGTCGATGACCAAACTGTTCGCTGACGTGCTCCCCTATGCCGAGGTCACGGTCGGGGCGTCGCTGGTCGCGGGCGTCTGGACCCCGCTCGCGGCGTTCCTGGCGGGCGTCCTGCTGCTCCACCTCCAGTTTGGCCAGGCGGACATGGGCCAGCACGACAAGATGCCGGGGATGCTGACATACCTGCTGGTGGACGCCGCGATCCTTTGGCTCTCGCCAGTGACGAGCAATTACCTCTCGCTCGACGGGCTGTTTTTCGGCTGGTTCTGGGCACCGAAGTCCCAGGGGCGTTACCAGGCGCTTCACGACACGGAAGAGGCCAGAGTACGGGCGACGCGATGAGGGTCGCGTTTCTGAACCCGATCGGGCAGGTCGGCGGGGCGGAGATGATCTTGCTGGACCTCCTGGCGGCGTTGCCCGACGCGGTGCCGGGGGGAGTCGACCGCCACCTGATCGTCGCCGGGGACGGACCGCTGGTGGATCGGGCGAAGGCGTTGGGCGTCACCGTTCATTCCCGCCCCCTGCCCGACCGGCTGGCGACGATCGGTGACAGCGCCCTGAAAGGCCGCGGCAAGGCGAGGGCGGCGGCGGGGTTGGCGGCCGTCGCGGCGCCGGCGGCACTGGCGGCCTGGAAGTACGCGCGGGATCTGGGCCGCCTGATTCGCGAGATTGGGCCGACCCTGGTTCATTCCAACGGGATCAAGGCCCATTTGCTGCTGAGACTCGCCTGCCCCCGGGGGGTGCCGGTGGTCTGGCACCTGCATGACTTCACGGCCACGCGCCCGTTGGTGGCCAGCGTGCTTCGGCGGGCCGCTGGAGGGGCGGCCGGGGCGATCGCCATTTCCGAGGCCGTGGGACGCGATGGTCGGGAAGCGCTGGCCCCCCTACCCGTCCGAGTTGTCTACAACGCCATCGACATCAACCATTTCCGACCCGGACCCGGCGACGGTCCCTCGCTCGACGCCTTGGCCGGTCTTTCTCCGCCGTCGCCGAGAACGATTCGCGTCGGCCTGATCGCCACCTACGCTCGCTGGAAGGGGCAGGACCTGTTCCTGGAGGCCGCCGCTCAAGTGCCTGCCGATCGCCCGGTCCGGTTCTACGTGGTGGGCAGCCCGATCTACCAGACCAAGGGGTCGCAGTGGTCCGAAACCGAATTACGAGAGCGGGCCAAGCGACTCGGACTCGGCGATCGGGTGGGGTTCGTGCCGTTCCAACCCGACCCCTTGGGAGTGTATCGGTCGCTGGACGTGGTCGTTCATGCCAGCACCCAGCCCGAGCCGTTCGGCCGGACGATCGTCGAGGCGATGGCCTGCGCACGTCCGGTCATCGTCGCTCGCGCCGGGGGGGCCGCCGAGTTGTTCACCGAGGGTCGCGACGCCCTGGGATTCTCGCCGGGAGACCCGTCGGCGCTCGCCTCGGTCCTCTCGCGGCTAATCGAAGATGCCGACCTTCGCGAGTCGCTGGGCCGGGAAGCGCGAATCTCGGCCCAAACCCGCTTCGACCGGCCGAGGATGGCGATCGAGACGGCTGCGGCCTATCGCGAATTCCTCGATTCGCCGTGATGCGTTTGAAAATCATCCGCAATGACGGTCACGGTTCCTCGGCGGCTCGGCCGTCGCCGAGGCGGCTGCGGAGGTACGTGGCCCTGGCGACGTTCCGCTCGTCCACTTCCAGGGGGCTTCCGTGCAGCTTCTGGAGGTGAGCCGGCTGGGTGTGGATGAACAGTTCGTTGACCGTCGAGATTTCCAGGTCGTCGATCAGGCCCAGGTTGATCCCCAGGCGGACACTGGAGAGCAGGTGCATGGTCTCCTCGCTGGAGATCGTGTGGGCCGTCTTGAGCACTCCATAAGCCCGGCTCACCTGGTCGTGCAGGTGTTGCCGACGCTCGCTGACCAGGGCCTGACGCGCTGTTCGCTCGTACTGGATGATCTGGGGAATCACGTCGGAAAGGTTGCGAATCAGTTCCGGCTCGCTCTTGCCCAGGGTCTGCTGGTTGGAGATTTGGTAGAAGTCGCCGAACGCCTGGGTCCCCTCGCCGTACAGGCCCCGGACGGCGAGGTTGATCTTGTGGAGGGCTCGGAAGACCTTGTCGATCTGCTTGGTCTGGACCAACGCGGGCAGGTGGAGCATCACGCCGACGCGGATGCCGGTGCCGACATTCGTCGGGCAGGCCGTCAGGTAGCCTAACTGCGGGCTGAAGGCATAGGTGAGGAACCCCTCGATCCGGTCATCGAGGGCGTTAATCTCCTCCCAGACTTCGTGCAGTGACAGGCCCGAGTGCATCAACTGGATGCGGAGGTGGTCCTCTTCATTGATCATCACCGAGACGCTTTCCTGGGGTCCGATCGCGACGCCCCGAGGGCCCTCGGCGCCGGCGAGCTCCCGGGAGATCAGTTGGCGCTCAACCAGGAACTGGCGGTCCAGGGCGTTGAGTTGGTGGACGTCCTGGTAGGAAAGGTCAAAACCCGGCCCATCGAGGCAAGTCCGGACGGCCGACTCGATGCCGAGTCGCTCAGCGCGGTTGGCCCGGTTGATAAAGGGGTAGTCGGCCAGGTTGCGAGCCAGGCGGATGCGGGAGCACATCACGATGTCGCTTTCGGGGCCAGTGCCCCGCAGCCACTCTCCGGAAGTGCGCTTCAGGTCGTCCAGATTCATGCGTGGGCATCCTCGAAGCGAAGCTCATCGCGCAGACGAGCGGCCAGCTCGTAATCTTCCCGGGCGACGGCCTCTCGCAGTTTCGCCCGGGTGCGGAGGCGGCCGGGGTCGGCGGGGCGACGGCGGGGGACCTTGCCAACATGGCGGGTCGCCGCCTGGCTCTTGCGAAGCAGCGGGAGCAGGCCGCCCAGAAACAGGGGATAGTCGTTCGGGCAACCCAGTCGGCCATCGGCGCGGAACTCCATGAAGCGGAGGCCGCAGTCGGGGCAGGTTTTCCGAGCCAGTTCGCCGACGAGTTCGCCGACGTGGGCGAGGATCAAACCCTGGAGCACATCGTCAAGCAGTCCAGGACCCGGCGCGGGGCTCGGGCCCAGGCCGGCCTTGCGGGCGCAACCGGAGCAAAGGTGCAGCTCCTGGCGGCGGCCCTCGACGGTCTCGACCAGGTGGACCGTGGCGTCTTCCCGGCATCGCTGGCAGGTCATGGGGGGTCCGGGCTCGGGGGCGTGAGTCGGTCGCGGCTCGGCCAGTTCCGCGGCGGGGGGCCGTGGCAAGACATCCGGGCGGATTATCCGGACCCTCACCGGCTTTGATCCTGCTCGATCGCCTTGATCTGGTCGCGAATTCGTGCCGCGGCTTCATAATCCTCGGCGGCAATGGCCCGTTTCTGGTCATTGCGCAACTGGATGAGAGTGGTCTGGGCCTGGCTGTTGTGCGGGGCTCGTCGGGGAATCTTGCCGGAGTGGCGAGTCTCGTCGTGGATGTTTTCCAGCAATGGCATCAATTCGTCGCGAAAAACGTCGTAGTCGTGCGGGCAGCCGAGTCGTCCGGTATTGCGGAACTCCAGATAGGTGATCTGGCAGTGGGGACAGGACTGTTTGTCGGCCGGCGAGGGCTCGCGAGCCGAGGACGGAGCCGCCGCGATCAGCTTCTTGGCCAGGTCGCCAACAGCCAGTTCCGACGAGGCTTCCTCCGACGGCGCCAGGTGCTGCCGGGCGTGCTCGTCGCAGAAATGGAACTCGCGAGGCTTGCCCCGCTCGATGTCGGTGATGTGATAAGTGGCCGGCTTGGCGCACTTCTGACACTTCATCGCCGCCCCTCCGCCCAAGACCCGGGCCCCGACCGGGCCTCGCGACCGCCGAAAGACGGGCCGCGAATCTCTCGGGACGGCGCGGGGTCTGAAAATCCATTGTAATGGCCGACGGGGTGGAGTCAAGCAACCCCGCGCGTGGCCCAGCCCACCCCGATCGGCCGCTAAGGGTTGGCGGGCAACGACTTCGACGGTTGGATGGGTCGTATCATCCCCCGCTCCGGTTGTGACCCCAAGACTCGCCTGATACGATTTCGCGGACCGGAGGGACACCCTGAGCCATCCGGCGGAACCTGGTGGAACTTCGCGAATCATGCACTCCGGTCGGCCGGTTCCCACCTATCTGCCCTCGTTCGAGGCCGTCGCCGAACTCGCCGGCCAGGCCCCCTGCGTGCCGATCTACCGGCAATTGACCGGCGACGGCCTGACCCCGGTCTCGGCCTTCGCCCGCATCGCCAGGGGAGGCGGGCCCGCCTTCCTGTTCGAGAGCGTCATCGGCGGCGAGAAGGTTGGCCGGTTCAGCTTCCTGGGAGCGAGCCCGTTTCTGAGGTTCGAGGCCCGGGGACGCGAGGTCCGCATTTTGGGGGAGCCCGACGGCCCTCGCGTGCTGGATTGCGACGACCCCTTTCGCCCGCTCCAGGAGTTGATCGAGCGTCATCGTTCGGTCTCGCTGCCCGGCCTGCCGCGGTTCGTCGGGGGCGCTGTCGGTTACGCCGCGTATGACTCGGTCCGCTACACCGAGAACCTGCCCGATGCCCCGCCCGACGACCGGGGCCTGCCCGACCTGGCCTTCGGCTTCTACGACCGAATGGTGGTTTTCGACCACATTCGCAAGACGATCCTGGTCGTTTCCCTGGTTCGGACCGACACCGACAGCCTCCGCGACTCCTACGACGAGGCCTGCCGAGACCTCGACGAGCTGGTCGCCCGGCTGACCGGCCCCGGCCCCGACCTGCCGCCGATGGACATCAGCACCGACGGACCCATCAGCCTCACGCCCGAGTCCAATTTCACCAAGGAGGCGTACGAGGACGTCGTCCGCCGTTGCCAGGAGTACATCAAGGCCGGCGACATCTTCCAGGTCGTCCCCAGCCAAAGATTTCGCCTGGAAACAACCGCCGACCCCTTCGACATTTACCGAGTCCTTCGCGTGGTGAACCCCAGCCCCTTCCTCTTCTACCTGCCGTTCGACCACTTCCACCTGATCGGCAGTTCTCCCGAGATTCTGGTGAGGGTGGACGATGGCGAAGTGACCATCCGCCCGCTGGCCGGAACCCGCCGACGGGGACGGGATGAGGCCGAGGACATCGCCCTGGCCGAGGAACTGCTGGCCGACCCCAAGGAGCGGGCCGAGCACATCATGCTGATCGACCTGGGACGCAACGACGTCGGCCGGGTCGCGGTTCCGTCCACGGTCAAACTCACCGACGTGATGAAGGTCGAGCGTTACTCCCACGTCATGCACATCACGTCGAACGTCACCGGACAACTCGCTCCGGGCAAGACGGCCTTCGACGCGTTACGCTCGGGTCTTCCCGCCGGCACGGTGAGCGGAGCGCCCAAGGTCCGGGCGATGCAGGTCATCGATGAGATGGAGCCCCAACGGCGCGGCCCTTACGCGGGAGCCGTCGGCTACATCGACTTCACCGGCAACATGGATACCTGTATCGCCTTACGGACGTTGGTGATCCAGGGGTCCACGGCCTACATCCAGGCTGGCGGCGGCGTCGTCTACGACAGCGTGCCCGCCGACGAGTATGAGGAGACGATGAACAAGGCCAGAGGGTTGCTCAAAGCCATCGAGGTGGCCCAGAACCAGTTTTAAGCGCTTCCAGGGCAACATCCCCGGGCCAGTCCCAAGTGGTCGGCCGTATTGCCGAGGATTTTCCAGAATCGCGAGACTTTGACGCACGATTCGTCGGTCAGGTTTGCGTACAATTGCGATGCTGGACGCCACCGGACCAGCCAGTTGCCAGTCTCAAGTCGTTCGCCACCCTCTCCAGGGAGTTCCGAGATGACCCGGACCCGCCGGATCGCCCACGCGCTCGGGATCGTCGTCGCGCTGGCGACGGTCGTGGACCTGGACCCCGCGCTCGCCCTCGCCCAGGGGAACCGGACGAAGACCAATCGCCGGGCCACCCCCGACCCCGACGCCGAGGCCGAGGCCGGGATGCCCAACGGTCCGATGCCGGGCGATTCCGACCCGATGGACCGGGGAGGTCGCGGCGATCGGGGCGGTCGAGGATTCTCGCCCCGCGAGGGCACCAGTCCGGACCGCCTCCGCGACCTCCTGATCCGCCAGCAGGCCAACGCGTATACGACCCTCTTGCCGATCCCGGTCATCCAGAAGGAATTGAAGCTGACGGACAAGCAGAAATCGAACATCAGGACGCGGATCGAGGCCTACGCGGCCCAGTCGCAAATGGTGCAAAGAGAGTCGCGCAACGCCCGGCAGAACGGTGAGATTTCCGCGGAGGAAGAGGCCCAGACGGCTCTGGAGTTTCGCCAACAGTACGAGTCGGAACTCGGTGGGCTCCTCAAGACCGACCAGCGACGGCGGCTGCATCAGGTTGCTCTGCAAATCCAAGGGCCGCTGGCGCTGGCCGATCGCGACCTGGCGACCAAGTTGAACATCGCCGACGAGGATTACGACCAGATTCGCGAAATCGTCATGAACCACTTCAGCGTCAAGGACCAGGACCGAGAAGTCCGTCGAGGGATGGACCGGAACATGCGGAACTCCGACCCGGACGACCCCACCGCGACCGACCTCCAAGGCGCCCGGATACGGACCAACGACCGCCAGAACGAATCCGCCTCCGCCGAGGCGCCGGTCGCCATCGGCAAGCTCCTCAAGCCCAAGCAGAAGGCCGCGTTCAACAAGATGCTCGGCGAGCCGTTCGACGTCCAATCCCTGGAATCGGACGGACGGGCCGGGACGGGTCGGGGCAACCGTCCCCCGACCACCGTCAAGTCCAAGCAAAGTAAATCCAAGGACGAGCCGGCCGAGTCCCCGGACGACCCATCGATGGACCCTGAGCCAGGCAAGAAGGGGACCAGGGGCAAGGGGACCACGAACGCCACCGTCGACAGCGCCGACGACGGCGAGGGCGAGAGCGACCCCGCCCCGGCCCCGAAGCCTCGTCCGCGACCAGCCCGCAAGCCGTCCAAGCCCACGACCAGCGCGGTCCCCTGAGTCGTTCCGCGACTTTGACGAACGGGCGACCCCGCCGGCGACCGAGTTGATCTACTCGTCCAAGGCAGCCCAACGTATAACCACCCTCGCGCGGCCCGGCCGCCGCGGAGGGACCTCCCATGCCCCGTCTCAGAATGCTCAGCCAGACCCTGTTGGTATGCGTGAATCTCTTCGGCTCGGCCCTCGCCCAGGCGCCCTCCGTCGCGCGGGCCCCTGCAACCGCCGACGGTGAGGCGATGGTGCAAGACGACCATCTCGGCCAGCGGGTCGCCCGCCTTCTGTTGCTGGGAAGGCCCGACGTCCGCGACGATTTGAAGCTGACCCCGGAACAATCCACCTCGGCCCACCGGGCGATCGACGACCTGTACCGTCGAGCCCTGGCCAGCCGAAACCTCAAAGGCGACGAGGCCCTGGCCGCTCGACGAGCGGTCGATGACGCCCAGGAGCGCTGGATCGAGGGGGAGTTGACTGGCGAACAGCGAGGCCGTCTCGACCAGATCGACCTCCAGTGGGAAGGGCCGCCGGCCCTCATCAGCCGCCCGGCGATCGCCTCGGCTCTCGGTCTGAAGTCCGAACAACGAGCCGTCCTGAAAGAGGCGGTCCATCGTCGCCTGGCGTTGCGAGACCAGTTCGGCATGAGGGGTTCGGACGACCGGGCGCTCTCCCATGAGTGCCTGGCCGTACTGGATGCCAACCAGCGAGCCCTCTACCTGGCGATGCTGGGACCGCCGTTCATCCCTTCGGAATTCCAGGCGAGACGGGAGCCGGCGCCGGCGGCGGCACGTCGCTGATCCGAATCCCAGGCCGGCCGGTTTCAGGCCGAGGGCTCGACGAGGCGGCGAAATCCGGCGTCGGCGCGGAGGTTGTCGAAGTCGGTTTCGTCGGAAATCAGGTCGCGTAGGGACGGTTCCAGCTTCAGCGCCAGCGTCAATTCCTCCAGAGCCTTGGCCAGGGTGCCGGCAAGGCTCCAGTAGCACGCAAGATTGTAGTGCAGCAACGGTTCGGGCGAGCCGGCCCGGGTCGCCCGTTCCAGGACGTCGATGGCCTGCGCCAGCCGATGGGTCCGCTTGTAGCACCAGCCCAGGGCGATCGCGACGCTGGCATCCCCCGGCTTCAGGCCGGCGGCGACCTCAAGCGGCTTGAGCGCCTCGCGATGCCGTCCCAGAAGTCGCAAGGCTTCGCCGGCCAGGAAGTTGGCCTCGAACCGCATCGTGGCCCAGTCCGGCCGTTCTCGGAGAATCTCCAGGGTCTTCTCGGGAAGCCCCAGCTCCAGATAGCCCTCGGCCGCGCTGAGCCGCCTCCGGATTCGGTCGCGGACCATCCGGGACATGACGACGCCGTCCCCTTGTACCCTCGCGCCCGAGGCGCTAACAATTTTCATGCGAGGGGATTGTAGCGGGCTGCCCGCTCGGGAGGGAAGGCCCGTCCCGATGTTGACCGCCTTCACCAGCGGTCATTATGCTCGGGGCATGGGTTACGAGGTGGAGCAGAAATATCGGGTGGTCGACGCCACGTCCCTCCGCCAACGGTTGAGAGGCCTGGGAGCGACCGAGTCGGATCCGGTCGAACAGGAAGATGGATACTTCGCCCACCCGTCCCGCGACTTCGTCCAGACCGATGAGGCTCTGCGCATCCGCCGGCTCGGGCACGAGAACCGCCTGACCTACAAGGGACCCAAGCGCGGCGGACCCACCAAGACTCGCGAGGAGATCGAGACCCCCTTCGCCGACGGTGCCATCCCTTACGAACAATTGGCGACGACCCTCCGAAGACTGGGTTTCCAGCCCGTGGCCACGGTCCGCAAGACCCGCATTCCCTTCGCCCTGAATCATTTGGGTCACGCCATCGAAGTGACTTTGGACGACGCCGGGCCGCTCGGCCAGTTCGCCGAGGTCGAGACGCTGGCCGAGGGGCCCGACGACCTGGACGCCGCCCAGGACTCGGTGATCGACCTGGCCCGAGTTCTGGGCCTCAAGGAACTTGAGTCTCGTTCGTACCTCCGCATGACCCTCGAAGCCGGGGTTTCCTCCTGACCCACGACGCGATTCCGCCCCGGCTGGGGTTTCGACAATGCCGTGGTTGTGTTAGAGACGCACGCCCGGAACGTTCGCCGGGGCTCCCTCGCCTCGGCCGCTCCCCCGGTCGTCGCCCTGTCTGGTCGGATTCCCAGGAGACTCGCGCGATGGATCGCCGCCGTTTCGCCCCCTCGGCCGAAGGGTTGGAATCCCGCGCGCTGATGGCTAGCCTATTCACGGGGGCCACCGGGTCCAACACGCAACGACCGCAGAACGTGCCGGTCACCTATGAGGCCAAGCTCGACCGGATCAAGAACCTGCCCTACTTTCTCTCGCTGACTGTCCCGGGTCGGACGATTCCGACAGCAATCACCCAGCCGATCCAGGCCGACCTGACCGCCATCCGCGGCCAGCTTCACGGCCCCAGTTCCCTGGCCCTCCAGGCGTTCAATTCCGAGATCCGCGACGCCGTGGGCCATACCTCGCTGGACGCCCAGACCGCCAATGGGCTCGACAGGCGATTCCGCCAGGCGATGGAAAGCGCGGGGATTTCGGCGACGCAGTTGAATCAGTTGGACAACGACGTCAAGCAGCTGGTCAATTACGACACCACCCAGTCTCAGCCGGTGTTCACGGCCACCAACGACGTTACGACGATCCTTCAAATCGCCCTGGGCGTCGGCCGCCCGATCAAGCAACCCGCCGCCCCGAAGTTGGTGGGCGTCGACCGTCAGATCCCCAGCAATGTCCACCTGGTCAAGGAAGGCGTCCTCCAGCCTTACTTCACCGGGACCTATGCCGCCAGCACGACATCGGCCACCAACACCGTCCTCCTGCTGGACGATGCCGGCCACGTCCTGGGTTCCAGCACCGTGGGGACCAACGGCGTCTACCGAGTTCGGCCCAGCAACTTCCTGGCGGATGGCACCTACGACGTCCGCGTTCAGATCATGGACGCTGGCGGCGATTTCAGCCTCCCCAGCGCCTCGTTGAGCGTGACCGTCGGGCCGGTCCGGCGAGCCCGGGGTTGAGGCTCGGGGCGAATCTCCGCAAGTCCGGGTTGATTCTCGCCCTTCGCATCCGCACAATGGGCCTTTCGCCCCCAGGTCAGTGATCGTCCCGGAGCCCGCGGATATGAAGTCCAAGACCCGCCACCGCAAGAGCGCCCGATGGCGCAAACGAGCTGACTCGTCCCCCATCGCCAAGGGCCGCCGTCCCAAGAAGCAAGGGCGCAACCCGCACAAGACCAAGAACCTCGGCGGACGCAACTCCTAATTCGGTAGACCCAAAGCCAGCCCGCCGCTCGTCAGGGCAATCGTCCGTCGGCCTCCCGTCCCCTTCCCGCCGGCCAACGACAACCGGCGCGCCCGAGAGCCGCCGCCCGCCATGTTCGACGACATCCAGAAACGCCTCAACGGTGCCTTCGGTCGGTTCCGCGCTCGCGGCCTACTGACCGAAGCCAACATCGAGGAAGGGCTACGCGAGGTCCGCACGGCCCTCCTGGAAGCCGACGTCAACTTCAACGTCGTCCAGGAATTCATGGCCAAGGTGCGGGCCAAGGCCGTCGGCGCCCAGCTCATCAAGGCGGTCCGCCCCGAGCAGCAGATCGTCAAGATCGTCCACGACGAACTTGTCGAGCTGATGGGCCCCGGCGACCCGGCCATCCGGTTCGAGAAGGCCGGGCCCACGATCATCATGCTCTGCGGCCTCCAGGGCTCGGGCAAGACGACCACCTGCGGCAAGCTGGCCAAGCTTCTGACCTCGCAGAACCGCAAGCCCCTACTCGTCGCCGCCGACCTTCAGCGTCCGGCGGCCGTCGAGCAGTTGAAGGTCATCGGCGAGCAGCTTCAGGTCCCGGTCTTTTCGAGAGCCGACGCCGACCCGGTCCGGCTCTGCCAGGACGCCCTGGCCGAGGCGAATCGTCAAGGGCGCGACACGATCCTGCTCGACACCGCCGGCCGCCTTCACGTCGACGACGCCTTGATGGCCGAGTTGAAGCAGATCGAGAAGAAGGTCAAGCCTCACCAGGTCTACTTCGTTTGCGACGCCCTGACGGGACAGGATGCGGTCGCCTCGGCCGGGGCGTTCAACGCCGCCCTGGAACTCGACGGCGTCATCATGACCAAGCTCGACGGTGACGCCCGAGGGGGCGCGGCGCTGTCGGTCCGCAAGGTGACCGGGGTGCCGGTCAAGTTCGTCGGCATCGGCGAGAAGCTCGACAAGTTGACGCCGTTCGACCCCGAGCGGCTCGTCGGCCAGATGCTGGGGATGGGCGACATCGTCGGCCTGGTCGAAGCGGCGCAGTCAGCCGTCGACGAGGAAGAGGCTCGCAAGCAGCAGGAGAAACTGGCCAAGGGGAAGTTCGACCTCAACGACTTCCGTCAGCAGATCGTCCAGATGAAGAAGATGGGGTCGGTCAAGGACCTGATGGGCAAGATCCCCGGCCTCTCGCAGATGAGCGGCGAATTGGAAGGGCTGGACGCCGACGGCGAGGTGCGCCGCATCCAGGGCATGATCGACAGCATGACCCCGGCCGAGCGCCGAGACCCCAACGCCATCGACATCTCCCGACGACGACGGATCGCCGCGGGCTCGGGGGTCGAGCCTTCGGATATCTCGAACCTGGTCAAGCAGTTCGACGCGATGGCGGCGGTCGTCAAGAAGATGTCGCAGATGTCGATGATGGACAAGGTGCGAATGATGTCGGGCCTGGGCCAGGCCGGAGCGTTCAACCCCGGAGCCCGCCTGGTTGCCCCCAAGGGGGACACGGGCAAGCGACTCTCGACCAAGGAGCGGGAGAAGCTCCGCAAGCAGCGGGAGAAGGATGAGCGGAAGAAGCGTCGGGACGAGCGCGACAAGGGGAAGCCCGACCAGCCCAACGCCTAATTTTGTTGCGATTCGTCTGGGCTCAAGCGTTCCTTCGTTCGATGTCGAGGCTAATCCCTTCCGATGGCCAAGCGAACTCGGCCTTTCACAACGGAGCCTGCTCCGTCAGCGCGGAAGCCGTATCGGGTCTTCATCAGTCACGCGACTTCGGACAAATGGATCGCGAAAACGATTTGCGAGAAGATCGAACTCCGTGGGGCCGAAACCTTCCGCGACGACCGCGATATCCATGGGGGCGACGACATCCCCGAGGAAATCCGCCGCCAGATCAATCTCGCCAAGGAAGTCATCGTGATTTTGACTCCCGACTCGGTGAATCGGCAGTGGGTGACCCTCGAAATTGGCGCGGCCTGGGGACGAAGCAACAAGACGCGAATTATCATTCTGATGTGTCACGTCGCCGTCGATCCGATCCCTGATCTGATCAAGAGCAAGAAAGCCCTGCATCTCAACGAAATCGACCAATATCTGGCCGACCTTTCGGAACGAGTGAAGGACTATCATGAGAAAACAAGCTAAGCCTTGCGATGTTTTCATTTCCCACGCCTTGAAAGACGCGGCCTTGGCGACTTCCGTCTCACAGGCTTGTCGGGATGCCGGCCTGGAAACCATGACGAATCTCGACCTGGATCGGGGTCGGGATCCCGGTGACGTGATTTGGGAGGCTCTCGCCGAAAGCGAAGCCTTTCTCGCAATCCTCTCACCATCGGGCTTTTCCACGACGATGGCCGTCGAGTTCGGGGCGGCACGCGCCCGTCTCAAACCCATTTACGTCCTCGTCACGGACCCTTCCTCGACCCGAATTCCAGCAGCCTTCGGAGAGTCCCGGCTCTACACGCTCGAAAACCTTCCGGATGTGATTCGCGCGATCCAGTTCGGGAGTCAAAATCTCAACGAGTTCGATCGCGACGTTCTGATCGACCTCCATCGGGACATGGGGATCACCGCGGATCAGCTCGCCCTGGACCCGACGTCGCTCGACCTCATGAGGAAACGGTTTGAAACCGCCAGCGGAAAGAACGTCGCGGGCGAACGGCTTTTGACCGAAATGCTTCGTCTGAGAAAACGCGGCAAGTTGGAAAAGACCCGGCGCGCTGGTCCCTTGAAGGCGTAAGAAGTCGCGGACTCGAGATCCCCTGCCATCTCCTAGATCGTGCCCGAACTCCTGGATCCCCCCTCCGTTCTCCGATCACAGTCACGATCCGTTTGGGACCGTTTAGAACTAGCGAAATTCTCACGTCGTGCAATTTCTGCTTGAACGGCCGGCTGTGAACTGGATAATCGTTGGCTCTCGCCAATTTGCGCCGGTGTTGTCTTGCGTTTGGGCCGAATGTGCTCGCCCTCTCGCCGATCGTCAGGGGTTCGCGGTCTAGCCGATCGCGAACGAGGCCGCCGTTGGCTCGGGACCGGCCTTGTTCCTCAACCCAGGGTGCCCCGCCCGGACTTGCCATGCGTCCGAGCCGTTTCGCTGTTTGGGAGTGTTCGAGTGGTTCGCCTTCGCATGAAATCGTTCGGCCGTCGCCATCGCCCGTTTTTCCGCATCTGCGCCATGGACGCTCGATCCCCCCGCGATGGACGTGCCATCGAGGAATTGGGCCATTATGACCCGTTGGTCCGCAACACCGAGGGCCGCGAGGTCCTGAAGGTCAGCCGCATCCGCTACTGGCTGTCCGTTGGCGCCCAGCCCAGCGAGAAGGTCGCGGCGATTTTGAAGCGTCATGGCATCAAGAAGCCCGCTCCCGGCGAGTCGTGGGAGGTCGCCGAGCCGGAGGCTCCGGCCGTGCCGCCCTCGCTGAAGACGTCCGCGGCCCCGGCTCCGGTCATCCGCCCCAAGGTCACCACCCCGGCCACGGACCCAGCGGAGACCGAGGCACCGGCGCAGGCCGCCGCTCCGACCGAGCCGCCGGCTTCCACTGTTCCGCCCGAGCCGGGCGCCGAGCAACCCTGACGGCCGAAAGATCCGGGCCTCGCCCATGTCGTCTCCTCCGGCCGATCCCAACCCGCGACGCCTCCGCGTCGACGTGCTGACTCTCTTCCCCGGCCTTTTTGACGGCTTCCTGTCCGAGAGCATTCTCCGGCGGGCGATCGTCTCGGGGTTCGTGGAGGTCCACCTCTGGGACCTCCGCGAGTGGGCCGAGGGGCGGCACCGGCAGGTGGATGATCGGCCCTTCGGCGGCGGCCCTGGCATGGTGCTGATGGCCCCTCCCGTCGTCTCGGCCACCGAGGCGGTCCAGGCTCGGGCCGACGCGCCCGGCCGGTTGATCGCCCTCAGCCCCAGGGGCCGCAGACTCGATCAAGGCCTGGTTCGCGAACTGGCCGAGGAACCTCGACTGATCCTGTTGTGCGGTCGCTACGAGGGGTTTGACGAGCGGATCGTGGACGAGCTGAACCCGGAACTGTTGTCGGTCGGCGATTTCGTCGTCTCGGGGGGCGAGGTGCCCGCCATGATCGTCATCGATGCCACCATGAGGCTGATCCCCGGCGTCCTTGGCGACGCCGAAAGTGCCCTGGACGAGTCGTTTGGACCGGACGGGGCCCTGGAATACCCGCACTTCACCCGGCCTCGCACCTTTCGAGGTCGGGAAGTCCCCCCTATTCTGCTCGGCGGCGACCACGCCGCGATCGCCCGTTGGCGGGACGAGCACAAGTTGAGGCGTCCCCACCCGGGCTGATGCCCGGAAAGGTCACGGTCCCCCAATGCAGAACGCCTTCATGGAGCTGATCGAACGCTCCAGCATGAAAGAGACCTTGCCGTTCTTCGAGATTGGCGACACCGTCGATGTCCATGTCCGCATCCTGGAAGGCGAGAAAGAGCGCATCCAGATCTTCAACGGCGTGGTGATCGCCCGCTCCGGCGCCAACACTCGCGAGATGTTCGTCGTGCGGCGGATCGTCGCGGGCGAGGGGGTCGAGCGAAAGTTTCCGGTCCACTCCCCCCGCATCGCCGACGTCGTCGTCAAGCGCCGCGCCAAGGTCCGTCGCGCGAAGCTGTATTTTCTGCGGAACCTTTCGGGCAAGGCGGTGCGGCTCAAGGAGCGGCACGCCGCCGGCAAGGCGACCGTCGCCGAGGCGCAGGCTGCCAAGGCCCAGAAGCGCGCCGTCCGTCTCGGCAAGAAGACCGCCAAGGCCGAGGCCAAGGCCGCCCGCAAGGCTCAGGCTGGCACCGTGGCAAGTGCCCCGGAAACTCCCGACGCGGAGTGAACTCCCCCGCCCGGGGCGACAATCGTCCCGGGCTTTCGGTGTCGTGAGGAAACGTCGGATCTCGTCACGATCGCACCGTGGCCATCCACAACGCCAGGCCCGCCGCGGCGGCAAGGCTGGCCAGACGGATCAGCCATCGGTAGGCCGCGAACCTACGTTTGGCGAGACCTTCGCCGTCAACGTCGCTGGCCGACCATCGCTGGAGGGCGGCCAGCGTATTCATCCCGGCAAGGTAGACCAGCAAGAGCAGCAGGAAGCCAAACCCCTGATCCAGCCACGCTTTCCAGGGCAGCGGCGGCAGCGCTGGCTTCCAGCGGGACGGTGTGCTCAGTGTCTCGGGAGACTGAAACACGACCAGTTTCGCCGGGCGGCTGGCGCGGTCGTGCCCGTCGGTGACTCGCAAGAGTAGACCCAGGGGCTCGGGCGTGCCGGTCTTTGGGGTGCCCTGGAGCAGGGCGGTCGCGGGGTCGAATGTCATCCCTTCGGGAAGTTTGCCGTCCAGTCCCCAATGCAAGACTCCCGAGCCACCGGTGGCCGCCATCGCCACCGAGTAGGGGCGGCCGGCGATCGCTTCCGGTAAGGTTTCGGGCGTGGCGATGGCCAGGGTCAGAGGCGCAAGGTCGGCGTCGGTGTCTCGGGGACGGGGCATGTCCATGGCCTTGGGCAGCAGGGCCATGATGACCAGGCTAAGCAAGAGGATGAACAGCAGGGCGCCGGTCAGTTTGGTGACGACGACCGCGACGAACGAATCCTCTCCCGAGCCGCCGCCGAACTCCAGGCCGCCATGTCCGCCCCTCCGCGATCGTCGCATCGTCTCGGCCCCCGTCGGTCCTCAAAAGAAATCGGCCAATCCACGGCTTAAAACCGGAGCGGCCCGCCCATTGCGGCCAACCTCGCCTTGGTCTGCTGGAGGTCTTCCAGAGGAATGCCCGCCGGCCGTCCCTGGAAAGGGGTCAGGGGAACAATCCCGCCCTGGGAACCGTCGCGCGAAAGTCGGGAGACCAGGAAGTCGGCCAGGGCCGTGGTGAATTCGGCCGCCCCGTCCCTCCCCATGTGGGTCTCGTCCACGAACGCCGGCCGGTCATAGCCCGAGTGCCGGCCGTCGACGACGAGGACTTCGGGAAATTGGTGGGAGATCTCCCGCACGAACCGGCTCAGGCCCGCATCGGCGCCGATCCGTTCGCGATGGGCCTGCCAGGACGGGTCCGCCGGGGGGATCACCCAGACCACTTGGATTCGCCGATCGGCGGCCAATTGGAAAAGGCGACGGGCATACGACGCATTGGAGCGGTTCGCCGACCAGACGATCCTCGGCCCCGGCGACCCTTGCTCGGGCTCGAGCTTGACCACGTAGGCACGAGGGGCGACCAGGTGGGCCCCACGATTGCGATTCCAGTTGAGGCGTAAAGCATGGAGGTCGAACGCCGACTCGGAATCCTTCCCTTCCAGCGACGCGAAGACGGCCTTGCGGATGCCGTGGCGGTCGCGGACCGAGGGGACCAACCCATTCGCCGCGACCCCGGCGATCAAGCCCAGGTCGGCTGTCGTCCTGGCGAGGTCGAGGGCGTCGCGGATGTCGAGAAGTCCAGGCCAGAAATCGCCGCTGGATTTCGGGGCGACGGCCAGCAAGTTGGGGTGAAAGTCCACGAGGATGGCCCGAGGACGCGCCCCGGAGTCGAGGGCCCTCCTCAGAAGGAAGTAACTGCTGGCCGCCTGACCGCCGTAAATTCCCAGGTTGAACGCCGTCCGGCCGAGACGGGCTTCCAGGACGTTGGGCAGGACCCCCACCTTGACCAGGCTGTCTCCCAGGCAAAGGACCTCGGCGTGGCGGACGTCCTCGCCCCGGGCGGCGGCCCCGGCGTCCTGCCAGGACAGCGAGGCATAGTCGGAAAACGCCACCGGGTGACGACGGACATACCCCTCGGCGCCCGCCACCAAAGCGAGCATCCCCAGAAATCCCAAGGGGAACCGTCGCCACGAGGGTGACGGTCCGCGGCCGGTTCCGCCCGGTTCCCTTTCGAGGTTCGACTCGCTCACGCGGCCTGTTCCTCGCCGGAATAGGCGGCCAGCGACGAGGAGCCGGGGAGCATCCGCTTGACAATGCTGCGGTATAGGGCGTTGCCCTGCTCCATCGACACGTTGAGCATGTCGAGGGCGTCCTTGAGGCTGTGGAGGGTCCTGGCCAACTGCTCCTGGGTGACGCGGCTGGACCGCTCGAACGCCTGCGACCACTGCCCGGCCAGGGCCTCGGTGGCGGCCACCTGCTTTTCGATGGCGCGACGGATCTGCTCCAACTGCTCGTCCTGCCCGGAGCCGTGGGCGAGGGTGGCCTCGATTCGGGCGAGCGTCGCGGCGGCGCGGCGGAGGGTTTCATTCGCCTCGCCAACCCCCTTGAGGTCATCGCCGACCCGGCCGATCGCCTCGGCCCCCTTCTGGAGCGACCCGAGGGCCGGCGGCAGGCGGTCGATCGCCGTGGCGAACCGTTCGATATGAGGCGCCAGGCCAAGACCGCCACCGAGGCGTTCCGCCAGCGCTTCCAACGCCGCGGACGCCCGTTCGGACTGAGCGGTCAACTCTGCCCGCAATTTCGAGAACTCGGCCCCCAGGCCGGTTTCCTCGGTTCGGGACAGGGCCGGCAAGGCCTCGTCGACCACCCAACGATCAACCCGAGCCAGCAAATCCTCGGCGCGTCGGTAAACCAAAGTCTGGGCGAGCATCAGCGCCGCGCTCAGGAACAGGGCCAACAGGGTGCTGTCAAAGGCAATCTGGAGGGCCGACGTGACGCTGGTGAGGTTGTTGAGAAAGGCGTCCAGGTCCTTGACCATCGGCAGGACCAGGCTGATATTCATCAGCGCCTTGCTGATCCCCTCGACGGTCCCGATGAACCCGATGACCGGCAGGAGGTAGAGAATGTATTTGGTGAGGGTGAACCGGCCGGCGGCGTGCTCCTGGTCGAGCGCCGAGCCTTCCCGATTCAGCTCCATGAGTTGACCGGCCGAGGCCGATTTCCCCGTCCGAGCATGACGGGCGAGTTGATCGATGCGACGAGTCAAAAGCCGGTGATGGGCCTCGGGATTCGCCGCGACCCCATCGCCCGTGGTCGAGGCAAGCCTCGCCAGCAAGGCCGGAGCTTCATCAAAGGCGCGATCCTCACCGCGAACGCGGAGGAACTCGCGGCCCAGGGTCAGCACCGCCCAAACGTAGATGCCCGTCCCGACGAATTGCTCCCAGCCCCGCTCGAACATCAGGGTCGGGTTGAAAACCATCAGGGCGATCGGGAATGCCAGAGCGAGGACGAGCATCCCCAAGGTGGCGAAATGATTCGGTCGCCATCCGCCGTTCGACCGCGTTCCCTGGGTCATGCGAGAGCCTCCTGCTCCGGGCATGGCGGGACCAGACGATCGGCCCGACCCGCCTATCCCCTCAAATCGGGATCTTCGGCCGGTGACTTCAACCGAAACGGAGACGACTGAGAAGACGGGAATTGGGGCGATGGTCACCAAGACCTTGAAATGGGGGGGGAAGGCAATTCAGAGGATCGCGAAACGAAAATTCCCCCGCGATTGCGGGGGAACTAGGGAAGTTGGGGGAAGTGGTGAATCCAAGCGTCGGTGAAGGTCAGGGCTGATTGCCTTCCTTGAGCACGTCCGCCGCAGTCTTGCCACCTTGCGAGGGTCCTTCCTCGGCCGGCGTCGAGTCTTCCGGACGGGACGCAGCAGGTGTGTCGGACGCGGCAGGTTGGTCCTTGCGGTCCTCGGCGATCTTGTCTCTCAGAACGCTCCCCGCGCCTTTCGGGGTATTGGAGGGCGAGGGGGCAGGCGTCTGGAGTCTCGGGGCGGCGTTGGACATGGTCACCAGGGCATGGTCAAGGCTGGCGAGGAAGATCTGAAATTCGGGAACCGCCTGAGCCTGGTCGCCATTACTCATGGCCATGACCGCCTCGTTGCCGAAGCGGTAGAGCTTGTCCCTGGCGGAAACCGCGTCTCGCACCGCGGCCCGCTTGTGGGCCTTCGAGTCGTCAACCAGGTCGTGGAAGGCGGTATCCACCCCTTGGCGAAGCGAGCCCAACTCCGGCTCGCGAGGGGTCGAATCGGGCCAAAGGATTCGCCCGTCAGCATCCAGTACCTTGTCACGCGGCAGCAGCGGCGTGTGAGTGTGATTCCGGGTCCTGTGGGCAAGTTGGGGTGGGTAAGGACGAGTGTGACCGGTCTCAACATTGTAGCGAGGGTCAAACCCAGCAGGGTTCGACCCCGCCGAGTTACCACCATTGGCCAGATCCATCGCCTGTCGCTGTTTCAGGTTGGCCGCGGAATAGGCCTCCGCGGCGCGGGCGTTGGCCAGATTCGCCTGGCTTCCGGCGAGGTTATATTGTTCCGCCTTGTACGCCTGCTGGTCGGCGACGGTCATGCCGATGCCTGGGCCATATCCAAACCCCGAACCGCCGATCCCATATCCGCCATATCCTCCGTACCCGCCATAACCTCCATAGCCACCATAACCGCCGGAGCTAATCCCATAGCCCCCATAGCCGATGCCATAACCGACGCCGCCGAAGCCAATCCCGCCGATCGGTTCGACGAAGTTCGAGCCGTAGAACGCGGAGTTGTAGCCGATCCCCCCGATTCCCGCGGGAAATCCGCCGAATACGCCCGGGTTGCCGAATCCGCCAAGGCCATTGGGGATGCCGCCACCGACGTTGTTCGGAATCCCGCCGCCGACGTTGTTGGGGACACCCCCATTGTTTCCACCGGGTACGCCGGCTGGACGGACCGCCGCCCCGCCACCAATCGCGCCGCCACCACCCGCTGGAGCGCCTCCGCCCCCACCACCCTTTTGTGCGAACAGGGAACTGGAGCCGCCCGTCAGCATGAGCAGTGTGGCCAGGGCCAATCCCAGAGCCCTCGGGGTCGCGAATCGCATGAGAGTTGCCTCGATCGAGGTGACGACGGGTTCGGTTTGGGTTCCACGTCCCCCGGCGGTCAAATTTTTGGTACTGCAATTGCACTTAGTCAACCAGACGCACAGCAGGACGCCGCAAATTTCGAGCCGGGAGGGCATCCCCAGGGGATGTGCGGATCTGATGGCATATCGCGCGTTCAGCCCTGCCCCGAGTGATTCACGCGGGACGATCCGAGTTTTGATCGCCGAGGATGACCCGGATGGCCGATGGGCGTTGCGCCTCCTCCTGACTCGCCTGGGACTGACCTGCGAGGTCGCCTGCAACGGTCAGGAGGCCGTGGAGAAGGCGTGGACCTTCGCTCCCACGGCAATTCTGATGGACCTCAGGATGCCCGGCATGGGCGGGTTGGAGGCGACCCGACGTCTCAAGACCGATGATCGGACCCGACATATTCCCGTTCTGGCGGTCTCAGCGAATGATTCGGATGGAGGCGCGGTCGAGGCGTATCTGGCGGGCTGCGACTCCTTCTCCTGCAAGCCCCTGAGGGTCCCCGACCTCCTGGCCCGTCTGAAGCGGTTCTCCGGCCGTCTTGAGGGGTTTGCCCCGGATGCTTGTCGGCCAGGGCCACTCCCCCTACAATCGTGACCCGGGAGCCGGCCGCCGCGGATCGTCCAGCGGCCCGTCCCCGACGGCGAGCCGGCCTGCCCGCCGGTCCCGCTGCGAGGCGTCCCGTCCATGCCCGAGGCCACTGGCCAGAACGTCGCCATCCTCGGCTCCACCGGCTCCATCGGCCGGAGTGCCTTGAGCGTGATCGGGCATGATGGCGGCCAACGTCTCCGAGCCGTTGGTCTGGCCGCGCATCGTCGAGTCGCCGAACTGGCCCAGCAGGCCAGGGAATTCCGCCCGCGATATGTTGTGGTCGCCGATCACGAAGCGGCGTCGCAACTCGATGGACAGTTTTCCGGCACGGGGGCCGAGGTTCTGGTCGGGCCCGAGGGAGTGGAACGTCTCGCCACGGCCCCGGAGGTCGATAAGGTTCTCTCGGCGATCGTGGGAGCCGCGGGGTTGCGGGGAACCTGGGCCGCCCTGGAGGCTGGCAAGGCGGTGGCGCTTGCCAACAAGGAAACGCTCGTTGTCGCCGGCCCCCTGGTCATGGGTCTGGCCGCGAGGCGAGGTGTGCCGTTGCTGCCCGTTGATAGCGAGCATTCGGCCATTTTCCAGGCGTTGCGATCCGGAACTGGGCGAGAGGTCCGCCGGGTGATCCTGACCTCCTCGGGGGGTCCATTTCGCGGCAAGTCCCGTCGGGAACTGGCTAGCGTCACTCCCGAACAGGCGTTGAAGCACCCGACCTGGAACATGGGGCCGAAGATTTCGGTCGACTCGGCGACCTTGATGAACAAGGCGCTGGAGGTGATCGAGGCCCGCTGGCTGTTCGACCTGCGTCCCGAACAGATCGAGGTGGTGGTCCACCCCGAGAGCGTGGTCCACTCCATGGTCGAATTCGTCGACGGCAGCGTGGTGGCCCAACTCTCGCCGCCGGACATGCGGTTGCCGATCCAGTTCGCCCTGACCTACCCGGACCGGGTGCCCGGCCCCTGCCCTTTGCTGGACCTGACCCGGATGATGGCCCTCCACTTCGAGCCGCCCGACCGCGAGACCTTCCCCTGCCTGGACCTGGGCTTCGAGGTCATGAGGCGAGGCGGCACGGCCGGGGCAGCCTTGAACGCGGCCAACGAGGCCGCGGTGGAACGATTCCTGGCTGGGACGATTCGCTTCCTCGACATTCCGCGCGCCTGCCGGGCGGCGCTGGAAAACCATACCTTCGACCCGCGACCCGCCCTGGACGACCTCTGGAAGGTTGACGCCTGGGCCCGACAGGAGGTTGCTCGTTGGACATCTTGAATGACGTTGGGTCGATCCTCATGGTCGTGGTGGGCCTGGGCTTCGTGATCTTCTTCCACGAGTTGGGCCACTTCGCCCTGGCGAAACTTAACAAGGTAAAGGTCGAGCGATTCTTCGTCGGGTTCGACCCCTGGGGCCTGCGGATCTGTCAGTTCAAGTACGGCGAGACGACGTACGGCATCGGCGCACTACCCCTGGGCGGATACGTCAGCATGCTCGGCGAGCATACTGGCGAGGTCGGGCACGAGTCCGAGGACGCCCAGGCGGCGGCCGACCCTCGCGCCTTCGGCAACCGGCCCGTCGGGGCCCGGATGTCGATCCTCGTCGCCGGGGTGGTGATGAACGCCATCCTGGGCTGGGCCCTGTACGCCTCGACCTATCTGATTGGTGGGGTTCGTGAGATTCCCGGGATCGTCGGAGGGGTGGGGCCGGGATCGCCCGCGTACGTGGCGGGCATCGAGCCTGGCGACACGATCGTCGCCGTGGACGGCGAACGAGGTGTCAACTGGGATAAGGTCCGCAACGCCTCGATCCTCTCAGGCCGGGGTCAGAAAGTCGTCTTCGACATCCAGCGGTCGGGGGTGTCTGGGGAGTTGAGGAAAGTCATCGAACCCCGGAGGGCCGATGGAGAGCCTGCCCCCACTGTCGGCGTGGCCAATGTCCGGAGTCTAACCCTGGATGAGACGACGCCATTTCTTCTGCCGACGGGAGCCGGAATGGGAGTCGAGGGTCCGAAGGACCTGGCTGGCGGGGACACGATCGTGAAGGCCGGGGTTTTGGGCGAACCGCCCCAACCTCTCGCCGACGCCTTAGCCTTCCGCGATCTGTCCGCGCGAAATGCCAATCGGCCCCTGACCATTGAGGTCGACCACGCGAAGCCTCGTGGGAAAGCGGAACAGGCCGTGAAAACGACCGTGGCCACGCTTCCCCCGGTTCACATGCTCGACCTGGGCCTGAACATGGAGATCGGGCCAATCCTGGGGGTCCGGCCCGACTCGCCCGCGGCCCGCGCTGGCTTTCTGGCTGGTGACGTCATCGTCAAGGTTGACGGGAAATCCACCTTCGACCCACTCCGCCTCCCCGAGCAAGCGGCGGCCCACGCAGGCCAACCCTGGAGTTTCGAGGTCCAACGGACCGTCGCAGGCAGTTCCTCCAAGGAACTCAAGACCCTGATCGTCACCCCCGACGACCGCCCGGCGCGTGCGTCCATGACGATCAGCGAGTCGGCCCTGGAAGTTGAGCCGCTGGGCATCGCCTACGAAGTCCGTCCGGTCGTGGCGAGTGTCCCCGAAGGGTCCCCGGCCACCGGCAAGATCAAGCCGGGGGCTCGCATCCTGTCCGCCCGGTTCCCGGCCCCCGCCAAGCGAGGGAAGGAAACGCCGGAGCCGGTCGACCTTTCCTTTGACGAACCGGGGCTCAGTTGGGTCGGAGCGTTCGAGGTGATGCAGCAGGTCCCGGCCGGGGACGTCGTCCTGACCCTTGACGGACAACCTTCGGTCACGCTCGTCTCGGCCCCCGTCGCCGATTGGTACAGCACTCAGCGTGGGTTGGTCCTGGAAGCGCAGACTCGTATCCTGCCGCCCCAGGGGTTCGCTCGGTCGGCTCGACTAGCCTACGAGGACACGACCACGGCCTTGCTCTCGATGCCCCGCATGATCCAGAGCCTGTTTCAAGGACGCGTCAGCCGTAAGGGGCTCGCAGGGCCGATCGGCATCTTCCGAATCGGCAAGAACATTGCCGCCGAGGGCATTATCCCCTTGATGCGATTCCTGGCGATGCTCAGTCTCAACCTCGCCGCCCTCAACATCTTGCCGATCCCACCGCTCGACGGCGGTCAGCTTCTGTTGCTCGTGGGTGAGAAGATCAACGGCAAGCCATTACCCGAGGCCATCGCGGGCCGATTTGTACTTGTGGGCCTGGTCTTGGTACTCACCCTGATGGTGTTCACCCTGGGTCAGGACCTCCACCTCACCTATCTGAGAAACTTCACTCACCAGCGCTGAGGGGAACCCTCGCGAAACCGCGCTCAACCTTATCGGCCTAAAGGTCCAACCCTCCGAGGCGTTCGAGGAGGGCGGGCAGGTCGATTGGCTTGGTAATGACGTCGATTGCGCCCGCTTCCCTGGCCTGGCGTTCGGCCTGCTCGGTCGCATCTGCCGTGATGGCCACGATCGGGATGTGGGCGTGGGCGGGTTCGGCACGGACTCGACGGATCATCTCGATCCCGTCCATCACCGGCATCATCAGATCCGTCAGGATCAGTTGCGGGCGGAAGTCATCAAGGGCATTGAGCGCCGCCTGACCGTCCGTCGCCTCGCGCACCTCGAAGCCGTGCAGTCGCAGCAGACGGCCAAAGGCGTAGCGAAGAAAAGGGGCGTCCTCAACGAGGAGAACCCTCATGTTTTCACCGAACGTCGCCCTCATGGCGCGTTCTCCCGACCGTTTCCAGGGTTCAACCACGCATCGGAACGGTTCTTGAAAATCGCTTCACCGCAATGAGGACGGCGAATCCGTCGAATTGGTCGTGGTGGAGGCGATCTCGCGACCCGATCACTTCGGATTCCGGAAGCAAATCGCGGGCCGTGGGCGTGGGGCGTGGCTTGCGGCCCGATGACCCGCTGACGACCTCGCTTGCAATCGGCCACGGGGCCTGGAAAGATAGATTCCGCCTGATGGGTCGGAACACTCCGTCTCCCTCGGCCCCGGAAGGAGATCCATGCCCTCGGACGTCGTGCCCGTACCGGCGCTCCTGGCAACGACCGCGGCGACGATCGCGATCGCGGGCCCGACGGGCGATCCAGTCTTGAGACTCGCCCACCAACCGGCCAGCGCCCCCGTCCCCACTCCGCCCGATCCGACGCTGGACCATGCCGACGAAGCGGTCGCGGTCAGGAGGGCCGATGTGGACGAGAAGCACCGGAGACTCGTCCTGTTCCTGGACGCCTGCGGGTACGACGCGGTGGTACTCGGCCGCGCTGACTCGCTCGCCTGGCTGACCGCCGGGGGAGATTTCGCCGAGGGATTGGGCGGCGGCGCCGCCTCGGTAAGGGCCTACGTCAACCGCCAGACCCGCGCTCTGCTGACCGACAATGTGGAAGGGGCGCGTGCCTTTGAGGAGGAGGCGGCCGGCCTGGGATTCCAGATCAAGGAACGCCCCTGGGCCGACGACCCGGCCCGTCTGGTCGCCGACCTCGGCGGGGGCCGGAAACTCGCCGGGGACGGAATGGTTCGCGGCCTGCCCGACGCGATGGAACGATTGCGACCTCTCCGCCTGGCCCTGACGGAACTCGACCGGCGCCGCCTCAAGGAACTCGGCCGGGTCCTGGCCTCGACGCTGGAGGCCGTGGCCCGGACCTTCGAGCCCGGACAGACCGAGTTGGAGGTAGCGGCCCAGGTCGCCCATCGCTTCCTGAGGGAGGGAATCACCCCCAACGAGATTCGCGTGGTGGGCGACGAACGCTCGGCGAGGTTTCGCCGCGCCCCGAGCAAGCCGCTGCCGATCCGCGAGCGGGCGGTTCTCTCGGCCGCCGGCACCCGCCAGGGTCTCTGCGCCGCGGCGACCCGCGTGGTCACCTTCGGCCCTCCCGACCCCGCCTTCCGTGCCGCTCAGGATCTCAGCACGATGGTCGCTGCCACGTGCATTGTCTTTTCCCGGCCGGGCGCGAGGGTCGACGAAATCTTGAAACGCGCTCGCCGTATTTACGAGAAGTTTGGCCGACTTGACGAGTGGGAACTCGACCACCAGGGGTATGCCACCGGCTACGCCCCCCGAGAATTCCCCCTGAAGCCCGATGATTCCCGCGTCCTCGACTTCGATTGCGCCCTTCGCTGGTCGCCCGGGGTGGGAGGGGCTCGTTCCGAGGACACGGTCGTCATCGACGGCCGGGGCTTCGAGGTCGTGACCCGCTCCCGCCAATGGCCCGAGGTGGACGTCTCGGTCAAAGGGCTGACCTTCCCCCGGCCCGACTTGCTCGCTCGTTGAATCCGCCGGCCGAGCCATGCGGGCGAGCGAGCCGACGGGCATGGGCGAAACCCGATTCGTCTGCCAAAATCCCCGGGGAATCCCTTGAATCGCCCGGTTCCGCGCGGGACGATGGATCGAACATTGCTGGACTGGCCATCGTTCTCGGAGAACTGTCCGAGCCGGGGCTCAATCGAATCGCCACAAGGAAACGACGCCATGACCGAGCCGAAACCCAACGCCTCTCGACGAGACTTCCTGAAGACGACCGGCCAGGTCGCCGCGGCCTCGGCCCTGGCGGGCGTCGCCATCCCGTCGGTGCATGCCGGCGAGGACAACGAGATTCGCGTGGCCCTGATCGGCTGCGGCGGCCGTGGCACCGGCGCGGCGTCCAACGCCCTGGCCGTCCAGGGCAAGGGCCCGATCAAGCTGGTCGCGATGGCCGACGTCTTCAAGGACCGGCTCGACGCCAGCTACGACGCCCTGGTCGAGGAGGCCAAGGACAAGGTCGACGTCCCGGCCGACCGCAAATTCATCGGATTCGACGGCTATCGCAAGGCGATGGACTGCCTGCGTCCGGGCGACGTGGCGATCATGGCCACCCCTCCCGGGTTCCGCTGGGTCCAGTTCTCCTACGCGATCGAGAAGGGGATCAACTCCTTCATGGAGAAGCCTGTCACTGTCGACGGCCCGACCTCCAAGAAGATGTTCGCCCTGGGCGAAGAAGCCGCCAAGAAGAATCTCAAGGTCGGCGTCGGCCTGATGTGTCGCCACTGCGACGCCCGCGAGGAACTCTTCAAGCGCATTCAGGACGGTGCCATCGGCGACATCCTCCTGCTGAGGGCCTACCGACAGGGGACGCCTGTCGGCTCTTGCCAGGTCGACCCCAAGCCCGATGATATCAGCGAGTTGATGTACCAGATCAAGCGGTTCCACGGCTTCCTGTGGGCCAGCGGCGGCTGCTACAGCGACTTCCTGATCCACAACATCGACGAATGCTGCTGGATGAAGGACGCCTGGCCGATCAAGGCCGCCGGCACCGGGGCCCGGACCTACCGGGAAAACTTCATCGACCAGAACTTCGACACCTACTCCGTCGAGTACACCTTCGACGACGGCGCCAAGCTGATGCTCGAAGGCCGCAACATCCCCGGCTGCCACCAGGAGTTCGCCAGTTTCGCTCAGGGCACCAAGGGCTCGGCGATCATTTCCACCAGCTCGCACACCCCGTCCAAGGCCCGCATCTACAAGGGCCAGGACTTCAAGAAGTCCGAGGTCGTCTGGGCCGCCACCCAGCCCGAGCCCAACCCCTACCAACTGGAGTGGGACGACCTGATCGAGGCGATCCGCAAGGACACGCCCTACAACGAGGTCAAGCGCGGCACCGAGGCCAGCCTGGTCACGTCGATGGGCCGCCAGGCCGCGCACACCGGCCAGATCGTCACCTACGACGACATCCTCAACAACCCCCACGAGTTCGCCCCCGAGATCGCCAACCTGACGATCGACGGCCCGGCCCCCTTGAAGGTCAACCCGTCAACGGGCCACTACCCCTGGCCGCAGCCAGGCATCACCACTGATCGCGAGTATTGAGAGCCCACCTTCCCGGCGGAGCCGCCTGCTCTCCCGGGAAATCTCTCGCCCGATCCGCCGCGAACTTTCCGTCCGCGTGGGACGAACTACAATCAGGTAGTTCGCCCTCGTGGCGGAAAGGATGATCATTCCGATGCGTATGTCCTGGAAAGTCGGTCGGGTGGCGGGCATCGACGTGTTCCTGCACCCGACCTTGCTCCTTTTGCTGGCGATGATCGGCCTGAGCGGTCACTCGGGCGTGGGTGGGGTGGCTCTGACCTCGGCCATCTTCGGTTGCGTGCTTCTGCATGAATTTGGGCACGCCCTGACGGCCCGACACTTCGGCATCACGACCGAGGACATCACTCTCTACCCAATCGGCGGGGTGGCCCGGCCCGCCTGAGACGGATGCCCCGGGCTCCGGGCGCTGAGTTGTTGATCGCGCTGGCCGGCCCGGCGGTGAACCTGGCCATCGCGGCGGTCCTGGCAATTCTGCCCTGGGGGGGACGGTTCACCACCTATTTGATCGACGCCAACCTGGTGCTGGCGTTGTTTAACCTGATCCCGGCGTTCCCGATGGACGGCGGGCGGGTCCTCCGAGCCTTGCTGAGCGTCCCTTTCGGTCGCTTGCGAGCCACGGAGGTCGCGGCGACCCTGGGTCAGGCCCTGGCCATCGCCCTGCCGGTGGTGGAACTGGGTTTCGGCCACGTCTTGTTGCTGCACCTGGTATTGGCCGCGTTCCTTTATCTCGCCGCGGGCAACGAGTTGCAGCAAGCCCGTTATGAGGAACGCGACCGCCACGACGACGACCGCGGCGACCACCACGTTGAGGCATGGCGGACTCCGCCGGGCTACCGATGGGTCAACCAAGGCCGAGGGGCCTGGCAACTTGTGCCGATCGTGGTGACCTCCTCGCCCGGACATTCATCATGGCGTCGCTGAAGCCGTTGGTCGAACTGGGCGTGGACGAGGCATACGCGATCCTCGTCGCTCGCGAGGGTTCGGCTGGTCTCCCGCCCCTAGAGGCGATCGAGAATGAGGATTGGGGCCGCGACGCTCTCCTGTCGCGATTCCTGGACTGGCCCACCTCGGCGCTTGCCGAGGCGGGCTTGACCTTGCGGGACCACGAGGCCGATCCGATGGACGGGTCGTGAGGTCATCGCAGCCGAATCAAAGCGTTCACGATCCCGAAACGACCGGTTCGGCCTCCGCGTTCGACTGAACGACGGCCGCGGCATAGTGAACGAGGTCTCCCCCGTCGCGAGCGATCCCGGCGAGTTGATCGAGTCGACCCGCGCGTCGGCAAAGCTGGGCGACCCCCGGACAGGCCAATGCGGCGTCGGGCAATCCTCGCAGGTGGGTCGACGCGACCTCGATCGCCTCGTCGAGCTGTCCCATCCTGGACAGGAGGTTGACCAACACCTGAGCGGGAAGCGTCGAGCCGGGATGGGGCTCGGGGTCGACCGGCCCAAGTCTGCCGCGGAAGTGTTCCAGGGTAGCTTCGACGCCCTCGCCAGCCAACGCCTTCAGGTATCGCAGATGATCGCGATACAGGTTGTCGAAGGGGGGTTCCCCATCATATTGATGGCGCGGCGAAAGCCGCGACCCATACTCCGCCAGGTCGATGGCCTGGTCGATCGCTTTTGGGTCTTTCAAAAGGGGCGAGGCCCGGACGGTCGCCGCCAGATGGGAGACGTCCAGGTGATAGGCGTCGTCGTCAAAGAGCCAGGGACGACCGTCGAGTAACCTGGTCAGGCTTGATTCGGAGACAGGTTCGACGCCATCGTGCCGTCCAACTTCCGCGCGAAGAACGGCCGAGAGTTGTTCGTGCAGGTGCCCGACCAATCGCTCGGCACAGACGGCACGGGTCGGCTCGTCGGGCGGCAACTGGTCGAACGCGGTGATCGCCGGGCAGGCGCCATAATGTTCCAGGATCAGGGTAAATCCCTTGACCGGGTGGACCCCTTGATACAGAGCCACGTCGAGGATGGGGTCGAGCCGAGCCGAAGGGTCGCCGGGTTCGGGCCGATACGCCTCGATCGCCTCGACCACGGGAGCCTTTTCCCCCGCCGTGCGGAAGTAGGGCCAGGCCGCGGCGATTTTCCCTTCGTCGAGCAGTCGGCGGCCCACGGAGGTCAGGGCCTCGACATAGCGGTCCTCGTAGGCGCGACGGGTGGCCTCGGGCCAGTCGACGGGTCCTTCGGCGGGAATCAAAGGCAATCCCAGGTCGTGCCTCGCCTTCAGCAGCAGGGCGTCGAAGAGGTCTCGATAAGCGCGTCGCTGGATCAACGTCTCCGCCAGGAGGTCGAGCAACGCCCCGGGCCCATCGTGGTCGAGGGCCGCGTCAAGAGCGTGGAAGTCGGCGGTCGGGTCCGGATTCACAGGCGGCTCCCCAGGCGGGTCTCGGTGTAGGTTGCTTCCAGGTCCAGCGGCAGGGTCGGCCCGCCTCTCAGCGGCAACGGGACGACCGGCAACGCTTCCCCCAAGGTCAAGGGAACCGGCCAAGCCTCGATCTGGTCCCCACCCGGTTCGCGTTTCGAGGGTCGGTAGCTCACGACGTAGAGTGACATCTCCGCGTTGAAGTGGGTGTCGTCGGGCCAGTCCAGCCGCTCGGCCAACTCGTCATGGAGGTTGGCCAGGCGTTCGGTCACCACGTCGACCACCACCAGGCCGACGCCCGCCTGGAGGTAGCTGGCACACTTGTGGGCGAACGCCCTTCGGGTCTCGGGCCGATCCTTGTTGCCCGGGGAGACCAGTTCGATCGCGCCGACGAGAGTCGCCCCGGATCGGTCCGAAAACACCTGGATTTCGATCTCGTCGGGGAAAACGGCCGGGACGCGGATCGCGGCCTTGGGGGGGGCCCAGAGTTCCAAGGCCACGCCACCGTTGCCTTCCTCCAGCAAATCCTCACTCTCGAACGACCCCACGTCGAGCTCGACCCGCCCGCCGACGTGGACCTGGGCCTCGGAGAAATACCCCTTCCGGGGCAAGATCGAGCGGTTCAGCGTTTCCATGATCTTGACCGCCCATGCCGAGTGGAAAGACTCCCACATTCGTTGGGGGGCAAGTGGTGGCCGAAAGTGATCCAGGAGCGGCATCGGCGGAGTCTCCTCGAACGCGGCTTACTGGCCGTCGGCCTTGGCGGGGTCAGGGCCGGGCGAGGGGTCGGAGTCGAGCCGGGCCCCCTCGGACTTCGACCAGGTGCTCCAGCAACGCTTCTGGTAACAGTCGACCATGATGTCGCGAATCTCGTCCACCGAGTCGGTGACCACCAGCAGGTTCAAGTCCTCGGGCGAGATCATCCCCTGGCCCAGTTGGGTCGTCTTGACCCAGTCGAGCAGCCCTTTCCAGTACGAGGAGCCGTACAACACGATTGGGAACCGGGCGATCTTGTGAGTCTGG
>CBDAVP010000002.1:0-133829 GCA_965201075.1 Isosphaeraceae bacterium | reverse complement strand
GTAGCCGACGAACTTCCTCACGAAGATTGCGGACAAAGTTGCGGTCGTAGATGCGGTTGTTCGGCAGGTTGATCGACTGACAACACGCCGCCAGGTCGAGTGGGGGATTGGCGGCGAGCAGGCAATCCAGGCCGTCTGGAGGATGGGCGGGAGCTTCAGCGGCATATTTGAGGACGAGGTTCGCTCCCAGCGAGTAGCCGACCCAGGCGATGGGGGAGCCGGCGGCGCGTCGATGGAGCCAGCGGCCCACGGCGCGAAGATCATCGGTCCGGCCGCCGTGATAGGTTCCCCGAGCCAGGCCGAAACCAGAGCCGGCTCCCCGGAGATTCATCCGGACAGCGCGAAACCCGTGGCGCAGCAGACGGGCGGCGAGCCGTTCGACGTAGGGGGAGCGGGCGCAGCCTCCTAGACCGTGGACCAGAACCACCGCCGGGTCGCCGGGTCCCCAGCCTCGGGGGATCGAGTCCAGGACGCTGAGGCGGTCTCCGTGGCCGGCGTCGACCTCGCGGGGGGTGGCCTCGACGGTCACCTTCGGTCCCAGGAGGAACCGGCCGGCGAGGGTCTGACGGTGTCCCCCCTTGAGCAGGGGATGCGGTTCAAAGGCAGGAAACGCCCGGGGAGAGGCGGGGGCGAACGCGACGGGTGAACTGAGCATTGGCGAGGTGGGACGTCCTGGGGCCGGCCTTGAAGTCATCCAACCAGTGTAAACCTCTGGAGGTTGCGCGCCGAGGCGTCCCGCGCCGTTGAGGAATCGCCGGGGGATGTTCCCGACGGGTGAGGGACTGCTAAGATGGCATCCCTCGGACCACCCGCGGCGCCAGTCCCCCGCGCCAGGATGCCCCGACTCAGCCTGGAGGAACGACCGCGCTCATGGCCGACATCGTCCTGATCAACCCGCGTTTCGAGGTTTCGTACTGGGGGATGGAACACGCTCTGCCGCTGCTCGGCAAGCGGGCAAACATGCCAGTGGCCTGCCTGCCGCTGCTGGCGGCGCTGACCCCCGACGAACATACCGTCACCTTGATGGACGAGAACGTCGAGGCGATCAACTACGAGCGTTGCGCCCAGGCCGACATCGTCGGGATCACCGGCATGAGCGTCCAACGCTTCCGGATGAAGGAGATTCTGGCCGAACTGAAGCGTCGGGGCTGCTTCGTCGTCGTCGGCGGCCCTTGGGTCACGCTCGTGGAAGATTACTTCGAGGGGCTCTGCGAGGCGATCTTCATCGGCGAGGCCGAGCAAACCTGGCCCCAGTTCCTCAGGGAGTGGAAACAGGGCCTCCACCAGTACCGTTACGAGCAGATCGAAAAATCGGACATGGCGGTCGTGCCAACCCCCCGGTTCGACCTCTTGAAGATGCGTCATTACCTGTTCGGGAGTCTCCAGTTCTCCCGAGGCTGCCCGTTTCAGTGCGAGTTTTGCGACATTATCGTCACGTTCGGCCGGCGCCCCCGCATCAAGCGCAGTGAGCAGATCATCGCGGAACTGGAGGCGATCCGGGCGCAGGGGATGGACATTGTTTTCGTTGTCGATGACAACCTGATCGGCAACAAGAAGGCGATCAAGCCCATCCTTCAGGACGTCGCCGACTGGCAGGTCCGCAACGGCTATCCCCTGACCTTCTACACCGAGGCGTCGATCGACCTGGCCGACGACGCGGAGTTGATGGAGATCATGGTGGAGGCGAACTTCATCAGCGTCTTCATCGGGATCGAAAGCCCCAACGAAGCCTCCCTGCGAGAGACCAAGAAGTTCCAGAACGTGCGAACCGGGGGCACCTTGCTGGAAAAGGTGCACCGGGTCCAGGACGCCGGGATGGAAGTTTGGTGCGGGATGATCCTGGGGTTCGACAACGACGACGAGACGATCTTCGCCTGCCAGCGAGAGTTCATCACCGACGCCCGCATCGTCTTGACGATGATCGGGATGCTCTACGCCCCGCCCAAGACCCCCCTACACGCGAGGTTGGAGAAGGAGGGCCGACTCGACTGGGCCGATGAGTCGGAGTTTGGCACCAACGTCATCCCCCTCAAGATTAGCCGGGAGGCTCTGCGGGACGGCTACGTCAAGGTGCTGAACGAGTTGTACCAGCCCGAAGCCTTCTTCGGCCGGCTCGATGCGCTGTACATTGAGGGCAACCTCAAGATGGCTCGCGCCCAGGAGCGTTACTGGCGTCGGCACCCCTGGCTGTACGTGAAGAACAAGGGCCGGCTGATCGCTCAGTCGGCGGGGTTGTTCTACCGCCTGATGACGATGGTCCCCGAGAAGTCGCTGCGTCAGGAATATCGCAAACGGATCGCCCGGTTGTTGAAGCACCGTCGGGATCCGTTGATCGTGCTCGGCTACCTGATCCAGTGCTCATTCCACTACCACGCCCACACGATGGCCCGGCAGATTTCCGCCGGGAAGTCGCGCATCTATAATTCGGCCTGAAATGAACGCAAACTCGCCGCTGCTGCTGTCGATGCAGGTGGGCTGGCCCCGGACGATCGGGGTCGAAGGCGCGGCCGACCCGTGGGATCGCCCCTGGGTCTCCGCCTTCTTCAAGGAGCCGGTCGATGGGCCGCTGCGCTTGGGAAGGCTGGGACTCGCCGGCGACGGACAGGCCGACATGCTTAACCACGGCGGTCCCGACAAGGCCATCCTGGTCTACGCGGCGAGTCATTACCCGCTGTGGGCCCAGGAATTGGGTCTGGAATCGATGCCACACGGCGGTTTCGGCGAGAACCTGACGGTGGGGGGTCAGGCCGAGGGGGACGTTTGCATCGGCGATCTTTTGGCGATTGGCCCGGCGCGGGTCCAGGTGACTCAGCCTCGCCAACCTTGCTGGAAGTTGGCCCGTCGTTGGCGGCTCAAGGATTTGACGGCGAGGGTGGTCGCCAACGGGCGTTGCGGCTGGTATTTGCGGGTGCTGGAGGGAGCGGACCTGGAGGCCGGTTTGCCCATCGAGGTTTTGGAACGACCCAACCCCGATTGGACCGTGGCCCGCGCGGCCGACCTTTACCATCACCGCAAGAACGACCGAGAGGGCCATGCCGCCCTGGCCGACTGTGAGGGCCTGTCCGACTCCTGGCGGGAGGCGCTGCGGGACCGGCTCGCCAAGGCCCCCGCGACACCGAGTGAGTGAGTCGATGCCGATCATTGAAGCCCGCGGACTGACGAAAACCTATCGAGTCGCCCAGAAGAAGCAGGGGGTCCTCAACGCCTTCCGGGGCCTCTACCGTCGCGAGTACAAGGAGGTAAACGCCGTCAATGACGTGTCGTTCACCATCGAACCGGGAGAGATGGTCGCCTTCCTGGGACCCAATGGCGCCGGCAAGACGACGACACTCAAGATGCTCTCGGGCCTGATCTACCCCAGCGGCGGCACGGCCACGGCGTTGGGTTACGTCCCCTGGGAGCGGGCCGACGCCTTTCGTCGCCGATTCGCCCTGGTCATGGGCCAGAAGAATCAACTCTGGTGGGACCTCCCCGCCGCTGACAGTTTTCAGCTCCACCGGCAGATTTACTCCCTCCCCGCCGCCCAGTTCGAGCAAACCCTTGGCGAACTGACCGAACTCCTGGGAGTGAGCCAGTTGACTCGCCAGGCCGTCCGGGAACTGTCCCTGGGCGAGCGAATGAAGATGGAACTCATCGCGGCGCTGTTGCACCGTCCCGACCTTTTGTTGCTGGACGAGCCAACCATCGGCCTCGACGTGATCGCCCAGGTCGCCATCCAGAAATGCCTGCGGGAGTATCACGAGCGTCGAGGCGTGACGATGCTCCTGACCAGCCACTACATGAGAGACGTCGAGGCGCTTTGCTCTCGGGTGCTGGTGATCGCCCAGGGGCGATTGATCTACGACGGCGGCCTGGAGGGGATCGTGGAACGGTTCGGTAGCGTCAAGATCGTCCGCCTGGAGTTCGTCGACGGAACGGTGCCTGAAGACCTGGGCCGTTACGGAGACCTGGTGAAGAGCGAGGGGCCGGAGGCCGAGTTGCGGGTCGATCGTTCCAGGGTCGCGGAAGTTCTGGGGGCGATTCTCGACCGTCACCGGGTGGCCGACGTGGTGGTGCAAGACCCGCCGCTGGAGCAGATGATCGCCCAGGTCTTCGAGGAGGGTCGCGCCGCTCATGACGCCGCCTGACGCCCTCCTGGCCGGACCTTCCCGACCGCCGGGGACCGGAGCCGCAGCCGCGAATCCCGAGGTTGCCCGAGGTCCCTTCGCCGGGCTCCCCAAGTATTACAAGATCTTCAAGGTCACGATGGTCGAGCGGCTGACCTATCGGGCCGACTTTCTCATCTCGACCTTTCTCCGATTCCTCCCCCTGGTCACGACCATCTTGTTGTGGAAGGCGATTTTCGCCGGCAACGAGAACACTCCTCGCGACGGGTTCACCCTTCAGCAAACGATCGCCTACCTGTTGATGGTCAACATCAGCCGGATGTTTTCGAGCATGCCGGGGCTGGCCGGCGGAATCGCCCGCGACGTGCGCGAGGGGACGCTCAAGAAGTATCTGATTCAGCCGCTGGACATGATCGCCTACCTGCTGGCTCATCGGGTGGCCCACAAGCTGGCGTACATTGTCTCCTCAGCGCTGCCGTATGCCGTGCTGTTCGTCATCTGCCGACACTACTTCGACGGGCTGCTCCCGCACGACCCGGTGATCTGGCTGGCGTACCTCGTTTCGCTGATCCTGGCATTCCTGGTCGGGTTCTTCTTCGAGACCGCCGTGGGGATGGTGGGCTTCTGGTTCCTGGAAGTCACCTCGCTGCTCTATGTGGTCATGACCTTGAACTTCTTCGTCTCTGGCCACATGCTGCCGCTGGATTTCCTGGGTCCCAGGGCGGCGGCGGTGTTGAAGGCGCTCCCGTTCGCCTACATGGCGTATTTCCCGGCGGTGGTCTTCCTGGGAAAAGTGAAGGGGACGGAACTCCTGATCGGCCTGGCGATCGAGTCGGGTTGGGTCCTGGCGTTCGCGGCGCTGTCAAGGTGGCTGTATCGTCGCGGGCTGCGACGATACGGGGCTTACGGGGGCTAAGCGATGCGTGGACGGTTTCGCTATGCCCGGCTTTTGTGGGCACTCGGCCGATATGCCCTGGCCCGGGAACTGGCCTTTCGCGGCAATTTCCTGGTCAAGGTCTCGGTCGAGGCCCTCTGGCTGGCGATCTTGCTGATCTTCTACCGAACGGTCTTCGCCCGCACGAACCTGATCGCCGGGTGGACCGAGGATTCGTACCTGTTCTTCGTCGGCTGCTTCTTCGCCCTCAATGGCCTGGTCGAGACGCTGTTCCTGGCCAACTGCGACGAGTTTTCCGAGCTGGTGAGGACCGGGGACCTCGACTTCCTGCTGTTACGTCCGATCGACGAGCAATTCCTGATCTCCTGCCGCAAAATCGACTGGTCCTCGGCCCCCAGCGTGGTAATGGGCGGGCTGGTGATGCTGCGTGCCCTGCTGCACATGGGCTGGCACTTCGACCCCGTCCGGCTAGGATTGTTCGTGTTGCTGTTCGCGTGCGGGACGGCGATTGCTTATGGGTTTATGCTGATGCTGACGTCGTTGTCGGTCTGGCTGGTGCGCAACCAGGGGTTGATGGAGATGTGGTGGCTGTTTTCCAGCCTGGCCCGCTACCCCCGAGAGGTGTTCCGCTCGGCGAGTTGGGCCGACCCGATCGCGTTCGTCTTCACGTTCATGGTGCCGATTCTGCTGGTGGCCAGCGTGCCGTCGGAGGTGATGGTCCGCGCTCTCGACTGGCGGATGGTCGCTTTGATGGTGGCCGCCACTCTCATCGTGCTAACGGTGAGCCGCCGCTTTTTCCGCCACGCCCTGCGGTCCTACCGCAGCGCGAGCAGTTGATAGATTGACACCTTCCCGACCTCCTCCATCGCCGAGTCGCCGCATCCCATGTCTCCGAGCCGCTCCTCGCTCCAGGCGATCATCGAAGCCTGTGGCCTCCGCCTCGAACCGTCGCAGTACGACGCCTTGTGGGCCTATCACGGAATCTTGCGCGGGGCCAACGCCGAGTTGAATCTGACGCGCATTCACAACTTCGAGAACATGGTCCTCAAGCATTATGTGGATAGCCTGCTGGTCCTGAACTTCGCCAAACTTCCCTCTCCCCTGGTGGACATGGGCAGTGGGCCTGGGTTGCCCGGAATTCCGTTGAAGATCGCTCGGCCGGAGGTGGAAATGATCCTCGCCGAGCCAAGGGGGGCCCGCGTCTCCTTCCTGGAGGAGACCTGCCGTCGGCTGGGCCTGCGAGAGGTCGAGGTGTATGGCCGCAAGGTCGGGCCAGGCTTCCCGAGGCCGGTCCAGGGAGTCATCACCCGGGCGGTGGCGACGATTCCCGAGACGCTGGACCGCGTGGCCGCCTGCCTGGTTCCCGGCGGCCGGATGCTGTTCATGAAGGGGCCGGACTGCGACGACGAGATCGCCGAGGCGGGGCAGTCTCACCCCGACACGTTTCGCCTCCAGGCCGACCACGCTTACACGATTCCTGGCACGCCCCATGACCGTCGACTCGTCATCTTCGAGCGAACCGCGGCCCCAACCAGCGTCCCGGGGATCAAGCTTCCCTCCTACGCCGGTCCGATCCGCGACCTGACTAGCGAGACGAATCCGTCGTACAAGCAGGCTCTCGACCTGCTCAACGGTCGGGGGATACGCAAGCACGGGCGGGCCCTTCTGTCGGGGGCCCGAAGCGTGGCCGAGGTTCTGGAGAAGGCGTCCGGGTCGGCCGAGGCGTGGTTGACGACGACCGTTGGGCCACCTCCTCCCGAGATGTCGACTGGCCGACTGGCTTGGTATCGCCTGGCCCCGGCACTCTTTCAGGAGCTGGACACCGCGGGTACGCATTCGCCGCTGCTGCTGGTCCGCACTCCGCCAATGCCGGCCTGGTCGGACGGTGATCCCTGGCCTGAGGGATGCACGCTGTTCGTGCCGTTTCAGGACCCCGAGAACGTGGGCGCGGTGATTCGTTCGGCGGCGGCGTTTGGGGTGCCGAGGGTGGTCTTGCTGAAGGAGGCCGCTCACCCGTTTCATCCCAAGGCCGCCCGAGCCGCCGGCCCGGCCCTCTTTCAGGTGCCGCTGTGCCAGGGACCGTCGATCCGCGACCTCGATCCGCGGGCGGCGCCCCTGATCGCGCTCGACGCCGACGGCCCCGACCTGGCGACCGAGCCATTCCCGGAGCGGTTCGGACTGGTCGCCGGGGTGGAAGGACCAGGGTTGCCCGAGCACTTGCGCGGCGGCCCTCGTCGGCGAATCCCGATGGCGTCGGGAGTGGAATCGCTCAACGCCGGGGTCGCCACCGCGATCGCCCTCTATGCCTGGAGACAATCCCTGAGTGGCGGTCACGTCGCGTCGGGTTCGTTCACGTCTTGATAAGTGGTATACTTGTCGGACCGACCATATGCTCGCTCAATCGGGTACTTCCTCGCGGCCAGTTCCAACTTCTCGTCCAGCGACGAGGCCAGGTCGATCGAGCAGACGTCGGCCATTCTCAGGACAAGCCAGAGGCAGTCGGCCAGTTCGTGGGCCAGTTCCCGTTGGAATTTGGGGCTCGCCAGGTCGGCCTGAATCACCTCGTTGGATCGGTAACGGAATAGCTCCAGAACCTCGCCAACCTCGCAGGCCAGGGCAAGTCCCAGGTCCTTGGGGTGGTGGAACTGGGCCCAGTCGCGTTCGTCGGTGAAGCGTTGAACCCAGTCCTTCAGCAGGGCGATGGTGGCGTTCTGGTCGGTCATCCGCGTGTCCCCCGGGCGGGACGCATCGGGCGGTAGTTCGGCTCCCACCAGGTGGCCTGAACCGCCGCGCTGATCGCTTGCGAGTCGGTCGTGGGGGCCAGTCCTTCCTGGTGGGCCTGGAGACCCACGGCTTCGGCGATCTTGTGGGAAATCTGGTCGATTCGTGCCCAGCCGGGGAACAGGCCGGCGTCGGGGTTCTCGCGGGCAGGCGAGGTGCGAGCCAGCGCCCTCGCCGCGGCGAGAAACATCCCGTCGCTGACCCGTTTGGCCTTCGAGGCCACGATCCCCAGACCCATCCCGGGGAAAATGTAGGCGTTGTTACATTGAGAGATGTGAATAGTCCTGCCGTCGAGCGTCACCGGGTCGAACGGGCTGCCGGTGGCCACCAGGGCTCTGCCCCCGGTCCAGGCCAGCAGGTCGGCGGGCGTGGCCTCGCTGCGAGACGTCGGGTTGGACAGGGGGAAGATCGCTGGACGGACGTTGTGGCGGGCCATTGTCGCGATGACCGACTGGGTGAACGTCCCCGCGTGACCCGAGGCGCCGATTAGGACCGACGGCTTGGCGCGGTCGACCACTTCGTCCAGGGGGATGCCTCCCAGGTCGGCGTCGCGTCGCCAGCCCTGAACCTCGGCGGCGGGCCGGGCGAGCCTCAACTGGAAGGACTGGAGGTCGGCCACGCCCTGGACCAGGAGGCCGTTGCGGTCGACCATCCAGATCCTCGACAGGGCCAACGGCTCGGCCAGGCCATCGGCGACCATCGCCGCCACGATTCCATCGGCAATCCCTGATCCCGCCGAACCGGCTCCCAGGATCACCACCCGCTGGTCCGCCAGGGTCGAGCCGTTGAGGCGGGCGGCGGCCAAAATCGCCGCCACCGTCACCGCCGCCGTGCCTTGAATATCATCGTTGAACGAGCAGAGCCGGTCTCGATACCGATCGAGCAACCGGCGGGCGTTGGCCAGGGCGAAATCCTCCCACTGGAGCAGGGCTCCGGGCATCGCCTTTTGCACGCCCTGGACGAATTCCTCGATGAACTCGTCGTAGGCGTCGCCGCGAATCCGACGGTTGCGGTAGCCGAGGTAGAGGGGGTCGTTCAGTTCCTCGGGGTTGTCGGTGCCGACGTCCAGGAAGATCGGCAAGGTTCGGGCGGGGTGGATCCCTCCGCAGAGGGTGTACAGCGACAGCTTGCCGACGGGGATGCCCATCCCGCCGACTCCCAGGTCGCCCAGGCCGAGAATGCGCTCGCCGTCGGTCACGACGATGACGTCGACCTCGCGGAAGGGGCGGTTGGCCAGGACTTCGCCAATCTCGTCGCGGCGGTCGTAGGAGACGAACAGGCCGCGAGGCTTCCGGTAGATGTGGCTGAACTGCTCACAGGCCTCGCCGACCACCGGGGTGTAGATCAAGGGCATCATCTCGGCGATGTGGTCGCGGAGGAGCCGATAGAAGAGAATCTCGTTGCGATCCTGGAGGTCTCGCAGGTAGACGTGCTGCTGGAGGGGAGTGCGTCGCTGGAGGAAGTCGGTGTAGCGGCGGTCGAGCTGCTCCTCGATCGTGCCGGAGTGCGGCGGCAAGAGGCCGTGGAGGCCGAAGGCGGCGCGTTCCTCCTCGGAGAAGGCGCTTCCCTTGTTGAAGGTGGGGCAGTCCATCAGCGAGACCCCAGAGAGGGGGACCTCCAGGACATCACGCCCGTCGTCGTCACTCACCAACCCGAAATCGAGCACGGCCAGGGCCCCCGGACTCTCAACGGAATCCGGCCGATTCTAACGAGGCTAGCCGGGTCCCCGGTAGCCTTGACGACGAAGCCCCCTCGGCCAGTACGTCCCAAGGGTCAACCGGCGGGCTTCGCCGGGGGGGTGGTCGACGTGGGCTGGTAATCCCAGTCGAACGACGCGGTGAACGGCCGCCACCAGGGGGCGACGCCGGTCAAAGGGTCGCTATGCCGGCCAAGTCCGCCGGACGAGGGAGGTTGAACCTCGTAGCGGAGCTTGTAGTTGCCGGCGCGGGGCATGGAGAGGGTGGCTCCGTAGTGGAGGCCGTCGGAGGCCACCATTGGCAGCAACTCTCCCTGGAGGCTGGGGCCACCGCCGCCGCCGCCGCCGCCGACCGGCTCGATCGTGTAGCGGATCTTGAGGTATGGGATGAACTCGAACTTGGAGAAGCCATTGGGGTTGTTTTCGCTGGCCTTGACGTCGGCTTCCAGGTGGATCAGATCGGAGCCAGTCAGCGCCTTCTGCCCGTCCCACTCTACTGACGGCAACCAGACGGCGCCGATGCGGAGGTGACGGTCGTCGTCGCGATACTCCTCGCCGATGGGCGTCTCGCTGAGGGGCTTGCCTGGCGCCGGGGTTACCGGGTTGGGATCGTCCCTGGCGGATGCGGTTTGTGTGGCTTCGGGTACCGCTGCCTTGGTGCCCTGACCTGGAGGCGCGACGATGGCCGAGGAGCCGCCGGTCTCGATGTTCAGGGCCAGAATCAGGACGATGCCGGCGAGGATCGCGGCGACGACGAGCGGTCCGGCCCAGCGACTCATGTGATTACCTGTTGCGAGAGAAGAATTCCCAAGCATTAGACGCCGACGCTGGCGGTGCCGACTCTTGAGGAACCTGGGCTGAGGGGCGTCGGCTCGGCCCTTGGGACGTTGAGCAGGGCGAAGGCGGCCAGAGCGCCCAGCAGCAGAATCCCCTGGACCGAGAGCACCTGGGTGTTGGGATAGATCCCCAGGATTGGCAGTCCCTGGCCCAGCCAGGCGAGCGGGGTCACTTTCAAGAATCCGCAGGATTGCAACTCGGCCACCCCTTTGCCGGCGAAGATGACCGCCATCGTGAACAGGATCAGGCCAGTGACCTGGAAGAAGGCCCTCATGGGCAGGCGGACCGTCGCCGTTCGCAGGACCTTGTAGAGTGCCGCCAATACGACGAGGCCGAGGCCGAGCCCCGCCAGCAGGCCGATGCCGCCCATGCGAGTTGAGCCGAAGAGGACGGCCTGGGCCTGATACATCAGGGCGGTTTCGGCCCCTTCCCGATAGATCGCCAGGAAGGCGGTCAGCCCCAACGTGCCGAATCCGCCGACCTCCGCCGCCTTGCGAGCCTGGCGTTTCAGATAGTCGGTCCAGCGTTTCGATTCGGCCTGGGCGATCAGCCAGTAACTGACGTAGACCAGCACGGCGGTGGCCGAGAGCATGACCACGCCTTCCATCAACTCGCGGGTGCGTCCCTGGGTCGCGGCCAGCATCCGGTTCAGCGCCAGGGCGGTCAAGCCGCTGGCCACCACCGCCAGGCCGACTCCCCAGCGGATCGAACGGAGGGCCCCCTCGTGGCCGACCTTCGCCGCCAGGGCCAGGAGCATTCCGAGTAGGAGGATGACCTCGACCCCTTCTCGCAGGATGATTCCCAGCGAGGCCAGGAAGGCCGGAGTGAATCCGCCCGAGGCGGCGGAGGAGTCGGCCCGGTGGATCGTGCGCGTGATGTCGTTGAGGAAGTGGGTGAAGCTGGCGGCGAGGGGATCGCCACGCAGGCCCTGGTTGACCTGGCTCCTCAATGCGTTGAACCGCGTTTCGAGCGAAGCGACCGCGGGGAAGTCCAGAACCCGGAGATCCGTTTCGATGGGTTCGAAGGCGCCGAAGTAGGATTCGAGCATGGTCGATCCCGCCTCATCGGCCTTGCCGGCGTTGGCCAGATCCTGGACCTTCTGGAACGCTCCGGCGAGGGTCGCCAGTTGAGCGCTTCGGACGTCGGCCCCCTTGGTGGCGGCGGAAGTCTCGGCGGCGGTCGCGACCTTGACGCCAAGATGGGCCCCGTCGACCACTCCGACGGTGTCGAGTTCGTGAGCGGCTCGGGACAATTCCAGCAACAGGGCCCGGGTTTCGGCCACGCCGTCGGCATTGGTTTTTCGCCTAGAGGCGACCGCGGCGATCGTTGGCCCGAAGAAGTCCTTGAACTGGGCCTCCAGAGCATGGAGACGCTCGGAGCCGAGGACCTGGCCGACGGCCGTTTCCATCCTGGACAACTCGAACGCCTGGAAGTAGGCGTCCTGAGCCAGTTGCCGAGCACGCTTGAGACCGCCCGGTCGGGCCGCTTCCTTCAAGGATGAGGCCAGGTAGACCCCGATCTGGTCATTGACCTCGGACCACGGTTGCGCCGAGCCGGCCACCACGGCGACGGTTCGGGGCCGCCCTGCCACGGAGATTGTCCCGAGGTCGACCGCGTCGTGGACCTCGAACTGGCGTTCGACCTTGAGCCCCCCGCCCGCTTCGTGCCAGACTTTCAGTTGATAGTCGCCGGGTGGGACGTCTCGGAAGCGGAACTGGCCCTCGGCGTCGCAGGCTTTGACCCAGGGGGAGTCGCCGACCACCGCGAAGGCGCGCATGTGGCTGTGGATGTCGCAGGAGACTGTGTAGAGCCCGGGTCGGGTCGGCTGGAACTCCCAGTGCTGACCGGGGGCGATCGAGCGGTTGCCTTGCCCCTGGACGTGGACGCTGTGCGTTTCGGTGTCGGAGTTGGTGAATCGGAGGGTGCGGCCGAGTCGCGCGGCGGAGACTCGGGGCTCGAACTGGAGCCCTCGCTGGCCGATGATCATCTCCGAGCCGGGGACCCGCTGTGCCGTTTCGACCTGTCGAGCGCCCTCGCGAGGTTCCAGCACCACCACGGCCGGGGACAGGGTGGTCGAACAAAGGGCCGGCATCTCGATCCGCCCGGAAACCTCGACGCCGTTGGAGGTCGCGACGAGGATGGACAGCAGCAGGGAGATGGGCATGCGTGTCGACTCGGCGGGGAGAGACGGCGGGCGGGTCGAGTTGAGATTCGGTCTCAACTTCAGAATTATAAGTCAGTCGGCCAGGGGCGGTCAAACGATTTGCCGGTCCTCGTGGAGGTTTGGAATGGCGCCATTGGAGGCAGGATTTCTGGGGTCCGAGGTTACGACCGACCTGGAGATTGGCGGGAAGCGGTTGCGGCTGGTTCGCCCGGCGGACCCGGACCGATTGCTCAATGACCCGACGGTTCTGGCTCGGAACGCTCGGGACGATTACATGCCGTACTGGGCCTACCTGTGGCCCGGGGCGTTTCTGCTGGCGGAGGCCGTCGCGGGAGCGAGTTGGATTCCTGGAACCCGGGCGTTGGAACTGGGTTGCGGTCTGGGTCTTGCGGGGTTGGCTGGGGTTGGTGCTGGGCTGCATGTCACGTTCAGCGATTATGAACCGGCTCCATTTCCCTACCTGGCGAGGAGCGCTCTGGCGAATGGATTCACGACGGACCGTTACGTCGTCGAGCCGCTGGACTGGACGGACCCGCCGGATCGGACCTATCCGTTGATCCTTGGGGCCGATGTGCTTTATGAGCGCCGGCTGATTCCGTTGGTGGTTTCGGTCCTGGCGAGGATGCTGGACAGGGAGGGGGTCGCCTGGGTGGCGGGGCCTTATCGGGTCGCGACCGAGGATTTGCCGATGGCGCTGGCGAGGGCGGGGTTGGTCGACGACCCGAGCGCTGTGGAGGCGAGGGGCGAGCGGGGCGAGGCGTTGCGCGGGACGTTGCATCGCATTCGTCGGGAGGGCGGACCCGGTTGAGGCGGCCTTGCTCAGCGGTGGTTGCCTTTTCCCTGGTTGGAGCGGAGGGAGCCGACGACCTCGGCGATGGTTTGGGCGTTGGGGAAGCCTTCGGCGAGAAGTCGGGGGAGGTCGTCGACCAGGCGGTCGGCGGCGGCGGGGTCGAAGAAGGTGGCGGTGCCGACCTGGACCGCCGAAGCGCCGGCGATGAGGAAATCCAAGGCGTCGTCGGCGGTGCGGATTCCGCCGATGCCGATGATTGGCAAGCCGGGCAGGGCCTTGGCGACGTTCCAGACGGCGGCTAGGGCCAGGGGCTTGATGGCTGGCCCGCTGAGACCCCCGACGTCGTTGGCCAGGATTGGCCGTTGGCGTCGCCAGTCGACTACCAGGCCGCGGTAGGTGTTGACCAGACTGACCGCGTCGACGCCCCCCTCGGCCGCGGCCCTGGCGATGGCGACGATGTCGGTGACGTTGGGTGTCAGCTTGGCGATCAGCGGCAAGGTGGGGCAGGCGTCGCGGACCCGGGCGATCAGCCGACGCACCGCGACCGCGTCGATCCCCAGGTCCAGGCCGTGGGAGACATTCGGGCAGGAGATGTTCAACTCGACGGCGGCGACCCCGGGACGCCCTTCCAACCGGGCGGCCATGTCGACGAAGCCGTCCTCGTCCTCACCGGCGATGTTGGCGATGATGGCGGTGCCGAGAGTCCGCAGGTAAGGCAGGTGATGGTCGAGAAAGTGGTCGAAGCCGTCGTTATCCAGGCCGATGGCGTTGAGGAGGCCGGCGGCGGTCTCGACGGTGCGCGGGGTCGCGTTGCCGGCGCGGGGGCGGGCGGTGACGGTTTTGGGAATGATTCCGCCGAGACGTCCCAGGCGGACGAACGGGGCCAGTTCTCGGGCGTAGCCGAACGTCCCCGAGGCGACCAGGACGGGGTTGACCAGTGGCAGACGTCCCAGCCGCATCCTCAAATCCAGCACGACGTTCGAGCCTCCCGACGCCCTGGATTTCGAGCCGGGGCGGGCGTCGGGCCCATCTTCGCCGAATCCCTTCGCCCCGTCCAGGAGACCGGGCCAGGGGGGTTTTCTCTCACGTCGAGAAGCTCCACGGGTTTCTGGAGCCGCCCACCTTGCCACGGAATGGGGAACGGGCCTACGGGCAGCGCTTCGGCGCCAGCCCGCGATTCCAGAGCCCGTGGAGAAGGAAATCGCTCTGGTTGGACCGGGACGTGGAGCGGCCCTGGCGGGGGTTCGCCGAATCGGGCCGGATTGAGAAAGAGCGGTCGAGGGGTCAGGCGCGGCGTCGTCGGTGTTTGGAGCGGGATGGCGTGGGGTCGGGGATCTGGGGTTTCGGGTTGGGGTGAACGTTGAGGGCCGGCCCGTCCGGCGAAGGCTGGGGAGTGGACCAGGAAGGGGTGGAGGCGACCGCCGGGGGCTGGGGTTCGCGGGGCGTCGGGGGTTCGGCCGAACTGGTCCGGTTGGGTTGGTACGGAATGTTGTTCTTCCACTCGCCGGGGATGTAGGCGGGCAAGTTGTTTCGGTCGACGGGACGGGGGTCGGGGCGGGAGGTTTTGAACTGGGAACGGGTCCAGGCGAGGCGTCGCTCGGCCTGTCGCTGGACCTTGCGGATGGCGGCGACTTCGGGCGGCTCGGGACCGAGACCCAGGGATTGCGCGTGCTTCATCCGTTCGTCGAGCGGTTGCAGGAGAGCGGCGAGTTCCTTGTGGCGCTGAAGCTCGGTTTCGGCCACCCTTTGGAGGTGTTCCCGGAGCGTTTCTGGGTCTTCATCGGGCGGATCGAGGGGCGTTACGCCGTCTCGGAGGTCGGGTGGGACGTTGAGGAGGTTCATGGCCTGTTGGCGTTGGGACTCGGTCCAGTTTCCTCGCTTGTCGAGGGATTTCAGGAGCCATTCCCAGCGACGGGCTATGACGAGGCAACCCTGGGCGAATTTGCGGAGGGCGGCGAGGGCCCTGGCGGGGTGTCTAGCGAGACCGGAGGCGAGGAGTTCGGCGTGGTCACGCTGTTGTTGCTCGAAGACGATGGCGATGCGCTGGGCGTGGTCGTGACGCAGGACGATCTGGGTTTGGTGAAGGCGCTCGATTTCGAGGGTGTTGCGGGCGACTTCGTGGACGAGCCAGGCTTCGTAGATGTCGAAGGGTTTGAGGCTGGAGGTCCAGAAGTCGATTCGGTCGTTGAGGGCGTCGGCCTCGTTTTCGGGGGTGATGATGCTGAGGCCGTGGAGGAGGGGGCGGGGGGTGGTGTGGACTTCGGGCGAGGGGTTGGCGTTCATGGGGTTGGCTCGGGCTTTGGTGCGGATTCCAGGTTCGTTGGGGGAGGATTGATCCCCTCAAGGTTCACTATCGTGACCGAGGTCGGGATTGATGACGGGCAAATTCGGATTTTTCGCGATTTTTTACCGAGGGGGTCGCGAGGGTTGGGATGGGCCAGGAGGCTCGATTGGTTTTGGAGGGTGTCTGGCGGGAGGTTGGTGAGGTTTTCGGGCCTGGGGAATTGTGTCTTGCGACCTGGTGATCCTGCTCAGTCCTGGAGGCCATGGGGCCTGGGTTTCGCGGTTCGAGCGTTTTTATCGAGGCGTTGGGGGACATGTCGCGGCGGAGGAAAAAAGGGACAGGCACTCGCGGGCAATTGTCTGATGTTGTGTCCAGAGTTTTCGGTCGCGAGAGCCAGTCCCCTTTTTCCTCCGCCGCGACAAGTGGATGGCACACGTTTTGGGTTGAGAGGCACCGCCGCACTGTCGGGTCGCGCGAGCGAGTCCGCTTTTCGTTGGGCCGGGACGATTCGGGCCGGGGAGGGCGTCGCCCCGAGGGCCGGGGCGATGCGGGTTGGCGGTGGCTGGGGCGAGCTGGGCGGACTCTTCCTTTTCAGGATCGAGCGCGATCCCTGGCCTGGTCTGGGCTGGCTCAGAAGACGTCCATGCCGGCGGGGAGGGTGCTGGCGGGGCCTCGCTCGCCTCGAGTGCTAGTGACGGTGGTTGTGGTGCCGTCGGGGGCGGTGGTTGAGGTGTTGACCGCGTAGGTCCGGCCCGGGCGACGGATGCTTGTCTGGACGACGTGCTCGGTCTGGCCGTTGGGGAGCGTGACCATCTGGTCGACGCTGGTCGTTGCCCCGGCGGTGGTGAGGGTTCCCTGGATCGTCTGAGTCCCGGCGTTGTCGGCCAGGGTGACGGTGCGGTTGAAGGTGACGACGTGCCCAGCGCGAGTGTCGGTGCCGGTGATCGTCTCGGCGGTGCTGCCGATTGTGCCGACGGTTTCGGAATAGGTGGTGGTCGGTCCGTTGACGACCGCCGTGAGGCTGCCGGTCTTGACCGTGCCGTCGCGGAGAGTGATCGTCTGGAGGGTGGTGGTGATGGTGTGGGAGTGAGAGACCACACCGACGATGGTCTGGGTCGTGCCGTCGTCGAAGGTGGTGCGGCTCATCGAGCGGCCGGGGACGTAGAGGCCGGCGGCGGGCCCGTACTTGGCGTGGACGGCGTTGGACTTGACCGGGGTGGCCGCTCCGGAGGCGGCCACGGGAAGGCCGAGTTTCGTGTGGCCGAGGCGGGCCTGGAGGTCCTCGGCGCCGGGGGCTCGGTTGGGGTCGTGCTTGGTGGCGACGGCCCGAGCGGCGCTTTTGACCTGCGAGGTGACTTTATCCCAATCCTGGTTGACGGTGTGGAAGAAGGTACTGGGGACGACCCGGTCTTCCAGGATGGGTAACGATTCGGGTCGGAAGGCGCGGCGGCGCGACATCTCGACAAGCTCCCGGGAAGCCAGGGAGAGGCCGGGCCTCCCGTGCCCGGTGACTCAAATCGGCGGGAGTCGTGGGTTGTCGGTCGCGGTGGGGGGAGGCCGAAGACAGGTTGGGAGCTTATAACGGGGCTGGCGAAATCGCACAAGCCCGATCCTGGGCGGTTTGTCGGGCCGCCATCCTCCGGGAGTTTTTCCGTCGATGCCCTTGCCCATTGAAGAGTACGCCATGATCGGCGACGGCCAGACCGCGGCGCTGGTCGGCCTGGACGGGTCGATTGACTGGCTGTGCCTGCCCCGGTTCGACTCGGGAGCCTGTTTCGCCGCGCTGCTGGGCAGCCCCGAGCACGGCTGTTGGCGGATCGCTCCCGAAGGCGCTGAGAAGGGGACGTCTCGTCGGTATCGCGATGAGACTCTGGTGCTGGAGACGACGTTCGAGACGGCCGAGGGGGCGGTGCGTTTGATCGACTGCATGCCGGCGAGAGGCGGGGCGCCCGAGTTAATCCGGGTGGTGGAGGGGTTGCGGGGTCGTGTGCCGATGGTGATGGACCTGGCGTTGCGGTTCGACTATGGCTCGATCGTGCCCTGGGTGCAGCATCTGGCGAGAGGACTCACCGCCACGTCGGGGCCGGACCGGATCGCCATCCGGACGGGCGTTCCGCTTCGTGGGGAGGGGAACCGGACGTTGGCGCACTTCACGGTGGGCGAGGGGGAACGGGTTTCCTTTGATCTGACGTGGACCCCGTCTCATGAACCCCTCGCTCCCGCGCTCGAACCCGAACAGACCTTGCTGGACTCCGAGGCGTTCTGGGCGGAATGGACGGGAAAGTGCACATACCAGGGCCCCTGGCGAGACGCCGTCCTGCGGTCGCTGATTACCTTGAAGGCTCTGGCTTACGAGCCGACGGGGGGAATTGTGGCCGCGGCGACGACGTCGTTGCCCGAGAAGATTGGTGGGGAGCGGAACTGGGACTACCGGCTTTGCTGGCTGAGGGACGCGACTCTCACCTTGTACTCGTTGATGAGGGCGGGGTTCCGGGACGAGGCCGCCGCCTGGCGTTCGTGGCTGCTGAGGGCCGCGGCGGGCGACCCGTCTCGACTCCAAATCATGTATGGGCTGGCCGGGGAGCGGCGGCTTACCGAGATGACCCTGGACTGGTTGCCGGGGTATGAGAACTCGGCCCCGGTGAGAGTTGGGAACGCGGCTCATGGGCAGTTTCAACTTGATGTGTATGGCGAGGTCCTGGGGGCGATGTATGAGGCTCGGCGGCTGGGGGTGGAACCCGACGGGGATGCTTGGGCGCTGGAACGGAGCCTGATCGCGTATGTGGAATCGGCCTGGCAGGAGCCCGATGAGGGGATCTGGGAGGTGAGGGGACCTCGTCGCCAGTTCACGCATTCCAAGGTCATGGCGTGGGCCGCGATGGACCGGGCCATCCGCTCGGCCGAGGAATTTGACCTGGACGCTCCCGTGGATCGCTGGAAGGCGACTCGCGACCAGATTCATGAGGATGTCTGCCGGAAGGGGTATGATCACGCCCGAGGGGCATTCGTTCAGTATTATGGCGGGGAGGCTCTGGACGCGAGCTTGCTGATGATCCCCCTGGTGGGGTTCCTGCCCGCCGAGGATTCTCGCGTCATTGGGACGCTGGAGGCGATTCGTCGGGAACTGATGAGCGATGGGCTGGTGGCTCGCTACAGCCCCACGCCCGACGTGGATGGTCTGCCGCCGGGGGAAGGGACGTTTCTGGCCTGCTCGTTCTGGATGGTCGACAACCTGACCTTGATGGGCCGACTGGACGAGGCCCGGTCGATGTTTGAGCGGTTGCTGGCCCTGCGCAACGACGTGGGCTTGCTGGCGGAGGAATATGACCCGAAGGCTGGGAGGCAGTTGGGGAACTTTCCCCAGGCGTTTTCCCATGTTTCGCTCATCAATAGCGCGATCCGACTGACCTCGGCGGGTGTGACGGGTTGAGGGTTGGCCCGGGATTCGTCTTGGGCCGATGTCCGAACTTGGGGCGGATTTCCGACTATCCTCGGAGCCCAGTGCCGTTTCGTTTTCTCCTTGGGTGAGGCCATGGGGACTGGTTCTTGGTGTAGTCCTCCGGGGCTTGCTCCCCTTTCGCCTCCCGATGTCCTTGCCACTGCGCCGACCACCGGCCACGTCAATGGAGGGACAGGCACCGACGGGGTGCCGACGGAGCCAGTCCCCGATTGCGAGGCCAATGGAGATGGAAGCGGCCTGTTCCTTTTTCGCTTCCCGATGTCCCTGCCACGCCGACCACCGGCCCCGGCAATGGAGGGACAGGCACCGACGGAGTACCGACGGAGCCAGTCCCCGATTGCGAGTCCAATGGAGAGGGAAACGGTCCTGTTTGTTCCCCGTTCGCCCTCAATGTCCCTGCCACTGCGCCGACCACCGGCCACGGCGATGGAGGGACAGGCACCGACGGAGTACCGACGGAGCCAGTCCCCGATTGCGAGCTTAATGGAGAGGGAAACGGTCCTGCTTGTTCCCCGTTCGCCCTCAATGTCCTTGCCACTGCGCCGACCACCGGCCACGGCGATGGGGGACAGGCACCGACGGAGTACCGACGGAGCCAGTCCCCGATTGCGAGCCCAATGGAGAGGGAAACGGTCCTGCTTGTTCCCCGTTTGCCCTCAATGTCCCTGCCACTGCGCCGACCACCGGCCACGGCGATGGGGGACAGGCACCGACGGAGTACCGACGGAGCCAGTCCCCGATTGCGAGCCCAATGGAATGGAAACGACTCTGCTTCGAGGTTTCGCCGGCACTCGGGGACAGCCGATTGCGCGGCCGATGGAGAGGGAAACGGACCTGCCGCGGACTTTCGTCGAGGTTGCGGGACGGGGCTTGGGGGCGGTAGGCTCGGCGAGGGTCCGGCGGGTGGCCGGACCTGGGTGGTTGGGTCGCGGGAGGGATGGGCATGGGCGTCGAGGAGGACGCGGATGATCTCCCGAGGTTCCTGGCGAGGATCCGGGCTGGTGATGATGAGGCCGCTCGCGAGTTGCTGACCCGCTATGAGCCGGAAGTGCGCCTGGTGGTTCGCCGCCAGTTGCCCAAGCTGTTGCGGTCGCGATTCGACTCGCTGGACTTCCTGCAGAGCGTTTGGGGGAGCTTCTTCCGGAGAGTTCGGACAGCTCCGGCGGATTTCGAGGATGGTCGCCACCTGGTCGCTTTCCTGGCCAAGGCGGCGAAGAATAAGGTGATTGATGAGTATCGACGCGCGGCCAGCCAGAAGCAGGACATGCGCCGGGAAGAGTCGTTGGCTGGTCCCGATGGTGCCCGAGCCGGCGATTTGCCCGATGGGGGAGATTCACCCGGGGAGCTGGCCGAGGCTCGGGAGGCGTTTTTGAGGCTTCGCGAGTTGATGCCCGAGGGGCGCCGGGCGATTCTGGAACTCAAGGCCGATGGGCTTTCGAGTCGGGAGGTTGGGGTCAGGCTGGGTCTGAGTGAGCGGACGGTGCAGCGGGTCATTGAGGATTTGCGACAGCGAGCCCTCGCCGAGTTGGGCTCGTCGACGGGGGATGGGTTGGACCAGGGCTGAAACGGGTTTCGCGACGAATCCGCGGCCATTGAGACCGCAACGGGTTGAGCAAGGAGGGCCGTCGCGATGAGTCTGAGCGGCTCGGGATCGGGCCGGACGTGGGACGAGGCCTCGTCGCCGGTGGCGGTTGGGCTGGCTCGTCGTTATGAAGCGGCCTGGCGAGGCGGGCAGCATCCCGAGCCGACCGATTACCTGCCCCGGGAGGCCGAGGGCCGTCCCGGCGCCTTGCTCGCCCTGCTGCGCGCGGACCTGAACCTCCGCCGGGAGGCTGGCGAGGCCGCGATTGTCGAGCCGTATCTGACCAAGCACCAGGATCTCTCGTCCGAGGCCGTGGTCGCCTTGCTGTACGAGGAATTTTGCTTGCGAGAGGAGGCGGGCGAGGAGCCTGACCCCGAGGACTATTACCGCCGATTTCCGCAATTGCTCGCTCCGTTGCGACGGGTGCTGGGGATTCACCAACTGGTGGGCTCGGGGCGGTCGTCGGGCGAGTCGTTTTCGATGTCGGTGTCGCTGTCCGCCTCGACGGAGGGGGGTCGGGAGCCGGTGGCGAAGTTGCCCGAGGCGGGCCAGACCATTGGCGGGTTTCACCTGGTCGGCGAACTGGGACGGGGGGCGTTTGGGCGGGTCTTTCTGGCCAAGGAGCGGCAGTTGGCCGATCGGCCGGTCGCGTTGAAGGTGACTCGGCGGGGGTCGCGAGAGCCACATGCCCTGGCGCGGTTGCAGCATACTCATATCGTGCCGGTCCACTCGTACCGGGTCGATCCGGCCACGGGACTTCACCTGCTTTGCATGCCGTATCTGGGACGGGTGACGCTGGCGCAGGTGCTGGCGGACCCGGTGACGCTGGTGGCTCGGTCGGGGGCGGAACTGGTCGAGGTGGTCGACCGAATCGCGCCGCGGGGGGAGGCTGGGGGGGGTGGTTCGGGCCGGGCGGAACTGGCCTGTCGGCCGTTTGCCCGGGCGATCGCGTGGTGGGGGGCTCGGTTGGCCGAGGCGTTGCAACATGCTCACGAGCGGGGCGTGCTGCACCGGGACGTCAAGCCGTCGAACGTGTTGATCGCCGGGGATGGGCTGCCTTTGCTGGTCGACTTCAACCTGGCGCAGTCGCCGATTGGGGAAGGCTCGGTGGACGAGCCGTTCACGGCTCCGGGTGGGACGTTGGCTTACATGGCGCCTGAGCAGCTTGACGCGCTGGCGAGGGGGGACGCCGACGGGGTGGATGCTCGGTGCGACGTGTATGCGTTGGGGGTGGTGCTTTACGAGGCGCTGGCGTCGTCGCGGCCGTTCGCGCCTCCGACGGGGGCGCTTTCGGTGGAGGAAGCGTTGCAACGGGCGGCGGCCGAGCGCCGGGAGGGGGCGGAACCGCTGCGACGGGACCATCCCGAGGTCCCTCCCGCGCTTGAGGCGGTGGTCCTTCGCTGCCTGGAGCCCGATCCCCGGTTGCGGTATGCCTCGGCGCGGCAACTGGCCGACGACCTTCAGGCCGTGGCGGAGGATGGGCCTTTGTTTCACGCCCGGGAGCCCCAACCGGCGCGGACGTTGCGATGGGTCCGCCGTCGCCGCCGTCCGCTGGGGGCCATCGCCTTCGCGGCGGTGACCGTGGCGGTGGTGGTTTCGGCTCTTTCGGAAGGATTGCACTCGCGGCGGAACCGGGTGGATGAGGTCCGCCGGCAGGTGGAAGCCGGGGAAGAGGCCGAGGGTCGTGGAGAGTTCACGCTGGCGGCCACGCTTTACGAAGCGGCCGACCGATTGGCTCGCACGGCCGCCGGTCCGGTCGTCGTCGGTCATGACGCGACGGCGCTGCGCTCGCGAGCGGCCCGGAAGGCGGCGGCGGCCCAACAGGCCCGGACGTTGGTGGATCGCGCCGAGCCATTGAAGTTCCGGCTGTTGGGGATTGAGGGAAGTCCGACCGCGGCGGTGGCGGAGCTGCGGGAGGTTCTGGCCCCGTTCGGCGTGCTGGAGAGGCCCGACTGGTGGGGGCGTCCCCCGGCGACTGACCTGGAGCCGAGCCCGCGGGATCGCTTGACGGCGGCGGTGGACCAGTTGTTGTATCTGTATGTGCTGGGCGAGGATGGTCGGGATGAGGCGGCGGGGGTTCTCGCCCTGGTCGGAATTTGCGACCGGGCGTTGGCCTTCACTCAGGCGCCGGGCCCCTGGCGGGCGGAACGGGCTCGGCTGCTGGCCAAGGTGGATCCGCGTGCTCCGCGGAGTCTCAGTGGCGAGGGGACAGCGGAGGAGAGTTCGGCCCGGACCTGCCTGAAGTGGGGCCTGTTTTTCGGGATGGTGAAGCAGCCCGATCGGGCGATGGCGTGGCTGGAGCGGGCGGCGCGGATCGAGCCGGACGATTACTGGTCGCGATTTATTTTGGCGAGGTATTACGCGGAGTCGGGCCGCATTGACGAGGCGCTGAAGCATTGCGAGGTCGCTGTCGCGCTGGAGCCGGCGTCACCCTGGGCCCGGTTGAACCGCGCGGACCTGCTGGCCCGGCGAGGGACCTGGGGGCAGGCTCAGGATGACCTGGAGCGGGCGATCGCTTCGGCCCGTTCGCTGGATCTGGGGTTGGGGGAAGGGTGGCTGCATCTGGGAATTCTGCGTCGCAAGCTCGGGGATTTCGCGGGGGCCCAGACCGCGTTTCTGGACGCGATGGCGGGCGAGCCAGGCCCGGCGTTGACCCGGACCCTCCGTTGGAACCTGGCGGAGCTGGATCGTTGTCGGGGTTGTTATCGGCGGGCCCTGGAGCAGTATGACGCGTTGCGCCGCGCCGACGATTCGGATGAGGTGGCCCGCCGCGCTCAACTCGGCGAGGCGGAAGTGGCGCTTGCTCTGGGCCAGGACGTTGAGGCCGAGGCGCGGTTGGCAGACCTTGCCTCGGACACGGTGGGGAAAGGGTGGCCGGAAGTCTGGTTCCGTCGAGCCGAAGCGCGGCTGCGGTTGGGGCGTCCCGGGGAGGCGTTGGCTGATGCCGAGATGGCGAGTCGGTTGCGGCCGGGTCCGGGGGTCGATCGACTTCTCGACCGCGCGCGGCTGGCGGCTCACCCCGACGCGCCGCCCCGGCTGGATCGGCCCGAGGTCCTTGCGGGTTGGCCGGTGGGTGGAGCATTCCTGGCCGCTGACCTGCGAGCCTCGGTGAATCGCCTGGATGGGGCGTCGACAACGGCGGCCTTGCTGGACCGGGCGGTGGCGCTGGCCGTGCTGGGGAGACGCGAGGAGGCGGCGGAGTCGGCCAACCGGGGGCTGGCCCAAGGCACCGAATCGGCCTCGTCGCTGATCCGTCGGGCCCGGGTGCGTCGCTGGATTGGGGATCACGCCGGCGCCCGGGATGATGTGGCCCATGCCGGACGGATCGAGCCGGATACGCCCTCATTCCTGGAATTGCGGGGGGAACTGGCGATGGACCGGGGAGATGCCGCGGGCGCCGTCGTGGACCTGGAACTGGCGGCTCGGAAGGGGGCTGGACCGGCTTCGTGGTCGAGCCTGGCTGGGGCTCTGGCTTCGCTGGGGCGGGATCGGGACGCGGTGGAGGCGTGGTCGGCCGCGCTGGCCGGCGACCCGGATGATCGCCTGGCGGAACTGGGCCGGGCCCGGTCGCTGGCGAGACTTCATCGCACCGACGCCGCGCTCGCCGACCTGGAAGTGGCCGCGACTGATCCCGCCCAACTTCCCGGGGTGCTGGTCACGTATTTCACTCTGCTGAAGGATCGGCCCGACCGGCTGCCGCGAGTTTGGAACCTGACTGGGCAATGGATCGCGACTGGTCCGACCCGGGATTTCCGGTTCTTCGATCTTCGCCCGCTCGTGGCGTTGTTGGTTCGTTGAACCGTTGCGGACGCGGGTCTTACCAGCCCATCGTCCCCGGTCCTCCCTTGAAGGGGCCGATGATGTCGGGGGTCAACCAGCCTCCGTAGAAGTCGCCGGGCTGGGCCTGGACGGGAACGCCGTCGACCCAGCAGCCGTCGACCTTGGAGGGATAAAACGCCAGGTAGTCCCGGATGGGGGCGAAGGCGGGCGTTGGGGTTTTGTAGCACCAGGCCGCGTCGGAAGAGCGGCGGTCGCCGACGCGGAGCGAGACGTAGGAGGCGCGTCCCTTCCACTCGCAAAACGAGGAGCGGGCCGAGGGGATCAAGGACGATGGGTCGGTCAGGTCGTCGGGTGGAACGTAGTAAGCCGGCGGGTGGCTGGTCTCCAGAACCCGGTAGGCCCGACGCGTTTCGATCAGGCAGAGACCGGCGAACTCGACGCGGATCAGCTTCGAGCACGGTTCGAGGCGAGGAGGGCGGGGATAGTCCCAGACCGATTCCTGGCCGGGGCCGGGCTCAATCCGACGGGGTTGGGGCATGATGGGAACTCTCTGTGTGGTCCTGGGCTGGATGTGGAGGAAGCTCCTGGGCGTCGAGCCAGGCTTCCAGGCGACGGAAGAGCCAGTCCCTGTGACCGAGAAACAGGAAGTGAGTCTCCTCGGGCACGACGTCAAAGGTCACGTCGACGCCTTGAGCGTTCATGAGAGCCACGCCGGCAGCGACCGACGCCGGGGTCACGTTCCGGTCGCGACCGCCCTGGAAGACCAGGACCGACCGACTTTTCCACCCTTGCGCGAAGGCGGGGGCGATGAGGTCTCGAGGGTTCATTGTGGGTGAGATGTAGATGAGACCCCGGTAATGCTGGGGGGCCGCCGAGGCCACGCGGGTCACTCCGTTGCCGCCGTCGGAGAGGCCGGCGAGGTACACCCGATTGGGGTCGATCGGGAATCGGGCGAGGCTGGCGAGGCGGAATCGCTCGACGACCGAGACGCCTCCGGGTCCCCAGAAGCCGAACCCGTAGCTGGGGCAGAGGATGGCCAGGTGGCGGCGGTCGGCCAAGGGTTTCCAGGCCCAGGCCAAGGTCTGGAAGTTGCCCGCGTCGCCGTGGAGAAACAGGATGGCACCGAGCCGTTCGCCGGGAGCGACGGGGGGGATGTAGGCGTAGCCATGCCCGGTTCCCCCAGGCCAGCCGAAGAGCCCGGCAAGGGCCAGGTGGCTGACGGGGGCCAGGGGGTTCGCGGCGTGGGCCTCGCGAGCCAGGGGCATGATCGTTTCGCGGATGCGGCGTCCCTCGGCGCTTCCCAGGGTGGGAGCGAGCCGGGCCAGGACCGTTGTCGCGAGTTTGAGCCGGTCGCGCTCGGGAAGCCAGCCGGGGCCGGGGTCGTCTTGCGCTGGTGAGTCGAGCCGCAGGGCGATCAGGCCGAGGTCGGCGTGTGGAGGCTCTGGCGGGGGCAGACGGACCAGAGCCAGCAGAACGCCAAGCGCGGACAAGATCGAGAGGGAGGTCAGGGCCAAGGCGGGCCGGGGGGTTCCTGGCAGAGCGATCGCGGCGAGGAGGCCGACCACCGCCAGAAACACCGAGGCGGCCAAAGCCCCGGAGAGGCGTCCCGGACGGGTTTCGGCGAGGACCAGCAACAGCGACCCGAGCCCCAGCGGCAGGAGGGTGAGCAGAAGCGCGGCGAGGAGGAGTCCACGAGCCCAGGACATGCCGATGAGATAGGCCAAGGTGGATCGGTCGTCAAGGGCTTGGGAAAACGGGATCGGCACTCTCGGCCGAGGACAGAGAGGAGTGGTCGCGGCCGGATGGTCGCGGGTCGGCCCCGGAATTTAGAAACTCCCGCGTAACGAGGCCGGGCCGGGCCCTTCGTGAAAAAGGGACCGGCCCGGTTTTGAGGCTCGTCGGGTAATTGCTGGCTCAGGCGGTGAGTTCGGCCGGCGTTACGAGGGAGTCGCCGAACGCACCGACGAGGATTTCGGGGCTGGGCTGGACGAGGTCGATCGCTGGGGCGGGGATCAGGCGGCGGCGGGCGATCTCGGGACGCCCTTCCTCGGCCGAGCGGACCAGTTCGGCGAAGGTCCCGCCTCCCAGGACCAGTTCCTCGTAGGAGCCGGCCTCGACGATTCGCCCCTCGTCGAAGACCAGGATTCGGTCGGCGTCGAGGAGGGTTGAGAGGCGGTGGGCGACGAGAATCACGGTGCGGTCGGCGCGAGCGGCGTTGATCGCCTGCTGGACCTTGCGCTCGCTGATGTTGTCGAGGGCCGAGGTGCCTTCGTCGAGGATCAGGACAGGGGGGTTTTTGAGGAAGACCCGGGCGAGGGCCAGCCGTTGGCGCTGGCCTCCAGACAGGTTTTGGCCCCGCTCGGCGACCAGGGCGTCGTAGCCGCCGGGCATGTCGAGGATTTCGTCGTGGATGCAGGCCATGTAGGCGGCGTGGCGGATGGCGTCGGGGCAGGCGTCCTCGTGTCCGTAGGCGATGTTCTCGGCGATGGTGCCGGCGAAGACGAACGGGTTCTGACCGACGTAGCCGATCGTGTCGCCGATGGTTTCGCGAGACACGTCTTCCAGGGGGACGCCGCCGAGGCGGGCCGTGCCGGCGACCGGGTGGGCCAGACGCATCATGACGCGGAGCCAGGTGGACTTGCCGCTGCCGGAGCGACCGGCGACGCCGATCGTCTCGCCGTGGTGGATCCTCATGCTCACACCGTCGAGGGCGCGACGGGTGCGGCCGTCCTTGGTGCGGTAGTGGACCCGCAGGCCCTCGGCCTCGAAGAGGGGTCGGCCCAGTTGCAAGGACGGCAGACGGTCTCCGGAGGTGGAGAATGAGCGGTCGGGCGGTTGGTTGAGGAGGACCAGGAGGTCGCCGATCCGCAGGCTGCTTTCGTGGGCCTCGTCGATGAAGCGGTGAACCTCGGCCAGGGGAGCCATGACGCCGAGGAACAGGCCGGAGAAGGCGATAATTCCGCCGAAGCTCATCGACCCCGTGAGCGTCAGGTAGACGGCGAAGGCGACCACCATCAGGTGGAAGAATGCTTCGTTGAGGGCCTTGCCACATCCAAAGAAGGACATGGCGATCTGGTGGCGGATTTCCTTGGCGCGACGGGCTTCGGCGGTACGGTCAACCCGCTGGATTTCCTGTCGCTGGGTGTTGGAGGCACGGACGTAGTCGAGACCGCCGAGGAGTTCGACGACGGTGCCATCCATCGCCTCGCGGCTTCGCAGGAGTGAGATGCGGATTCCCTTCTGCGAGAGCAATTGCCACACGGTCAACCCCAGCGAGACCGGCACCACGCCGAGCATGACCAGGGCGATTCGCGGCTCCTTGGTCAGTGTGGCGGTCAGGGCGAAGGAGCCTCCCAGGAGTGCCGGGAAGAAGTCGAGGAAGCTGATGCGAAGGAACCGGACGTATCCCTCGACGCTTCGGTGGATGCGGCCGTGCAGGGCGCCGACCTGTTCATGGGTCAGGGTTGAAAGGTCGACCTGCATCAGGTGGTCGACGATTCGGACGCAGAGTTCCTTGTCGATGCGTGTGGCGGTTTCTTCAACGATATAGCGACGCAGGACGTTGAATGCCTCACGGACCAGGTAGGCGAGGCCGAGCAGGGCGAGATACGTTGCCGCCATTCGGAACAAGGCGGGGCGGGCGAGCGCGGACTTCTGGGCGGCCTCGACCGCGTTGACCAGTTCGCCCAGGACCAGGGGGATGGCGGTGCCGGCGGCGCTGGTGATGGCCATCACCAGCGCGGCGAGACCCAGGGCTCGCTTTTGCCGTCCGGGGATGAGTCCCCAGACTTGTGAACCGGCGGCGAGGACGTTGCGCAGCTCGGCGCGGAACCCCGTCGGAGACGTGACCGGCGACATCGGGCCCATGGTCGTTCCTGAAGGTGAGGAAGGCAGGACGGGGGTGGTCCAGTCCGCCAAACTCAACGCGAAACCCCGGAGGGGTTGGAGGGAGGGAAGGGCGGTCGCGTCCGCCCGGTGCGTGAGGCCCCTCCCGCGACGCCGAAGAGGCGTGGGGCGGGACCTCCTCGGGTGTCGACCTCGCCGCGAGGCCGGGCCCGAGTTCCGCATTCAGTACGGGTACTATAACCTAAGCGTTGGACGGAATTCATCGGTCCTGGCGACCGAATTTTTTACCCACCGAGGGGAGCTTCACGCAATCTACCTAGAAGAAGCGGGGAGGGGAGGGTGAAGTGCGTTGAAAGTCCGAGGCGCAAGCATTAGACTGATCTGGCCAGGGATCGAGAATCTCGACCTGGCGCCCGCGAAATAACGGTTTTCACCGTATTGAGTGGCGAGGGCAAGTCTCCATCCCACCGACTCGCTCTTGCCCTCTGACCGGACCTGGCAAAGTCGGCACGCACTTTGCAACCTCACGGGTCGGTCAGCGGTACTTGCCAGGCCCCAGACGCCGAGGTGTATCGTCCATGAACGACTCCCACGCGCCCCTTTTGACGACGAGTGGCTTCGTCACCGCCGCGTCGCCCGCGCGGTCCGGCGATACCGCTGCCTTCGACCATGCCATGGTTCGCGAGCTGGAACGTCGTGGCGTGACTCGATATGCGGCAGCCCTGCCTGAAGAATCTCTCGTGGTCGATGACCGTTCGGCGGTTTCTCCGGCCCAAATGGTCGAGACCAAGTTGATGGCCTTGCTGCAAGGGTCGTCCCTGCCCGTCAGCCACCTTCAAATGCGAGGGCTGGTGAGGGGACGGCCGGGGGCTTGAGTCTTTGCAGGGCTCAATGAAGTTTCGCCGATTTTCAGGCTCGGCGGGTTCGTGATGAACCTGGCCGAGCCTGTAGCGTAGATTAGGTTAGAGTTCGATTCGTTTGTTTCTCCCCCCACCCCCGCATCTTCTCATCAGTCTGTACATCTCTTTTCCACCTCCATCGCTCCGGCGTTCATTCTTGTTTGGGCACGTTCAAGGCCCATTGTCTGGGTTCCGTTTCGTAATTGGGTCGCGTGCGCCATTCCCGTTTTTCCTGGGCCGCGACACTTTGATGAAACGTTGTTGAAAAATTGACTGTCTGAAGCGGCTGTCGTTCGACTTGACCGGATGAGGTCGATGACTTCCCATTTTCGTGTCGCGATGCGAGCCGAATCGGCTTTTCCTCGGATCAAGGCGATGTCAGGTTACGGGTTGATCCGCCGGGGAGTCTGGGTCGGTGGCTAGGCTTGGGGCTGACGGGGTGGGTGGCTCGATGACGATCATGCGGATCGCCTTGGAGCGGACCAGAAATTGTCGCCCCTCCGGGTCTTCCAGGATGACCATCCCGTGGAGGTCGCCTGGGACGTAATTCTTGGACCCCTCATAATTCGTGAAACCAAGGAACCGAACCCGGTCGAATGACTTCGCCCCGGTCATGTGGACCGTTGCCCATGTTCCTTTCTTCAAAACGCCCCGGATGGCCATTGTCTCGGGCTTGGCCTCGCCGCCTTTACGCCAGTTCAATCCCTTGAAGAACAGGGTCAGCGCCATGATGGCGAGGACCATGCAGAGGATGATGACGCCGAACGTGCTGAACGTGTCGAGGGCGGTCGGAGGCATTCGTCCGTCACGGTTCGGAAGGTTCAGCCTCGCATGGCTTCGTCGCGAGCCGCATGCGATTCCGGGGCAAGAGGATTTCGACGCCGGATTTCTGACGACGATGGGTCAACCGCCCGAGTCAGGGCAGATACGGAAGTCGCTGCGACCGACGAGGAACTCACGTTACCTGGTTGGCGGTTGAGCCCAGGACGATCCGGACGTGATGCTCTCGGCCGTCGTCGGCCAGGGGGATGGGTCCCTGACCGTGGGAGTTGTTGTCGAGGAAGGTTTCGTGGACCCCGTGTTCGACGCCTTCGGGGTTGGTCACGAGGATCTGGTAAGTCGCGGAGCGGTGACGGAAGGTGATCTGGAACTCGGGCCAGGTGGGGGGGATCCGGGGGTCGATCGCGAGGTGGTCCCCCTGGAGCTGGAAGCCGAGGATGTCTTCGAGTCCGGCCCGATAGAACCAGCCGGCCGAGCCGGTGTACCAGGTCCAGCCGCCTCGGCCGGTGTGGGGGGGACGACCGTAGACGTCGGCGGCGATGACGTAGGGCTCGACCTTGTAGAGGGCCACGGCCTCGGGAGAGTCGGCGTGGCGGATGGGGTTGAGCAGGTCGAAGAGTTCCCAGGCGCGTTTGCCCTGGTTGAGCAGGGCCGTGGCCTGGATGACCCAGGTGGCCGCGTGGGTGTACTGTCCGCCGTTTTCGCGGATGCCCGGGACGTAGCCGCGGATGTAGCCGGGGTGGAGCGTGCCGTGGTCGAAGGGTGGTGTGAAGAGGAGGATCAGGCCGTCTTCGTCGCGGACGAGCTGTTTTTCGACCTCGGCCATCGCCTTGAGGGAACGCTGGGGGTCGCCGGCGCCGGAGATGACGGCCCAGGTCTGGGCGAGGGAGTCGATCTGGCATTCGTCGTTCTGGGCCGAGCCCAGGGGCGTGCCGTCGTCGAAGTAGGCGCGTCGGTACCAGTCGCCGTCCCAGGAGGTTGTCTCGATGGCCTGGACGAGGTCGTCGGCCTGGGAGCGGTAGCGGTTGGCGTGGAAGGTGTCGCCGCGTTGCTCGGCCAGGGTGGCGAACGGGCGGAGGATGGCGATCTGGAACCAGGCGACCCAGACGCTTTCCCCCTTGCCCTCGTCGCCGACGCGGTTCATGCCGTCGTTCCAGTCGCCCGTGCCCATCAGGGGGAGGCCGTGGACGCCGAACTTGCGGCCGTTTTCGAGGCAGCGGATGCAGTGTTCGTACAGGGAGATAGTGTCGGGGACGACCTCGGGCATGCCGTAGTCTTCCTCCTGACCCGGCTTGAGGATGGGACCGCGGATGGAGGTGATGGGCTGGTCGAGGATGGCATTATCGCCAGTGGCGCGGAGGTAGTGGAGCGTGACGTAGGGGAGCCAGAGGAAGTCGTCGGAGAAGCGGGTGCGGACGCCGCGGCCGGCGGGGGGGTGCCACCAGTGTTGAACGTCGCCCTCGATGAACTGGCGAGCGGCGGCGCGGAGGATTTGCGCTCGGGCTTCCTGAGGGGCCCCGTAGACCAGGGCCATGACGTCCTGAAGCTGGTCGCGGAAACCGTAGGCTCCGCCGGACTGATAAAAGGCCGAGCGGCCCCAGAGTCGGCAGGAGAGGACCTGGTAGGTCAGCCAGCCGTTGAGCATCAGGTCGAGGGCTGGGTCGGGGGTGCGGACCTGGACGGCTTCGAGGGCCTGGAGCCAGCGGTCGCGGACCTCGGAAAGAGCGGCACGGGCGTGGGTGGGGTCTCGGTGGCGGAGAGCGAGGCTTCTCGCGGTGGCGACGTCGTCGGCCTGACCGATCAGGAAGACGACCTCGGTTTCCTCGCCGGGCTGGAGGACGATGCCGGCCTGGAGGGCGGCGCAGGGGTCGAGTCCCGCGCCGGTTCGGTTGGAGAGTTCGGTTCTGGTGAGGGCGGCGGGCGAGGCGACCGACCCAAGACGCCCGAGGAACTCGGTGCGGTCGGCGGTGAGGGTGCGGGGCCGGCGGTCGACGTCGACGAAGGCCACCGCCTTGCCAAAGTCGGTGTTGAAGGCGTTGCGAGCCAGGAGGAGGCCGGCCTCGGGGTCGACCTCGGTGACCACGCTCATTGCCGCGGCTTCTCGGGAGGTTCCCAGCACCCATTCGGCGTAATAGGTTGCCGAGAGGTGGCGGACCCGGCCGCCGACGTTCGAGAGTTTGAGGAGCAAGACCTTGACCGGGTCGTCGGCCGGGACGAAGACGGTGAGCTCCTGGGCGAGTCCGTGACCGAGGCGTTCGTAGGTGGTGAACCCCCAACCGTGACGGACGACGACGGCCGAGGCGGCGGGGATGGGGAGCGGGGTGGGGGACCAGACGGCGCCGGTTTCCTCGTCTCGGAGGTAAAGGACTTCGCCGGGGGGGTCGGCGACCGGGTCGTTGTTCCAGGGGGTCAGGCGGTTTGACTGGCTGTTGCCGGCCCAGGTGTAACCGAGGCCCGACTCGGAGGCGAGGAAGCCGCAGGAGGGGTTGGCGACGACATTAATCCAGGGGGCCGGGGGCAGGGCGGGCCGGGGAACCGGCGGCGCGGCGGCCTTGCCGTTGCGGCGGACCTCGTAGTCAACGCGGCCGCGGATGATGGTGCAGTACTCTCGGCCGTCGGGCGAGAAACCGCCCAGGCCGTTGAAGAACTGGAGGTCGGGCGGCGGCTGGGCGTCGTCGTCGTCGGAGTCGGAGGGGGTGGCCGTCGTCGCGAGGGCGGGCGGTGGAATGGGACGACGGTCGATCCGGTCGAGCTGGTTGGCCAGCGGACCCCGGTCGCCGACGAAGATGGCCCGGGCGGCGGCCTGGAGGAGCCATTGGTCTTCCTCGGCCATGCCATTGACCCGGCGGACGAAGACCCCCCCGGGCTTGTCGACCAGTTCCTGTGATCGGGTCAGGTCCAACAACTCGTGGTGGACGGCGACCTGGTTGTCGTCGGGTTCCTCGTCGAGCAGGACCAGGTCGTAGGACAGTCCCTTGAGGCGGAGGTATTCGTGGGCGTCGAGGAGTTGGCGAGCGAGCGGGACTTCGGTGACGGCGGCGATGCGGAGCAGGACGATGGGCAAGTCACCGGAGATGCCGAACCGCCAGAGGCCGGGCTGACCTTGGGTGTTGGAGTTGAGGATGGCCGCCGCGGCGCGTAGGGATGGCGAGGCGTAGAGGATGTGGGAGGCGAGCCGTTGGTAGAGATGGCCGTCCTCGCCGGTCCAGGGACGGTGGCGGTGTTCGACCTGGCCGTGGGCCCAGGAGAGCTCGAAGGCCCGGGACGCGGCGGCGGGGTCGCGGAACTGGTCGGCCAGGGCCAGGGCCTCGGCTCGGGTGTCGGCCACGGCGGTCGTGAAGCTGAGGGTGGCCGAGGCGCCCGGGTCGAGTTTGACGCGACGGCGGAGGCTGAGGATCGGGTCGAGGACCGGTCCGGTGGTTCCGGAAAGGCTGGCATGAGGGTCGAGCGCGGCAGGGTCGGCGGGGGTCCGTCCGCGGCCGAGGAAGCGGGCGCGATCGGTTTCGAACTGGATCTCGGGCTCGATGGCCGGGTCGGTGGTCGAGACGTGGACGGCCCAGATGGGAGCCTGGTCCTGGGCTCGGGGGCGGCGTCGGCAGAGCAAAGCGCCGGTGTCGGGCAGGTATTCGGTTTCCAGGAACAATTTGTTGAATGCCGGGTGAGCGGCATCGGCGGCTCGGGAGGCCAGGACGACCTCGGCGTAGCTGGTGAGCTCGATTTCCCGGGGGCGCGTGTCGCGGTTGGTGAGGGTGACTCGGCGGACCTCGGCCAGACTTTCGGGGGAGACCGTGACTTCCAGCAGGGTTTCGATGTTGGCGTCGAGCCGCCGGAAGGCGGCCTTGTCGGCGGAGAAGACAATTTCGAGGTCGTCGGCGGGTCGGCCCGTGGGCTGGAGACCGGCGGACCAGGTGACCTGGCTGGTGGTGTCGCGGAGGTAGAGGAACTGGCCCCAGGCGTCACTGGTGGAATCTTCCCGCCAGCGGGTGACGTCGAGACCTCGGCAGGTGCTGTAGCCGGAGCCGGCGTTGGTGAGCATGACTCCGTAGGAGCCGTTGGACATCAGGGTGGTGCGAGGAGCCGGTGTCGCCGCGGTGGTGAGACGACGGCTCAGGAGGGGGGTGCCGCCGGACTCGGGACTGGTCGGGGTTGGGGCCATCTCCGCCTCCGTGGGGGACACGATCGGGGGGTCTCGGGGAATCCGCTCCTGGAGCAGGAGTTCCACGGCCCGGACCGACGGTTCGGTGTGAAATCGCCGAGGCATTGGGTCATCGAGCAGGGCGTTGGTCAGGGCGACGAGACTCATCCCCTGGTGGTGGGCCATGTAGGAGTAGCAGATCGCCGAGCGCGTATTGGGAGGCACTCGGCCGGCGGTGAAGTCCACGGCTTCATAGAACCCGTGAGGCCCGAGGGCTCCTTCGGCGGTCAGTCTCCGGAAATTTTCCAGTGCCTCGCGGGGGCGCATCATCACCGCCAGGGCCGTGGCGTAGGGGGCGACGACCAGGTCCTTGTCGAGTCCTCGTTTCAGGCCGAGGCCGGGAACTCCGAAGGCCTGGTACTGGTAGTCTCCGTCGACGTAGATGCTGGAATAGGCGGACTCGGAGATTCCCCAGGGGACTCCCTGGGATCGGCCGTACTCGATCTGGCGGTCGACCGCGACCCGGGCGGCCTGGGCGACCAGGGTGGCCGGCAGGCTTTTGAGCATCAGGCGAGGCATCAGGTATTCGAACATCGTCCCGCCCCAGGAGAGCAGGCCGACCTGGTTGGCGGCGTCGATGAACGGTCGGCCCAGCTGGAACCAGTGCTTGCGGGGGACCTGGCCGCGAGCCACGGCCAGGAAACTTGTCAGGGCGGCCTCGGAGGCGAGCAGGTCGTAACAGGAGGCGTCGAGCCGACCTTGCACGAGGTTGCAGCCGATGGAGAAGAGGTGCCGGTCGGCCTTGTAGAGGAAGCGGAAGTCCATCGCCTCGGCCAGGTTCTCGGCTCGGTCGGCCAGGCGGCGGAGATGGTCGCGCAGGGCGGCGGCGGCCGAGCCGTTGATCGCTTCGGCCACGGCCTGGAAGGCGGGGTGATCGGCCGAGAGGCGTTCCAACTCACCGCGGATCATCCAGGCGCGGTCGGCCAGCGAGAGGAGACCGCCGGGGGCGAGGAGGTTGGCGCGGACCCCTTCCCAGCGATTGCGAGTGTCGCCGGTGACGGGGCCGACGTCGGCGGGGACGGCCTTGACCGCTTCGAGCCAGGGGGCCAAGGTCGCCAGGTCGGCTCGGGCTTCGTGGACCCGGGCCAGGAGGCGGCGGGACCAGGCCTCGATGCCCCTGGGAAGTTCGGGTATCGCCTCGGCGAGGGCGCGGACCTTGCCGAGCAGAGCGACAACTGACCAGTCGAGCCGCCCAAAGAGGTCGTCCCACTCCAGCAAGTCGGCCGGCCGCTTCGCCACGAGTCGCCGCAGTTCCTCAAGGCCCAACTCCAATGCGCGAGTCGCGGCGATGGCGACCGATCCCGAGGGGCGGACGGGTCTCAGGTGTTCGGCGACGAGGCCCAGGACGTCGCCCATCCCCTTCAGGGTCGAGGGACCGAAGGCTGGGTCGTGGGATTTTTCCCGAAGCCCGTGCTTCAAGGTGACCAGGCAGCCCAGCATGTTGCCGCTGTCGACCGTGGAGACGTAGACCGGCGGGAGCGGCTTGAGGGTTTTGGTGTTGTACCAGTTGAGGAAATGCCCCTGGTATTTTTCCAGACTTTCGAGGGTGTCCATCGTCTTCGAGAGGCGGTCGGCCAGGGTGCGCAGGCCCAGGTAGCCCAGGTCGTGGGCCGAAAGGGTTGAGAGGAGAAGTAATCCCTTGTTGGTGGGGGAGGTCCGGTGAGCGACGCGGTTGCCGGGAATTTCCTGGTAGTTGTCGGGCGGGAGCCAGTGGTCCTCATCGCCGACGAAGTCCTCGAAGAATTGCCAGGTCCGGCGGGCGACCCGGCCGAGTTCGGCGCGGCCTTCGTCCGTCAGGGGGTCGTCCTCGACGGATTTTGGTCGGCTGACCCAGAAGGCGACGGCCGGCGAGAAGATCCAGGCCAGCAGGACCGGAGCGGCGATCGGTAGCGACGACGGCCGAATCAGGGCCACCAGCGCGGCGACGGCCAGGCCGACGGTTGACGCCGGCCACATGGTCCGCCAGAACTGGGCGAGTCCGGTTCCCAGGCGTCGTTCGGCGGCGGCGGCCGTCTCCCACTCCAACATTTGCTTGTGGGAGACGGTCAGTCGGTAGAGGGTCCTCACGGTCGCGTCGACCAGGTGGCGGGCCTGGTCGGCGAGGAACGTGGTGGTCATCAGGCACTGACCGAGGGTCGGCAAGAGCGATCCGGCCAGGCCCTTGATGGGGCTGAGGCTTGACCCTCGCACGCTGGCGATCACGGTTCCCAGGCCGAGTTGGGTGAGCGGCAGGAACGGGACCGCCAGGAGAAAAAGGGTCCATTGCAGCGGGGAACCGGGGAAGATCGTCCAGGCCAGCGTCAGGAGCAGGACCAAGGTGGGGGGAATCAGGCTGCGGCGGAGGTTGTCGAAGAGCTTCCACCACTCCAGCGCGGGCAGGACGTTGGGCCTGGGTCCGTCGGGGGTGGGGACCCTCGCGCCTAGCCAGGGGAGAAGTTGCCAGTCGCCGCGGACCCAGCGGTGTTCTCGGCGGGCGTAGGCGTGGTAGCGAGGTGGGAAGTCGTCGAAAAGTTCGACATCGGTGACGAGTCCGCAGCGAGCGTAATTTCCTTCGATGAGGTCGTGGCTGAGGATGCGGTTTTCGGGGAAGGTGTGGCCGGTGGCGGCCTCGAAGGCGTCGACCTCGTAGATGCCCTTGCCGGTGAAGGTTCCCGAGCCGAAGAGGTCCATGTAGAGGTCGGAAACGGCCGTGGCGTAGGGGTCGACGCCGGCCGAGGAAGCGAGGATGCCGGCGAATCGCGACCGGGTGGCCGCCAGCATGTTGTAACTGACGCGTGGCTGAAGGACGCCGAAGCCTTCGACCACCCGTCGCTGGGCGGGGTCGAAACGCGGCAGGTTGAGGGGGTGGGCGATCGTGCCGATGAGGCGGCCGGCCGACTCGCGGGGCAGTTGGGTGTCGGCGTCGAGGGTGATGACGAAGCGGATGCGGGGCAACTGCGTGAGTTCGGCGCTGAGGACCGCGTAGCTGGTGTCGTTGGCTCCTCGGAGGAAGCGATTGAACTCGGTCAGCTTGCCCCGCTTGCGTTCCCAGCCCATCCAGCAGCCCTGGACGGGGTTATGGAGGCGGCGTCGGTGGAAGACGAAGAAGCGGTCGGGTCCACCGGGGCAGTAGCGATCGTTGAGTGCCTTGACGCCGTCGAGCGCCGCCCGGACGTAGGAATCGTCCTCGGGCATGCGGGCCTGGGGGGCGTCGGAGAAGTCGGTCAGCAGGGCGAAGTAGAGTTGCGGGTCGGGGTTGGCGAGGTAGTGAATTTCCAGACGTTCCAGCAGGACGGTGCCACTTTCGGGCCGCACCAGCATGGAGGGCATCACCACGAAGGTGGGGCAGTCGGTGGCGATTCCGTCCTTGAAGTCGAGCTTGGGGAGCGATCGGGGCGGGAGGAACAGGGTCAAGAGGTGATTGACGAGCCCAACGCCCAACTCGCTGAGGGCCAACAGCAGGAGGGCGACGAGAAGTCCGGCGAGGGGTCCGAGCTGGCCCAGATGACCCGGGAGGAGGGCTGTGACCAGGGCCATGACGAGCAGGATCAGGCCGAAGTAGATGAGTCGGGGGTTGTGGTGGGAGATGTCGGCAAGTCGGTCGCCGAGAGTGAGCGGGTAGTGGAATTCGGCCTTGAGGCGGTCGAGTCCACGGTCCGCCAGATAAAAGCCCACCTGCCCTCGGGGTCCGTCGTCGAGGCCGTCGTGGGCGAGTTCGACGGCGCGGCGGGCGACGTCGACCTCCTCGACCTCGGCACGGCGGGCGAGGCGCTCAATGGTGCGTCGCTGGCGGTCGCGGGTGGCGAAATCCTGGCGGGCGTAGGTGCTGGTTGGGTCGTTTCGGAGGGCCGCGTCGACGGCGTTGTGACGCTCGAAGAAGACATTCCAGTCGAACGCCGAAAGGAGGCGCAGGCTGGTGACGCAGTTGCCGACGGTGACCTGGTTGGCGGCCTGTCGGCGGTGCTCGCGACGCAGGATGGTGTCGGAGTTGAGACTTTCGGTCGCGAGGCGTGTTTCGAGGCGGTCGAGCAGGGCGTCCCCGGCGGCGCCTCCGTCCCTTGCGACCTTGAGCAAGGCGACGACGAAGGGGCCGGCCAGGTTGGGGATGGGGTCGATCAGCCGAGACGGGCGGTTCGCGCCGGCGGCGGAGGTCGCGAGGGCGATCTGGGAAGCGCCCCAGTTCTGGGCGTGCTGGCGTTCGTCCCAGCCGCGGGTCATCTGCTCGGAGAGGCGGCGGAGGTTTTCCAGGAGGACGAGGCGGAGCATCGTGGGGACGGCCCACAACTCGCCGATGGTCAGGGGGGAGGCGGTCTGGAAGGCCCGAACGAAGCGGGTGATGCGGGCCTCGTCGAGAGCGCTGTCGGAGTGGGCGACGAGTGTGAGGGCCAGGGCGTAGACGCGCGGATAGCCCGCGAGGGGGCCGTCGACGAGTTTGGGCAGTTCGGAGTCGTAGCCGGGGGGGAGGTCCTGGCGGACTTCTCGCAGGACGTCCTCAACGATGTGGAAGTTGTCGGCCAGCCATTCGGCGTCGAGACCACGCGTTTCGCTACGGTCGAGGTCTTCGAGGATGCGGCGGTGGACCTGGACGAGCTTGCGGCCGTTTTCGGCGAACCGGCGGAGGAGGGGGCTGTTGGCCCGGACACGGCTCAGGGGTTGGCAACCGGCGGCGAGGCGTCGGGCCTGGGCCTCCAGGTAGTCCATACCCAGGAGGTCGGAGCGGATTGGTTCGTCGCCCCGCGGGTCGATCGGCGGAAGCGGTGGGGCCGAGGAGGGACCCACCGGGTGAGTCGTGACGGGTTGGGCGACGGAAATGGTCATCCGACTGGCGGTCTCCGGGCGATCCTCCCACGTCCCGCGTCGGCCCGACGAGGCAAAACGAGGCGTACCGGCACGGGGAATGGACGGGGGACGGCGACGAGGGCCCGTCCAGGATACTCGTCGCGCATCGCCCAAACCAGGCCATTCGGGGAACAACGCAGGGCCAGTTCGCTCTCATTTTGGGTGGACCAAAGGGGACTGATGTCCCTCCCACGTCGCCCACCAGGCCCTGGAATGGGGGGCAGGCACCGTCGGAGTACCGCCGGAGCCAGTCCCCGATTGCAAGGCCAATGGAGAAATCAACGGCCCTGGGGAACTACGAGGGCGCCTCCGGTGCCCTGGGATGGTCGCGGCTTCCCATCCCGGTTTACACTGAGCCTAGAGCGAGATGTCCCGCCGCCCCGAGGGTTTTTCCCGTGTCCCCTCGACGACTTGCCCCCTGGCTTTGGCTGGGAGCGATCTGGTTCGCCTGTCTCTTGCCGGCGGAATGGCTTCCGTTTCACGAACGGGGTGTTGGCGCTCGGACCGGGCCGCACCTCGATAAGATGGTTCACTTCGTGCTGTTCCTGGTGTTTGGCGTGCTTTGGGGTAGGAGCCGCCCGCTGGTCGGGTTGGGAATCGCCGTGGCGACGGCCGTTGTGACGGAACTGGCTCAATCGTTGGAGGTTGTGGGTCGCGATGCCGACCTTTGGGACGGTCTTTCCGATGTCGCGGGCGCCCTGGTGGGGCTGGCCTTCGCGTGGATGGGGACGACTGGGGGAGACCCGGCCGGCGAGCCGGAGGGCGAAGTCGCGACGGAAGAGACGGTTTCCGCGGGACTCGACGAGGCGCGCTGAGCCCAGTTCGGGGAAGCGGCGCGGCGATGGGACGGAGGGGCGGCATGACTCGGGCTTCGTATCGGTTCCCGGATGACTTCGCCTGGGGAGTGGCGGCCGCGGCGCCTCAGATCGAGGGGGCGAGTCGGGAGGATGGCAAGGGGGAGTCGATCTGGGATCGGTTCGCCGTCACTCCCGGCAAGGTTCATGAGGGGGATACGCTCGACCCGGCGTGCGACCACTACCATCGCTACGCCGAGGACGCGGCGCTGCTGGAGCGGTTGGGTCTCCGCAATTCTCGACTGTCGGTGGCCTGGCCCCGGGTTGTCCCCGATGGCGACGGGCCGGTCCATTCCGGGGGTTTGGATTTCTACGATCGTTTGATCGACGAGTTGCTGGGTCGGGGGATTCGTCCCTGGGTGACGCTATACCACTGGGACTTGCCTCAGGCCCTGGAGGATCGAGGCGGTTGGGTGGAACGGTCGACGGTGGACGCGTTCCGCCGTTATGCCGAGGTCGTCGTGAGACGTCTGGGGGATCGGGTTCGGGACTGGTTCACCGTCAACGAGATTCCCTGTTTCATTGGGTTTGGCTATGGGACGGGGGACCATGCTCCCGGCCGTCGAGAGTCACAGGGGCGGCTGAATCAGGCTTACCACCACGCGCTACTCGCCCACGGGCATGGAGTGGAGGTGGTCCGCGGGTTGGCTGGTCCGGGAGCCCGCGTGGGCCTGGTTCAGAATGCCTTGCCCCCGGTGCAGATCCCCCTGACCGAGACGGAGGAGGATATTCTGGCGGCCCGAGGCGAGTTCGAGCGGACTCAGGGGCCGTTGCTTGGGCCGGTATTCCTCGGCCGCTATCCTGACGCGTTTCTCCGCGACGCCGGGGCTAATGCGCCTAAAGTTCAGCCGGGGGACATGGAGATGATCTCCCGGCCGACCGATTACCTGGGGTTGAACCTTTACGCGGGAGATTTCGTCCGCGCCAATGAGCCGGGTCGTCCGGAGACGCTCCCATTTCCCTCGGGTTTTCCCAGGGCGGATCTCCCTTGGCTCAACCTGACGCCTCAGACCTTGTACTGGGGGGTGCGTCACGCGGCCGAAGTTTTCGGGGTCCGCTCGTTCTTGATTACCGAAAACGGCGCGGCCTGCGCGGATGCGTTTGGTTCCAGCGGGGAGATTGTGGATCTGGATCGTCGCGAATACCTGAGGAACTACCTGGTGGGGCTTCACCGGGCGGTAGAAGAAGGGTACGACGTCGGAGGATATTTCCTGTGGTCGTTCCTGGATAACTTCGAGTGGGCCGAGGGGTATTCCAAACGGTTCGGGATCGTCCATGTGGATTATGAGACCCAGCGGCGCACTCCGAAGCTGAGCGCCCACTGGTATTCGCGGGTTGTTCGTGAGAATCGCCTGGTGTGACGGCGGGGGCTGGCGGCGACGATCAGGGGAGCGTGGCGTAGAGGACGATGTTGGCGGCGATCCTCATGGCGCTTTCGTGGGTGTATCCCTTGCAGTCGAGCCCCTGCTGACGTTCGAGGGCGCAGCCGATGTCGTAGGGGGAATAGATAATGGACCATCGGCCGTTGATCTTGACCCCTTCGAGTCCGGGACGGCCTCTAGTGCCGCCCGCGGCCTTGCTGAACTGGACGTCGGAGAGGTCGTAGCCCACTTTTTCCGTGTACAACTCGTCGTCGGCGGGGATTGGTTCGAGCTTGTGGTCGGGCAGGAGCGCGGCGACGAAGCGGCGGAACGAGGCGTCGAATGGAGCGCTGCCGCAGGCGGCGTCGGCGAACAGGGTTCCGCCTCCGGGTTCGAGGTGGCGGCGAAGGGCTTCCATGTCCTCGGGCGGGAAGGAGAGGGCGGCGCGTCCGTGGACGTAGATCAACGGGTAATGGATGAGGTTCGGGTCGCGCGGGTAGAGCTCCTGATGGTTGATGACCACGTCGAACTTGCGGCGCTCGTGGAGCATCGTGGCCAGGTTGGGAACGGCCAGGGGGGCGATGTTCCAATCTCCCGCGTGGTGGAGCTTGGCGATACGGAGAGCGCCTCGGCGGGGGGTCGCGTCGAGCTTGAAGTTCTTGACCTCGCGAATCGTCAGTTTGTCGGCGGGGAGTTCGCGGCCGGTGGCGTAGTCGATGATGTTCTGGCCAACTCGCCGGGCCTTGATGACCGCGTCGTTGTCGGGCTGGTTCTCGGCCTGGTTCCAGTAGCAGGAGAGGTCCGAGGGGCTGTAGATCACCACCGTCCGGCAACCATGCTCGATTCCCCAAAGGGGATGAACCTCGGGGGTCAGTTCCCAGCGGGCCCGCCAGACCGGATGCTCGCTAGAGAGCGGGTGGAGGTTGTATTCCGGTTCGGGGAAGACCTGCTTCATGAGAGCGCGGAAGCCCCGGTCGAACCCTTCTCGACCGCAGCAGGCGTCGGCCAGGATGAAGCCGCCCTGCTCGACGTACTCTCGCAGAGCTTGCTGGGCGGGGGCGGAGAGGGTGGGGGCTTCGTGACCGTTGAAGAAGGCGATGGGCGCCTGGAGGAGGTCTTCGACCTCGGAGGTGGCGGGGTCGACCAGTTGCCAGGTGAGCAGGTGCTTCCAGTCTCGGGAGACGCTGTCGACGAGGTTGCGGATGTCGTCGGGGTCGTGGTTCCAGTCCTCGGCCTGCACGTCGTGGACGAGCTTGTTGATGAGGACCGGAGAGCGCCCCTTGGAGAGAAATAGGAGGGCGAAGCTGGTGGCGATGAGGCTGTCGGTTTCGGGATGGTCGGTACCTCGCCAGGCCCCCAGTTCTTGCAGGTGGACGAGATGCTCGGCTCCTTCGCGATACCAATCCTTATCGCCGAAGAATCGCTGGCCGGTGAGCCGCCCGGCGCGTTCGAGGCCGTACAGATAGTAGAACTTCCACTGCAATCCCTTGTTGAAATTCGTGCCGACGGAGAAGTGGGCCGAGAGCCAATCAATGCCGCGCTGCACTCGCAGGTTGATGCCGCCCTGCCCGCAGTTGCGAATCTCCGAGTCGGCCAGGGTTTCCTGCCCCTGGTATCGCTTCAGACCAGTGATGATGAGGCTGGAAAGCCCGGCGCAGGTCATGCTGCCGTAGGTGTTTTTGCCGTCGTCGGGGTAGTAGGTCCATCCGCCGTCGTGATGCTGGCCGGACTCCCAGTAGCGACGGGCCAGGGCCCAGACGGCGGGCTTGACCGGGATATTGGCCTCGTTGGCCGCGTGGAGGGCCAGGAGGGCGTATTGCGAGTTCGAGCCGTCGCTGGAGCTTTCCTTCTTGTCGGTGTACGACCAGCCGCCGGGATAGTCGCGACGGTCGCCCGGTTGGACCTGGGCCCGTTCGAGCCAGGCGACGTCGGCTCGAAGGCGGGCCTGGAAGCGGTCGGGGTCGTTGGCGGCGGCCAGCACTAGAGTCTGGAGCGCCACGGTGTAGGTCTTGCCCAGGTCGTTGGGCGAGAACTGGCCGATGTAGTCGAGCGCCTTGGCGACGACAGGGTCGGTGGTCGGTTCCCCCGCGGTGATCAAGGCCAGAGTGACCAGAGAGGTGGTTCCGGTGATCCAGCGGTTGTCCATCTCGGGCCAGGAGCCATCGGCCCGTTGCTCGCGCTTGAGGTGGGAAACCCCGTCGCGGATGGCCCGCTCGACCGCTTCCTTGGTCACCTCGGCGCGGACCTGGGTTTGAACGACCCCGACGGTCACGAGTGTCAGGAGCAAGGCCATTTTCGGGGACCGAATCATCGGCGTGCTCCTGGCAAGGCGGGCGGCTCCGACTTTTGTCATTTTATCGGTCGAACCTCGAACGGTCAAGAAATGCGGTTGGTCAAGGTCACCCAGACGTGGGGGCGTCTGGGTGACCGGTTGGAAATTACGGGTTCCGATCCGTGTCAATGAAACCGAGCAACTCCGGTGAGTGGATGATCGGTTTCCTGGGCGGGCAGTAGGGGGCGTAAGCCAGGCGACGGCCGTCCGGGCTGAAACGGGGCGGGGTTGGGCCGCAATGCTGGGCGAGGGTGGCCTCTTCCGACTCCCTCAAGAACGGTTCGCCGGTCGTGGGATCTTGGTGGATCGGGGAGATGGTGAGTCTGTAGTCGACGGCGTCCTCGTTACGGATGAGATACGCGAGTTGGGGAGGGGAGCCGTCGGTTCGGCGGCCGACCGTGGGGAATCGCTCTTCCCTAGGAGGGCTGGTTGGGGTGGAAGGGTCACGCCTGATGAGTTCGGCGAACCCCACGATCGCGGTCCCCGGATCATTCAGGCGGAGGATGGAGAGGTGGGAGGGGGAGAAGTGGAACGAAGTTCCTGGGTCGAGCGTGCAAAGCCCGGCGAGCAGGTGGCCCGCGAGACTCGGATCCTCGGACCATTCGGGGTCGACGATGTGAGCGTTTTCGGTGACGAGGTCGCGGACTCGCCAGTCGACCCGTCTTGGAGACACGTCGGCACCCTGGCCGTTGTCGTCGGCGAAGCGAAATTGGTAGAGGGCGCCGTCCCCTGATGCGAAGAGGACGCGACGGGGGTCGCCTGGGTACCAGCAGGGAGGGGAGACGGGCAGGATTTCGCAGGAAACCCGGTCCAGGATCTTGGCATCGGGCAGGCTGAACCGAGCCAGGCCGAATTTCTGGGCGACGGACTCGGCCCCGTAGCTGGTCCAACGCCCAACGAACTGAGCTGGCCCGTGCTCAGGCTTCCAGGTTGCGGGGGTGATCTGATCGAGGTTTTCGTGCTTGCCGAGGGGGAATTCGGCGACTCGACCGGTCTCGAAATCGAGGACGGTGATCGCCCCCTGATTCTCGCCGTGGTTTCGGCCGCCGAGACCGACGAAGCGGGCGGAAACCCGGTTCAAGGTCGACGAAGTCTTGCCGTTCCAGCGACCAAGTTCCACGGCCGCGGTCGTCAGGCCCAGGGCGAGCAAGGCCGCCAGACGCACCAGTCCCAAAATCGGGAACTTCATGGGGGGTTCCTCAACCCGCCGTCGCCCAGGGGATGGGCAAGCCGACGAGCTTCACGGGGTGGGGGCTATCGCCAACGAGTCCGAGTGGGGGCGCTCGTGGATAGCGAAGGTGGTGGGGTGGAGTGGAGGGTTACGCGGGTTGGGGAACAGGAGTCGGCCAGGAGAGATGCCGATTCACAAGGTCCAGCAGGGATTGAACCTTGTTCCGCAACAGCAACACGGGGACGCCCAAGTCGGGCACGTGCTGCTTTGAGTCGCGTGGGCTCGACCCCAAAGGATCGAAGCGTGTCGGGAACCGGGGAGATTCTCGACAGGCGGCCCGCTAAGGGGGTGGGTGAGAGTCGGTGGGGTCCTCCATGGATGCAGGACTCACAACGAGATTGATTGTTAAACATCTCACCCTTCCTGTCAACTCCCAGGAGAGAAATAGAACGAGATGATTCGCCTGGCAAGGGGTGGGGGCGGGCGCGACTTGGGAGGGGGTTGCGGGGATGCTGCGGGCGATTCCGCTAGGCAAGGCGGAGCCTTGCTTGTTCCCTCGCGGCGGGAGTCTCTACAATGGTCGGACGAGTGGGGCGGGCGACCGCGTCGTTTCGAGGCTCACGAGGCAGGACTCGCCATGTCGACTAGCGGCGATCGCATCACTCAGTTGCTGGATGAGTTCCGTCATTCCCGGGAGATCATGGTCGGAGAGTTGAGCAAGGTCGTGATCGGTCAGCGAGATGTGATTGAGCTGATCCTGGCGGCCATTTTCACCCGGGGGCACGTTCTGCTCGTCGGGGTACCGGGGCTGGCCAAGACGCTGATGGTCGCCTCGCTCGCGCGAATCCTCGATGTCGGGTTCAAACGAATTCAGTTCACCCCGGACCTGATGCCCTCGGACATCACCGGGACCAACGTTCTGGAAGAACCCGAGGCTGGGCGGCGGGCGTTTCGATTCCTGCCCGGCCCGATTTTCTCGAACATTCTCCTGGCCGACGAGATTAACCGTACGCCTCCCAAGACCCAGGCGGCGCTTTTGCAGGCGATGCAGGAGCGAGAGGTGACCATCGGGCAGGAGACCCTGTCCCTTCCCGAGCCATTTTTCGTGATCGCGACCCAGAACCCCATCGAGCAAGAAGGGACCTACCCCTTGCCCGAGGCTCAGCTCGACCGCTTCATGTTCGACGTTCGGGTTGGCTATCCGTCGCTGGAGGAGGAGGAGCGCATCCTCTCGGCGACGACCAAGGGGGAACACCCGGAGTTGCGTAAGGTGCTTTCGTCCAAGGCGATCGTCAACCTCCAGAAGCTGGTGACTTCGGTCCCCATCTCGGATTACGCCGTGAAGTACGTCGCCAAGTTGGTCCGGGCCACGAGACCGGCCGATCCGCTGAGTCCGCAGTTCGTCAAGGACCTGATTGACTGGGGAGCGGGCCCCCGAGCCGGCCAGAATCTGATCTTGGGAGGCAAGGCGATGGCGGCGATGGATGGGCGATTCAGCGTGTCGCTGGACGACATCCGCAAGGTCGCCGTCCCCGTGCTGCGGCACCGGATCAGCACCAACTTTCAGGCCCAGGCCGAGGGGCAGACCACTGATAGCCTGATTCAGAAGTTGGTGGCCGAGATTCGAGAGCCCGAGGTGCCGAAGTACGAGCGTCGAGGCGCCTGAGCAGCGACGAGGGTGGCCAGAAGGGAGGCTGACGATGGATTCGACGACACTGATTCGACTTGGCGCGAAGGATCACGGCCGTTTGGTTTCGGATCAGGAGTTCGCCGACGCCGAGTTCGAGGAGCCGTGGACCTATGAACGCGAACACGGGAGGCTGATCGTTTTGGCTCCAGAAGGGACTGGTCATCTCCTCACGTCGAACCCGTGGCGTGACCAACTGATCGTGTACAAGTTCCTTCATCCGGGAGTTATTGAGGAAGTCGTCGGGCAAGCCTGGGTTCGCATCCCGGGGGGCGGGGACCGGATCGGGGACCTTGGCGTTTATCTTGTCCGTCAACCGCCAACGTTCGAGGTTCCGGAACAGGCCCCCGAGCTGATGTTCGAGATCGTCAGTCGCTCGCGTGCCGATCGCGATCGGGATTATGTCGCCAAAAGGGCCGACTACCACGCGATCGGGGTTCGCGAGTACGTCATCGTGGATCGGTTTTCCCGGCAGGTGCTTGTTCTTCGGTGGGATGAACATGACTACCAGGAAGCGCGATTGACCCCCGACCACACCTATACGACCTCGCTGCTGCCCGGCCTGGCGATCCCCCTGTCCGAGATTTTTGGGAAATGATCCGAGGCCCCCGGCCTGAAAATTTCAGTCAGAACCAATACGCCGCCCGGAACGTGTAGAGGTTGGCTGGCCAGCAACGGAGGAGGATGACTTGGCGGCGACGGCCGAGAAATACCTGAAGCCCGAGGTGATCCGTCAGGTCGCTCGGCTGGATCTCCGGGCGAAGTTTATCGTCGAGGGGTTTATTTCGGGGCTGCACGCGAGCCCGTTTCATGGCTTCTCGGTCGAGTTCTCGGAGCATCGCAAGTACACTGCCGGAGACAATCTGGGAGATATTGACTGGAACGTCTTCGCCAAGACGGACCGCTTTTACATCAAGAAGTTTCAGGCTGAAACGAATCTGACTGGCTATTTGGTGATGGACCTCTCGGGATCGATGGGCTACACCTACCGTCAGGAGATGACGAAGTTTGAGTATGGGATCTGCCTCGCCGCGGCGCTGGGGTATTTGATGATCCACCAGCAAGACCCGGTGGGGGTCATCGTCTTTGACGAAAAGGTGACGCAGAGTCTCGCTCCCAAGAGCAAGCGAACCCAACTGGCGAATATCCTGTCATTGCTGGCCAAGCTGAGCCCGTCGGGCGGGACGGCCATTGGTCGGAGTTTGCATCAGGTCGCCGGGATGCTCCGTCACAGAAGTCTGGTCATGGTGTTTAGCGACCTGCTGGGAGAGCCGGCGCCGGTTCTCAAGGCCTTGCATCGGTTGCGGCACGCGGGGCATGACGTCATCGTGTTTCACGTTCTGGACGAGGCCGAGGCCCTTTTCCCCTTCGATGGGATGGTCGAGCTGGAGGACAACGAGACGACCGAGCGAATTCTGGTCGATGCCGACGCGGTCCGGGCCGACTATCTCGACGAGGTGGATGCCTTCCGCAGTGGATATCGCAAGGAATGCCTCGGGGCGCGGATTGATTACGTCCCCATTCACACGGGAATGCCGTTCGACAAGGCTCTGATGAGTTATCTCCTCAACCGCCAGGCCCGTGGCTAAGCGAGCCGGTCGCCCCCCGTCACGCCCGAAGGTCCCCCAGCCGAGACGCGGAGTCCATGATCCCGATCTCCTTCTTGACGGCGAGCCTGGCGGCGGGGGCGGCCCTTGCGGTCTTGCCCTTGATCATCCACTTGGTGATGCGGCAGACGCCCAAGCGGATCATTTTCCCCGCGCTTCAACTGCTCAAGAATCGCCACAAGCGATCGACCAAGAAGCTGCGAGTGAAGAACTGGCTGTTGTTGCTTGCCCGCATGGGGTTGTTGGCCTTGATGGCGTTGGCGATGGCCCGGCCGCTACTGTATTCGAAGGCGGCGAGGGGAGACAGCGAGGTACCGACCGCGATGGCCCTGGTTTTCGACACGAGCCCGTCGATGGGATACAAGGAGCGCGGCAAGGATCGGCTGGCCGAGGCCAAGGCGCATGCCGCCGACATTTTGAAGAAGGTGCATGAGTCGAGCCAGGTGTTCGTGATCGACGCGGGACTCGCGGGGGTCACGCCGCCGCCGGTCAGCCCGGCCGCGGCCCGCAAGATCGTGGACGGCCTCGGGTTGCGGACCGTGACGGCTCCGCTGAACGCGGCGGTGGGGCAGGCGTACAAGGTGGTCGCGGGAGTGGATCGGCCCCGCCGGGAGGTTTACCTTTTCACCGACCTGGCGAGATCGGCCTGGGAGGTGGGCCGGCCGGTGGACAACCTGACCCTGGCCCACGAGGCCAAGCCCGAGGTGGATACTTACCTGATGCAGGTGGGTTCCAAGGAGCCTCGGGACATCGCGGTCGTTTCGGCCCAGTCGCGGCCGTCGGCGGGCACTCCGGGTGGGCCGGCCGGCGCTGAGGTCGAGGTTCGCGCCTCAATCCGGGCCACCGGGCCGGCTCGTCGCCAGGTTGTGGAGTTGTATCTCGATGGCACGAAGCCAGAGAACAAGCGAGGGCAGACCGAGGTCACTTTGCCGGCTAACGGCTCTGGGGAGGTGAAGTTCCGCTCGCCGAAGCTGCCGGTCGGTCTGCACCGGGCGACGGTTCGACTCGGTGGCGCCGGCGACCCGCTGGACTTCGACGACACCCGATTCCTGACGTTCCGGGTCCGGCCGCCGCTGAAGGTTTTGCTGTTGTCGGACCTGCCCGAGGACGCGGTTTACGCCAAGAACGCCCTGGACCCGCTGGACCTGCCGGCAGGAGAGCCCCGTCCCTACGTGGTTGAGTCGATTCGGGCCAAGGCGCTCGCCGCTCACCAGGTCCCGGAGCTTCGGGATTACTCCTGCATCATCCTCCAGGACGTGCAGCGATTGAGCGAAGCGGATTGGGGCCGATTGGCCGCGTATGTCAAGGAGGGCGGTGGTCTGGTCGTGGCCCTGGGGGTGCGGGCCGATCCCTCCAATTACAACAGTGAGGCCGCCGCTCCCTTGCTGCCGGCCGAGGTGGGCGCGCCCAAGACCGTCGAGCCGGCGACCGCCTTCGGCCAGGCCGACTTTGGCCACCCGTTATTCTCGCGATCCCCCAAGGATCTGGACGCCGACCTTTCGCAGGTGCCCGTCTGGCGTTATCGGGAAGTGAAGCCGGCGGGGGGGGCCCGCGTCCTCCTGCGTTATCAGGATGGCGCACCGGCGCTGTTGGAGCGGACGTTCCCCCGATCGCGCGTGGGCCGGGTTCTTTTGTGGACGACCCCGCTGGCTCGCCGGGCTCAGCCAGGGGACAAGGCGGCCTGGAATGAGTTTCCCCAGGGGCGGTTCTGGTCGTTCGTCGAGTTGATGGATCAGACGGTGCCCTACCTGGGAGGGATCAGCGAGGAACGACTGGACTTCGTCGCGGGAGAGCCGGTCAGTCTGCCGATTGACCCGAACGCCCGGTTTTCCAGTTATGTGGTGAAGGGGCCGGGGGCGGCGACTTCCGAGCGGCTCAGTCCCTCGGCGAACTCGACCTCTCTGGAGATTGACCCACCCCAGGCCCTGGGCCAGTGGAATGTCATTGTTTCTGGACGGGGCGAATCTCCCTCGTCCCTGGGGTTTAGCGTCAATGCCGCCGAGGCGGAGATGGAGCTGGCGACCCTGGCGAAGGTCGACCTCGACACGCTGTTCCAGGGGAAAGACCGCTACCAACTCGCCGATAGTCCGGAGACGCTGAAGCACAGCACGTCGCTGCGACGGTATGGTCGGGAGCTGTTCCCCTGGATGATTCTGCTAGTGCTTTTGCTTTTGACGGCCGAGAACATCCTGGCCAACCGCTTCCACCGAGCGCGGTCGTCGTGATCCCACCGAATCCGTCCGCGAGGCCACCGCGACGATGAGCCTGACGTTTGACCCGATCGTCCCCTGGGCGGTGTTCGCGGCGGTGGCGGTGGCCAGCCTCGGCGTGGCGTTCTGGTTTTATCGCCTTCACATGGCGGGCGCCACCGGCCGCTGGCGATGGGTTGCGTTGGGGCTCCGGCTGGCGGCCATTCTGGTCTGCCTTTTTGGGGCCTTGAGGCCGGCGGCGGTCCTCTTGAAGAAGGTGAAGCAGGCGGCGTCGGTGGTTTTTCTGGTCGACTCCTCCGAGAGCATGGGGATCACCGACGAGGTGGACAACGCCAGCCGTTGGGATTCCGCTCGCAAAGCGCTGGACGAGGCTCGGGCGTCGCTGAAGTCTCGCGCCCCGGGGCTCGACCTGAAGACTTACCGCTTCGACGCCGGCCTCTCGGAAGACTCCTCCGAGGTGACGCCTCCCCCGAAGGGCAAGGTTTCGGCCTATGGGACGGCGCTGGATGAGGCGTTGAAGCGGCAGAACGGGATGAGAATCGCTTCCCTGATCGTCCTGGGTGACTTCGCGTCGAATGACGGCCCCTCTCCGCTGGCCGCCGCCGGACGGCTCAAGAATCTGCAAGTGCCGATCATCCCGGTCGGCTTCGGCAAGGCGGTGGCGGGCGCGAGGTCGAAGGACCTGGCGATGCGGACGATCGAGGCGGGTCCCACGGTGTTCGTCAAGAATGACCTTCAGGTCCGCGGCACCGTGGGCGTCCGAGGGTTCGCCGGCCAGGAAATTGAGGTTGAGCTTTCCGTCGAAGGCGTGCCGCAACCGGTCGCCAGCAAGAAGTTCCGCGTCCCGGCGGGGGCGGAGGTCGTCTCCATCAGCGGCTTGAAATACACGCCGATCACCTCGGGAGAAAAGAAGGTCACGCTCAGGGTCAAGGCCAAGGAAGGGGAGTTGGTGCCGGGCAATAATGAGATCAGCACGTTCGTCACCGTCCAGCGGGGGGGGATCAACGTGCTGTATCTTCAAGGGCCGAATTTCTCGTGGGAGCCTCGCTTTCTGACTCCCGCGCTGGACGCCGCCGACTTCATTCAGACCGACTACAAGGTCGTGAGGGAACCGGCCGAGGAGGGGCGGGGAACGCTGGAGGATGCGGATTTCAGCCCCGGTCGATACGACATTTACATTCTGGGGGACCTGCCGGCCAATTCCTTGACCCGCAAACAATTGCAACTGCTGGCCCGTTCGGCCGAACGAGGCGCCGGGTTGATGATGCTGGGAGGTCGGTCGAGCTTTGGTGAAGGGGGATGGGCCGACACTCCGGTTGGGGAGACGCTGCCGGTCGTGCTTCGTCCGGGAGAGGGGCAGGAAGAACCCGAGGGGGGCCTGAAAGTATTGCCTAACGCCCGAGGGCTGGACAACTACGTCCTCCAGATTGGCCCGACCTCCACGGAATCTCTGAGACTCTGGCAGGAGTTGCCGCCGATTCCGGGGGCGAATCGCCTGGGCAAGCTCAAACCGGGCGCTGTTCTGCTGGCGGTGGGGCCGTCGGGCGAGACTTTGATGGCGGATCTGGATGTCGGCCGGATGCGGACCCTGGCGTTTGCCGGCGAGACCTGGCCGTGGGCTCGGGCCTCGGATGAATCACGCGCAGCTCATCGCAAGTTCTGGCGACAGGCGATCCTTTGGCTGGCCCACAAGGAGGATGAGGGGGATGGTCAGGTCCGGGTCCGGCTGGAACAACGACGAATCGCCCCGGGGCAGAAGGTGGACATCATTGCCTCGGCCCGTGGTCCGAAGGGTCAGCCCGTTCCGGACGCCAAGTACGAGGCCAAGGTCGAATTTCTCGGCCCCAAGGGGAAGTCCGAAACTCTGCCCCTGTATAACCAGGCGACCGAGGCTCGCAACGCGTTTTACAACGCCCGAGAGCCCGGTGATTACCGAGTCACCGTCACCGCCACGACCGTCGAGGGGAAAGAACTCGGCCACGACTCGGCCCGCTTCTATGTTTACGAAGACGACCGCGAGCTGGCCAACCCCGCCGCCGACCCGACCTTGATGCGAGAACTGGCCAAGCTTAGCGACGGTCAGGCCCTCCTTCCTGAGCAACTGGGCAAGTACATCCGAAGCATCGACGACAAGGCGTTCACCAACTTCGAGCGTCAGCAAGAGTATCGCCTGTGGGACAACTGGCCGTTCCTCCTGGTCTTCGCGATGCTTCTCGGGGCCGAATGGTGGCTCCGCAAGCGATACGGCTGGGTCTAGCCGCGTCGGTTTTCACGAACCCGCGAGATCGCGCTGTCACCACCCGGACGTGTCGGTCAAGATATTCCTGTGCAACTTTGGAACAATCGCATTGAGACCATGGTTGATTCACGAATCGTGACCAACCTCGACAGGGGGCGAAACACTCGCATGGCGATTTCCCGGGAGTGGCTCGCAGTTAACATCCCGGGGGAGGGAATTTCGCCTTCGCCGACTCGTTCCGTGCCGCGAACGGCCTCTCCCCATCAATGGTCCTTGCCGAGACGCCGCCGATTGGCCGCGACCTCGGCAGGGTCGTCCACCGCGCCTCGCGATGGTTCGCCGCGAAGGATGGCGGCGACATCCTCGGCTACGCCCACGGCCATGTTCCGCAGACTTTCGGCCGTCGCGGCGCAACTATGAGGCGTGAGCATGACGTCGGGCCGTCCGATGAGCGGGTGGTCGGAGGGGGGCGGCTCGATGTCGAAGACGTCGGCCCCGTAGCCCCAGATCCGCTTCGCTTCCAGAGCGGCGGCGACCGCGGCTTCGTCCACCACGGGACCTCGGCAGGTGTTGAGCAGAATCGCGTCGGGCCTCAACTTCGCGACCGTCGCGGCGTCCATCAACCGGTAGGTGGATTCGTCGAGGGGGACGTGCAGTGTCACGTACTCCGACTCACGCAGGAGTTCGTCCAGGTCCACGCGCCTGGCCCCCGCGAGGGCCTCGACATCGGGCGGGGCGGCGACGATATCGTTGTACAGGACCTTCATGCCGAAGGCGTTGCGGGCGACGTCGCCGACCCTCCGGCCGATCCGGCCGAAGCCGACGATTCCGAGCGTTCGCCCGGTCAGGTCTCGGCCGATGTAGCGGGTGCGCGATTCATAGTCGCCAGCGGCCAGGGCGGCCATGACCTGGGGGAAGTGTTTGGACAGGCCGATCATGAACCCAAAGGCGTGCTGGCAGACACTTTCGGTGTTGGCCCCCGGCGTTGTCACGACCAGGATTCCCCGGGCGGTGGCCGCCTTGACGTCGATGTGATCGTACCCGACCCCGTGCCGGCCGATGACTTTGAGCCTCGGGGCCTGGTCCATCAACTCGGCGTCGTAGCGGCCCGCCGTGCGGACGACCAGGGCGTCGGCCTCGGCGATTTCGAGGCGCAGGTCGGCGGGACGGGTTGAGGTGGCCATGCGCAGTTCCCCCGCCGCCCGGAGAATTTCTAGCCCGTCCTCGTGCATCTGGGTCGTGCTCAAGATGATCGGCCGTTCCGCCATGGGGCTGAGTTCTCTCCAACTCGCGTTCGTGTGGACCGCGCCCGGGCTTTGGGAGGGCGGCCGGAAGCTACCATAATCGGACCCTGACGGTGTAGCATGGGTTCGGCCCGGCGGGCGGTCGGGCGCGAGTGAGTACCCTCCGAGGCTATCGATGCGCCAGATCGGGACGGTCCCCGACGAGAAGGACGCGAGACGGCTGGCCGACTACCTGCTGACCCTCGACATCACGACCCGGGTGGATGCTCCGGGCCTTGACGGGTCGGCCGTTTGGGTCCATCGCGAGGAGCAGGTCGAGGAGGGTCGCCGAGAGCTTCGCGCCTTCCTCGACGATCCCCAGGATGAACGCTACCGGGGGGTGGAGGCGACCGCCCAGGCCCGCCGACGCGAGGCGGAACGGCAGGAACGCGCCCATTCCAAGAATTCGATCCCCCTGGACGGTCGCTGGGACGGCCGGGCGACCGGACGACGGCCGCTGACTCTGGCCCTGATCGCCGCGAGCTGCCTGGTCGGGGCCCAATCCCACATTGGCGAAGACCTGGACTCGCTCCAGAAGCTTTTGCTCCCCAAGGGCATCCTGATCCAGATCCTGGAAGGGGGCGACGCTGGGAGGGTCGAGCCCCACGTTCTGCTAGGGGACGGCCTGGCCCTTGTCCGTTCCGGGGAAGTTTGGCGACTGCTGACGCCGATTTTTGTTCATTTTGGGCCGATGCACCTGGCCTTCAACATGCTGGTTCTCTACGACCTGGGTGGGCTGATCGAGTCTCGACGGGGGACCGCCCGCCTCGCGGGAATCGTGCTGCTGTCCGCGGTGGGCTCCAACCTGGCCGAGTATTTCTGGTCGGCCCCCGGGACGTCGTTTGGCGGGATGTCGGGGGTGGATTACGCGCTGCTGGGGTTCGCCTGGATGCGAGGCCGGTATGACGCGACCTCGGGCTTGCACGTCCGCGAAGCGACGGTTCGGTTCATGCTGGCCTGGTTGGTCCTCTGCGCGGTGGGGATGGTGGGCCGGGTGGCGAACGCCGCCCATGTGGGGGGTTTGCTCATCGGGATGGGCATGGGGATCGCGCCCTCGCTGCCGAGGCTCCTGCGGCGATGGATCTGAGCCGCGGTCTCACCCTCGCGATTCTGGCGGGGGTGCTGGTCCTGGCCACGGTCGCCCGACTCGCGGTGATGGTCCCGTCCTGGCGTGAGCCGCCCGTCGACCCGGATCGCTATCTCGACCTGGCCCGCTCGCTGGCCCAGGATCGATCGTTCGCCGTGGATGGGCGTCCGACCGCGTTTCGCCCCCCCCTGTATCCGCTGGTGCTGGCTCCGCTCGCCGCGGCGGGGTGGGTCGGCGATCCCCGAGCGATCTTTACGCTCCACCTGGTCCTGGGATGGGGGACGGTCGCCTTGACCGTTTTGACGGCGAGTCGCTGGGGCCTGCCGGCCGGGCGTATGGGCTTGGCGGGGGCGATCGTGGCCCTTGACCCGGTCCTGGTCGCACAGAGTCGACTCGTGATGACCGAAACCCTGGCGGCCTTCCTTGTGGCCGCGACCCTGGCCGCCCTCGCCGGACCTCGGCCCTGGCTCTCGGGTGGGCTGGGGCTTGGTCTGCTGTCGCTCTGCCGGCCCAGCTTTCTTCCTTGCGCGGGATTGATCGTCCTGGGAGCCGGCCTGGAGGGGCCGGGCCCGGTCGGGACGCGGCCTCGGCGGATGCTGGCCCTGGGGATGATGGCACTTGTCGTTATCGCCCCCTGGGCTTGCCGCAACTTCGTCGTCTTCGGCCAGCCGCTTTGGGGTACGACTCATGGCGGCTATACCCTGGCTCTCGCGAACAACCCCGTGTATTACGCGGAGGTCGTCGAAGGTCCACCCGGCGCGGTTTGGGGAGGCCCCGGCCAGGCGGCCTGGTGGCGAGAGATTGCCCGGGAGACGTCGGGTTTGAACGAGATCGAGGCCGACCGCCGGCTCCAGGAGTCGGCCCTTCGATTGGTCCGCTCCCAACCCGGTACATTCCTGAAGGCGAGTCTTGCCCGGCTGCGACGGTTCTGGGCGCCGGCTCCCTCGGCGGCCGTTTATGATCGCAAGATCCGGCTGTTGACGGCGGCCTGGACGATTCCCCTCTGGCTTCTGCTGCTTGCGGGTCTCAGTCATCGATCGGCCTGGACCTGGCCGTTGGTGGCGACGGTCCTTTTTCCGCTGGGGCTGACGCTGGTTCACTCGGTGTATTGGAGCGACATGAGGATGCGAGCGCCCGTCGTGCCGGCGATCGCCCTGCTCGCGGCCCTCGGGATCATGCCCAGGGGATGGCGAAGTCGGCCTCCGGCAAGCCCCACGGTTCCTGGAGCGAGTGGCTTCGCGACGCCTCGGGAGCGGGACGGGGGGGAGATTTCTCCGCTTGATTTCGTCGCCAAGGACCAAATTCCTCGCGAAAGACCACTCGTATGACCCTGTTTGATGTACGTAACCCGGGTTTGGAACACGGCTTCGATGCGGTGGAAAGGTCCGGGAAGGAAACTCGGAAATTTCCCTCGATTTATGCTGTTCAAATCCGTGAGAGTCGTTAGGCTAATATCAGCCGCTCTCGGCGGGTTCCCCTTAGCCGTCAGGACGCTAGCCTCGCCAGAACGCTTATTTCGCAGAGGAATCGCAAGTGGCCAAGAAGCTCTATGTAGGCAACCTGACCTACGACACGACAGAAGACAATCTGGTTGAGTTGTTCCAGGAGTTCGGCGAGGTTCTCTCGGCTCAGATCATCATCGACCGCGACACGAACCGATCCAAGGGATTCGGCTTCGTCGAGATGGCCGACGGTCAGGCGGCCGACGAGGCGGCGAATTCCTTGAACGGTCAGGATTTCCGCGGTCGGAACCTGACGGTCAATGAAGCTCGTCCTCGTGAGGATCGTGGCGGCGGTGGCGGCGGTGGCCGGGGCGGCTACGGCGGCGGCGGCGGCGGTGGCCGAGGCGGCTATGGTGGCGGCGGTAGCGGCGGCGGCTACGGTGGCGGCGGCGGCGGCGGCGGCCGGGGCGGCTACGGTGGTAGCGGCGGCGGCGGCGGCCGAGGCGGCTACGGTGGTAGCAGCGGCGGCAGCGGTGGCTATGGTGGCGGTGGCGGTGGCGGCCGTTATTGAACGGTTCCTACGCGAACGGATGCCGATAGGTTGCCGTTCGTGAACATCGCCCCTTGAAAACACTTACCTCGACGGTCCGGCCCCTGGCCAGACCGCCGAGGTTTGTTGGTTTCTGGATCAAGGTGGGCCGGGCTCTGGCGACCGGGCGGGCCGCTTGCTATCCTCGCCAGGGGCGTGGGGCCATCCGGTCTGACGCATCGCTCAGTCCTGTCGCCCGCCATCAGGTCTGTCCATGGCCGATTTCGACGCCCAGTCCGTCGCCGATCAGGCGGTCTTGATCGGCTTGATCACCCGCGAGCAAGCCAGCGACGCGATCCGCGACGCCCGGGACGGCTCGATCGAGGAGCTGGGCCGGGTCCTGATCCGCAAGCAGGCCCTGACCAGCTGGCAATTCGACAAGTTGAAGAAGGGGGAGACCCAGGGCTTCTTTTTCGGCGATTGCGTGGTGTTATTTCACCTCGCCGAGGGGACTTTTGCCCGCGTTTACCGCGGGAGGAAGCAGTCGGGAAAGCAGTCGGTCGCCGTCAAGGTGCTGCGTCAGCGATTCGTGAGCGACCGCGACTCGATCTTGCGGTTCAACAAGGAGGCCGAGGCCGGCCTACGAATCGCCCACCCGAACATCGTGCGGATCTTCGACTACGGCGAGCAAGACCGCCGTCACTACATGACGATGGAGTACGTCGAGGGGTCGAACCTCCGCGACTTTCTCCGGTTCCGCAACCGGCTCAAACCCGGCGAGGCCTTGCCGTTGATGATGGGCCTGGCTCGGGGGCTGCAATATTCCCTGGCCAAGGGGGTCACTCACCGCGACCTGAAGCCCTCGAACATCCTGATCGCCTCCAATGGCGTGGCCAAGCTCGTCGACTTCGGTCTGGCCACGATCGAAGGTGACGACAAGAAATCGGGCGTTCATGGCCAACGCACTGTCGATTACTCCAACCTGGAACGCACCTGCGGCAGCGCCAAGGGGGATCCTCGCTCCGACATCTTCTTCATGGGCTGCGTTTATTATCAGATGATCTCGGGTCAGAACCCGATGCCGGAGGCCGACAGCAAGGACTTGCTGGTCAAGATGCTCAAACGGAGCATCAACGCCATCAAGCCGCTCAGCGAACACCACCACGCGCCGCCGATTGGCCTCTCGACCATTATCGAGCGAATGATGAGGGTCGACCTGAAGGCCCGCTACCAGACCATGGACTCGGTCGTCGCGGATCTCGAAGCCTACCAGGCCAACGCCTCGAACGACGTCGCCAGCGCCCCGACGCTCGAACCGACTTCGGAGGAAGAGGTTGACCTCAGCGTCGGCTTCTCGCCCGAGGAAGTGGACGAAGCCAAGCTCATCCTGTGCGTCGAGGGGCAGGAAGCGGCCCGCGAAGCAATGGACCGGGCGTTGAAGGGGATGGGATATCGGGTCCACCTGGCCGGGAACGTCGAGGCCGCGGCCCGGCAGATTCGCGAAGTTCTGCCCGACGCCGTCCTCTTCGACGCCGACGGCATTGGCCCCAACGGCATCGAAACCTTTCTGAACTTCCGAAAGTCCGCCCTGGCCGATGGTCGTGATCCCCTGACCTTGGTATTGATCGGCCCCCGCCATGCCGAACAGTCCGGGAATCTGCCCGCGGGTGAGAAGCTCCACGTTCTGGCCAAGCCCTTGAAACTTCGCGAAATTCAGGAGACCTTGCGACGGCTGGTCCCCGTGGAGTAGTCGAGCCGTTCAGGATGTTTTTCGGCTTGGCGGGGTGATCCGCATGGCCTTCATCAGGAGTTTGAGGTCTTCCCAGGAATCCTTCTTACCCGCGGGGTTGCGGAGGAGGTAGGCAGGGTGGTACGTGACGATGGTGGATATGCCACGCACCTTGTGCCATTTCCCTCTCAAGCGACCGAGGGGCAGCGAGGTTTCCAGAAGAGCCGAGGCTGCCGGCTTGCCCAGGATGCAGAGATACGTTGGCCGGACAATCGCGATCTGGCGGTCGAGGTAGGGTAAGCAGTTGCGAACCTCGTCGGGCAGCGGGTCGCGGTTGTTGGGGGGTCGCGATTTCAGGATGTTGGCAATGTAGACATCCTCACGCGATAGGCCCATTCCCTTGGTGATCATGTCATCAAGGAGTTGTCCGGCGCGGCCGACGAACGGTCGACCGGTTTGATCCTCGGTCTCTCCGGGGGCTTCGCCAATGAACATGAGTCGGGCGGTTGGCGACCCTTCGCCGAAGACCGTCTGGGTACGGCTCGCCGCCAGATGCGGGCAGCGGACGCAGTTTGCAACCTCGGCGGCGAGGGCCTGCAACAGTGCGGGCCTCTGCTCGGCCGGGATCGCATCCACCGACGGGCCCGCGTCCTCGAAGAGGGAAGCCGGCAAGACCGGGGTCGGCGACGAGGCCCGGACGAGCGGCGGCGCGGGGATCGGGGCGGGGCGAGTCGCTGGTGCTTCTCTCGGTGAGGGCTGGGGGAGCGCTTCGCGGACCGGACGTGGTTTCGGGCTGGGCGGTTTCCGAGCTGGGAGTTCGGGGCAGGGGATGCGGTCAATCCCGGCTCTGGCTAGCGCCTGGAGATGGTGGCGAAGCGCTCGTGCCAGTCGAGCACGAACCTCGGGGGTCATTGATTCGTCCATGAATCCGCCTCGGCCACGGGAAGTCTGGGAAAAGGCTTCAAGGTTGGGGGATACGACGTTTTGGCCCGTCCCCAACCTGGAATGAGGTGGCGATCCAGCGTTTCCAGGCGTCCTGGTCGTAGCCGAAATTCACCCCGGTCAGTTTCACCAGGGCCTCAAGCACGTCCTGGTTGTTGTAAAGATATTGAACGAGTCGCGGTTCAGGGAGACGGGGAGCCGCGACCCCTCCGCCGATCGCCACGCCGGAGAAGACTGGCACGCCGACCGCCCCGAAGCCGATCGCGCCCGGTCCGGCGGCGATTCCGGTGATGACGCCGACCGACGGCCCGCCGCCGGAAATGAACGTTGGCCCCGAAGGTGCCGATGCGCCCGGGATCACGTCAACCACCTGCTGCTGGACGGTCACCAGGGGAGCGATCAGTTTCGGCACGCTGGGAAACGAGTCGAGACCCGCGAGCGCCTGAGCGGCATGGCCAGCCACCACGGGGTTCTTGTGACGCAAGGCTCGAACATAGAGAGCCACGCCCGCCTCGACGTCCTCGCGATGGGCGACGAGATTGATGGCCTCGCGACGCAAGCCGCCGTCCTGATCTCCCAGACTTCGGTCGACCAGAACGCCCAGCGACTCGGGCCCAGGGATGCCCGCCACGACCTTGTGCGCAAGGCGGCGCGCATCTTCCTCGTCTTGAGCGAAGGCCCGGGCGATCGGCCAGGCAGCGGCCGGTTCCTGGATGGCGAGGAACTGTCGCTCGGCGGAGCGATGGACCTCGGGCTTCTCCGAAAACAAGGCTTGCCGCAAGACCTTGATCCGCCGTGCCCACGACGCCTGTTCGGTCGAAAACGCGGCCCGAGAGTCTTGCCGGGCCTTCTCCTCGGGAAGCACCCATTTTCCCTTCGCCTTGACCAACCCCTGGGCTTGCCGAGCCTCGTCGGGAGTCATCCACTGTCCCTGTTGCTCGACATGACCAAGTTTTTTGTGGGCCGACGCATGTTCCGGGTCGAGTTCGACAGTCCGCCGATAATGCCCATCGGCCAATCCGGTCAGCCCGGCCGATTCACACCAGCGGGCCAGGGCGAATTCCGCCTCGGCCGTCGGCTCGATTTGGTTTCGACGCTCAAAATACTCATCGAGCGGCCCGGAGACCGGGATGATCTTGAGGATCGCGCCAGGCTCGAACGCCGTCGGGGCCTTGCCCTTTTCCGTCTGGACCATCATCTTCTCGGGGCGATCGGGCGCGGGCACAATCTTGCCTCGCAGCTCGCCCCCACCACGAAGGACTATGCGGTCGGCCCACGCCTGGCTACCAGCTGTCAGCCCACCTAGAATGGCGAGCATGAGTCCGAGCCACGCCCGCCGGCAGGACTTACTCATGACCGCCACCTCCTTGACTCGATCGGTCCCGGTTCCTTAGCCCAGTCGAGACCGGTCGCGACCCGCTGTATTCTAGGCGAGATCCGGTCGCCCCGCCAATCCGCGTCCGTGGCTACCCGCCATTTGGCGATCTGGGTGATCCACGCAGCTTGTTCGAGGGTCTCCCGATGACGGAAGTGCCGGCCGGAGTACGTCAACATCAGGCCGACGCCCCCCAAGCCCTGAACGTGGCGGTGGTGACGGTCTCGGATAGTCGGACCCTGGAGACCGATACCTCGGGTTCGTTGATCGTTCAGCGTTTGGAGTCGGCCGGGCATCGGATTGGGGACCGTTCGCTGGTACCCGACGACCCTGAATTCTTGAGGGCCGTTGTCTCAAGGCTGGTCGAACTCGGCAATCTTGATGCCCTGCTGTTGACGGGCGGGACGGGAATCGCGTCGAGGGATCAGACGGCCGAGACGATCGCGTCTCTTTTGACTCGCACTTTGCCCGGGTTTGGCGAGTTGTTCCGGATGTTGAGCTATGCCGAGATTGGCCCGGCCGCGATGCTGAGTCGGGCCGTCGGCGGCTTGGTGGGATCGCTCGTGGTTCTGGCGATGCCGGGGTCGCGGGCCGCCGTCGAACTGGCGATGGACCAACTGATTCTACCGGAACTGCCTCACCTGGTCCGCGAGGCTCGTCGTTGACCCTTCCACCCCGCGAATCGCTTCAGATGACCTCGGCGTTGGGCAAGGGAGGCGCGGGCGGCGGGGAGGGCATGACCCCGTCGGTGAGCCAGCATTGCGATTTTGGATCTTTCGAGAGCAGGAAGTCGTACTCGACGACCATCCCTTCGGAGGTGGTCAGCCGCGCATGCAGGAAGGCCCGATCCCCCACGCGACGCGTTGGGTCGAGGTTGGCGGCCTTGTGGTTAAGCATTGGCCGGTAGGAGGGATGCTTCACGATCTGAGTGAAATGTTCGATTGGGCCAGTGACTTTTTGATTCTCGGGGGAGGCGAAGCGGAAGGTCGTGGTGATTCCTGCGTCCTTGCGCGGCTGGTCGTTCAGGCGGAGGGCTTCCAGCACGGTCAACACGACGTCGCGAGGCTCCATCTCGGGCTTGGGAACGGCGTCATGGACCTTGAGTGCCGCGGGTTCGGGTGGAGGCGTGGGGGTGGGAGGTTCCGCCGTGGGGAGAATCAGCAGTAAGGCAAGCAGGCTGGGACACACGGCGATGGCCTCCGGAGGGGTTATTCGGCTTGGGGGTCGCGTTGAGGGTCGGCCATCAGCCGCCGGCTGTCGGAGTGGCCGATCCCGACCGGTTCCAGGACATGATGGCCGTTGCCGTGTCCATTGGTCCGACCATCGGCGGCGTCGTGGGCCTCGTGGAGCGGGACGCGTGAGGAGTCGAGCGTGCCGGCCACCGTGTCGGTGAACCATTGGATCACATAGTAGAAGACCGGCGTGAGGAAAATCCCGAAGATCGTGACGCCGAGCATCCCGCTGAAGACGGCGGTTCCCAGCGTTCGTCTCATCTCGGCGCCAGCCCCCTCGGAGATGACCAGGGGCAGAACTCCGAGGATGAACGCGAACGACGTCATCATGATCGGCCGGAGGCGTAGTTTGCAGGCCTCGATCGTGGCGGCGAAACGGGGTACGCCTTTTTCGCTCTCGGCCTTGGCGAACTCGACGATCAGGATGGCGTTCTTGCAGGCCAGCCCAACCAGTACGACGAACCCAACTTGAGTGAAGATGTTAATGTCCATTTGGGCGACGTTGACGCCGATGACCGAGCAGAGCAAGCACATCGGAACCACCAGGATCACCGCCAGCGGGAGGGTCCAGCTCTCATACTGGGCGGCCAGAACGAGGAAAACCAGGACCACCGCCAGCAGGAACACCAGCATGGCGGTGTTGCCCGTCTGGAGCTGTAGGAGGGCCAATTCGGTCCATTCCGGACGCATCGACTGCGGCAGTTCGCGCACGGTGATGTTCTGGAGAGCGTCGATCGCCTGACCCGAACTGATCCCAGGAGCGGGGTTTCCGTTGATGGTTGAGGAGGGATACATGTTGTAGCGGACGATCATGCTCGGGCCGCTGACGTCGTGGACTTCGCCGAGGGTTGCCAGCGGGACCATGCCACCAGCGAGGTTGCGAATTTTGAGTTGCTGGAGGTCGTCGATCTGTTTGCGGAAATCGGCCCCGCCTTGGACGTTGACCTGCCAGGTCCGGCCGAACTTGTTGAAGTCGTTGACGTAGAGCGACCCGAGGTAAATCTGGAGAGTGTTGAAGACCTCGGCCATGGAGACGCCCATCGTCTTGGCTTTGGTCCGGTCCAGGGTCAGGTCGAGCCAGGGGGTGTTGGCCCGGAAACTGGTGAAGAGATCTTGTAAGGACGAGTCGCTCTCTCCCAGGCCGACGACCCGGTCGGTGATCGACTGGAGTTCTGGCAGACCCATGTCTCCGCGGTCTTCGAGAACGATCTTGAAACCGCCGGCCGTTCCCAAACCTTCGACCGGGGGGGCGCCGAAGACGTTGATGAGACCGTCCTCGATCTGGTCCTGAAACCTCGCCTGGAGAGTGGCGGCGATGGCATCGCCGCTGAGCTCTGGTTTGTTGCGGTGGTGGAACTCGTCGAGCATGACGTACATCGCGCCGAAGTTTGGAGCATTGGCGCTGAGCAGCAAGGACTGACCGGCGATCGCAACGGTATGACTGACGCCGGGGACCTTCCGGGCGATTGTCTCGATCCGACGCATCACGCTCTGGGTTAGCTCGACGGAGGTGGAGTCGGGCATCTGGACGTTGACCAGGAGATACCCCTTGTCTTGCGCGGGGATGAAGCCGGTGGGGGTGTGGGTGAATTCACGCTCGGTCAGGTAGAGCAGACCGCCGTAGCCGATCAGGACCAAAACGCTGACCCGCAGCAATCCGCCGACCATCCAGGTGTAGCCATTGGTCGCCGCGTTGAAGATCGCATTGAATAGGCGGAAGAACGCGACCAGCAGCCGGTCCAGGATGCCGGCCACCAGCCAACCCCCCAACAACCCGAGGACGGTCGCCGCGACCTTCATTGCCAGGGCCAGGTCCCTCGCCGAGAGGCGCCCCGCCAGGCTCGGTCCGAGGTAGCGATCGGCGAGCGGGGCCAGGAGGGTGTACCCAAGAAATCCACCCAGGGCGACGTAAGCCAGAGTGGGAAGGGCTCGCCTCGCCCCCTGGGCCGATCGCGGACGAAGCAAGAGGGCGGCCAGCGCCGGGCTCAGCGTCAGTGAGTTGAACGTCGAAATCACCGTGCTCACCGCGATCGTCAACGCGAACTGGCGGAAAAACTGACCCACGATCCCCGTGATGAACGCACAAGGCACGAACACCGCCGTCAGGACCAGGCCGATCGCCACCACCGGTCCGCTCACCTCGTCCATCGCCCGCACGGTCGCTTCTCGCGGGGCCAGGCCGTGTTCGATGTGATGTTCGACAGCCTCGACCACGACGATCGCGTCATCCACCACGATGCCGATGGCCAGCACCAACCCAAAGAGCGTCAGGTTGTTGAGGGAGAATCCGAACATGGCCATGGCGGCGAAGGTGCCGATGATGGCGACCGGGACGGCGACCAGGGGAATCAGGGTCGACCGCCAGTTTTGGAGGAACACCAGCACCACGATCGCCACCAGAAGGATGGCGTCTCGCAACGTGTTAAACACCTCACTGACGGATTCGGTAATGAACGGAGTGGTGTCGTAAACGATCGCGTAGTCGAGTCCCTGAGGGAAACGCTCCTTCAGCTCCACCATCTTGTCGCGGACGAGTTGGGCCGTCTGGAGAGCGTTGGAGCCGGGGCGTTGGTAGATCGACAGGGCCACCGAGGGCTTGCCGTCGAGGGTGCAAGACTGGTCGTAAGCCTGAGCGCCAAGCTCAATCTTGGCAACGTCGCGCAGACGCACGATGCGGCCATCGGTGTCGGTTTTGAGGATGATGTCGGCGAACTGCTCGGGGTCCTTGAGTCGTCCGAGCGTACTCATTGTGTACTGAAAGACCTGACCGGTCGGGACGGGTGGCTGACCAATCTGACCGGCGGCGACCTGGGTATTCTGCTGCTCGATGGCCAGGGATACGTCGGTGGCCGTCAGGCCTCGGAACGACATCCGGCCCGGGTCGAGCCAGATTCTCATGCTGTAGTCGCGCTGGCCGAGATAGGTGATGTCGCCGATGCCGTCGAGGCGGGCCAACTCGTCTCGAAGCTGAATGGTCGCGTAGTTGCTGAGGTAAAGACTATCGCGGGTATTGTCGGAGGAGAACAGGTTGACGATCATCAACTGACTGGGCGACTTCTTTTTAACGGTCACGCCTCGGCGTTTGACGAGGTCCGGCAAGATCGGCTCGGCGAGCGCCTCGCGGTTCTGCACCAGCACCTGGGCCATGTTCAGGTCAACGCCCAGTCGGAAGGTGACGGTAAGCTTGTACATGCCGTCGTTGGTGCATTGCGACGACATGTAGAGCATGTTTTCGACGCCGTTGACCTGCTGCTCAATCGGCGCGGCGACGGTGTCGGCGACCACCCGGGCGTTGGCGCCTGGATAGTAAGCCGAAACCTCGACGGTTGGCGGGGTGATGTCGGGATACTGCGCAACTGGGAGAGTGAAGACCGCGATGCCGCCGGCCAGGGTGATGATGATCGACAACACCGAGGCGAAGATGGGCCGGTCGATGAAGAAGCGCGACATGCGAAATCCTCACGGATGCTCGACGAGTTCGCCAACGGGAGCCTCCGCCGGCTCGGTCCGCGACGGAGGCCGGGACGCCGACACGGAAGGCTTGCGAGCGGTGGCTCGGGAAAGAAAGTGCCGGGCGAATCGCAAGGAGATCAGCCCGGTCGACAGCGAATTGATGCGACGCATCGTCGGGGAGTTGAACAGGCGAGTCTCGCCCACCCAGTCGATCACCGAGAAAAATACCGGCGTGAGGAAGATGCCGAACAGCGTCACCCCGAGCATTCCCGAAAAGACCGTGATTCCCAGGGTCCGGCGCATCTCGGCCCCGGCCCCGGCGCCCAAAATCAAGGGCACCACGCCCAGAATGAACGCGAAAGAGGTCATGATGATCGGCCGGAGCCGAAGGGTACACGCCTCCAGGGTGGCCTGGCGACGAGACTCGCCGGCATCGCGTTTCTGCTTGGCGAACTCGACGATCAGGATCGCATTCTTGCTGGCCAGGCCGACCAGAACGACGAACCCAATCTGGGTGAAGATGTTGATGTCGGCCCCGGCGATCCGTACCCCGATAACGGCGCTAAGCAGGCACATCGGCACAACTAAAATGATCGCCAGGGGCAGCGACCAGCTTTCGTACTGGGCGGCGAGCACGAGGAAAACCATCACCACGGCGAAGCCGAAAATCATCATTGCCGTGCTGCCGGCCTGAAGTTCCAGGAACGCCAGTTCGGTCCACTCATAAGCCATGGACGAGAGGAGTTGATCCTTGGCCAGGGACTGCATCAGGTTTATCGCCTCGCCGGAACTCGTCCCGGGCGCCGAGGCCCCATTGACGGGGGCGGCGGGATACATGTTGTAGCGAGTCAGGACCAGGGGCCCGTTGATCTCATCGATATCGGCCAGGGTCCCCAGGGGGACCATCGCGCCATGGGCGTTGCGGACCTTGAGGCGACGGACGTCGTTGATCGTATTGCGGAAGGGCTGATCGGCCTGGACCACCACCTGCCAGGTCCGTCCAAAGAGGTTGAAATCGTTGACATACAGTGATCCCAGGTAGATCCGCAGCGTGTCGAAAAGATCCTTGAGCGTAACCTCCTTGGCCAGAACCTGGGTTCGGTTCACGTCGACATACAAGGACGGCACGTTGGCGCGGAAAACCGAGGTCATCCCGACTAGCCCCGGCTGTAACTTGCACTGGTCGACCAGGTTGTCGGTCTGCCCCTGAAGGGTGGCCGAGCCGTTATCGCCCCGGTCTTCGACCATCAGCTTGAACCCACCGGCGCGGCCGACGCCGCGGACCGGAGGGGGGCCGAGAACCGTGACGGTCGCGTCAATCACCTTGGCCCCGAACCGCTTGCGCATCTCGGCCTGGATCGCCTCGCCGGACTTTGGCGGGTTTTTTTTCCAACCAAACGTCCGGCGGGCCCACGCCTCGGTCCTGGGTTTGGCTATCCAGCGGAAGAAGCGATCGACCACCGGGTCGGGCCGATCCTTGAACGGCTGGAGGATGGCGAACATCGACCCGAAGTTCGATCCCTTGGCACTCAGTAGCATCGACTGGCCCGAGATAATCTGGGTGTACTTGACCCCGGGAACTCCTCGGGCGATCGACTCAATGTGATCCATCACCAGGCGGGTGCGTTCGTCGGAAGTGGAGTCGGGCAACTGCACATCGCACAGGATGTAGCCCATGTCCTGCGAGGGAATAAACCCGGCCGGCGTGTTCGTGAAACCCCAGTACGTCAGGTAAAGCAACCCGCCATACCCGGCCAGCACCACGAAGCTCACCCGCAGCATTCCCCCGACCACCCAGACGTAAAGTCTGGTAATCCGACGGAAGCCCGCATTGAAGAGACGGAAGAACAAGCCCAGAAGCCGATTCACCGGCCAGCCGATCACCCAGCCAGCAGCCGCTCCCGCCAGGGTTCCCAAAACCAGCGCCAGCGGAGAAAGTCCCGCCGCGTTCGTCGCCACCTCGGCGACCGCCGGAGCCGTCGCCGCGTGGGCGACCCCGCCCAGATGGGCCGCGATGGGGGGTGACAGTTCCACCCACCCCAGATAGGCTCCCAACAGGGCGAACGCCAACCTCGGCAGGGGATTGGCCAGCGACTTCTGCGTCCGGGGTCGCAACAGCACGGCCGCCAGTGCCGGACTCAACGTCAGCGAGTTGAACGCCGAAATCACCGTGCTCACCGCGATCGTCAACGCGAACTGACGGAAAAACTGACCCACGATCCCCGTGATGAATGCACAAGGCACGAACACCGCTGTCAGGACCAGGCCGATCGCCACCACCGGACCGCTCACCTCGTCCATCGCCCGCACGGTCGCTTCTCGCGGGGCCAGGCCGTGTTCGATGTGATGTTCGACAGCCTCGACCACGACGATCGCGTCATCCACCACGATGCCGATGGCCAGCACCAATCCAAAGAGCGTCAGGTTATTGATCGAGAATCCCAGGATTGCCATGGCGGCGAAGGTGCCGATGATGGCGACCGGGACGGCGACCAGGGGAATCAGGGTCGACCGCCAGTTTTGGAGGAACACCAGCACCACGATCGCCACCAGGAGGATTGCCTCCTGGAGCGTTTCGAAGACTCGGTCAATCGACTCGCGGATGAACGGGGTGGTGTCGTAGCGAATCTCATAATCCACGCCATCGGGGAACCGTTGCTTGAGTTCCTCCATCTTCGCCTTGACGGTATCGGCGCACTCCAGGGCATTGGCGTCGGGCAAGGTGAAGATGGCGAGACTGACCGACGGCTTGCCGTTGACCTTGGTCCCGATGTCCTGGTTCTTGGCCGCCAGCTCGACCGTCGCCACGTCTCGCAAGCGGGTAAAGTTGCGGTCGCGCCCGACCTTGATGATGACGTCGCGAAATTCCTCGACGGTCTTGAGCCGTCCCAGGGTCGTCAACGGCACCTGGATCATCTGGCCGTCGGGAATCGGCGGCTGGCCGATCTGACCGGTGGCAACCTGTGAGTTCTGCTCGCGGATGGCCATCGCCACGTCGGCGGCGGTCATCTCGCGGGAGGCGAGTTTCTCCGGGTCGACCCAGACCCTCATGCTGTAGTCGCGCTGACCTAGCAAGGTCACGTCGCTGATCCCGGGCACCCGGCTCAACTCGTCGCGGACCTGCATCAAGGCGTAGTTGCTGAGATAAAGCTGGTCGTAGCGTCGAGACGGGGAGTTGAGGGCGATCGCCATCAGGATTTCCGGGGACTTCTTCTTGACGTTGACCCCGGTTTGCTTGATGACGTCGGGCAACAAGGGCAACGCCAGGCTGACCCGGTTCTGGACCAGCACCTGAGCCATGTTCAGGTCGACGCCGTGGTTAAACGTGACGGTCAGGTTGTACGAGCCGTCGTTGGTGCACTGCGAGGACATGTACAGCATGCTCTCGACGCCGTTGACCTGCTGCTCAATCGGCGTGGCGACGGTTTCCGAGACGACCTGAGCAGCGGCGCCGGGGTAGGTGCAATCGACCTGGACCGTCGGTGGGGCGATCGGTGGGTACTGCGAGATGGGCAGCGTGAAGACCGCGATTCCGCCCGCGAGCGTGATCACGATCGACAGAACGGCCGCGAAGATCGGCCGGTCAATAAAGAAGCGGGAGATCACGACCAGTCCTCCGGTATCCCCGATCCTCGACCCAACCCCATCCGGCCGCCCGTGAACTCAGGACAAACTCAACGGCCGGCGGTCGCGGGCACCCCGTTCCCGCCGATCACGACGGGCGACGAGGAATTCGCCGCGGATGCCGGCTTGGCCGAGCCGGACGGCTTGGCCTTGGGGTCGCCGGGGGGGGCGGCGGCTTCTGGTTTCTCCGCCGGGGCGCGAAGGGTCGCGTCGGCGAGTTTGGGCGTGACTTTCAGGCCCGGACGGACCCGCTGCACACCGCTGACGATGACGTTCTCGCCCGTGGTCAGCCCGTGGTCGATCACTCGCAACCCCTTGTTCAGCAGGCCGACCTCGACCGGACGATAACCGACTTCGTTCTTGGCATTGACCACGTAAACGAATTTTCTTCCCTGGTCGGTCCCGACGGCCTGCTCGGGAATCATCAACGACCGATGGGGCTGGCCCAGGGGCAGTCGGGTCCGCACAAAGAGCCCGGGCGACAAGAACCGCGGCTTGTTGGGCGCGGACTTGGGGTTGGCGATGACGCCGCGAACTCGCAATGTGCCAGTGCTGGGGTCGACTCGGTTCTCGCTGAAGTCAATCTTGCCGGAGTGGGGAAACCCGTCCTCATCGGCGAACCCCACCTGAACCGGGACCTCGGCCTCGTTGCGAGACTGAACTCGGCCTTCGCCAATCATCCGGCGGATTCGCAACAGGGTCCGCTCATCGACGTCGAAATACACGTACATGGGGTCAAGGCGGACAATCGTGGTCAGAATCGTCTCATCGGCCTTCACGAGGTTGCCCTTGTCCACCTGTTTGCGGCTGAGCAATCCCGGGATCGGCGCGGTGACCGTGGTGAAACCGAGGTTGAGTTTGGACAGGTCCCGATTGGCCTTGGCGATGCCGATGGCCGCCTTGGCGACCTCGAAATCGCCCGTCACCCGGTCGAATTCCTCGCGGCTCTGGACGCCTCGGTTGAACAGGGAGACCGACCGTCGATGGTCGGCGTCGGCCCGCTTCAGTTGCGCCTCGGCCTGGACCACCGCGGCCTCGGTCCGGTCGACCTCGGCCTGATAAGGTCGGGGGTCGATCTGGAACAGTTTGTCCCCCTCGGTCGTTTCCGTCCCGTCAACGAAAAAAATCTGGTCGAGATATCCGGTGACCCGGGCCCGGACCTCCACCGACTGGAAGGCGTCGGTCCGCCCGGTGAACTCCTCGGAATCCGTCACCTCCTCGGTCACTGGCTGGCTCACCAGGACAACCGGAGGTTCCTTGGAGACGACCGGGGGCTTGGCTTGCTGACAGCCAACGCCCGAGACCCCAATTGCGATCGCAAGGCAGGCCCAAACATTTCGGGACATGATTCGACTCGCCCGTCCGGGGAAACCGCAAGATCCGCAAAGGCTTTCCCTAATCTTTATAGCGACGGAGGCAACCGGAAACGAAATTCCGGGCGGGTTCTCACTCTCGAATTTTCCGTCCATCCCTCGGACTGGCGATGGCCGCACGGTCCGGCCATGATGGGCGGACCTCCCGAGGACCCGCTCCTGGGAAGGATCAGCGTTGCGGCGGCAAGTTCCGGCCTGACCCAACCTCAGCAGCCACGAATCCCGCGTCCGAACTCTGGATCATGGCTGGACCTGGGGATACCGTTGGATCGTAACCCACGCGCTTCGCGTTCTCCCGCGACGGGAGTTCGTCGCGAATCACCGAGGAAACCGTCCCGAGCCGCTTTTTTGTTTTCGAGGAGTATCTCATGGCCAGCGACGTGGATCGTGGCGAAGCGACATCCAAGATCACCCGTCAGCAGATGATTGACCTGCTCAACGAGGACCTTTCCCGAGAGTACCAGGCCATTATCGCTTACGTCGTGTACTCCCAGGTGCTCAAGGGCGCCGCGTACATGAACATCGCGAAGGAGTTGGAGGTTCACGCCGGGGAGGAGCTGGAACACGCCATCACGCTCTCTCAGCAGATTGACTACCTCGGCGGAATGCCCACCACCACGCCGAAGCTCGTCAAGACCTCGGAAAAAGCCGAGGAGATGCTTCGTTTCGACCTCGAAAACGAGAACGAGACGATCCGCAACTACAAGGTCAGGGTCCGCCAGGCCGAAACCCTCGGCGAGTACGCTCTGGCCGAGAAGATTCGCGGGATTCTCGTCCAGGAGCAGGAGCACCAGATGGACCTGGCGACCGCCCTGGGCGAGGACGTGCCCGACGTGACCAGCGAGGAAGATCGCGCCTGAGCCGACCTCAATCGAGGGGGCGGGCCCGAAGGTTGCGAAACCCGACGGGCCCGTGGTCCCCCTGGAGCAAGATTGGGCCGGCGGGCCGCTCGGCATCGTGCCAGGCATGTCCGGTGGGAGTCGGCACGTCGACGTTTTCCTGGACGACCTGGCCGTTCAGCTCGACCCGCTCAAACCGGGCCGGCGCGACCTTCCGTCCCTCGGCGTTGAACTTCGGCGCTCGAAAGCGGATGTCGAGCGTCTGCCATTCCCCGGGCGGTCGGCAAGCGTTGAGCCGGGGGGGAATTCCGTCGTCGATGTGATGGTAGCTCGGCAAAAGCTCGGCGCGGGGGTAGATCCCGCCGCAGTCGTCGGCCTTCGCGGGGGCTTTGCCAAAGCTGTCGAAAATCTGAATCTCGTACAGACCTTCCAGCTTGATCCCCGAGTTCGACCGCGGGGGGATCAGAAATTCCGCATGGATCTCGACGTCGCCGAAATCCCGTTTGGTCAAGAGGTTGGGCAGGTTTCCGGTCGGTCCATTGGTGAGGATGCCCCGGCCGGGCCCGCCAACAAGCAACCGCGGATTGGTCGAGCTGGGGGCGATCGAGCCGACCACCTGCCAGGCCGCACCCTTCGGTCGCCAGGCGTCGAGCCCGTCGAGGTTCACCCACCCTTGTCCGGTCGCCGAAGGATTGACGGTTGCCGCCGGTGGCTGGGTCACGGGGATTTGGACCTCCCAGAGGCGGCGGTCCTCGGGAGTCATCGGCGAGTGGTAGCCAAGTCTCCGAGGCGGACCGGCGGCGACCCACTCGTCGCGATGCTTGTCGAGCCAGTCGTGCAGGACACTCACCCCGCGAGTCGTCTTGGCCTCGTCCATTGTTCCCTGAACGCCAAGGCAGAGGAACCGTGCGGGGGGGTGATCGACAACCCGCACGATGCCGACTCCTTGCCCTGGCTTCCCCAGATCGGGCTTACGGTAAACGAATTCCATCGAGGCCTCGCCGGGGTCGGCGGCCGTGGGCTGGGGGGGTGTTATCACCACCGGCGAGGTCATCGCCACGTCGGATTGGGTGATGTGGAGGAACAGAGGGAAGAACAAGCCATCCACCGCGGCCGGCTGCCGACCCGGACCACGGGCCTCGGCGCTTCGGTAGGCCGGGTAATCCTTGAGTGCGAGATCACCGGGAGCGGTCGCCGCGGGCCAGCCTTGGGCGAAGGGGGCGTCGGCATCGCCAGCGCGGGGCTCCACGCCGTCGACCGCGAACCCATCGATGTGGGCCACGGGGGCATCGGCGGCGGGCACGGTGGCGGGCGGGTCCATCGCCACCGTGGCAAGAAGGACGAGCCGGGCAAGGCGCATGGTGGTTGATCCTTGGTGGGAGGGCCGGATCACGCCCGGGGTCGGCTCCGAGGCTCAGGAGACTTGCCGGACTTCGACGGCCTGGTAGGTCAGGGTGGCATCGCCCCAAAGGGTCATCATTGCCACGTCGGCGGCGTCGCGGCCCACGGCGATCGGCACGATGGCCGGGCGGACGCCATCAAAGGTCGCGTCGATATTGTGCCAGGCCCCGGCGAGATAGACCTGGGCGATTCCGTGAAAATCGGGAGGCTCCAGCCCGAGGGCGTAGCCGGCAACATACCGAGCCGGGATGTCCAGGCCTCGACAAAGCGCCACGACCAGGTGGGCAAAATCCCGGCAAACGCCGATCCGTTGGGTCACGGTGTCGAACGCCGAAGTTGCGGCCGAGGTCGTGCCGTAGCGATATTCGACATGGCGACGGACCCACGTCGCGATGGCGTTGACCCTGGGGGCGCCCGCCGGCAGGTGACCAAATTCGCCCCGGGCGAGCCTCGCCAACTGGTCCGACTGGCAGTAACGCGACGGAAGAGTGTACACCATCGCCCCGGGGGGAACTTCCTGAGCAGGGTGGGCCGGAGCGTCGGGCGGGAGGGGACTTTCGGGGTCCGCCTCGATCGTCGCCCGGAAGGTGAACGAGAACGTCCCCGCCGGCGCGACCAGTCGCCGTTGCGGGTTGCCCGCGGTGTCGGTCCAGAGTTCCGAGTAGAGCGTCGGCGTCGTAAACAGCGCTTCCTCGTGAACCCGATGGGTCGGTCCGGCCAGCGGCGGCTCGACCATTAGCAGGAGGAACGTCTCGGCGGGAAGTTCGTAAGTCGCCTCGGCGCGGACGGTCAGCAGCATGGCTCCCCCCTCGAAATCGACCCTGGCCCGTCGATTATCGGCGATGAAGGGGGGTCGGGACCACTTGAGGCCGGCGCGTCGTGCCGATCGGCCCGCGAGGCGGGCCCAGCTCAATCCCGGCCGTTCAGCGGCACCCCTGGAGGAAGGTCAGGAGGTCGCCGAGTTCTCCCGCAGTCAACTGCTGCTCAAGGCCCGCCGGCATGACCGAGACCGTCCCGGGTCGAAGTTCGTCAATCTCCTCCCGGGCGATGCGGGCCTCTTTTTCCGGTCCGGTGACCAGAACGATGGCCTCGGGCGTCTCGGTTCGCAGGACGCCCGAAACAACCACACCTTGCTTCGTGGCGACCTGGACGGGTTCATAACCGCGGACGAAGCTGGCACTCGGGTAGGCGATCGCCTCCAGCAGATCCCGACGGGTGCGGACCTCGCCGATGCGGGTCAGGTCCGGCCCGACCTTGCCGCCCAGGTAGCCAATGGCGTGACAGGTGACGCACGCCGCCTTGGAACCGTTGAAAACCTCTCGACCGAGGCGAGCATCTCCCCCGGCCGATGCCGCCAGGAGCGCATCGAGCCGGCCCCGCTGAGCGGCCTCACTCTGGTGGATCGCGGCGAAAAGGGGCTCGGCGGCGGCCTTCACCGGCGCCCCAAATGGCTCCAGAAGATCGCGAAGCGTGGCGACCCGTAGTCCCGAGGGCGGCGAGGGCCGGCCCAGTGCCTCGACCAAAGCAAGGCCTACCCGATCCTCCGTCGACTTCAAAAAGCAGGGCAGGAGGCGATCCAGCACCAGCGGTCCCGCCTCGGGAAGTTCGGCCGTCAAAGAGACCAGATCGTCCACCCCGAGCCGGGCCTGGGCCAGGACGTCGGCCGCCATCAATCGCTGAGTGACTGGCCCGTCCGAGGCCAACTGACCTCGAAGGAAGTCGAACAACTCGCGATCGGGCACCAATCGCCCCGGCGCGATCGAGGCAAGGGATTCGATCCGAGACTCCGCCGACGCCGTTGCCAGCGAACCTCGTCGCAAGAGGGCCTCGAGGAGCTTCCCCGACAAGGAAGGAACGACCAGGAGGTTCCTCACGCTCAAGACCGCCTGGCGGGCCAATGCGTCCTCGGGACTCACCACCAGACGGACCAGGGCCCGGCTCAATCCTTCGGAACGCAATGACAAAGCAGGACGGTTGAGGGCCCGCAGCACCATCAGTTTCCCATCAAGCGGAGCTGCGGCATCGTCGAGATAGGTCCCCAGGAGGTCCTGGACCGCCCCGGCCCCAGCAAACTCTCCGATCCGTCGTTCCAGGTCCCCTCTTTGTACCTGAGTTTTCCCTGGCCATGCGGCCATCCAACCGGGCAGGGCGTCGGCCACGGTGGAGGCCCATTCGGGGTGACGGCCCACGATCCAACCGGCGGCCTCGCGAAGTTCAGGATCCACCGCGTCGAGTTCCGCGACGATGACCTCGGGCCCGAGGTGGCCGTTGGGCATCTGGTCGAGGGCGATCAAGGCCGCCCGGCGTACGTCGGGATTCGCCCGTTTCAAGCCTTCGCGGGTCGCGTCCGAGTCGCCGATCTCGATCAACGCCAGCGTCAAGGCATGGTCCAGGGGCCGATCCGCGGGAATCTCCGCAGCATCCAGCAAGGCGGGCACGGCCTCGGCCGCCCCGATCCGACCCAGGGCCTCGGCGGCGACCCGTCGGCCGGCGGATGCGTCGCGTTTCAAGACGCGCAACAGAGGGGAGACCGCCGCGCGATCCCGCCAAAGGCTGATCGCATTCAAGGCTGCCTGACGGACCGTGGCGTCCGGGTCGTCCAGGGCCAGGCGAGTGGCGTCCCGAGCCCCCGGATGGTCAACCCGAGTGGTGGCCCAGACCGCCGATCGTCGCGCCTCGACCGATTTCCCCTCGCGAATCACCCTCGCTAATGTCGGAAGCGACGATGGACCAAGCCTCGCGAGGAACCCCGTGGCACGTCGACGAATCACGGGACGCGGGTCGTCCAGCCGGCTCGCGAGTTCGTCGTGACTGGGGTTGCCCCAACCCAGCTTCAGGCCGCGAGGGTCGTCGACGCGACGAGTGTCGGCCTTGCGGATGCGGTAAATCGCCCCCAATACCTCCGCCTTGGCCAGTTGCGAGGTTGGGCAGCAGAGTTTGTACCAACCGCCGGTGTCGAGGACGAGAAGACTCCCATCGGCGTCTTCCAGGACGTCGGTCGGGTGAAAATCCGGGTCGGTCGAAGTCAGAAAGTCCTCGGTGGTGGCGTGAAAGGTTGAACCCTCGGGCGTCAGGACGTGGCGGGTCACCTTGCGAAGGTTGAACAGGGCCGCGAAAAGGTTGTCGCGGTAGTCCGGCCCCCAGGCGTCGGACTCCCGACGAGTCAACCCGCTGGGAGCGGCGGGCCCCAGGTGGACCAGAACCGGCATGACCTCGCGGCCCGTCCGGAGATGATTCTCCAGCCCGCCACGGACCTTGCCGTAAATCCCCCCGTAAATGTCGTGGATTATCCCGTCCCGGCGCCCGCCTTCGGGTTCCTGAAGAAAGGTCGTGGTGAAAATCCGCTCCCCCCCGGGGGTGAAGGCGACCTCGACGGGGTTGTCCATGCCGCCGGTCATCACCGGCTCGATCTCCGACCCATCCACTCGCGAGCGGAAGATGTGAGCGGCGCGAGTCACCAGGGGCGACCGGCCGGCGCGAGGGTAGGTTTGTTCGGCGTCGGCCCCCTTGCACCAGTAAATCCGGCCGTCGGGGCCGAGGTACGGGCCGTGAAGGTCGTTCGCGCAACCGGTCAGGGTCTTGCCCCGAAACCACTCCTCCCGACGCTCGGCCACCCCGTCGCCATCGTCGTCGGTCAGTTTCCAGATTGACGGTGGAGCCGCGACGTAGAGTGACCCATCGAGCCACATCGCCCCCTCGGGAAACATCAGCCGGTCGGCGAAGACCGTGCTTCGGTCGAACCGGCCGTCGCCGTCGGTGTCCTCCAGGCGGACAACCCGGTGCGTGGGATTTCTGAGCTGCTCCGCGACCGGCGCGTTCGAACCCGAAGAGTCGGCGACGTAGAGCCGACCCAACTCGTCAAGGTCGGCGACGATCGGCCGGTCCACCAGCGGCGGGCCAGCGACTGGCTCGATGACAAACCCTTCGGGGACGCGGAGCCGGTCCGACACTTTCGCCGGCTCGTCACCATTGGCCGTGGAGAGCAACAGTCCGAGCAGGAACAGGTAAGACTTGCGCATCGCTCGGAACCTCGTTCAACGGTCATTCCTGACAGGCCGGAAACGCCGCTGGCGGAGCAAAAGGGGCGACGGAATGGTCCGCCAGGCCCTCGCCCCGCCAGGGTGATTGAATCCCCATACCGCGAATCGTCAACGTGCCTGGGTCGCGAACCGGTAAACCCCCGAGCCCACCGAGAGGGCCACAATGCCTTCGCCCGCCTGCTCCACGCGAATCCCTTCGGCGTCGGCAAGGGCCTTGCCGCCCTCGGTGACATCCTCGGCGCGGGCGGCCGGAATGTGGATGGTGGCGGTGGTGTTGGCGGGGACCGTCACGTCGAGGGTCAGCACGCCCCGCTTCTTCTTCCAGCGGGTGGCGATCTGTCCCCGCACGCTCCGATACCCCGTCACGGCCCAGGTCAACGGGCCTCCGGGCCTCGGGGCGATCACGATCTTCTTGTAGGACGGGCCATCGGAGCGGATGCCGCCGACGTTCTCGACGATCCACTGGTAGACCGCGCCAAAGGAATAGTGGGCGAACGAATTCATCCCCGCGTCCTGGAACCCTTTCTCGGGGGTGTATCCGTCCCAACGCTCCCAGATGCTCGTCGCCCCCTGCTTGATCGAGAACCCCCAGCCGGGGAAGGTGTCCTGAAACAGCAGGCGATAGGCGACGTCCTCGCGGCCAATCTTGGAAAGGGCCAGCATCAGGTCCTTGGTGCCGATGAACCCCGTCGACAGGTGGAAATCGCGGGCCTCGATGTTGGCGACCAGGTGGTTGGCGGCCAGCTTCTGCTTCTCGGCGTCGAGCAGGCCGAAGGCGATCGCCATCACGTAAACTGCCTGGGTGTCCCCCTTGATCCGCCCGTCCTCGGCGACGAACGCCTTGTTGAACGCCGTCTTGATCCTGCCGAACAGAGCATTGAACTTCTCGGCCTCGTCGACCTTGCCAAGCGCCTCGGCGGCGCGGGCGGTCAATCTGGTGCTGAGGGCGAAATAGGCCGTGTAGATGACGTCCTTGGGCGTGTCGGCGTTGATGCTCAACCAGTCGCCGAAGCAGTGGTAGGTGGCCGGCGGCAGGAGGTCGGGACTGCGACGCTCGGTGAAGGCGATGAACCGGGTCATCGACGGGTAGTGCTTCTCCAGCAATCGACGGTCGCCGTAAACGTCATAAATCGTCCACGGGCAAACGGTGCCGGCGTCGGCCCAGGCGGGTCCGCCGTCGGCCTCGGCTACCTTGACCGGCGCGACCATCGGAAACTGGCCGTCGGCCCGCTGTCCGTCTTCCAGGTCGACTAGCCACTTGGCGAAAAACGCCTGGACGTCGGCGTTGAGCGTGGCGGCCCGAACGTAGACCTGGGCGTCGCCGGTCCAGCCGAGGCGTTCGTCTCGCTGGGGGCAGTCAGTCGGGATGTCGATGAAGTTGGACCGCTGGGTCCAGTAGCCGTTGCTATGGATTTTGTTGAGCGTCGCATCGGACGACTCGAAAATCCCGGCGACCGGCGTGGCGCTGCTGAGGGCCACGCCGACCAGGGTATCGGCCGCGGGCGGGGCGGTCAGGCCCGAAAGCTCGACATACTGGAACCCGTGGAAGGTGAACCGGGGCTCGAACACCTCGATCGGGCCGCCCCGGGCAATGTAGGTGTCGATCGACCGGGCCCCTCGGTAGTTGATTGTGTACAGCGAGCCATCGGCGTTCAGCCGCTCGGCGAACCGCAGGTTGATCCGCTGGCCGGGCGAGGCATTGTGCAGCGTTAGCCTCGGCACGCCGGCGAAGTTTTGCCCCAGGTCCAGCACGTAAACCCCCGGCCTCGGCTGAGTGATCTTCGTGGCCTTCAACTCAGCAAAAGCCCGCACCGGCGGCCCGGGGTGGGGCTGAACGACCGGCTTCAACTCGGCGCACACATCCACCGGCTTCCAGGACGAGTCATCGAAGCCGGGACGATCCCAACCATTGGCGGCCTGGCGAGCGTCGACCGTCTCGCCCATCAGGAAGTCGGACTCGCGAATCGCGCCGGTGCCGGCCTTCCAGTTCGGTCCGGTGGCGACCTCGGCGGTCGTGCCGTCGGCATACTCCACGTGCAACTGGCCGAGGAACCGGGGCTTCTTGCCGTAATGGTCGCGCAGGTGTCCCCAGCCGATGTAGCCGCTGTACCAGCCGTCAGCCAAAATCGCCCCGAGCGCGTTTTCTCCGGACTGAACCAGGGGCGTCACGTCGTAGGCCCGATACAGAACCCGCTTGTTGTAGTCGGTCCAGCCGGGGTTGAAGGTGTCGTCGGTGACGCGGTGGCCGTTCAGGTAGAGGTCGAAGATCCCCAGGCCGGTCGCGTACAAGGTCGCCCGTTTGATGGGCTTCTCCGCCTGGAACGCGGTTCGCAGGTGGGGCGGGGGGGGCAGGAACAGCACATCGTGCTTGAGCTTGCCGAACGGGGCGCCGCCATACTCGGCCAGGACGCGGCTGTCGGTCCAGTTCGACGCCCACAGATCCTGATCGTCGGGTCCCCAGTTCGCCTCGGTCTTGTAGACCTGCTGCCAGGACTCATCGGTGTTGACGGTCGTCGTCTTGCCGTCCTCGCCCTTCGCATCAACGTGGACCAGAAGCCCGGCGGGGCCGTCGGCGGCGTGCTCGACCTTGACGAGGATCTCGTTCTCGCCGTCCTTGATGTGCGGCAGGATATCGACGGGCCGCACCCACTGGATCGGCACCGCGCCCGGCAGGTCGGTGGCGGCGAGTTGCTTGTTGACGTAAACGAAGAACCGGTCCGAGGCTGAGACGTGCAATTCGGCCTTGGGCGCTTTCGCTCCACCCGGCAGGTTGAACCGCTTCAGGAAATATGAGACCCCCTTGGGAGCCACGGCCCCATCACCGGACTTCGACCAGATCCACTTGGCGCCGGCGACCGGAGGCTCGGGGTTCTCCCCCACGCGGTTGCCGTCATAGCCAATCCACTGGGCCGTCCACCCCGAGGGCTCCAGGATACCGGCCGACCACTGCGCCGGAGGACTCCAGGCCGAGGCCGCGTCGGCCTTGTCCCAGACCTTCACCTTCCAGAAGGCATACGCATGCGAGGCGAGGGGCTTGCCGGCGTAGGCGATGTTGGTCGTCTCATCGCTGGCCACCTTGCCGCTATCCCACAAATCTCCCTTGTCGGCCGCCAATCCCTCCGGAGCCGACGCGACCAGAACCTGATACGCCGACTGCACCTGACCACGAGCCGACGATTCGACAATCCAGCTCAGTCGAGGCGCCTTGTCCTCCAGACCCAGCGGATTGACGCGGGCCTCGGTCCGCAAGTAGGTCGGGACGAGAGCGCCGGGGTCGGCCAGCGCCGGGGCGGGACTCGCGGCCGTCAACGGCCAAACGACCAGGGCCAACAGGGAACGGATGCGTCGGTTCATGAGTCTCGGGGTGTTAGTGGGCCGATGAGGTGGAAGCCGCCGGCTGATCGGCGCCGAGTTTGTTGCCGTACCCAACAATGACCGTTGAACCAATCAGGACCGCCAGACCCAGGCCCAGCAACCCGCGAGTCCGGACGCTGGTTCCCTTCCACTCGCGTAGCGCGATCCCCCATAAGGAACTGAAAATGATGATGCTGGCCATGTGGAGCGTCCAACTGGAGAAACCAAACTGTTTCCCCATCTTGGTGTGCCCCATTGAGTAGAAGAAGAACTGGAAATACCAGGTCACTCCGGCCAGGGCACTGAAGAAGTAATTGGAGAGCAGAGGGATGCGGTCCCCATCAATCTCGGAGCCGCCCGGAAGTCGCGCGGCCATCTCCTCGCCTGGGGCGTCGGTGACAGGTTCGACGATGGTCTCCTGTCCCCGGCCCAGGGTCGCCCGTCGCTGTCGGGTGCTGAGATACTCGTATCCGGTTCGATTCCTGATGTTCAGGTACACGCACCAGAAGAAGTTCGTGGTGAACCCTCCCAGCAGGACCACAATCAGCACGGGCAGACCGCTCCACAAGTCCGAGGTTCGGTGAACCTTGGTGATGAGCGAGATATTCTCGCCGGCGGTCAGCCCGAACGCGAAGCAGGCACTCATGATCCCGGAGAAGACCGCCACCAACACCCCCTTGCGAAGGTTGAACTCCTTGACGGTGCGTTTCTTCTCTTCCTCGGACATCTCTCGTTCCTTGGAGATGCCCGCCATGCCGGCAATGGCGATCCCCACCAGGCAGATCGCCACGCCCAACAGGATGACCCGACCGGAGGTCGTTCCCAGAATGTTCTCCGAAAACGTCCCTTTCTGAATCTCCGGTGCCAGGGTGCCGACCACTGCGCAAAATCCCAACGCCGTGGCCATTCCCAGCGAGAGCCCGAGGTAACGCATCGTCAAACCGAACGTCAGGCCCCCGAGACCCCAGAGGACCCCAAAAAAGTACGTCCAGGCCAGGGTCTCACGGGGCGTTTCGCTCAGCACTATCGTGACATCATTGGTCAGCGCCAGGGCCAGCACCCACGGCGCGATCAGCCAGCTGAAGAACCCGCCGGCCAGCCAGTAAGTCTCCCAAGACCACCGCCGGACCGCCCGATACGGCACATAAAAGCTGCCCGAGGCGAGGCCGCCGAGCCAGTGATAGACGACACCAAGCAGCGGGTTGGGGGTCATGGAAGCATCGGGTCCGAGGAAGAAAGGAAAGGATCAGGAGGAGTGGCGACGGGAAAGATGATCGGTCTCATAACGCTTGACCGCGTCGACCCAGGCGCGACCCACCGGCACGCCCGACCGCTCGCAGTGGGCATCCCAGACCGCTCCAAAGGGCAACGTCTTCAACTCTTCCAGGAGGGCCAGTCGCGAGGTGTTGTCGCCTCGGGCTTCCAGGTCCCGCAAGGTGTCGATCGGCTCCAGCATGGCCATCAGCAGCGCCTTGAGCATGTTCCGGGTGCCGATCACCCACGCCGCCACCCGGTTGATGCTGGCGTCGAAGAAATCCAGACCGATGTGGACCCGCCCCAGATAGTCGCCGCGCACGAGTTCCTGGGCGATCGCCTCCAGTTCGTCGGTCAGCGTGACCACATGGTCGCTATCCCAGCGCACTCCCCGGCTGACGTGCAGCAACACTTCATCCAGGAACGTCAGGACGGCCGAAAGCTTGTCGGAGATCACCTCGGTCGGATGGAAGTGCCCGGCGTCCAGACACAGCAGAACCTTCCGGGCCTGGGCGTATCCGAGGTAGAACTCGTGAGACCCCACCACGTAAGACTCCGACCCCAGGCCGAACAGTTTGGCCTCGACCGCATCCTTATTGTGCCGGGGGTCGATCTTCGCCGCGAAGACCTCATCCAGCGCCGCGACCAAACGCTCCCGGGGTCCTTTGCGGTCGATGGGCGTGTCCTTCGAGCCATCAGGAATCCACACGTTGGTGATGCAGGGCTGGCCAAGGGCCTCGCCAATGGCCGCACCGACTTTTCGGCAAGCGATCCCGTGGTCGATCCAGAAGCGACGGATCGCGGCATCAGGATGCGCCAGGGTGTATCCGTCGCTGGCCCTGGGGTGGGCGAAAAAGCTTGGGTTGAAGTCCATCCCAATTCCGCTCGACCGTGCCCAGTCGATCCAGCCGCGGAAGTGGCCCGGCTCGACCTCGTCCCGGCCGACCTTGCGACCATTCGTCTCGGCGTAGATGGCGTGCAGGTTGAGCCGATGCTTGCCGGGGATCAATCGATACGCCTCGTCCAGGTCGGCCCGCAATTCTTCGGCCGTCCGCGCCCGTCCGGGGTAATTTCCCGTGACCGCCAACCCGCCGCCCAGCGCTTCCCCCGAGTTCTCGAACCCCACGACGTCGTCCCCCTGCCAGCAATGCAGGGAAACGGCCACCCTCGAAACCCGATCCAGCGCCCGGTCGACATCGACGCCCAGGTCCGCGTACCGTTCTTTCGCCAGGGCAAACGCCCGATCGACGTGGGAGGCGGTCTGGGCCATCGGGTCTCGCTCCGGGAAATCTGGGGGGCCGCTCGGCCGAAAGGGTTACGGCAATGCGTCCCACGGTCCCTGTTGAGACCGCGATTCCATACGGACGCCACTCTCGGTCGGCACGAAGGGCGCATGTTAAAAGCCCCCGATTCCGCCGGCAACCGTCCGGTCCGCCCGACCCGCCACTTTTTCCTTCCGACCGGTCCTGGTTCGCCAGTTGCTACACCCGGGCCCCAAGGGTCATCCTCGGGTCCGCGAGAGAGGGGTGGGATTCATGGCGGCAACGGACGAGTCGCAGTCCTTCTCCACCGACATCCCCGCCAGGATGGACCGACTGCCCTGGAGCCGCTGGCACTGGATGGTGGTGCTGGCGTTGGGGATCACCTGGATCATCGACGGGCTGGAAGTCACCCTCGTCGGCGCCGTGGGGGTTGTGCTCAAGGATCCGAAAACGCTCCACTTCCGTGACGAGCAGATCGGCCTGCTGGGAACGGCCTACCTGGTCGGGGCGGTCCTCGGAGCGCTCGGCTTTGGTTACCTGACCGACCGCCTGGGCCGCAAGAAACTGTTCTCGGCCACGCTGGGGCTCTACCTCGTCGCGGCCTTCGCCACGGCCTTTTCCTGGGATTTCTGGAGCTTCGCCGTCTTTCGGTTCCTGACCGGGGCGGGAATCGGCGGCGAGTACGCGGCGATCAACTCGGCCATCGACGAGTTGATCCCCGCTCGCCTGCGAGGCAGGGTCGACCTGGCGATCAACGGCACCTTCTGGGCGGGCTCGGCCCTGGGCTACGGGGCGACGTTTCTCTTGCTCGACCCGAGGATTTTGCCGATCGATCTGGGTTGGCGGCTGGGATTCGGCATTGGGGCCGCGATGGGCCTGGGGATCATCTTCCTGAGACACCACGTCCCCGAAAGTCCCCGCTGGCTGCTGACCCACGGACGCCGCGAGGAAGCCGAAACCATCGTCGATCAGGTGGAACAAACCATCGAGGCCGACCCCAAGGTCGGCACGTTGCCGCCGCCCGAGGGGAAGCCAATGACGATCCGGCCCCACGGACCCGTCGGCTTCCTCAAGATCGCTCACGTCATGCTCAAGCAGTACGGGCGCCGCACCGTTTTGGGGCTGGCGATGATCGGCTCCCAGGCGTTCCTTTACAACGGCGTCGCGTTCACCCTGGCCCTGGTCCTCGAACAATTCTATGAGGTTCCCGCGAGACTGGTCGGGCTTTATCTGCTGCCGTTCACCCTGGGTAACCTCATGGGCCCGCTGGTCCTGGGCCACTTCTTCGACACGATCGGCCGTCGCCCGATGATCATGGGGACGTACCTCGCCGCGGCGGTCCTCCTGGCGGCGACCGGGGGCTTGTTTTATGCCGGCATGCTGACCCCCTGGACCCAGGTTGCCCTGTGGGCCGCGGCGTTCTTTTTCGCCTCGGCCGCCGCCAGTTCCGCCTACCTGACGGTGAGCGAAATCTTCCCCCTGGAACTGCGAGGCATGGCCATCGCCCTGTTTTACTCGGCTGGCACGGCGATTGGTGGAACGATCGCCCCCTGGCTCTTCGGAAACCTGATCGGCCGCAAGGACCCCAAATTCATCCTCTACGGCGACCTGGCCACCGCGGCCATCCTGGCCCTGACGGCCGTCGTGGTCGCCTTTTTCGGCGTCAAGGCCGAGCGGGCATCCCTGGAAGACATCGCGCCACCGCTGTCGTTAGAGGGGGAAGGGGCGGCCTAGCGCGACCCGCGGGCGAGGTCCGAGCCTTGCCGCCCCCCGGCCGCTCGGGTGTAATCGGGCCTTGCGACCCGAACTCCCGCACGTTTGGGAAGCGGACGGTCCACGTCCTCCGAGACCTTTTCCATGCGTTTCCCACCAAGGATGAGACTGGCGTTTCTCGTCATGACCGTCGGATTCGGCCTGGCCGGATTCTCGGCCCAGGCCGACGATGCCCAGACGATTCCCGCTCGTCTGGAAATTCAGAAAGGGGACCACGTCGCGATCGTCGGCAACACCCTCGCCGATCGGATGCAGCGCGACGCCTGGCTCGACGCCTACCTCATCAGCCGGTTCCCGATGCACGACCTGACCATCCGCGACCTCGGCTTCTCGGGAGATGAGGTCGAAATCCGCCTCCGCTCGATGAACTTCGGCACGCCCGACCACTGGCTCAATACCGTCAAGGCCGACGTCATCCTGGCATTTTTCGGCTCGAACGAAGCCCACGCCGGTCCCGAAGGACTCGAAGCATTCCGGGCCTCGCTGGACAACTACCTCAAGCACCTCCTGGCCCAGAAATTCAACGGGAAGTCGGCCCCCCGCGTCGTCCTCGGGTCGCCGATCGCCCACGAAAACCGGCACGAACGGCTCTTTCCCGACGGCGTAGCCGACAACGTGAACCGCGAAGCTTATGCGAAGGTCATGGCCGAGGTCGCCGCGGCCAACGGCGCGGCGTTCGTCGACCTGTTCCACCCCACCCTCGACCTCTACGCCGCATCTTACACCACCGCATCCAAGACCCCGCTCACGACCAACGGCATCCACCCGACGCCGGACGGGAATCGCCAGATCGCCCAGGTTATCGACCGCGCCTTGTTCGGCCCCGACGAGCCCGCCGGCCGCACGCCCGAGCGCCTGGAAGCGATCCGCCAGGCCGCCCTCGACAAGAATTTCACCTGGTACAACCGCTACCGGACCGTCGACGGCTACTCGATGTTTGGCGAGCGGGCCTTCCTGAAGTTCACCGACGGGCAGACCAATTTCGAGGTCGCTCAGCGGGAGCTGGAAGTCCTCGACGTGATGACCACCAACCGCGACGCCCGCCTCTGGGCCGTCGCCCAGGAGCGCGACCTCAAGGTCGACGACTCCAACACCCCACCATTCATCCCGGTCAAAACCAACAAGCCAGGCAAGGGGCCCAACGGCGAACACGTGTTCCTCGGGGGCGAGGAAGCCATCGGCAAGATGACGGTCGCCAAGGGGCTCAAGGTCAACCTGTTCGCCTCCGAGGAACGCTTCCCCGAACTCGCCAAGCCGGTCCAGATGTCGTTCGACGCCAAGGGGCGACTCTGGGTCGCCGTTTGGCCGACCTACCCGCACGCGAAGCCCAAGGAGGCGATGGACGACAAGCTCTTGATCTTCGAGGACACCGACGGCGACGGAAAGGCCGACAAGGTCAAGACCTTCGCCGACCACCTGCACTGCACCACCGGCTTCGAGTTCTCCGGGGGCGGCGTGATCGTCGCCCAGGCCCCCGACCTCGTCTTCCTCCGGGACACCGACGGCGACGACAAGGCCGACACCCGCCAGATCATCCTCAGCGGGCTCGACACCGCCGACACTCACCACACGGCCAACAGCTTCCAGCTCGACCCCGGCGGCGCCCTCTACTTTCAGGAAGGGACTTTCCACCACACCCAGGTCGAGACCCCCTACGGTCCGCCGGTCCGCAACATCAACGCCGGGGTCTACCGCTACGAGCCCCGCACCCAGAAGTTCGACGTCTACGTGACCTACGCCTTCGCCAACCCCCACGGCCACGCCTTCGACCGCTGGGGCCGCGACATCATCACCGACGGCACGATGTCCGACCCCTTCGACGGAGCCCTGTTCTCCGGTCACATCGACTACCCCCGCAAGCACCCGCGACCGCCGACCCTCTACAAGCAGCGCACCCGCCCCTGTCCCGCGATCGAGATTCTCTCCTCGAGCCACTTCCCGGACGACTTTCAGGGCGACCTTCTGGTCGGCAACGTCATCGGCTTCCAGGGAATCCTCAGGTACAAGCTTGCCGACAAGGGCTCGACGATCGCCGGCACCGAGGCCGAGCCGATCCTCTCCTCCACCGACGAGAACTTCCGCCCCTCCGACCTGGAGATTGCCCCTGACGGTTCCCTGTACTTCCTCGACTGGCAAAACCCGATCATCGGCCACATGCAGCACAACCTCCGAGACCCCAGCCGAGACCGAATCCACGGCCGGATCTACCGGGTCACCGCCGAGGGCCGCCCGCTCCAGAAGCCCGACGAGATCGCCGGGCAGCCAGTCGCGAAGCTGCTCGACCTCTTGAAGTCGCCCCAGGATCGCGTCCGCTACCGCGTCCGAATCGAACTCGGGGCAAGGCCCACCGCCGAGGTTCTGACGGCAGTGGCCGGGTGGGTGAACGGCCTGGATCGCGCCGACCCAAATTACGACCACCACATCCTCGAAGCCCTCTGGGTCCAGCAGAACCACAACGTCGTTGGCGTCTCACAGCTCGACCAGTTGGTTCACGCAACGCCGCTCGAACATGCCCTCCACGCCCGCGACCCCCATGCCCGGGCCGCCGCGACTCGCATCCTCAGCTACGCCCGGGAATACATCTCCGACTCCCTCTCCCGGCTCAAGACCTTGGCGGCCGACCCCGACATGCGCGTCCGCCTGGAGGCCGTCCGAGGCGCCAGCTTCTTCAAAACGGCCGACGCAGTGGAAGTCCCTTTGATCGCCGCCGAACTCCCCTCCGACGACGCCCTCGACTTCGTTCGCAACGAGACGATGAAGGCCCTGGAACCGATCTGGAAGGCCGCCATCGCCTCGGGCCACCCGCCGGCCGTCACCAGCGACGCCGGCGCTCGCTTCCTGTTCCAGGGGGTCGCCACCGAGGAACTCCTCAAACTGCCCCGCTCCCGGGGGATCGACCTGGTCCTGCTGATGCGCAAGGGGGTCCTCGACGCGACCCGGCAGGACGCCACCGCCGACCTCGCCCGTCGATCCTCCCAGAGCGAAGCCACCGTCATCCTGGAAGCGATTCGCTCCCTCGACGAGGCCAGGAACGCCCCCGACCCCAGCGTCGTCCTCGACCTCGCCCGCCTTCTCGCCGCCCGTCCCGCCGCCGAGGTCGCCCAGGCCCGCCCACTTCTTCAGAAACTCGCCACCCACGGACAATCTCCCCTCACTCGCGAACGGGCCTTCGCCGCTTTGATCGATGCCGACGGCGGATCTGACCTCGCCTGGACGCTCGCGCAGGCAGGCCCAGCCGCCCTGAAGGATTTCCTCGCCGCCGTCCCGTTGACCCATAACCCGTCCCTCCTCGAAACCCTGTACGAACGGGTCCGCCCGCTCCTGGACCGCGACGCTGGCGACCCGCCAATCGCCGGCCGATATGTCCGCGTCGAGTTGCCGGGATCGGGGCGAGTCCTGACCCTCGCCGAGGTTGAAGCCTATAGTGGTGGCCGCAACGTCGCCCGCCAGGGACAGTCCAGGCAATCCTCCACCGCTTATGGCGGGGACGCCGCTCGCGGCATCGATGGCAACGCCGACCCCGTCTACGGCCAGGGCGGCCAAACCCATACCGAGGAAGGCGTCACGAATCCCTGGTGGGAGGTCGACCTGGGCGACGACTTCCCCCTCGACCGCATCGTCATCGCCAACCGTGGAGAGGGGTTCCAGCCCCGGCTAGAAGGGTTCTCGGTCCGCGTCCTCGATGGCCAACGCCGGGTCGTCGCGACCTGGGACAAGCTCCCAGCCCCCGACCTGAAAACCACGCTCGACGTCCAGGATCCCAACGCCAAATCGGCCATTCATCGAGCCGCGATGCTTGCCCTCGCCACCATTCCGGGCCACGCCCCGGAGGTCGTCCCCCTCCTGGCCCGAGCCGCCCGCGACGGAGCCGACCCCGCCGGCGCGATCCAGGCCCTCCGCCGCATCCCGACCAATGACTGGCCCCCGGCCGAGGTCGCCGCAACGACCGACGCCCTCCTGGCCCGACTCGGCCAACTTGACGCACCCGCTCGCGCCTCCGCCTCGGCCCGCGACACCTTCCTGCTGGTCGACTCCCTCGCCCCACTCCTCCCTCCCGAACGGGCTCGAAACGTCCGCAAAACCCTGGGGGAACTCGGCGTCCGGGTCATCCGCATCGGCACCGTCTTCGACCAGATGCGTTACGACCAGGACCAGGTCGTCGTCCAGGCGGGCCGACCCGTGCAATTCGCCTTCGAGAACGGCGACAATATGCCGCACAACTTCGTCGTCACCCGCCCCGGCTCGCTCGAAACCATCGGCCTCCTGGCCGAATCCACCGGAACCCAACCCGACGCCCCCGCCCGGGACTACGTCCCCCGCTCCGACCAGGTCCTCGTGGCCAGCCGCCTCCTCCAGCCGACCGACTCCCAGGCGCTCGACTTCCAGGTCCCCAACGAGCCGGGCGTTTATCCCTACGTATGCACCTACCCCGGCCACTGGCGGCGAATGTACGGCGCCCTGCTGGTCGTCGCCGACCTCGACGCCTATCTCGCCGACCCCGACGCCTACCTGGTCAACCACCCAACCCCCACCCGAGATGAATTGCTCGCCCAGAACCGCACCCGACGGGCCTGGACCCTAGCCGACCTGTCGACCGACCTCGCCCACCTCAACCACGGCCGGTCCGCCGACGCGGGATTCAAGGCATTCCAGACGGCGGCCTGCGTCTCCTGCCACCGCCTCGGAGGGCAGGGGGTCGAGATCGGCCCCGACCTGTCCAAGCTCGACGCCAAGGTCGCGCCCGAGGCGATCCTCAAAAGCCTCCTCGAACCGTCCGAGACGATCGACGACAAGTACCGCTCGCACACCTTCGCGCTGGAATCGGGCCGGGTCGTCACCGGCCTGGTCCTTGAGGAAACCCCGACCCGGGTCAAGGTCTCGGAGAATCCTCTCGCCCGCGCCGAGCCGGTCGTTTTGGACAAATCCGAGATCAGCGAGCGGCAACCCTCGACGACCTCGATCATGCCCAAGGGGCTGCTCGACAAGCTGACCCGCGAGGAAGTCCTCGACCTCCTGGCCTTCCTGGCCGCCCGCGGCGACCGTAATCATCCGTCCTACCGTGGCGGGCACGACCACCACGCAACCCCCTGAACCAACCCCATTCGCGCATCCTCAGTCCGGAGAGGCCGCGAAAATTCAAGGTCCGCTCCGCCGCCTCGGACCTGATCTCGGAGTCGACCCGATCGCATGAGAGTCTCCCTGTTCATCACCTGCTTCAACGACACGATCTTCCCAGGGACCGGCCGCGCGGTGGTCCGACTCCTCGAACGATTGGGACATCGCGTTGAGTTTCCGGCCGACCAGACCTGCTGCGGCCAGATGCACTTCAACACCGGCTACCAGCGGGAGGCGATCCCCCTGGTTCGGCGGTTCGTCGAGGTCTTCGGCGACGCCGAGGTCGTGGTCTCCCCCTCGGCCTCCTGCGTCGGCATGGTCCGCGACCTCTACCCCCGCGCCGCCGAGATCGCCGGTGACGCAAAGCTAGGCGAGGCCGTCGCCGCCCTGATCCCCCGGGTCTTTGAACTCTCCGAATTTCTGGTCAAGAAGCTGGGCGTCGAGGACGTCGGCGCCTACTTTCCCCATCGGGCGACCTATCACCCCACCTGCCACTCCCTGCGGATGATCCACGTCGGCGATGCCCCTCTGCGGCTCCTGAAAGCCGTCCGGGGCCTTGACCTGGTGGACCTCCCCGGGGCCGATCAGTGTTGCGGCTTCGGCGGCACGTTCGCGGTCAAGAACGGCGACACCTCGATGGCCATGCTCGGCGACAAGCTTCGCGGCATCCTCGACACTCACGCCGAATTTTGCATCGCGGGCGATAACTCCTGCCTGATGCACATCGGCGGAGCCTTGCATCGTCAAAGGGCGGGGGTTGGCACGATCCACCTGGCCGAAGTCCTGGCTCACACCGAGTCGGAAGGCGTCTCATGAAGAACTTCGAGCCCTTGCCGACCCGCCCCGCTGTCCGCTTCGAGGACGCCGCCAAGGTCGCGCTGGGCAACACCCAGTTGCGCCGCAACATGGGCAAGGCCACCCAGACGATCCGAGGCAAACGCGCCGCCGTCGTCGACGAGATGCCCGACTGGCAAGCTCTCCGCGAAGCCGGTCGCGCCATCAAGGAGCGGACCCTCCGTCACCTCGACGATTATCTCCTGCAACTGGAAGCCTCGGTCACCCGCAACGGTGGCGTCGTCCACTGGGCCCGCGACGCGGCCGAGGCCAACCGGATTGTCGTCGAGATCGCCCGCCAGCACTCCATCAAGGACGTGGTCAAGATCAAGTCTTTGACCACCGACGAGATCGGTCTCAACGACGCCCTGGCCGACTGGGGAATCGAGGCCACCGAGACCGACCTGGCCGAACTCATCATTCAACTGGCCGAGGACCGCTCGTCGCACATCCTCGTCCCGGCAATCCACAAGAATCGCGCTGAGATCCGCGAGTTGTTCCGCCGCAAGTTCGGCCTCGACAACCTCAGCGACGAACCCAAGGAGCTTGCCGCCGCCGCCCGCACCCACCTCCGCCGCAAGTTCCTGGCCGCCCGCATGGCCGTCAGTGGCGCCAATTTCGGCGTGGCCGAGACCGGTTCGGTCTGCATCGTTGAATCCGAGGGGAACGGCCGGATGTGCCTGACCCTCCCCGACGTCCTCGTCTCGATCATGGGGATCGAAAAACTCATCCCCTCCTGGCAAGACTTCGAGGTCTTCCTCCAGGTGCTGCCCCGCTCCTCGACCGGCGAGCGGATGAACCCCTACACCTCGCTCTGGACCGGCGTCACCCCCGGCGATGGCCCGAAGCATTTCCACCTGATCCTGCTCGACAACGGCCGCACGAAAGTCCTGGCCGACCCGATCGGCCGCCAGGCCCTCTACTGCATCCGCTGCAGCGCCTGCCTCAACATCTGCCCCGTTTACGAACGAACTGGCGGTCACGCCTACAACTCCGTCTACCCTGGCCCCATCGGCGCCATTCTCACCCCCCAACTCAGCGGAGTCGAGAACGCCGGCTCACTGCCCTACGCCTCGTCGCTTTGCGGAGCCTGCTACGAGGTCTGCCCAGTGAAGATCAACATCCCCGAGGTTCTGATCCACCTCCGGGGCGAGGTTGTTCGCCACAAACAGGACCGGGGCGGCATGCACCTGCCCGAGCCCGAAGCCGTCGCCATGAAGGTCCTGGCCCGCACCTTCACCAGCCGGGGCCGCTACGAACGGGCCCAGAAGCTCGGACGCATGGGCCAGAAGCTGGTCGTGCGGAACGGCTTCATCGACCACCTCCCCGGCCAGCTCGGCAACTGGACCGCGATGCGCGACGTTTACCCGGTTGCCCCCCAAAGCTTCCGAGACTGGTGGAAAACCCGACCATGACCACCACCGCCAGGGACGCCATCCTCGACCGCATCCGCAAGGCCCTCTCCGACGTCCCCCCCTCCGAGACCGCCGAGGCCGTGATCGTCCGCCGAGACTACGACCGGACCGAGCCCATCGGTACGGACCGTTCCGTCATTCTCGACCGCTTCCACGAGCGAGTCGCCGACTACAAGGCCCAGGTCCACCGGGTTCGACCCGAGACGCTCAACCAGGCCATCGCCGATGCCTGCGCCCGCCGAGGACTCCAACGCCTGGCGGTCCCGGCCGACCTCCCGGGCGAATGGCTCCCCTCTCACATCGAGATTCTCCGAGACCCAGGGCTGACCATCGACCAACTTGAAAGCTGCGACGGAGTATTGACCGCCTGCGCCCTGGGGATCGCCCAGACTGGGACGATCGTCCTCGACGCCGGCCCCCGTCAGGGGCGGCGAGTCCTGACGCTCCTGCCGGACTATCACCTCTGCATCGTCGAGGAACACCAGGTCGTCGGAACGGTCCCCGAGGCCGTCGCCCGCCTGCGAGACGGTGCCCAGGCTCCAGGTCATCCCCAAACCTGGATCTCTGGCCCCTCCGCCACCTCCGATATCGAACTGAACCGGGTCGAAGGCGTCCACGGACCCCGGACTCTCGAAGTGTTAATCGTCGGCCAGGGCCATCCCAGCGACTGAGGCCGCAACCACCCCTCAAGACCGGGCTTCGGGCCCATCCACGCGAACCACTGGCGCCGAGGTAGGCGGCTCGAACTTCGGCACCACCGGAGCGGCGGGGGCCGATACCAGGGCCGGCTCGTCGTGATAGCTGGAAATGGAGGTCACCTCGGAACGGACCGAGTGGAACTCATCCTGAAGACCGTTCAAACCCTTCTTGAACTCCACGATCCCCTTGCCCAGCGAACGGCCGATTTCGGGCAGCCGTTTGCCGAACAACAAGACCGCGATCACCATCAAGAACAGCATCTCGGGCGGGCCGAGGCTGGGAAACATGGTCAAACCTCCAGGAACTCGCGGAATCGATCCGGTCGGGTAAGAGGGGGGGATCAGCGGGCTTCGGGGGTGGTCGGCGCCTTCTTCTCGGTTGCGAGGGTGGGGTCCGGCTCGTCGGTGATCTCCTTCATCCCCGCCTTGAACTCGGTCACGCTCTTGCCCAGGGACCGCATCACGCTGGGCAGGCGGTTGCCAAACAGCAGCAGGGCAATCATCCCGAAGACCATCATCTCGGGCATGCCCAGGTTCTGCAGGAAGGCCAGCGGCATCGTCATCATCGTCGGGCTCCTCGAAATTGGGGCAAAGGGGGAGGGTCCCCGGGAAAAATCGGGACGATTTGGCGGTGATCGGTCAGGTCGGCGGAGAGCCGATCCGGGTCATACGGGTTGCCACCCAGGCCGCCAGGGCGACCCAGGCCAACACTTTCAGAGCAAGGCGACCCCTGGGGCCAACCCGAGGTATCCACCGTTCCCAGGGGATTGCTCCCAGAAACGGTCTCAGCGACCGCGGGGCCAGGTGTCGCAGAACGCCCACCCGCCCGAAAAGCATCAGGCCCACGACGACAACGACCATCAGTTTGCCGGGCCCGGTCAACAGGCCCAGAAAGGCCCAGGGGACCACGGGTCGGCTCATCGTGGGCCGTCTCCCGACCGGCGCGTGGCGCGGGGGTCAATCGTGTTGGGAAACGCGGGCGGTGGGGCACGGCATGGGGCTGCACTTGGCCGCGAGCCGACAGATCGGCAGTGGCCGGGCCCAGGCGTCTCGACGGGGACGACGCGGGGGAGGTTCGTACTCTTTATCCTACCGTGCCAGCTTCCCGAGTCAAACGTTTCGTGGCCGCAGGGTATTCACCCCGTGTTCACCGGCCCAGCAACGAGGCCAGGACCACGACCAGCGACACCACGAGCCAGGCCCAAAGCAGCATCTTCAGACCAGACTTCGCGTTCAAACTCACCCGAGTCGAGCCTTCCAGATCGTCCCAGGCATCCTCAAGGTCGTCAACCCGTGGCGGCGACGCCCACGATTGGTCCAGCAGAACGCGGGCCTCGGCCACGAGAGGCCCGGGCACCTGGAGCTTCACGCCGCCCGTGGCCGCGTCATAAATCATTCCCATCCTCTGGCCATCCAGGAATGTGGGAATCCCCTCGGCCTCCAGCCGGATCCTCCGCACCTCGGCCTCGGCGGACGAGGCGAACGACCCCACCGTGACCCAATCGGCGTCAGCATCGAGAAACGGCGGCGATTCGTCCCAGCGATCCTCCAGGGGGATTTCGTGCTTGGGGCAGGGCTCGCCGACCTCTCTCAGCCAAAAGTCGTCACAAACCCCGCAGAACCCTTGATCCCGCACGCGATCCCCACAACGAGGGCAAAGCAACGCACCAGTCGGCGAGGTCTCCCGGCAACGTGGGCAGAATCTCGGGGAGAGCGTGATTTCGAGCAACGGCTCGTTCATCGTTGGAAACCTCCGACGTCGGGAGCGATCCGCCCCGGTGACCAATTTACTCCGGGTCAAGAGACGTCGTCAAACGGCTCTCCACGACGATCAAGTGGACACTTCCCCCCTGGCGGTTCGACACGGCGAGCAACCCACGCTCCCGGCTATAGGCCAGGCCAACCGGCCGGATGCCTCCGAGGTTCGCGGTTCCCCGCAGGGGCAGCGTCTCCACCGCCCCGCGACTTCCTTCCCGGACGGAAAGGCACGAATCATTCTCCTGGACCCAAACCCGGCAAGCCGCGGGCCCCGCCAGCTCGACCGCCTCGACCCCCGCCGGCGGCGGCAGGTCGTCGGGGGAGGCCGTTGCCACCCGTTCCACCCTCCTCAACAGCGAAGGCTGGTCAGGACAGGAAACGTCGACCAACGCCATTGGCCCCGTCCCGCTGAACGTGACCGTGGCGATCCGTCCCTCCGAGTCGAGATGGATCCGTTCCGGGTCCGCCTCGGGCTCGCCCAGCTCCGCGTGTCCCCTGATTCGCGGCGGAACCGACCCATCACCCAAATCCACCGCCAAAAGTTCCGGGGCCGGCCGGTTAGCTTCCCCCTCGGCGCGACCTGAGAGCAAAACCCACGCCGTCCGCCCATCGGCGGAAACCACCAGGTCATCGGGGTCGAAGCCCACCCGGAACCGTTCCCCAACCTTCTGGCCCCGCGAATCAAAGGTTTCCCACCAGCCGGCCTCGACGTGCCGGGAGTCGGACGTTGGCCGTTGAAGCACATAGAGCCGGTCGCCCCATCCGCGAACGGCAACCGGCCTCCCTTCCAGGGGGATATCCCTCACGATCCGGAAATGAAGGTCGGACGAGATTTGATACAAAACGACCCGGTTGTACCTGGGGCAACAGACCGCGAGCCGGCGCCCCCCCTCCAGAAACTCCAACCGGCCGGCCCGCTGGTGAGCGGTTTCGACCCGAGCCACAACCTCCAGGGCGACCGAGTCGCAAACCAGCCGAGAGGGCCGCGCGACGACCGCCGCGGCACCCCCGACGAGGACCACGGCTACCGACAACCCCAACAGCAACGCGACGGAAACCTTGCCGGACGGAGGCTTGCGGCACCACGGAAGATTCACCTTCGCCTCGGTCCCCGCCACGATCCGGGCGTAATTCGCTCGATGACGCACGATCAGCATCCCCAGGAGACCTAGGATCAGCACGTTGGTCACTCGATGGGTTCCATCCCAGGCCTGGCCGTGAATCCTGACGAAGTAGGTCACGACATAGGCCAGAGCGCCCAGGATGGACGACAGAGAGACCATCCGGGTCGCGAGCAACCCCAGGACGAACACCAGGGTGGCGACTCCTCCGGCGATCGGGTCGATTGCGAGCGCCGCCCCGAGGCTGGTCGCCACGCCCTTTCCCCCCCGAAAGCTCAGGTAAACGGGGAAGTTGTGCCCAAGGATCGTCGCCAGGGCCACGCCCACCACCAGCCCGTCAACCTCGCGACCAACCTGCCTCGCCGCCAGGAGGGGAAACAGCAGCGTGGGGAGAAGCCCCTTGAGAAGGTCGAACGCGAAGATCAGCAGGAAGTAGCGGAAGCCAAGCAAACGTCCCGCGTTTGTCGCCCCGACGTTCCCCGACCCCACGGTCCGGATGTCGACCCCCTTCACGACCCACACGACCAAATACGCGAACGGGATCGCCCCAATCAGGTAGGCCAGGCCCACGAACAAGAACGCCGCGCCCGCGACGCTCACGAAGGTCGCGCCCGGTCGGCCATTTCGACCGCGCCCGCATGAGGGCCGGCCAGTCGGGAAGCCCCTTCGTGGACAATCAAGGGGCGCTCTCGAACCGGTTCGCCGAGGAATTCGCCCCGACGCGCCTCGAAGATCTCGTTGGCGGTCGCGAAGTCGTCATGACGACCGATGTCCAGCCAGTAGCAAGGCTCACGGAAGCAATGGACCTCGCGCCCCTCGCCTCTCAAGATTTCCAGCAGGTCCGGCATCTGCAACGCCCGGTCAGGCCGCAGGTGGTCCCAGGCCGAGGGATTGAGGATGTAAACCCCCATGCTGACCTGGAAGGCGAACTCCGGCTTCTCTCGATAACCGGCCAGAACGTGCGGGTCATCGCCGAAGTCCAGAACGCCAAAGTCAATTTTGACTTCCCGGGGATAGGCCGCGATGGTCGCCGCCGCGGCTCGGGACTGATGGAAGGCGTACATCCCGGCGAAGTCGAGAGTCGTCAGGATGTCCCCATTGATCACCAGGACGGGCTCGACGGGCCGGGGAACCAAAGCCAGGCCCCCGGCCGTCCCCAGGGGGGTGACTTCTCGCCGATACGTCACGTCCACGCCATATTGGCGACCGTCACCGCAAAACGCCTCGATCAACTGGGTAAGATATCCGGTGATGATCGTGACATCGCCAAACCCCGCCATGCCCAGTTGCCGGAGGACGACCTCCAGGATCGGCATCGGGTCGGCGTCCCCCAGGGGCATCAACGGCTTGGGCAAGGTGTGGGTGAACGGCCGCAGCCGTGTCCCTTTGCCGCCGGCCAGAACGATCGCCTGCATCTCGTGGTCTCCCCGTCCCCAAGAGTCGCGAGTCCCCTCGACGCTAGGCCGCGGTCTCGTGGAAGCCCCGCTTGGCCGTCGTCAACCGTTCGGGAATCGTTCTGTTGGGTGGATTCACTCGCGAGGCCGGACCGCGTTTGGCGGCGGCGACCGCTTCAAACAGGTCCACCAATTTCGCGACATGGGCATCGAACGACTGGGCACGTCCCAGTTCCGCCGCATGGGCCGACATGGTCCGGCGGGCCGAGTCATTGGTCATCTGATCGAGGCAGTCGGCAAGGTGGGCCAGGGCGTCGGGGTTGTTGATGACGAACCCCTCACGCCCCGGCGTCATCACCTCCCCAGCGCCATTGCAGGCTGTGGTGATGACCGGCAGCCCGCACGCCAAAGCCTCGAAGACCACCAGCGAGCACGGGTCGTAATAGGTTGGCAGGACGAAAAAGTCGCTCGCGTGATATCCATCGGCCACCCTCGGCAAGAATCCGACCAGGTGGACCTCCCCCTCCAGTCCCAGTCGACGGATGAGCGACCGGAACGGATCAGGATCGCCCCCTCCGCAAACGAGCAGATGGATCGGCCGCGACCGCCCCACCCGCCGCCGACGGGCCGCCAGCGCCAGCAACAGCGGCTTCAACCCTTTCAACCGAAAGTTATGACCGACGAACAGGCCCACCAGGTCATCGGCCGCCAGTCCCAGCCGTTGGCGAGTTTCCCGACGAGTGGCGGCGGGGTCGGGCACTGCCAGGCGGCCAGCGTCGATGGCGTTGGGGATGACACTCACCCGATCCCGAGGGACACAGTGGAACCGTTCGAGATGCCCGCGCACCATCCCGCTCACGGCGACCACGCGAGTCCCCCGAGCCGGGTCGTACTGATGGGCCTCGATGGCCTGCTGCAACCACGCCTTCGGGTTGGCCAACTTTCCCGCAAGGTAAGCGGCCCGACGCCAGCCAGCCGGATACCTCCGGGCGTTGCACTCCAGGCTGGCTCGGAAGACGCCGCCCTGGGGGATCAGGACGTCCTGGTACCAGGTGTTGATGAAGCCGACCGTGCAGTCGAACGACTCCCGCCGCAGCGCCGCCTCGGAATTCTCGGCGAACGCTCGCAGCCGGGCCGGACGGGTCAACCCGGGAGCCTCGACCTTGCGGCAGCAAACACCCGGCAGGACGTCGGCGTCCCAGGCATGGGCGAATAGGTCGACCCGATGCCCTCCGGCGACTAAACGCCGGGCCAGGTCGGCGACATAGGTCTCCGCCCCACCGCGACCCGGCTCCACTCGGTAGTAGTTCAACGCCAGTCGCATCGCGTTCCTTTCCAAGGGGTTAGCCGTTGTGAGCCTGGTAACGAGCCGCCTTGGCCCGAACCGCCCGCCAATGCCAACCACGACGGCCCAACCCCACGCGTTCCCGGTAATGCTTCCAGAACCGCAGGCGATCTCGATCCCCAATCCCCGACACGCCATAAGTTGAAAACAACAACTGGCCCAGGTCCTTGACCCGCCAACGAGCCGCGAACCAGCGATGGATTCCCAGGCGATGGAGGTCGATCAAGGTGAACCGCCCCCCCTCGGCCCGAAGTCGGCTCAGGTCGAGGTAGAAGTGGCACAAGTAGAAATCCTTGTGAAACGCCCCGGCGCCATGCAGTCTCGCGGCGATCTCGGCCATCTCCCGAATCCAAGAGCGCTTGAGGCGGGCGAACTCGCCAGGATCCAGCGTCGCGACCAGCCCCGGCAAGCTCTCATTCAGCGCTTCCGACCCCACCAACTCGGCCACCATCAAGAAGCTCCGCAACTGGCCCCAGGGTCCGATCTGCTCGCCCACCGCGACAACCTCCGGCACCGCGATCCCCAGCGCCCGAACTGTCTCCAGATGAGCCCACTCCGCCGAGGCCGGCGAGTGAGCCCCCCGGCCCGGGATAACCAAGGCCCGCAACCGTTCCGGCCACGGCAGTTGCTCATGACGCTTCAGGTAGACCGACAGCGTTCCGCCCCGAGGCGCATCAAACCGCAACCGCCCCGTCGACCGGCCCTGCTTCGCGTGATAACGGTCGGCCACCGACAGAGTCCACGCCGATTCCCCCAGATCCGCCGGCAAGGCCCCGTGATGGGCCTTGTCGGTCCAGGTCCAGCGAGTCCCGCGAGTCAAGCGGCGAAGGAAGGTGCCGTAAGTCATGGCCGGAACCCCTCCCACGACGTCGGCCGGCGAAACCGGTAGACCTCGACCGAATCGTCCCGCTCGCCGAGTCGGCCCGCGAACGACGCGATGGGTCCGCCCGAGAACGCGAAGTCAACCAACGCCCGCAGGGTCTCGGCCCGCCGGCTCTCGCCGAGAAGTTCGTCGGAGCCCACCACAAGGTACGCCAGGCGGTCGTCGCGTAACGCCTGGCGGATGTGCCAGGGGTCATACACCCGGGACCGGCCCGACAGGAACGCCGCCCAGCCCCGAGTATCCAGAATCCCCTCATCCGTCCCGCAATGGTCCGCCAGCCAACGCCCCGCCTCGCGATGCCCCAGCCGGCTCGCATGGGCTTCCTTCCATTGCATCCCGACGCCCACGATCAGCATCACCATCAAAGCCGAGACCCCCAGCCCTCGTCCGATCCCCAGGGGCAACCAACCCGCCAGTCGACGGGCACAGGTCAAGATCCCGGCCGCCGCCCAGGGGATGCCGAGAACCACCAGCGACAGGCAATGCCTCGCCGACAGGTAGCCGAGGCCGGTGGCATGGCGCAGGAGGATCCCCACGAAGACCAACGCATAAATTCCGCAAACGACCACGGCAAGGGAACTTCCCTCGTAACGCCGAGCCCGAACCATCCCCCAAAAGACGAACGGGGCCAGTAGCCAGCCCAATCCTTCGGCCCAGGCATCCACCATCGCTCCCGCCGCGTCGCGAACGGTCCAGCGAGCCGGCGGCCCCTCCTCGGCCTTCGCCGAGAAATCCCAGTGACGATCCTCCAGCCCATCGCGGACCGGCCGACTCGCGACCGGTTTCGGCGACGACGACGGGGCCATCCCCGCCCAGCGTCGTAACGCGAGTTTCTCCGAAACCTCCCCCTTGGCCGAGGCGTACAACCCGACCATCGCCAGGGCCGCGACCGAGACGACCCCGAAGGCTCGGAGCGGGTCCGACGCCCAACGGTTCGACAGGTCGCCTCGAAAGCCTCGACGCGCGGCGAGAACGACCCCGACCAGTCCCACGACCAGCGGTGCCACGAGCACCTCGGGGCGAATCCAGTAACCCAAACCCCCGGCCAATCCACAGCCGATCGCCCAACGGATGTCGCGCCCCGCCAACGCTCGCCAACCACAGTCCAGCGATGTCAGGCAGGCTAGCAACGCCAGGGGATCGGCCAGTGTGTCATGCCCAATTGCCGCGGGCCGGGGTAGCAAGACGTAGAGAAAGCAACCCAGGTCGGCGGCCGAATTCTCGAACAGGGCCCGGGTCAGTCGATGAAGCGGGAACAGCAACAGGACCGACGCCAGGGCGGAAACCCCTTGCGCCGCGACCCGCCAGGAGTCGGGCCCCGGACCCGATCCCCAGGCCACGACCGGCTGAACCAGGGCGACGGCCATCGGGTAGAGCGGATGTTGATCGGTCCCGCGGATGGCAAGAATCGGCGACTCGGATTGAAACGCCCGAGCCACGCGGAGGTATTTCAGGCCATCCTGGGCGGGCAGGGGGGATCGCGCCATGCCCATCGCGTGGAGCATGACCGACAGCAGCACAGTCCCACCAAGGACGAACCGGCGACGGGGCATCGGGTCCTTCCTTGAACCCTCGAAAACTCTCCGAGGCGCGATCCATCGGCCGCGGCGGCGGCATTGTAGCGACCCCCCACGCCCGAGCAATGCCAAAGACGCGTTCCAAACTTGCCCAGACGTGTCAGTCGGCCCGAATCGCCGCGTTCCACTGGTCGCCAAGGCTTTGTTCCCAGGAATAAGCCGGGCTCCAACCTGTCTGGCCGATCAACTTCCCCGGGTCGGCCCGGGAATCCGTCAGCCCTTCCGCCGCCGTGTGGGAGTCGACCTCCACGTTGCGACCGCTCTGGCGGATCAAGACGTCGAGACCATCGCCGATCGACCGAGATTGCCCCGTCCCCACGTGATAAACCTCGCCGGCCCGCCCGCGCTCCGCGAGCCCGATCACCGCTCGGGCGACGTCGCGCGCGTCAATAAAATCCCGGCGAGCGTCGAGGTTGGCCACAGTCAACCGGACCGTCCCGGGACCCGGCGAGGCCAGCGAGGCGCACAACCTGCCAAACGCCTGCGTCTTGGGCTGGCCCGGACCGATGGGATTGAAGACTCTCGCGACAATGCCCGCGACCGGCGAACGGGCCCCGATCACCCGCTCGGTGGCCGCCAGCTTGGTCCGTCCGTAATCCCCCAAGGGACGCGGAGCGAAATCCTCGCCCACGGGCAATCGTTCCGGGGGGACCGCTCCCAACTCGGCGGCCGACCCCAGCGCGACCAGCCTCACCGGCCGTCCCGATCGTTCAAGAACCTCCACGAGTGCGTCGGTCGCCTGGACGTTCCCGAGTTCCAGCGACCGAGACTCCGCCGGAGGAGTTACGCCCGCCGCGTGGATCACGAAATCGGGCGGAAACCGACCCACTGCCGCCGAGAGGGCTTCGCGGTCGCACAGGTCGACCCGCTCGAACCCGGCCGGGAACCCCGAGGGCGGGGGTTGACGACCGATCATCAGCAACCGATCGGCCTCCGACTGGCCCCGCCGCCATTCCGCCAGGATGTGGCGACCGAGGAACCCCGAGCCACCGGTGACGAGCCACCTCGGCATCGCAATACCCCAGTCAGCCGACCATCGCCGAGGAAACGCCCAGCAGTCGAGCCGCCGCTCGAAAGACGCTTTCGGGAGTCAGGTCGCGCATGCAGCGGTGGTGACCCTCGGGGCAGGTTGGGCGCTGGCAGGGTCCACAAGGAACCCGATGCTGCAAGTGAACCGCCAGCGGGTGATTCGTGCGAGTCCAGGCAATATGGGTCGGCCCGAACAGGCTGAGTACCGGCACGTCGAACGGTGACGCGAAGTGACGAGGCCCCGAATCGGTCGTGATCAGCAGGGCCGACCGCCGGACGCTGCCTTTGGACAGCCCCAGGCTCAACGCCTCGTCGGCCAGGCTGACCACCCGGTGATCGGCGGCTTGATCGACGATCACCCTCGCCGCGTCTCGTTCGCTCGGTCCGCAAAGGACCAGCACCGCCACGCCGGCCTCTTCGACGAGCCGTCTTGCCAGGATCGCGAATGATTCCGAAGGCCAGGCCTTGGCCGGACCGAACGCTCCGCCCGTATTCAGACAGACGACACGCCTCGAACCATCCAGCCCCAGACGGTGCCACGACGCGTCGGTGGCCCGTTCGTCGTCGGCCGTCGTGGCCAGTTCGGTCCTCAGCGAGTCGACCGGGCAACCCATCTCGCGCGCGAGCCTTAGATAGTATTCCACCACGGGCGTCGGCTTGAATTTTCCCGAAGCGTCTCGCGGAGGTTCCAGGGCTCGGGTCAGCAGGACACGACGACCGTAGCGAGCATAACCCACTCGCTCGCGGGCGCCGCCTCGCCAGGCCAGCCACGCCGAGCGGAACGAGTTCGGCAGCAGCACCGCCGCGTCGATTCGCTCCGAGCGCAACCGCCGGATCAAGGCCCGGCCGCGTTGCGAACGGTCCCTGGCCTTGGGCGCGAACGGGATGATGTCGTCGAACCAGGGGTTTCCATCGAGCACCGGCGCCACGTGGGGCTTCAGGATGCCAACGATCCGGGCCGAGGGAAAGCCTCGACGAAGGGCGCGAAGGGTCGGCGTCGCCATCACCGTGTCGCCGATCAGGTTCGGGCAGAATACGGCGATTCGGTCAATCATTGGGCCTCCCCGGTGCCACTCTTGCCGATCCGCTCGACCACGGCCGCGTGGAGCAGGGGGATCAGCAACTCGTGATGGCCGGTCAAGGCGATCCCGTCGGCCCCGGGCCGTTTCAATACGTTGAACAGGCCCCGGTACTGCTGCTGAAAGTCGAGGTTGGCGGTCGTCAACTGGTCGAGCGGCCGGCCAAGATTCCGGGCAACCGCCACCGCCTTGAGGAAGACCTCGGGCAGAACCACCGCGCTGCCGAGGTTCAGATAAACCCCGCCATCCAGGTGGGCGACCAAAGCGCAAAACGTCCGGAAGTCATCCAGCGTCGCGCGGCCAAGGTCGGCCCCATCCAGTTCGCCCGTCATGTGAACAATATCCGTCCCCACGGCGACATGGACCGTCGCCGGCAGTCCGAACCGCCGGGCCGCGACCAGCACGCTTTGATCCAGCCCCGGACCGCCGTTCGCCTCGATCACGTCACCGAGCGCCGCCCCCAGCCCGATGCGCTTCTGAGCCGCGACCCTCGTGGCCCTGGCGAACAGTTCAGAGGTTTCGCGAGCGAAACCGAACGTCCCCGAGAGTAATCGAGGGCCGACGTCCTCGCTGGTGTGCCCGGCGACGGCCAGTTCCAGGTCGTGGATCGCCGCCGACCCGTTCATCGCCAGCGCGTCAAGCACCCCGCGATCCATCCAGTCGATCAGATACGGAGCGCAACCGGTCTTGATGACGTGGCCGCCGATCCCCGCCACGATCGAAGCGCCTCGATCGTGGGCCTCGACCATTCGGTCCCGCAGTCGTCGCAGGCCCTCGGCGCCGAGTTGAGTCGGAAGCCCGTCGATCCAGTCCGCCAGGGAAACCCCGTGGCCAGCAGGCTTGCCAAGGTCGGCAAGGTGGACCTTGCTCGGCCGTTGGGCCAAAGGCTCGAACGCCAGGGCGTCGAGATCGAGCGGTTGCGCGGGACTCCGCGACACGGGGGGAAATCCTTTCCCGGGGTTGGCTCAGCCCGGGACCAGCCGGGCCAGCGCCTCGTCCAAACTCGATGGATCGCCCAGGACGTCGAGACCGATGCGGAGCGCGTACAAAGGCACCGATCCCAGTCCCGGGACCCGGAGCTTCACCGAATCCTTCTGGGTGGTCAAGACCAGCTCCGCTCCCGCGGTCTTCGCCCATTCCGCCAGGTCGCTGACATCTTCTCGAGAATAGGCATGGTGATCGGGAAACGCGCGGAATGCCAACGGGGAAACACCCAGCGAGGCCAGCGTCCGGCGAAAGCCTTCGGGGTTCCCAATCCCGCAGAACGCCGCGACACGAGTCCCGGCCAGTCGTTCCAGCGGTTCCGCCGGCGCCCCTTCGCGCATCAGATCCCTCGGCGCATGGCGAGCCTCAACCCAAAGAAGCGGCCCCGCCCGTCGCCGCGCCTCGTCGCGGATCGCCGCGCGGCGGGTGCCGTCCACGAGGTCCGCGCGGGACAGCACGACCACTCCGGCCCTTCGCAACGACCGGATCGGCTCCCGTAAGAGCCCGCGAGGTAAGAGATGCCCCGCCCCAAACGGTTCCAGGGCATCCACCAGCACGATGTCCAGGTCGCGGGCCAACCGACGGTGCTGAAATCCGTCGTCCAGCACCAGGACTTGCGAGTCCAACTCCTCGACGGCGATCCTCGCCAGGCCAACCCGGTCGGCATTTTGCAGGTGAGGAACGTTGGGCAGGTTCTCTTCCAGGACCCGCCCCTCGTCGTTCAACCCCTCGGACCCACCATAGCCGCGGCTCAGAATCGCCACTCGGAGGTTCCGAGACCGGTACCAACGGGCCACCCACTCGACCATCGGCGTCTTGCCCGTGCCCCCCAGGGTCAGGTTCCCGATCGCCACCACCGGCACGGCCGCGTGATGCGTCGCCTTCCAGCTGCGGTCAAACGCCAGGTTTCGCAGCCCCGCGGCGACTCCATAGGGAACCGACAGGCCCCAGAGTCCCGAGCGCAAAGCCCGTGACACCAGGTCTTTCCGCTCGCCTCGGACTAGTGAGAGAAACGCCGCCTCGCGCACCGCTGGGCTCCGCCTTCCCTGGCGAGGTTGGGAACGGTCGAGGGACGTGTTCCGTTCGGAACCCTCAGCCCATCGCCCGGATGATCGCCTGGCCCATCTCTCGGGTACCGACGGCCGTGGGGTCGTCTCGGTGGGGTTTCATGTCGTAGGTAACGTCCTTCCCCTCCTTGATCACCTTCGCCACGGCCGTTTCGAGTCGGGTGGCAGCCTCGGCCTCGCCCAGGTGTTCCAGCATCAGGACACCGGAAAGGATCAGGGCGGTGGGGTTCATCTTCCACTGCCCCTTGTACTTCGGGGCTGACCCGTGGGTCGCTTCGAAGACCGCCCCCTTGTCGCCAATGTTGGCGCCGGGCGCGACTCCCAGGCCCCCAACCAGTCCGGCGCCGAGGTCCGAGACGATGTCGCCGTAAAGGTTGGGCAGCACCAGCACGTCGTAAAGCTCGGGCTTCTGCACAAGCTGCATGCACATGTTATCGACGATGCGGTCCTCGAACTCGATGTCGGTGTACCCCTTGGCCACCTCGCGAGCGACCTCCAGGAACAGCCCGTCGGAATACTTCAGGATGTTGGCCTTGTGAACCGCCGTCACCTTCTTCCGGCCATGCTTGCGGGCATACTCAAAGGCGTACTCGACGATCCGGCGGCTGCCGGTGATCGAGATCGGCTTGATCGAGATGCCCGAGTCGGGACGGATCGCCTTGCCGTTCAGCTTCTTGATGTCACCGATCAACTCGGCCGTCTCGGGTTTGCCCTGCTCGAACTCGCAGCCCAGGTACAGGTCCTCGGTATTCTCGCGGACCAGGACAAGGTCCACCTTGGTCTTCTCGAAGAAGCTGCGGACCCCGGGGTACTGCTTGCAGGGCCGAACGCAGGCGTAGAGGTCCAACGCCTGGCGCAGATACACGTTCACGCTGCGAAACCCGGTGCCGACCGGCGTGGTGATCGGGGCCTTCAGCGCGACGCCGGTTCGCTTGCAGGACTCCAGCACCGCGTCGGGCACGGGCGTTCCCAGCCGGGCCATGACGTCGACGCCAGCCTCCTGCACGTCCCATTCAAACTTCACACCGGTGGCGTCGAGGCATTCCCTCGTGACCTGGGCCAGTTCGGGGCCAACGCCATCGCCGGGGATCAACGTCACTTGGTGGGCCATGAGGGGCTTGCTCTCAAATGGGCGGGACGGGGCGGGACGGGCGGCCGAAAAGTCGAGCCGGGCGATTCGTTTCGACGCGGTCGAGGGAAACGAGTTGCGTCGCGAGGACGGGTCAGCTATCGTGGTTTATCTGGCCGCCCACCGTACCCCTCGCCCCGGCAATCGTCAAGCGGGCGGCGAGGATCATGAGACGACCCCGATGATCTGCCCTCCCCATCCCTCCAGCCCCGTCGTTGGCAACTGGCTCGATCGCCATCGACACGCGGGCAGTTTCCTTCTGCACCTCCTCGGCATCCCTCCCACCGTGCTGGGGATCGTCCTGATCCCGGTCTACCTGGTTCTCCCATCCATGCCGGTGTTCCTGTTGGCCCTGGTCGCGTTCTGCGGCGGCTATCAGCTTCAGTTCCTGGGCCACATGTGGGATGGAACCGAGTCGGGCGAGATGGCCTATCTCAAACGACAATGGGCCCGGCGTCCCTGGGGCCTGGCGCTGCCGGGTCGGCGGATTGGCGGCGAAAGTCTCGGCTGACCGCACGGGAATAGGCGTGATCTGGGTGTCCCCTTGAATCGGGGAAACCGGCCGTCTCCGCGCGCTACTCGAGACGCAAGTCCCATTGATCTACCCCTGAGACGGCCGAACCCGTAGAATCCGCAAAGTCACCTCAAGACGCACGCCCCTCACGACCGATCCTTCTCGACAGGTTGAATCGCGGTCCCGATCCGGGTGGATCTTCCACCTTGAATGTGAGGGGTCGCGCCTCGACCGGCTTCTTTCGAGGCTGGGATGGTGGGCGGAGTGTCGTCCGGGGGCGTCGGGTTATCGGGGACGCACGATGCGAACCCGCGAATCCGCCGGGGCGACGGGGACGAGGGACGACCGAGGGCCATCGGGTCCTGCCGCAGTGGCTCGGTTCGCTTCGTCACATGGCTCTAAGCAAGGACGGTTTGGCCATGCGATTGATCCATCTCGGGACCAGACTGGCCTGGGGGTGCGCGGCCCTGCTTTGGGTTGCCTCCACCGGTTGTCAGCGGCTCCCCTACATTGACCAAACCAAGGCCGTCCCGCACGAGCCACTGGCGAACATCGCCGAGGAGGATTCGGCGGTCAAGCAGGCCGCCTTCCTCGACTCTCCCGCCGCGGCGCTGCCCCGGGTCGACCCACCCCGCACTCCGCAGAACCCCGAGGCCGCCAACGTCTGGCCGATGACCTTGCAAGAGGCGATCCGCGTCGGGATCGACAACGGCGAGGTCATCCGCGTGATCTCCCTGGGTGCCCAGGGCATCCCGATCGGCGGGTTCGAGCCGACCCCCCTGAACACTGGCCCCAGCGGGGCACTCGGGCAGGGGACCCTGAGCTCGGTCTATGACCCAGCCATTCAGGAGACCCAGATCCACACGGCCCTGTCCCGCTTCGACGCCCAGTTCACCACCAGCATGCTCTGGGGCCGGAGCGAGTCGCCGTTCAACAACGCCATTCAGGCCGGTACGTTCAACCCTACCGCCGCGAGGTTCCCGGTCATCCTGGCCCAGGAGACCGACGCCTTTTCCACCGGCATCCAGAAGACGGTGGCCACCGGCGGTACGGCCTATGTCACGCACAACGTCAACTTCGCCTACTCGAACAGCCCGGCCAACGTCTTCCCCTCGGCCTACACGACCAACACCCAGTTGCGGTTCACCCAGCCGCTGCTTGGCGGCACGGCCCAGACCCCCAGCGGCCTGGAGGCGAACCGGGCCCCGATCCTGATCGCCCGGCTGACGGCCGACTCCACGGTCTGGCAGTTCAAGGCCGAGGTCATGGCGATGGTTCGCTCCATCGAGCAGCAATACTGGGCCCTGGCTCAGCAGCATATTCAGCTCTGGAGCAAGGAAGTGGCCGTCGAGCTCGGCGAGGAAATCCTTCGCCGCGAACAGGCCCGGTTCGAGGTCGGTAGCGGCTCGGTCCCCAACGTCGCCGAGGCCCGGGAGCAGTTGGAACGGTTCAAGCTGGAACTGGTCACGGCGACCGCCGACGTCATCACCACCGAGCGACAGTTGCGCAACATTCTGGGCCTGAAGCCGGCCGACAACCGCCGGATCATCCCCGTGACCGCTCCAACCGAGGCCCGCCTGGAGCCGAACTGGGACGTCAGCCTCGCCCAGATGATCTCGTTCCAGCCCGACATCGTTCGCAACCAGTTGCTGGTCCGCGTGGCCGAACTGCAACTGCTGGCCGTCCGCAACCAGCTCCTGCCGCAGTTGAACATGGACGCCCTGTACCAGTTCAATGGCTTCGGCCACACCCTGGACAACGCCGAGTCGGTGGGAACCGGGGCGAACATCACCGCCATCAACCCGCTGACCCAGGCCTTGCAGCGAACCGCGGGGGTGAACACCGCGCCTCAGCAATTCAAGAACTTCCAGAGTTACCAGGTCGGCCTGACGTTCATCATGCCCCTGGGCTTCCGCAACGCCCTGGCCAACAACCGCCAGGCCCAGTACCAGCTTCTCCGCCAGAGAGCCTTCCTTCAGCAGGTCGTCCACCAGACGACCCACTCCCTGGCCCGTTTCTTCCTGGAAGTCGACGCCAACTACAAGCAGTTCAAGACCGCCGGCCGTCTCCGCGACGCCGCCCAGACGCGACTGGAAGCCCAGCAGGCGTTCTACGAGAACGGCACGATCACCATCGACCGTTACCTCGACGCCCTGCGGAACTGGTCGAACTCCGTCGCCCTGGAGGCGCAGTACAAGACCAGCTACAACACCTCGATCATCGCGTTGGAGGAGGCCAAGGGAACGTTGCTCGCCTACGACAACGTGGCCCTGGCCGAGGGTCCGCACCCGCCCAAGGCGTATGTTCAGGCCCGCGACCAGCAGGCGGGCCATCGGCAGTTCCCCTTCGGCATGGACGGCCCGTACCACCCAACCCAGGGTTCGGGACCAGCCGTGCCTGATCCGGTGCCGTCGATGCCCTCGCCGAACCTTGGGCCGCCCGACCCGCTGCCGCCCCTGCCGGCCCCGATCGGCCCGCTTGGCCCGCCGCCGACCCCCGCCCCGCCGCTTCGGCCCGCCGGCCAGCCCAACGTTCTCTCGGAGGCGAGCCCCATGCCCCCGATGGCCGAGCCTGGCGTTCAGCCAGCCTCGACCGACTCGGCCGGCGATCTTCCGCCCTTGCCCTGATCCGGGCGGGAAAACGCACGATCCCTGAAGGCCGGCTCCTCCACGAGAGGGGCCGGCCTTCGGCGTTTCCCGATCCGTCGATGGTTGACCCCTGCCCCTCCTCGCGGCGACAATCCGCGGTTGGCCGCCCTCGACACTCCGAAGTCCCTCAACCGGTCGGAGGTCGCCAAGGGGCCGCGAGGGCGACACGATGAGCGGAACGTGCTCGGGCGGCAGCCGTCGACAATTCCTGGCCACCACCGCCGCGGGAGGCGCGGCCCTGGCCCTCTCGGGCGCGGCTCCCCCGGTCCCGCCCGATGGCGGCGTGCCGAAAATCAAACTCGGCAAGACCGGCCAAGCCGTGACCAAGCTTGGCATGGGGACCAGTTGGGCCCTTTCCCCCAGCTTCGTCCAGGCGGCGCTGTTTCGCGGCGTCCGCTACATCGACACCTCCGAGACCTACGAGAACACCGTCGCCGAGACCGTCATCGGCGAAGTCCTCGATCGGACTGGACTGCGCAAGGACGTCTACCTCGTCACCAAGAACAAGGCTTACGAGAAGGCCAAGGGCCCAGGGGCGGCCAAGGTCTTCGCCGCCCACCTGGACAAGAGCCTCGAACGCCTCAAGACCGACTATGTTGACTGCTACTACCTGCACGGCCTGGAAGGAACCCAGATCGAATTGCTCCGAGAGCCGAGCGTCCGCGCTGCGTTCGAGGCTCTCAAGAAGTCGGGCAAAACACGATTCGCCGGCCTGAGCTGTCACGCGGCCAACCTGCCCGAGATTCTCGCGCTGGCGGCGGAGGTCGGCTGGATCGACCAGGTGATGTTCAAATACAACTTCCGCTCGGTCGACCATGACGCCCTCCAACGCTCGGTCGACGCCGCGGCCAAGGCGGACCTTGGCCTCGTTGCGATGAAGACGCAGGGGGGAGCCGAGAATTTCCCCGACAAGATGGCGAAGCTTCAGGAGAAGGGGTTCAAGAAAGAAGTCGCCGCGATCAAGACGGTCTGGATGGACGACCGAATGCACGTCGTCGTCAGTGAGATGACCACCCGATCCGACCTGGCGGAGAACGTCGCCGCCTCCCGGGAACCCGTCACGCCGAAGGAGGCGCGACTGCTGGAGGAGCACCGTCAGTCCACCGCTCACCTTTACTGCCACGGCTGCGGACACCTTTGCGAGACCGCCGCGAAGGGCGTCCCCGTGGCAACCGTGCTCCGCTACCTCCGCTACTATGAAACCTACGGCAAGCGTGAGCAGGCCCGGCAACTGTACCAGGCTTTGCCGCCGATCTCGCGGAATCTGGCCGACGCCGACCTGGCCGCCGCCCAGGCCGCGTGCCCCCACGGCCTGCCGGTCGTGGACCTGATCGAACGGGCCGACCGGCGACTCGGCTGAGCGGGGAACGTCTCACTCCGCGTCCTCGGCCTCCTCGTCCACCTTGGGCTCGGGGCCGGGGATCGCGTTGGTCCCGTCGATCCACCGACCCAGGTCCACAAGCCGGCAACGGTCCGAGCAAAAGGGGAACGTGGGCAGTTCGTCGAGCGTGGCGACCTCGAAGGGGCGCCCGCAAGTTGGGCACTTGCCGCGAATCATGAGGTGCCGCCGCCTCCCCCGCCCCCGGTCGACGACGGCTTGGACGGTTCGCTGGACTTGGCCGGAGATGACTCAGCGGGCTTGGAGGCCGCCTCGCTCGAAGTCTTGTCCGCCTTGGCCGAAGCCTTGTACGAGTCGCTGCGGTAATCGGTCTGGTAGAACCCCGACCCCTTGAACAGGATGGCGGCCCCCGCGCCGATCTTGCGCCGGAGCTTCGGCTCCTGGCACTTGGGGCAGACCGTCTGGGAGTCGGCCTTGATCGACTCGAACGCCTCGAACTCGTGGCCGCAGGCGTCGCAAATGTAGTCGTAGGTGGGCATGGAGTGGGGCTCGTCGGTTCGGACCGGTTCGGTTCGGTTCGGTTCGGTCAGTCTTGGGGCCGGACGGAGACGGACACCTTGGACGGGCGAAGGACGCGGTCGCCCAGTCGATAGCCGCGGCCGAATTCGGCGACGACCGTTCCCTCGGGATGCTCGGCCGAGGGCTGCTGCAACAGCGCCTCGTGGTGGTTGGGGTCGAACGGCTGGCCTACGGCGGCGATCGGCTCGACCCCGTGCTTGGCCAAGGCCTCCAGAAACTGCCGGTGGACCAGTCCCAGGCCCTTCACGATGTCCGGGGTGCCGGCGCCTCGGGCCGAATCCAAAGCGCGGTCGAAGTTGTCGAGGACGGCCAGCAGGTCGCGGGCGATCCCGACGACGGCATACTGCTTGTCGGCGTCGGCCTGGGCCTGCATCCGCTTGCGGAAGTTGATCAGTTCGGCCTGGGACCGCCGAAGCTGGTCGAGGTAGTCGTCTCGCTGGCGGATCGCCTCCGAGAGGCCTCCGACGGGGGCTTCATTGACGAGGTCGTCGGTCTCGGCGGATGGGGTGGTGGTCGGTTCGCTCATGGCTCAAGACCTCGATGCGAAGGGGTCCGGGGCGGAGTCAAGAGGTGCCTTGGGGGTCGGCGGGCTCGACTTCCTCGGTGAAATAGTCGCGGAGCTTCTCGAAGAAACTCTTGCGCCGGGGGCTGACGTCCTGCTCCTCGATCTCGGCCAGTTCCCGGAGCAATTCCTCGTGACGGGCCGAAATCTTGCGAGGGGTTTCGACGTTGACCTGGACCAGAATATCCCCGCGGGATCGGCCATTGAGGTCCGGCATCCCGTGTCCGCGGATTCTGAGAATCTCGCCCGACTGCGTGCCGCGGGGGACCGTCAGGTGGTCGGTTCCGTCGAGGGTCGGCACCTCGATGTCGGCCCCCAGTGCCGCCTGGGGATAGTGGATCGGCAGGTGGCAGATCAGGTCGTTGCCTCGACGCTCAAAGAACGGGTGCTTCTTGACCAGCAGTTGAATCCGCAGGTTGCCCCGAGGAGCACCGGGATCGCCCGCCTCTCCCTGGTTGCGCAGTTGCAAGGTCATGCCACTATCAACGCCCGGGGGAATGTCGACGTTGAGGGACACGGGGGTTGCGATCTTCCCAGCGCCCCGGCAGTCGGGACAGGGGTCGTTGACGCGCTTCCCCTCGCCGCCGCAGGCCGGGCAGGTGGTGGCCAGTTGGAAGAAGCCGCGAGACTGGAAAACCTGGCCCTGACCCCGGCAATAGTCGCAGGTGACGGGCGTGGTCCCCTTGCGGGCGCCGGTCCCCTTGCAGGTCTCGCAGGGCTCCTGGCGGTTCAACTGGATCGTCTTGGTGGCGCCTCGGGCCGCCTCGCCAAGCTCGATCTCCAGATTGACCCGTAGGTCCATCCCCTGCCGGGGTCCTCGACGCCGGTTGCCGCCAAAAACGTCGCCGAACAGGCCGCCGCCGAAGATGTCGCTGAAGGCCGACATGATGTCATCGGCGTTGCGGAAGTCATGAACCCCCGCGCCGTCGAGACCGGCGTGGCCATAGCGGTCATAACGCTGGCGACGACCCTGGTCGGAAAGGACCTCATACGCCTCGGCGGCTTCCTTGAAGCGGGACTCGGCCTCGGCGTCCCCCGGATTCTTGTCCGGGTGATATTTCATCGCCAGGGAGCGATAAGCCTTCTTGATCTCGTCGCCACTGGCGTCCCGCTTGAGGTTCAGGACTTCATAATAATCGCGCTTCGTCGCCATCGGCACGGTATCTCGATCGAGGATGGTTCCACGGCGTCCCCGAGGCCCCGGAAATTATAGCCGGTCGAGCCCCGGGCGCGCCGACCCATCCAAGCCTCCCGAAGCCCATGAGAGGGCATCCCAGGTCCCACGACTCCATCCCCACTTTCGAGCGGCCGCTCATTCCTTCGAGGAACGAGTCCACGGGGATTTGACACGTTCGCCCGCCCCATGGAGCCTGGACCATCAGGACCGCCAGGAGACGTTTGGCCTGAAGTCGAGTGCTCCTGGGCGATTATTGACCAGCAGCGGCCGCGCCGGCGACATACGCCTTGGTGACCTTCTTCTGGCGGGTCTTGCCAAACGACTTCTTGAAAATCTTGCCGCGTCGGGTCTTCTTGTCGCCCTTGCCCATTGGGGGAATGCTCCAGGATTCGAGGTTCACACGGGATCGGGAAAAGGACCAACGGCCCGGACGGGGGAGCGTCCGGGCCGGTCGGTCGGCTCAAGGTCCATGCTACCAGAAAAACCTTAGCGAACCGAGCCCTCGACGCGAGGAGCGGCCTTGCCTTCCTCGTCGTCCTTGAGGTTGGTAATCATTGCCTCGGTCGTCAGCATCAAGGCGGCGATCGACGCGGCGTTTTGCAGGGCCGAACGCGTGACCTTGGTCGGGTCGACGATGCCGGCCTGGAACATGTCGACATACTCGGCGGTGTTGGCATTGAAGCCAATCGCGCCGGTCCTCGCCTTGACCTCCTCGGCGACGACGGCCCCGTCGTGACCGGAGTTCGACGCGATGTGGCGGACCGGCTCTTCCAGGGCCCGCAGGACGATCGCGGCGCCGAGCTTCTCGTCGCCGGTCAGCTCGTCGTGGACCTTCTGGACCGCCGGGGCCACCCGCAGCAAGGCCGTGCCGCCGCCGGGGACGATGCCTTCGGCCGCCGCGGCTCTCGTGGCGTGAAGGGCGTCCTCGACGCGGGCCTTGGTTTCCTTCATCGCCGCTTCGGTCGCCGCCCCGACGTTGATCAGGGCCACGCCACCGGAGATTTTCGCCAGGCGCTCCTGGAACTTCTCCTTGTCGTACTCGCTCTCGGTCTCCTCGACCTGGCGACGAAGCTGCTCGGTCCGCTTCTTGATCTCCTCGGGCTTGCCGGCGCCCTGGATGATCGTCGTGCTGTCCTTGTCGATCTTGACCTGTTTCGCCTTGCCAAGCTGGTCGAGCTTGAGGTTCTCCAGCTTCAGGCCCAGGTCCTCGCTGACCACGGTCCCGCCGGTCAGGATCGCCATGTCCTGCAACATCGCCTTGCGACGGTCGCCAAACCCCGGGGCCTTCACAGCGGCGACGTTGAGGATGCCTCGCAGACGATTGACGACCAGGGTCGCCAGCGCTTCGCCCTCGATGTCCTCGGCAATAATCAGCAGGGGCCGACCCGACTGGGCGACCTTCTCCAACAACGGGATGAGGTCCCGCAGGTTGCTGATCTTCTTCTCTTGCAAGAGGATCAACGGCTCGTCGAGGATCGCCTCCATCGACGTCGGGCTGGTGACGAAGTAGGGGCTGAGGTAGCCCTTGTCGAACTGCATGCCCTCGACGAATTCCAGGGTCGTCTCGCTTCCCTTGCCTTCCTCGACGGTGATGACGCCGTCCCGGCCGACCTTCTCGACCGCGTCGGCCAGCAGCTTGCCGATGGCCGGGTCGTTGTTGGCCGAGATCGTGCCGACCTGGGCGATTTCTTCCTTCTTCGAGACCGGCCGGGAGATCGAGTTCTGCAACTCGTTGACCGCCGCCTCGACGGCCTTCTCAATGCCTCGGCGCACGGCCATTGGGTTGGCGCCGTGGGTCGTGATCCGCAAGCCTTCTCGATAGATGGCGCGGGCGAGGATGGTGGCGGTGGTGGTGCCGTCGCCGGCGACGTCGGACGTCTTGCTGGCGACGACGTTGACGAGCTTGGCCCCCATGTTCTCGAAGGGGTCGGGCAGCTCGATTTCCTTGGACACCGTCACTCCGTCCTTGGTGACGGTCGGGCCGCCGAACGACTTGCTCAGGATGACATTCCGCCCGGTCGGGCCGAGGGTTGTCCCGACGGCATGAGCCAGGACGTCGACCCCTTCCAGCATCTTGCGCCGGGCGGCGTCGGAAAACAGCAGTTGCTTGGGCACGGCTCGCTCCCGGGAGAAAGTGTTCTGAGTGGTGGGTGCCGGACGACGAGGTCCGAGGCGGGATCGGGAAATCGGTCGAGCGAAAGGGCGGGTTTCCCCCGCGGTTCGCCCGGCCGACTTCACCTCAGTCGATTCTCAAGGACCCGTCGCCGTTGCGGGTTAGACGATCTTGGCCAGGATGTCGGTCTCGCGGAGGATCTTCACCTCGTCGCCGTCAACCTTCAGGTCGGTGCCCGAATACTTGCCGAAGAGCACCTCGTCGCCTTCCTTCAGGCCAATCTCGGCGCGGGTGCCGTTGTCCAGCAACTTGCCGGGGCCGACCGACACGACCTTGCCACGCTGGGGCTTTTCCTTGGCGGTGTCCGGCAGCACGATCCCGCCGGAGGTCTTTTCCTCGGCCTCGATCTGCTTGATGACGACGCGATCTTCGAGCGGGCGAATCTTGGCCATCACTGGGGTCCTTCGGGAATCATGCGATTGGAGAGAAAGCCGGGCCCCGTTCGCGAGGCCCGGTGAAGGGTCGTCAAGTCAAAAGGGAGACTCGCCAGGCAAGTCGCCGAGGATCACATCATCCCCATGCCACCCATTCCGCCCATGCCACCCATTCCGCCCATGCCTCCCATACCACCCATGCCGCCGCCGTGGTCGTGGTGGTCGTGCCCACCGCCGGCCGGCTTCTTTTCCTTCTTCTCGATGATGATGGCCTCGGTCGTCAGCAGGAGGCTGGCAACGCTGGCGGCGTTCTGGAGGGCCGAGCGGGTGACCTTGGCCGGGTCGACGATGCCGGCGGCGAACTGGTCGCCCCAGGCGCCAGTGTCGGCGTTGTAACCAAAGTTGGGGTCGTCGGACTTCTGGATCTTGTGGACGACCACCGCGCCGTCGAGTCCCGCGTTCTCGGCGATCGAGCGGGCGGGCTGCTCCAGGGCCTTACGGACGATCGCCACGCCGCTGGCCTCATCGCCTTGCAGTTTCAAGCTATCGAGGGCCTTGGCGGCGCGGATCAGGGCGGTGCCGCCGCCGGGGACGACGCCTTCCTCGATCGCGGCGCGGGTGGCGTGCAGGGCGTCCTCGACCAGGGCCTTACGCTCCTTCAACTCGGTTTCGGTGGCGGCGCCGACGTTGATCTGGGCGACACCTCCGGCGAGTTTGGCCAGGCGCTCCTGGAGCTTCTCCTTGTCGTATTCGCTATCGGTCTGGCCGATCTCTCGGCGGATCTGCTCGGTGCGGCCCTTGATCGCGTCGGAGGAGCCGCCCCCCTCGACGATCGTGGTGTTCTCGCCGTCAATGGTGACCTTCTTGGCGCGACCTAGCTCACTGAGCTTGATCGCCTCCATGTCGATCCCCAGATCCTTGAACACCGCCTGGCCACCGGTCAAGGCCGCGATGTCGCCCAGGATCGCCTTGCGGCGGTCGCCGTAGCCGGGAGCCTTCACCGCCGCGACGTTCAGGATGCCGCGCAGTTTGTTGACGACCAAGGTCGCCAGGGCCTCGCTCTCCACGTCCTCGGCGATGATCAAAAGCGGCTTGTTGGCCCGAGCGATCTGCTCCAGGAGGGGAATCAACACCTTCGGGGTGCTGATCTTCTCCTCGTGGATCAGGATGTACGGGTCTTCCAGGACGACTTCCTGGCGGTCCTGGTCGGTGACGAAGTGGGGCGACAGGAAGCCGCGGTCGAACTGCATCCCCTCGACCACGTCGACGGTGGTCTCGAACGACTTGCCTTCCTCGACGGTGATGACGCCGTCGGTGCCGACCTTCTCGAACGCGTCGGCCAGTTTCGCGCCGACGGCCGGGTCGTTGTTGGCCGAGATCGTGGCGACCTCGGTAATCTCCTTCTTGCCGGAAACCTTGCGAGCCTGCCCCTTGAGGTGCTCGACGACCTGGACGACGGCCTGGTCGATGCCCCGCTTCAGCGCCATCGGGTCGGCACCGGCGGCCAGGGCTCGCAGGCCTTCCTTGAAGATCGCCTCGGCCAGCACGGTGGCGGTGGTGGTACCGTCGCCCGCGACGTCGGACGTCTTGCTGGCGGCTTCCTTGACGAGCTGCGCCCCCATGTTCTCGTAGGGGTCGGTCAGCTCGATTTCCTCGGCGACGGTCACGCCGTCCTTGGTGACGGTGGGGCTGCCCCAGCCCTTGTCGATCACGGCATTGCGACCGCGCGGGCCGAGCGTGCTGCGGACCGCCTTGGCCAGCTTCGACACGCCATTGGCCAGCTTCTGGCGCGCCTCGTCCTCGTAGGCCAACAACTTCGCCACGGTGATTCTCCCTCGCTGGATGCGGTCGACACCCCCGGCCCGCCGCGAGCGGAGGCCGAGATCGCAAGACCCGGCCGGCTGTCCGCCTAGCCCGGTCTCGACTCACCCCTCCGCTCTCAGCACGAATCATGCCCGCCTTTCTCGATTTCCTAACTTCCTGGTGATTAGAGAGTTATGGATCGAGCGAAGGAATGCTCGCCCCGTGCGAGCCCTGTCAATTTGGCAGAGAGATTTCGGGATCATGCCAACCTCGGTCCTTGTGAGTAGGGGTTTGACTCCGAGCCCGGCCCGGTCGAGACTAAGGCCCAGCGTCCTGGTCACCGGCGGGCCTTCCGCGTCTTGAGTGCGAGGTAGTGCGATGGAACTGGGTACGGGACGGCGATGGGCCAGTCGGCTGGCCGTCGGATTGGCCTTGATTTCGGGTTCAGGGAGACTTGCCGTGGCGGGGGATGCCCTGATCAAGTCGCCCGCGACCTTCCCGCTCTGGCCCGAAGGAGCGCCGGGGGCTCTGGGCAAGGAGCCGGGCGACGACAACAACGCGGGCGACATCCCCACGCTGACGACCTTTCGGCCCAAGGACGGAACCGCCAACGGCGCCGCCGCGGTGATCTGTCCCGGAGGGGGTTACGGCTTCCTGGCCTCCAGCCACGAAGGGACCCAGGTCGCCGAGTGGCTCAACACCCAGGGAGTGACCGCCTTCGTTCTGCGGTACCGGCTGGCCCCGAAATATCATCACCCGGCGATGATGCACGACGCGCAGAGGGCGATCCGCACCGTGCGGGCTCGGAGTGCTGAGTTTGGCGTGGACCCGAAGCGGGTGGCGATCGTCGGGTTCTCGGCGGGCGGGCACCTCGCCTCGACGGCCGGCACCCACTTCGACGACGGCCAAGCCAACGCCCCGGACGCCATCGACCGCCAGGGGTGCCGGCCCGACCTGGTGATCCTGGCCTACCCGGTCATCGCCCTGGCCACCGAATACGCCCACGGCGGTTCCAGAGACAACCTCCTGGGCAGCCACCCCAGCCCCGAGTTGCTCAAAAGCCTCTCCAACGAGACGCAGGTCACGCCGAAGACCCCGCCCACGTTCCTCGCCCAGACCGACGCCGACACCGGAGTCGTGGCCGAGAACAGTCTTCTCTTCGCGATGGCCCTGCGCAAGGCGGGCGTCCCCGTCGAGTTGCATCTTTTCGAGAAAGGGCAGCACGGGCTGGGCCTCGGCCAGGGCGCGCCCGAGTTCAACGTGCCCGGCAACCCCGCCTTCGCGGCCTGGCCCGGGCTCTGCGCGACCTGGATGAAGGGGCAAGGCTTCTTGACGGCCGCTGCGCCGACTGGCAAACCTTGAGGATCGCGCCTATCGAGGGCGTCGAGCGTTCAAAGGCTGGGGGAACCGTCGCGATGAAGCTCCGAGACTTGCCGCGCCACCTGGCCCAACCGGGCAAGGCTCTTCGCCTGGTGGCTTACAAGGTCTACACCTTGAGGCATCCGGACGAACCCTGGCTCTCCCAGGGCGCCGTCCGCTTCTGCGACGAGCACCTGCGCCCCGACCAGACGGGACTGGAGTGGGGCAGCGGCCGGAGCACCGCCTGGTTTGGCCGGCGGCTCGGGTCGCTCCTGAGCATCGAGTATCAACAGGGCTGGCAGGCCGAGGTCCAGAAACGGCTCGACGCGGCGGGTCTCAAACGCGTCGAGTGCCGCTACGTGCCGCTGGACCACGACCTGAACGCCCCGACGTTGGCCCAGTACGACCCAATACCCCGGTACGTCCGGGTGGCCGAGGATTTCGCCGACGGCTCGCTCGACTTCGTCGTCGTCGATGGCCACTACCGGCAGGCCTGCATCGTCGCGGCCCTCCCCAAGCTCCGCTCCGGCGGCCTGCTCCTGGTCGACAATACCGACCGCATGCCACTTCGCGAGTGGGGCGTTCCGGAGAACTGGCCGGTCGTCCATCGCAGTCGAAACGCGGTCACCGAAACGACCCTCTGGCGAAAACCCTGAGTCGACCCTCCCCGGTTCGATCAAGTCGCCAGCTTCACATGCAGGTCGCGAAGTTGCCGGGGGTCCACCGTCCCCGGCGCTCCGGTCATGAGGTCGGTCCCCTTGGCAGTCTTGGGGAAGGCGATGCAGTCGCGGATATTGCTCAACCCCGCGTACAGCATCACCATCCGGTCAAAACCCAGCGCGATGCCACCGTGAGGCGGGGCGCCCAACCGCAGCGCGCTCAGCAGGAAGCCGAACTTCTCCTCCGCCTCCTCGGGCGACAGGCCCAGCAAGGCGAAAATCCTCGCCTGGACCGCCGAGTCATGGCAGCGGATCGTCCCACCCCCGGCCTCCTCGCCGTTGATAACCAGGTCATACGCCTGCCCGCGCACTTTTGCCGGGTCGGTCTCCAGCAGCGGCAAGTCCTCGGGCAGCGGCATCGTGAACGGGTGATGCTCGGCGGCGTAGCGCCCCTCCTCGGCATCCCAGTGCAGGAGCGGGAACCGAACCACCCAGGAATAATGGAACGTCTTCGGGTCATAGACCTTGAGGTCGGCCGCCAGCTTGATCCGCAGGTTCGCCAACGCCTGACTCGTCACCGCCTGGGAATCCGCGACGATCAAAATCAGGTCGCCCGCCTTCGCGTCGAACCGCTCTCGAAGCGCTGTCTGGACGTCGGCCGGGAAGAACTTCGCGGTGGGGCCGGTCAAGCTGTCCGCCTCAACCTTCAGCCACACCAGGCCCTTCGCTCCAAAAGTGCCAGCGAACTCGGTCAGGCCGTCGAGGTCCTTGCGGCTGTACGAGCCCCCTCCCGGAGCGCAGAGGCCACGAATGCGATGCCCGGCGCCTTTGGCCTGCTGAAAGACCTTGAACTCGGTCCGCGACGCAAGGTCGGCCAGATCCTTCAGTTCCATCCCGTAACGAAGGTCGGGCCGGTCCACGCCGAACCGCTCCATCGCGTCGGCGTAGTCGACGCGGGGCAACGGCAAGGTGATCGTCTCGCCGCCGAACTCCAGGGCGATCGCCGCGACCAGAGGCTCCATTGCCGACATGATGTCCTCGTCCTCGACGAACGACATCTCCACGTCAAGCTGGGTAAACTCCGGCTGACGATTGGACCGCAAATCTTCATCCCGAAAGCAGCGGGCCAGTTGGAAGTAGCGGTCGAACCCCGCGACCATCAACAACTGCTTGTACAATTGCGGAGACTGGGGCAATGCGTAGAAGTGCCCCTCGTGGACTCGACTGGGGACAAGGAAGTCGCGAGCCCCCTCCGGCGTGCTGCGGCCCAGGACGGGGGTCTCCACTTCGAGGAAACCGTTATCGGCCATCGCCTTGCGCATCACCTGGGCCATCCGGTGACGCAGGACGAAGATCGCCTGCATGGCGGGGCGTCGGAGGTCCAGGAAGCGATACTTCAGCCGCAATTCCTCGTTCGCCTCGGCCCCCTGAATCTCGAACGGGGGGGTCTGGGTGGCGTTGAAAACCTCCAACTCCTTGACCCGAACCTCAATCTCTCCGGTCCGCAGTTTGGGATTCGCCTTGCCGGCCAGCCTCGGCGTCACGACTCCCCTGACGCCGATGACGAACTCGTTGCGCAAGGAGTGCGCCAGGTCCATCAAAGGGGCGCCGGCCTCGGGCTCGAAGACGACCTGGGTGAGACCGAACCGGTCGCGCAGGTCGATGAAGATCAGGCCGCCGTGGTCCCGACGGGTATCGACCCAGCCGTTCAGGGTGACCGTCAGCCCTTGCTGCTCGGCCGACAATTCGCCGCAGGTGTGAGACCGCTTGAGCATGGCGACTTTCAAGGGAGGTCGAACGGGCGGACCAATTGCTCGGCCTCTGATTTGCCAACAGGTTAGGGCGAGGCCGAGCCCAACTTTAGCGGATCGTTTCGCGAGGCGTCAAGCGCCGCCGCGAAGCGTCTGGAGGTCGTCCCAGAACCCTGGATAGGTCTTGGCCACGCACCCGGGTTCCAGGATCGTCACCCCTCCCGAACGCAAACCCGCGACCGCGAACGCCATCGCCATCCGATGGTCGTCGTAGGTGGCGATCCGCGCCGGGGTCGGGCGGTCGGGGGGGACGATGACCAGGCCGTCGGATTGCTCCTCGACGGTCGCGCCTAGTTTGCGCAACTCGTTGGCGACGGCGGCGATCCGGTCGGTTTCTTTGTGGCGGATGTGACCCACGTTGCGTATCCGGGTGATCCCCTGGGCATGCAGCGCCACGGCCGCCAGGCTCATCACGGTGTCGCTGATCGGGTTCATGTCCACGTCGACCCCGCGCAAGACTCCCCCGGTCACGGTCGTCTCCAAGGGCTTGCGGTCGACCGTGCAGCCCATGTGCTCCAGGATGTCGACGAACCCCATGTCCCCCTGGACGCTGCGGCTCCCCAGCCTTTCCACGGTGACCGTCCCACCCGTCACCGCCGCCGCCGCGAAGAAATAGCTCGCCGCCGAGGCATCCGGCTCGACAGCATAAGGCCGCCCCTTGTAATGGCCCGGCTCGACGTTGAAGCGTCGGAACTTGTGGTTGCCGATCCGAACTCCAAACGCTTCCATGACTTCCAGGGTCATCGCGATATAAGGCTGAGACACCAAAAGTCCCTCGACCTCCACCGTCGTCACCGCCTTCGATGCCGGCAAGGCCATCAGGAGCCCGCTCAGAAACTGGCTCGACACGTCGCCGTTGACGAACGCGTAGCCGCCATCGAGCCCGTGGGCCTCGACCGTCACGGGCGGACAGCCGGTCCCCAGGTCACTCCGGGCGTCCGCTCCGAGCCCATTTAACGCCTGGAGCAGATCCGCCACGGGCCTCTGCCGCATCCGGGGCGTGCCGTCGAGCCGATACGTCCCCCGGCTGGTGGCGACCAGCGCCGTCAGGAACCGCAGGCTCGTCCCCGAGTTGGCCACAAACAGGTCGGCGGTCTTCGCCTTGACCCGGTTCAGGCAGCCGGTCAGCTCGATCGTCGAGGCCGCCGGGTCGTGGACGATCGCGATCCCCAACTGCTTGAGGGCCTCGACCATGACCCGGGTATCCTCGCTGTCGAGGGCGCCGGTCAGCCGAGATGGGCCCGAGGCGAGGGCCGCGACAATCAAGGCCCGATTCGTCAGGCTTTTGGAACCCGGAACCTGGACGCGGACCGGATTGGTGGGTGTCCACGGGGCGACTTCGATCTCGTTGGGAAACTCGCGCATCTCGGAACAACCTAGAACTGGGGAAGTCGGTCGAGCTTCGCCGACAATTCCGTGACATTGAGGCCCGAGACCAGAATGCGTTTGTTGCGTGAAGTCTGACCGGTCAACAAGGCAATTCGCGAGCCCCGGACACCCAGCGACTCGGCCAGAAACGCACGGAGGGCGTCGTTGGCCCGCCCCTGATCCGGCGGAGCCGTCAACGAGACCCGCAAGGCCCCGGACCGCTCCCCCAGCAGAGCATTGCGTTTCGCCCCGGGCTGGGCACGAACCGGAAAGCTGGCGCCCTCGGGGTGTTCCGTCACGGCGATCACGGGTCGATCCCCTCGAACAGGGCCGAGCCGACACGGACCAGCGTCGCTCCTTCTTCGATCGCGACTTCGTAGTCCCCCGACATCCCCATCGAAAGCTCCGGCAGGGCCAACCCCGTCCGCGTCCGCAACTCATCGCGAACCGCTCGGAGTTTCGCGAACGCGGGCCGGGCTCCCTCGGGCGTCGTGGACTGCGCCGCGATCGTCATCAACCCCACGATCGGGATACCGGTCGTGGCGGCGATTTCCCGAGACTCGGCCAGAATCTCCGAAACCGACCACCCGTGCTTGGCCGCCTCCTCCGAGACGTTGACCTGAAGACACGCCGACGGAGGATCGGGCAGGCCAGCGGCGAGGTCCGCCAGCAACCTGAGCAGCTTCAATGAGTCGACCGCATGAACCATCCGCACCAGCGGGAGCGTCTTCCTCGCCTTGTTGCCTTGCAGGTGGCCGATCAGGTGCCAGCGAATTGGCTCATGCTCCGTCGCTTCGGCCTTGGCCCAGAGTTCCTGAGGGTAATTTTCCCCCTGATCAACAACCCCGCACCCGGCCAGCACACGCGAGGCTTCCGTGGGTCGCCGCTTCGTGACCGCGACCAGTCGCACGACTTCCGGGGTGCGCCCCGAGCGTCTCACGGCGCGGCCGATCCGTTCGCGAACCGCTTCCAGGTTGTCTCGCAGTCTTGCCGAATCCATCGCCCAAGTTTAACCAACTCGCCAGGCCATTCCGAGCGCGAGACCGTGACCTCGGCCAACCAATCGTCTATTCTTCCCCCGGTTGGTCGAGAAATCCCCGCAACGTTTCGAGGGAATTGACGCAATGAACGGCCGCTGGAAAACCACCTTGATTTTGCTGGGAAGTCTGGCGGCGATCCTGCTCGTGATGCAACTCGTCCTGGGCCTGATCATCGTCGGCAAACCGACTCAGGTCGAGAAGTGGGTCAAGATCCACCAGCATTCGGGCTATCTGACCGTCCCCCTGGCCCTGCTGTACATCGTCGGGTCGCTGGCCACCGTCTGGTCGATTCCGAAACGCCCTCGGGGCTGAACACAGAGCGTCAGGCGTCCATGGGTGTCCGACCGGCGACCAGTTCATCTTCCCACTGGTCCAGCAAGGGCCAGTCCACGGCGCAGGTGCCGAAATCGGACATGTGGGTGTATGACTCCAGGCGGTCGATCGTCCGGTCGATCATTGCATCATCCTTGCGGAAGATCGGCCCGTGGGACGGAAGCAAGAACTTGGCGTCGCTGGCCTTGATCCGCCTCAGGCTCGCCAGGAAGTCGACAATGTTCGACCCGTGGTGGGCGTCGATCAGGCCGACGCAGCCATCCCGAAAAATGTTGTCGCCGCTGAACAGCAGGTCGCCCATCTTGAAGGCAAGCTGGCCGGCGGTGTGTCCCGGAGTGCTCCAGACTTCCAGCGTCCGGTCACCGACGCGGATCGTGTCACCCTCGTTGATGGCGAGGTCGACCTTGCACTTGGGCATCGGGACGTGGATGTTCTGGGCGTCGATGCGGGCGAAGGTCAGCAGTTCGTCGCCGTCCTGGATCGGCGGGATGCTCTTGGGGTGCGCCGCGACCTTGCACTTGAGGACTTCGCGGGCCCGAGCCAATCCCTGGGTGTGGTCGATGTCGGCGTGAGAGACCAAAATCATCTTGCAGGCCGAGAGGCTAAACCCCATTCGGCGGATCAGCTCCAGAACTTCGGGCAAATCGTCCAGAAATCCGACATCGAGCAGGGCGAATTCCGACCCCCCGTCGATGAGGTAGATGTTGACCCCGAAGCGCTTGCGCGCCTGGACGTTCATCTCGATGACGCCCGGAAACACGTAACGGCGTTCGACCATCGACAAAAATCTCCCACCCACCGCGGGACCACGCGGGGGGGACTGGGGACGGACCGACGGGCAACGCCCGTCTTTCCGCCAGGGCGGACGCTGTGATTCTACGAGTCCACGTCGAGGCCCACAACTCCGGCCGGTTCCGCCCCGACCCCTCAGGCCGTGCGGGAGTGGACCTCGTCCTGGGCGAATTTGACGTCTTTAATCTCCAACTGCACTTCCCGTCGCCCGTTCCATTCGTTGATCGAAGGATGGAACGCCACCGCGCAGGCCGTCCCCGAGGTGAGGCCGCGCAACCGTTCGGCCAGGTTCCAGCCCACGGCTTTCGCGGTCAAATTCCCCTGCGAGAACCGAACCTGGATGTGATTTTTTCGCTCCCCCACGAACCGGGGTTCCCCCACCACGCGAAGCCCCTGGGCCGACAGAAGCGGGCGGGGGTTGCCCATTCCAAACGGTTCGAGGGCTTCAATCCCCTCGATCGAGGCCAAGGTCAACTCTCCAAGGCGGATCTCGGCGTCAATCTCCAGTTCCTTGACCAGCGCCTCGGGAGTCAGCAGCCCCAGGCAATGGGCGTCGAACTGTTCGGCGAAAGCCGGCAGGGCATCCGCCGGCAATCGCAGCCCGGCCGCGGCGCGATGCCCTCCAAAACTGGTCAAGGCCCCCGAGCAGGCCCGTAACGCTTCATACAGATCAAACCCCGAGATCGACCGCCCCGACCCCTGCCCGAATCCATCGGCCAGGGCCACCACGATCGCCGGCCGGTGGTAGGTTTCGACCACGCGACTCGCCACGATTCCGATGACCCCGGGATGCCAACCCTCGCCGCCGACCACCAGGGCCCCTCGTCCCTCGGCGCCCCCCGCCTCGTCAATCTTGCGACGGGCCTCGGCGACGATCATCGCCTCCATTTGCTGACGCTCGACGTTGCAGGCGTTCAACTCGGCGGCGATCACGCCGGCAAGGTCCGGGTCGTCGGTCGTCAAGAGTTCGACGGCCCGCATCGCGCGGGCCATCCGTCCCGCGGCGTTGATTCTCGGCCCAAGGCTAAAGCCCACATGCCCCGTCGTGATCGGCCGCTTCCCCGAGAGACCGGCCGCCTCGATCAACGCTTGAAGTCCCACCGCCGGTCCCGACTCCAGCCCCAACAGCCCGTGACGGACGAAGATGCGGTTCTCCCCTTCCATCGGCACCATGTCCGCCACCGTGGCCAGGGCGACCAGGGTGATCGAGCGGATCAGGAACTCCCGAAGGTGAGGCGACGCCTTCTTCCCATCGCCGAATGTCTTGCAGATTTGCCAGGCCAGCTTGAACGCCACCCCGCACCCGCAAAGGTCGCCAAAGGGATACGTTCCCCCCGGCCTCCGGGGATGCACCACGACAGCGGCGTCGGGCAATTCCGCCCCGATGGTGTGATGGTCGGTGACGATCAGTTCCAGCCCCAACTGCTTCGCCAGCCGCGCCTCGGCCACCGCCGAGATTCCGCAATCGACCGTCACGACGACCTCGGCCCCCCGCTCCTCGGCCAGCATCCGCAGCGCCTCGGCGTTGAGGCCGTAGCCTTCCTCGACCCGGTGGGGGATGTAATACGAAACGTCCTTCGCCCCGGCCAGTTTGAGGCAGGCCCACAGGACGCTCGTCCCGCAGACGCCATCGACGTCATAGTCCCCATAAATCACGATCCTCCGACCCGCCCGAACGGCCGAGACGATTCGCTCGGCGGCCTCGGGCACCCCCGGCAACCCTTCCGGATCGAGAAACGAACTCTGCCGAGCCGCCAGGTAATCCCGGGCGAGCTTGACCTCGCCAAGCCCCCGCTGGATCAAAAGTTGCGCGAGCAACGAGGGGTAGCCCCCCTCGCGACTCAAGGCGCGGACGCGGTCGGCGTCGAACGGTTTCAGTCGCCACCTCGCGCCCATCTCGAACCTCCCGCTTCGACCCGCCTCGCCTCAAAACCACCCGCGCCACCGAGACCAACCCCACAACACCAATGGCGTCGCCATCATCAGCAAGCAACTTCCCCAGAACAGAGCGGTCCGAGGTAGTGGAGAATGGAAGTTCAGGGTGTCACCGAAGAAGTTCATGCCGAAGAACCCCACCAGAAAGGTCATCGGCAGAAACATGACCGTGACCAGCGTCAAGGTCTTCATGATCTCGTTGGTACGGTTCGACACGGCCGACAGATACGTGTCCAGCGCCCCCGAAATCAGGTCGCGAAGTCCCTCGGTGATGTCGTGAAGCCGGACCAGGTGGTCGTAAACGTCCCGGAAGTAGACCCGATCGGCCTGGTCAATTTGCCCGAATTCGTCGCGGCCCAGACGATTCAGAACTTCGCGCTGGGGACCGAGGACCCGGTGAAACCTCAGGGCCGCCCGCTTGACCCGGAAAATCTTGCGGACCGTCGATTTCGTGGGGTCGGCGAACACCTCGTCCTGGGCCTCGTCGATCACGTCGTCCAGGCGATCAATGGCGGACATGTATTCCGAGACCACCTGATCCATCACCAGATACAGCAGGTGGTCGGCCCCCCTCTTGAGTCGATTCCCCAAATCACGAGTGACCGCCTGGCGGACGTTCTCCAGCGCCGAGATTGGCTCCGCGTGGTAGGTCACCAGGTAGTTCGCGCCCAGGAACATGTCGATTTCGTGAAGGTGAAGCCCTTCCTCGCCGGCCTCGGCGTCGAACTCGACGGCGTGCATGACGAGGTAAAGGTACTCCTCCCAGTCGTCGACCTTGGGGACGTGGCACTCGCGAAGGGCGTCGTCGATCGCCAGGGGATGGAAGCGGAAGACATCCCGAAACAGGCTTTCGACGTCGCCAACGTGCGACTGGTTTCCCCGAATGTCGACCCAGAGCACCCCTCCCGAGTCGTTCAGGGCGTCGGCGATCCGTCGAGGGCTCCAGTCCTCATGAAACGTCCCATCCCCCGAGCGGAACATCACCCAGATTTTGGGGAGGGCCGAGGCGGCGACGGGAGGAGCTTCGGCGTCGGCAACGGCCATCGCGTCCCTCGAAAGAGTGACAGATTCTCCAGCGCTCTCGCGAGTGCGGGAGCCCAGGTCGGCCCTCGATTCTACCGCAACGGCCGCGTTTGGCAGCCCCGGACCTGAACATCTGGACGCAAGCCCACCCGACAATCTCAGGGACGTACCCGGGCGACCCCCTCGGGGCAATGTCGGGCCGACTCGGCCTGAAGGTCGATCGCCAGTGGCGGTGCTGGGCCAGTGGGAATCTCGACCCGAATCAGGAAGACTCGCTCAAAAATCCGGTCGCAAGGCAAGGGGAAGGGGGGGTGAACAATCCTCAACGCGACCCGGCCCACCGGGACATGTTCGGCCATGAACGACCCATCGCTCGCCAGTTTGGCCGAGGCGAGGCGACCCACGGTGTTTTCCACGGGCAAGAATTCGACCCAGCCCCCGCCCACCGGACGAGGCCCGACTCGAACGACTCCCCGAACCCGAGCCTCGGGCATCGCCTCCGGGCCCAGCATGGGCCCACACCCCGAGACCGAGGCGGAGAGCCAGGCCCAGGCGACAATGACCCGTCGCCATCTCGACACGGCCGGCCCCCGATCAGGACTCGACGAGGCGAAAACCCGGAGGTGACCCCCGGCCGTACCATTCGGAACGATCCACAACCCTGTTCGCCAGATCCGAATCCGTATGCGTCCCATCCGGTAGGATTTGTTCCAGCGACCCACCGCGGCTCCCCCAACTGGCCGAGGGGCCGAGGGCGTCGGCTCGGACCAGAATCCGTCCGCCACTCTGTCGCTCGCCGGTCAGTCGGCCGGCGCCCCCGAGCAAGGCGAGCACGCCGCCTCGCAGATTCAAACCGGCGCGATGGCCGGCCTTCCCTTGCACCACGATCAGCCCGCCGGACTGACCGTAGGCAACCGCATCCCCGGCTTCGCCCTCGACAACCAACATCCCAGACTGGAAGTCTCGCCCCGCCCCCTCGGCCACGCGCCCCTTGCAATGAATTCGCAAGTGCGGGGACTCGACCTCGGCCGCGAATTCCGGACCCGCCCAGCCTCGAACCTCGATCAACGCTCGCCAGTGACCTCGAAGACCCAGCAGGAGGAGCCGTTGCCCCTCCACGCCATCGAGGTGGATTAGGGTCTCCCCCGCATCCAGCAGCTGTGTAACCTCGGCGTTGATTCGCCGGTAGTCGCGTAGCTCCGGCACGTCGAGGTCAGCGGGCACGGGTCGCGTCAACATTCGGAGAGGCCGCGGCCTTGGGAGTCGCCACGTCCGCCGGCTTGACCAGGTTGGCCGGCGGGTTCTTCGCCAGATAGTCCTTCAAAGCGGCGAGCGAGGTCGTCAACTCCTGCGACCGTTGCTTGTGAAGCTGGGCCCCACTCGCTCGGCTCAACTCCACCGCGCTTCGGGCCAACGTTTGCATCAGAGGCTCTAGCCCCTTGGCGAACGGGGCGGCCGAGCCGAGGGCCGCGGCATTGATCAGACCCGACCGCGTCTGGTCCGGCTCCCCTTTCAGCGAGTTGTAAAGCGGCCAGGCCAGCAAGGTAATTAGTTCCACCGCCTGCTGAGAGGACTGGTCGCTCTTCACCGCCAGAATCTTTTCGCCGAGGTTGACGGCCAACTGGGCGATATCCCTGGCGATCCCGGAATAGTCAACCTTGGCATTGGCGCGATCCACTCGCATCATTGAGATTGCCCAGGCCGCCCAGCAGCGTACTCCCAACTCTTCCTTGGGATTGGCCAAAATCTTGGCCGCGGTGGCGAGCATCGGGAAATCGTCGCGAGAGGGGTCGCGTCCCGCCTGGCGAAGCCAGCCCATCGCCTCCAGGGCCCGGAACCTGGCCGTCCAGAGGGCGTCAGGCTCCGCTTCCAGAAAGTTTTGAAGAGACTCGGCCGAGCGAATCGCCACATCCGGCGGAAGGGCGGTGCGGCTATTTCGGATCACCGTGGTGATTCCGTAAGCGGCGATCTGCTTGACCAAAACGTCCTGCTCCGGGTCGGCCAGCACCTTCAAATAGGTGGGAATCGCCTGGGGGTCGCCCGTCCGGCTCAAGACGAGCATCCCCTCCAACCGGGCATGAAGGTGGTTGGCGAGCAACTCGTCGATCACTTTGAGCAGTGCGGCGGTATAGCTCTTCAGAAATTCGGGTCGCCTAGGGTTGGCCTTCATGGCCCGGGTGACGGGGGCTTGCAGGGCATCATAGGCCTTCTGCAAGTCTCTCATCGCTTTCTGATTATCGGCGGGTTCCTTGGAACCAAGCCCCGAAAGGACTCGCGCGCTGGTCATGGCCGCGGCCTGTTGGCGAACGAAGTCATCTAGCGCGTTCTGGCCGACAACCTGTCCACCCCCCCCCGCCGCCGCGACGATCTGGTCGGCGATGCCGGGGCTGGGGATCACCGAGGTGATAGGCGTGAACTTACCAAGCTTGTTGATCAGATTTTCAGCACGTTCATCACGGTACAAGGTTCCGCCGAACGGGTTCGTTTCCGCTGGGGCCGTAGTTGACTCCTCGGCCTTGTCGGCGGGCGTTTCGGTCGTTTTCCCCTTCTCCGTCGCCCCACCCGGGTCATTCTTGTTTGTTGGCGGCCGGGGAGAATCCTCTGCCCGGGTCGAGGCCGGTGGACTCGCCGACGCCTTGGGAGCGGGCTCCTGCGACCGCAAGGTCAAGGGCCAGGCGAGGCCCAACCCGACCAAAAGGCCAAGCCGCCACCCACCTCGTCCCCAATTCTCGGCGATCGCCATGACCATGAGCTTGAACCCTGTGGAGGAACGCCAGGCTCGGCCCATCGCGACCTCATACCCTGGGGGGGACCCTGTCTCGCAAACCGGAAATATCCACAACCAGCCGGAGCCCAAACCTCAAAACGCGGTCGGGCTCGCAACCGGAAGGAACGTCCAGTGAAACTGTCGAGAAAAAAACTCGCCCGACGGAGGAGCGGGCGGCGAAATCGTACAAGACTTGAACGCGAAATGCGATCCGGTGGGCGACGTCAACGTTGCTCCTCCTCAACCTAACCCGCGACCACCCCCCTGTCAAGCGAGCGAGCAACTTGGGAAGAATAGGTAGATTAAAACCTGATACGTAATTTAGGCAATCTTGGATGTCAGTGATTGCGAGGATCGGTCGCGGCGATAATAAGGCTCACCGCGTGCTGGTTGAAGCCCTTGAAGCCCTCGGCGCGTTGGAGGTTTTCCAGATGGCTGCCGACGGCTCCCTCCGCCAGAAATTTGGAGTGCTGTTCAGGGGTGATGGCGCCACGATCCCGCAGGGAGTCGGCTCGCCGAGGGTCGACCAGCCACCGTTCGCCGACGGTGAACGCCTGACGGAGGAAGGGGAAGTCGGAGAAGGGCTTCATCGTGACGATGCCCGCCTCCGCTTCGAGCCCGGTCTGGAGGGCTTCGAAATCGAACTGGGCTTCCAGGTGGTGCATCCCGGCTTCCAGAATCGACTCGCCGTGCAGGCCGACCCAAAGTCCCACGGTGTTGGGCCGATCCAGGTTGGGCAGGGGGACGTGCGAGAAGTCGTGAGAGACCTCCTCGGGAGCCAGATCCAGGTCGGCGAAGATCACGATTCCCGCGCGAGGGTTCTCCAAGATCTGCGCGCCCCAGCCGGCCCGTTCCCCGGCGTGATAATGCTCGCGGAGGTCGAACCCCAGCCGTTCGAACAACGCGATCAGGGCGGGGAACGACTGACGGGACGACCGGAAGGTATGGTGGTCGTGGTTGGCCCAGCCCAGCCCCAGACGATCCTGACGACGCTTCTGGACCTGAGCGGCCTGGTTGCGGGATTCCCAAAATTCTCGCTCGGCCTGGAAAACCAGGTGGCTCGCCAGGTCCGGGCCGACCCGCTCCACGCAGTCGGCGGCCAGCGAGCCGGTCGCCGCCATCCCCTCGGCGTCGTCGTCGAACCGGCGACGCCGTCCTCGCCAGAGGTCCAGGACCGCCAGGGCGTCTCGGGCCGACTGCGGAGTCATCCGGCCTTCACGGGCGAAATCTCCGGGGAATGGCTCGAACCCGGTGTACCCCCGACGTTCCACCGCGGCGAAACCGACCGACTCGCCCGGCAACCGACCGATCCGGTAGGGTCCCATCGGGTTGCCCACGGGCTTCCAGCCGAGGTCATGAGCCCGGGAAAAGTCGGCGACCGAATCCACCTTGATCGCCACCGAGCGAACAACCGGCCCCGCTCCGGAAACCATTCGGAGGCGGGGGAACATCCCGTTGGAATGCTCGAATGCCTCACCCCGGCGCACGAATCCCAAACTCGCGAGTTCGCGAGCCAGGCCGGGGGTCTCGGCCAGTTCCAGGTGGTCCACCCAGTCGGCGAACCGCGTCCCCGTCTCGGCCGACATCCGCCCCGCCAGTTGAGCGGCGAAGGCATTTCCCGCGACCGCCTGCCCGACGGCATCGAGGACGAACGCCTCGGCCTCGGGCCAACGTTGCCATTCAAAGGCGGGATCGGCGGCCGGGGCCTGGGTTCCATTAGTCGTACGCGTTGCCATCGCCGGGGTCCGTCTCAATCAAAGGGAGAGGGCAAGTCAGGAACGGTCCATCGCCTGGGACAACAACTCCAGGCCGATTTCCACCTGATCGGCCCTCAGACACAAGGGGGGGCAGATTCGCAAGGTGCTGGGCCCACAAGGGAGCAACAGCAGCCCACGGCGGAACGCCCGCTCGATGATCTCATCTCGCAATTCCGGGTCCGGATCGGCGCCTCGGCGAACTTCGACCCCGATCATCAACCCTTTCCCCCGAACGTCGCGGATGACGGAATGGCGGCCCGCCAGTTCGCGGAAGCCCACCATCAACGACTCGCCCTGGGCCTCGGCGTTGCGTCGATAGCGCGGTTCGATCAGGCCAATCGTCGCCAGGGCCGCGGCGCAGGCGACGGGATTTCCGCCAAAGGTCGAGGCGTGGCTGCCGGGTGGCCAGTCCATGACGTCGGCATTGGCGATGATCGCCCCCAGCGGGAGACCGTTCGCCAACCCCTTGGCCATGCAGATGATATCGCCGGCCACTCCCCAGTGCTCGGCGGCGAAGAACCGGCCCGTCCGGCCCACCCCCGCCTGAATCTCGTCAACCACCAGCAAGATCCCGTGCTCGTCGCAAAGCGTTCGGAGGCCAGGGAGAAACTCTGGAGGGGGCACGATGTAGCCCCCCTCTCCCTGAATGGGCTCGACGAAGATCGCGGCCAGCTCGTCGGGCGGGCAGGTGGTTTTCAGGACCGAACGGACCGAGTCGAGGTCGCCGTAGCGGGCATGGTGAATTTCCGGCACCAGCGGCGCGAACCCTCGTCGCTGGACGGGTTTCGAGGCGCTGAGCGACAGAGCGCCATAGGTCCGGCCGTGAAAGGCGTTGAGGAACGCCAGGGCCCGAGGCCGCCCGGAGTGATGACGGGCCAGTTTCAACGCCGCCTCGACGGCCTCGGCGCCGCTGTTGGCGAAGAAGACCCGCCGGGGGACGTTTCCCGGGGCCAGCTTCGCCAGTTTCTCGGCCAGACGAGCCTGGGGCGTGTAATAAAAGTCCGTCCCCGACATGTGGACCAGCCGCCCGGCCTGCCGACGGATCGCCGCAACGACCTTGGGGTGACAATGACCGGCGTTGGTGACGGCGATCCCCGCGGTCCAGTCCAGGAAGCGGTTGCCGTCCACGTCCTCGATCATCGCCCCACGAGCCCGGCGGACCACCAGGGGGTAGGTCCTCGTGTACGAAGGGGACATGACCGCCTCGTCGCGGGCAATCCAGGCCGAGGCGACCGGGCCGGGCAGTTCCGTTTTCAACTCCGGACGGGAACGATTCAACGGACTCATCGGAAACCCTCCATAGTCCCCCCGCCGCGTCGCGGGCTCTCCTAGCGTCTCATAATCGAGCGGTTGAACCCACCCCTCGGCGAATCTTCAAGGATTTCCCCTACCCCGACCCTCGCCGCACGCCCCGTCGATGAATAAACCAGGCTCGTCGAGACAAAGGCTCCGCGCGTCGACCCATCGCCACCCCAAGTGCCCGGCGGCCGAGGAATGGCGTGAAGTCGGCGTGGGATTTGCCCTCTTGCCCAGGAAACCCCCGTCCGGAGCGTTCTCCGGGGGCTTCCTCGCCCCGTGGTTCACTAACTTAGGAGATTCCCCATGAGTCGCGCCACTCTTGAACATGCCGCCACTGGTGTCTCGTCACACGAACACCAGGAAGGAACCGTGACCAAGGCGATCGAGCACTACACCAGTCAGGTTCCCTCGGGCGTCTACCTGTCCCTGGCCATCGGCTCGATCGGCCTGTCGGCTCTGATGAAGCTGGCCGGGCGAGACAAGGACGCTCAATTCATCGGCCACTGGGTTCCCTCCATCCTGATCCTGGGCCTCTACAACAAGTTGGTCAAGGTCCAGGGCTCGGAATGACTTGCTAAGACCTTGAGCTCTCGCGAAACCCTCCGCGGCCGGGATCGTTGGCTGGAATCAGCCAGATCTCCGGCCGTTGGTGTTTCCGGACTGCGCGTCGGAGGCCTGCCTGGAGCCCCGTCGACCCGGCGTTCTGGTCCCCGCCCACGGTCG
>CBDAVP010000001.1:0-141707 GCA_965201075.1 Isosphaeraceae bacterium | reverse complement strand
GGTTCAGGCGGAGGGAAAGCATCGGACGTCCCTCGGTGTGTTAGTTGACTAACACACTATTCGTCCGGGCCAGACGATTGTCAAGGGGCAGCTAGAAATGGCGGAGGGGCGGATTTGGGACGGGTCGCTCGGAGAATTGGGCGACCAGATGGGGGGGGGGGGGAGTCGTGTGGGCCTGGCGGTGTGGGGAGGGATCTGGGATCAGCGACCGGGGTGCGTGAGGAGGTCGTGCAGTTCTACAACGAGGCCGCGGCGGCCGGCGGTCAGCGAGCGGATCATCCCGGAGATCCCCAGGGCGTCCAACCGGGACAATTCGTCCTGGATCGCCCGCTGGCAGCGAAGGCCCACCAAACGGGAGAAATCGGCCGGGTCGACGGCGAGGCGGAGATGGGGCGAGGACGACGGCTCGCCTGGGAGGCTTGCCCGGCCGGAAGAGGCGGGCAGGGTCTGGCTCGGGCGGGAACGTAGTCGTTGCAGCAGGAGGGAACATCCAGTCATGGCGCGGCCCGCCTTGTCGAGTCAACCTCGGGGCTCTCGCGGCGGCGGAACTTCCGCGCCGCGACCCATTCGAGGATCTCTACGTAAGACGGGCCCGCGCCGTGACAGAATTCCGCGACGGCGTGGGATCAGTACGAATCGGAACTGACCACCTCGCCCCCATTGCGAGTGGAGAGCTTCTGCCAGACGCCGGGTTGGGCGGCCGACGTGTAGGTGAAGGACTCCGCCATGCTGAAGACCGGAGTGAAGCTGAATGTGAACTTTTCGATATAGTAACTGGAGGGAGCGCCGTAGTTGTCGGCGGCAAGGTTGGACCAAGAACTGATCGAATCCTTGAGGAATCGGACCGAGCCGTCGCCGAAGACGACGTTCACGCCACTGGGGTGCATGCTGGACGCGGAGAAGAGGACCGGGATGTCGATCGACGAGTACCCCGCGGGGACGTAGCGGCGGGGGTTCGGGGCGTACTCGGTGTCAATCGTTTCGACCGAGTTCCATTTGTTGTAGATCAGTTCCGATTGGATCAGCGACTGGGGCAACCAGCCGGTCGTGGTCTCGGAGAGGAGCATGGTGTTGCTGGTGCCGTCGGTGACGTCGGAGATCTTGGTGGCGCTGAAGTCGTAGGTGATCCCCATGGCGCCGGGGGCGAGGTGGACGACCGGACCGGCGATGGGCTGGTAGCTCGTCATGGTCTGATACCAGGTGCCCGGGGGCAGGTTGTAGTTCCACTCGCCGCCCAGGGTCGAGGTATAGCCGTAGGGGTCGGGCCCCGAGAGGTTCACCGGGTTGTTGGCGTTGGCATCGCTGGGGCATTGCAGGGTGCTGAGGCTCACGCCGGCCAGCGTGATGTTGCAGGGGTCGGTGTACTGAAAGGAGGAGTTGAAGGCGTTGAAGAGCGCCGACTGCTCCATGTAGGGGAGCAGCCGGACGAAGACGCCCATGTCCCCGCCATCGGGAGCGAGGTCGTTCGGCGGATAGCAGGTGTAGGCACTTTCGTAATTCAGGGCGCCCAGACCTAACTGTTTGAGATTGTTGACACATTGGGCGCGACGCGCCGCCTCGCGGGCCGCCTGCACCGCCGGCAGGAGCAGGCCGATCAAGACCCCGATGATCGCGATGACTACCAGCAACTCGATGAGGGTGAAACCAAGCCGGCGGCGAACCAGGAAACGGTGGGGAGCGGACACGTCAGGAGTCACCTTGTGGCGATCTCGAGTGTCGGGATGGGGACGTCCGGGGACGATGCCAGCGGGGATCGGATGGCGAAAGAGGTGGGGCGGGCGCTGGGGAGTAAGGTTTGCAACGGGAGGGCGGGGAAGCGATCTCTTCCTCAAAAGGCGGGGGCAATTGACCGGAGAGCGGCCTATCGGCTCATCTGGGGATGGGTTTCGCCGAGGGCTTTGACTTGTCGACGCCGGCCCCCGCGCGTTCGGCACGCTTGTGCCTGACCAGCTCTCGATACTCGTTCACGTTCTTGACCGACTTCCGCATCGACTCCAGTTCGGCCGGGGTGAAGGTTTCGGCGGCGGCGGAAACCTCGGGCGTGGGCTCCTGGGAGCACCCCGGCAACACGCCCAGGACCAGAGCCGCGAGCCAGGCGAACGGGCGATGTGGGCGGATCACGGTGGTATCGCGGGACAAGGATCGGCCTTCCTTGAAGGAAGGGGGTGACGAGTCCCCCCGATCCCAACCGGTTCCCGAGGAGTCGGGAGGGAATCGGGTGACCTCGAAGACGACGGGGATCAGCCCGGCGCGGGGGGCAGGAGTTCGTTGATGGCCTTCTCCAGTTCCTCGCCGCGCAGGTCCTTGTGGCGGATGACCCCGTTGGCGTCCAGGACGTAGACCGTTGGGTAATAGGTCACTTCCCAGGCCGAGGAGATGCCGCCGTTCTGGCCGTTCCAGCACTGGGTCCAGGGCATCGACTCCTTGGCCAGGAACTCGACCAGGGCCGACTTCTCCTCGTCGCAACAGATGCTGACCAGGGCAAACGGCTTGTCCTTGAGGCGTTCGACCATCTCCCGCTCGTGGGGGATCATGGCCTTGCACGGGCCGCACCAGGTCGTCCAGATGTCGAGGACAACGACCTTCCCTTTCATCGACGAGAGGCGGACCTCGCCACCGTTGACGTCATGCAGGACGACCTCGGGCGCGGGCTGGCCGATGGCGATGGCGGGGAAGAAGTCGGCGTAGTCGGCTCGGAACGAGTCCTTGAGGGTCGCGGCCTCGGCCTTGGCCCGGTCCCCCTTGGCCAGCATCTCGTCGAGCTTGGCCTTCCCCTCGCGCTCCTCGTAAGACTTGAGCGACTCGGGACGCTCGCGAATCATGTCGGCGAACTGGGCGTCGCGTTCGACCCGCTTGACCAGGGCCTGGGCGGCGCCTCCTCGGGTGTCGCGGTCGGGGTTCTTGGCCAGAACTTCGCGCAGGACGGCCTCGCTGGAGGGGTCTTCGCTGGCCACCGAGAGCCACAGATACAATTGCTTGATGGCCGGATCGGCGACGTAGCGGTCGTGGATCAGTTGCAGGGCGCCGGTCCAGGTCTCCCCGGCCCCGTCCCGGGAAGACATGCCGGTCTGCAGCGCGAGGTTCAACGCCGGGAGCGCCTCGGGGGCGCCGGCGTGATCCCTGGCGAACTGGAGGAACCGCGGGGCAAAGATCGGGGCGGGGCTGTCCTCGACCCGGTATTCGGCGTTGGGCCCCTTGGCCTTCATCTCCTCGCGGAACTTGGCGTTGGCGGCCTTAAACTCGGCCTTGAGGGCCGCGAAACTCGCCGAGGCGTCGGCAGGCGTGTCGTCGGCTCGCGTGGGCAGGGTCAGGGTGCCGATGAGCAAACTCATTGAGGCGAAGCGGAGAAGTCTCATGGCGGGGCGGTCTCTGGGGTGGTGGGGGTTCAACTCAACTCAATAGTCGCTGCCACTGACGACCTCGCCACCGTTACGGGTGGCCAGCTTCTGCCAGACGCCCATGCGGCTGCCGGGGCCCATGATGATGCCATAGTCAGAGTAGTTGTATTGGGCGGTCGACCGGGGAGCCTTGGTGCAGCCCACCGGCAGGCCGCTGTACTGGGGAACGGGGATCGTCCAGGAGTCAATTGAGTTACGAATGAAGCGGACCGAGCCGTCGCACATCGCGACGTTCACGCCCCCGGGATGGAAGCTCATCGCGTCTCCGGTCCCCCAGTTGTCGGGGCCGTAGTTATTGGGGTCGTTGGCGAAGTCCCGGTAATGCTGGGTCCAGTTGGGGGGGAAGCGGGCCTCGAACCCCCAGCCCGGCTGCCCGCAGTCCCAGAGGTGCTGGTCGGGCTGGTCGTCCGGGGCGAAGAAGCCGTGGCCGTTCTCCGAGAACATCATCGTGTTGGTGGTGCCGTCGATGACCGAGGCGATCGAGAACCCGGCACACCAAACGATTGGCCCCTGGGCCGCGGCAACCTGCTGAGGATCGACGATCAGGGCGAACGTCGCTGGGTCGTACTGGGCCCCCAGGGCGCGGGCCGCCCCCTGATTGGCGCAGTAGTGGTTGTGGTACTGGATCGGGTTCTGGACCGTGGAGGGCAGCCGGTAGATCGAGGTCAGGTAGTCGTTGAAGGGGGTACCGGTGAAGGCCGAGGGATCGCTGGGGCAGTGCATGGTCGAGACCAGCGTCGCGGCGGTGGTGTAGCTGGTCGGCGAGAACGAGGGGACGCTGAAATTGTACCCGCTGTAGAGGGCCGACTGCTCCATGAAGGGGAGCATGCGGACGAAGACCGACGCGCCGTAACTGCCGGCGGTGTAGAGCATGCCGGGGGGATAAGTGCCATTGGCGCTCTCGTAGTTGGCCGCGGCCAGGCCGAGCTGCTTGAGGTTGTTGACGCACTGGGCGCGTCGGGCGGCCTCGCGGGCGGCCTGCACGGCTGGCAGGAGCAGGCCGATCAGCACTCCAATGATGGCGATGACAACCAGAAGCTCGATCAGCGTGAAACCATGTCGCTGCGGGGGGCGAGATCCGTCGGGAACGGTCATGGATGAGGACTCCGGTCGGGAGATGGGAGGTGGGATGGGGACGACCTGGACCTGAGAAGGTTCAGGAGGCCTAGGGCCGGGGGGCGGGCGGGACCGGATCGGTTGTCGGCTGCATGGACTTGGGCAACTTCGATTTGGCCTTCGGTGGCAGGTTTTTCAGGCGATCGCCGGGCAACTTCTTGCTGAGGTGGATCGTCCCGGCGAGCCGTTGCGGATCCTCACCGCAGCCGGAGAGCGGGACCACGAGCAGGCTGACGAGGAAGGCGGCGATCGGCTGGGAGCGGGGGGAGCGGGCAGGCGCCATCGCGGTCTCCCTGAAGGTGGGGGCGTCTATTCGAGGTCGGACCTCACGCCATGTCGAGGCACCGGGAGAGAGTGCCGCGACGGGGAAGCGTGTTCTGGTGTAACAACCGAATCTTCACCGAGTCAAGGGCGGCCTTATGATTTTCTCCTCACGCGTTTGTTACCTAACTTCGACAGAATAGTGAGGTATTTAAGTCGAATTGTTCAGTCGAATAGTGAAGATTCGCCACGCCCGATGGCGTTACAGACTCGGGAGATAGGCTCGACCGGTTCCCTTCGTTGCCCCTCCGAGGCGAGATGGAGGCGTCCCCGACCGTGCGACCGCTTCCGGGGAGATCAAACCTTAACCAAGCGTGGTCCCAGACCTGAATCGGGCGAAAGGTGAGTGGAACCTCGAAATTTCCCGGTGTTTCCGGCACATTGGATCGACCTACACAGATCCCGTACCACGAGAGTGATCACGTCCTTAACTTCGCCTACAACACCTTGTGCAACGGCACCTGCCTCGGCGACATCGAGCTGCGACGCAATGACATCGTCTTCCTCGAAGCACTCGGCGCCGAGCGGATCCCCGACCCCACCACCGCCGGCGACTTCTGCCGACGCTTCACCCCCGACGATGTCGAGGCCCTCCAGGATGTCTTCGATCAGACCCGCCTCAAGGTCGGGAAGCAACAGACGCCCGAGTGCTTCGACGAGGCCGTGATTGCCGCCGACGGCACGCTCGTCGCCACCGGCGCCGGCTGCAATCAGGTGGTCGACATCGCCTACGACGGCACCTGGGGTTATCACCCCCTGATCGTCTCCCTGGCCAACACCGTCGAGGTGAAGATGACAGGGATCCGGTCGTGAAGAGACGGGGCGACAGTGCCCCGAGGATCGCCGTCCCTACCCTTGGAAGGAGCGACCCGCTAAGAATTCAGGGCCAAAACCTCACTTGTTTAAGGGTTAGCTCGGCGGGGAGCTCTTGGCGGTCTTCGGCTTGACGATGCTGCCTCCTTGACGTTCCGTAGGTTTGGCTCGGATCAACTCGCGATACTGCTTGTCCATCTTGACCGACTTGCGCATGGTGTCCAGTTCGGCCGGAGTGAAGGTCGCGGGGGCGGCGGAACCCGCGGGTTTGGACTCCTCCGAGCAACCCGGCGAGGCGACAAGGAGCAGGATCGCGAGCCAGTCGGCGAGGCGATTCGGACGAATCAGGGTGGTAGGGCACGCAAGAAGTGCTCTCCCTTGGCGCCCGGAGATCGCCGCGAGGGGTGGCGGCGAACTCCCTGACCCTGTTCCGTTTCAGCGGAGCCAAGCAGGGCTGTTTCCTTCTTGGCAGCGGCAAGGAAACAGCCCTGGGACGGGTTGGGAGAGTTCGACGTTGCAGTGGATCAGCCGGGGGCCGGGGGAAGAAGTTCCTTGATGGCCTTCTCCAGCTTCTCGCCGCGCAGATCCTTGTGGCGGATGACCCCGTTGGCGTCGATCACGTAGACCGTCGGGTAATACGTGACACGCCAGTCCGAGGCGATTCCGCCGATCTCACCATTCCAGCACTGGGTCCAGGGCATTGACTCCTTGGCCAGGAACTCGACCAGGGCCGATTTCTCCACGTCGCAACTGATGCTGACCAGGGCAAAGGGCTTGTCCTTGAGGCGTTCGACCATCTCTCGCTCGTGGGGGATCATGGCCTTGCACGGGCCGCACCAGGTCGTCCAGATGTCGAGGACGACGACTTTGCCCTTCATCGACGAGAGGCGGACTTCGCCTCCGTTGACGTCATGCAGGACGACCTCGGGCGCGGGCTGGCCGATGGCGATGGTGGGGAAGAACTCGGGGTAGTCGGCGCGGAACGAGTCCTTGAGGCTCGCGGCCTCGGCCTTGGCCCGGTCTCCCTTGGCCAGCATCTCGTCGAGCTTGGCCTTGCCCTCACGCTGCTCGTAGGCCTTGAGGGCGTCGGGGTTGTCTCGGATCCCGTCGGTGATCCAGGAGGCGAGTTCGAAGCGCTTCACCAGGGCTTGAGCAGCTTCGACTCGGGTGACGCGGTCGGGGTTTTTGGCGAGAATCTCGCGTAGGAGGGCCTCACAGGCGGGGTCCTGGTAGGCGCTCGAGAGCCTCCGGAAGATTTGTTTGATGGCCGGCTCGACAACGTAACGCTCGCGGATGAGTTGCAGGGCGCCGACCCAGACGTCTCCACCGTCCTTGTCCGAGGACCTGCCGGTCTGCATCGCGAGGTTCAGAGCGGGGATAGCTTCGGGGGCGTCTGGGTGGTTTTTGGCGAATTGGAGGAATCGCGGCGCGAAGGCCGGGGCTGGATTATCCCCGACGGTGAGGTTGGCGTTGGCTATCTTGGCCTCCATGTCCTCGTGGAACTTGGCATTGGCGGCCTGGTACTCGGCCTTCAGGGCCGCGAAACTCGCCGAGGCGTCGGCCGGGGTGTCGTCGGCTCCCGCGGCGACGGTCAAGGTGCCCATGAGCAGGCTCAGCGAGGCGAAGCGGAGGAGTCGCATGGCGGGTCGTTCTCGAGGGTGGTGGGAGTCCGACTCAATAGTCACTGCCACTGACGACCTCGCCGCCGTCGCGGGTGGCCAGCTTTTGCCAGACGCCCATGCGGCTGCCGGTGCCCAGGACGAGACCGTATTGTGAGTAGTTGTTCGGCTCGGTCGAGGGGGGGGCGTAGGTACAGCCCACCGGGAGGCCGCTGTACTGGGGCGAGGTGATCGTCCAGCTGTCGATCGAGTCGCGGATGAAGCGGACCGACCCGTCGCACATCGAGACATTGGCGCCGCCGGGATGGAAGCTCATCGCGTTGGTAAGCGCCAAGTAACTGCCTGAAACGCGGGTGGGGTCGTTCGCGATGTCGCTGTAGTGATGAAACCAATTTGGAGGGAGGAGGGCTTCGAAATCCCAACAATTGAGCCCGCCGGAATCCCATAGGTGATTCCGGCTCTGATTCGCGGGATCAAGGAAGCCGTGGCCGTTCTCGGAGAACATCATTGTGTTGGATGTGCCATCGGTGACCGAGGCGACCGGGAAACCGGCGCACCATGCGATCGGGCCGCGGGCCGCCGCGACCTGCGCCGGGTCGGTGACGAATTTGTAAGACTGATCGAATTTCTGCCCGATGGTGAGGTACGGTCCTTCATTGACGCAGTAATGAGTGTGGTACTGGATCGGGTTCTGGATGGTGGGGGGCAGCGTGTAGATCAAGAAGGGATTGTAGGGGGTGCTGGTGAAGGCCGTGGGGTCGCTCGGGCAGTGCAGCGTCGAGATCAGCGTCGAGTCGGCCGTGTAATTGATCTTGGCGGCCGTGGTACTGAAGTTGTATCCACTATAGATGGCCGACTGCTCCATGAAGGGGAGCATGCGGACGAAGCATGAGGCACCGTAAGAACCGGCGGTGTAGAGCATGCCGGGGGGGTAGCTTCCGTTGGCGCTCTCGTAATTGGCGGCGGCCAAGCTGAGCTGCTTGATGTTGTTGACGCACTGGGCGCGACGGGCGGCTTCGCGAGCCGCCTGGACCGCCGGCAGTAGCAGCCCGATGAGCACACCGATGATAGCGATCACCACCAGCAACTCGATCAGCGTGAAGCCGCGTCGCGGCAGGAGGCGAGGTCCGTCGGGGACGGTCATGGATGTGACCTCCGGGTGGGGGTGGGATGAGGACGGCGGGGCCTAGCAATGGGAAGGGTCACGGCGCCTCGGGCCGGGGCGTCGTCGGGGTCGGCTCGTTCGTCAGCCCCTGGGCCCTGAGCATCTTCGCCTGGACCTTCGGGGGAAGAGTTCTCGCGCGACGCGGGGGCGAGTCCTTGGGGATGTGGATTGACCCAGCGAGCCGTTGCGGGTCATCGCCGCAGCCGCACAGCGGTGACACCAGCAGACCAACGAGCAGGGCGACGATGGGTCGGAAGGAGAGGGGGCGGGCAGGCACTGTGAGACTCTCCCAGGGGTGTGGGGGCGTCGGCCCGGGGTCGGGCATACGCCGCGTCGAGGCGCCGGGAGAGTGCGCTGCGACGAAGAAGCGATTCTTTGTGTAACATTTGAATCTTCGCGGCGTCAAGGCCGTTCTTATGTTTTTTTCATTACGCGTTTGTTGCGTATGTTCGACAGTTTAGTGAAGTATTTTGGGCCCCAATGTTTTGTCAAATAGTGAAGATTGACTGCGTCCGATCATGTTGCGGATTCGGGAGATCCGCCCGACCTTGTTGGATCGAGTCGATGGCGAGTGAGGAGGGAGCGTCGCGTACGGGCGTACTCGGCGGGGAGAGTGCAGGATTTCAGCCGGATCTCGATCCGAAAGTCGGGACGTGCGGGCGTGAGGATGCGACGAATGGATGACTTGAGGACCGGCCGACGACCAGGGCGGTGCCGAGCAGGACGGCTCCCAGGGTGGCGAGACTGATGACTCGTCCGATGAGGAAGGAGGGGGGATCGAACCGGAAGGTGATCGTGTGGCGGCCGGCGGGCAGGACGACGCCCCGGAACAGGTCGTCGGCGCGGTGGAGCGGGACCGGGTGGCCGTCGAGGCTCGCCGACCAGCCGGGGAACCACGGGTCGGCCAGGACAAGGGCCCCGGGCGTGGTGGTCTCGGCGACCACGGTCACTCGGTTGGGCCGGTCGTCGGTGATGGTGGCCGGGCGGAACGTGCCCAGGGGCGATCCGGAGGCGGGACCGGGGGGTGGAGGGTCGAAGTAGGCGATGTGGCGGAAGTCGGTGGCGGCCATCGCCTGGAATAGCTGAGAAGGGGGCGGCGGCAGGGCGATTTGAGGAACGACAAAGGCGCGGGGGAAAACGTCGAGGTTCTCGAAGACGGTGTAGGGCGGCAGGGGCTGGTTGCCCGCGAAGATGTTGAACGGGGCGGGACGGGGGTCGGTCAGGAGCTTGCGCCAGCGGGGGTCGTCGGCGATGGGAACCGGGTCGACCGGCTGGCCTTCGGGGTCGGCCGGCTGGACCAGGTAGCGCACGCCCAGCAGGTTCAACAGCGAGCGGTTGCGGATCGGAAAGTTCAGGACCTGGCGATAGGCGGGGACGGGGGTGCCATCATCCTTGCCGGCGATCCGCCGCAGGTAGAGGCGGTAGCGATAAATGTCCATCGGGTTATACCCGCGGATCGGCTCCAGCCGACGGATCAGGCTCAACGGCGGGGAAACCGGCGTGCGGGTGGGGCGTCCCGAAAGGTGGCGGTCCAGCACGCGGCCCGGCGGAGTCAGGGCACGAACGCACTCGGGGACCGCGTAAAGCTCCGACCCCGGGCGGACCCGGACGTGGGGCCCGGCGATCGCCCACAGGTCCAGCAGCAGCAGGACGCCCCAGATTCCCAAGGCGCGTCGTCGAGCGGTCGAGCCCGGAGCCCCGGGGTGGCTCAAGGTCCACCACGCCGCCGGGACCAGGATCAGCAGGGCGACCCAGTACGGATGGCCCCTCACCGAGCGAGCCCCATTGAGCCAGGCCAGGCCGCCGAAGCCAACCAGCGCCGCGAGCAACGCCGCGACCAGCAACCGCCGCACTCCTCGATGTTGGGGAAGCACGGCGGGGGCTTCGGGGCCGAACAGGGCGTCGGTGGCCCGTCCGGCGAAGAGCGAGACCGGCAGCAGCGTCAGCAGGATCATCCGCGAGGGCAAGGCGAACAGGCGGAAGCCGGGCAGGTCGCTCACCAGCCGAGACCCTCCCAGGGCGAAGGCGAACATTGCCAGCGTCACGCCCGCTTCCCAGCGCACGCGGCCTCGAGCGCCCCACGCCCCCGCCAGCGCCGCGGCGACCCACAGGACGCCGAACCCGCTGCGATATTCCCAGTCCTCGAAACTCTTCAGCAGGGCGGTGGGCGGACCGACCAGGCTGAACAGGGTCATCAACGGGTGGTCGGGGGCCAGGGCGGCGGTCCCCTCGGCGTCGCGAGTCGCCTGGCCAGCGGCCTCCAGCGCCGGCAGGCCCTGCGCCGCGAGCACTCCCAATGAGACCAGGGCGCCGAGTGTTCCCAAACCGATCCAGACCAGACCGGCCCGGACGTTTCCGGAGGACGCTTGCGAGGGATCGGTCCCAATCCCGCCTTCCCACCGGGGCATTCCCCCCAGGGTCCACGCGGCCAGAAAAAGCGCCGAGTACAGGGTCCATTGCGGATGGGTGCCCAAGGCGAGCAGGGCGAAAAGGGCGCCGGCCCAGGTGGCCAGCATGGGGGACCGTTGGCGCAGGGCGGCCTCGGTCACCAGGAGGACCATTGGTAGCCACGCCAGTCCCATCGCCATGTAGTGTCCCGCCCCCAGGATGTGCAGCATCCATTTGCCGCCGAACATGAACCCCAGCGCCGCCACCCACGACCCGCCCCGGCCCAGGCCGCGGGTTCGGGCGTAGGCCAGCATCCCGACGCCCGCCAGGTAGACATGAGCGACGACCAACCAACTCATCGTCGGGCCGATCGCCTCGTCGTCGCTGAGGAACAACACCCAGTTGGGCGGGTAGAACGCCCCGACCTGGATGTCGTGCAGGAACGGCGAGCCGGCGAACCGGTGAGGGCACCATCGGGGTAGCTCGCCGGTCTCCCGCCACGAGCCGACCAGGAACCGAGCCTGGGGAATGTGCAGGCCGATCAGGTCGGAGGCGACGGAGTCGAGGATCTGGCCGGGGTGGATCAGCAGCGGGGCGAAGAACAGCAAGACCAGTAGGGCCAGGGACAACGTTCCCGACGGGCGAGGGAAATGGACCATGACGGAGCCTCCGCACGCCGATCCTCGGGGGCGAGGTCGGACCATAACCTCAAGGGGCGACGGGGGCAAGGGAAAAGGAAGAGAGGCCGACGCGTCGGATGCGACGGAGCGATCCGCAGCGTGACCGGCTCGTTGGGTCGATTCGGCTCAAGCGCCTCGACCGGCGCAACCGATAAGAACGGAACAGGGGCTTCAACGCGCCGCGCCCGGCGCGGTCGGAGCCGAGGATCGGTCGACGCGCGGAGGTGAATGATGACGGACCGCATGCGGGGCAGGGCGAAGACCGGCGCCGATCGCGCGTCTCGAAGAGGGGCCAGGCCGGTCATTGAGGGCCTGGAGGATCGAAAGCTCCTCACCGCCCAACTCAATTCGATCGCGGCCGTGCTGTCCCCCACCGGCACCGGCTACCAGCAAACCCTGACCAGCACCAACACCAACCCCCAGTCGTACACGATCCTTTCCAACAGCAATGCCGACATCAAGGTCACGCCCACCCAGGGCCAGTTCCTGACCCTGGAGGTTCACCACGACTCCAGCGGCACCGGCGATCCCGCCTTCGACGGCTTCATGACCTTTCAGCTCTTCAACGATCTGACGCCGATCACCACCCAGATGATCGAGTCGCTGGTCACGTCGAACTTCTACACCACCCCCACGACTAACAACACCCTGCCGAACAAGAACTTCCACCGAATCATCAACAACTTCCCCGGCGTCAACGACTACGCGGTGCAGGGCGGTTCGCAGAACGGCGATGGTACCGGGAACCCCATCCCCAACTTCACCGACGAGTTCGTCCAGCAACTGACCTTCACCGGCACCGGCCAACTTGCCGAGGCCAACACCGGCTCTCCCGACACGGACAACTCCCAGTTCTTCGTGACCACCGGTACCCCGCGATTCGCCGACCTGAAGTACACCATCTGGGGCCAGATCGTCTCGGGCCAGAGCGTCCTTCAGCAGATGACGCAGGTGACCAAGGAGGCCAACGCCCAGGGCGAGGTCTCCGAGCCGGTCTCGCCAGTCTTGATCACCAGCGCGACTCTTTCGGGCCAGAACCCCAACGGCACCTTGCACATCGACACCACCGGCGGCGCCGCCGGGGAAGTCAGCAACGTCGTGGTGCAGGCCACCGACCTTGTCGACGGCTCGACGACTCAACAGTCGTTCCAGGTCCAGAGCGTGGCCAACCCGGTTCCGACGAACTATGTTCCCCAGATCTCGCTGGGGTCGATCCCCGCCCAGACCATCGCCCCCGGTGGCTCGACCAGCTTCACCGTGCCGATCGTCAACCAGTATGCCAGCCTGAGCCCGGCGATTACCCTGCAAGGCGGGATCGTCAATGGCGCCTTCGTCGGGCTGAACACCAGCCAGATCAACGCCACCTACAACTCGACCACCAACCAGGTGACGGTGACGGCCGCGTCCGGCTTCACGGGGACCGCGACCCTACTGGTCGGGGTCCGCAACGCCGCCACTACCGACACCCCGGCGAACTATTATTACCACACGATCAACGTCAACGTGACCGCGGCCGTGGCGCCCACGGCCAGCCCCGCGTCGTTCACCACGGCCGAGAACGTCCAGATCCCGATCACCCTGACCGCTACCCCGGCCACCGCCGGCCAGTCGCTGGCTTACAACGTCCCGGCCCGCTCGGACCACGGCACCTTGACCCAGGTACCCGGCGCCAACGGTCAGTTCTTCTACACGCCGGACCGCAACTACGTCGGGCCCGACACGTTCAACTTCACCGCCTCGACCACCACGGCGCCGATTTTGACGAGCGCCGCGGCCACGGTCTCGCTGACCGTCACTCCCGGCACGCCCATCTTCCCGGCGCCCACGGCCGTCAGCGCCAACTATTCCGGGGCGGCCAACCAACCGATCTCCCAGACGTTGACTTCCAATGAGGAGACCACCGGCCAGGCGGTCGTCTACCAAATCACCGCCCAGCCGTCTCACGGTACGATCACCAGTTTCAACGCCTCGACCGGAGCGTTCACCTACACCCCGGCGAGCAACTACGTCGGCCCCGACACGTTCAACTTCACCGCCACCAGCAGCGGAGCTCCCGCCCCCGGGCTGGTCAGCAACACCGCGACGATCACTCTAAACCTGACCCCCGGCAACACCAACTCGGTGCGGGTCATCGGCGGTGTCCTGGTCGTCACCCCGCCCCCGAAACGCGGCAAGGGGGTTCTCAACACCATCAACATCCAGCAGGTCAACGACCCGACCAACGGCCCGGTCATCCAGGTGACGGTCAACGGCGTGGTCGACTCGATCAGCTCGACGACCGCCCAGACGAAGGTCTCCAACATCGGCCTGATCGTCGTCTACGGCTCAAAGGCCAGCGACAATATCGTGGTCGATCCCGGAGTGACGATCCGGGCGACCCTGGACGGCGGCCACGGCGGCAAGAACGTCGTGCTGGCGGGCAACGGCCCCTCCACCCTCCACGGCTGGTTTGGCCGCAACAACCTCACCGGCGGGTCGTCCGATGATGCGTTGATTGGTCGATCCGGCAGCGTCCGCTTCCACAAGAGCGCCGGGGCCGACACGCTGGTGACCGTCACCCCACCCCGACGCAAGGGCAAGGAGCCGATCGCCCACGCCTTCAAGTTCGTCGGCAACCGCCTGGTCAAGGTCCCCAACCGTCCGGTCTTCTCGCTCATCACCCACGCCGGAGGCCGCAACGACACCTCCACCGGCACCTCGTCGACCAGCGGAGATAGCGGCACCAGTACCCAGCCGATCGACAGCACTGGTAGCGCGACCGGGACGACCACCGGTGGCACCGTCGCCGGCACCACCACCGGCTCGACGACCGGAAGCAACACTGGCACCGTCGCCGGCACGACCACCGGCTCGACGACCGGAAGCAACACTGGCACTGTGACGACCGGGACCACCACCGGCACCACGACCGGGACCACCACCGGCTCGACGACCACCGGAACCACGACCGGGACCACCACCGTCGGCACAACCACCGGCACATCCGGGACGACCACCGGGACCAGTGGGACGTCCGGCACCAGTTCCGGGTCGACCTCAGTGGGGACCTCGGACTCGGACGGGTCGGTCGGCTCGACCACAACGACCTGACCCGGCCTCCGAACGCTCACGAAACGCAAGGGCCCGGCCCCGAGCGGCAATCGCTAGGGGCCGGGCTGTTTTCATGGGGTCGGGGGTTTCGGATGGGCCCAACCGAGAGGCGCCGGGCGGATTCGAACCGCCGATGGAGGTTTTGCAGACCTCTGCCTTACCACTTGGCTACGGCGCCCTTTGCGAACGGAGAGGGATGATTCTATCCCCGCTTCCCGGCCCCGACAAGTTCGGTCCGACCGCGTTCTTGGAGAAGGAGCGCGGCGCGCGCCAAGGCCCGCCGCGAGGGGCGGCGGGCCTTGGTCGGAATCGCTTCGAGAGGTTCAGAACAACTCGGCGATCGGCTTGCCGTTGTCGACGACCTTGATCGGTCGACCTCGGGGGGTGGTGTACTGGCGGTCGACGTCGATACCCATCGCCTTGGTCATCGTGCCAATGACGTCCATCACGCCGACGGGGCGGTCAACCACCTCGACGCCGTCCTTGTCGGTGGCGCCGATGACCTGGCCGCCCTTGAGTCCGGCGCCTCCCATGACGACCGACCAGCTCTTGGGCCAGTGGTCGCGTCCGCCGTTCTGGTTGATCCTCGGCGTCCGACCGAACTCGCCCATCCAGACGACCAGGGTCGAGTCGAGCAGCCCGGAGCGGGACAGGTCATCCACCAGCGCCGCCATCGCCTTGTCCAGTTCGGGCAGGAGGTTGCGCGAGAGGGTCTGGAAGATGTTGGTGTGGTTGTCCCAGCCGCCCAGGCCGACCTCGACGAACGAGACGCCTTGCTCGACCAGTCGGCGGGCCATCAGGCAGCCGGCACCGAAGCTCCCCTTGCCGTAACGCTCCTTCTCGGCGTCGTCGACGTCCTTGAGGCTCAGGGCCCGGGTGTACTGCGAGTTCATCATCCGCAGCGACTTGCTGTAAACCTTGCCGTGCTCGCCCGCGGCCAGCCCGCGCTTCTGGGAGGCGAAGGACGACTCGACACCGTCGAGCATGTGGACCCGGCGGGCCATGCGACCCTCGTCGATGCCGGCTGGCGGCTGGAGGTTGGCCACCGGAGCGTTGGGGTTCTGGATCAGGAACGGCGAGTGGGTCATCCCCAGGAAGCCGGCACCCTGCCCCGGGTTGTTGATGGCGATGCAGTGCGGCAGGTCGAACTGGGCCAGGGCGTCCATCTGCGCGGCTTCATACGAGACGACCGAGCCGAACCCCGGGTGGACCACCGTGGGATTGGGCTGGTAGCCGGTGTGCATCGTGTAGGTGCCGCGGTCGTGATTGCCTTCCTTGGAGTCGAGCGAGCGGATGATGCTCAGGTGCTGCATCTGCTTGGCGACGTTGGGCAGGTGCTCGCTGATCTGGACGCCGGGGGCGGCGGTGGCGATCGGCTTGAATTCGCCGCCGTTCTTTTCACTGTCGGGCTTGAGGTCCCAGGTGTCCATGTGGCTGGGTCCGCCACCCATCCACAGCAAAATGCAGCGCTTATGACCCGCCTTCAGGGCCGCGGCGTTGGCCTGGAGGGTGCCGACGAACTGCATGGCCGGCAGGGTCAGGGCGGTGGTCGCCATGTGCCCCAGAAAGTGGCGACGGGACATCCCCTCGGGCGTTGCGTGACGGTCGAACATCGGTCGAATCCCCCCCAGGCCCTCGGCCCCTGACGCTCACTCGGCAAGGCAGGCTCCGGGGCGACACGCCTCGGAATCCGGGAAACGCAACTCAGTGGTTCAGGATGAATTCGTTGGAGTTCAGCAAGGCCCAGAACAGGTCTTGCATCACGCAGATCGAGTCCGGATCATTGTGGTAGTAGTGGGCGGCCTTCTCGACCTCCTTGGCCGAAGGGTGCCGGCCCAGGGCGGCCAGGTACATGCGGTCAACGACGTAACCGGCCGGGTCGCGCTTGGAGTCGGCCGAGCCCAGCAGGCTCGCCAGGAAGCTGCCCGACTGCCCGTTGACGGCCTTGTCCATCAAGGGGCCGTTCATCATCATCAGGGCCTGCGGGATCGTCCCCTGGTAGCTGGACGATTCCTCTCCCTCATCGGTGGCGTAGGCGAACTGGAACTGACGAAGCCACTCGGCCCGGTTGCGTTCCAGGTCGCCGGCGCCTCCAGCCTTGTGGGCGGCGGTGGCCGTCAAGAGCGAGTCGAACAACTGCTCGGGCGACATCGGCTTCAGGGCCTGATGGGTGAACAGGACGTCGTCCTTGTCATTGCCCTTGGTCGTGATGCTGGTGAGGTTGTACGCCCGGCTGGCGCAGATCAGGCGGATCAGGGATTTCAGGTCATACTTCGCGGCCTTGAACTCGCCGGCCAGGTGTTCCAGCAACTCGGGGTTGTTGGCCGGGTTATGGGCGCCGAAGTCGTCGACCGGGGTAACGAACCCGTGGCCCAGGAAGTGGGACCAGAGGCGATTCACCAGCGCCCGGGCGAACTGGTCGTTGTTGGTCGCGGTGACCATCTCGCCCAGTTTCTTGCGTCGCTCGATGGGGTTGCCCTCGTCGTCGGCGACTCCCTGGCCAATGGCGGTGCCGTCGAGGAATCGGGGGAAGGCGATTCCCACCATCGCGTTGCGACGCTCGTAGGTGGAGTATTTGTCGCTGGGTTCCTCGGAGAGTTCGACGTAGTCGTCGACCTCGGCGCCGGTGCCATCAATCTTCTTGATGGTCTCTTTCTGGAGCCCCTTGTAGAAGGCGTTAATGCCCCAGAAGTCGGCCTGCTTCCAGTCATTGGAGGGGTGGTCGTGGCACTGGGTGCACTGGACCTGCTGACCCATGAAGACCCTCATGCTGATGGAGGTCAGCGGCACGGCGCCGTCTTCCATGTGCGAGAGGGTGAAGTTGCAGGCGCCATTGTCGCGGTTGGAACCGGTGGCCGTGATGAGGGAATAGGCCATCTTGTCCCAGGCCACGTTCTCCTTGAACTGGGTGCGCAGCCAGTCGGTCAGGGCCTTGCGGTTGACCTCGCGACCCTGGTCTCGGCGGCCGACCAGGGTGACGGTCCAGACCGAGGCGAAGTTCTTGGAGTAGTCCGGGTGTTCCAGCAGGCCGTCGACCAGTTTGGCCCGCTTGTTGGGGTCCTTGGTCGTGAGGAAGTCGAGGGCCTCGCTGACGTTGGGAATCCGCCCGAGGATGTCGACGTAGGCCCGCCGCATGTACTCGGAGTCGGAGGCGATGGCCGAGGGCTTGACGCCGCCGCTCTCCCAGGAAGACTGAAGCAGGGCGTCGATCGCCTCGGCCTTTTCCTGCAAGGCCCCCTTGGCTGCTTTCGACGGCTTGGTCGCGCCGGTCCGTTCGGGACCGGCGGCGATCCCCCAGGACGGCGCGACCAGCATCCCCAGGGTCACAACCCACGCGCATTGCGAGGCCGCCCGATCGAGGCGAATCGCCGCCCTCATGCGTCCGACTCCTGTTTCGTGGCAAGGCAAGCGGTGGGCCCAGACGCATCGCAGAACGCGGACGCCGGGGCGGGGGGAGTGAGGCATTCTTCTGGCAGTTTAGGCGATCGGAACCAGTGGTGTCAAAATCTTTCGACCGAATCACCAAATCGGGCGTGCATGACGCACTCCCCTCAATGGCGAATTCTCCAGCCCGATGAGCCTGCTACGACCGTCCCGTGATGTTGTGACGGTTGGCCCGAAGTTTTTTTCAAAGAGAGCCGGAAGGCGGGGCCGGTTCGTCCCGGGATTGTTGCTTCAGGAGGTCGCGAATCTCAATGAGCAAGGCTTCCTGACGGGTCGGAGCCGGGGGTGGGGCCGCGGCGTCCTGCTTGCGGGTCTTCAGAATCCAGCCCAGGAACTTGACGACGAAGAAGAAGAGGGCCGCCGCGACGATCAGGAAGTCGACGACGTCAGTGAGGAACTGCCCGTAGAGGATCGACTGGCCGCCGTAACGGAACGACCACTGTTTGTAACTTTGCTGCCCGGGAACGAGCATGCCAACGATCGGCAAGATGATGTTGGCCACCAATGACGAGACGATCTTGCCGAAAGCGCCGCCGATGATGACGCCTATGGCCAGGTCAATGACGTTCCCCTTGAAGGCGAACGCCTTGAACTCGTCAAACAGGGAACGGGCCGTCCTGGCGGGGTCGAGGTGCGGAAAGTCCATCGAGGGGAGATACCGAAACCGGCCGTCGACGGTGACTCGGGACTGTCGAGCCCGACCGGGCGGACGAACCTGGCGCCGGCGGGTCGGGTCGCTTGCAGACGGCGTGCCCTGACCCGGTTCAGGCGCTCTCGCGCTGGTAGTGAATCTCGTTGAGGCGTCGGTAGAGCGGGGAGTTGCGCCGCAGTTCGGCGTCGGTGCCGACGGCGACGACCCGACCGGCGTCCATCAGGACAATCCGGTCGGCGAACTGGAGAGAGCCCATGCTGTGGGTAATCAGGAAGGTGGTGCGGCCCCTTGAAAATTCCTCGATCGCCTTGCGAATCAGGGCCTCGTCCTGGATGTCGACGGCGCTGGTGGCCTCGTCGAGGATCAAAATCGCCGGGTCGCGAAGCATGGCGCGGGCCAGGGCGATTCTTTGCCGCTGACCGCCCGAGAGGGTTGAGCCGCGCTCGCCAACCAGGGTGTCGTACCCCTCGGGCATCGCCTCGATGAAGCCGTGGGCGTAGGACCTTCGAGCCACGGCGACGATCTGCTCGCGGGTGACGTCGGGGTTGCCATAAGCGATATTGTCGGCCAGGGTTCCCTCGAACAGGACGGTTTCCTGAGTCACCAGACCGATCTGTGCCCGCAGGCTCTTGAGGCGGACCTCGCGCAAGTCGTGGCCGTCAATGGTGATTGACCCATCCTGCACATCGTAGAACCGGGGCAAAAGGCTCACCAACGTCGACTTGCCGCAGCCGTTCGGGCCAACCAGGGCGATGCTCTCTCCGTGGCGGACCGACAGGTTGAGCCCTCGAAGGACCGGCTCGCCGCCGTCGTAGCGGAAGGTGACTCCGCGGAATTCAACGGCCGAGCGGTGTCGGGGCAAACCCGGGGCGGTGGCGATGTCGGCCACCGACGGCTCGCGATCCATCAACGCGCAGATCCGGTCGGCCGCCGCGGCCGCTCTTTGAATCCGCGAGTGGACGTTGGACAGTCGGCGGATCGGGTCCGACAGCGACGCCAGCACCGCGTACAGAGTCAACAGGTCGGCCATCGACGGGGGGACCGACGCCAGTTGCAGGCGGAACAGCCCCAGGTCGAGTTCGGTCGTGCGCCTCAGGACCAGGTACGACCCGGCCATCAGGGCGATCAACACCGTCACCAGCGACAGGATTTCCAGGACCGGGTCGGACAGGGCCTCGATCCGCGTCACCCGGATCGTCTTGCGAAACAAAGCCTTGGTTTCCAGGAAGAACCGCCGTCGTTCCCGTCGCTCGTTGGTGTAAGCCTTGACGACCTTCACCCCCTGCAAGGTTTCCTGGAGGATCTTGTAGATGTTGGACATGCTCTCCAACGACTTGCGAACGGCCCGCTTCATGAGCTTGCCGGCGCGGACGGTCGTGGCCGCCGAGATGGGGACGATGACCATCGTCAGCATCGTCAACCGCCAGTTCAGCCAAAGGGCCGCGAACAGGCAGCAGACGATCCGCAGCGGTTCCAGCACCAGGCGGTAGAGCAGGACGTTGAGGCCGAGACTGACCGACTCCATGTCATTGGTGAACCGGGCCATCAGCTCGGCGGTCCCCTGCTCGGAGAAGTGCGCCAGGTCGAGGGCCATCGTGCGGCGGAAGAACAGATTGCGAATGTTGAACAGCGTCAGGTGCTGCACCTGGGAGACCAGCACTTCCTGGAGGAAGACGAACACGCCCTTCAGCGCCACGCCCGAGAGGACCAGCAGCAAAAGGACCAGCAAGGTATGGAAGCCGTCGCGGGGCAGGTAGCGGTCCACCTTGGGTTGTCCCCAGCGGCACCAGGAAAGCTTACGGCTGTTGTCGCTCAGGGACTTGCGCAACGACGCCTCGCGCACATCCAGCGTCCTGACGCCGTGGTCGTTCACCGTGAGGCGGGCGGCCTTCAATTCGTCGAGGCGGGCGCGGGCGACGCGCAACTCGTGCTGGAGGTTGACGAGTTCGGCCTTGCGGACCTGGGCGTCGACGGCCTTGGCCTTGGGGTTGACGGGGCCGAGATCGTCGAAGCGGTTCTTGAGATCCTCGACCCGACGATTCAGACCCGTATAGGCGGCGTTGACGGCCTCGTAATGCTTGCGGAGGTCGGGGCCGGGCCCCTGGCGACGGACCAGGTCAATTTCCTCGAGGGCGGCGCGATCGGCCCGGGCGCCGGTGTCGTACCACTCGGTGTATTCGGCCAGGGCGGTCTGGCAGTTCATGTCGTCGAAGAGGATGCGCAGCAGCGGCAGGACCGCCGTGATGTTAGCGCTCCAGAGCAAAGCCACCATCGCCGCGCAGGCCATCGACAGGCCAAACCGGACGCGATAGGGCCAGGCGAAGCGCACAAGGCGGGCGAAGTTCTTCATGGACGACGTGCCGCCGAGAACCTGGGGAAGCGGACCCTTGGCGTCCTTGCCATGGTCCCCGCGTGGCCATCGCCGCTCGCGGAGACCGGGCCGAGCCGCCTTGTATCAAGATCGGCCGGGGCGGACAAGCCGGATCGGCTTTCTCGCCGATCGGACCGAACGTCGCCCAAATCGCCCGCCGGGTGTTATTCCGGGCGCGACGCAACCTCCAGGTTGGGCAGCGATTCGGTAGCACGTGGGTCGGACGGAGAGAGAAAACGATCTCAATCGAATGCGGCCCTCAACCATTCAGGTCACCCGCGATCGCCCGGCGAGGTAGTGGGTCCCCCGCCAGGTAACTTTTCCGGTCACGCAGGAGACCAGGGCTCGGGCGATGATGACGTCGAACACCAGGCCCGCCAGGGGATACCACGCCGCAGCCAGCGCCGGGCGGGCGACCACCTGGCGATACAGGCGGTAAAGCACCGTCGCCGCGAGCAGGTGGTGGGCGACGCTCAGGCCCAGCAGACATTCGGCGAACGGGGTTGGACCCTGGATCAGCAAAAGCCCCACCGCCGCGATCAGGGCCACGTGCCCCGGCTGGCTGAAGATCAACGGGTCGAGCGCCTTCCAGAGGACGGCGAAAAACCGGCCATCGAGGGCGTCATAAAAGATGCGCGACCAGCCTCGGACGATTTGCGGCAGGGTCGTGTACATCCGGGTCGAGCTGATTTCCTTGGCCGTCGCCACCCGAATCGTCCGCCCGAGCCCCTTGACCTTGCCTGCAAGCTGGATGTCCTCCAGCAAGCGTTCCTTGACCGCCTCGTGACCCCCGGCCGCCTTGTAGGCGTCGCGGCGGATCAGGATGAACTGACCGTTGGCGAAGTACCGGCGGGCCCTGGGGTTGTGGACCAGGAACAGGGGGAACGACTGCACCAGCGCGATGCTGGCCAGCGGCTGGACGACCTCTTCCCAGAACGACCCGCAACGCAGTTCCGGTAGCAAGCTCGCCAGGGCCGCGCCTTCCTTTTCGGCATAGGCCAGGACGATCGGCAGGCACTCCGGGCGCTGGAGGGTGTCGGCGTCAAGGAACCAGAGCCAGTCACCCCGGGCTTCACCGGCGGCGACGTGCAGGGCGTGGGTTTTGCCCGTCCAGCCGGTCGGCAAGTGGTCGATCGTCAGCAGGCGGACCCTCGGGTCGGTCCGGGTGATGTCGGCGACAATCGCCCCGGTCCGGTCGGTGCTCCGGTCGTCGACGACGAGGATTTCGAGGTGGGGGTAGTCCTGGGCCAGAACCGAGCGGAGGCAGTCGGCGATGGTCGCCTCCTCGTCCTTGGCGGGGATGATCGCCGTGACGAGTGGGAGGTCTGGCCCCTGAATCCGGGGAGAGTTGGATTTGAGGTTGTCGACCGTGCGGAAGATGAGGGTCAGGGCGAAATGCCGGATGACCCACATGGCGATCGTCGCGGCGTAGAGCCCCAGCAAGAGGCGCTGGGTGGGGCTCATCGGCGGCGTCCCAATCCCTCGACGACCGAGGAGCGGGGCAGAGCCAGCAGCCCCATCGCCAGGGCGACGATCCAGAACGGCGCGACTCCCAGGAGTGTCGGCAGGTAGTTGCGGGAGAAGACGGCGCGGATCGTTTCCGCCGAGACGACCCAACGTAGCGGCGCGCCGATGGACCCGGCCAGAACCGAGGCCTGGTCGGAGCCCAGGAAGTGGCGGGCGTAGACATAGCCCAGGGGGATCGCCACCGCCCCAACCAGCGCCGAGGCCGCATGGGCGCGGACCAGCCGCCCGGCGCGTCGGGAGGGGTCGCGCAGTCGGAAGCGGGCCGCGAACAGGCGACGGGTGGCGATGCTGGCGAAGACCAGAACGACCAGCAGGGCGAAGGCCACTCCCTGGGCCAGTTGGGCGTCGATGAGGTGCATCGTGTAGCCGGTGCGGGACAGCGAGTAACCGCTCAGGGCGATCGCGAGCCCGTCGGCCAGCAAGACGTTGACCACCACGTCGCGGGCCCGTTCCAGCCCGTCAAGGTCGGTCTTCCCATTCGGGGTCGTCGACGCGGTCAGGGTCATGAGCGGTCCCCGTTGGTGGCGGTCGCCGGCCCGCGGAGGTTGAGGATCAGCTCGACCTGGCCGACCGGCTGGCCAGTGACCCGGGCGATCGACTCGGCCGAAGCCCCCGAGTCGGCCAGGTCCCAGATCGCGCCGAAGCGTCGAACCAGGTCGTCGCCACGGTCGGCCTCGCCAGTGGTCATCCCCAGGTCGGGGACGGCGATCAAGGTCGGACCCGCGACGACCGGCGCGGCGGGCTCGACCCTCGTCGTCGGCCGGGGGCGAACCGGACGGGTTGGCACCGCAGCCGTGGGAGCAGTCGCGGGGATTGGGATCGCGACGGTCGTTGTCGGCGTGGTCGAGCGTTGGGACGCCGAACGCAGCCGCATCCAGAGGGCCCCAGCCAGCGCCGAGACGATCGCGAGCATCGCCGACAGAATCACGATCGCGGTCAGGGCCAGGGCGGGAGACATCGAATCGGCGGTCCTTCCTTCCTTGGAGACGCGGGACCCGTTGCCGAGACCCGCCGCGGGCGGGGCGTCAGTCGCCCGATTCGATTCAATGAGGGTGGGAATGCCCGTGGTCGTGGTCGTGGGTATGGCCATGGTCGTGCGAGTGGCCGTGACCGTCGTCGTGGGGCGGAGCCGATGGCCGGGGCGCGGCTTGCCCGTAGGCGGCGTGGGCGGCTTGGTAGACGTCTCTCAGCGGGACGTCGCGCTCGGCGGCTACTCGGGCGCAGTCGTCGTACTCGGGGCTGAACTGGGGGGCGCGCCCCTCGATCCAGCCGAGCTTGCCACGGATTGGACCCAGGGGGGTATCCACCGTGGTCGCCTCTCGACGCAGTTTGTGACGGCTGACCGGGTAGCGACGGATGCCCAGCGTGGTCGTCTCCCGGAACAGGATCGCCTCCAACTCGGCGATCTTGCTCTCGACGCAGAGGGCCGAAACCATCACCCCGGGGCGGTTCTTCTTCATCTGGATCGGCGTGACGTAGGCATCCAGCGCCCCGGCGGCCATCAGTTGATTGGTCGCGTAGCCGACAACCTCGCCGGGCAAGTCGTCAAGGTTGGTCTCCAGCATCCAGACGCGGTCGGCCCCGGGCGTCGAGGCGATTTCCCCCACGAACAGACGGAGGATGTTGGCGACGTCGGTCGTCTCCTTCGTACCGGCGCCCAGGCCAATGGCCGAAACGGTCATGGCCGGCAAGGGGCCGAACGCCTCGCCCACGGTCGCCAAAATCGCGGCGCCGGTGGGGGTCGTCTGCTCGAAGTCGCCGGTCGACTCGGCCAGGGGGATGCCCTTCAAGAGGGTGGCGGTCGCCGGAGCCGGCAGCGGCATCCGCCCATGAGCGGCGCGGACCGAACCACGCCCCGGCGGCACCGGGCTGGCCTCGATCCGGTCAACGCCCAACAGGTCGAGCCCGACGGCCGCGCCCACGATGTCGACGATCGAATCGACCGCGCCGACCTCGTGGAAGTGGACCTTCTGGATGTCGATGCCGTGGGCCGCCGCCTCGGCCTCTCCCAGACGGGCGAAGATCCGCTTGGCGAGGTCGGCCTGGCGGGGGGCGAGGCTGGCCTTGTCGATGATCGCCTCAATATGGTGCAGGTGCCGGTGGACATGCTCCGGCTGGGCCTCAACGCGGGCATAAGTGGCGCGGAACCCGCCGCGGCGGACCGTTTCAAAGGTCAATTCGCAGGGAAGGCCCAGGCGAGCGACCGACGAGCGCAGCGCCTCGGGGTCGACGCCGGCATCGACGAGGGCCCCCAGGGTCATGTCGCCCGAGATGCCGCTGAAGCAATCGAAATACGCGATCCTCACGCCCGGCGACCCCCCTTGCCCTTAGCGCACACCGAACCTCGCCCGCGACGGGTCATTCTACCCGGGCGACCACCCCCCGCAAGTCTCGCCCGGCGGAGGTGGGATCACTCTCGATCCTGAACATTTTGGCCAAGTGACATCTTTCGCCATCCCTCGTCCCCCCGGTTGGGCGGGGGGACGAGGGGTCGGACGCGATCCAGCCTTATACTACTATAAGGTAGGCGCGGCGGTCACTTCACCCGTTCGACGTACTCGCCGGTGCGGGTGTCGATGCGGATCTTCTCGCCGGGGCCGATGAACGGCGGGACCTGGACCTTGAGTCCGGTCTCCAGGGTCGCTTCCTTGTACTGGTTGGTCGCGGTCGCCCCCTTGAGCGACGGGGGGGTGTCGGTCACGAGCAGGTCGATCGAGGCGGGCACTTCGATGGAGACTGGCTTGTCGTCGACGTACTTGACCATCACCTTGCTGTTGGGCAGCAAGTACTGCATCGCCGTGCCAAGGATCTCGGGCGTGAAGCTGAGCTGGTCGAACGTCTCGGAATCCATGAAGACGTGTTCGTCGCCGGAGGAGTACAGGTACTCGTACTCCTTGGTCTCGACGTAGGGGACTTCGATCTGGTCGACCGAGCGGAGCCGTTTGTCGATCAACGACCCGTTGCTCATGTTGCGTAGCTTGGTCTGGACCATCGCGCGGAGGTTGCCCGGGGTGTGGTGGGCGAAGTCGACCACGACGAAGTTGGTCCCTTCCATCGTGATGACCATCCCGCGGCGGATGTCGGTGGCCTTGATCATCATGGCAGTCTGCGGTGCCCCCGGTGGCTTGGCTCGGATGGTCGTCAATGGTGGAAGTTTGGGGAGGGATGGGCGCGCGGGACGGCCCGGTCCAGCAGCGACACTAGCGAATCGGGCTCCGCCGGGCCAGCCCAGTTTCCGCCGACGAGGCGCCTCAGACCGCCGCCCGGGTCGCGACCAGGGCCCCGCAGTGGACCAGCGTCGGGACCATCGGATCAGCGACAAAGCCCAACTCCGCCAGCCAGGAGCGATACTCGCCGGCGCTGTAGGCTCGGCCCTCGGTGAGGCTAAACAGCGACGCCGAATAGAGGGCGACCGGCAGAGGGCCGTCCTGCGAGTCGTCGAGGAATACGTCATGGACGATCAGGCGACCGCCGGGGAGGATGGCCTCGGAGCAGCGGGACAGCAGGGCGCGGCACTCGGGGACGTCCCAGTCGTGCAGGATGTTGGACAGCAGCAGGGCATCGGCGCCGGGGGGGACCGGGTCGGCGAACATGTCCCCGGGGACCAGTTCGAGGCGATCGGCCACCCCGTGGACCTCGGCCAGCTCCTGGGCGACCTTGAGAACCTCGGGGCGGTCCCACACGATCGCCCGAAGCGACGGATGGGCTTGCAGATAGGCGATACTGTACAGGCCCGTTCCGCCGCCGACGTCCAGCAACAGCCGGGCATCCTCCAAAGGGCAGGCGCGAACCAGCGCCGGGGCGACGTTGCGGGCGCGTCCGGCCAGGGCCAACGTCAAGGAGCGGGCCGAGCCTTCCCGCTCCATCGCCGACTCGATCCCTTCCCGGAAGATGAACGCGGCGCCCTCCTCGGGCGAAGCCGCGCCGGCGGGCCGATTCGTGCGGAGACGCTCGACCATCGCCAGCACCCCGGGCGACTTCGCGGCCAGGCCGATGTAGCCGCTAACATCATGAGGAGCGCCGGGGACCAGGTGGTTGCGGGCCAGGTCGGTCAGGTCGATGCGGCCCTGGTCGTCCGCCCGGAGCAGCCCCATCGCCCTCAAAGCCGTGACCAAGACCGTGGTGGGACGGTCGGCCAGGCCCAGGGTTTCGCGCAAGGTGTTGGGAGATTGCGGCTGATGGGCCAGGCGGGCGAACAGGTCCAGGTGGGCGACGGCCGCGGTCAATAGCTCAGTGGCCAGGTTTCCCCGGAACGCCTCGAAGATCGGGGTGGGGTCGGTGTCGGGTGCATTGAGGGGGGTGCCGAACACAGGTGAGGCCTCTCCCGGCCGAGTAAAGGTGCGAGGTCAAGCCTCGGAGGGTGGAGGCTGACAGGAGGAGAGACCTTTGGGGAATTCCATCCGGACAACCCCCTGCCCGTTTTCCACCAGGTATTCGAAAAGGACCAGCCCGAACATCCATACGTCCTGGGCGAATTCCAGGCAATTCGGGCCGACTAGTGTCTCCAGGGGAACCTCGAAAACTACCGTCCAGGGATCGTTCACCCACCTAGGGCCGACATTGGCAATCCAGGAATCCATGCCGGGCCAATCCTGTCCCGCCCGTCTCCGGTCGACCCGCTCGACAATCTCGGGCAGGTCGACCAGACGGCTTCCGTACCGATCCAGAAACATCCGGATTTGGCCGTTATCCTTACCGTAACAGGGGTCGGTCTTCGCCATGGATCGATCCGCGAGGGGCTCCCTGGCCTGCCGAAACTCCTCGCGACCCCCTTCGTCACTCCACCCCAGCCGGGACGAGCCTCGGCTTGGGAATCTTGGTCGGCACGATGTCGGTCGCCAAACCCACCGCGCCCAACGCCACGATCGTCCAGTAGGTCAGGTCGATCTCGTACCAGCGATGCCCGTGGGCCGCGGCCCGGGGGTTGGCGTGGTGGTTGTTGTGCCAGCCCTCGCCGTTGGTCAGCAGGGCCACGAGCCAGTTGTTCCGACTGTTCTCGCCCGTGTCGTAATTCCGGTAGCCCCAGAGGTGCGTCACCGAGTTGACCGCCCAGGTGATGTGCCAGACGTAGACCGTCCGGACGATCACTCCCCACAGGAAAATCCCCGTCCCGTAACGCAGGGCCTGCCCAGGAGTTGAGGTCAAGAACGCTCCGACCAGGCAGCCCAGGGCGAAGATGATCAGGGCGTGGGCGGCGTAGACCCATAGCCAGTTGTAGCGGGCGTGGAGGCGCCGGTAAAAGCGGTCCTGGAAGACGTCGCGGGCGTATTTGTCGTAAGTTGTCAGGCGGTCGAGGTTTCGGTTCTCAATCATCAGCCAGCCGAAGTGGCCCCAGAAGAGGCTGACCAGCGGGCTATGCGGGTCGGGCTGCTCGTCGGAGTGCTGATGGTGCATCCGGTGGACGGCCACCCAGCGACCGGGGGAGTCTTGCAGCGAGCAAACCCCCAGAATCGCGAAGGTCCGCTCCAGCCAGCGGGGGCAGCGGAACGACCGGTGGGTCAGCAGTCGGTGGTAGCCGATGTTGATCCCCACCGACCCGAACAGATAGTTGCCCAGGAAGACCAGGGCGACGCCCGTCCACGAAAAGTACCCGGGCAGGAACGCCAGGGGCACCAGTGCGTGGAACAGGAGGAAGACGCTGAAATACGGCCAGAAGATCTTGTGACTGTCGACGGATTCGGGGTGAGGGAGCGTGGCGAGCACGTGCGAATCCTCTCAATGGGGGGCGTCGAGGGACTCAAGTCTATCCAGGTCACGAGGCCGTGACTACAGGCTGCAAACGGATTTGGGTCCAATCCGACGACAATCGGCCCGTCGCAAGTCGAACTCGACCGATTAGTTAAGCAAGGGGGCCTTGCGGCGCGACTGACGGAAGTTCGGATTGGGGTCGGGTGGGGTTTTCTGCCGATGAAACAGAGGGATGGGGACTCGGCTTGCCGGTCCTGGGACGTTGGATTACGATCCGCGCCGAGCCGCCGTCGGCCCAACGCCCAGGGCCCGTCGGCTCGGCTCGATCGCTCGCGAAGGGCGTTGGCGCCCGCCGGGGAAGGATTCCCCGTCACCGCATCGTTCCGTTTGTTCCTTTCAGGGAAGAAAGGATCCACGACGTGGTCGCCACCGTGGAAGAACTGGCGGCGCTGGTCCGGGGACACCTGGTCGGCGACGGTCGCGTGCCGATTTCCGCGGCCCGGCCCGTGGCCGAGGCGGGACCGGGCGACATCACCTTCATCGAGGACGAGCGCTACGCCAAGCGCCTGCGAACCTCGCCCGCCTCGGCGGCGATCGTCGGCCCCCACTTTCGCCGGGAAGCCGCCGCGACGCCCCCGCCCCTGCCGGTCATCGAAGTCGACGACCCCCTGACTGCCTTCCTCGCCGTGAGAGCCCACCTGCGAGGCGAGGCCAAGCCGCGCTGGACCGGCATCCACCCGATGGCCTGGGTTGCCCCCTCGGCCCAGATCGGCGAGGGGGTGGCGATCTACCCGTTCGCCTACGTCGGTGATGGAGTGAAAATCGGCGACGGCTGTACCTTGCACCCGGGAGCCGTCGTCCGCGACCGCTGCACCCTGGGCCGCGAGGTCGTGCTGCATCCCCACGCGGTCCTTTATGAAGACGTGACCCTGGGCGACCGCGTCGAGGTTCACGCCGGCACGGTTCTCGGCGGCGACGGCTTCGGCTATCGTTTGGTCGAGGGCCGCCACGTCAAGGTCCCCCAGACCGGCCGTGTCGAGGTGGGCGACGACGTCGAGGTCGGCGCCAACTGCACGATCGACCGCGGCACGTTCGAGGCCACCTCGATCGGCGCCGGCTCGAAGATCGACAACCTCGTCATGATCGGCCATAACAACCAGATCGGCCGGCACAACCTCCTGTGCGGTCAGGTGGGCATCGCCGGCAGTTGCAAAACCGGCGACTACGTGGTGATGGCTGGTCAGGCGGGGATCAAGGACCACACCGAGATGGGCGACCGCGTGGTGGTTGGCGCTCAGGCGGGGGTCCACCGCAACATCCCCTCGGGCCAACGGGTGCTGGGCTCTCCGGCGATCCCCGTCAAGGAGCAGCGGCACATCTTCGCCATGATCGCTCGTCTGCCCGAGATGCACCGCCAGCTTCGTGAGTTGACGTCGCAAATCGCCCTGCTGAGCGCCGCGCTGCCTCCGGTCTCGGGGTCCGAGGAAGATCCTACCGGCTTTTGAATCGGTCGTGTCGATAGGTGGTCCGGGAGACGCGGATTTCGGGGTTCCGAGAGTCAGGCGAAGGAGTGCCTCGGTGTCGATTCTGCTCAAACCTCCGACCACTCGCCGGGTGGCCGCTCCGCCGGTGGCCCCGATCGGGCTGATCGCCGGCAGCGGGCGGTTTCCGATCCTGTTCGCCGAGGCGGCTCAGCGGCAAGGGTTGCCCGTGGCGTGCGTGGGTATCCGCTACGAGGCCAGCGACGTCCTTCGCGAGCTTTGCACGACGTTTGAGCCGGTGGGCGTGACCAAGCTGGGCCGGATGATCCGCGTCTTGGGGCGTCAGGGTGTGCGTCATGTCGTGATGGCCGGCAAGGTCACCAAGAACGTCATGTACACGCCGATGCGGTTCGTCCGCCTGATGCCCGACGCCCGCATGATGCACATGTGGTATCGAACCTGCCGCCACGACAAGCGGGATGACTCGATCTTGCTGGGTGTCATCGCCGAATTCGCCCGGGATGGGATCGGGTTCGCCTCGGCGTTGGACTATTGCCCGGAGTTACTCGTGAAGCATGGCACATTGACCCGCCGGGGCCCTTCGGCCTCCGAGCGTCAGGACATCGCCTTCGGTTGGAGCCTGGCCAAGGCGATGGGGGGCCTGGACGTCGGCCAGTCGGTCGCCGTCAAGGAACGCGCGGCGCTGGCCGTCGAGGCGATCGAGGGGACCGACCGCTGCATCGAACGCGCCGGAACCCTATGTCGGTCCGGGGGTTGGACCCTGGTCAAGGTCGCCAAGCCTCAGCAGGACATGCGGTTCGACGTGCCGACGGTGGGCGTCTCGACGGTGGAGAATCTGCGCAAGGCCGGGGCTCGCTGCCTGGCGATCGAGGCGGGCAAGACGATCGTGATCGACCAGGACGAGGTCGTCGCCCTGGCCGAGAAGTACGGCCTGACGATCGTCGCGGTCGACCCGGCCGAGGATCTGGGCTGACCACGACGTGCCCACGCCTGGGCCTCGGTGACGTCCCAGCCCGATTACGCGAGCCCGTGGTTCCGCCCCAAGAAGGGTTCGACGTCCGGCGATCGGCGGCGATCGGCCGGATTCGCCCGTGGGGCCTTGCGTCGGGCGGCGGGAGTTCCTATGCTGGGAGCCTCAACCGAGTAGGAAACACCCCCATTCCCTTGAAGACTGGCCGTGGCCGCGGGGTTCGTGATGGCGATTACCAGAGATCAGAAGACGGAGATCATCGGTTCGTTCGGCCGCGTTGCCCAGGATACGGGTTCGCCCGAGGTGCAAATCGCCTTGCTGACGGCCCGCATCAATGACCTGACTTCCCACTTCAAGGCCCACGCCAAGGACCATGCCAGCCGCCGAGGGCTGCTGATGATGGTCTCCAAGCGTTCCAGCCTTCTGAAGTATCTCAGGCTCAACGACCGCAAGAGTTACCTGGACGTCATCGGTCGACTGGGCATCCGCAAGTAAGACGCAAGCCACTTTCGCCCTGGTCGCGACCCTGGCCTCCGGTCCTTCACGGATTGGGTCCGGGGCGGGTCAGGCGGATGGGGCGTCTCCCGTCCCGTTCTGTTCTCCCGGTCTCATCGCCCGCGATCCGCCCCCCGGCAACGCCCGAGGTAGGTGGAAATTTGAGTACGTCGTTTGGGGCTCGAAAGCCCGTCACCGTCGAGCGCGTCTTCGCCGGCAAAACCATCACGTTTGAGACCGGCCGCTTCGCCAAGCAGGCCAGCGGCGCCGTGGTCGTCCGCCTGGGCGAGACCATGAGCCTGGTCGCCACCGTTTCCGGACCCGGCCGAGAGGGGATCGACTTCTTCCCCCTCACCGTGGACTACCGAGAAAAGGTCTACGCCGCGGGCAAGTTCCCCGGCGGGTTCATCAAGCGGGAAGGTCGGCCCTCCACCAAGGAGATCCTGACCTCCCGCCTCATTGACCGGCCCCTGCGTCCCCTGTTCCCGTCCCACTTCCGGGACGAGGTGCAGATTCAGGCCGGGCCGATCTCGGCCGACCGTGTCAACGACCCCGATATTCTGTCGGTCACCGGCGCCTCGGCGTCGTTGGTCCTGGCCAAGGACGTCCCGTTCCTCGGGCCCGTCGGCGCGATTCGTCTGGCGAGGATCGACGGCCAACTCGTCCCGTTCCCGACCGCCGAGGAAATGTCTCGTAGTGACCTCGACCTGGTGGTGGCCAGCACCAGCAAGGCCGTGGTGATGATCGAGGGGTTCGGTCAGGAGCTGCCCGAGCCCGAGATGGCCGCGGCGATTCTGGAGGCCCATCGGCTCAATCAGGAACTCATCGCCGCCCAGCACGAGTTGCGAGAGGCCGCCGGCCTGCCGCCGATGGTCCACCCCGAGCCGGCTCATGACCCCCTGGTCGCCAACCTCCACGAGCGGTTTGGCAGTGACCTGCGCGGCCTGATGCAGATCCACGTCAAGGCCGAGCGCAAGTCGGCCGTGAAGGACCTGCTGGGACGCATTCTCGCCGAGTTCTCTCCCACCGATGGTTCTGGTGCGGTTCACCCCAGTGCGGTGAAGTCGGCCTTCCATCAGGTCGAGGAGCGGGTCGTCCGCGCCCTGATTTTGGACGGGCAGCGGCCCGACGGTCGCGGCCCCAAGGACCTGCGGCCGATCGCCTGCGAGGTGAGCCTGCTGCCCCGCGCCCACGGTTCGGCCCTGTTCCAACGCGGCGAGACCCAGGCCCTGGTGACGACCGTGCTGGGCACTTCGGCGGACGAGCAGCGGGTCGACGGGATCATGGAGGAATATACCAAGAAGTTCATGCTCGACTACAACATGCCGTCGTTCGCCGTCGGCGAGGTCCGCCCGATTCGCGGACCCGGTCGTCGAGAGATTGGCCACGGAGCCCTGGCCGAGCGCTGCGTCGCCCCGATTCTGCCGCCTGCCACCGAGTTCCCCTACACCATCCGCTGTGTCAGCGACATCCTCGAATCCAACGGATCGAGCTCGATGGCCTCGGTCTGCGGGGCGACCCTCAGCCTGATGGACGCCGGCGTGCCGATCACCGACCCGGTCGGCGGCATCTCGATCGGCCTGGTCCAGGATGAAGCCACGGGCCGGTTCGTTCTGTTGACCGACATCATCGGCGACGAGGACCACTTCGGCGACATGGACTTCAAGGTCGCCGGCACCCAACGAGGCGTCACGGGCATTCAGCTTGACCTGAAGAACCTCGGCATCACCGAGCAGGTCATCCGCGAAACGCTGGACCAGGCCCGCGAGGCCCGCCTGGAAATCCTCCGCACGATGCTGCGGGCGATCAAGCGTCCCCGCGATGAAATCTCGGTCAACGCCCCGCGGCTGATCCAGATCCAGATCAACCCCGAAAAGATCGGCCTGGTCATCGGCCCCGGGGGCAAGACGATCCGTCGCCTCCAGGAAGAGACCGGCACCAAGATCGACATCGAGGACAGCGGCATCGTCAGCATCTCCAGCCCCACCGGTGAGGGGGCCGAGGCCTGCCGAGACCGCATCCAGGCGATGACCGAAGGGGTCAAGCCCGGCGGCATCTACGAAGGGCGTGTCACCGCCATCAAGGACTTCGGCGCCTTCGTCGAGATTCTGCCCGGCAAGGACGGCCTGGTCCACATCAGCGAACTGTCCGACGGCTACGTCGGCAGCGTCACCGACATCTGCCGGGTCGGCGACCCGATGCTCGTCAAGGTCATCGCCGTCGACGATCAGGACCGCGTCAAGCTCTCCCGCAAGGTCGCGATGGCCGAGCGTGGAATCGACGACCCCAACGCCGGAGCCGAACGGCCCGCGGGAGGCATGGGCGGCGGTGGCGACCGCGGACCCGGAGGCCCGCCCCGTCGAGGACCCGTGGGTCCCGGCGGTCCCGGCGGCGACCGTGGCCCTGGTGGTGGTGGCGACCGTGGTCCCCGGCGCAACTGAGCCGAGGAATCGTCTCCAGCGATGCGACTCTCTCTGGGTCGCACCGTGAAATCCTGGCCCGCCCGCTGGCGACCCCCGGCGGGCGGGCTGTCCGTTGAACCTGTCGCGATCCACTGTCGGACCCGGACCCCCGCCCCGAGAGGCGACCGTGCCGGAATCGACCCTGATGGCCTCCGAAGACTTTCTGGCCGAGGCCGATGGCCCCGACGCGGTGCGTCGCCTTCGAGCCCAGTGCCTGGAAGTCTCGGCCCTGGCCGGTGGTCTCGCCCACGAGATTCGCAACCCCCTCTCGACGATGAGGCTCAACCTCGACCTCCTGGCCGAGGATTTCGCCGACGCCGAGGACCCCCGAGAGCAGCGCGCCCTGCGCAAGATCGACCGCTTGCGGGTCGAGTCTCACCGCCTGGAAAACATCCTTGAGGACTTCCTCCGCTTCGTCCGGGCCCAGGAGCCCCGCCGCCGCCCGACCGACCTGAACGGCGTGGTCGAGGAGGTCCGCGACTTTTGCGAGGCGATGGGACTCGAAAGTGGCATCGTCACCCGATCCCACTACGACCCCGACCTGCCCCCCCTGCCCCTCGACGCCGAACTGTTCAAGCAGGCGCTGTTGAACCTGATCCGCAACGCCCAGATCGCCATGCCCGACGGTGGAGAGTTGATCATCCAGACCCACCGGGACGCCAACGACGCGGTGCTGGAGGTCATCGACACCGGCCAGGGAATCGCCCCCGAGGCCCTGCCCCGCGTCTTCGACCCGTTCTTCTCCACCAGGCCCAAGGGTTCGGGCCTGGGCCTGCCGACCACCCGGCGGATCGTCGAATCCCACGGCGGAGCGATCGCCGTGGAGAGCGAGCCGGGCCGGGGCTCGAAGTTCACCATCCGCCTGCCCCTGCGGCTGGAATGATGGAGCGGGCCTGGCCTGTAGCGACTTCACCATCCCCGAGCTGAAGCAACGGTTTGGCCTGACCCTCGGGGAGTCGGCCGATCTTTTCTCCAGCACGCCCGAAGCCGACCTGCCGCTGACCCTGGCGGCCCTGCTGCCCCGCTACCTTCCGTTGGCAGTGAATTTGAACACCGAGAAGGCCCGGTCGGAGTTGGTCATCGCCCCGATCTTGGTCGAGTTCAAGCTGTTGCACCGAGAGCGCGTGGGGCTGTTTTCGGGCGTGGAGTTCAACGTCGACGAGGCGGCCGGGCTCAAGGGGCGTTGCGACTACATCTTGTCGAGCAACCCCGAGCAACTGACGCTCACCGCCCCGGTCTGCGTGCTGGTGGAGGCCAAGAACGAGAACATCGTGGCGGATCTCCCCCAATGCCTGGCCGAGATGGTCGCCGCCGCCCGCTTCAACGAGCGCGCGGGCGCTCCCGCAGGGCCGATCTTCGGGGTCGTCACCACGGGCGTCCTCTGGCGGTTCCTCCGGCTGGAGGGGATCTCGGCGTGGGTCGGCGTGGTCGAGTACCCGATCCAGATGGCCCGGAAAATCTTCGGGATCTTGACCGCGATTGCCTTCGGCCCGGCCGTCTGAAGTGAGGGAGGATAGGGATTTCTCGTTCCCCCGGTCCTTCGGGAGTATGCCCTCTCCGGCCACTCCGCGGCCCGAATCGTCCCAGGTTTTGACGCGACGCGGGAGCGGCAACCGGGACCATTCCCCAGGAGGACTGGGGAATCGAGGATTCAAAATGTGATCTTTTGTGGTGGATCTCCGGGTGAGTTCGGCCGGGGCCTGTTCGACAGTCTTTCGCCAAGCCGCTACAATCCGGATCGGCCGCGAGAGGGGAGGCGGCCCAACCTTGGGCTCGGCGATGGACCAGCAAATCCGCGTGTTGGTGGTGGACGATGACGAGGGGCACGCGCAGGCCGTGGCCGAGAGCCTGGAGCGCATTGGCTACGAGTGCGCCGTGGCCACCAGCGGTCGCGAGGGTCTGCGGTTGGTCGAGTCCCAGGAGTTCGACATTGTCCTGACCGACCTTTTGATGGCCGACATCGACGGCATGGCGATCCTCCAGGCCGCCAAGCGGGAGCTTCCCGAGGCCGAGGTCGTCATCCTCACTGGCTACAACACCGCCAAGGCCGCCGTCAGCGCCATGCAGTCCGGCGCCGCGACGTATCTGGTCAAGCCTCTGGACATCGGCGAGTTGCGTACCGTCGTCGACAAGCGGGCTCAGTCCCGCCGACTCGCTCGGTCAAACATTGAACTGCGCAAGCAACTGGATGAGCGGTTCGGATTCGAGGGGGTCGTGGGCAACTCCCCGGCGATGCATGACCTCATCGTCCGGCTCCGGCAGGTGGCGCCCACCTCGGCCACGGTTTTGATCACCGGAGAGACCGGCACCGGCAAGGAACTGGTCGCCAAGGCGCTCCACGTCAACAGCCCCCGCCGCAACAAGCCGTTCGTCCCCTTGAATTGCGCGGCCCTGAGCGAAAATGTGCTGGAAAGCGAACTCTTCGGCCACGTCAAGGGGGCCTTCACCGGCGCCGACCGCGAGCGCAAGGGCTGGATCGAGCATGCCAATGGCGGCACCCTGTTCCTCGACGAAGTGGGCGAGGTCCCCCTGGCCACTCAGGTCAAACTCCTGAGAGTTTTGGACACTCGCGAAGTGGTACGAATGGGTTCGAACGAGGCGATCCCGGTCAACGTCCGCCTGGTCTCGGCCACCAACCGCAACCTGGCCGAGGTGGTCGACGCGGGTCAGTTCCGCCGCGACTTTTATGAGCGCATCAAGGTCGTCGGCGTGAAGCTTCCCCCCTTGCGGTCGAGGCGGGAAGACATTCCGCTGCTGATGGACCACTTCCTCAAGGAGTTCTCGGCGATCCACGGCAAACCGGTGCGTGGGATCTCCCCGGCGGCCCGGAAGGCGTTGATGGGCTACTCCTGGCCGGGCAACGTCCGAGAGTTGCGCAACTCGATTGAGAGCATGGTCGTCATCGACGCCGACGGCCTGCTTGACGTGGACGACCTGACCGAGGACCTGCTGGCCGCCTCGCCCCCAACGGTCGACCCCGCCGGCAACGACCAGCTTGTGGGCCGGTCGATGGACGATATCGAGAAGCATTACATCCTGGAAACCCTGCGACTGACCGAGGGCAACCGCGACGAGGCCGCCCGCCTGCTGGACATCGGCGAGCGGACCCTTTATCGCAAGCTCGACCTGTACAAGCATCCCGAGAAATCCGGCAAGAAGAAGCCGGCCGACGGCTGAACCCGCGTCAAATCAATCGTCCAGGCCGTGTTGCTTGTTGTAGGCGATGGCCTTGGCGTCCTCGGCCTCGGCGATTCGTCCACAGCGCTGGTAGATGACCGACAGGGCGGTATAGCTGAAGGTGTCATCGGGTTCGAGCTCGACCACCTTGCGGGCGTGGGCGATGGCTTCGTCGGCCTGGGCGAGGTCGGCGTGGAGCTTGGCGAGCATGCCGTGACCGATGACGAAGTTCGGGTCTTCGGCCACGGCCTGATCCAGCAGGCCGATGGCGCCGGGCTTATCGCCGGAATCTCGGAGGGTCACGGCCTGGTCGTACAGCTCGTCGGGGGTCGGCATCGTCGGGTCGCTCCGTGGGGCTCCATCAATTGCATTCCACCCTACCCTCCCGAACGTCCGGAATGAAGCGCGTGGGGGGCGAAACCGTAAGAGACCAGTACCCCGAAGATCGGCTCAAGTTGGGGGCGATCTTCGCCGAAGGGCGCAATTGACCGTTTGTGGGACCTCGCGTATGATCCCGCGCCGCGCTCGCCCAGGGAGGGCCGGCCGGGGCCCCGGAACGCCCCGGCTGTCGCCGCGCAAGGAGGTCGCTCGATGAGCCCCGCGCTGTTCCTGCTCGCCGCCATGGCCGCCACGCCCGAGGAGGCCGACGCGCCGATTGCTTACCAGGTGAAAGTCCTGGAGATGGAAGGTCTGGGCTGGCGATCGGCCCTGGCCGGGCACCTCCGACGGATCGAGCGCCCTGGCGCCGATGCGATCTGGACCGGCGACCGCGCCCTGGCCCACGCCCTGGGCCGCCAATCCGGTCGGGTCGTCGCCACCGACACCGTCGCGGCCCGTCCCGAGGCCACCGCCGAACTCGTCCGGGGCGACTCCGGTCCCCTGGACCAACTCGTCCGCCGGGTCTCGGTCGAGGGCTCCGACGGCACTCCCTCCGGCGACGACCTGCACGTCGAATTGACCGGTCGTCGGCTCGACCAGGGGGTCCTGGCCGCCGTCGAGGTCGAGGCCCGCTGGGTCACGGCCACCCACGCCGTCCCCGCCGCCGGCGTGTCGACGGCCTGTGGCAAACTGCCCGCGACGGTCTTCCAGGGCGGCGAATCTCACGAGGATGCGGCCACCGACGACGCCTCGGCCTCCGACCGCGGCGATGCCTTCGTCAACGAGTTCGCCCACGCCCGGGTTGTTGGCGAGTGGTTGATCCCCCGAGACGGCGTGGTGGTCGTCAGCCTCGGGGCCCACTCGGCGCCCGGCGACGACGGCAAGGTGGTCGTCCGCGAGCGCCTGGCCGTCATCGAGATCGTCGAGGACCGCGCTCACGCCGCCTCGGCCTCCAACGAGTGCCCGGCCGAGGGCCCAGTGGCCCGGCCCGCCAGTCTGCCGCCGCTGCCCGAGGACATCGACCTGCAACCGGCCCAGGACGAGGCCTGCCGGGTGGCCGAGGCTCGCGGCGAAGCGCACCCGGCCAAGACCGGCGATGCCACGCCCGCCGAGGACGCCCCGGCCCTGTCTCCGACCCAGGTCGTCGAGAAGGCCGACACCCTGCCGATTCCCTCGCCGCCGGCCCGCTCCCTGCCGCAAGGGTTCACGCCCGAGGGGCAGCTCGCCCCGCCGACCAAGCACGACGAGGGGGTCAAGCCGACCTCCAGCGACGAGTCGGTCGAGCCGCGGCCGACGCCCCAGGCTAGCCCCCAGTCGGGTTCTTCCGCCCCGGTCGCGCCCCCCTCGGGCGATCCCGGTCGTGACGTGGAAGTTCCCGTCGAGTCGGTCGCCAAGGCCCCCGACTGGCAACTGACTCTGCCCGAGGCCATCCGCCTCGGAGTCCTCGGCGTCGGCCGCTCCGGCAACGCCAAGGTCGTCCACCCGGGCGACGAGGGGCGTCACTCTCGGATCGTGATCGCCGCAATCGCCCAGACTGACCCGAACCAGTTCAAGGCCGAGGTCATGGCGATGGTCCGCTCGATCGTCCAGCTTTACTGGGACCTGGGTGAATGGCAACGCCGGGCCTTGAACCTGGAGTTGGCCACCGAACTTGCCGAGGAGGCCGTCGCTCGCAGCGCGTCGGTGCCCGGCGAGTTAGGCGTCCCGCCGACTCCGGGACCGACCGAAGCGCATCGGCGGCTGGAGGCCCTCCGCCGCGACCTGGTCGAGGCGACCGCCGAAGTCGCCCGGTCCGAACGGCAACTGCGCAACATCCTCGCGCTCAAGCTCGACGACCCCCGCCGCATCCTTCCGGTGAGCCTGCCGGTTGAGTCCCCGGTCGAGCCGGTTTGGGAAGATTGCCTGGCCGCGATGAACGCCAACCAGCCCGACGTCCTTCGATCCAGGACATCCCCCACCGGCTCCGGACCCAAGGGAAACACGCCTCCGGCTGTTCACCACGCCACTCACCAACTGGCGAGGTTCTACCTGGCGGTCAAGTCCGACTATCGGGAGTTCCAACGAGCCCACCGTCTGGCCGAGGAAACCGCCCAGACGCTGGAAGCCCGGCAGGCGTCGTACCAGCTTGGCCACGCCACCCTCGGCGACTATCTCGACGCCATCCACACCTGGAACGATGCCGCCGCCCACGAGGCGACCACCAAGACGACGTACAACACGGCGATTACCAACCTCGAGGAAGCCCAGGGGACCTTGCTCGACCGCGAGGCGATTGTCTTGGCCGGACGTCGCGAGGCCGACGCCTCGGTTCGCACCGCTTCGTTCGAGACCGAGGAGGCCCCGACCGCGCCGGTCGCGAAGAGCTTTTCCTGGAACCTGCCGCTGTCTGGCTCTCGGAACCTGAGTATCCGCGTCTCGGCCTCGCGCACCACTCGGACTCTGGGCGCTTCGACAACAAGCAAGTGAACCGAGGCCGGGTCCTGATCCGGCGACCCACGGCGATTCCCAAAACACGACCGGCCGGCCTGACGCCATGACGTCAGCCCGGCCGGTTCGCTTGGGAAAAGCTCGGGTCAGCTTCCGAGCATGCCAGCCAACTGCTTGGCCAGGCCGTAATAGCCGGCCCCACCGCGACCGGCCCGGACGTTGAGGGCCAGGTCCATGCAGACAAAAGCCAGGATGGCGGTGGTAATGGTGGCCACCCCCAGCAGGCCGACCCACAGGCCGCCCCACTCGGCGGGCGCCGCGGAGGCCGAGGACAGGCGGACCGCCGGGGCCACGGTGCTGTCATCCTCGACAGCGGCCACCGCGACGGACTCTTCCCGCTCGCCGCCTCGGGGACGCAAGGCGCCGGCGGCCGCGGAGGAGTCGTCGGACCAATCCGCCGCGACCCCGCCACTGGACGAGGAAAGACCAGCCGGCGACGCTCCCAGCGCCGTGGCCGCGTTGACGTCGACGTTGTCCTCGTCGACGGCGAACACCTCGGAGGTGTGATCGCTGCCGGCCTCGTCGAGGTCGAAATCGCTGGCCGCGTCCAGTTGCACCGTTCGACCGTCGTCGGAGTCGATCGCGTCGACCTCGAAGTCGGTGTCGTCGAAGAGATTCTTCTCGCCGGGGCTGGGCAGGCTGGTGGCCGAAAGCAGATCGGACGCGGGGGTCGCCTTGGGGCCTGGTGATCGCGAGAGGCCCGAGAGGTGCGGGTTCAGGCCGCTGGACCCCTGGAGATTAATGCCCGAGTCGCTAGGACGGGCCAGGTCGATGCCCGAGGCCGAGGGGAGGAACCCGGTGATGTCGCTGGCCGCCGGAGACCGCGGCGTCACGTCGAAGTCATCGACCGAGTCGAGCGCGGTGAGTTCGAAATCGCTCCCTTCGTCCGGTAGCGATCCGCTGGCCGAAAGTTCAAAGTCGCTGTCCTCGTCGTAGGCCTCGGTCGGCTGGCCCGCGGCGCGGATCTCGGCCGACGAGCCGGGAGGATGCACCACCCGGGGTGAGCCGGGCGCCGGCGTTAGCCCCAGGCCGGTGTCGGATGACGAGCCCTCGTGGAACAGCGTGACGTCCGAGTCACTTAGCCCCGAGGACGAAGGGACCAGTCGAATATTCGAACCACCCGGACCCGGCGACGGCCCCGCCGGGGCCAGCGACACGTCGGAATCGCTCACCGCCTTCGCCGTCGGAGCCGCCGGAGACGGGCTGACGACCGAGTCGACCGGCGACAGGCTGATGTCCGAGGCCCCGGGGAAGATTCCGCCACTGCTGGAGGGGGCCTCGGTGGCCGGGTCGGGACCCAGGATCGTCGAGCTCGATTTGCCCACCGGCGGGGGCGGCAAGGTCGCCTCGTCCAGCAGAATCTCATGCTCGCCGGCCGAGGACGGGGCGTCGTCGACGGGGTCAAGGTGGAAGTCGGACAGGTCGAAGTCGTCGCCCGCGTCCACGTCGGCACTCCGGACGGCGGGAACGTCCAGGTCCGAGAGCGAAAGGTCGGCGTCGCTCCCCTGTCCCAACCGCCTGGCCAACTCGTCGACATCGGAGGTGCGGAACTGCCAGGTGCCGCCGTCCATGAAGCCACGGACCTCACGGTTCTGGGCTTTCTGGGCCAACTCGTCGGGGCCCATGCCGAGGACGCGAGCCGCCTCTTCCAAGGTGTAAAACTGGGCCATCGACGTGCTCCGATCCAGAAGGGGCCGGGCGGGCGCTCGCTCGGATGCGACGGGCGGGGAACTCGTCAGCGGCCGGCCGACGGGACGATCCCATCATCGCATTTTACCACAATTTCGCCGTAAAGCGCCCAGATCCCGGAGCGGGAACCGCGAAACCTCCAACTCAAGGGGCAACACCAGCTCGGGCGTTTCGCGAGGACGGAGTGCCGTCGCTACGACAAGGACTTCACGTGTCGACGGATCGAGGCATGCCCCTTCGGTGAGAAGACCCACGAGCCAGGGCAAAGCCTGAGCCCCACCTTGAACCGTTCTGACGCTGACGCCGAGTCGCGGCGCACAGAGTGAAGACCATGCCCACGCCGAGAGCCCAGAGGAGCACAATCGCCGGAAACCTGGCCCCCCCCCACGTCGCCCCCGAGGCGTGATTCGACGGATTTCGCGATGACGACCCACAGAAGCATTCCTGCGCTCTGGATGGCCAACGGGACGGAGATCATCCGGAAGAACCCGCCCGACGTCGTCTTTGCGGTGCTGACCGCTGTCGGCATGGTTCCTCCCCTCGATCTTGTGCCAACGCTTCGGAGGGCAAAAATGGGGCCAGGAGTCGCTTTTGTCTTATTTTGAAAATTGAATGAGAACAAAAGTACCGATAACCGATCTCAACCTCGTTTTTCTCTGCCAGGCCCTTTCCTGACCGGCCCCGGGCCCCTCGCGAGGGGGACCGGGGCTTTGTCATGAGCGAAGTTTCACCATCATCGCAGCCGTCGGGAGGAGCGTGGCGCGGAGGCCTCCTCGGCTACCGGGGTGTCGAAGATCCGGGGGGCCGGGGGGATCGCGAGGTGGTCTTCGACACGCGTCACCCCGGGAGTCGCGCGGGCGACCTCCACGGCATATTCCTTGGCGTCCGCGTCCGCGACCGAGCCCTTGAGCGCGACCGCGCCCTCCCCTTGGCAATCGACCTCGATGCGAGCGACGTCGATTGACCCGTCCTGGACCAGGCGGTCCTCGACGGCCGAACCGAGGGAATGCCTGTGGGCGGACTCCCGGACGTCGTCGAGCTGATCACGCACGGCCGAGGATGCGTCCTGGACCTTATTCCGCACCATGAGGGCGGCCCGAACCACGGGGCTGCTTGCCGTCTCGGAGGCCGGCGACTTTGCCGCGACAACCTTTTGGCTGCTGGGGTCGCCGCCGACGACCGCCCAGGTCGCAACGCCGACCATGAAGCCGACGATGGCCCACCGCGTCCGCGGCAGGGGCAGGCCTCGGGTGGCCACGACGACCTGCTGCCCGCTGCTCGAAATCTGTCCCACGTCATCGCCCCTTGAGTTGGATGGGCCCGGTCGCCGTCCACGCCTGGGATTATCATCGGCGTCGGGAATGCCGCGGCGAGAGAATTGCCACAATCGGCGCGACCCGTCGACCCCGAAATTCCGGCCCCGTCCCCGCGATTGCCACTCGGCGCTTCGCTGGGGTCACTTTGGTGCGTTCGCACGCCATTGGAGTCAGACGTGTTTGTCCGCATGGAGAAGTCGCGGATCTCCCGTGGATGCAAGTCCCACCCGGCCAACGAGGTCGGCGAGGCTGAGGCCACTGTCACCCGCCGGCGTCCTGGACAGTCCTACGACGAAGTGTCGGCGTCGGCGGATCGTCCCTCGGCCGCCTGGCGAACTTCGGCGAAGGCGTTGGCAAGGGCCGCGGCCTGGTAGTGAGCGTTCAGGCCGCTGGGGTTGGGCAAGACCCAGACTTCGGCCTTGCCGATGGTTTCGGGCTGGCGTCCCGGACGGGCGTCGGGTTGGCCGAACGCGGCTCGGAAGGCGGTGATCCCCAGGACCGCCAGGATCGTCGGCCGGTTCCTCGCCACCTTCCTCGATAACGAGTGGCCCCCTTCGACGAATTCCTCTCGCGACAGTTCGGCGGCGGTGGCCGTGGCGCGATCCACGACGTTGGTGATCCCGAATTCCAGGTCCAGCAGCGAGGCCCCTTCCGTTGGGTCGAACCGCCGGGGGGTGAACCCCGAGGCGTGCAAGGTTGGCCAGAACCGGTTGCCCGGTCGGGCGAAGTGGTGGCCCACGGCCGCGGAATACAGGCTCGGGTTGATGCCGCAAAACAGAACCCGCAACCCCGGGCCGATCAGGTCGGGGACGGTCCGGCCAAACGCGGCGGCGACCTGCTCGCGGGTGGGCCGTTCAGCCGGCATCGTCGCGGTTCCGAATCCGACCGCGAGCCAGCGCCGCGAGGATCGCGTCGGGGTCGTAAACGCAACCGCCCCAGGTGCCGCCTCCCTCGGCCTGCAAGGCCGCCCAGAGCCGGGTGTCGTCGGGCAAGGCCGGGTCGGGGACGAGGCCGGGGTGGGGCGACCGCGATTCGAGGACTCTGGCCCCCTCGTCGGGATCGAACATCCGTCCCTCGGCGCCGACCATGTCGACCGAGCCCACCAGCCGCTCGCGATCGACGATGATCCGGATGCGGTCGCCCTCCCGCACCTTGCCCAGTGGTCCGCCGGCCAGCGCCTCGGGACCGACGTGGCCGAGGCAGGCGCCGGTGGAAACCCCCGAAAACCGGGCGTCGGTCACAACTGCCACGTGCTTGCCGAAGGGCAAATATTTCAACGCCGAGGTGACCTGGTAAATCTCCTCCATCCCCGCGCCGATCGGCCCGCGACCCATCAGGACGACGACGTCGCCGGGCTCGATCTCGCCGGCCTTGATCGCCGCGACCGCCGCTCGCTCGGTGGTGAAGACCCGCGCTGGCCCTTCCTTGCGATACACGCCGTCGGCGTCGACGACGGTGGGGTCGATGGCCGTGCTCTTGATGACGGAGCCTTTGGGGGCGAGGTTCCCCACCGGAAACGTCACCGTGCTGGTCAAACCCCGCTGGTGGGCGACCGAGGGGGGGAGGATCACACTTTCGGGGTCGACCCCGTCCTGGTCGAACAGACGATCTCGCAAGCGGTTGCGGCGGTCGGAGGTCGCCCAGGCGTCGAGAATTCGGCCCAGGGGGAATCCGGCGACGGTGTGGGCCGATTCGTCGAGGAGGTTCAGGTCTCGCAGGTGGAGCATGACCTCGGGCACGCCGCCGGCCAGGAAGACGCGGACGGTGGGATGGAAGTCAGGGCCGTTGGGCAGGACGCTGACCAGTCGGGGGACGCGGACGTTGACGTCGTGCCAGTCGGCCACCGTCGGCCGTCGCAACCCGGCGGCGAAGGCGATCGCCGGGATGTGCAGCAAAAGGTTGGTCGAGCCGCCGAAGGCCGCGTGGACCGCCATCGCGTTGCGCAGCGAGGCATCGGTCAGGATCTGGCCCATTCCCACTCCGGCCGCCGCCAGGGCCCGAACGGCTCGGGCGGAGCGTCGGGCGACGTCGGTCCAGATCGGTTGTCCCGAGGGGGCCAGCGCCGAATGGGGCATGGCCATGCCCAACGCCTCGGCGACGACCTGCGCCGTGGCGGCGGTCCCCAGGAACTGGCAGCCGCCTCCGGGACTGGCGCAGGCCCGGCAACCGGCCTCGGCGGCTTCCTTCAGCGACAGTTCCCCGCGCGAATACCTGGCCCCGATCGACTGGACCTTGCCGGCGTCCTCTCCCGATCGCGGCGGCAGGGTCACACCTCCGGGAACGATCACCCCGGGCAGGTCGCGCATCGAGGCCAGGGCCAGCATCATCGCCGGCAACCCCTTGTCGCAGGTGGCGACGCCGAGGACCCCCTTGCGCCTCGGAAGAGAACGGATCAAACGCCGCAGGACAATCGCCGCGTCGTTGCGATACGGCAGGCTGTCCATCATGCCGGGGGTGCCCTGCGTGCGGCCGTCGCAGGGGTCGGAAACCGCGCCGGCATACGGCACGGCTCCCGAGGCCCGCAACTCCTCGGCGGCGGCCCGGGCCAGCAGGCCGACTTCCCAGTGACCGGTGTGATAGCCGAGGGCGATCGGCTCGCCATTGGGTCCGCGAATGCCTCCCTGGGTCGAGAGGATCAAAAACTCATCGCCGCCGACCCGAGCGGCCGGCCAGCCCATGCCGACGTCCTGCGTGAGGCCAAAGAGGTCGCCCGAGGACCAGCCCCTCAGCATCTCGTCGGTCAAGGGGAGTTCGCCCACCGGGCCGTCGGCCGAGGTTTGCACGTCATAGGCGGATGGGTCGGCCGCTTCCAAAATCTTGTCGGGCGTCGATTCGCTGGGCAATTCCGGACCTTTCCACGTCGCGAGCGAGATACGAGAGGGTTTCGGCCGGGGGAGGGGCGCCGGACCATCGTGACAGGTTTTCTTAATTCTAGCCGCTCGTGGGGGAGTCGCCGAGGGAACCTCGGCCATGATCTGGCAAACGCGTGCGTCCTTCCGTGAAACGATCTGACGCGGGGATCGCCCTGGATCACTTGTCCATGTGACGTTCCCGGAATTGCGGGTGGCCGACCTGGGCGGTTCGGTAAATGGCGATGGTGGCGTCGTCGGTAAGGGTTTCATAAGCCACCCCGTCCAGAGCGGCGAAATAGTCGGGCGGTCCCCAAGGTCCCCAGCGCAACGATGCCGAGACGGCCACGAACCGCGTTTCGGCCGAGAATCGGGCGGGTAGACCCGGGTGACGATCCGAGGCGTCGATGATGTGGATGCGGCCCACGACCCCGAATTGCCCAGGGGCCACTTCGGGGTCGCCGAACTGGTAGAGGGTCAGATCTCGGTATTCCGGGTGGGCCTGTTGAAGCCGGGCGAGCGACCGGGCCCCCTGCCCCCAGTCGAGACAGGAATCGGCCAGGATCGACCGCCCCCCCACCGGCCCGCCGGCCAGGTCGTTGAAGTACGACAACTCGTGGGGATGGATCGAACCGACCGCCCACGCCTGTCCCAGCACGCCCAGCACCGCGATGACCCGAAACGCCCGGTGCCCCTTGGTTAGCCCCGAGAGCCAGACAATCGCCAGCGGCGCCACTACTAATAGGTAGCGAAACCCGTAGTTGCGGGTCGAGCCGGCCGAGGTGATCGCCAGGGTCGCGACGATTCCCAGCAGGGCCAGGCGGTCCCCCGAGGTCGCGCCCGCCTTGCGGTCCTGCACCAGCCGGGCGACGACCAGCAAGCCAACCGACAGCGGCACCTTCACCGCCAGGGCCACCAGGTAGTAATACCACCAGCCAGTCAGGCGGCGCTCGCCCAGCAGGTAGCTCGGGCCGCCGTGGCGCTGGTGACGCATCTGGTTGGCGAACCCGACCCAATCTTGTGGCCAGGGTCTCTCGACCAACCGGCGGACGATCGGCCCGAGCCAAGGCGGCAGGTGGGCCATCGACGGATGCGCCTGTCCCAACCGCTCGCTGGGCTCAATTGTCGCGAACCCGGTGACGACCCCATCCGCCAGCGCCATCACCAGCAAGAACGCCAGCATCCCCAGGACCACCCGTCGCAACGTCTCGATCCACGGACGACCGGCCCTTCGTAACTCCATCCACCACGCCAGGGCCAAAATCGGCGGGAACAAAATCGCCGTGAACTTGCAGGAGAACGCCAGGCCGCACGCCGCGGCGCTCGCCAACCCCCAGGCGGCCCGGCCGGTCTCCAGGAACTTCCAGGCCATCCAGAACACCCCGGCCGTGGCGGCGACCAGCGGCGTTTCCATCGTCACGAGGGACCCGTGGGCGATCAGGTTGGGGCTCAGGGCGAACAGGGCCCCGGCCAGGGCCATCGCTGGGGGACCGTGGAGTTGCCGGGCCCAAAAGGTTGTCAGGACGTACGCCAACAGCCAGACCGGCAAGGCCCCCAGCCTCGTCGCCGTCAACAACTCGGCCTGGTGCCCCATTGGGTCGTCGATCCAGGTCCCTCGCCCGGAATGGTCGAGCCACCACAAGGTGGGGACCTGCTGCCACTTCCAGAAGGTCAGGGGCGAACCCATCCGGGTGATGGCCGACTGGTCGCCGGTACGCCACCAGCGAGCGGCGACGCGGAGATACGCCGGCTCGTCGTAGGTGGGGCCGCCGCGCAGGGCCGCGTCGGCGGTCAGGCCCAGGCCGAGCAGTCCGCCAGCGACCGTCAACGCCGGCCAGGTCCAGCGAGGAAGCATCGCGATCACCCCTCCAGCGAGACCCGGCGTCCCTCTCGGCGCCCTTGCTCCAGTGCCCTGGCCAGCCGGGCGACGGCCAGGGCGTCGGCCAGGGTCGGGGCCAGCGACGGTTCGCCCTGGAGGTGTCGCAGGAACTGGTCGTTGAGGGCCTCGCCCAGCCCGGGGCCAGCCGTCAAATGTTCGTCGTGGGAGAGACCCGCGGCGTCGATCCAGTGAACCCGGTCGGGCGGCTCCACGAATGCCGAGCCTTCCTCGGCAATCACGCGAAAGCCCGGACGGATTGAGAGTTGCGCTGATTCATCCCGCACGGGGCGACGGTAGGAGATGCGGGCCGTGGCCCCTCCCGGGAACTCGGCCAGAAACCCGGCCGAATCCCTGCCGGCCGCCGGAGCGTCCACCGATTCGGCCGTCCCGGACTCGGCGGTCAGGGCGACCGGTTCGGCCCCGATGACCCATCGGCACCAATCGAGGAGGCTCGCACCGGGGTCGATTGTCAGGGGGAGGTGGGCAAGCTGGGTGGCTGGTCCGGGTTCGGCGTTGCGGTCGAAGTCGGCCACTCGGCTGAACCCCTCGATGGATCGGACGGGTCCGAGGGTGGTCGCCAGCAGCTCTCGAAGGCGAAGGGTGGACGGGTAAAGGCGGCGGGCGAGTTCGGGGGTAAACGGGGGGGATTCGGATCGGTCGGCCGCGAGTTCGGCCAGTGCCGGGGGGTCGGCGGCCAGCGGTGGGGCACAGTAAACCGGCTTGCCCAGGCGTCGGGCCAGGAGCGCAGGGTGCAGCCCAAACCATTGCGGATCGAGAAGATACACCGCGTGGACGTCTGGGCGTTCCACCAGTTGAGCCAGCCCGACCGAAGCGACGCAACGGAGTCGGGCGGCCTCGACGTTGGCGCGTCGGGCGACCTGGTCGAAGACCGCCGCGACCCGGAACCGGCCCCCTGGGCGGGCCAGGGCGGGGCGGTGCCGCGACTCCCACAAGCGTCCCAGGCCGATGACGCCGATTCCCAGGGGTCCGTCTCGCCAACCTTCCAAGGTGAAGCCGCCTCCCGGCCCTGCGCTTCGGCGATCCGCTCGCCCTGTTCCCCGCAGCTTACCACTGTCGGGGGTTCGACGGCCAGCACGGACGTCTTGGGGAAGAATCACCACGAACAAAGATCGACCGGGCCGCCGCGATATACTGAAGCTGAGGGCCGGTCGCGACCACCCCGGTCGCGATGCGCCATCCCCGTGTTCTGGGAGACTCGATGGCCACCGCCGCCGCGACCGCCCCCTCCCCACCCCCTGCCGATCGAAGCCGCTTCGGCTCGCCTGTCCCCGATGAGACGCTGTTCAAGGTCGAGTCCTACGACCGCTCGATCCCCCTGAACACTGGCGACCTCGCTCGCTTGCTGATGTCCGAGCCGGGTCTCTCGCCCGACGACCGCGATCACCTGAGCGACTTCCTCCGCCTGCTGGGGTCGATCCTCCACTACGAGTTTCACGTCTGGCTGGACGACCTGAAGGAACTGTACGCCCCGATCGACCCCGACTCCGAATGCACCTTCCTGGACGGCCACTCCCGGCCCCGGACCGAGCAGGTTGACGAGCAGTTCCTCGGCCCCTTCGAGGTCGCCTTGATCCGGGCCAACTATCAGCCCCTGGCGTTCCACGTCCTGGAGCACGCCATCGAGACGCCCAACGAGATGGGCCTCAACTATGTCCCCGACTTCGACAGCTTCGAGCACCTGCGGGTCTACGTCCGGGGTGCGACCAAGGTCACCCGCAAGATCCGCAACATCGCCACCCGGTTCCGCAAGAAGGAGATTGTTTTCGACGGATACCGGCGGGTGGTCATCGCGTTGAAGTTTCGCCAGGGGGCGAAGCGGCTCAAGGACACCTATGTCAACACCAACGTCCTGTACCTGCGGATGTTCAAGGACGTCCCCTTCGTCGACATGGAGATGCACCTGCCCGAGCAAGGGACGCGCGTCAGGATGCGCAAGGTGGATAAAGCGCAGATCGCCTCGCCGCTGTTGGTCGGCATCCCCATGTTTCTGATGAAGCTGGTCGGGGCGACCTTGCTGGGTGGCGGCGCGGGTTTGTTCGCCCTGCCCCTAGGGAGCCTCGCGGCGATCATGGCCGCGCCGTTCACCGCCAGCATGAACTCGTTCTTCGGGTTTCAGCGCAAGAAGCAGGAACACCTGCACCGGATGATTCGCCACCTCTATTATCTGACCCTGGCCAACAATTCGAGCGTCATCAACCGCCTGATCGACTCGGCCGAGGAGGAGGAGTTCAAGGAAGCGCTGCTGGCCTTCGCGTTCCTGGCGCAGCATCCTCACGAGCGCGAGCCCTGGACCGCCAAACGGCTGGATCGGGCGATCGAGGCGTATTTGAAAACCCACGCGGGCCTGACGCTGGACTTCGACGTGGCCGACGCCCTGGTCAAACTCTTGAGGCTGGGTCTGGTGCGGCAGGACGTGATGGGGCGGCTGGACGCGGCCACCTTCGCCGAGTCGGTCGAAATTCTCCGTAACCGCTGGATGGGACACTTCGACCCGGCGACCCCCACGGACGAGCCTGCCGTGGGCCACCACAGCGACGCCAAGGCCCAATCCGAAGTTGCGGAAGCGGCCGCGGTCGCCGAAGCCTCCGACCGCGCGGCCGAGTTCGATGACCAGGACGACGAGGAGGATCTTGAGGACGAGGACGTCCCCGATCTGGCCAACTGATTGCCGAGCGAGGCCGGGGGGGATACATTCGAGGAGAGTCGTCGGGGCCGCGCCAACAAATGGCGGACTCCCGGCGTAGGAAGAACAGCGAGAGACCGCCCGCCGCCCGCGTTGCCCGACCGATTTTGCCCCTCCCGCCGGCCCCCGCTCGTGCTCGTGGGTCGGCGAGATCGCCCGCCCGCCCCCCGTCGAGGCCCACCCCCGATCATGGCGACCGCCACCAAGCCGTCGGCCCCTGTCCCTCCGTCGCCGCGCCCGGGCGCCTCGGCGGCCCCGGCCCCTGGAACCTTGAGACGCGTGCTGGACGGCACCTATCGGTTCCTGGCCTCGCTGAAGCTGGCCGTGATTAGCCTGCTGACCCTCTCGGCGGTGCTGGCCTATGGCACCTTCTTCGAGAGCAAGTACGGCACCTCGGCGGTCCAGGACGTCATTTACCGCAGCACGCCGTTCGCCCTTTTGCTGGCGGTGCTTGGGGTGAACATCCTGTGCGCCGCGACGATCCGCTTTCCCTGGAAGCGCCGGCAGATCGGGTTCGTCATCACGCACCTGGGGCTGTTGATCCTGCTGGCCGGCTCGTTCCTGTCGAAGCAGTACGCCGAGGAGGGGCAGGTGGGCTACCTCGAAGGCGAGGAGCATGACGTGGTCATGGCTCAGCCCGACTCGGCCATCCTGCGGCTCAGGCGGCTCGACCCCGGGACAGGCAAGCTCGACAAGGAATACGAAATCCCCTTCCAGCCGGGTCCCTTCGCCTGGGGGCCCGACCGGGTGGAAGACCTTTCCCACGACGGCGAGCCGTTTCGCGTGAAGCTGACCGGGTTTCTGCCCGCCTCGGCCCGCCGGTTCCTGCACGAGCCCGCGGCGACCGGGTCGGAGGGCGTGCCGATGCTTCAGCTCTCGGCGATGGCCCGCCCGCCCGGCTCTCCCAGGGAGTTCGACCTGTTCGCCATGCGCCAGGAGGACCCGAGCGGCCGGATGCGCTGGCTGGTGGCCCGCAACGAGTTCGGCCGGGTCGTCCGAGATGTCAAGCCCGCCCGCTTCGTGTTCCAGTTCGCCGAAACGCCCGACCTCCTCGACGACTTCCTCCACCCCCCCGCCGACCCTAACACCCAGCGACTGGCCCGACTCCACTATGTCGACAAGCAGGGGAAGGAGCGGGTGTTTGATTGGCCGGTCGACGACAAGCCGCGGACCGAGACTCTGCCGGACAGCGACCTGACCGCGACGTTCGTCCGCACCGACACCTACCCCGACGCCAACCGCGCCATCGGCCGCGACACGGGCGAATCGACGTTCCCGGTGGTCCACTTCAAGGTCCAGAAGGGGTCGGGGCCGTCTCAGGGCGTGGAGGGGTTCAGCACCCTGCCGGCAATGGCGAAGTTCATGGCCGAGCGCGTTGGCCAGACCGGAACTCCCCTGCTCCGGGTCGGCTACTTCACGCCGCCGCTGGAGGCCGACATCGCCGAGTCCCGCAAGCCGGGCGTGAACCCGATGAGCCTGACTCGCGGAGTGATTGAGATCCTGGGCACGCCCGACGGTAAGTTGTACCGGCGGGTCTTCGCCCTGGACGGCATGAGAGTGGCTCCTGGCCCGTTCCGCCCCGAGGAGGACGTCGCGGCGTTCGGCGGCGAGGGCCGGGCGATGAGCCTGACGTTTCGGGTGGACCACTACCTGCCCTCGGGCAAGGAAGTGCAAACGTGCGTCCCGGTCAACCTGCCTCCCAACGAGGTTGACAATGGCTTCAAGGCGGTGCGGGTGGCGTTGACCGTCAAGGGAGAAAACCGAGAGTTCTGGGTCCGCCGCACTGGCGAGTTCGAGCCCGCGTTTGGCCGAGAAGGGGCCGGGCCGGTCCTGTTCAAGGATGCCGCCTACGACGTGGCCTACGATCTTGTCCGTAAGCCGCTGGGCTTCCGCATGAAGCTGGAGGATTTCCAGTCGGACACCGATCCGGGGTCGTCAAAACGGTCCAGCTACATCAGTACGGTGTTGATCAACGACCCGGAGAAGGGGATCGAGGACGAACGCCGCAAGATCTGGATGAACAACCCGATGAACCACCGGGGTTATGCGTTCTACCAGTCGAACTTCACGCCGATCGAGGACGCCAACGAGCAGCCGACGGGACAATTCCGGTCGGTCTTCCAGGTGCGGTATGACCCGGCCTGGCAGGTGATGTACGCCGGGTCGTACTTGGTCATTCTGGGGGCGTTCATCCAATTTTACATGAGGTCGGGCATCTTTTCCTTCAGGAAGGCCGGCGCCGCGAGCGGGGAAACCTCCCGGTCCACGCCCCCCGACGAACCGCTTTGAACCGAATCCGACAACTCACCCACCGAGGGAGACGAGCCTCCCGGGAGCCCGCGATGCGTCGATCCGCCGCCCTGACTGGCCTCGTTTTGATCCTGGCGACCTTGACGAACCCATGCCTGGCCGCCGAGGTGGCCCCGACCTATCAATCCGGGGCGATTGGCCCGTTGGCGGTGATGCGCGATGGCCGGGTCAAGCCGCTGGACACCCTGGCCCGTCTGGAAGTCCGCAAGATTTATGGACGTGAGCGGATCAAGCTGACCAACCCCGACGGCACGACCCGAGAGACCTGGGGGCCGATCGCCGCGTACCTTGACTGGATGGCCCGGCCCGACGCCTGGGACGACGAGGAATTCCTGCTGGTCGAGTATCCGCCGCTCAAGGAAAAGCTGCTGGCTGGGCCGGTCAAGAGCCGAGTTGCCACGGTCGCCGCTCGCGACGGCCTGCCCGATTCGTCGCGTTCGGCCTTGAAGGAACTGTCCAGGCATCCGGTCGTCACCGCCAAGGACCTGACTGCCGCGGCGACTCTGGCCGGCCTGGCCGACACCGATCGCAAGGAGTTCTCGTCGCTGGCCCGCAAGCTGGGGGAGGGGTCGAAATATCTTTCGCCCCGGGATCTGGAAGACGCCCGGATCGAGGGGGAAGAGGGCGGCACGACGCAGACCTTCGCCCAGTGGTTCGCCAGCCTTTATGCCCGCCACCGAGAGGAATCGGCCGCGATGGGCCGCGGAGCCCGGCTCTCCCCGCTGGAGGAGCGGGCCTTTGAGGCGGGCGAGCGGCTCCTGGCTTACCAAACGATTCGCGGCGACCACCCCCCAGCGTCTCCGCAAGCCCCTCGGATCGACGACTTCGATCGCTTCGTTCCGCGCCCTCACAACGCCATCGCCCTGAAGTTTCTGGCCGACGCGTTCCTGCGTCGAATGGACGAGGATCGCGCGGTCCGCGCGCCGGGAGGGGAGATCACGCTCGCGACCGACCTGGACCGTGACTCCTCGACCGTGCTGGCGAGGTATTTCAACGACCTTCAGAAAGAGGACCGCGTCGCCCTGTTTCGGTTCATGACGGGTTTGAAGCCGGGCGAATCGCTGGGGTCCGACACGCCGAAGGTGGTGCGAAACTTCCAGGCCTGGCTGCGAGAGACCGCCGACTGGATGCCGATGCACATCTTCCGAGAGGCCGACCCCGCCCAGTTGGCCCAGGCCGGCTACCCGTCGCAGGAGTCGGACGGTTTACGCCAGGCGTTCGCGGAACTGGTGGCCGCTGAGTCCTCGGCGCCCGGGCGGGCTCCCGAGGCGAAGGCGTCGGCGGTGGTCGTCGCGGCGAGGTCGCTGGGCGAGTCGCTGGAATCGTATCCCGCCGCCGGCAAGATCGCCGCCGAGACCCGCTTCAACGCGATCGCCCCGTTCTACAAGGCCCCGCAATGCTACGGGGCGGCCTTGCTGCTGCTGATGATCAGTTTGGGAGTGCCAGCCCGGACCGCCTCGGGCCCGAGTTGGCTCCGACGGGGACTGTACTCTGCCGGGATTCTCGCCCTGGTGGCGGGGATCGGCTGGGAGATTTTTGGCTTCACCCAGCGAGTCTATATCTCGGGCTGGGCGCCGGTGACGAACATGTACGAGACGGTCATCTGGGTCGCCCTGGTCGCCTCGGTGCTTGGCGTTGTGCTGGAGGCGATCTACCGCAAGACGTACACGGCGCTGGCCGCCAGCGGCATCGCGCTGGTGATGACGGTTCTGGCGTATAACGTCCCCCTGCTCGATTCCAACATCAAAGCGCTGCCGCCGGTGCTGCGGGACAACTTCTGGCTGACCGTTCACGTCATGACGATCGTCTCCAGCTACGCCGCGTTCGCGCTGGCGATGGGCCTGGGGTTGATCGGGGTTTGCTACTACCTGACAGCGACCTACCGCCGAGACGTGGGGTTCCTGGAACTGGCCACCCCTTTAATCTTCGCGCCATTCCTGGCGGTGCTGGGAGTGGGGGCGATGCACGCCTCGGAGCGGGGCTTGTGGCCGTCGTCGGTCGGCAGCGCGATGGGCTACCGGATCGGCGCGACGGTCGCCGGCCTCGGCGGCTGCATGGCGATCGTTTCGATCGGCGCTTTGCTGGGTGAACTTCTGAGTCGGGTCAACTTCCGGAGCCAGACCGCTCGACCTCAATCGTCCGAACCGGTCGGCGTCCCGGCCTCCGGCTCGACGATCACGCTGGGGGCCAAGCCGACGGTCGACGAAATCCGTGCTCGGATCGCGGCGACTCGTCCGGCCCTTGACTCGCGCGCCCTGGCCATGCAGGAGCGGGCCTCGACGATCAAGCCACTGGCGAATTTCATCTATCGGGCGATGCAAGTGGGCGTCCTCCTGGTGGCGGCCGGGACGTTCCTGGGAGGCTGGTGGGCTGACAAGTCGTGGGGCCGCTTCTGGGGCTGGGACCCCAAGGAAACCTGGGCCCTCATTACCTTGTTGATTTACATCGTCCCGCTGCACGGTCGCTTCGCCGGCTGGGTCAACACCTTTGGCCTGGTGCTGTCGTCGGTGGCGTGCTTCCTGTCGGTGGTGATGGCCTGGTACGGGGTAAACTTCGTGCTGGGGGTTGGGCTGCATAGCTACGGGTTCACCGAGGGCGGTGGTCAGGGAGTCGTCCTGGCGACGGCCGCCGGAGTGCTGTCGTTCGCCGGCTCGGCCTGGTGGCGGCGGTTCCTGGCGTATCAGGTCCCCGCGACGGCGGCGGCCCCGGCTCAGGTTGCCGTGGCCTGAGCCGATGCCTGGAACCCGCGATGTTGCCCCGCTGGTGCTGATCGACGCGGTCGGCCTGACGAGTCGCCTCCTGCCAATGGCCCCCCGGCTGGCCGCTTTGGCCGCGGCCGGCTGGTGGCGCCCGTTGCGGGAAGCGACCCCGTCGGTCACCTGTACCGCTCAGGCGAGTCTGTTGACGGGCAAGGCCCCCCGCGACCACGGCATCGTCGGCAACGGCTGGTTCTTTCGAGACACCGGCGAGGTCCGGTTCTGGCAGCAGTCGGCCACGCTGTTGCAGGCCGAGCCCCTGTACGAGACGGCCCGGCGGTTGGCGGCGGAACAGGGCCAGGCGTTCCGCGCCGCCAAGCTGTTCTGGTGGTTCAACCAGGGAGCGGCGGTCGACCTGAGTGTTACCCCCAAGCCATATTACGGGGCCGACGGCAACAAGGCGTTCGGGATCGCCGGCACTCCGGAGGGCTTGACCGACCGCCTCGAAGCAAAGTTTGGCCCGTTTCCCTTCCGCACCTTCTGGGGACCCGGCGCGGGGCGTCCCTGCACCGATTGGATCGCCCGGAGCGCGGCGGAAGTCTTGAGGGACGAGCGGCCAAATCTCTCGATGGTCTACCTGCCGCATCTGGATTACGGGCCCCAGCGTCGAGGTCCTTCCGGTTGCGACCTGCCGAAACTGGTCCACGAGCTGGATGAGGCATGCGCCCCGCTGCTCGACGAGGCGAAACGGCAGGGGGCGCGGGTCTGGGTCTTCGGCGAGTATGGTCATCGCGACGTCTCGCGAGTGGTCCTGCCCAATCGAATCCTGCGACGAGCCGGTCTCCTTTCGACGCGTCCTGGCCCCTTTGGAGAGGTCTTCGAGCCGCACAACAGTCGAGCCTTCGCCGTTTGCGACCATCAAATTGCTCATGTCTATGTACGTAATCCGGCGGATGTGCCTCGGGTGGCCGATCTTCTGAAAGCCGAGCCGGGCGTCGACCGCTTGCTGGTCCTCGAAGAACGCGCCGAGGTCGAACTGAATCATCCCCGTTCCGGTGTGATTGTCGCCCTGTCTGACCCCGATGCCTGGTTTGCCTACCCGTTCTGGCTCGACGACCGGGCCGCCCCGGATTACGCCCGCACCGTCGACATCCACCGCAAGCCCGGGTACGACCCCTGCGAGCTGTTCTTCGACCCGAAGCTGGCGTTTCCCCAAGCTCGCGCGATGCGCCGCTTGATCCAGAAGAAGCTGGGATTCCGCACCCTGTTTGACGTGATCCCGCTAGACCCGTCGCTGGTCAAGGGCTCTCACGGCCTCCCCGCCGAGACCGACGCCGACCGGCCTGTCCTCATTGGCGACGGCCCCGCCCCGGGCGACTCCGGACCCCTCAACCTGGCCGACGCCCACGCCCTGTTGCTCCAGGGCCTTGTTGCGAGATGACGGCGGGGCCCCGGGTCGTTACGATGTCGCGTTGCGTCCGCCGACCCGAATCCTCGACCCTTCCCGAGATGTCCCCATGCCGTCCTTCCTTTCAGGGCTTCACCGCTCCTCGCCGACCGCTCTGGCCCTCCTGCTGGCCATCGGCTGGGCTGGCCGCGAGTGGGCCCATGCTCGCGATTCCGACCCCGCCGCGGTCACGTCGCGAACCATTAACCTCGACGACGTACCCATGAAGCCATACAGCTACGAGGGGAAGACCGTCGGCAAGATCGGCATTTACGCGGCCGGCGAGTCGGCCCGCAGCCGCGACCTGGTCATCGGCCGCCTGGTGCTGAATCCGGGAGAGTCACCCCACCCGCCGCACGTTCACCCCGAGGAAGAAGTCATGGTGATCGAGGCCGGTCACGGCGAGATTTTCGTGGACGGGAAGACGACACCGATTGGCCCCGGCTCGGTCATGTTCACCGAGCCGGAGGTCTCTCACGGCATCCGCAACACCGGCACCGAGCCAATCATCTTCACCTTCCTCAAGTGGGCCCCCAAGAAGTAGTTGTCCCACCGGAAGGTTGAGCAACCACTCCGCATCCGGTCCGTGGACAGGACCTGGCAGAGGAAAACTCCGACGATGGCGGCAGGGTTGACCGAGCACGTCTGGTCACTCGAAGAGTGGTTGAGATTCCCTGCCGTCAAGTCCGCGTAGGACACGACCTAACGTTTTCAACACAGATGTTTGATGAAAACTAAAACCGAATTTTCAATTGCGTTATCATTTACACTCATGGTGGTCAAGCTTGTTGTGAATGTAAAGTATTGTTTTTTTAATTATGCCGACCTGAGTCTTAACAGATTCGCCAAACTTGCGTTAAGCCAGGTGATTTTTACAACCCCCTTTATTGTAACATTAATAGTATTTTACATGATGAATAAAGTAGGTCACCACACTTAAGTGTGGACGAATTAAAGGGGATATAGATCAGAGGATGATGACAGCTCTTTGGACCACTGCGCCACCTGTGCCTTCGACCTCGACGGCCAGCTGAACACCGGCACCGACCCCACGGGAGACCTCGCTACCAACGCCCACGAAGTAGTGGGCAACACCACCTCCATCACCGACCGCGACAACCGCCAGGTCACCTACGCCTACGACGCCGATCATCGCGAGGTCGGCGAGACCTGGGTCTTCGCCGGCGGTGGGGGGGCCGCCACCAACCTCGTCACCATCGCCTACGACTCAGCCCAGGAGGGCGTCCATCCGCTTGACCACGTCGCGGGCCGAGTCGGCGTCGTCGATCGAGACCTCGGCGGTGATCCAGCCGTCGTAGCCGATGTCGGCGAACGCCTGGCGGACGTCCTTCCAGTCGATCTCGTGGCCGTCGCCCAGCAGGTAGTCGAACCGCTTCGGCTTGGCGTATTCCTTGATGTGCACCTTGAGGATGCGCCGGCCGAGTTCGCGAATCCACTCCTGGGGATAGCCGTACTCCACCACGTTGCCCACATCGAAATAGGCGCCGACGGCGGGGCTCTGGAACTCGTCGAGGTAGCGGGCGAACTCGGGGGCCGTCAGGAGGAACTTGTTCCAGACTTCCTCGATGGCGAGCTTCACCCCATGAGCCTCGGCCACCGGGATCAACTGGCGAATCTGGGCCTGCGACCGCTCGTAAGCCTGCCGGTGAGAGACCTTCGGGCTGACCACCGCCGGCACCAGCAAAACGGTTGATGCTCCATAAACCTTGGCGTCGGCGATCGCTTTCTTGGCGGCGGCGAGGCCCCGGGCGGCGACCTCGGGGTCGGGCGAGGAGAACGGCTCTTGCCAGTGAGCCGAGTCGCAAATGCCGTGGATGACCAGGCCGGTCGCATCTCGGGCCTTGAGGATTTCGGACGGGTCGGCATCATTGGGGCTGTTGATTTCAACCCCCGCGAAGCCGGCGTCCTTGAGCATCCGGAACTTGCCCAGAATCTCCCCCTTCGGCAGGTCTCCGCCCAGCATGTACGCCTTCTTGGTCAGCCGAGGCGGGTCGGCCGCGTGGGTCGACAGGGCGGACCCGGCCAGTGCTGCGCCGGCGGCGGTTTGGAGGAACGCTCGGCGGTCGATCGGCGTCATGGCGGCTCCTGGAAGGGAAAATGGGACACGGTGGGATCAGCCGGCGATCTGGGCGAGTTTGGCGTCGAGCAGTTCGCCGACGAGGGCGGGGTCGGCCTTGCCGCCGGTCTGCTTCATGACCTGGCCGCGGAGAAATCCCTTGACGGCTTCGGGCTTCTTCTTGCCCCCCTTCAGGTCGTCAACAGCCTTGGGATTCGCCGCGATCGCCGCGTCGATGGCCGTGGCGATCGCGTCGCGGTCGGAAACCATCCCAAAGCCGCCGTCGCGAATGACCACTTCGGCCGACTCGCCGGTCTCCACCATCCTCGCCAGCACCTCTCGACCCTGGTTGGTGTTCAGTTCCTTGCGACCCACTTTTTGCAGCAAATCGGCCAGGACGGCGGCGGAGATCGGGTAGTTGGCGACGCTGACCTTTCGCTCCTTGACGACCCGCAGCACATCCTGCTGGACCCAGTTGCTGGCGAGCTTGGCGTCTCCGGTGGCGCGGGCGACCTCGTCGAAGTAGTCAGCCACGTCCTGCCCCTGCTCGACCAGGACATTCGCGTCGTAGGCGGGCAGGCCATATTCGGTTTCAAACCGCTGGCGGCGAGCGGCCGGAAGTTCGCCGATCGACTCGCGAACCCGCGACAGCCAGGCGTCATCGACCTCAACGGGAACGAGGTCCGGCTCGGGGAAGTAGCGATAGTCGGCGGCGGTTTCCTTCTCTCGCTGGGGCTTGGTGACGCCCTCGGGATCGTCCCAGCCCCGGGTCGTCTTGGGAGCGTCCTGGATCGTCAGACCGTCGGATTCCCACTTCTTCAACTGGCGATCAACTTCATACAAAAGGGCCCGCTCGACGGAACGGAAGCTGTTGAGGTTCTTGATCTCGGCGATCGGCGTGGCGACGGTTTTCCCGTCGGTCTCGATGTGGAGGTTGACGTTGGCGTCACAGCGTAGGCTGCCCTCCTGCATCTCGCAGTCGGAGACACCCAGGTAGCGCAACGTCAGCCGCAGTTCATCAAGGCAGAGGCGGGCGTCCTGGGCGTCTCGCAGCTCCGGCTCGGTCACAATCTCCAGCAAGGGGATGCCCGCGCGGTTCAGATCCACCTCGGAGAAACCACCGGCGTCGTGGGTGAGCTTGCCCGTGTCCTCCTCCAGGTGAATGCGTGTCAAGCGAATCGAGCCGCCGCCGGTGCCGTCCTTGCGAGTGGGGACCTTGAGCGAGCCGCCGGTGCTGAACGGCAGGTCATACTGACTGATCTGATAATTCTTGGGCAGATCGGGGTAGTAATAGTTCTTCCGATCCCACTTCGTGAACGGCGCGATCTGGGCGCCCAAGGCCACGGCGGTCTTCAGCGCCAGCTCAAACGCCCGGCCGTTCATCACCGGCAAGGTCCCCGGCAATCCCAGGGAAACCGGGTCGGTCTGGGTGTTGGGCGGTAGGCCGAAGTCGGTCCCGCAGGGGGAGAACATCTTACTTTCGGTAAGCAGTTGGACGTGGACTTCCAGGCCGATGACGGTGGTGATGTTCATGGGCGATCCGGTTGGGCGGCCTTGGTTTTTTTGCGGGAGGTGGCCCTCGGGTCTGCCACCCCGGGGTTCAATAGCTTCTCGGGGACCTCGTATTCGTCATCCTCCGGACGAGACCCCGAGGAGAAACCAGACATGCTCATGGGCCACACGACGAGGTTGATCGTTTGATATTGATCGAAATCGTCGCCTCGGAATGGCTCCAGTACGTCCATGATGTCATCGAACAGGTTGAACCTTTGGGCGTCATCGAAATCGCGGACGTGGTCCGAGAGGACGAGGATATAAATCCCTCGGTAGGCCGTGCTGCGAATCATGGTGATTCGGTAAGTATTCGGTTCCCAGCCCCGGGCCTGAAGGCATTGGTGGATGACCTGCGAGACCTCCACGGCGGATTCGATCATTTCTGTTTCGAGAGCCATAGCAAGACTCCACACGGTGGTTCACGCAACTCTCGAAGGGTTTTGGTCGCCAGAGCCTCATTCCAATCGACATTAGTGGTATAACGAAATTTCTCAATGTCCCGGGAGAGCCAAACCAGTTCCTGCCAGTTTGCCCAAACACCCCGCGGTCGTTTAACCTTTCGGATTTTGTTGGCCAGCCCCGCCGCCACCAACAACTCTTCAAGCTTGTGAATCGCGAACGGCTCGGGCAAGTCGTCGCGGTCCAGCCTCCGACAAATCTGGACCTTGAGGGCAATCTCCAGGGCGTACAAACCCATGGCAATCGTTGAGGCAAATCGCCCGGCGACAAACAAAGCCTCGGCGTCGAGCAGCCGGTCCTGGGCGGCAACTTCCAGGTCCGCGAGCTTTCCCCGGGCCTTGAGAAACGAACCGCTGGCCATTATACCAGCCCAGGCCGCCTGGCGTGCCAGTCGGTCGCCTTCTCAAAGACTCTCGCCGTTCGCAGCAGGGTCTCCTCGGCGAAGGCTGGGGCCAGCAGTTGCAGGCCGATTGGCAACCCTTCGCGGGTCATGCCGCAGGGGAGGCTCAGCCCGGGGATTCCGGCGAGGTTGGCGGTGATCGTGTAGATGTCCGAGAGGTACATCGACACCGGGTCGGCCGTCTTCTCGCCGAGTTTGAATGCGGCGGTGGGGGTCGTCGGGCCGAGCAGGACGTCGACCTCCCGGAAGGCGGCGTCGAAGTCGTCGCGAATCAGCCGGCGGGCCTTGAGCGCCTGGTTGTAATACTGGTCGGCGTACCCGGCGGAAAGGGCAAACGTCCCCAGCATGATCCGCCGTTTGACCTCGGCGCCGAACCCCTCGGCGCGGCTGGCCATCATCATCAGGACCAAAGGCGGCAGGCCCTCCTCCTCGGGCGAGATTGGGGCGAGGTTCTCGGCTCGGTGGCCGTAGATCGTGCCGTCGTATCGGGACAGGTTGCTGGAACACTCGGCCGGGGCGACCAGGTAATAGGCCGGGATGCCGAACTTCGAGTGCGGCAGGGTCACCTCCTGGATCGTCGCGCCGGCCGCTTCGTACACCCGAACCGCCTCGCGGACGGCCGCCTCGACCTCGGGGTCCAATCCCTCGCCGAAGAACTCGCGAGGCAGGCCGATCCGCAGGGGGCTGGGCGGCGTGTCCAGCGACTTCGAGTAGGCCGGCACCGGCGCATCTACGCTGGTGGCGTCGCGAGGGTCGCGCCCGGAGATGGCTTCCAGCAGCAGGGCGGCGTCGTGGAGGTCGTGGGCGAACGGGCCGACCTGGTCGAGCGAGCTAGCGAAGGCGATCAGGCCGTAGCGGCTGACCCGTCCATAGGTTGGCTTCAAACCGACGATGCCGCAGAGCGCCGCGGGCTGGCGGATCGACCCACCGGTGTCCGACCCCAACGACAACGGCGCCAGGTCGGCGGCCACCGCCGCGGCCGAGCCTCCCGACGAGCCTCCGGGAATGCGCGACTCGTCCCAGGGGTTGCGGGTCGGACCGTAGGCACTGTTCTCGGTCGACGAGCCCATCGCGAACTCGTCCATGTTGACCTTGCCGAACAGCACCGCGTCGGCCGTTCGCAGCTTCTCGATCACCGTGGCGTCATAAGGCGGGCGAAACGTCTTGAGCATCCGGCTACCGCAGGTGGTCAACTCTCCCTGGACGCACAACACGTCCTTGATCGCCACCGGCACGCCCGCCAAAGGCCCGAGCGGTTCGCCTCGGCGCCGACGTTCATCCACTCGCCGGGCCTGGACCAGCACGGCCTCCTCATCCAGGTGAACGAACGCATTGAGCCGACCCAGCCGCCCGGCCCGTTCCAGATAACCCCGCGACACCTCCTCGGCCGAGACCGTCCCGGCCGTCATCTCGGCAACCAGCGTCGCGGCGGTGGCTCGGTTCAGATCCATTGTCGAGAAATCCTTGTCCAGCGTGACTACGGACGACCGCCGCATTGACGACGTTTGCCCCCGTTTACTCAAGTACGGCCGGCACCAGGAAACTCTCGTCGTTGCGTTTAGGGGCATTCGCCAGGGCGTCTTCCCTGGACAGGGAGGGGCCTCGGACATCATCGCGGAAGACGTTGCGCACCTCGACCCCGTGGGCCAGGGGCTCGACGTTGGCGGTGTCTAGCGACTGGAGTTGCTCGACGAAGTGGACGATCGAGTTGAGCTGACCGGTAAAGGTTTCCAGTTCCTGCGGGGTCAGCCGCAACCGGCCCAGCAGGGCGACCTTGGCGACCTCCTCGCGGCTCAGGTCCATCGTCTCTCGTCTCCACGAACCACCCGGCTCGACCCTGCCGAACGCGGTTCGCCAGTCTGCCAGAAGGGCCCCGCCCGTTCAAGGAACCGTTGCGGCCCCAGCCGGTTTGACGCACCGCTGGAGCCCCCGTAGGATATCGCGGCGAGCGACGGCCAACGGTGGTTTCACGGATCCCGACCGCGTTGCGGGGAGCGGCTTTGATGCAAGGTCCGGTGGCGATCATCCTGGCGGCCGGGCACGGCAAGCGGATGCGGTCGACCAAGCCCAAGGTGCTGCACGAGGTCTGCGGACAGCCGATGGTCCGCTACGTCGTCGACGCCGCCCGAGGCGCCGGCGCCCGGTCGATCGTCGTGGTCGTCGGCTACGGCGCCGAGTCCGTCCGCCTCGCCTTGGCCGACGAGCCCGACATCGCCTTCGCCGTCCAGGAGCGTCAACTCGGCACCGGCGACGCCGTCCGCGCCTGCCGAGACCTTTTGGGCGACTATTCCGGCCCGGCGCTGATCCTTGTCGGCGATGAACCGTTGGTGAGGCCCGAACCCCTCGCCGCCCTGCTCGCCCGTCAACAGGCCGACCGCGCCGCTTGCCTGCTCGGCACGGCCCTTGTCCCCGACCCCACCGGCTTCGGCCGCATTTTACGAGACTCGGCCGGGCGGTTCCGCGGCATCATCGAACAGCGCGATTGCACCCCCGAGCAGGCCGCCATCGCCGAGGTCAACCCAAGTTGCTACGTCTTCGACCTGCCGGGGTTGTGGGACGCCCTTGATCGCTTGACCACCGGCAACGCCCAGGGCGAATATTACCTGACCGACGCCCCCGCCCTGCTTCAACAGCAGTTTCGCCGCAAGGTCATCGCCCTGCCAACCTTGGAACCCGACGACATCCTCGGCGTCAACACCCGACAGCACCTGGCTCAGGCCCACAAGATCCTTCAGGACCGCGTCGCCGACCGCCTGATGACCCAGGGCGTCAGCATCGTCGACCCCCGCAACACTTTCATCGACCCCCGCGCCCTCATCGGCGAGGACACCGTCATCTTCCCCTTCTCCGTCCTCTCGGGCAAAGTCAACGTCGGCCGGGGCTGCCGGGTCGGCCCGTTCGCCCACCTGCGAGACGGCACGGTCCTGGACGATGGCGTCGAGGTCGGCGCGTTCGTCGAGGTCAACCGCTCTCACCTGGAAACCAGGACGACTGCTCGCCACCTGGCCTACCTGGGCGACGCCCACCTTGGCCCCAACGTCAACGTCGGGGCCGGGGCGATTACCGCCAACTTCGACGGCGAGGCCAAGCACCGCACCGAGGTCGAGGCCGACGCCTCCCTCGGCGCCGGTTCCATTTTGATCGCCCCGGTCCGCGTCGGAAAAGGCGCCACCCTGGGGGCGGGTGCGGTCTTGACCAAGGGGCACGACGTCGTCGAGGGCCAGACAGTCGTTGGTGTTCCGGCCCGTCCGATCGAGCTGAATCGCCACTGACGACGGCCGGTACGCGGCTTGCACCCCAACCTTCCCGAGAGGCGTGGCCGCCCCACGCCCGCCCGACCCGAAGGATCATCCCTCAATGGCCACGCAGACCGAGCACGACGAGTCCGTCAAGAAGCTGAGTGACCTGATCAAGGGCATCCGCATGGCGATGCTCACGACCGCCGAGGATGACGGCTCGCTCCGCAGCCGGCCGATGGCGACCCAGGACGCCGAATTCGATGGCTCCCTCTGGTTCTTTACCCGCGCCGAGGCCCCCAAGGTCGACGAGGTCCGCCGCGACGATCACGTAAACCTCAGTTACGCCGAACCCAAGTCCCAGCAATACGTTTCGGTCTCTGGCCGGGCGGAGTTGGTCCGCGACCCATCCAAAATCCATGAGCTTTGGAACCCCCTGCTCAAGGCCTGGTTCCCCAAGGGCCTGGACGACCCGGAACTGGCCCTGCTGAGGATCGACGTCGATAAGGCCGAGTACTGGGACAGCCACTCCTCGGCGATGGTCCACCTCATCGGCTTCGTGAAGGCCAGCGTCACGGGCAAGCCCTACGAACCCGGCCAGCACGAAAAGATTGACCTGGCTTAAGTCCGCCTAATCCCATGGCCCTTAAATGAAACGAGCCCGGGACCCCTCGCGAGGTCCCGGGCGTCGGGATCGGTTCAAGCCAAACCCTCAAGCTCAGCCCTGCATCGAGGCCTGGGGGGCCGGGGTGATGACCTGGGGCGAACCCTGAGGAGAGGCCATCGGGGCCTCGTAGATGACCGGGGCGGCGCAGGGCTCGCAGGCCACGGGGGCCGGAGCGCAGGCGGCCTTCTTGTGGCACAACCCACCGAACTTCGGCATGTGGAACTTCGGCATCTTGAAGCAGCACTTCTTGGCCGGGACGCACTCGGTGACGACCGGGGCGCAAACGACCGGTTCACAGACCGGGGCGGGGGCGCAGGCGGGGGTACACGCCTTCTTGTGGCAAGCCGAGGCATTGCCGGCGAACAGCGAGGCGGCGGTCAGGGTCGCGACGGTCAGCAGGAAGTGGCGCATCTCTGTCGATCTCCGGTGGTAGGGCTGGGGTTCGGCGAGGTCAAACCGCACAAGTTTCCCAAGGTATCCCGATCCCTTAGGATGGGCAATCTGGATGCCCTCCGGAGGATAGGATAAATGAGAAACCTGGCCGTTGCCAACAAAAATTCCCGCTCCGGTCGAGATTTCGGATCGTGGAGGCGGGGCCGAGTGGGAAAGCCGCGGAGGACTGTAGGACTTTGCGTGCGCCGGCGTCAACCCTTTTGTCCGCCTCCGGCAAAGTGCCAGCGCGAAAATCAGGTTGGCGACGACTCGCCACAAGTCCCAACCGGGCCGGCTCGACCGACGATTCAAGGGGTGGCTTGCTTCGCCAACCCGGGCCGGCCCGTCTCGGCCCACCGAAGATTAACACGCACTTGAATCGGCGTTCAAAAAACTTTTCGGCTATCCAGCAACAGGGTCACCGGGCCATCATTGACCAGTTCAACTTGCATGGTGGCGCGGAATGTCCCGGTGGCGACGACCAAGCCAGCGGCGGCGAGTTGCGCGACGAAGTGGAGATAGAGGGTCTCGGCAATTTCCGGGGTGGCCGCCTCGCCGAAACTCGGCCGGCGGCCCTGCCGACAGTCGCCCAGCAAGGTAAACTGACTGACAACCAGCACGGCCCCGCCGACCTCACCCACCCCCAGGGTCATCTTCCCTTGCTCATCCTCGAAAGCACGAAGGCCCACGATTTTTTCGGCCAATCTCGTTGAATCGTCCTCGGTGTCCCCCTTCGCGACGCCCAGCAGTACGAGCCAGCCATGGCCGATCGCTCCCACCACGGTTTGCTCGACGTGGACCGAAGCCCGGGTCACCCTTTGGAGGACGGCGCGCATTTGGAATGGTCTTTGTCGGTGGTCACTGCTTCGAAGTTGGCTGGCCCCGTCCGAAGGCAGTCTTGGTCGAGTCCCGACACCAGTAGACCAAAAGCGGGATCGCGAAGGGCAAGGTCAGAATGCTCGTCAAACCTCCGCAGATGAGCACGAGATCATACACCCAGACGCGTCGACCGGGTCGAAGAAAGGGGGCGACCCCGAACGCTGGAGCGAAGACCAGACCAATCGCCACAAGAATCAGACCCATGCCTAACTGACCCTCGGGATCGTCTGTGAAAAAGGTTGGTCCGAAGATCAGGATCGCTCCGCCCCCAATGCAGGCGCCATAAATTAGGACCATGAACCAGCAATAGAGCACGAAGGCTCGCCATATCCCCCGGGGGACGGGGCCCGATGGAGGAGTGCTCTCGAAATCCGCATGCAGTCTGGCCGGCGGTTCGTAGGGATTGAATTTCATGCGGCCCATGTTCAATCATCCTAGAGATCCCTCAGGCGTAGGTCACCGGGCTGGAGGCCTCTCGGGTCCGGCTCTTGTAGTGCGCCGGCCTGGTGTTGCCGGCGAATTCGGGGGCGGTCCAGGTGGACAGGTCGCAAAGGCCCCCGCCGCAGAACAGGTGGTGCCATAATTGCGTGGCGACGACCGACGTCAAACCCAGGTCGAAGACGAACCGGCGGGCCGTGACCCTGGGCCAGCGCACTTGGGCGGCTCGCTCTCTCGCGACGGCCTCGGGGTCGAAATAGCCGGCCTTTCGCAGCGACTCGGGGCTCAGCAGTTGGTCGACCCAGGCCGGACGGTGCGGGCCCAGAAACGTGCCCGAGAGGCTGGCGCGGAACATCGTCTTGGGTCGCGAGGCGATCCGCTTGGGTAGCGTCCGCGCGGCGACCTGCCTAAGGAGCCACTTCTCGGTGTAGCCCCTCAACTTGTACTCGGGGGCGATGCCAGCGCAGAACGAAATCACGTCGTCATCGAGGAACGGGTAACGCGCCTCAATCGAGTTGTGCATCGCGATCCGGTCTCCCTTGGAGATCATCAGGAGACCGGCGAGCATTACCTTGTAGCCGACGTAGAGCGACTGATTCAGCGGCGACCACCGTTTCATCCGGTCCCCGGCGGCGATGTCCAGGTCGTCATACGGACTATGCTCGCCCAGGCGGTCCCAGAGTCCCTGGGAAAACAGGGTCGATCGCGACTGGGCCAGCAGTTCGTACATATCCTGCTGGGCAGTGCGCACCCCGCCGATCGCCAGCAACGGGGGCCGGTGTTTCGACCCCCCGCCGACGGCTCCGAGCAAGGCGCCTCGGACCAACATGGGCAAGCCGTCGCCGAAGTTGCGGGACACGCCGTCCCAGAACTTGCGCGACTTGTACCAGACATAACCGGCCAGCGCCTCGTCGGCCCCCTCGCCGGTCAGGGTGACCTTGTATCCCTGGTCGTGAACGGCGCCGGCCAGCCTCATCAAAGCGGCGCAAGAGGTGTCCAGAACCGGCCCTTCGGCGGCGACAGTCAACTCTGGGAAGGCGTCGGCGATCTTGGATCGGTCCATCATCACCGTGGTCAGCGGCGATCCGAGAGCCGCGGCCGACTCGGCCGAGTGGGCCCGTTCGTCGGGTCCGGCCTTGTCGAGCCCGACCGTGAACGACGGCACCGCCTGGCCCCTTTGCCGGGAGCTAAGTCCCAAAACCACCGTCGAGTCGAGCCCGCCACTGATGTAGCTGACCACCGGCACGTCGCCTCGCAGCCGGCGCTCCACCGCCTGACGCATCAGGTGTTCCAGCTCGTCGACCAACGGCGTCGGGTCGTCGAGGCGGCGCTCTTGGCCGGCGTCGGGGAAGTCGAGGTCCCAGTAGCGTCGTTCCTCGACCCGACCATCGCGTACCCGCAGGTAGCAGCCCGGGGGGATCGAGTGAACCCCCTCGAAGAACGTGCGTTTGGTGCCGTGGCAGAAGAACGAGAACAGATGGTCGACGCCCCGGGGGTCGGGGCGGGCCTCGACCAGTCCCGACGCCAGAAGCGCCTTGATCTCCGAGCCCCACAACAGCCAGCCGTCGCGCTCGGCGTAGTACAGCGGACAGATGCCGACGCGGTCCCGACCCAAGATCAACGTGCGATTCGCCCGGTCCCACAAGGAGACGGCGAACTGGCCGCGGGCCTTCTCGAACATCCCCTCGCCGCGGTCCTCGAACAGGTGGACCCATGCCTCGGTGTCGCAGCGAGTGGCTAGTCGATGACCCCGGTCCAGCAGTTCCCGCCGGAGTTCGGGGTACTCGAATAGCTCGCCGTTGAAGGCGACCCAGACCGTCCCATCCTCGTTGGCGATCGGCTGGCGTCCGCCTTCGAGGTCGACGATGGCGAGGCGGCGGGCTCCGAGGATGACGCCGGGTTCTCGGTGGAACTGCTCGTCGTCGGGCCCTCGATGGGCGATCGCGGCGGTCATCTTCAGGAGGACGTCGGTGGGAAAGTCACGCTGTCCGCGTAGGTCCAGGGCGCCGGCGATTCCGCACATGCTGGGGGCGACTCCTCCTTGGTGGTCGGCCGGGGACCGCGATTCCTTGGTCTGAAGTGGCGACGTCCCTTACCCTTACGAATCCGAACGGCCCGTCAACGGGGCCGACGAGTGGGCTCGTCGCGGACGGGGATCGGCACGGGCTTGACGGTCTTGAGGCGACGGCGGGCCGCCAGCCAGTAGACGTAGCCACCCAGCAAGCCGGTGGCCAGCGAGCCGAACTGGAAGATCAGGCCGCGAGGACCGAGGGGGACGTAGAACGGCATGAGACGGGCCCTCGAACGGGATGAAGAGTGATCGGGGCGAGCAGGACCGTTTCCTCGGCGGCGGCGAGGGTTGGCTCGCCGTGCCGGCCATCGCAAATGGCGCTCTGACCTCGGAAACGGTCGGAAATGGTCGGGCCAATGATCGGGATGCGGGTCTCGGTCGCGCCGCACTGGTTGGCGAAGACCACGGGGATGCCCAGGTCGCGGGCCACCCGGGAGGGGATTTGGCCGGCCATCGGACCCACCTTGCCGAATAGCCAGTGGGCGCGGCCGGTGTCTCGGTCGGCGAAGTCGGGCCAGGCCGAGGCGATCACCGCCAGGTCGATCCGGTCTCGATAGCCTTCCCACACCTGACGATAGATCATGTCGGCGCACACGGCGAATCCCAGGCGGCCGAACGGGGTGGCGACAACCAATGGCCCATTCCCCGCCCGGAACCGGTACGGCTCCCAGAAGACCAGGTGACGCTTGCGGTAACGATCGACCCGGCCCGACGGCTGACAGCAGACGACCGAGTCATACAGGTGGTGCCCGTCGCGCTCGACGAAGCCGGCGGCGATGGTCAGACCCCAGCGTCGACTGCGCTCTCGCAGCAACGTGACGGTCGGACCGTCAGACCCTTCGGCCACGTCGGCATAACAGGGCACCAGCCCATACCCGGTGTTGTACATTTCGGGCAAAACGGCAAGCTCAGCGCCGGCCTGATGGGCGCGGAGCAGGAGCGCATCGGCCCGGTCCCGATTCTCGGTAACTTTGAGAGGCGAAGCCGGCATCTGGATGGCCGCGGCGAGTAGTCGCACCGGATCCACCTCCACATCCTTGGGGATGGCGGTCGCACGCCCTTCAAGAGCGAGGGGCGCGAAAGGCTGTCGAGGCCGGCGAAACCCTCCTGGCCCGCCGAGGACCGACAATCCAGCGTAATCGTACCAAATTCCCGGGTCATCACACAACCCGGAGCCCAAATTCGCCCCCGACGTCCCTCACCCCTACCATCGGCGCCAGTACCGATAATCGCCAGGGTTTCCCAAAATCTTCGGGGAGATTGCACGGGTGGTCAGAAGCCGAAGAATCCCAAGATCCCGCCCCGCTTGGGTTTGGGAGGAACAACCCCTTGCTGTCGCAGGGCCGTGGCTCGCTGAACCAGTTCAGACTCGGGTGGGGTGGTGATCGGCTTGAGGTTGTAGACGAACTCCCGCTCGTCGCGGAAGGTGTAGGGAATGACGTTCTCGCTAAAGAAGTCGGTGACGTAGGTGTCCCAGATCGGCGCCCGGACCGGCTGGATGACGTGGAGGGTCTCGTAGCCGGGGGCCGAGATGACAATCTCGCGGTCGCCATAGAAGGCGAACGAGCGCGAGGCCGGCGAGGGGCCGATCTCCTCGCCGTTGACGATGACCAGCGCGTTGTCGGGGTTGGTGCGGATGGTGTAGCGACGTTCCACGCAGCCGACCGCTCCCAGGACGATCAGGGCCCAGGCCGACCCGCGGACGAACCGTCCCCTCGCCGAGCGTCGCAGGCCCATGAGCCGGCCTCCCGCCTCGTCGCCACTCGCCCGTGATTCCCCTCCCGGCCCGCGACGGACGTGGGGTCCGCGGGACGGGGCGCACCCCCGAGCGGGGGCCATCAATCGGGGCGGAGTTATCCCCGATCGGCCCCCGACGGTCAATGCCGATCGCCCTCGACGAGGTTTACCCCTGGATCGCGTTGGTCCGGCCCAGGGCGATGTCAAAGTCCCCCACCGCCGGCACCAGCATCGCCAGTAGCGCGAACCCATAAATCCCCACGCTGACCAGAAACGCCGAGATCACGTCGCCGTTGAGCAGCTCAATCACGCAGTAGAACGTCCAGAACGGCGTCAAAAGTGAAACCAGGGCGATTGCCTGCGAGGGATTCTTCGCCCCCAACGAGCCGAACAGGGCCACGCTCCCCGCGCCGATGAAGATCAAGAAACTGAGCAACTGCCGGCCGAACTCCTGGTCGCTGAGGATGATCAGGAACGCGCAGGTCAGGATGCCCACCATCAGGAAGAAGATCGTCCCCAGGCTGTTGGCGACGGCCGTGCGGCTGTTGGTGTAGGTGATCGCCGCGTGCAAGCCCAGCATCGCCGAAAAGTGCGCTAATAAAAGGAAGTCGATGATGATGTAAAACGCCGCCTCGCCGGAAATCGCGCCGATGATCGCGAACCACGCGGTCAGGGCGACCGGCAGGACGATCATTTCCTTGGTGTTGTAGAGGACCCCGTAGAGTTTGCCGTAGATGAACTCCTTGGGGCTCAATTCGGTGACCAGCAAGAGGTCCAGGGCTCCGGTGTCGCGCTCGCTGGTCAGGGCGGTCACTCCCTGGGCGTTGACCAGGATCAGGCTGAGGATCGCCAGGGGGATCAAGACGCGGGCGGGCCGCCAGGGGTCGGCCTCGACGTCGGGGTTGATCGCGAAGAAGGCCACTCCCAGCGCGAAGGCCAGGATGTACGCCCCCTTGATGATGAGGGGCTTGGTCCCGTAGGCGCGGGTCATCAACTCTCGCCAGGCGATCGGGTTGGACCAGGGCTGGCGGTACTTGCCGGCGGCACGAGTGACGCGACGGTGGGTGCGGCGGGGGACATGCAGACCGGTCGTCCCGTCGCCGACAACGTCTCCTTCGCCTGGCGGCCCGTTCGAGGCCGATCGACCCTCGCCCCGCAGGGATGAGCCCGAGCCCTGGCCGAGAGACGAACCGCCGACGCCCGCGCCGACCAGGGCTTCCTGAGGAACCTCGCGGATCTCGACCAGGGACTCGACCAAACCCTCGGCCTCGACGGCGGCCTCTCGCTGCTCTCGGGGCTCGTTACGGCCGGGGTTCCAGACGCGTAGACGGTTCACGGCCAGGAGGTTCAAGGCCAGCGCCACAACGAGGGCCACCCCCACGAATGCCAGTCCGGGAACGCCCGCGAAACCGGAGGATCTCAGGTCGGGGTCGAGCACCGCCAGGAGGGCTCGGAAAGGGTCCAGGGCCTCGACCAGGGGAACTCCGACGACCCGCAGCCCCGGCAAGGCGAGCGCGCCGGCCTCCACCGCGACCAGTCCCAGGGCCACGATCAGCACCGTCAACGCCAACGATTGAAAGGTCCGGTCCCGCCAAAGGGCGACCACCAAACCCAGTGACCCGCAAACCAGGCCCGACGCGACGGTCACGGCCAACGCCAGAGCCACCTGCCAGGGCGCCACTCCTCCCAGCAGGACGCAGGCCAGCAGCACCGGAGCCCCGGCGGCCAGCAGAGTCAACACCTGGAGGAGGCTGGCGACCAACTTGCCCAGGACGATTTCGACGTCACTGAGGTCGGTCATCAACAGCAGGATGAAGGTCCGCCGGTCCTTCTCGTGGGCAACCGCCGTGGCGGCGGCTAGTGGGGCGAAGAACAGGATCAGGCTCAGTTGCACCAGGGCGAACAGCCCGAAGAGGATCGCCCCGAACCGAGCCAGTATGCCAACCTCGCCGATGTCCCGCCAGCCGATCAAGGACTGCCAGGCCGTCCACATCAAGACAAACATCAGCCCCGCGTAAGAGGCCCGGGTGACGTAATAGCGGGACGGTCGCGGGGCGGTCAGGACCTCGCGAGCAATGATCGGTCCGGCAAACAAAGGGACGCGCTCCTTTCGCCTTGAATTTCACGCGGCCCGGGCCGGCCACGCTTCCCAGGTTAACATTTCGGCCGGCCGAAACCCAGGGTCCGCGTCCCCCGCCCGGCCCGCCCCCACCTGGAAACCAGAACGTCGACTTAGACGACCTAATCAGCCGAAAGGCGATAAACGGTTCATTCGCTAAAAATTTCCGACTTTACCAATTTTCAATTGGACACACGCACTCCTGCTCTTATAATCCAGCGGTCGCAGTGTCCGGTTAGTCCGCGCATCTCTCCTAATCCCCCATCGCGAGGACATCGACGATGATCGAGCCCGAATCGCTCCCGTCGCAAGGCGCCGAGATTCCCAGCGAGCCCGAGGGAGACCGTCGTTCGTTTCTGAGTGGACCGGTCGTCGGCGGCCTGGTGGCTGGCGCCGCGGGCTTGCTGCTGCCGGCGACGAGCTTCGCCGCGGCCAACAAAAAGGTGGCGGTCCAGGCGCATAAGCCCATCCCCAAGAAGCCGGTGATCACTGCTCGCCGGCCGGTGGTCGCCAAGGCCAAGCCGTCTCGCAAGTCGCCCCACCTGCCCGGGGAGTTCGTCAACGACCTGTACCCCAACTGGGGCCGCAATAACTTCCTGGAGATTCAGGCCGACGAGAACGCCCACGTCGCCTTCATCCAGAATGCTCTCGGTTCGCAGGCCCGCCCCAAGCCGACCTTTCAGGGTCTGGTGCCGGCCAATTTCGCCCAGTTCGTCCAACTTTCCGTGACCTTTGAGAACACCGGCGCCGGGGCCTATCAAGGGGCCGCTCCCTATCTGAGCAGCACTTACCTGCCGGCGGCGGCCTCGATCGGCTTCGTCGAGGCGTTTCACTCCGGGTTCCTCAACACCCTGGCGGACATGACGATCGTCCCGCCCGGCGGCACGCCCAACAACTCGTTCAACCGGGCTCTGACGTTCGACCAGGTCGCCGCGGCCCTGATGCCGTTCATCGTCAGCCTCAACGACCCCGACAACCTGTACCCGCTGCCGACCTTGACGGATCCCTCGACGATCACCGACGTCAACATCCTGAACTTCGCGCTGATCGCGGAGTATCTGGAGCAAGAGTTCTATAACGCGGCCGTCCCGATGTTCTACGTCTGAGCCAGACTGCACGCTAGCGCCCTTCCGACACCACGCGTCGGAAAGCCCGGGCCGGGTTCCTCCCGGTCGTTCCGTTCGCATCCGTCCTCGTCCGAATCCGACCTCGAAAGCCCGTCGCTGACAGCGTCCCGGGCGGTCCGCATCCCCCAAAGAACCACAGCTTGAGGACTCCTCCCATGCTTGAGACCGAATCGAACCGCACTCGGCGGTCGTTCCTCCAGGGGACCGTCGCCACCGCCGGCGCCGCGGCCCTGCTGGCCACTAGCCCCTCGGTTGGCCACGCCGCCCGCCTGTCTCACGACAACTTCCGCGACCTGTATCCGAGCTGGGGCGGCAACAACTTCCGCGAGATCCAGGCCGACGAGAATGCCCACGTCGCCTTCATCACCCAGGCCCTGGGCTCTCAGGCCCGCCCCAAGCCGACCTTCAAAGGCCTGCTGGCCAAGAACTTCACCCAGTTCGTCCGCCTGTCGGTGACCTTTGAGAACACCGGCGCCGGCGCCTACCAGGGGGCCGCTCCGTTCCTGTCCGAAACCTATCTCCCGGCGGCCGCCTCGATCGGCTTTGTCGAGGCCTACCACTCGGGCTTCCTCAACACCCTGTCCAACCGGCCGATCGTCCCGACCGGCGGCACGCCCAGCAACTCGTTCGCCCCGGCTCTGACGTTCGACCAGGTCGCCGCGGCCCTGACGCCGTTCATCGTCAGCCTGAACGACCCCAACAACCTGTACCCGCTGCCGACGACGTCGAACCCTTCGACGATCACCGACATCAACATCCTGAACTTCGCGCTGATCGCCGAGTATCTGGAGCAAGAGTTCTACAACATGAACGTCCCCCGGTTCTACTCCTGAACGGAACCCGACCCGGGGGGCCCATCGCCTGGCCCCCCGGGATCGATTTCTCGACGGACCCCAGCCTACCTTGACGCCCCCGCTGGGCTTGCGTCTGATGGATGGGGTGAAGAGGGTCGGGGGTCGCGGGTCATCGCGAACGGGCCCGGATTCCGCCCGAAGGCCCGCCGATCGACATGCTTGCCCCGTTTCGTCTCAACGATGCGCCCCGACGATTCGCGACGCGGGTTCTACCCTGGCTGGCTCTCCTGGTCGTCGTGGGTTGCCAAGGCGCGTCCGCCCCACCGGTCGCCTTGCCATCGAAAGGGCGTCCGACTCGTGCCCCTGACCGTCCGACGCCCCCGGCGGTTCGCTTCGTCGATGTGACGGCCGAGTCGGGCGTCCGGTTCGTTCATGAGAATGGCGCCAGCGGCCAGAAGCTCCTGCCCGAGACGATGGGCTCGGGCGTGGCGATTCTGGATTTCGATGGCGATGGCGACGAGGATCTCTTCTTCGTCAATTCCCGCCCCTGGCCCGACGCCCCACCTTCCGGCAAGGCCCCCCCGACCCAGGCTCTCTACCGCAACGACGGCACCGGGCACTTCGTCGACGTCACGGCCGAGGCCGGCCTGGCGCTGAGCGTCTTTGGGCAGGGGGTGGCCGTTGGCGACTATGACAACGACGGCGACCCCGACCTGTATCTGTCGGCGGTGGGACCGGGGCACCTGCTGCGCAACGACGGCGGGCACTTCGTCGACGTGACGGCCGAGGCTCATGCCGCGGGCGCTGGCGGCTGGCAGACCAGCGCTTGCTGGTTCGACCTGGAGAATGATGGCGACCTCGACCTGTTCATCGCCCAGTATCTGGACTGGACGCCCGAGGCCGATCGCGCCCGGCGGACGCTCCTGCCTGGCGGGGAACCGGCCTACAACGCCCCCTCGGCCTTCGGTGGGACCACTTGCACCTTGCTGCGCAATGATGGCGGCCACTTCGTCGACGTCGGTGAAGCCTCCGGCATCTCCGTCCGGGCGCCGAGTTCGCGACGGCCCCTGGCCAAATCGTTGGGCGTCGCGCCCTGCGACGTTGATGGCGATGGCCGGGTCGACCTGGCCGTCGCCAACGACACGGTGCGGAACTTCTTCTTCCATAACCGGGGCGGCGGACGGTTCGAGGAGGTGGGCATCCTCCAGGGCCTGGCGTTCGACTCCTTCGGCGATGCCCGAGGCGCGATGGGCCTGGCCTGGGGAGACGCCAAGGGAGACGGCGCGATGGACCTGGCCGTCGCCAACTTCGCCGGCGAAGTGATGGGCCTGTACATCGCCGAGGGGCCTCATTCGATGCAGTTCAACGACGAAGCCAACCTGCTGGGCCTCGGCGAGCCCACCCGCGCGCCGATGAAATTCGGCCTCATCTTCCTGGATTACGACCTCGACGGCCGCCTTGACCTCCTCTCGGCCAATGGACACCTGGAAAGCGCCATCGCCCGGGTGGCCCCCGAGCAATCGCATCCCCAGGCCGCCCAATTGTTTTGGAACAGCGGGACGATCGGCCGCAACCTGTTCGTTCCGGTTGGACCAGACACCGCGGGGCCCGACCTGTTCCGCCCGATGGTGGGTCGCGGCAGCGCTTCGGGGGACCTTGATGGCGACGGCGACCTCGACGTCGTGCTCACGGCCAATGGCGGGACGGCCCGCATCCTCCGCAACGACGGCCGAGGCGGCTCGATCGCCTTCCGCCTCCGTCTGGTCGGGACGGCGTCGAACAAGTCAGTCATTGGCGCCCGGGTGGTCCTCCGCGCTGGGGGGCGGGACCAGCGACGACAACTTTTCCCGGCGACGGGCTACCTCTCGTCTTCGGAGCGGACGATGACCTTCGGGCTGGGCGAGTCTCGCACGGTCGAAACCCTGGTCGTCAACTGGCCCTCGGGGCGAGTCTCCCGACTGGCGAACCTGGAGGGGGGGCGGACCTTGACCCTGACGGAACCCCCCGCCCCTTCGAGCGAGCGAAATTGATCATTTGTGCCGATTGGTTTGTAAAAGGGGAAGTGAGCAGACCAATCCCACCAATTTTTTGGGACTGGTTCGTCAAGTTTCGCCGCGGAGTTTACCCCGATCTGGCGCGATTTTCTGGGGATGGTCGCCTTCGGCCGGCTAGGGGGAAACGACGGGCCGGGCGGTCGGGGAGTATGTTATAGTCTGGGCAAGGGGATAAGGCTTCGGCCGAGTCTCTCGCCGCCCGGCCCAAACGGGTTGGGGCGGGGCTTTGCTCGCGATGTGAGCGGTCCCTTTCGCGCACGTCACCGCTTGAATGAACCCCTACGATTCGGCAACGATGGAGTCATCGTCGAGGGAGAGTCGCCCCCGGTCCGGCCCTGCCGGAGTTGACGGCCGTTCCGGTCGCAAGGCCCCGGCCCCGGGTTTGCGAATCTCCCCCGCCGTTGCCCCGGTGAGGTGGGAGGGTCTTCCGCGATGCGAATCCATCGGTCCCAACGGGCCATCTGGGCCGGGCTGCTCGGCCTGGTCGGTCTTGGCCTGGGAGTTCGACCCGGCCTGGCCGCCGGTTCGATCGACTCGCCCACTTCCGTGCCTCGGGTTGTCGCCCCGGCTCAGGCCCCCGCGATCGCTCCGAAGGCGGTCGACCCCCAAACCCCGGCCGCCGCGCTCGAACAGGCTCTTGACCTGGAGCGTCATGGCAACTGGTCGGCGGCGATCGCCGCTTATGAGGAGGCGCTGAAGCAGTGGCCCAGGGCCGATTTTCGCCACCGTCTGCGGCTCTGCGAAATCCATTATCGGCTGGGTCGTCGGTATCAGGACAGGAGTTTTCGGGACGTCCTCCTGAAACTGCCCGCCGATCGGGCGATGGAACTTTACGACGAGTTGCTCGAACGGATTGACTCTCACTACGTCGAGGCGGTCGCCTTGGCCCCTTTGCTGAGGCGTGGGCTGGATAATCTGGACGTGGCCCTGAGAGATCCGTCCTTCCTTCGCGCCAACGCCCCGAACCTCCCGCCCGACCGGGCCCTGGCCCTCCGCGAGTCGTTGAGAAAGCGACGGGCGGCGGTTCTGGTCAAGAACCGCCCCGAGGCCGAGGCCGAGGTCCGCGCCATTGCCGAAGTCGCTCGGCAGGGGGCCGGCCTCGCCTCCTCTCCGGTCATTCTGGAGTTCGTCTTTGGCGCTTGCGATGCGTTGGACGATTACACGACCTACCTGACCCCCGACAAGCTCGATGATCTGTATTCGATGATCGACGGCAACTTTGTTGGTCTGGGCGTCGAACTGAAGCAAGACGACCAGGGGTTGAGGCTGGTCGGCGTTTTGCCGGACGGCCCGGCCTCCGACGCGGGCATGCGGGCGGGTGACCGGATCACCGCCGTCGGCGGCCAGAAGGTCGGCGGACTGGGTCTGGACGAGGCCGCCAACCGCCTCCAGGGGTCCGAGGGGACCACCGTCCGCGTCACGGTTTTGCACGCCGACGGCTCCGAGCAGACCTTGGAACTGACCCGCCGGGCGGTCGAGGTCCGCAGTGTCACCCAGGCCAAGATCGTCGAGTCGGTGGCGGGCGTTGGCTACGTCCAGTTGACCGGGTTCCAGAAGTCCTCGACCGAGGAACTCGAACGGGCGATCGCCTCGCTCCAGCGGCAGGGGATGCGGTTTCTGGTGCTCGACTTGCGGGGCAACCCCGGCGGCCTGCTGAATGTCGCGGTGGAGATGGCCGACCGGTTCCTCGATGACGGTGTGATCGTCTCGACCCGTGGCCGAGCTCCGGGGCAAAGCTCGATCTATCGGGCCCGCCCCGGTGCCCTCTGGCGGATGCCCGTGGCCGTCCTGATCGACCGCGACAGCGCCAGCGCCAGCGAAATTCTGGCTGGGGCCCTGAAGGAGAATCACCGGGCGTTGATTCTGGGTCAGCGCAGCTACGGCAAGGGGTCGGTCCAGAGCATCTATTCCCTGAGGACCGCCCCGGCCGGCCTGAAGTTAACGACCGCCAAGTTCTACTCCCCCACCGATCGGGCCTACAGCGAGCAGGGGGTTGAGCCTCACCAGACGTCCCGGACGGTTCTCAAGCCGATGGCCGGGGATGACGGGCCCTCCGCCACCTTCGGCGACCCCGACACCGACCCTGTGCTCGATTCGGCCATCGAGGTCGCCAAGCGTCGGACCGCCAAGGCCGCCGGCTGACCCGACGACGGGTCCACCTTCTTCGTCCATTTCCCCCCCCTTCCCAACCTTTGGTAGAGATTGCCGGGAGAGCCTCGCCCATCGACGCTTATCCGGCCTGGACGATCGTCACCGACGCCCCTCTCAAGGGGATCGGGCTGGCCCGCGAGGCTGGCCGCGTCCTGACCTGGGATGAGGGGGATTCCGTCGCCCTGTACGACCTGGACGGCGAGCGGTTGGCGACCGCCCGGGCGCCTGGGAAAATTGTGGCGGGGGTCATCAGCGACGATGGCTCGCTGGTCGCCCTGGCCGGCGATCACGGGCAGCTCTGGTTGCTGGCCCGCGATCTGGAGCTCGTGGCCGAGCGGCCCCACGCTCCCGACTGCGGCGCCCTGGCCGTCGACCCCCACGGCCGCTTCGTGGCCTCGGCGTCGAAGACCAATAACCGGACGCAGATCACCGCACGCCACGGCCGTCCCGCCGGCCAGTTCGAGACCCGCCAGCCCCTGGCCCACCTGACGTTTCTCCCCTCGCGGCCGATCCTGTTGGGGGCTTCGGGGTACGGGACGATCGTCGGTGTTGACCTGAGTCCAAGCGGTTCGGGGGCAACACTGCGGGCCGACGTCGCCTGGCAGTCTTCGTTGATGACCAACGTCGGCCGGCTGGCGGCCTCGGGCGATGGCGGTATCATCCTGGCCAGTTGCTTCAACTACGGCATTCAGCGGTTTGACCTGAACGGCGACAACGAAGGCTCGTACCACCTGGGAGGGACCACTGCCCACGCGGTCCCCGACTTCGCCGCCCGCCTGATCGTGGTGGCCACGCTGGAGGGGGAACTCTCCGCGTTGAATCAAGCGGGCAACGTGCGCTGGAAGTCGTCGGCGCCGAGGCCGGCGATGGCGTTGGAGGTCGACGCGCTGGGCCGGTTCTTCCTGTATGGCATGGCCACCGGCGAGGTGACGCGCGTCGAACTCGGCACTGGTTCGGGTACGAGTGGCGGTCGCGGGGCGTCGGTGGCCCTCGCGCCTTCGAGGACGCCGGTGGGCGGCTCGGTGAGGCGGGCCGACTGGCAGGCCCCGGTGGCCGAGTCCGACGACCAGGCGGCCACGTCGGTCTTGGCAGTGCTGGACGACCCGCCGGCCGTCGGGGTCATCACCAGCCGCAATCGGCTGCGGGTCTTCCTGGCCGACGGGCGGGAACTGCCCGGGGCGCCCGAGCTTTCGGGAGTCGGTCGCATCCTGCGGGTCGGCTCGGGTCGGATCGTCGCGGCGACCGACCGGATGATCGGCCTGTACGACGTCCGCCGGGGTGTGGGATCTCGGCTGGAAATTCCCCTGGCCGAGGTGACTCACCTGGCGGTCCTGCCGGGAGACGGCGGCCTGGCGGTGGTTCAGGAGCGCGACCGCCTGGGGGTCGCCCGCGGCGATAGCACCTGGGCCTGGAAGGTCGAGCTCAACAGCGCCGTCGAGGAGATGGCGGCCGGACCCGACGGATCGTTGGCGGTAACGACCGAGGACGGCGCACTGCGGCTCTACGGTCCCGACGGCACCCCCGCCGCTCCGCCGCCGACGGGGCCGGCCGAGCCCCTGTCGGTGATCGAGGCCCCCGAGGGGTCGCCGGCCGATCTGGTGTGGATCACCTTGGCCCGGCGGCTTCAGGTGTTGCGTGGGCACCGGGCCGATGGGCGAACGCTCTGGCAGGCGCCGGTCCCCTGGGAGTCATGGCAGTTGCACCGGGTGGGGTCTCGGGTGGTGGTATCGGCTCCCGACGGCCGGGCGATCGCCTTCGACTCCGCGGGAAAAGTGGTGGCCCAGGGGCGGGATGGCAACCCCTCGGTGACCTTTTGCCCTGGCCCCGCGGGCGCTGTCTGGCGAGTGGCGGCACAGGGGGTGCATTTAGGTTGCACCGACCTGGCCGGCTCGGTTCAATGGCGAGTCGTGGCCGACGCCGCCGTGGGACCGATCGCCGCGGGACGATCGGGGGCCGCCGCCCTGCTGGGCCGCCAGCTGGCCTGGGTTGGGGCAAAACGCCCGGTTTCGGAGTTGCCTCGGCCGCCAGGCCCCACCGTTTCCTGAGTTGAGGTTCGTAACAAGGGATACTGTCCTGCCATCCTGACGGGTCTTGCGTGCGATCACGCTCCGTATTACGATTGATTTTGAACGCAACCGTCCTCAATCGGGTTCTGACCATTATTCCCCGACCGATCCCAGCCTGAACCGACCCGCCCTCCCCTGCCCGGGGACGAGTCGGCCGAAGTCTGGCCTCGCACCCGCTGCCACCCACCTTCCCTGGGTTTTGATCCGTCGAGGCTCCCCGCTCGACCGGAGGTCCTGATGCCGGCGTGTCCCCCCTTCACGCACTCAGTCAGTTGCAAGGCCGATCAGCGGATGAGTGTCCACGACCGGGGCGCCCAGGAAGCCCAGCGGCACAAGTGGATCGAGAGCGAGAAGGCTGGTCACGATCTGGGCGAAGGGGCGATTCGAGGCTGGGTCCGCGAACACTGGAATGGGTTTCTCCGCGAGCGCTGGATCGAACATCTCCAGGGGCGGACGTTCTGGATCGAGCTCGATCACGACGATTTTGGCCTGCTCCAACGGGCCTTTCAGGATTCCCCGCTGTTTCACGAGATCCTCGACCGCCTGAAATCCGGTCAGGAGAACTTGGGCGTCCTGAACTGGGCGATCGACCAGCATTTGCCGATGGTCGAGGTCTTCGACATCCTGGAAACGCTGGACATCAACAGCCGACGGATCGAATGCCTGCTAGAGAAGCGGCTCGCCCAGGCCGGTGGGATGACCTGCTGATTGCGAAGAGGCGATCCGATCAGGCCGTTTTGAGTCCCTCCGCGGCGAATTCGATTGGTGCTCCAGGGAGCAACGCCGCGGAATGAATCCGCCAAGGGAGCCCCGGCCTTCGGGAAGGGCCTGACGCTCCGATATCCGCGAGGGGCCGGACGAAGCAGGGTGGCTTCCTCCGGCCCATGATGCGAGGGCCGCGGCTCTCGAACCAGGTTCAACCTGGTTCGCCCTCAAGGCATGAGCCCCTGCCCTGGTCATTCCGGATGTCGGACGCCGCCCTGGCTCCGCGATCGGCCGGGGACGGCGTGGAGTCGCCGGCCGGGTTACTTCTCCATTTTTTCCATCATCATGTCCTTGGCCATCATCTCCATCATCACCTCGCGGACCATCATTTTCAGCGTCTTCTCGTCGCGCATCATCGCCTGCATCATGGCCATCTTCTTCTGGTCGTCCATCATCATCATCTTGTCGTCCTTTTTCATCAACTTCTTCATCATGGCCATGACCTCGGGATCCTTGGACATCTCGGCGGCGATCTCTCGGACAAGCATACGCGTCATCATCATGTTCATCGTGGTCTGGTCATGCATCATGTCGTCCTTCATCATCATCATCATCTTGTCGTCCTTCATCGTCTCCATCAATTTCATCTTGAGGTCGGACATCTCCGGCTTGGTCGCGGGGGTCTGCGCCTTGGCGGAGGCCGCGAGGCCGAGGAGAGCGGAGGCCAGACAGGCGACGAGGGCGACGAGGCGGACGTTGGGGCGACGGGCCATGTTGAGCTCCTTCGGGTCGGGGGGGGGACGGTCGATAGGCGGTGAGTCGCGGCCGAGGTCCTGGGCCGCATTGGCCCAGTCGGCGCAACTCCCCGAGTCTATCGGCGGGTGTAAGGCCCAGATAACGCGCCCGTAATGTTTCGGTAAAGGTCGAGGGGCCTACCAGGCGGGCAGGCAGAACCAGACGACGGCCCCCGCCGGTGCGTTTTCCGCCCCGAGCTGGCCGCCGTGGGCCTCGACCAGCTCCTTGACGATCGCGAGGCCGATCCCCGCGCCGCCGTGGGCCCGCGAGCGGGACTTTTCCCCTCGGTAGAATCGCTCGAAGATGAACGGCAGGTCGTCCTCGGCGATCCCCTCGCCGGTATTGGCGATGATTAGCCTTGCCCACCCCGGCGGCCGGTCGAGCACGACGCGGACCGACCCGCCCTCCGGCGTGTATTGCCAGGCATTGTGCAGGATGTTCGTCAGGATCTGGGTCACCCGGTCCGCCTCGGCCGGGACCACGTCGCCCGCGGCGAGATCGGTTTTGAGGTCGACCCGCTTCGCCTCGAACTTCAGCCGGAATCGCTCGATGGCCTGCGAGACGAGGTCCGGCAGGTCGACGGGGGCCCGTCGCAGGGTCGTCCGCGCGGCGTCGGCCCTCGAGAGTTGAAGGAGGTCCTCGACCAGCTTGGCCAGGCGGAGCGCCTCCTCGTGCATCGACTCGTAGACGTCCCGAGAGGGGGGTAAGACTCCGTCGCCGAGCGCCTCCAGGTAGCCGCGGATGTTCGTCAGGGGGGTGCGCAATTCGTGAGCGACGTCGGCGACCATGGCCTTCCGCAACCCCTCGACCCGTTGGAGGCTGTCGGCCATCTGGTTGAACGCCGAGGCCAACTGCCCGAAGGGGTCGGGGCCGACGGCGTAGGCGCGCGCCGAGTAGTCGCCCGCGGCAAATGACCGCGTGATCGACGACATCTCCCCTAGCGGGCGGAGGACCCGCCTTGTCAGTAAGGTGCAGAGCACCGCCGCCAGGCCCAGGGCGGCCAGTCCCGCCGCGACGAGATACCGGTGCGACGCCCCCAGGAAGATCCGGTTGAGGTCCTTCGGGTCGATGTCGTACCGCTTCATCAGGTCGAGATAGTAATCGGCGGCGAGGTAGTCGATGGCCAGCCAGATCGACAGGATGACGACCCCGATCACCAGGAAATTGATTCCCAGGAACTTCCAGATCAGTTGGTGGCGCATCCCCGGCCCCTGGCCCCGATCAATCCTCGACCTCGGCGTAATAATAGCCCAGGCCCCTGACGGTCAAGACACGTCGAGGATTCGCCGGGTCGTCCTCGATCTTCTGCCTGAGCTTGCCGATATGCACGTCGACGACGCGGTCGATGACCGCCGACCCCACGGGGTAGAGGTGATTCAGGATCTCGTCCCGCAGGAAGACTCGCCCGGGCGCGGCCATCAGCGCGTGGAGGATTTTCCACTCAGACGCGGTCAAGGCTAGCCGTCGGCCGTTGAGGGTCGCGGTCCGATTCTCCGGGTCGAGGACGAGCCCCGCGTGTTCCAGCCGCCCCCGGCCCCTCGGGAACTCCGAGCGGCGGCGCCGCAGGATCGCCTTGACCCGCGCCGTCACCTCTCTTGGGCTGAACGGTTTGACCACGAAGTCGTCGGCGCCCATCGACAGGCCCAGCAGGCAATCCTGCTCCTCGTCTCGCGCGGTGAGCATCAGGATCGGGACGTCCGAGGAGCGGCGCAACTCCTGACAGACCTCCCACCCGTCGGTGATTGGGAGCATCAGGTCGAGCACAACGAAGATGGGGCGGTGACGCCTGGCCGACTCCAGGGCCTCTCGGCCGTCATGGGCCGAGATCGTCGTGAAACCCTCCCTTTCGAGATACAACGCGATCAGCGCCGCCGTCTTCTTGTCGTCGTCCACGATCAAGATCGGGCCCGCCGAAGCCGCAGGGACCATGAGACCTTCTCCGGAGCGGCGAATCGGGGGACTTTCCCGGGGAGAAGGAGAGAAACGGACATCCTTCGATTTACGCGGTCATTCGCGAAAAACAGGCCAAGTCCTGGTCCACGGCTCACTCGATGAGATGAGAGAGATCCTAAATCACCCCGACCGCGGAAACATCCGGGAATGTCCCGTTCTTTTCTTCCAACCTGCCGGAGAATGCGCCGAGGCCGAACGTGATCGGGCCGAAAGTGGGCCGCGGCCAGCGGGCGATGATCGTCGAGCCAGATCGCCCGCTGGCGGCCGCCGAGGTCATTGCGCGACAGAAGACTCTCGGGACGCGGTCTCCTCGACCAGTCGAACAAGCGTGCGGACGTAGCAGCCAGTGGCGCCGACGTCGCGAGTGGGGGAGTCGGCGTCGGCCCAGGCGGGTCCGGCGATGTCGAGGTGGGCCCAGGGGGTTTCGGCGACGAACTGTTCCAGGAACTTCGCCGCGGTGATCGCCCCGCCCCAGCGAGTGCCGATGTTCTTGAAGTCGGCGACGTGACTTTTGAGCTGCTCCTTGAAGTCGGCGTCCAGCGGCATCCGCCAGAGGCGTTCCCCGGCGGCCTTCGCGGCGGCCAGGAGGGCGTCGGCGCTGGCGTCGTCGTTGCTGAACAGACCGGCGACCTTGGGCCCCAGCGCCACGAGGCAGGCTCCGGTGAGCGTCGCCAGGTCGACGATCCGGGCCGGGGATGACTCGGTGGCGTAGGCCAGGGCGTCGGCCAGGATGAGCCGCCCCTCGGCGTCGGTGTTGAGCACCTCGGCGGTCTGACCGTCGCGAAAGGTCAGCACGTCTCCTAATTTCATCGCCCGGCCGCCCGTGAGGTTCTCGGTCATCGGCAAGTAGGCGTCGACGTCGGCCCGCAGGCCCAGGCGGGCGACGGCCAGCAGCGCCGCGGCGACCACCGCCGCGCCCGTCATGTCGGCCTTCATGTCCTCCATCGACGCCGACGGCTTGATCGACAGGCCGCCGGAGTCGAACGTCACCCCCTTGCCTACCAGGGCCAGGGGTTTGCCCTCGTTGCGACCGCGATATTTCAACACGACGAACGCCGGGGGCTCGTCCGATCCGGCCGAGACGCCGAGGAGTCCGCCAAACCGCTCCTGCTTCAGTCGCTCCTGGTCCCAGACCTCGGCCGAGACCCCGGCGGATCGGGCCGCCTCGGCGATGCGGGCGGCCAGGACGGTCGGGGCCTTCTCGGCTGGCGGGGTGTTGGCCAGGTCACGAGCCAGGTTGATCGCCTCGCCGACGATTTGGCCTTCGCGGGCGGCGACTTCCAGCGTCCCGGCGTCGAGCGGTCCCCCCTCCGCCGCGATGACGATCAGCTCGGCGAAGGGGTGGCGGCTGGGCTCCTTCTTCCGCAGACCGGGGCCTCGGGTGCCGACGATCGCCCCTTCCACCAAGGCCCGGGCGATCGCCGAGGGGTTGGCGGATTCCTCGACGATGGGCAGGGCGAAGGCGACCTTGCCCCTGGGCCGGCTCGCCAGCTTCTTACTCGCCGCCACTGCCGCCGAGAACGCCGCGCCCGGGCCGAACGTTGCCCTGGGCCCGAGCCCAAGCACCAGCAAGGCTCCGGCCGCCAGTCCTTCCAGGCCGAGGACCGGCGTGGCGTCGCCGAGGTTGCCGCTCAGATCCTTCGACTCGATCAACGCGCCGATTCGCCCGGCCGCGGCGGTGGGTTTCAGGGCGTCGGGGACCTGGGCGTCCCCCTCGAAGATCCCCACGGCCAGCCAGTCGGCGGCGACGGCGGCGGGGGCCTCGACCACGACGCGGATCGGGAGGGTTTGGGACGGCTCGGCGGGCGTTGGGGTGTGGCTCATGGGCGGCATTGTAACGTGGTTCCCACGCATGTCGAAGGCGTAACCCCTCGGGAGTGTCCTCGACGGAGGCTAGTCGGGACTTCGGCCCCTTGGCAAACTCGGGCGGGCGTTATTGTCGAGAAAGTCTTCCCCCCGCCCGGTCCCAACAGCGAGGCGAACATGGCGATCACGAGGAATGGCACGCAGCCGTCGGCCCGGGGGCCATCCGACTGGTTCACCGGCACGGTTCGCATTGACCCGCTGTTCCAGCCTCAGCCCCCGGCGCGGACGGCGGTGGCCAGCGTCACATTCGAGCCCGGAGCGCGGACCGCCTGGCATACCCACCCTCTGGGTCAAACCCTGATCGTCACCGCCGGATGCGGCTGGACCCAGATCGAGGGGGAGCCGGTCGAGGAGATTCTTCCCGGCGACGTGGTCTGGTTCCCCCCGGGCCGCCGTCACTGGCACGGCGCCACGCCGACCACCGCCATGACTCACATCGCCATCCAGGAGCAACTGGACGGCAAGGTCGTCGAGTGGTTGGAGCCGGTGAGTGACGAACAGTACCGGAACTGAACTCCCAGGTTCGTGAGCCGGATTTGCTACCATGCGAGTCATGAGCCGATCCCTCAAGCTCCGCGGAGACGGGCCGGTTTCCGCGCTGACGCTCCCTCCGGGCGTGACGATCCCCACCTTGACGCGCGTCCTGGTGGTGGACGACCACGCCGAGAACGCCGCGCTTCTGGCCCGGTCCCTCGCGCCTTTGGGATACGAAATCGACGTGGCGGCTGGCGGCGAGGCGGCGTTGCGGAGAGTCGCCGAGGGGGCGCCCGACGTGGTGTTGATGGACATCGTCATGCCCGACCTTTCGGGCCTGGAGGTGCTCCGACGCCTGAGGGCCGACCCGGCCACGGCCGACCTGCCGGTGGTGCTGGTCTCGGGCCTGGGCGAGACCCGCGACATTGTCGAGGGGCTGGCCCTGGGGGCGAACGACTACGTCACCAAGCCGATCAACCTGCCGGTCTTGCACGCGAGACTGGCCACGCAGTCGGCCCTGAAGCGGACCCGCGATGCCCTCTTGCGGTCGGCCGCGCAGCTCGGGGCGGAGGTGGATCGGCGGGACCGCGACCTTGCCATGGCCGCGCACGTCCAACGGTCAATTTTGCCGAGAACCGTGCCGAGGACCCAGGGGCTGGCGACCGCCTGGTGTTATGCGCCGGTTTCGAGCGTCGGCGGCGACCTGTTCGACGTGATGCCGATGCCCGGCGGCAAGACCTTGTTGTTCGTGGCCGACGCCATGGGCCACGGCGTTCAGGCGGCCCTGGTGGCCTCAACGGTCAAGGCGACGTTGGCGGCGTCCCGAAACGAGGCCGACAACCTTTCCGGACTGCTGACCCGACTGGATGACGCCGTGGCCGAGATGTTCGACGACCGCTATGTGACGGCCGCGGCCTGCGTGGTGGATCCGGCCGCTTCCCGGGTGCGGTTCGCCCTGGCCGGCCATCTTCCAATTTTGCTGGCCGGGGCGCAGGGCGTACGCAAATTACAGGCGAGGGGACTGCCTTTGGGGACGGCGATGGGCCAGGGGTTCGCGTCGGGCGAGGCGCCGCTGGAATCGGGCGATACGCTGTTGCTGTATTCCGATGGGGCGATCGAGGTCCGGGGGCCGGAGGGCCGGCTGTTCGGCGTCGGCGCGTTGGTCTCTCGGTTGGGGGAACTCGCCTCGGAGGGCCCGGCCGAGGTCGCCTCGGGCTTGAGGGCGGCCATCGACGAGCACCGAGGGCCGGTCCCGCTGGCCGATGACCTGACATTGCTGGCGGCCCGCGTCGTTTGAATCCCGACCTTGCGGAAAAAACCCCTGGAGGCTGCAATTGGGCCGGTCCCGATCGTCCGCCACCCCCGAGGGGCTGCCATGCGCCGCGTCCTGCCCGCCCTGATTGCCTCGCTGGTCGCTGGATTCGCGAGGGCCGACGAACCCGCCCCGACGACGACCTATCGACTGGTCTCGCCCCGGCCCGTCGGGGTGATCGCCACCGGGTTGAACGCTCGGGGGGATCTGGTCGGTTTCCAGTGGGCGGAGGAACGCGCCCGGCCGGGGGTGCTGGAGCAGGTCCCCATTTACGCCCGAGGCAAGGACGTGATCCGGCTGCCGCTCCTGGCCGGCTTCACGGCGACTTCCCCAGCGGCGGTGAGCGACCAGGGGATGGTGGTGGGTCGCGTCAGCCGGGCCAATGTTTCGGGGAAGAACAACGAGGCGTTTGTTTGGGACGAGGACCACGGCATCCGCGGGCTCGGGACCTTGCCGGGGGACAAAGCCTCGCTGGCCACGGGCGTGAGTCGGGACGGCGGCCGGGTCAGCGGGCTGTCGATCGGCCGCGACCGGGTCCGGGCGTGCGTCTGGGATCGCGCCTCGGGCTGGAAGGGGACGCCCATTCTTCAGGAGGGCCGGACGCTCGGTTCTCAGGTGGTGCCGATCAGCGGCGATGGCCGATGGGTCGCGGCCGTGGACGGGACGGTCCCCTGCCGTTGGTCGATCGGCGCCGATGGGTCCTGGTCTCGCGAGGTCCTGGGGCCGGCGGGCGCCCTGGTCCCTCGCGCGGTCAACAACGCCGGCACGGTTGTCGGCCTGGCCATCGGGGAAAAGGGGCTGCCCCGGGCCGTGGCCTGGACGGCGGAGACCGGTTGCCAGCGGTTGGAACTGCCGGAGGGCTATGTCCGCTCCGAGGCGCTGGCGATCAACAACGCCGGGGCAATCGTGGGCATGGTGGACGGCCCGGGGGGCTCGGAGGTTGGCTCGAACGCCTTCGTTCGTGAGGAGGGGCGGGTCCGAATTCTCAAGGAATGCGGCCCGCGGTTCAGTTCGGCCACGGCAATCAACGACCGCGGGCAGGTCGCGGGGGTTTTGGAAGACAACGACGACGAAGACGCGCCCGACGCGGCGGCCCGACCCTTCCCTTGATTTCCATGACCCTGGCGACGGCCCTCGCCAGGGAATTCGTCGCCTAGGTCTGGTAGCCACCGACGAGCCCGAACCCACGATTTGAGGCGCCGACGGCCTCGCTGTGGGTGGGAGCAGGTGCCGGGGGACGTCCACGCCTGGAGATCCCTCGTGGTCCGCTCTCGTGAGTTCCCGGCCTTGTGCCAATCGGCGAAACCTCGGGCGGTGCGCCGAGCCCTCTCCGGAGTGGGGATGGGAATGGTTCTCGTGTCCCAACGGGAGGGTTTCCGTTGAGCAAGTGGAAGCAGTGGGCGGGGGGGACAGCTCAGGCGGTCCTGGCCTTGCTCATGGGGTCCTGCGGTCGCCCGCCATCCGAAGAACTGGCTCACCCCGCGCCAGTCGTGAAAGCCTCATTGGCGTCGGGGAAGGTTCGCCAGCCGTTCTCGGCCGAGGGGTTCCGCCTGCCGCCGACGGTCCCCGCCGCGGAGGCCGATCTGCGTGATGGAGATTCGGTCATCGGGGTCGTCGCCGGGGGCCAGGCTCGCGCCTATTCGATCGGCGTGATGCGCCTGCAGACGCGGCATATCCTCAACGATGTAGTGGGCGGCGTGGCCGTGACGACCACGTTCTGCGACCGGACCCGCTGCGCTCGGGGGTTCGGCGGCCAGCCCGCGTCCTCGCCACTCGATGTTGGGCAGGCGGGTTTGCTCGGTGGCGAGATGGTCGTCAAGGTCGGCGACGTCACCTATCTGCAGAAAACCGGCGAGGTGGTCGAGGCCCCCGCCGGACGGCCAGCCTCCCCATTTCCCTACCCCGAGTACCCCTTGCTCCTGACCTCCTGGGGGGAGTGGCGGGCCGCCCACCCCGACACCGACGTCTACGAGGGGGACGACCCGACCCGTCCCCGCCACCGGAACTGAATGAACGGCCCGGACGCCGAACGGCCGCCCCCGCGAGATGCGCGGGGACGGCCGTTGCGACGGTTCGGGAGACCAGCCAGCGGAGGGTTAGGTCAGGGCTTTTCGTCGCGAACCGGGGCGGCGGCCAGGGCCTTGTTGCCCAGGGTCAGGTAGTCCTTGACGATGGCGATGACCTCGTCGTTGTAGAAGTCCTTGGTGTCCCAGGGCGGCTGGTCGGAGTGGCGCTTGCGAGTCTTGTCCTTGGACTTGGGCTTGGCCTCGTCCAGGTCGTCTTCCTCGTCGATGACCTCGGCCTTGAACTTCTCCTCGTTCAGCGAGATGGCGTGCCGGGCCTTGCGGTCGGCCAGCTTCTTCATCGACTCGGCCTGCTTCTGGAACTTCGGGTTGGCGTTGCGGCGCTCCTCCGAGCGTGCGGCCAGTTGCGCCACCAGGTCGGCCGGCACCCGGTGATAGTTGTCGTGGGCCAGGGCCGGCACCTTGTCGAACTTCAGGGCGTGGTCCATCTTCCCCTCGGAGAGGTCCAACTGGTCCAGCAAGGAGGGGATGTGAATGTCGGGGGGCACGCCGCGGATCTGGGTGCTTTCACCGTTGGCCCGGAAAAACTGCTGAATCGTCAGCTTCAGGGCTCCGAGGTTGGGCAGCTCGTCGCCGCGGACGAGTTGCTCATTGAGCAGGACGATGCTCTGGACAGTCCCCTTGCCGAAGGTGCTGGAGTCGCCGATGATGAGCCCTCGCTGGTAGTCCTTGATGACCCCGGCGAAAATTTCCGAAGCGCTGGCGCTCTGGTGGCTGATGAGCAGGGCGAGCGGGCCGTCCCAGGCGGTTCCTTCGTCGTCATCCTCCAGGGCGGGCTTCACGCCAGTGGGGTCGCGGACCTGGACGACCGGTCCGTGGTCGATGAACAGGCCCGAGAGGGTGATCGCCTCGGGCAGCAGGCCGCCGCCATTGCGACGCAGGTCCAGGACCACCGCGTCGATGCCTTGCTGCTTAAACTCGGTCAAGAACCGCTTGCAGTCAAGGGTGGCGCTGACGGCGTTGGGGTCGCCTTTGCGGAGGGCGTCGGAGTCTCCGTAGAAGCTCGGCAGGTCGATGATGCCGATCTTCAACGGCTTACCATCGGGTCCGGGGGTCTCGACGATCTGCGAACGGGCGTGGGCGTCCTTGAGTTCGATTTTCTGGCGAGTGAGCTCGATTTCCTTGCGGTCCTTGCTGTCGGCCGGCTGGACGATCAGGCGGACCTTGGTCCCACGGGGGCCTCGGATCTTGCGGACCACGTCGGCAAGCTTCTTCTCGACCAGGTCGTCGACCTCGCCGTCATCCTTCTTGATGCCGACGATCTTGTCCTCGGCCTGGAGCCGGCCGTCCTTGTCGGCGGCGCCTCCGGGGACGATCTCCTTGACCGTCGCGTATCCGTCCTCGGTCGATAGTGACGCCCCGATCCCGTCCAGCGACAGGTGAAGGGTCTGGCCCATCAGGTCCTCAAGCTGGTTCTTCCCCATGTAGCTGGTGTGGGGGTCAAGAACCGTGGTCAGGGCCGTCAGGTAGACTTCCAGCATGTCGGAGGTGTCGAACTGGTGCCACATGCGGTTGCGGTCTCGGTAGCGCACCCGCAACTGCTTGTAGATGTCGGCGTCTTCGGTCTTGCCCAGCTTGAGCTGAAGGACGTCGAGTTTGAGCCGCTTGCGCCAGCGGTCGGTGGCCTCTTTCTCATCGGCAGGATAATCGAGCAGCTTGGGGTCGTCGCCCATGGTCTCGTCGATGGCAAATTCAGCGTCGTGCTCTTTCTTGGGCTGCTTTTCCAACTTGTCGAGGATCTCGTTAACGGTTCTCAGGCGCTCGTCGTGCCGTTTCAGGAAGACATCGAAGACCTCCCGGGCGAAGTCGATGTTACCCTTGCGAGCGTCGTCGTCGATCTCGGTTTCGCGTTTCAGGAGTTGCTCGACATCGCCCTTCTCGAAGTACGCCTTCTGCGGGTCGAGCATGTCGATGTAGTTGCGTGCCCACTTCTTGGCGAGTTCATCGTCAAGCACCGGGTGGGCCAGGTGATGCTTTTGGAGTTGGTCGACGACGAGTTGAGCGGTGTACCGTTCGACGTCGACCGGCGCCTGAGCCCTCGCTCCGACGAGGAAAGCAGTGCCGATGATGACCCCGGTCAGCGCCAGGACCCCTCGGGTACGACGGGAGACGGGCAGGGGCATGGGAGACTTCCGTGGGTTGAAGATCGAACCGGCCGGGGCCTCCGTGCCGGGCGTGACCCGGCCATGATAGCCCGGCCTCAGCCCCGCCACAAGGCGACCAAACGCCCGCGAACGGGTCCGCCACTTCCTACGACGCCGAAACCATTCGGTTCGCCCCGGGTGGGTCTTTCCGCCCCAACATAGGGTTTGGTCCGCCAGTTGCGGCAAAATTCCCTCTCACAGCGACCCAAAGGCGATGGGAGCCCTCAACGATGCCGCACCGCCTGCGACCAGCCCTGCTTGCCACGAGTCTTTTCGCCGCGTTCGCCGCCACCGTCCGGGCCCAGCCACCCATCCCCCAGCCGGAAGTGCCGGCTCTCGCGGCCGAGGCGATTACCACGGCCGACCCCATCGCGACGGGCTTGATTGGACAGGCCTTGCAGGCGGCCATAGAGGGGGCTCGACTCCAGGGGCAGCCCGACCCGGTCGGCTTGGTCGCGCGTCCTCCCGTGGTGTTCGGCAATCGAGGTGTGCGGATCAATGTCCCCGGCATTCGGATCAACGTCCCCGGCGTTCAGATTGGCCCCGAGCCGCCCGCGGTGATCGCCGGCCCGCCGCCGCAAATCCGGCTGGCCGAACTGAGCCGCCGCTCCTGGGAGATCAGCGAACGCCTCTTCGCCGCGGCCGACCCCGCCGCCCGCGCCGACGAGGCAACGAACCGCCTGCTCGCCGCGGCCCGGCAATACGCCTCGTCCTTGCGTGGCCTGGACCTGGAACCGGAGTTCAATCCCGCCGAAATCGCCGATATCACCCGACTTAACCATGCGGTTATTGCCATGATGGACGCGCTGGCCCTCCAGAAATTGGCCGACGCCGCCGGACCCAACGGGCCTCCCCCGGTCGACCTTCGCCAGATGGCCGCCACCCAGGTCAGCGAGGCGTTCGGATCGGCCCAACTGGGCCAGGAGATTGTTTTCGTCCAGCCCAACGGAGCGATCCCCCCGCCGCCCAACATCCGGCCGTCGCTGCTCCTCCTTGCGCAATCGACCCGTGACCTCCTGGCGAGACTCGCCGAGACCGACCCAAGGCTTCCCCGGGCCGCCGTAATGGAACCGCTCCCTCCTCCAGTCCCCCAGATCGAGCCCAATCATCTCGACCCGATCCCTTGACCACGCAAAAACCCATCCACGGTTCGCGAGGATAAATCCAAGGGGAACATTTTGAGATCTCCCGTCGGGAATCGCTAAATTGGCGTGAAAAGGCTTTGTCACGATTGGATCACCCGGGCGAGGTGATTTTCCGCGCGAACTCCAGACTCGCCTTGCGTGATTTCTCCGCTTGTGCGAACTTCGAGCCACTCTGGAGACCATCCCTGCAGCACCGCAAGGACGCAATGATGCTCCCTGTCTTAATCCCCGTCTCGGCCTGGTTTGTGATCGCCGCCTCATCCGCCTGGGCGGCCTGCATTGTAGCTCTGGAGAGACGACGGTCGATGGCGGAAGGGGCCATCCTGGGCGCGACCTTGGGTCCATTGGGTCTGGCGGTGGAAGCCCTTCTCCCGGCTGGCGAAGGTTTTCGCGAGGAAGAGTGATTGGCGATCTCCGCGTGATCTGAAGCGGATTGGCTCCCTTCGACGTCGATGGGTGGGCCCAGCCTCTTCTCTTGGCGGAGGCTTCCGTCGTTCGTAGCTCACCCGATGGCTGGGCGAGGGTCGAGCGGCGAGGAAACTCGCGGTTGACGGTGATCTCCACCTGAGCCGGTGGCTTTCCCCGGAATTCCTCAAGTCGAGCTCCGTTTCGCCCGATATGGGAGAGACTTCGCATTCGATCGGCACCCACGGCACGCGGGCGGGGACTGGCCGATGCTCAGAGATTCGACTCTCGCGGCCTTGATGAGTTTCGCGGTCATCGCACTGGTGGCGATCGCCTTTTTTCGGCCCGACGCACCGCCGGGATTGGCGCTGACGCCGCCGGCCTTCGAGCCCGAGGCGGAGATTCCTGCCTCGACCCCTGATGGCGAACCGTCCCCCTCGCCCGCCCCGATCGCCGCACGGTCCCGCCCGGTACGTATCTCAAGGGTGTCTCGCTCCGAGATTGGGCCGGCGGACGAGTCTCCGACGAAGAAGAAGACGGCGGCGCATCCTCCCGCTCGGGCGCCGCAACGACGGTCGCCCGCGTCGGCGTTTAGTCAAGTTCGCGAGGCGGAAACGCTGGCCGACGTCGCCTGGCGAGTTTACGGCGACGAGTCGGCGGTCTCGATCCTGCGATCGGCCAACCGCGACCAGCTTCCCGGTCCGACGACCCCGGTCCAGGCGGGGATGTCGCTGCGGACCCCCTGAGCCCTCGCGGCCGGTTCCCACCTCTTGGCGATTTCGGGTAGATTGGTCCGGCTCGCCAAGGGGTTGCGCGGGGGGCGTCTCCGGGGCGAGGAAAAGGGAGCGGTGATGCCCTGGATTCCGCACATCATGGTCCTGGACGACGACCCGCGCGTCCTGGAGTCGCTGGTCCCCGGCTTTGCCCACGACCTGGCGAAAGGCTTCGGCAAGGACCCAGCGCTTTCCTCGGCGACCCGGCCGGGCGAATCCCCCTCGGCCGGCTCGCCGGTCCACGTTAAGGTCACGGCCCACGGCTTCGCCAGCGATCGCGTCGCCACCTACCGCCACCGATCGCCTCACCACGCCCACCTTCATCTGGTTCTGGAACGGGGCGGACGGTTCGACCTGGCCCGCAAGCTACTGAACGAGCAACTTTTCGCCGTGGTCGTCTCGGATCTCAGATTCTCCGACGACGCCGGAGGCCAGCGCGCCGGGCACCTGTTCGTCGAGGAGATCGCCCGCATCCGGCCCGAGGTGGTTGGTCTGCTGTACTCGGCCTACCCGCGTCCCGAGGGGTTCCCGGCTGAGCGGTTTGTCCGTAAAGGGGGAGACGCCTCACTGGCCGAACTGGTCGTGCGGTCGGCCCACCAGCACCTGGCCGACCCCGCCGTGGCCGCCTTCGCCGAGGCGATCACCGAGCAGGGCCTGGTTTACCAGTCCGACGCCTTCGGTACGACGCTGGCGCACCTGTTCGACCTGGCCCGCCTGCTGGGCGCCGAGTCTCCGTCAACGCGTACGGGGATGGCCCGCAGCCGCCGCCCCCTGCCCTGCGTGCTGCTGGACGGCGAGAGCGGCACCGGCAAACGCGGCCTCGCCGCGCTCTTCCACGCCGCGTCCGAGCGACGCAAGGCGCCGATGGCCGTCGCCTCTTGCAATGAACTGACCAACGAGACTCTCCTGCGGAGCATCTTGTTCGGCCACCGACGGGGCGCCTTCACCGACGCCCGGGAGGACCGCCCCGGCCTGGTCGCCTCGGCCGGAAAGGGGGTGGTCCTGCTCGACGACTTCCACCGGCTGCCCAACGCCTGCTCGGCCATCCTCCACTCGTTCCTGGAAGACGGCGAGTACAGCCGTCTTGGCGAGGAAGAACAGCGGCGTCACGCCGAGGCCGCCGTCTTGCTGACGGTGGAAACGGGCCCCTGGCAGGAGCGTCGGCGTTCGGGAGAGCTCCCCCCCGCCTTCCTCGCTAGGGTCGAGCGTCTGCCGCTGGCCATTCCCCCCCTGCGAGAGCGGCCCGACGACATCGACGCCCAGGCCCGCTGGCTGGCCCGCGCCGTGTCGGCCGAACTGAGCAGCGACGTCGAGCTTGCCGACGACGCCCTGGCCCACCTCCGCGCCGAGCCCTTCGCCGACAGCAATAGCCGAGAGTTGCGCAACGTCATTGAGCGGGCCATCTATCGCCATTACCGCGAAACCGACCTGCTGACCTGGTCCCAACTCCTTCCTTTCCTGCCGCACTCCGAAGCCACCACCGCGAACCCCCTCGTCGCGTCGAACCCCATCGCGTTTCCCGTCTCCGCCCCACCGCCAACCGCGACGGCGGGCTCGCTCAACGAGTGGCAACGCCGCCTCCGGGCGCTCGCGGCGAAGATCCTGGCGAAAGGTCAATCGCTGCCCGAGCCCGAGGCCCATGCCCTGGCCGATGCCCTCTTCGACGCGATTCTCCCCGCAGCCTGGCCAGCCATCGAGTCGGCCCGCGCCGCCCGGCCCGAGGCCCCACCAATTCCCCTGCCCGTCTGGGAAGACCTCTGGCGTTGCTACGCGGTCTCTCACCTCGGCGGCCCGTCCCCCGCCGAGAAGGCGCTGGGCATCCCCGCGAACACGCTTCGCCAGTGGATTAACGACCGCGAGGCACGCTGAGGGATCGGGCATTCGCGCAATCATCGGACGCCAATTGGACGAAGCGCCCACCACCCGTCCCTCGGATCGGGAAGCGGCCTACCTTCCGGCCTGCCGCTGGATTATCCTTGATGTCGTCGAGGACGGATCGCCAGGCGTGCTCGCCGGAGGTGACAATGCCTGAAGTCGAAGGTACGCCCAACTCCGAGACGGTTTACGATCTAGGAACCATGATCGGCCGGGTGCCCGGCTCGGACTACGTGTTGTTGCGCGATCCATCTAGCGGGATCGTCCGCGCAGTCAGGCCCGAAATGGACCACGACTCGGAGAACGCTTCGGAAAGACGTGCCAGGGACAAAGAGAGGCGGAAACGGCTCGGCCCCGACGGGCTTGTGCCCTTGGAACTCCGGATCTCAGCCGGGATCGATGCGTCGCTCCAGGACTTCGCGGCCTTTTATGGTATTGAGATCGGGCCGGTCATCCTCAAGGCCCTGGGATTGTTGAAGATTGCTCGGCAAGCGAGCCTGGATGAGAATCGGCTCGCGATCTTGAACGAGGACGATGAAATCCTCTACGAAATCGGTGGAGTCTGACCGAGCATGCCGCCGGAGATGGATCCTCAGCCGATCAGGAAGAAGGCACGAAAGGCGGCTGCCTCACCACCGGAACTCACTCCCGAGGCAAACCTTCTCGGCCAGACGGTGAAAAGAGAATTCTCATCCACCGAGACGCACGAATCTATCGAAGATCGCGATCGTCGTCTGAGGAAAGAAGCTCGTGAAGAGACGCATGCCATCTGGCGGGAGTCTATCACCCTGATCCTTGTCGGCGTGTTGATCCTGGCCGCCTTCGCGGTCTGTGTCGGCGTCATCCTGCTTCCCTCTCATTACCCGGACACGGTCTGGGCCAGGACGCTCCTGAACACGATTATCTCCGGCACATTGGGCTATGCACTGAGGGGCCGGGCGAAGTGACACCGCGCCTCATCGCTCACGCATAGCGCTCCAACAACCGCCGACTGTGGCCGTCCAGGACGCGGATGTCGGGGATGAGGTAGCGGATGCCGTGAGCGTCGACGACCAGGGTTGCGTGGTCCCCCAGCCGGCGGACGTCTTCCTCGGCCTTGAGGGTGAAGCGAGTCATTCCACGGTCGGTCTCCACGTCCCAATCGGCCGGGGTCGCGTCGCCGTGGATGTGAACGATCCGGCGCAGGACAGGCACGAATTCGTGAGTCGTCAACTCCTCTTCCAGCAAGGCGCGGGTCGCCGATGAGAGTGTTGACGGGTCGTCCACCCACGCGACCTCACGCCCCTCGGCGTCGCAGAGAGCGATGCCTCGGTGGGGGTCGGAGAAGGGGAAGGCCCGAACCGCCTCGACGCCGACGTGGCGCAGGCCGTTGGCGTCGACCAGCACCAACCGCCCCCACTCGTCGCGCCTCAGGCCGAAAGGGCGGGGGCAAGGGTGGGCGTCGGCGGTCGGTCCTTGGGGATCGCCACCGACGCCGTCGGTTGAGGGAAATGGCCCCTGTTTATCCATCAGGGCCTCAGCGATGCAGGGCGACGGGCGCCGGTTCGACCCCGGACGTAGCGTCGAGATCCACCGGGGCGATTGGCTCGTCGGAGATCGCCGGTGTCGGCGGGAAGAGTTCCGAAAGCCGACGGGCGACGTACCCCAGGGTTTCCTCCACCTGGTCAGCCTGGATCACCACCAGGTCGCCTGGTTCCATGGCCGAAAGCGCCATCTCGGCCCCCAGGACCTCGCCGCGGACGTCCTCGACGGACCTGGCTCGCTTACCTTGCGCCGTCCCTTGACGCAGCAGGGCGATGATTGCTCCGTCGTCCCGGCCGCGATTGCAGGCGTCCTCGTAGAGGATGACACGGTCGAAGGCGTCGGCGACCTGACGCCCCTGGCGGATGATGTCCTCATCGCGACGGTCGCCGGCCGCGGAGAAGACCGACGTGCGTCGACGGTGGGGAAACTGGTCGACCGCCTCGATCAGAGCCTCCAGCGCCGAGGGGTTGTGCCCGTAATCCACAATCACGCACGCCCCGCCGGCATGAAGGACGTTGAACCGGCCCGGGGTCGTCTTGCCGTCGCTGGAGAACGACTCCAACGCCGCCCGGATCGCCACCATCGAGACCCCCAGCGCCCAGGCCGCCGCCGAGGCCGCCAGCACGTTTTCCACCTGGAACCCGATCCGCCCGCCATAGGTCAGCGGCACCCGGTTCAGGGGAATCAACATCTCCTCGCGACCGCCGTCGCAGAGGATGACGCGATTCTCCCTGACGAAGGCCGAACGTCCCCCGCGCGTGCGGTGACTGGCCAGTACCGGGGCGTGCTCGTCTCGGGCGAAGAACAGGACCTCGCCGGGGCAATGCTCGGCCATCGCGGCGGTCAGGGGGTCATCCGCCTTCAGAACCGCCGCGCCGCTGGCCGACTCCACGACCACGCGCTTGACCTGGGCCAGCTTCTCCAGGGTCTGGATGTCGCCCAGTCCCAGGTGGTCTCCCTCGCCGATGTTCATCACCACGCCCACGTCGCAGGCGTCGAATCCGAGCCCTTCGCGGAGGATACCCCCTCGCGCCACTTCCAGCGCCGCGGCCTCGACGGCGGGATTCAGCAGGACCCGACGAGCGCTTTTGGGCCCGCTGCAATCGCCGGCCTCGATCCGCCGTCCGCCGATGTAGACTCCATCGGTGCAGGTTAGACCCACCACCTTGCCGGCCTGGGTGAGCATGTGGGCGACCAGCCTCGTCGTGGTCGTCTTGCCGTTGACGCCGGTGACGGCCACGATAGGCACCCGGCCGTCGTGGTCTCCGGGGAACATCAGGTCGACGATTGCCCGGCCGACGTCTCGGGGCTTGCCGCTGGAAGGTTCCAGGTGCATCCGCAAGCCAGGCCCGGCGTTGACTTCCACGACAACCCCGCCCTGTTCCTCCAGGGGCCGGGCGATGTTGGTGGCCACCACATCGACGCCGGCCACGTCCAGGCCGACGACCCTTGCCGCGTCGACGGCCCTGGCCGCGACGTCGGGATGAACCAGGTCGGTCACGTCGGCCGCGGTCCCGCCGGTGCTGAGGTTCGCGTTGCGTCGGCAAAGCACCGTCACCCCGGCCGTCGGCACCGAGTCGGGCCCATAACCCTGCTCGGCCAGGACCGCCCGCGCGATCGCGTCGAGCTTGATCGGGCTCAGGGCCGCGGCGTGGTTGTCGACGCGACGCGGGTCGGCGTTGACCGTCTCCACCAGCCGCTTCACGGTCGACTCGCCATCGCCGACGACCTGGGCCGGCTCTCGGCGAGAAGCCGCCACCACTCGGCCGCCGACGACCAGCAAGCGGTGGTCGGCCCCGGGGGCGAACTGCTCGACCAGGATGCTCGAACTTTCGTCCCGAGCCGCGGCGTAGGCGGCCAGCACCTGCTCGCGAGTCCGCAAGTTGGTGGCGACGCCGCGTCCCTGGTTGCCGTACTGCGGCTTGACGACCACCGCCCCACCCAACGATTGCGCCGCGGCCCAGGCATCGTCGGCATCAGAGACCGGACGCCCCTCGGGCACGGGCACGCCGACGGCCCGGAGCAAGTCGCGGGTCAACTCCTTGTCCTGGGCGATCGCCTCGGAGATGGCGCTCACCGCGTCGGTTTCGGCCGCGACGATACGACGCTGGCGGGACCCGTTGCCCAGCATCACCAGGCTGTCGGCATTGAGCCGGCGGGCCGGAATCCCTCGCTTGCGGGCCGCTTCGACGATGGCCGCGGTGCTCGGACCGAGTTTGACCTTGTGGTTGAGGTCCCGTAAGGTCGCGACCTCGGCGGCCACGTCAAACGGCGAGTCATGGACGGCCGCCTCGAGCAAGCGGTGAGCGACCTCGATGGCCGCCCGGACCAGCTCTTCCTCCTCGTACTCGATGACGACCTTGTAGACGCCTTCCTCGCTGGTCTCGCGCGCCTTGCCGTAGCCGACCTCGGTCCCGGCCAATCCCTGGAGTTCCAGGGTGACGTGTTCGAGGATGTGGCCCATGTAAGTGCCGGTGCGCAGACGCTCGAAGAAACCCCCGCGATAGCCCAGGCCGCAGCGGTGTTCGACCATCGTCGGCAGCCAGGCCATCAGGCGGTCGGCGAACCCGGGCAAGGTATCGGAGGGAGCTTCCCGGTATGGGCCCAGGTCGACCCACAGTTCCATGACGGGAAACCTGGCCCACAGATTCGGGCCTCGCAAGGCCAGGATCTTCCGGAACTGCATGCCTGAGACCTCCCGCCGCCTCGGATCGTCCCAACCTCAGCCATCCTCGCCCGCATCGCCACAGCCAAAGGCCCGACCGGACTTCGAGGAGAGATCTCCCCTGCGCCGAAGGTCGAGGGAGCGGGCATCCTCGGGAGGGCGGGCCCGCGGACCGCCTCGGGAAAGTGTGGCGGTTCAGACCGGGCCAGTCGAGCCCGCCCCCAGTTCGCCATGGGGGCTTTGGTCCTCCCCAACTACGAGAATGGCCCACGGGATGTTGGACCTCGACCTGACAGTGGTCGAAGTCCAAAAAGGTCCAATCCCTGGTAGCCCATTCGCAAGTGGGAAAGTCCAACTATCCTACGCGGCGCCCTCCCCGACCCGCAACGGGACTCGCCCGACGAATTCTCTTTGAACCATTGTCAGGCGGCCCAGACCATCCAACCGTCCGGACCCGCCCCGACGGTGCGGCCATCACCCTGGGGCCTGTCGAGCGATTGCCGTCCAACCAACTCCCCGCGCAAACCAAGAGCCGGACGAGAGCAAGTCCCGACCGGCTCGCGATTGTATCGAGGGTGAGCTGGTCAACCCGACTCAGTAGTCGCTCTGAGAGACGACCTCGCCGTTGTGGATGGTCGCCAGTCCCCAGAAGACCGGCAGACCGATGCTGCTTTTGATGAACCTCACCGACCCGTCGCAGAACATGGCATTCACCCCGCCGGAATGGTGGCTGGTCGGGCCGGTCATGAAATTGCTGGTTGGGGTCACGGAGCGACACTGGACTTGTGAGTTGGGGGGCATCACGAACGGCATGCGGGTGCAGACGTTCCAGCCGCTCATCCACCCATAACCGAAGGGTTGTGAGTTGGCGTCGACCGGGCTCGTCGGGGTGGGCGAGAACGACTTACAATTGTTGTAGTCGCCCTGGGGAATACCGGTCGCGGCGGTCGAGGATGCGTAAATCGTGGAGCTGGGAGACAGGCTATCGAAGGCCATGCCGGTGCCGATGCCCTTGACGGACTCGGAGAAGGCGAAAGTCTGGCTCAACCCATCGGTGATGTCGCGGAAACTGTAGGCCTTGTGGAACCGACCCAGGAACGGGGCGATCCCGGTGAAATTGTCGGGCGAGCCCGCCTTCTCATTGTAGATATCACCATTGGCCCCGGCGCAGGCCATGTAATTGATGTGGCCGCCAGCGTTGGTCAGGCGATCGAGGTCGGAAGGGCAAAGGAAGGCGTCGACCTTGCTGTAGAACGCCGTGGTGTTGCGGGGAGAGTCGAAGTAAAACGCCCCGCCCGCGCCGGCATCGCCCGTGTCCACGAAGTTGATCGCATTGTAAAGGATCTGCTGCTCCATGTAAGGCAAATAGTAGGTCTGCATCGAGCTGGTCAGCCCCCAGGGGTAGGTGGCGTCCCAACCAAATCCCCAGGGCAAACCGCCCGTGACGTCGTGGTAGTTGTGCATGGACAACCCGATCTGCTTCAGGTTGTTGACACATTGGGCCCGACGGGCCGCCTCGCGAGCCGCCTGGACCGCCGGCAGCAGCAGGCCAATCAAAACGCCGATGATGGCGATGACCACTAGCAATTCGATGAGCGTGAAGGCTCGACGGCGTGACTGCCTCATGGGAATCTCCTTGGGACGACTTACGAATGGGGAACGAGGTGATGGGACAATAAGAAACCTGCGTCGTACATTCGTCAAAATAGAACATCGACGCAAGAGTTTCGCCCTGCGTCCTCGCGAGAGGAAATCTTGCCGGGAGATATGACAATGGCAAGTAGCGCGAAAGGTAGAACTATCGTGACTCATGCCCCCCAAAATGTCTAGGGGGTAAAGCTCATTTTTTGAGAAATTCTATCGTATTCGTGGAGTTACGGTTCAAAATCTGGCATCACACCCCCCCTCGCCCGGAAAAGCGTCGAGACTCTTCTTCTCAACGGCATTTCGATCCGCGCCGGCCTTTGCATTGGGGTATTCGACGGATCAGGTCGGTCCGCTTCGATCGCAAGGAGCGACGTCCGCCCAGCAACATGATCCAGACTCACCCGGTTCCGCAGGGGCCCAATCCCTGGGACGGAAATTCCTGGCGATTCTGTCGAGGGTTTCTTGCGATCGTACCCCGAAGCGAGGACAGTAGGATCAAGGTTCCCTGCCTGGGGACCGTACCTCTTACGAGCCTGGGAGTTTCCCGAAATGACGTTTCTGACGCGAATCGCCGCCGGTCTGTGCACCTCGGCGACCCTGATCGGTTTCCTCGGCTGTGATGGCAGCACTGCGGGCCGACCGGCGGTCTCTTCTTCCATGACCAAGACCACCGTCACCGGCAAGGTCATGCACGATGGCAAGCCCGCCACCAAGGGGACCATCACCTTCAATGGCGCCAATGTTGAGCGGAAAATGGTCTCGTCGGGCACCTCGGACATCGGTCCTGACGGCTCCTTCAAGCTTGAGACCGTCATTGGAGGCAATCAGGTTACCGTCGCGGGGATTCCCGGCTTCAACCCCGGCATGAACATCATGGCCATTCAGCAGCAAGTCGAGGTCACCGAGGGGATGGCCCCCCTGGAACTCACCTTCCCCAAGCCGTGACCCCCGCGCAAGCCACGAGCCAGCCGGAGGACACCCTCCGGCCGGCTCGATTTGATTAACTTGCCCCCGCGAGGCCGACTCGGGAAACTTCCGACTCAGTAGTCGCTCTGCGAGACCACCTCGCCACCGTGAATCGTGGCCACCGCCCAAAATGTCTGAGGATTGACGCTATCCTTCAGGAATCGGACCGAGCCATCGCAGAACAACGCGTTGGCGCCCCCGCTGTGCCGACTGCTCGGCCCGGTGAAGTAACCGCCATAAGTCAAGGGATAGGCGCACTGGATGGGAGCGTTGGGCGGCATGACCAGCGGAATCATCGAGTTGACGTGCCAGCCGCTGAACCACAACAAGCCAAACGGCTGGTCAGCGTACGGCGTCGCCGTGAGCGTCGAGAGCGACTTGCACGAGTTGTAATCCAGCGTGGGGTTGACCGCCGAGGGGGCCGCGCTCAGAAGATAATACGTCGCGCTCGGCTTCACGGGGTCGACGACGTTGTTGACCGTGCCGATTCCCTTGACGTGCTCGGTAAAGCCGATCGACTGGCTCAGGCCATCGGTGATCTGATTGAAGCCCACGACCTTGGCGCCCTGCTGGCCTCCCCAGGTCGCGATTCCCACGAAGTTGTCGGGCGAGCTACCCGGGAATTGGTGATACGAGTCGCTATCGGCCCCGGTGTTGGCGAAGTAATTGGTGGTCCCCTGCGCACCGGTGATGCGGTTCAGGTCCGAGGGACACTGGAACACATTGATGGTGGCGATGAACACCGTCTGGTTCTGGACACAGTTCGGGTTGAAATTCCCGACCCCGCTCGAGCCCACGTCGATGAAGTTCAACGCGTTATAGAGAGGGACTTGCTCGATATAAGGTAACAGGAAGGTCTGCATCGAGCTCGAGTAAGACCAGGTGATATCGACGCCAGCCCAGCCGAAGCCCCAGGGAAGGCTGCCGGTCGCGTCGTGGTAGCCGTGCAGGGCCAGGCCGATTTGCTTGAGGTTGTTGACGCACTGAGCGCGTCGGGCGGCCTCGCGAGCCGCCTGCACCGCCGGTAGGAGCAAGCCGATCAGCACGCCGATGATGGCGATGACGACCAGCAATTCAATAAGAGTGAACGCTCGACGGATCGACGTCTTCAAGGGAAATCTCCGATGACGAAAAGGGTGGGACGTGAGCACTAGAATTTGTCTACACTGCCTAGAAAGAAATGCGATAAGAGTATTCTCAACGGCCGTCCGTGTACCGAGAAAGTCGTCGCGGATCGACCGAAAACCTTTTCGAGGACGGACCTTCACAGTTCTTCCAACACGCAACGTATGGAGAAGCGAAGCCAGGCAATGGCCAAGCAAATCCTCCTCACGACGACCGCCCCAACTGGGCTGGTGTTCGCAACAAGAGGAGCTTAGGTGAAAAAACTCGAACTCGGTCGACAACAAAGCGATGGGGGAGAGAAAACTGAGTCATATTCTATCGAGTTCGCGAGGATGACTGCTAGCATCCTAGCGCTCGAGGGGAAAGTCAACAAGAATCCGAAAATCCAGAAAAATTTGATATCATCCAAGGGTTTCGGATGTTTCGTAAAGGAACTTGATCCGCCGGAGTCGCTCCCGATCGACACGTCTCCCCACGCGCGACGAACGGCCCTCCTCAATGGCGTCTAGACTCCGCATCGCCGCATCTCTTGAGTTTCAGGGGAGATTCGCCTGGTCCGAGGCGGGCCGGCCTTTAGAATGGCGGGATCGGGGCGGCGTCAGCATGACCGCCAGGCGCCCGTTCGTGCCCCCGTCCCGGAGCGCCCCAGACCTTGAACCCGCCCAGCCCAACGGACGCCCCGACCATCCCTGAGCGTCTCATCACCCGTTTGCAAGCGGGGGAACGGGTCCTGGCGGTGTTCGAGTCGGACCTGAACGAACACCTCCAATACGCCCGTGCCACGGTGGTTGTCACCGACCTTCGCGTCCTGGCCAGCGAAGTTGGGGAAACTCGCGACTGGCCCCTCGACGCGGTCGTCGCCCTGAGGGCCCGTGAGAAGGGGGGCCTTGGCACTCTTGAGCTGGTCGGGCCCGACCGCCGGCTGGCCCTCTGGCGATACACGGCGGGCCGGTCCGCCGAGGCCCACGCCCTGGCCGACCGCCTGGACGCCCTGCGACTGGCCTCGACCGACGAGCCGCCCCTGGGCCCCGACCCGGCCGAGTTCGCCGCCGAGCCCCCAGCCACCTCCACCGCCGCTCCCCTGCTGAGGCTGGCCATCACCTACGGACGTCCCCGCATTGGTATCATCCTGCTGGGCTTCTTCCTGACCCTGGCCAGCACCGCCGCCGGCATGATCCCCCCCCTGCTGACCATCCCCCTGACCGACAACATCCTCTTTCCCTATCAGGCCCGCCACGAGCATCCCGAACTCCACCTGCCCGCCCCCCCCACGCACCTGGTCCCCTGGTATCTCGGCCTGCTCGCCGCGGCGTCGCTTCTGACGTGGCTCCTCAGTTGGGCGCGGACCTCGGTGATCGCCTGGGTCAGCGAGCGGATTGCCGCCGACCTGCGCAACGCCACCTACGCCCACCTCCAGCGCCTCTCCCTGGCGTACTTCGGCAACAAGCGCACCGGCGACCTGATGAGCCGCATCGGCAGCGACACCGACCGGATCTGTAACTACCTCTCGATCAACCTCTTGGATTTCGGCACCGACATTTTGATGTTCCTGATGACGGCCGTGGTCCTGGGTGCCATCGACCTGACCTTGATGGTCGCGACGATTCTCCCTTTCCCGGTCATCGCCTTCCTGGTCAACCGCGTCCGCCACCACCTGCGACACGGGTTCACCCTGGGCAACCACGCCTGGGCCGAGATGGTCAGCGTCCTGGCCGACACGATCCCCGGCGTCCGTGTGGTCAAGGCGTTTGCTCAGGAGGGACGCGAAGTCCGCCGGTTCCGCCAGTCCAACGACCGGGTCCTCTCCGCCAACGACCGGGTCAACCACATCTGGTCGTTCTTCGGACCCATGATCACCCTGCTAACCCAGGCCGGCCTCCTGATCGTCTGGGCCGTCGGGCTCTACCAGGTCGCCCACGACCGCGTGAGCGCCGGGGTTCTGCTGGCATTCCTCGGCTCGATCGGCCGGTTCTACACCCGGCTGGAGTCGATGAGCCGCATGGTCCAGGCCACCCAACGGGCCGCCGCCAGCGCCCAGCGTCTCTTCGACGTCCTGGACCGGGCCCCCGGAGTTCCCGAGCCCTCCTCGCCGGTCGACCGCGACCAGCTTGAAGGCCGCATCGAGCTGCGAGACGTCGGCTTCCGCTACGGCAACCGCCCGGTGGTCCGCGACCTGAACCTGTTGATCGCCCCCGGAGAGATGATCGGCCTGGTCGGCGCGAGTGGCTCGGGCAAGAGCACGCTGGTCAACCTCGTCTGCCGCTTCTACGACGTGGCCCAGGGGGCGATCCTGGTCGACGGCATCGACATCCGCCGCTTCGGCGTTTCCGACTACCGGCGCCACATCGGCCTGGTCCTCCAGGAACCGTTCCTCTTCTTCGGCACGATCGCCGAAAACATCGCCTACGGCCGTCCCGAGGCCACGAACGACCAAATCGTCACCGCCGCCCGAGCCGCCCGGGCCCACGAGTTCATCCTCCGCCTGGCCGACGGCTACGACTCGATGGTCGGAGAGCGCGGCCAGTCTCTCTCCGGAGGAGAACGTCAACGGATCTCGATCGCCCGGGCCCTGCTGATCGACCCAAAAATCCTGATCCTCGACGAAGCCACCTCGGCCGTCGACACCGAGACCGAGCGAGAGATCCAGGAAGCCCTGGACAACCTGATCCGGGGCCGAACCACGATCGCCATCGCCCACCGCCTCAGCACCCTACGCAAGGCCGACCGCCTGGTCGTCCTGGAACGAGGCCGAATCGTCGAGGTCGGCCACCACGCCGAACTCCTGCTAAGGCTAGGCCCCTACGCCCGACTCCACCAGGCCCAGGCGGAACTCGCCGGCACGGCCTAGAGCTTGTGGCATCGACGAGTCTCGGCCGAGGAAACGGGGACTGGCTCTCACGACCAAAGGAGAAGGTCAACGACCGTAGCGAACCAGAAATTGGCGAGGGAAGTCCTGAAGTTCAAGGTCGGCGACCGCTTGGAAATCAAGCACTCCGGCAGGACGAGTGGCAAAATGATCGAGGACCGCGGACCTTTGGGCCCAGGCGGAGCCCCCATCTTCCGCGTACGGATTCAAGACAAGCCCACGACCGACGTTGAGGTTCGAGCCGACCAACTCATTCTTGTGCCGAAATCGCCGCAACCAAGGACATAGGAGCAAAGGGGCTGGGGGCGCTCTCAAGACGAAAAAAGTCGATTCGTCGAAAATGCCTGACAAGCTCCTCGCCCACCGAGGAATCCATGAGCAAGGCCGGTCGGGAGATCCTGGTGGCACTGCGCGAGTTGAAGGAAGCCCTGGACTCCGGCGAGCCTTTGGAGCAACGATTCACGGTCCGCCACTATGAGGTACACGCCAAGCCCCGGCCTTCGAAGGGGCGGCGATTCGGGCGCTGAGGGATTCGTTCGGGATGAGCCAGGGGATGTTCGCCGACTTCCGTTGCGTCTCCGCCTCGACGGTGCGGTCCTGGGAGCGGGGACATCGCGAACCACTGCCAGTCGTCCACCGATTCCTGGGGGAGATCGCCGCCGCCCCCGCGCACTTCCGGGCCCGGTTCGCACGCCTGTCCACAGGGAAAGAGCATGGTGGTCCCCCACCAAAATCGATTTGATCACGACAGAAAAACAAAGCATCGGCTAAAAAATAATTAGTATTCGGTATAGATACTTTTCAGCGGTGCAAATGGGATTATGTGGGAGCTCACGATCGAAAAGTAGAATGACGTCTTTGTCCGCCGTGGGTTCAAGAAACTTCTGGTTAGATGATTGCATCTAGCAAAAAACTTGGGTAAAAGATTTTTCTTCCTCCTTCCCCTTTGACGCCAGTCACTCTCCAGAAAGGGCCCGATGAAACTTCGCATCGTCCTGTCATGATTCCTGCTTGCTGCTGGCCTTGCTGCGAGCAACGCTTCAGCAGATGACATTCAACTTGCAAGTAATACTAATACTGTTAGCAACCCTTCGTTCCCGGGTGCTACCTTCTCCGACACTACAGCCGGTCAGGCGACCATCCCTGCCGGTTACAGCTTTTACTCAGCTAGTTACACGGTCACATATACAGGTTCGGGGATTGGCGTGACGCCGATGACAGCTACCAACCAGGCGGCGGGACCTGGGGGGAGCACGCAATATATCATCAGTGGAACAGTCACCGGCTGCAGTGGGACCAGAACCTCAAGGACCGTGAGTATCACGGCCAAAGATAACGCTACAGGCGATTTCGTAACGAAGGAGTTTGACCTAGGACCCTGAGTCATTTCCTAGTTCGCCGAGTGATGCCTCGACGCCCAGTCAACACCGTAAAAATCATTCGATGATTAGGGTCACCGGTACATAACCGGTGACTTCTCTTGATCATCCCGGACTCAAACGCTTCAACGCCGGGCTTCCATACAGATCTCAAGGGATTAATTCCATCAATACCAGAACTAGAACATTTTGAGCGACCTCACGGTACATCTTGCAAGATTATTTAACTTGCGCAAAACCATGATCGACCTAAATAAATCAAAGCTGAAGTTTGTTTGTCTTGCATTGATTGTTATCCCAGTGATCATAGTGACCGGATACCGGCTGTACGTAACAACCTTCGCGACGGATCCTTCAACAGGATGGCCAGATCCGGGCAATTTCCAACTACCATTCAAACCCAATTATGCCGCCCTCGGTCCAAATCCTCCCACACACCGAATCAACATCATATCTCCGGCTAGCAACTCCCCCCTTACCATCGGCAAAAAGCCAATGGAATGGATGGTGGTTGTTACTGTTGTCATCGACAGTCCCGATATTGCTGTGTTGCAATCACCACCGGTCCTGGTTCAGGTTTATGTCGATCGTCAGCGCGAAGCAAGAAAAGAGTCTCACCCAAAACCATTACCTCCGGGTACGGATAATTCCGATTCAATCAAGTTCCAAATGCCGAAAACTAGATCCGTTCTTAGGTCCACACACCTCAAATTGGCTGGTTACAGCAAAGGCGTTTACGAGTATCGCGGAAGTCTCGTTTCTACGCCGCCAGGCGATTTTAACCTAAGTGCAGAGACCCTGTACCGGGTGAGCAGCAATGTCCCAAATGCTGCCCCTGTCTTGCAGGCTACTTCAGTGACAAGGACCATACATGTTAAGAGGTAAAGTCACTCCCAAAAATCATGGAATTAGCTTAATTGAGGTTTTAGTGACCGTCACGGTCATCGGAATCTTGATCGCACTCTTGATCCCAGCGGTACAATCCGCACGTGAAGCATCAAGGAGAATATCTTGTGTTAACAATCTCAAACAGCTTGGGTTAGCCTTGGCCTCTTATGAGGCTGAGCACAAGGTATACCCGTTGGGCAATAGTGTCAACTTTTCCGCGCAAGTGATGATCCTGCCGCATATCGAACTTGCAACTTTGTACAACTCCATCAACTTCAACTTGCCGGGAGGGGTTTCGGCATTCTCTTCTGGACGCAGCAATGAAACCGCCAGCAAGGTTACAATCTCGGCTTTCCTCTGTCCGAGCGATCCCGATAGCGTCCGCAAGGCGGCGAATAATTATGCTTGGAACGGCGGGGTCGGTTACCAAGAGATCGACTTCTCAGGTACGTTTTGCACGTCCCCCACTCAGAATCGCCGTGCAATTTCTCCGGCTGACATTCTCGATGGGCTTTCCACTACGGCTGCGATGGCCGAATGGAAAATTGGAAGGTTTCAAGCGACAGACGATTCATCCGTTGTCTTCCGTGTGCCCGCAACTGGAAGCCAAAATTACCAACAATTTATCTCACTTTGCGAAGCTGCGACCCGTCAAACAACCGCTTTTGGCTCATGGACAAAGCTTTGCTTTTGGTATGAAGGGGTTTATGCCTCGACGCTTTGCAATTTCAATAGTCCGCCCGGTAGCAGGAGTTGCAATTATGACCCAGGGTCTTACGTGCTAGGTAATTACCCTACTGGCAGTTACCACATTGACGGAATCAACTTACTTTATCACGATGGTCATGTCGCCTTTCTGAAATCATCTCTATCGCGCTCCGTTTGGCAAAGCCTGAGTACCAGAGCAGGGTCAGACACCTTTTAGAGAAATACATAAGAGTTTATTCTACTTTTCCCAATGTCGGGAAACCTTTCATATGACCCTTATCCGAAAATCTCGGGAAGTATGTAAGGGGTCAGGAAATACATAAGAGAGAAGTACATAAGGGAAAAGTACATAAAACTTTATTTTGTTTTTCCCAATGTCGGGAAACCTTTCATATGACCCTTATCCGAAAATCTCGCAGACGTCTTTGGGAATCCTCCCGATGGATCGGCCGCCTGGGATCGGAGGTCAGCTCTTGTAGCAGGAGCTTCGGCCCGAACTTCAGAACCGAGACCTGCCCCCTCAGGGCTAGATTTTGCTCGGACTGGGGCGACAGACGATTGCGGGGCTGGGTCGACCTCAACGTGAGGCCGTCGAGAAACTCACCGCGAATCGGCCGGCGCGGAGTTCAGCACATCGCGGAAGGTGTCGGCGGCCACCAGAGTAACCTTGCCAGGTGTTGCCCGCTAACTTGTCATTGGAAAATTGAATTATGAACCTGGAAAAGTCCAGCGAGGATTTGGGCGAGATGGGGACCCGAGGCAACATGGGTGACAGGGCAAGCATAGGGGAAGACCCGCTTTTTCCCTGGGATCAGTGGTCGTCCAACCCGAATCTCTCCGTCCATGTTCTGTCCCCAATCGTGTTCGGTCGATCCCACTCCCGTTGACCCGAAGATCTCACGACGCCCGGGTCGCTTCACGGTCCGTCCCTGCCAGGTCGTAAACGCCGTGATCCTTTGAACAAGCCGCGGCCGTCTCGTGGACGAAACGCCCGGCCCCGTTTGACTTTGACAGGCCGTCGCGTCATCCCTTATGCTTCCGGGAGACGGAGCGCCGCGGCGTCGCAACCAAGCCCTGGCCGATCGCCGAACCGACCCGATCCGCCCGACCACCTTGGCAGGCAGGGACCGACCGTATCTTATGTTTGCCACGATCGCCGCGATGGTGACCCGACGGTCATGGCTGATCCTGCTGGCCTGGGGCGCTGCCATTGCCGTCCTTTGGGTCCTCGCGCCGAAGTGGGAGAGCATTAACCAGGACGACGACGTCCGCTTCTTCCCCCCCGGCTCCCCCAGTGTCATCGGCGCCGAGATGCTCCAGCGGGGCTTCCCCGCCGACGCCGAAAGCTGCAACGCCGTCATCATCGTCGAACGCCCCGACGGCAAGCTCAACGACGCCGACTACGCCTTCATCCGCGAGGTCACCCGCCGCCTGCGAAGTCTCATCGGCACCGAGGCGATGACCTCCGAGGGGATGGCCGGCAAGGACAAGATCGCCAAGGTCACCGACTACCGAGAGCCCGTCGTCGGCCCCCGCCTCATCGGCAACGCCCGCGACGGCCCCGGCCAGGTCGCCCTGACCAGCGTGTCGATCCGCTCGACCTACGTCTCCAAGCAGACCCGCCTGGCCGTCGACCGCATCGAGGAGGTCCTCAAGAACCTCTCGTCGATTCCCGAGGGACTGACCCGTAAGCCTCTGGGAGGCGTCCCCACCCTGCCGGTCACCGGCTCGGCCCTGGTCGGCCACGACACCAACCAGGCGTTGACGACCTCGATGCACGCCACCACCACCGCCACCATCGCCCTGGTGGTGGTCATCTTGCTGATAGTCTACAAGTCCCCTTTGCTGGCCCTGACGCCCTTGGTGACGATCGCTCTCTCGGTGCTGGTCTCCCTCAAGGCCCTGGCGGCCCTCACCCGGGTTCCCGGCCTGCATTTCCAGGTCATGACCGTCACCCAGATTTTCGTCATCGTGGTGCTGTTCGGGGCCGGCACCGACTACTGCCTGTTCCTGATCGCCCGCTACCGAGAAGAACTCGCCCGCGGCCGACCCGGTGACGAGGCCCTCAGTGAGGCCATCCGCCAGGTCGGCGGCGCCCTGCTCGCCAGCGCCGGCACGGTGATCGTCGGCCTGGGGATGCTCTCGTTCTCCAGCTTCGCCAAGATCAGCTACACCGGCCCGGCCATCGCCCTGAGCCTGGCCATCGCCTTGCTGGCCACTTTGACGCTCACTCCGGTGCTGCTCCACTGGCTCCGCGCGGCGGTCTTCTGGCCCTACCCCGCCCCTCGACACCACCGAGACCGCGACCCCGAGGAAGAAAGCCAGAGCGAGGCCCCCCTCTACAACTTCTGGCTCACCGTGGCCGACGCCGTGGTCCGCCGCCCCGGCTTGATCCTGTCCCTCAGCCTCGCGGCCCTCCTCCCCTTCGTGGCCCTGGGCGCGACCACCCGAGCCAACTTCGGCCAGTTGACCGACCTCAAGCCCGACCAGCCCAGCATCGAGGGGACGCGGATCATCAGCCGCTATTTCCCCGTCGGCGAGCTCGGCCGCACCACGGTCCTGGTCCGCGACCCCAAGCTCGACTTCCGCACCCCTGCCGGCCGAGACGCCGTCGCCGACCTCTCTCGCCGCCTCGCCGCCCTCAAGGACGTGGCCGAGGTCCGCTCGGTCTCCCAGCCGCTGGGCCCCTTGAAGGAAGGCCCAGGCGCCTGGCGACAGCAACTGTTCTTCATGGCGATCCGCCCCCAGGTCGACGACCGCTACGTCAGCACCGACCCCAAGCTCGACCGCGCCGATCTCGGCCACATCACCAAGGTCGACGTCGCCTTCAAGACCGACCCGTTCTCCGAGGAAAGCCTCGACACGCTGGAAGAGGTCCGCCGAACGGTCCACGAAACCCTTGCCCCCGGCCGCCCCCTGGCCGGCGCCGCCACCGGACTCGCCGGCGCCACGGTGATGATCCGCGACCTCAAGGCCGCCATCACCCACGACCAGCATCGCATGTACATCCTGGTCACCCTGGGCGTCTACTCGATTTTGGTCCTGCTCCTGAGGCGACCCGGAATCTGCCTCTACCTGATGGCCACGGTGGTCGTCGGCTACCTCGCCTCGCTGGGGATCTCGGAACTCGTCTTCCGGGCGCTGCACAGCGGCCCCGAGCCCTGGGTGGGCCTCGACTGGAAGGTCAGCTTCTTCCTCTTCGTGATCCTGATGGCCGTGGGCGAGGACTACAACATCCTCCTGATGGCCCGGGTCCTGGAAGAAGAGCGCGACCACCCGCCCATCGAGGCCACTCGCCGGGCCATCGCCCACACCGGGGGCATCATCAGTTCCTGCGGCCTCATCATGGCCTGTACCTTCGGCTCGATGCTGACCGGCAGCCTCCTGTCGCTCCAGCAACTGGGCTTCGCGCTGGGCCTGGGCGTGATGCTCGACACCTTCGTCGTCCGCCCGGTCCTGGTCCCAGCCTTCGTCGTCCTGCTCCACCGACACCGAGAAAAGCGAGCCGCCCGACGCCTCCAACCTGGTTCCATCGCCGACCAGCCCCAGACCGCCACACGCGTTTAATCGTTCACCACGGACAAGTTGAAGACCAGGATAGGGTGCGAGAGCGCGGAAATCCCCTGGAATTGAGCTGTTCTGACCTCGCGCGGAGGTCCATGGCGTCCGACGCGCGACGATGAAACCCCGGGAGGCGATGGCGATGAGTGGGACAGACATGATCTACCGCGACCTCGGCAGTACGGGCGAGCGGGTCTCGGCTATCGGTCTGGGCGGCTGGCACCTCGGCCTGAAGCACGTCGACAAGAAGACGGCCATCAACATCGTCCACGCCGCGATCGACCGCGGCATCAACTTCCTCGACAACTCCTGGGACTACAACGGCGGTGAGAGCGAGCAGCGAGTGGGCAAGGCCCTCGAGGACGGCCACCGGGACAAGGTGTTCCTGATGACCAAGATCGACGGGCGATCGAAAAAGGAGGCCGCCCGGCAGATTGATGAGTCGCTCAAGCGGCTCAAGACCGACCGAATCGACCTGATCCAGCACCACGAGGTCATCCGCTTCGATGACCCGCACCGGATCTTCGAGGAGGAGGGGGCCCAGGTGGCGATGCTGGAGGCTCAGAGGGCCGGCAAGCTGCGCTACATCGGCTTCACGGGCCACAAGGATCCGGAGATTCATCTTCACATGCTGGAAGTGGCGGAACAGCATGGCTTCAAGTTCGACACGGCCCAGATGCCGCTGAACGTCATGGATGCCCACTACCGCAGCTTCGCGCGAAGGGTCGTCCCGGAGCTCGTCCGCCGGGGCGTCGGCGTGCTCGCCATGAAAACAATGGGCAACGGGATCATCCTCAAGTCGGGCGTGGTGACGGCGATTGAGTGCCTCCACTACGCGCTCAACCTGCCAACCTCGGTGGTCATCACCGGCGTCGATAGCATGGAGATTCTCGATCAAGCGTTCGAGGCGGCGAAGAGCTTCCAGCCGCTCGGAGAGGCCGAGCTCCAGGCGTTACTGGCGAAAACATCCGCCGCGGGGTCGCGGGGACAGTTCGAACTGTTCAAGACGACATCGATCTTCGACACCACCGCCGCCAACAAGCAGTGGCTCGGGCAGGAGCCGGAGAAATTCGCCAGCCTCATGCCGGCATGATCGGTGCGGGCTCGGTAGGCGGATGAGCCGAGGGTTTGGCCGGCCACTCCCGCAATGGGCGATGCTGCCGAGATACAGCGATTCTGGGCTGGGACCCACGGAAAATGGTCTCCATCGCCATCCTCCGCCTGCCCTCCCGAGACGAAACAGCCAAACCGGTCTTCCCTCGAATTTCGCCTCAGGACGCATCTACCTCCACGGCTCCGCCCGTCGCGACCGAGTGGCCAAGGAACCGCGGCGTTCGCTGGCCGAGCACCACGCCTGGATCGGCCGCCAGCTCTGTCAGGCCCTCGTCGAAGGGCGATCGCGTCGGGGTCACGCCAGATCATCACAAAGTCAAGGAGTCACGGATATCCAAGGATCTTCCCCGGAAGGCGCTCATCTCGATCTCCAGCTTCAACGGCGCCATCTATCCCGACGGCCACAAGACAGGTCTGGTTTTTACCGAGGCTCTCCATCCCTTCGAGGTCCTGACCGCAGCGGGATTTGAAGTGGATTTTGCCTCCGAGACCGGTAGCTTTGGTTTGGACGACGTGTCGCTGACGGATCCCTTTCTCTCCGGCAGCGAGAGGCGATCCTCAACAACCCCAAGCATCCCTTCAATGTCAAGCTCAACTCGCAACTCAAGATGGCCTCGGACTTGAAGAAGGAAGAGTATGGATTGTTCTTCGCTTCGGCCGGGCATTCCGCGCTCTATGACTATCCGACCGCGAAAGGGCCACAAGCCATTGCCGCGGAGATCTGGGATCGAGGAGGCGTCATCGCCGCGGTCTGTCACGGGCCCGCGATCATGCCGGGGATCATCGACGCAAAGACCGGAAAGTCGATCCTCGAAGGCAAGACCGTCACCGGTTTCACGATCGAAAGCGAACTCATCTTCAAAGTCCTTGAGAAATTGAGGGCGGACAACGTGGTTCCCGTTGTCGAGGCGGTCACCGCGGTCGGGGCCTACTACAACTCGTCGATGAACGCGTTCGACGACTACACCATCACCTCCGGCCGGGTTGTCACAGGAACAAATCCGCAGAGTGCGCGGAGGACCGCCGAGCGGGCCGTGAAATTGTTCGACACGCGGAAAGCCCTGTAAAAGGGTCCGCTCATCGGCCATCCGGAAAACCTCAGGCTGCACTTTTCCGTGACGTGATTCGTTCGGATCAGTGGCGTCGCCGCACGTTGTGGGTAGCGACGTGCCCTTCCCTCACGGACGGGTCAACACGGCAACGACCCTCTCGACTGGCAAATTCACGCCCCTGGCCAGCCCGATCGCTTGCACGGCGACGAAGAACGCCGATCCCCGGCGCAATGGGAGAGTGGACCCCGGAAACCGGACCACCGATTCAGCGGCTCCGGTGGCCCAGCCAGGGGGAAGCGGTCGCTTTTCGGTCGAGCCAATGGGATGCCCATCACGAACGGGCCATCATCCCCACGCCAATCACAGCCAAAACCACTCCGCCAGCCAACCCCAGCCGCCTCGGCCAATCCGCCCGCCCGCCCCAACGCTTCGCCCAACCGCGCACCCGACCCGCCAGGGTTCCCACCGCCACCAGCACCGCCGCCATTCCCAAGCCAAACGCCCCCAGCAATGCCACCCCCAGCGCCAGCCTCCCCAGGGCCTCGGCCAGAACGATCAACAACACGGCATCCCAGCAAGGGACCAGCCCCCCAGCCACGCCCAGGCCCCAAATCCCCCGGCCATCCCTCAACCGAGGTTCCGGCCCCTCATGCTCCCCCCAACCCGCGAGGTGCCGACCCACCCGCCAGCAACCCACCGCCGCAATCGCGAACCCCGCCGCATGGGCCAAAACCCGATCCAGCGACTCATAACGAACCGTCCGGGTCGCCGCGAGCAACGCGGCGATCAACAAAACCCCGCCCAGGTGCACCACGGTCAAAACGCCCGCCAGGGCCGCCCCCCGCCCAACACCGCCCCCCTGACCCACCGTCGCCGCAAGGACCAACGTCTTCCCATGCCCCGGCTGGACCGCATGGGCCGCCCCCAACCCAAACGCCAGAACCGCCAAACCCCAGAACGAACCCCCCGCCGAGCTACCCAGCAACCTCACCAACCCCTCACCCCGCCCCGAAGAGGCCGCGACCGGGCGTCTCGCCAACGGAGCCGCGACGACCACCGCCGGCCCGCCCCTCAGATACGTCACCTCCAGCTGACGGGTCCGCCGTTCCTCCGCGTCGGTCAACTCCCAGACTGGCCGAACCGGAACCTCCGCCACATCCCCGGGCCCGTCATCGCCCCGCACGACGACGCCCTCTCGACCCCGGATCGCCAGCCGACTCGTCCCCTCGGCATCGACGAAGTTCCCATCTCTCAACAAGAGCCGACCCGAAGGAGGAATCGCCGCCCTCAGCCGAAATACGAAGACCGGATGCCCCTCCAACCGCCAATCCGCCCGCTCGAACCCCACCGAAATCTCACGACCATTGACCGAGACGATGACCCCCCGAGCGATCAACGGCCCGACGACTTCCCCATACCGATCAAACCACGCCTCCCGATCCCCCTCGGGAAGCGGTCCATCTAGCAAGGCTCGAAGGTCCTGGGTCAAGGTTAACTCGCCCAGACTGACCTCATAATCCAACGCGATCTGGCCAGGAACCAACGTCAACTGGATCGACCGATCGACCCGAGCATTGGGAATTTCATGCCCCAGCGACGAAGCCCCCGCGAACAGGATGAGGCCGATCACCCTCGAACCGTGTCGCACTTTCAAAGCTCGACGCACCAAGGCCAGGTCCTCGAAAGATTTTTCGAACCCCGATGCGTCTTTCAGTCCCCCACCGCATCGTCATCATTCCCAGCCACCGAGATCATCGCCCAGCGCGTCTCGGCCGACGTACGGGCACTCAGGAACCGAACACGGCCATCGGCGTAGGCTGCGCCGAAGCCCCAGATGTGTCCCAACTCCGACCAGGGGTCAATCCTCATCATCAGGGCGTCATCCGCGTCGAGGGGCGACATCCAGTGGACGACCCGATCCCGTGGGACTTCGATCACCATCAAGGTCGACTCGAGGGAATCCACGATCTCGGAAGGTCGCCGGGAACGCCGCGGAGGAAACGCACCTCCCGACGAGACGACGGCCTGGTACGCCGTGGTGGTGGTGGAGGCGATCGGCAATCCTTCCGGACAGCGATAAATGCCCACTTCCGTCTCCCGAGCCTTGGCGTGGACCGGGTCGTCCCAGGGTTTGGACAGGTCGATCGTCCGGTAAAGCGCCTCCTCGCCAAGATACGGCAATAGGAGCGTGCGCCAGCTGTGCATCGGGCGACCCTCGGCGTCGGACGTGCATGCGGGTGGAAAGGCACCATAAATCTCGACGTAAGCCTGCAACCCGAGGCTAATCTGTTTGAGGTTGTTGAGGCAGGCCGTGCGGCGCATGGCGGACCCGGGACCACCACAACGGCTGACTGCCGGCAAGAGCAGGCCCAATACGATCAACGCGCCCCCGAAGAGCAGAAGGCCGCGGAGCACCGAAACTCGAGGTCTCGCCTCCCACCCCGCTTCCGGGATCTCCTCGGCAGAGGTCCGCTTGTCATCGAGTCGGGTGAACATGGATCCGTTCCCCATCCCCTTCCCTAAGCGGGCCTTGGTCACGAAAGATCGGCACTCTCCTGAATTTTACCAGCGGAGACCATGGCTGTCGCACATCGAGAGGCGGGACACCCGCACCGCCGGGGTCGGGATCGGATGGACACCCGGATCTTCAAGGACGAGGGCGTGCCCGAGGCAGGTGATCCAACGCCGTGCCGCGGGCCTCCCGCAACGCCAATGCCTCGACGAGCCCTTTGTGAATGCCGCCGGCCAGCCCGTCAGCCAGCAAAGCCGAACCCTGCGCCGCATGTTTGACCCACGCTCCGGGCAGTGACGGCAGCGACCTGAGTTCACCCAACCCCGCCAGCGACGAAGCCACCACGGCGGCAATCTCCGGCCGATCCAGCCCAGCCCCCGAGAGATACAGATGATCGAATGGGGTGACGGCCCGCAGCGCCGCGGCGTGCTTGCGGAGCGATTCGCCAAAGGCCAATAATCCAAGCGTCGGCTCCAGATCCGCCACGCCACCGCGAAACAGGTCCGACTTCGACAGCGGTCCCAACCAGTAAGCGGCCTCGCCATCCCAGGCCCCGCCGCCCCGCAACCCCAAAGGGCCGCGAGTCCCCGCCGAGGCGTCGACGATCCGGCCTCGCTCCACCACCAGAATGGCCGTGAACGCCGAACCGACCTCGACCACGGCAAACGTCGATTCGGCCAGGGGCAAGCCGGGCGCCTCGGCATGGAAGTGCAGGGCCAGCGCCACGACGGCCACCTTGTCGGCGGTGCCCAGGTCGATCACGCCGACCTTGCGGTGATCGGGGATCGTCGGCAAGTGGACCCCACCTGGCAGGAACACCGTCGGCAACCCCGAGCCCGCCAGCGCCCTCAACCTCGCCCGAAATCCGCCGATGCCCTGCTCGGTCCCACCCTCGTCGGGCCGGACCAGGCTCATCAGGTCAATCTCGGCCTCGCCCACCGCCGATGCCGGCACCAGCGGCAACCCATAACCCGAAGGGCCGGCGACGAGGTCCAGCGGTTCCCATCCCCGCAAAATTTTCAGGTACGTGGAAGGGTCGGAGTCGGCCGGAAGCCGGGCCTGGTCGGTGACCCGGCCATCGACCAGCAAGAGCAGGTCCAGGCTGCCGGTTCCCGGATCGGTGCCGACCACGCGGGGCATGGAAACGTCCCGCCGGTTCAAGGACGAATTCAGCCCAACTCCCGACCCAGGGCCAGCACCGCCTCGGCGTCCAGCACAAGGTCCCCGGCAGTGAACAGTTTGGCGACGGCCGCTTTGTGGATCTTCATCTTGGAACCGCCGACGCCCAGAGCCCCCCAGGCCCGCGCCCCGTCGCGATCCTTGTCGCGGTCGGTCGCCTTGACCCCCTCAATCCCCAGCGGAGGCACGGCGTTCAGGTCGATCAGAACCTTCAGATCCGACAACCCCTTGCGCACCGACTCGGGCAGGAGGACCGTCCCCGCGGCGCCGGCGGCGACGACCAGCGAGACCCCCTTCATCCCCTCGGCGAGGCCATCATTGGCGAACGGGGTAAAGCTCCCCCCCGTGGCGTCGGCCAGTTCGCGGGCCACCGCCTCCGACCGCCCAAGCTGCCGGGACCCAACGGCCACCTCGGCCCCTTCCCTCGCCAGCAACCGAGCCACCCGCCGGCCGACCGGACCCGTCGCCCCCAGCACCGCCGCGCGTTTCCCCTTCACGGTCCCGCCGCAACCTTCGATGGCCGCGAGGACGGCGGCCGCGGCGGTGGTGTTGGCCCCATTCGGATCGAGCAGGACCGAAACCCGAAAATCGCCGAAAAACGTGCCTTGAATCGCTTCGAGCAGGGCCTCGGCCTTCGCCACGTCCGACCCGCCGACGAAGATCGCCGTGCGTCGCAGGTCGTCGCCGCCCCTCGTGAACAGGGCACCATGAACCAGGTCGCGGACCGCCTCGGGACTGACGCCCCCGTGCCGGAACAAATGATCCACGCCCGAATCCACCGCCACCACGGCGTCGAAAACGCTGGGCTGCGGATCGGTGTCCAGTTGCAGGAGGATGGTCGGTTTCAAGGGGCGTTTCGTCCGAGTGTCGAGACGGCGGGCCGAGTCAAGTCGCTCGACGCGGCCCGCCCCCAAATTTCAGCGGCGACGGTCTCAGGCGAAGGGGTGCTTGGCGGTATCCTTCTTCGAGATCACCTCGGAAACCGAGGGCTCGCCTTGGAAAGCTCGCTGAATCGAGAGCTTGGTGGCTTCGTAGTTGAACTTGTTGATCTTGTCGTTGTCCTTCGCCTCGGGGTGAATGAACACTCCGCAGACGATGACCAGATCCTCGGCCTCGGCCTGGGGGATCGTGCCGTCGGCGACGCTGTCGGCCACGGCCTTGGCCACGGCGTGCTGAGCCGGGCCGAACATCTGCACGGCCTGCCCCAACCCCTTGATCGTGACCTTGGTGATGAGCACCGTGGCGGGCTTGACGGCCAGGTTCGGCGTCAGGACGGCCAGCAGGTTGGAGTGCCCGTGAGACTGATTGGCCAGGGCGTTGGCGAACGCGGTGCCGACGGGCCCGGTCTTTGAGCCGATCAGCAGGTCAATGTGAGCGATCTCGTTGCCTTCGCCCACAAGGGCTTCCCCAACCATCAAGGTGCGGTCGCTGGCCATGTTGCGTGCCTCTTCCAACGGAACCAGGAAGTTCGATAGACGCGGACCCCGAAAAGGCGCAGGTCCATCGGCCTGCTCGCCCGTCCGGGGATTTGGGTCCGCATCATAGACCCCGCTCGGCGCGGTCGCAAGGGTCGGGCGTCGTTGAGCCGAATCTACTCGGGGACCACGAACGGTACCGGAGGCACCTGCGCGGGCTCGGGTTCCAGCCGTCGAGGTTGGGCCGGACGAATCGGGGCGCGGCGTCTCACAACCTCCCGGACCCCCGCCCGGGGCGCCTGGGGCCGGGGTAGTGGTTGTTCGGCGTCGGGAGGCGTGGCCGGGGCGGGGGAACTTCCGGGGAGCCCGCGGATCAGGAACGACAGGTAGTCGACCCAGCCGGTAAAGGGGTCGGGGTCGGCCGTCAGCACCGGACCGGCCGGAGTCTGTTCCAGGCGGCCCGGGGAACCGGGGTGAACCTTGCGGAGGTAGCCCACCGCGGCCCGGGCTGATTCGAGGTCCCCCCGCGCCAGGCCCAGTTGCGCCCGCAACGCCAGGAGGCGGAGACGTCCGTCGGGGCTGGTCGGCCGAGATTCAAACGCGTCCAGCGCCGCCAGGGTTTCGGTAGGGTCGTCCCGCAGCCCGGCGAAGAACAGCCGGGCCTCGGTCAGCAGGGCGACGATCCTCGGCGACGGCGCGGGGGCGTCGGAGGGCCGGTCGCACAGGGCGCGGCCGAGGTCGGCGAGGTGACGCAGGCGGGGCTCCCCGTCACCCAGGCGGTGAGGCTCGGTGGAGACCGGCAGTAGCGTCGGCCGCTCGGCCACGAGGGCCACCGGCTGAGGGCCGGGCCGCTCGTTGAAGGTCGCGGGCACTTGCATGGGCGTGGCGTCGGCCTTCAGCAGTTCGCGAGTGTCGGCGATCAACAGCGTCAGCCACCGAGCCCGAGTGGCATCATCGGGGACCAGCGGGGTCAGCTTCTGGTCCTCCAGCCGGCAAAGGCCCGGAACCGTCCCCGTCCCCGAGGCCCCGGCCCGCAACGCCAGGGTCCGTCCATCGGGAGAAACCGCCAGCGCTCCCACCGGAACCGTCGAGTCGATCGGGTTCCAGCGCTTCATCACCACCGGCTCTCGCAGGCGATGGTGGGCAATCACCGTATCCTGATGCTCGGCCTCGTTGCTGGAGTACAGGTCCTGACCCGAGCGGTCGATGGCGAACGACGCCGACCGGGGGGGCCCTCCGGGGGCGCCGGGGTCGGCCAACGAGCGGACGAATTCCGGCTTGCGTCCCTCGGGCCCAAGCCTCACCAGCGAGAACGTCCCATCAGGGGAGCGGCCCAGGGTCCAAAGCGACTGACCATCGGCCGACCACACTAGCGGCCCCGAGGGGGGAACCTCTCGGGCCATCCGCCGAGGCTCGTCCCGTCCGGGACGAAACGCGAAGACCCCAGGCTCGGGACCCATCCGCACGAAGGCCAACCGGCCGCTCCGCGAGGACCAGGACGGGCGAGAGGCGTGGTCCAGGGCCCGGACCTCGGCCCCATCCTCGGCCTTGAGGATCAACAGCCCCGGGGGATCGACCCGGGGCGCCGCCAGCAACCGGCCGTCAGGGCTCCAAACCACCCCCTGCGACACCAGGCCGTCCACCGATGAGCCCGTGACCGGTAACGGGGTTCGGAGGATGACCCGTTGCTGGTCCGGAGCCTGCTGGACAACAACCTCATAGGTGGAAGACCCGTCGGCGTTGTTGACAACCCGTCCAAACGCCAGAGCCAGGCCGTCGGGGCTCCAGCCGGGGGCCGTGCGGGGTCCGGCCCCTTCGTCGAGCAACACCGAGACGCCGGTTTCGGGACGAGTGGTCCAAAGCCGGTAGGTGGTCGATTCCCCCTCGGCCGGGGCGGCGGATTCGTTCCAGCCGAAGATCCAGCCGGGCGCGGGAAGTCCGCCACCGTCCCCACCGGTGGAAAGGTAGGCGACCCATCGACCGTCCGGCGACCACGACGGAGGCGCCTGCGCGGGCCCGGGGGGCGGGGCGGTCGCCGCCGTCGTCGCCAGGGTGATCCAGCCGAGCAGGGACCAAATCATGGGGCGGCCTCGCGAGGTCCCTCCCGTCGCCGGCCTCTCTCCAGTGGAGACGCGCCGGCACGTCGACGTTCGGGGGTTTCAGTATAGGAAGTTCACCAGGGGAAGGCATCCCCGTGGCCAGACCGCCGCCGAATGATCCCACCCCAGGATGTCCGCCGGGCGGACCGGGTAAGTTCGGGGGAGTCTGCGGGCGGATTTGACGCAGGCCGTGGCCGGGGTAGAGTTTGGCGACATCGGGGGCAGCGTCGCCCCCTGTCGAGACCGCTTGCCGGGCCGGGATCTTGGCGCTATGATGGGCCCCTCCGCGGGCGGATTCGTCGCCGCGATCCCCCTCCCGCCCGTTTCGCCCGTCCGCCCGACGACACCGGCCCCCAGTCAGGCCGGGCCCGAAGCCCAGAACCGGGGACTCCCATGCGCTTCGTCTTGATCGACCGGATCAGCGAGATTCAGCCGGGCAAGTGCCTCGTGGCGGTGAAAAATCTGTCGCTCGCCGAGGAATACCTGGCCGACCACTTCCCCGGCTTCCCCGTGATGCCGGGGGTTCTCATGCTCGAAGCGCTGACTCAGGCCGGGGCGTGGCTGATCCGCGACATGGAAGACTTCGCCCACAGCGTCATCGTCCTGAAGCAGGCCAAGACCATCAAGTACGGGAGCTTCGTCGAGCCCGGCCGCCAGTTGGAGTTGCGGGTCGAACTGACCGAGCACGGCGAGCGGGAAAGCACCTTCAAAGGCAAGGGCGTGATCGACGGACAGGTGATGGTTCAGGGACGCATCACCTTGACCCGTTACAACTTGCGAGAACGCGACCCGGCTCTGCACGCCACCGACGCCCAGATCGTCGCGGGGCTGCGAGACCTGTACGCGACCTTGCGCAAGGGGTCGGTGGGAGCCCGGGCGATGATTCGGATCGGGGCCACCGATGGAAAGGCTGGGGCTCTGGTGACGGGTGGGTCCGCCTGACGCGTGGTGGTTGGCGGATTCGTGAGACGCGGCTCACGGCCCGCGTCGCGCGGACCGATGATGTTGCAAGGATTCGGGAAAAATCGCAAGATAGCCGGACCCGAATCCGCCGGGTTGGCCCCGATCGATCCGGGCGCCGCCCCGCCGACGTCCCCAAGGGGGGATCGGATCGCCGCCAAGAAGTCCCCAGAGGATGGTCAACGCCATGCCGACCCAAGACGAGATTTATCAGAAGGTCCAGTCCACCCTGGTCGACGCCCTGGGCGTGGACGACGACGACGTCACCCCTGACGCCACGTTGTTCAAGGACCTGGGTGCCGAGTCGATCGACCTGCTGGACATCGTCTTCCGGCTGGAGCGGAACTTCGGAATCAAGATCCCCCGAGGCGAACTCTTTCCCGAGAACGTTTCGGACCCAGATCTCACCCAGGACGGCAAGCTGACCCCCCGCGGCCTGGCCGAGATGCAAGAACGCATGCCCTTCGCCGACCTTTCCGGCTTCGCGGCCAACCCCGAGGTCGACAAGCTGCTCGACCTTTATACCGTCGACATGCTGGTGCAGTACGTTTCCAGCAAACTGGCGGCCTGAACCCGGCCGACCCGAACGGATTCGCGTCGACCGGGCCCCGGCGGCGGGCGCCCGGTCCCTTTTCCCTCTCAACCCGCCGGCGCCACCACATGAGATGGATCTGGATCGACAAGTTCCTGGAATTCCGGAGCGGCGAGTTCGCCCGGGCGATCAAGAACTTGACGCTGGCCGAGGAACACCTGCACGACCACCTGCCCGGATACCCGGTCATGCCCGCCTCCCTCATCATCGAGGGCCTGGCCCAGGCCGGTGGCATCCTGGTGGGCGAGGCCGGAGGGTTCGCCGAAAAAGTTGTCCTGGCGAAAATCCCCAGGGCCGAGTTCTACGGCGTGGCTTGCGCTGGCGACCAACTGGTCTACGAGGTCACGTTGACGGATCTTCGGGCCGAGGGGGCCGTCGTCGACTGCAAGGCGTTCCTGCAGGACGAGTTGCTGGCCGAAGTCGAGATCGTCTTCGCCCACCTGGACAACACCCGGTCGAACCAGATTTTCGGCCCGAAGAACTTCGTCTTCACCCAGCAGTTGCTCGGCGTGCTCGACCTGGCCAAGGCCCAGGAGCGGGCCAAGCAGGCGATCGAGGTCCAGGCCCAGCCGATGAATGGGCCCTCATCGGGTTCCCTGCCAACGGCCTCCGGCTGAGGTTCTCGAGCGTCGACCTTGTGGGATCGGGTAAGCTAGGGAGAGGCTCGAGCGGGAGCGGAAACATCCGGGCGGTCGGACCCCCGGACCGGTCGCTATGTCGGACGCGGGGGGACGTGACCCGGCTCGGCTGGGGAGATTGGCGAGACGCCCATGGACCGGAACGAACGTCGCGTGGTGATCACCGGCCTGGGGCTCATTAGCCCCCTGGGAATCGGGCTGGGCCCGAACTGGTCGGCCCTGGCCGACGGTCGAGGAGGTGTCGGCAAGATCCGCGCCTTCGAGGTCGATGGTCTGCCCACCGATCTGGGCGGCGAGGTCAAGGACTTCGAGGCCAAGGCCTGGCCCAAGACCCTGGCGTTTCCCGACCACCTCAAGCACCTCCGCAAGAACATCAAGTACATGGCCCGGGACATCCAGCTGGCCGTCGCCGCCGCCGAACTGGCGATGGTCGACGCCGGGGTCCCGGGAGCCGGCATCGACCCCACTCGCGTCGGCGTCGACCTCGGAGCCGGCCTGATCTCCACCGAACTGGACGAACTGGCCCCGGCCATTGACCTGTCTTACGACGAAGGGGCGGGAGACGAGTTCGACTACCACGTCTGGGGCAAGGACGGCATCCCCCGCATCGAGCCGATCTGGCTCCTGAAGTATCTGCCCAACATGCTGGCCTGCCATATCTCAATTTTGTGGGACTGCCAGGGGCCTAGCAACACGATCACCGAGGCCGAGGCCGCCAGCAACGTGGCGGTGGGTGAGGCCTGCCGGATCATCGCCCGAGGCCGCGCCGACGTCATGGTCAGCGGCGGGGCCGACTCCAAGATCCACCCCCTGAGCCTGATCCGGATGAGTCTGTTGCACCAAATGTCTCACTGGAAAGGTGAGCCCTCCAGGGGGTTACGGCCGTTCGACCGGACCCGCGATGGGTGGGTTCCCGGCGAGGGGGCGGGCATCGTTGTGCTGGAAGAGCGCGAACATGCCCTGAAGCGCGGGGCCAAGATTTACGGAGAGATTCTGGGCTTCGGCTCCGGCTGCGACGGCAAACCCGGCGGCGGGCTCGACTCCGAGGGACCTGGAACCGAGATCGCCGCGAGGGCCGCCTTGCGAGACGCGGGGTTGAAGCCTTCGGAAATCGGCCACGTCAACGCCCACGGCGCCGGGACCGTGGTGATGGACCTGGCCGAGGCGCGGGCATTGGGGCGAGTCTTCGGCGAGAACGGCGTGCCCGTCACGGCGTTGAAAGGCTACATGGGGAATCTGGTCTCGGGCTGCGGCGCGGTCGAGTTGATCGGCAGTCTGCTGGGGGTCAATCATGGCTTGATCCCCCAGGCGCTCAATTGCGACGACCCTGACCCGGCTTGCCAGCTCGACATGGTGTGTGGCCAGGCCCGAGAGACGGCCAACCCGGTGTTTCTCACAACCAACCTGACCCGTCACGGCCAGGCCGCGGCGCTGGTGGTACGGGGCAATCCGGGCGTCGTCTGATTCCTCGGGTGACTGGACCGGCGAGATAAGATCAAATCATCGGGGTCGCGGATGGTCGGGCCTTTGATTTCGCTCGAAGGGGGCAGGCCGATGTTGCGTCGGGTCGTGGTGACGGGGATGGGAATGGTCACGCCAGTCGGGCGCGACCTGGAGTCGACCTGGGCGGCCCTGCGTGAGGGCAAAAGCGGCGTCGGGCCGATCAGCCTCTTTGACGCCAGCACCTTCCCCACCAAAATCGCCGCCGAGGCCAGCGGTTTCCGCCTGGACGATTACGTCGCGGACATCACCCGCTGGACCGACCACTGCCGCAACACCCAGTTCGCCGTGGCGGCCTCGACGATGGCCGTCAAGCACTCGGGCTTGATGGACCACAAGTCGCTCGACCACGCGAGGTTCGGCGTGTACCTCGGCTCGGGCGAGGGACAGCAGGACTTCCCCCGGTTCGTCAATCTGGTTCACTCCTCCAGTCGAGGGGGAAAGGTCGATACCGGCGCCTTCACCCGCCGGGGCCTGGGCCTTCTTCACCCGATCCAGGAGGCCGAGCAGGAACCGGGCACCCCCGCCGGCCACCTCGCGAGTTTGTTCGGAGCACAGGGACCCAACGCGAACTGCCTGACCGCCTGCGCAGCGAGTTCCCAGGCCATCGGCGAGGCGACCGAGATTCTCCGACGGGGCGACGCCGACGTGATGCTCTCCGGCGGCACCCATAGTATGATCCACCCCTTCGGCGTCACTGGATTCAACCTCCTGACGGCCCTCTCCACCCGCAACGACGAGCCGGCCCGCGCCAGTCGTCCGTTTGACCGCGACCGCGACGGGTTCATCCTGGGCGAAGGCTCGGGCATGGTCATCCTGGAAGAATTGGAACACGCCCGACGCCGCGGCGCGACGATCTACGGAGAAGTCCTCGGCTACGGCTCGACGGCAGATGCCTTCCGCCTCACCGACACTCACGAGGAAGGCCGAGGCGCCATCGCCTGCATCCGCGAGGCCCTGTCCGATGCCCGGGTCAACCCCGAGGATGTCGACTACATTAATGCTCACGGCACCAGCACTTCGGTCAATGACTCGATCGAAACCCTGGCCATCAAGAAAGCGTTCGGCGAGGTCGCCGGTAAGGTGCCCACCTCCAGCACCAAGAGCATGATGGGTCACCTGATCGCCGCGGCCGGCAGCGTCGAGGCGATTGTCTGCCTTCTGACTATCCGCGACGGCGTTGTCCCCCCGACGATCAACCTCGACAACCCCGACGTCGACTGCGACCTCGACTACATACCCCACGAAGCCCGTCGCAAGGCCGTTGACGTCACCCTCTCCAACAGCTTCGGCTTCGGCGGTCAAAACACCTCGCTGGTCCTGCGACGGTTCGCCGGCTGAGACCCGGTCTCTAATCCCTGTTCCACGAACGGCCCTCAGCCCGCCACGCTTTCCCGCGTCAAAAATCGCGGGTTGAAAATCTCTCCGGCTGGCTCGTGACTTGCCCGTGTGGTTTATATTAAGAAGATGCGGGACGGCGGAGTGGCCAAGGTTCGCTCCGTCCCGCACGCCGCGAATCTTTCCAGGTCTTCGCAAGTTTCCTAGATTACCGACCGATAACCTGGTTATGAGACCCGACGGGGACTGGGGTCGGCGCGGACCGGCTACCAATTCTCCGCGCCGGTCGGGCCCGGTGGCTCATCGTTTGACCCGACTTCGCTCGCGTCGCCCCCGGAGCCTTACCTCGTGTCCAGCCTCACCGTCCTAACTTTGACGGTCGCCATGATCCCGGTGTTGGTTCTGGCGTTCACGCTCTACGTCTTGATCCGTTACACGCCTTGGGTGGGGCGGGTTTTCGGCGAGGCCCCCCTGTTCATGCCGATGCGAATCGCTCCCAACGCCGAGGGGGAGAACGTCCGGTTCTCGACCCGGGACGGAATCGAGCTGGCAGGGACCTATCTCAAGGCCAGGACGGGGAATCGGGTGGGAGTGATTGTCTTCTGCCACGAGTTCCTCGGGGGACCGCAACAGTGTGGGGCCTTACGCCGAGGCGCTTCGGGATGATGGGTTCGACCTCTTCGCCTTTGACTTCCGCCATCATGGGCAGAGTGATAAGGAAGACGGGTACGTTCCGATGCAGTGGGTCTCCAACCGAGAAGTGCGGGATCTGCGAGCGGTGTTGGCCTACTTGCGAAAGCGGCCCGATGCGGACCCGGCGGGGGTGGGGCTTTTTGGCGTGAGTCGAGGGGGCGCCGCGGCGCTTTGCCTGGCCGGCCGCGAGTCTTCCGTCTGGGGGGTTGTTACCGACGGAGCGTTTCCCACCCGAGGCACGGTTTCGGCCTACATCGAGCGATTCGGCCAGATTTACGTGGGGGACAAGTTTTACGCCCATTTGATCCCCCGCTGGCTGTACGACATGGTCTCCTGGACCGGTCGGCTGCGGATTGAGTGGGAGCGTGGCTGCCGTTACGAGGACGTCGAGGGGGCGGTGAGGCGCCTCGGACCGCGCCCATGGCTAATGATCCACGGCGAAAAAGACGCCTACATTCCCCCCAAGATCGCCAGTCGCCTGTTCGCCCAGGCCCGGCCCGAGGGGAAGGAATTTTGGATCGTCCCCAAGGCGAAACACAACCGCTGCCGGGAGATTGATCCGGCGGCCTATCGTGACCATCTCGTCGGCTTCTTCCGGCGGGTGGCTCCCCGACGCGCGGTCCGACTCGGCGGGGCGTCGGCCGAGACCGTTCCCGCGGCAAGCGGGCGGGCCTTGCCGGCGGCTTCGTGATCGCGATCGTCGGAATGGGTTTTCGGCCGCGAACGATGGGCCTCGGGCGACCAACCGAGAAGGGCCGGCCATGTTCAGGCTAATTCGCAAGTATGCTGGTCGCCCGCAAATGCGACGGACTCGGGCCCTGGCCGCCGAGTTCCTCGACCAGACGGCCCACGCCCCCGAGGTCCAACGAGAACGCCTCCTCAGCCAGATCGCCCGCAACGCCGACAGCCAGTTCGGCCGCGACCATCACTTCGGCGAGATTCGCAATGCCGCCGACTTCCGCCGACGGGTGCCGATCCGCGGCTATGACGGCCACGAGCCGTACATCGACCGCGTGCGCAAGGGGGACGTTTCCGCCCTGTTCGGTCCTGGCACGCGCGTTTTGATGTTCGCCAACACGTCGGGGACCACCGCCCGTCCCAAGACGATTCCCGTCACCGAGGAGTCTCTCAAACACTACCGTCACGGCTGGTTGATCTGGGGCATCCGCGCCTTCGACGATCACCCGGGGATGCTGGAAGGGGGCTTGCGGCCGATCCTCCAGATGGCCAGTGACTGGCGAGAGAGCGTCACTCCCTCGGGCATACCTTGTGGTGCGATCACCGGCTTGACCGCCCACATGCAAAGCCGCCTGGTGAGGACGGTTTACTGCATGCACCCGGCGGCGTCGCGGATCAAGGACGTGGCGTCGAAGTACTACGTCGCCCTGAGGCTGGCGGTTCATCGAGACCTGGGAACGATCATCGCCGCCAACCCCAGCACGGTGCTGGCGATCGCGAGGCTGGGGGATCGCGAGCACGCCACCTTGATTCGCGACCTGGCCAACGGCACGGTCGATTCTCGCTGGGAGATCCCGCCCGAAGTCCGCGCCGCGATCCGGCCCAAAACTCGCTGGAAGCGCAAGGCGGTCGCGGCTCGCCTGGAGGAGATTGTCTCCCGCACGGGCCGACTGCTCCCCAGGGATTACTGGCCGAACCTGCAATTCCTGGCTAACTGGACCGGCGGGACGATGGGGGCCTACCTCGGCCAGTATCCCGAGTTCTTCGGCGACTGCCCGGTTCGCGACCCGGGTCTGATCGCCTCGGAAGGGCGGATGACGATCCCAATCGAGGACGGGACGCCCGCTGGCATCCTCGACATCCGCCATCACTACTTCGAATTCATCCCCGAGGACCAGGGCGACCGCGACGAACCCGAGACCGTCGAGGCGACTGACCTGATCGAAGGGCGTCGGTATTACATCCTGCCGACCACCGCCGGGGGTCTTTACCGCTATCAGATTTACGACCTGGTGCAGTGCGTCGGGTTTCACGGGCGGGCCCCGGTGCTTCAGTTCCTCAACAAAGGAGCGCACTTCTCCAGCATGACGGGAGAGAAGTTGTCGGAGTTCCAGGTGGTCGCGGCGGTGACGGCGGCCCGGGAGACTCTGGGCCTTCGCTTGAAGTCGTTTTTGCTGCTTCCCAGTTGGGGCGAGCCTCCTCATTATCAACTGCTCGTGGAAGCCGAAGACTTGCCCGCGCCGGGCTCGGCCCAACGGCTAGCGGCCGAGGTTGAGGCTCAGTTGCAGCGAGTAAATGTGGAGTATGAGAATAAGCGGGCGACCCTCCGACTCGGCCCGATCGTCACGCGCCTCCTTCCTGCGGGCTCGTGGGCCGATTTCCAGAAACGGCGGCTGGCCAAGAGCGGGGGGACCGTCGAACAGTATAAGCAGCCCTGCCTGATGCCGGACCTCGACGCCCTGGCGACCTTTCGGGGACTCGAGCTGGCCGGAGATTTCGCGAATCGGTCTTGACCCGGGCCAATCGCGGGGCGAAAGGCTCACTTTTTCGCGAGATCTTGCGGGGTTCGGGTTGCCAGACCGGCCTAGTTCTGATATTTGGCGTCAGCACCCCCCCTCCCCCCGGAAGTCGAGCCGACCGGGACGGGAGGGCGCGAGGCAGCGGCAGGCCCCGACCGACCGGGGAGGGAGATTCGGCGATGCCCCCCGCGAAGGATCGCACCCGCACACGATCGGGTTTCGGAACGGTGATTCTCGCCCTCGCCACCGGCCTCTTGGGATCCGGCTGCGCTCGGGAGTGGTCGATCCGCCGGACGTCGAAAGGCGAGCCCCCCTTGCTGGGAGCCGTTGATCCCTCCGGGACATATCCCCACGGGGAGGTCCTTGCCGACAACGGCCCAAAATCGACCCCTTCGCGAGCCACCGCGGCGGTGTCGGATATGCCGATGCTGGCCCAGGGTGAGAGCCTCGGCGAACCTGAAGTCGAGGCGATGCGGACCTCGGCGACCACTCCGGGCGCTGGGCCGATCGCGGTGACCTTGCTGCCGCCGTTGGATTCCGTGGAAGGGTCCAGTCGATCCTCCCGTTCCCGACCCTCGTCCCGAGCCTCCGAGCGGACCGTCTCGACGCCGAAGTCCCGGCCGAAGCCTGAACCGGTCGAAGCCGCGCCGACCCCCGAGTCGCTGCTGGCCCAGGCCCGTACCCGCCTGGATGCGATGGCCAGCTACCAGGTTCGGCTGACCCGCCAGGAACGCCTCGGCGCCGCTTTGCCCGCGGCCGAGGATGTGATCGTCAGCATCCGCAAGAACCCTCGGGCCGTTCGGCTGGAGTGGCCCGACGGTCCTCATAAGGGGCGTGAGTCCATTTACGTGGACGGCGGTCCGATGTACATCTCCTTGCCCCACGGCCTGATTCCCCGGATGGCGCTTGATCCCAATAGCCCACTGGTCATGAGAAATAGCCGCCACCCGATCACCGAAGCGGGGTTCGAGTCGATCCTGACGACCTTCGCCCACGACCTGGCCGACACTGCCTCGACGAAGGTGCGAATGGCCGGCACCGAGACGCCCGAGGGGTTTGCCCGTCCCTGCGACAAGGTGGTGGCGACCTTCGCTGGCGGTGAAACCGGGGTGCTTGACTTCGACCCCACGACTCACCTGCCGGCGCTGGTGGAGCGCCGCGCCGCTGATGGGTCGCTCCTGGAGTCATACCGGTTCCTCGACGTCCAGGCCGACCCCCCTACCCTGGCCAGCGCCGATGCGTTCAACCCCGACGCTCGTTGGGGGCCTCCCCACGGCCTGCTCTCCAGGCTGGGGGCCGACGGCGGTCGCGTGCAGCGCTGACTGCCAATGTGGCGAGAACCGGGCGGACCGTTGTCGATTACCGGAACGTTGGCGATTTCTTAACAATCGACCTTGCCGGTCATTACGACCACGACTATCCTGGAATTTGGGCGCCAGGGATGTCGGCGGCCCGGGGCTTGCTCTGGGTGTCTTCAGACACCTGCCTCCGAGGATGGTCGAGGCGTTCGGGGTCGTTGGACCATGACCGCGGTACATCCCTACTCACTGCTGATCACCGACGACGATCCCGCCCAGCGGGAGACGTTGCGGGAGATCTTCGAGCCCCAGGGTTATCGGACCTTCCTGGCCGAAAGCGGCGAGGAAGCGATTGATATCGTCCGCGCCCAGCCGGTCCACCTGGTTTTGATGGACTTCAACCTGCCCAAGCTGACCGGGCTGGAGACGATGGAGATCGTCCGCCAGATTCGGGGGCTCTTGCCCACGATCCTGATCTCGGCCAGCCGGGATGAGGGGCTGTTGCGGCGGGCGCTTTCGGCGGATGCCTTCTGCGTGCTGTCCAAGCCGATCAGCCGCCATGCGGTGATCCACGTCGTCTCGCGAGCGTTGACGAAGTATTACGTGGAATGACCGAGGCGCTTCGGGCTGGTCGGCATTGGCCCCGCTTGCCGGCCCGGGAGACGATGGACTACATTAGGGGAATTGCGTCCCCCGAACGGCGCCAACGCGCCGCCAAAGGGCTTGCGACAACGGGAGGGTCGGGGCCATGCCGAGCCGGAAATTCTGGGTGATCGCGTTGATCGGTGGTCTCGCCCCGCTTTGGATCGCGAGCGCGTCGTTCGCCGACGACGATGCCGAGAAAAAGGCCAAGGACGAGAAGGCCGACACGCCCGCCGCCGCCTCGGCCGCCAAGCCCAAGGATGAGCTGATGGAGCTTTACGGCGTCTTCGTTGACGCTGTCGAGCAAGTCGAATCCAACTACTACCGCAAGATCGACCGCCGGGAATTGCTGGAAAGCGCCCTGCGGGGAATGCTTCAGGATCTCGACCCGCACTCGACGTTCATCAGCACTTCGGAATGGCAGCAGTTCCAGAGGCAGATTCAGGGCAGTTTCATCGGCATCGGCATCCAGGTCGGCTACGACGCCGACGCCAAACGCTTGAAGGTGATCGCGCCGGTGCCGGGATCGCCGGCTTATGGGGCGGGGGTTCTGGCTGGCGACCTGATTCTGGAGATTGACGGCAAGAGCACCGAGGGGCTGACCCCGGACAAGGCCGTCGATGCCCTGAAGGGTCGCGCCGGAACCGAGGTCAAGCTGCTCGTGCTGCATCCCGGGAGCGAGAAAACCGAGACCCTGGCAATGAGCCGGGCCCAGGTCGAGATGCCCAGCGTGCTGGGAAATGCGCGCAACCTGGATGACACTTGGGACTTCTGGATTGACCCGGAGAAGAAGATTGGCTACCTCCGCGTGACCAGCTTCGTCGGTACCACCAGCGACGAGGTGAAGAAGGCCCTGGAGCAGTTGAAGGGCCAGGGGATGAAGGCCCTGGTGCTGGACCTGCGCGATAATCCCGGCGGGTTGCTGTCGGCGGCGGTGGAGGTCTCGGACCTGTTCCTGGAGGATGGCTTCATCGTCACCACCAAGGGGCGGAACGTCCGCGACAAGGCGTACTCGGCCGAGAAGGATGGGACGTTCACCGGATTCCCGATGGCCGTGCTGGTCAATCAGCATTCGGCCTCGGCCGCCGAGATCGTCTCGGCCGCGCTTCAGGACCACAAGCGAGCGGTGGTTGTCGGTCAGCGCAGTTATGGCAAGGGGTCGGTGCAGAACATCCTGCCGTTGGAGGATGGCAACAGCGTCCTGAAGTTGACGACCCAGACGTACTGGCGTCCCTCGGGCAAGAATATCCACCGGGCCAAGGACGCCAAGGACTCCGACGAGTGGGGCGTTTCGCCCGACGATGGGCTGACGGTGAAGCTTTCCGACGAGGACTACGAGCATTGGGCCGTATCCCGCCGCGACCATGACCTTTCGGCCCACGGAAAGTCTCACAAGCCGCTAGTCGAGAACCCAAAACCGGCCACCCCCGAGCCCAAGAAGGATGAGGCTCCCAAGGCCGATGAGGTCAAGAAGGACGAGCCCAAGGCCGATGAGGTCAAGAAGGGCGAGCCCAAGAAGCCGGTGGAGGATCGCCAGTTGACGAAGGCGCTGGAGTATCTCCGCGGGAAGCTGGCCGAGGCTTCGACCACCACGGCGCGCAACTGATTGTATTACCATTGAGCCGCATGCCTTGAGACCTGAACGGCGCGATGATACGATCGATGGGTGGGGCTTCCGGACGCCGACCGAGCCGAAGTCGAACTTCGCAAACTCCGCGATTCTTGCCTGTCCCCAATACATCCGGTCAGCAGGTACACGGCCGTTGTGTCCCGCGCGGCCCTGGGCCTGACGGCCAACGATGCGCATATCCTCCGAGATTGGCTCATGGAGGCTGCGGTCGATGGCCAGGCCGTCATCGAGAAATCCGACGAGTTTGGAGATCGATACCACCTCGATTTCGAGATTGCCAGCCAATTCGGTGCCGCCCTGGTCCGTTCGGCGTGGGTCATCCGGACGGGCGAGGATTTCCCGCGATTGACAACCTGTTACGTCCTGCCTAAGTGAGAATCTCGATGGGCACCCACATTGAACGCCTCGATACGATTGCCTTGACGGCGGAGATCCCGTCCCTGGGGCTAACGGCCGGCGAGGTCGGGGTGGTGGTTGATGTGTTTGGGGACGGTGAGGCCTTCGAGGTGGAATTCTGCGACAACTCGGGCTCCACCTCTGGGTTGCACACGTTGCGACCGAATCAACTCCTTTCGCTGCATAGCCGAGGGCAAACGCTGCGGATGCAGGTTGAGGCCGCCTAACTTCGCGGTACAACGGACCCTGCACCGTCGCCTCGCAACTGGTGGCTTGGAAGGTTGCTCGGGAGAGCGGGTCCGACGAGCATGATTGATCGGCGAGGTCTCGTGTCGTTGATTTTGCTTGCGCTAGAGACCACCTGCGATGAGACCGGGGCGGCGGTCCTGATCGGGCCCCGGCCTCCTGAGTTGGGCGTGCCGAGGGTGCTTTCCAGCGTCGTGGCTTCGCAGATCGATTTGCATCAAAGGTTTGGCGGGGTTGTGCCGGAAGTTGCCGCTCGGGCTCATGTTCGCCAGGTGCTGCCGGTCATTGACGAGGCGTTGCGACGGGCTGGCGTGACCTTGGCCGAGGTGGGCGCGGTGGCCGTGGCGACTCGCCCGGGGTTGGTCGGTGCCCTGGTCGTTGGCCTGACCGCCGCCAAGGCGCTGGCCCTGGCTTTGGGTGTTCCTTTAGTGGCGGTGGACCACCTGGAGGGGCACCTTTATGCCTGCCAGTTGGCCTTCCCCGACCGGGAAGTTTACCCGTGCGTGGGTCTGGTGGCCTCGGGCGGGCATTCGAGTTTGTTTGATTGTCGGGGGCCGATCGACTCGACCTTGCTGGGTGGGACGATCGACGATGCCGCGGGCGAGGCGTTTGATAAGGTGGCCGCGTTGCTGGGGTTGGGTTATCCCGGTGGTCCGGGGATCGAGCGAGCGGCACGAGATGGGAACCCGAAGGCGTATTCGTTCCCGAGGCCGTTTCTGCGCGATGAGCGGCTGGACTTCAGCTACTCGGGGTTGAAGACGGCCGTGCTTTATGCCTGGAAGGGGCAGGATGGGCGGGGCGAGGCGGTGGCTCCCGACCCCCGGCGGGTGGCGGACCTGGCGGCGAGTTTTCAGGAGGCGGCGGTCGATGTGTTGGTGGGGAAGGCTCGCCAGGCGTTAATTCGGACGGGGCATCGACGGTTGGGGGTGGGCGGGGGCGTGGCCGCCAATGGCCGGCTCCGCGAACGGCTGGCTGGGCTTGAGCCTGAAGGGTTCGAGGTGATCATTCCGCCGATGGATTTGTGCACGGATAATGCCGCGATGGCCGGTGTGGCGTTCGCCAAGTTGGCCGCCGGGCAAGTGGCCGACCTGGATGTGGATGTCCAGGCCGGCCTGGTTCGCCCGGGGAAGTTGCCTTGAGCCGCCGGGGGGTCGTGGGAGCTTCGGTCGGCGGAAATTCCTGGTCAATTCGGGCGTTTGGGACGAGCGGGAGCCTTGGCGGTCTGGAAGTTTCGCTGCTGTTCGTCGAGCGACCGGCGACGGCCGAGAGCCCGGGTCTGGGGGTCGGGGGATTCGATGTTGGGCCGGCTGGGGGCACCTGGGTGGGGCCGGTGGGGGATGTTGCTGGGCATCGGTTTGAACTCCGGAGGTCTGTGCCTGTGGCAAGCCTAGGCCCGCTCCTGGGGGTTGCGCCCGCCCTTTTTTCCTACGTGGGGACCGGGCTGGTCGGGCCACGCTTGGGGGGTTGACGATGATTGGCGGCGACGGACAGAGTCGTATCGAGGGGATCGTCCTCGACGCGGTGGGGACTTTAATCGACCCGACGCCCTCGGTGGCCGTCGCCTATACCGAGGCGGCGGCGCGTCAGGGGGTGAGTCTGGACCGCCGAGAGGTCCGGTCGCGATTCGTGAAGGCGTTTGGCGATGACGATGGCGACGATGACCCGCGGGGGCCGCTGTCGACCGATGAGGAGCGGGAGCGGGTTCGCTGGCGACGGATCGTTTCGGCCGTGTTGCCCGAGGTTCCCGAGCCGGAACGCGCCTTCGACGAGCTTTGGGACCACTTCGGCCGGCCCTCGGCCTGGGTCGCCTTTCCCGATGTCGCGCCGATGTTGGCGGATCTGCAGCGTGCGGGTGTGCCTTTAAGGGTGGCTTCGAACTTCGATGGGCGGCTTCGGGGTGTTTTGTTGGGTTTGCCGGGTTTGGAAGGGTTGGCCGAGGGGGTCATCATCTCCTCGGAAGTTGGCCATCGCAAACCTCACGCGGAATTCTACCGGGCCGCCTGCGCGAGCCTGGGGCTTCCTCCGGACCGGGTGCTTTGCGTGGGGGATGACCCGGAGAATGACCTTCGGGGGCCGAGACGGGCGGGGTGTCTCGCGGTGCTGGTGGATCGTGATGGGCGAATTCCCGAGGCTTTGCGGAGTTTGGAGGCGCTTGCCGGGGCGATTCGCGAGGAATAGGGTTTGAATCTGGATTCCCTTCGCCGGGCCGTGCTTCGGGGTGGTCTTCGTTGCTCTTGTTCCTGGGTGATTCGGGCCGGGGAGGGCGTCCCCCAGGAGGACCGGGGGACGAGGTGTGGGTTTCCCCGAGGAATTGAGGTGGACCCGGATTCAGGGGGGGTCGACGCCTCCGGGGCTCCAGGGGTGGCAGCGGAGGATTCTCCAGATGCCCTTGGCGAGCCCGAGGATTGGTCCGTACTTGCGCAGGGCTTCGATGGTGTAACGGCTGCAACTTGGCTCGAACCGGCAGCAGGGGCCGAGCAGGGGGGCGATTGTCCATTGGTAGGTTTTGATGGTCAGGACCATTGCGGCGACCAGGAGTTGGCCAGGCCATTGGAGGAGTTGCGTTGGGGTCATGGCGTGCGCCGGGGGGGACGGGTTCCGAGGCGTCGGGCGATGGCCTGGGCGAGATCGGGTAGGGATTTTCGGGCCTGTTCGAAGGTGAGGGCGGGGCCTCGGGGGACGATGACGAGGTCGAGGCCGGGGGGCAGTTGGGGTTTGCTGAGGCGGAAGGCTTCGCGGAGCAGACGCTTGACTCGGTTTCGGTCGTGGGCCTTGCGGACCCTTCGTTTTGAGACCGAGAGGCCGAGGCGGGGGTGGTCTCGCCCGTTCTCGACTCCGTAGACGATCAGCCAGGGGTCGGCGGCGGAGCGCTTGCGGTCGAAGGCTCGGCGGAAGTCGTCGGGATGCTTGATCCGCTCGTGAGGGCGGAAGGTTTCCCGAGACGCGGCGGCGGGGGCGGGGGCGGGGGTCACGTCGGAGGTGGTCTCTGAGCTGGCGGGTTGGAATTCGGGTTTGGGTTGGGGCTGGGGCTGGGGCTGGGGCTGGGCGGAATCTCGTCCCATTTCACGATCCGGGGGGGGGCCAGGTTTTCGCGGATGAGGCGGCCCCGGCGGGCCAGGTGCCAGAGGATCAGGGCGGAAACCGTCGCCACGGTGCCCAGGGTCAGGCCGAGCCAGGTGGCGGCGAGGTGGCCGACTCGTCGGCGGGCGTTGGCGGGGACTCGGCGGCCTGGCCGGTGGTTGGGTGCGTCAGGGTTGAGGCTGGGGGGCATGGGGCTCTGCCTCCTCCGGGGCGTCCAGCGCGGCTTGCCAGTCGTTGGCGAGGCGGGCGAGTTGGGCGTGGAGTTGGTCGATGTGCCCCCGGAGGGTCAGGACCGCCTCGACCCCGTTGAGGTTCACTCCGAGGTCTCGTTGGAGGCTCAAAATGGTCCAGAGGCGGCGGATTTCGGCCGGACCGTAGCCGGTTTCGTCGCCGAAGTGGATCGATTGGACCAGCCCCCGGGATTCGAGGCGCAGGAGGGTCGCGGTTGTCACGGAGAGGCGCTCGGCCACCAGGGTTCGGGGGAAGAACGGCTCGCTCATGATCTCACCAGAGGCCGGAGCGGGGGTTGAAGGGGTTGCGGTCGGCGAATTGCTGGATCAAGTCGCGGCTGGTGTCGTCGATGCCCCTGGGGACCATGACCTTGAGGGTGAGCAGGAGGTCGCCGGCGGGGTGGATGGCCGAGGCGGGGACTCCCTGGCCCCGGAGTCGCAGCTTCTGGCCGGTGGAAGCTCCGGGGGGGATGGTCAGGGTCTTGGTTTCCTCGTGGAGGGTGGGGACCTCGACCCGGGCGCCCAGGATGGCCTCGGAGACGGAGATGGGGAGTTCCAGGCCGAGGTTGCGGCCGTCCCGGGAGAAGAGGGGGTGAGGTTCGACCTCGACGGTGATGGTGAGTGAGCCGGCGAGGGCGTTTTTTTCGCCGGGCTCGCCCTTGCCCCGGAGGCGCAGGCGGGCGCCGGGCTCGGTTCCGGGGGGGGATCTTGACGTCGAGGGCCTCGCGGTGGCCGGGCTCTCGTTCGACCTCGATGGTGGTTTCGCCGCCGAGGACGGCGGTGACGAAGGGGATGGCCAGGGAGGCGTTGATGTCGCGACCGGGACGGGGGCCCAGGCGTCGGCCTCCGGGGCGTCCGGAGCGCATGCGGCCGAGGAGTTCGTCGAAGATTCCGGCTCCCCCCCCTGCCCCTCCGCTGGTGTCGGCTTCTTGACCGGCCCGGAAGAAGTCGCCCAGGTCGATGTTCTCAAAGCCGCCGGCGCCTGCTCCGGAGCGGGCGGCCCATTCGGCTCCGGCGGATCGGGGGCCGGGAGGCGGTCCTCCCTGGAAGGCGGCGTGGCCGAAGCGGTCGTAGAGGGCTCGTTTTTCGGGGTCGTTGAGCAGGTCGTAGGCGGCCTGGGTCTCCTTGAAGAGACGTTCGGCGTCCTTGGAGCCGGGGTTGACGTCGGGGTGGTGCTTGCGCGCGAGGGCGCGATAGGCCTTTTTCAGTTGGTCGGGGGTGGCGTCGCGGGCGACCCCCAGCACTTCGTAATAGTCTCGATCGGCCATCGCCGGGGCGGGCCCTCGCTGGGGAGTTCGCGTTGCGTTGGTGGCGGGGCCCCTGGCGGCGTGGCCGGGCGAGTGGGCCCCGTGTACGGATTGATCTTAAACCGTGGCCGGGGTGGCTACAAGTTGGGGCGTGGTGGGTTGGGGTCTTCGGATCGCCAGGCGGGGCGATGCTGGCGACTGACTTCGGATGGGACGGGTCGCGGAGTGGCCGGGGGCGCGTCACGACGCAGAGCGTCGCAACGAGGGAAGTTCGTGGTGTTCGGGTTCTTTGGGGGTGAAGGATTGAAGGATTGCGCGGGGGTGAAGTTCCAGAGGGGCGGGAGCGGGGTGGAACTGGCTCGCTGGGGTTTGCGTCTGGGGTTGGGCTTGGGTTCGTTGCTGGGTTCCTTGATGGGGGGGACGGTGGCGGGGTCGACGTCGGGGGGGATGTAGGCGGGCTGCATGCTTCGGTCGACGTAGACGAGGTCTCCGTCGGGGTCTTTGCGGTAGCCGGGGGCGAGGTTGGCGGGACGACGGCCCGATTGGAAGCGGCTCAGGAGCCATTCCAGTCGGCGGGCGATGCTGGTTTCCTGGCGACGCAGGGGGGCCAGGGCGGCGAGGATCGCGGGGCCGAGGCCGCGAGCGGCGGCGGCTCGGGATCGGTGGTCGAGGTCGGCGAGGGGGCCGTCGTGGAGCGTTTGGAGACGCGCGATTTCGGAACGGACCAGGACGAGCCGGTCGGCCGGAGCGAGGGGGAGGGCTTCGGGGGATTCGTTGGGGAAGCCCAGGAGCTGGAGGGCTCGGGATTTCTGGGCGGTGTCCCAGGGGGTGCCGGCGTCGAGGAGGGCTTGCAACTCGGTCCAGCGTTGGAGGAGCCAGGCGGCGCCGGCGCGGGTGGAGCGGAGCTGGTAGGCGATGGCGGCGGGGGATTTGGGTAATTTCTGGGCGAGTTGCTCGGCCTCGCGGCGGCGGTCGTCGTCCCAGCTTTCGATGGCGCGGCGGGCGAGGGCGTCTCGATGGACGGCCTCATCCACCTGGCAGCGTTCGAGGCGCAGGGCCTGGAGGCAGACCTGTTCCAGGAGCCACATTTCGATGGCGTTGTTGGGTTTCAGGGAGGAGCACCACTGGTCGGCGCGGATCTGGATGGCGGCGCGCTCCTCGTCGGGGAGCGGGAGGTCGTCGAATGGGCCGAGGTTGGGGTCTCCGGCGACGACGAGTTCGTACTGGGCGATCAGTTGGCGAAGGGTGGCGGCCATGAGGAAGTTGGCTTTGGATGGGGTTTTGAGTTTTGAGCCAAGGGCGATGGAATTTGGGCGTCGTGTTGTTAATTTGGGGATCAGGATTTGGTGCGTGGTCCGGGTGCGCCTGGGTTTGGGGTCGGAGTCGAGTTCCTCCCTCTTTAGATTCGTGACCTTGATGAGCGTCGCGCGGGAATTCTGGGAATTTTTTTTGAGATTTCTTGGTCATCATCACCTGGATCTCATTCGGCCCTTCTTGACTGCTGTCTGGACCGGGTTCGCGGCTCTCCGCACCTGGCTCGATTCGGAAACTTCCTCCGCTCCCCTCAGGTGGTTGGGGTCTCGACATCGAGATCTCGGTTGTGGCCTAGCCGGAC